>NZ_JACICF010000002.1:332500-466635 GCF_014195685.1 Sphingomicrobium lutaoense | reverse complement strand
GCGGCGTCGATGGCGCTGGGAGGCATGATGGTCGTGCCCGACAGCGACGTAAGCCTCAGCGCGAACATCTCCACCTATCGCGGGGAAACCGGCTTCGCGGCGGGCCTCGTCGCGCGGGTCGCGCCCCGCATCTATGTCTCCGGCGGTTATGCCGGGTCGTCGGAAGGCGGCTCGAACGGTGGCCGCGTGGGTGTGGCGATCGGGCTTTAAGAAAAGACCGAAGCTCGACAAACTTTGCAGCCCAGTGACGAGTGATGGCTGTTGTCACTCCACTCACTTGTCAGTGAAAGCCGTGAGCAGACAAGCAATAAGGGGACGAGCCACAGTCGCGGCCCGCCCCCTTCAGAGAGAATTTTAGCTATTAAAACTCGCCGGCAACGCCGACGCGCGCACCGGAGTTCTCTCCCGCATAGCTAAATCCGAAATGGACTGCCGTGGGGCTCGACGTCGGGAGGCGATACATAAGGGAACCTCCGACAGCGACCTCGCCGCGATGCGTAGCACCAGTGAGGGCGTAGCTAACCTTGCCCCCCATCGAGGGCATCGGCGCATTCGCCATCGCCATGGCCGCAGCGATGCCCTGCTGAGCATCATTCCGGTCCATGTTCCTCAGGTCGAACAGTGTTGCAACGTCGCCCTGAAGTGCGTTGATCGAGTTGGTGAAGCCCATGGAAACAGCATTCAGCTGGGCCATGTTAACCGCATCATTGTCAGCGACACCATTAGCGACTCCGCTGATGACGCGGTTACCGACGTGAACCTGATTGTTTGCAGTGTTCACCGCCCCGGCGCCGAGCGCCACGGAATTGTTGTAGGTTCCATTCGAGGCATTTTGCCCCAATGCCACTCCGTTGGCACTGGCGAGCGCCGCATTACCAATGGCGACACTTCCGTCACCCGAGGCATTGCTGCCATTACCCAGCGCCACGGCACCTGCGCCGACAGCTGAGTTCGCATCACCCATCGCGACCGCACCTTCGCCAGTTGCAACATTGTCCTTGCCGAGCGCGACGGCGCCCTGGCCGGTGGCCATGTTGGGGTCGCCGATGGCTACCGCGCCCATGCCGCTTGCGACGTTGCCGCTGCCAATGCTGACAGCTGCGCCGTTGATTGCTTGCGCTTGGAAACCGATTGCCACGCTTTCATCGCCGGCAGACATTGCTCCCACGCCGATGCCAACCGAATTCGCTCCGGTTGCCATTGCAGGCGCTCCGTGACCGTTGACCGCGAAGTATTCGCTTTCCTGCTCCAATGCCGACACCTGCACCCCGAGCGATGCGATGCTCGAGCTGTTAGCCTGGATCTGCATTTGCTGAGCGGCATTTTCGTCAGCCAGGGTGACGATGTCCGAGCTGTTCTGGTCGATCTGCACCTGCTGCGCGGCATTCTCGTCGGCCAGCGTGACTATGTCTGAGCTGTTCTGGTCGATCTGCACCCGCTGCGCGGCGTTCTCGTCGGCCAGCGTGACGATGTCCGAGCTGTTCTGGTCGATCTGGGCTTGCTGCGCCGCGTTTTCGGTCTCGAGCGAAGCAATTTTTTGGTCCTGCTCCGCGTCGTTCGCCTTCAATTTATCGACATCGGCGCTGTTCTGTGCCGCCCCCCCTTCGAGCGCAGCCAATCGGCTATCTTGTCGGGCGTCATTAGCCTTAAGCGAAGCGACATCCGCAGAGTTCTGATTGATCTGAACCTGCTGCGCCGCGTTTTCGGTCTCGAGCGAAGCGATGTCGGCGCTGTTCTGGTCGATCTGCACTTGCTGGGCAACACTGTCAGCCTGGAGCGTATCGATGGCAGCGTGGTTTTGATTAATCTGAGTTTGAAGAGCTTCATCGGCTGTCTGCATCTGGCCAACTGTGACGGCATCGCTCTCGCCCACGCCATCGGCAACGTTGGTAATACGACGCGTGAGGGGCATTGTGCCGCCAATCAGCGCGTCGGGATTCCCTACCGAGACCTCAAAATCCCCAGATGCCTTTGAGTTCGAACCAATCGCTACGGATCCCACTCCGGTAGCTGTTGAGTGGGCGCCGATCGAAGTGCTCCCACCTCCTTCGGCGCGAGCCATGTGCCCAATGGCGGATGCGCTATTTCCGGTAGCCGCCGAGGAACCGCCTACAACAACTGCACCATGACCACTACCGTCAGCAAACGCGCCGATCGCTACCGTGGAATTACCACTTGCAACACTGTTTGATCCGGAGGCCACAGTGTAGTGACCGCTCGCAACACTCTTGTCGCCGATAGCGACTGCGCTTGTTCCGCTGGCAATGCTAGAGCTGCCGGCCGCAATGGCACCTTTCCCAGTGGCCGCTGCGGGAGCACCACTGGAATTAACAGCAAAGTAGGGGCTACCCGCACTTGCAGTCGCGTCCGCAATTGCCGCGTTCATTTGCTGGAGGTTTACCGCATCAGTCGCACTGACCGCGGCAGCCACGTTTACCAATCGACGCTCTGACCCCGCGGAGCCAATCGACACAGTATCGGCTTCGGCCGCGATAGAATTCCGACCGATGGCCACACTGTTGGATGCAGACACAGTGCTTCCAAAGCCGAGTGCTGTCCCGCCGTAAGCGGCAACCAACGACTTACTTCCCAATGCGGTGCCCTCGGAAACAGGCCGGAAAGAGTATCCCCACTGAGTAGAGGTACGCACGCCCACGCCCGCTTGGTCACCAACGGCGACGGTCCCTTGGCCGAAGGCATAAGCGTAGTAGCCGAGAGCCGTGGCTGAAGTCGTCGCCGGGGGAGCGTATCCAGTGGCCGTCCCCAGACCCATCGAACCATTAGATGACCCAAAGGCGATACTATTTGAGCCTACCGCTGTACTTCCTTCGGCGACGGTCCTCGCCGCCGCACCAATCGCCGTGGCTCTCGCGCCGCTAATGTAAAAATCCGTTCCGAGGGCAGTTTGACCCGGATAGTCTATTACATTGCCTCTGCCACAAATAATGCTTTGGGGGCCGAGCTTATCTGCAACCTGGGGAATGCCATTCAAATCACAGGTGTCCTCAGCGTTCGCTTCAGCGGCACCATAAACAAAGACGAGCGCAAGCGCGCTCGATACGAGGAAGTTGGTTTTCATGATTCACTCCGAGAGAACGCAAACTGAAACTGGCCTCGGCTTTGATGATAATTTAACGCGAAGTAAATACGGTCGCGTCAATTTTTCCTGTATTTTTATTTTCGAGCGACCGGGCCCGGTCTCCGGAAATAGGCGCCTCATAATTCAAGTGCCCCCTCCCGAGCTCACTCACATCCCACTCCATCGCCATCTCGATCTAGATGGCGTCCATACCCGGGGTCGCCACGCTTAACGGGTGCTGCCCCAGCTGCTCTCGCCTGAACGCAATTTGCAAATTCTCGTTTGGCGCTTTGAGAGATTGCTTTCGCCACTGATGCTGGCTTGGCCGCGCTGCCGCGATGGCAATGGTAATCGCCAGTCTTACGGTTATTGTGACAGCCCTCTTTGTTAAGTCCGCCTGAGTGAGCCAGTGCAACACTTGCGGATCAGCAAGCAGCAATGAGTATGCAACGCTACTAACCGGCGCATGGCCACGCCTCCGTTCTCGCTCAGTGCGACATTAGTTGGCGCTGTTTTCTAACATATGTCAATGATCGGCCAATAAAGCCGGTGCGGCTCCGAAGGCATTACCTTGCAAGATTCTGGGTCCGCCCCGCGCGCTTCCCAATGACAGCCCCGCCCTTGCCTCGCCTGTGGGGCAGCAGCTTTAGCTCTTGCCCCAGCTCCTCGCTCACGCCTTTCAGGAAGTAGCGCGTCAGAGCCTCGGCATTGGCCTCGAACCAGTTGCCTCGCTCGTAATGGACCAGCCCGCCCACGCGGCGGACCTCGCTCACGATGCGCCCAGTCTCGATCCTTACGAACCGAGATGTGAGCGTCCAATTAGCCGTCTCCTCGCAATCAGAAACAACACGGTTGGCCAAAATACCGTGTTCGCAATGTCCAAGAACGGCTCAGAAAGTGAAACGACCGGGGCTGTTAGATCTATGAGCTCATTGAGAACGGCAAACGCATATACGATTGCGAGAGGCCATGGAGAACGCATTCGTCGCTTCAATAGCAACGCACCTAGGACAAAGAGCGCCAATCCAACGTGCACATGCAACAGGTCCTCGGACATCCCGGTAAGTTCGGCACTCCGATTTTTCAGATCGCTGTAACGGCCGGCCCATTCCAGTAATTGCATGCGGTCAATCATAAGTTCGGTCCTAATTGGCTTGTCCAGTTAGGGTGTTTTATCCGTGGGCGGATAAGCGCTGCCAGAGCAGGCCTCCACCGACTTCTTTGACGCCTACCTGGTCCAGAAGATGCTGAGAACAAGACGAGCTGCAACAACGAAGCTCTCAAGTCGAAGGTCCGAGATTTTGCGTTATTCCGGCCTGCCTGCCAATAACGGGCCCCGCGCTTGCCTCTCTATGGGGCAACAGCTTTAGCTTTTCGCCCCGCTCATCGCTCACGCCTTTGATTAATTGCCCGCCAACCAGCCGCAACCATCGACCCGTGAGACCGCGTAAAGAAAGCTCGATTGGCGATTGGGTCGGCTATTCCTTGCCTGCCTCGCTATTTTGCATGAGAGCGGGAGTCACCTGGGCAGTCGCCAAGCGCGCAAAAGCCTCCCATTTAGACGAGCCATTAGCAACGGCAGCTTCAATCGCATTTCGGACGAATTCTTCGCCAAATGTATATGTGACAACATAAGTGCGGAATGCATCTACGAACCCAAACATCTGGGAGGTCGTCTCACGCGATTTCAGCGTGTATCTCGATAGCAGGTCGACCGCCTGCTCCCTGTCGATTTCGCCGTCTAGATAAGCTCTAGATATTTCAACTGTCGCGTATGGCGAGAGTGTCTTCCAGGCTCGGCGTAGTGCGATTATGCGTCGCGCCTCGCTGGGGTCTATTCCGGCCATTGGAAGCAAGTTCTCGCGCAGGTAGTTTTCCATTTCCGATTCCGGAAAGGCTAGCTCAACAGCATACTGCCCCAAACCTTCCGAAACTATCGCCGAGGGGCCGTAGAGCGTCTTTAGATCGTGCTCTGGCCAGTCGTATTTGCCATATTGGTGTTCCAAGAGCACCGACCGAAGATGGTGACCCGGATACCCCTCATGACAGGCAATGTAGAGGAGATTTGACGCGTCTACCATTTCGCGGTTGATTGTCACTCGGCCGCGATAATTCCCCAAATAATCGTAGCGGCCGATGGCAGGCAATTGATCTACCAACCGCACTTCTAACGCATCGTCCGGCAGCGGAATATGCAATGCCGTGCGGCGCCTACATTCGTCGACAGCTGCTTGCACAACGGCTGAGAGCCGGCCCGAAGGAATTTTCATGCGCGCTTCGAACGCTTCCATTCTAGAAGCCAGTGACCCCTCACCCGGCAGTAACGCTTCTATTGAGGCAATTGCCGCGTCTGCCTCATTTGCGTCGTAGCGTGGCGGGCGGACACCAAATATCTGCTCTGCTTCGTCAGTAAAGCTTAGCTTATCGCCGTTGAGAACGCGTATCCGGCCGAGCATCGCTAATAGCGAGGCTCGCAAGGCCTCCTGCCTTTCTTGCTCAACTCCTGTCGCCTGTCGTTCATTAAGATACGCGAGGAGGCCCCGCGCTTGTGACGCAATCTCGTCCACTGACAAATTTGAGGATTCTGCTCGATCGCGCAGCTCCTTGGGGCCGTCATAGCGGAAGATGTATCCCCCATCAGTTGCGCTATCTAATGCCAGCGCTAGTTCTACATATCGTTCACCAGGATCGATCGAAGAGGGAATTGCGTGAACCGTCGAACTCAGCGCGAGCCCGATAAGAACCATCATCAAACGTCGTGTCCTGAGCATGGTGTCCTCCCTACATATTTGCTAATCTAAGTTAATGTGCGTCGGCAAGGCCCGTGCCGATCGTAGGTCTGCGCGAGGGTCGCGACTGCATCGCGGCCAAGAGAGAGTTCATGTGCCAGAGAGCGCGAGATTTTGCGTCCGCCCCGCGCGCTTTCCTATGACGGCTCCGCCCTTGCCTCGCCTGTGGGGCAGCAGCTTTAGCTCTTGCCCCAGCTCCTCGCTCACGCCTTTCAGGAAGTAGCGCGTCAGAGCCTCGGCATTAGCGTCGAACCAATTGCCTCGCTCATATTGCACGAGCCCGCCAACACGGCGGACCTCGCTCACGCCTTTGACCATTTGCCCGCCAGCCAGTCGAACCCAGCGGCCAGTCAGCCCGCGCAGGGAAAGCTCGCTAGGCCAATGCATCGCGATATGGACATGGTGGCCTTTGCCCTCGCCATTCTCGCGCACCCAGTAGGCGGCGAAGGGCAGCCCGCGTCGCCGGTTGTAGTCCCTTGCCCTGCCCAGCAGGTAGCTGACCGCCGAAGCGCCAAATTCTTCGGTTATGCCTGCCATCTCGAGATGCACTGTCCAGTGGACGTTCGGCGCCAGCCCTTTGGCCATCGCTTGCCTGTAGGCGCTCCACAGCATCGTCGCTTGGCTTTCGGAGAGATGCCAACTCAGTCGATCGGCTCGGTTGCGTGCTCCGCCCCAGCCGCCTCGCGCGCGTATCTGCCGCATGGAGCTTGAAGGGGTAGGAGGGGAGGAAAGCCCTAAACTATAATATCGCAAGGCGCGTGCCATCCTTCGCGCAAGCGCGGGCTTCCGCCAAAACTGGCGGGCAGCGCACGGCTGGCGCGTTCAAGTTTCAAGATTAGGAAAGACGAGGGGCGACGAACCTAAGCCGCCGCCCCAGCGATCAATCAGCTACCGCTGTTTCCGACCTGTTTTATCAGGTCGCCCTCGGTGTGGAGCCGATAGCGCGCATGGCGATAAGGACCCTCCAGCTCAGTGCTGATTGACAGGCCGTCCTCGCGCATTGCGTGGATGGTCCCGCCAAGACGCGTATGCCAAGGCAAGGTGTCCCACTGGGTGAGGCTGGAGCCTTCGACCAGCAGGGACAGCACACGGGCGCGCTTGCCCCTGTAGCGCCATTCCTGGCCCGTCAGTGCCCGATAGCGCACTGCCGCCACTTGATGCGGCTTGATGCTGTTGGGATTAGCCATTGGACCTCTCCTCCCGTTCTTGCGGCTGGTCGGCCAGCAGGATGAGTACGAGGTCATCGATGAGATGAGCGATGGTTTCGCGCGGGATAGTGACCACGCGATTATGCTTGCGGCTCGGACCGCCTTCACTGTAATGGGTCATTACGTTGTTCCTCACATGGATAGACGTACGGGCTCTGGGTCGTGCCAGCGACTTCAGGGCCCATTTCTTTTGTAGGGGTTCCGGCGAGCGTCATGCGGCTTCTCCGCCGCGCACGGGCAGGCTTGCCATCCATGCGTCAGCGTCCTCGCGTGCAATCCGCGTTGCGGATCCAAGCTTGCGGATTTTCAGGCGGCCCGCTGCCACCTCACGATAAGCGGTTGTGCGACCGATACTGTAGCGAGCGAGGAACTCGCTCATTGTCATCAACTCGGGATGCGTCATGCGCCCTCCGTTCTTGTCCGGGAGCCGCCCGGTGCGGTCGCCAGAACAAACTGGCAACCCCAAGGATGAGACGAGTCGCGTCCCAACTCAAGAGGTCGAATTGCACCATCGCACATTGGCGGGGACACCTCGTGGATAAAGAGCGATTTGTTGTGGATAAGTTGGACTTAGTAGGCCGATGAAACAAAACGGCCCCAGTCCCCCATTAGCGAGGTTCGCTTCTGAAGAAGGCTGCCTCTCCGATAAGCTGCCTCTGTCTTGTCAGCGACCGTATGTGCCAACGCGGCTTCAGCAACTTCGCCGGGATAGTCAGTCTGCTCCGCCACCCAGTCACGGAAGGTCGACCGGAAACCATGAACGGTGATCGAACGTCCCATATCCCGCACAATCTTAGTCAGCGTCATGTCGCTCAGTGGCTTTCCGCGCTTTTGCCCCTGAAAGATGAGATTGCTGCCACCGCGCCGATGCAGTTTGGCGCGTTGCAACACATCGAGAGCCGCGTCGGAGATTGGCACCACATGCTCGCGTCCAGCTTTCATGCGCTCGGCTGGCACGGTCCACAGTCGCGCGTCAAAGTCGATTTCATCCCATGTTGACAGCCGGACTTCGCCCGACCGCGCTGCCGTGAGAATAAGAAACTCCAGCGCTAGCCGACCGATAGTCTCCTTCTTTTTTACGGCTACGGAAAACTCCGGCAGTTCGCTGTAGGGAAGCGCCTTGTGGTGCTGCACGCGGGCGCGCTGTCGCGGGAGTGCCTTGTCGATAACTGCCATTGCCAAAGGCCCGTCGCGGTAACCCTTCGCCACGGCCCAATCGATCACCGTACGCACGCGCTGTCGCAGGCGACGGGCAGTCTCGGGCTTATCGAGCCAAATTGCCGCCAGCGCGTCCCGTATGTCCGCTGCCTCGACTTGAGAGACTGATCGATCGCCGAATGCCGGAAAGACATAGGCCTCTAGGCTGGAGAGCCATTGTGCGCGATGTTTGGGATTGCGCCAGCTCGGAGCATGCTCAGCATGGACCAGCTTTGCCGCTTCCTTGAATGTGGGAACGCCAGCCGCCCTCTGGCGCTCGGCAATGGGATCTATGCCCATCTCAACTTGGGTGCGCACCGAAACCGCACGTTCGCGCGCCAACCTCAATGGCACCTTCGCGGCGCTACCGAGTCCAATGTCCCTGCGGCGACCGTCCTTCTGGATTCGCACTACCCAGCTTTTCGCACCACCGTTGCCGACGACCAAGTAGAGGCCATCGCCGTCCCCGTATCGCCCGCGTTCTTTCGCGGCCTTGACTGCAGTAGCGGTGAGCTTGCCCATGGCCTTTCCCACACTGTTTCCCACAGCATAAGCGGGCTGCACGGAAACGGCAAGAAACGGCTGGGGCCAGTTTTCGACTGAAAAGCTTGATTATTAATCAAACGCTTGGACGCTGAGAAACGCGCAGAAATAGGGGGATGGCGGAGACGGAGGGATTCGAACCCTCGGTACGACAATTAGCCGCACGCCGGTTTAGCAAACCGGTGGTTTCAGCCACTCACCCACGTCTCCGAGCCTTGGCTAGGGCCGCGCACTTAGCGAAGCTTTGCACCGACTTCAATGCCCTGCTTTCATCCTCCTGCGCGCGATGGAGCCTTTAGGTCCGGCCCTGCGTTGGCGGCTGCAATATGCCTGCCGCGTAAAGGAGAACTTTAATGGCGATCCTCGAGGCCCGGAACGATGCGGATATCGACTTCGGGAGCAACCGTCTTCTCGACCTGATGCCGAGGAAGGCACGCGACGAACTGCGCGCGCATGGTCGCCTTGTCCATATGGAGGTGGGCGACCGGCTTTTCCATGCCGGCAAGCTCGTCGATCAGAGCTATTTCCCGCTCGATTCGACCACGGTGTCACTGATGGTCGAGCTGGACGACGACGAGCGGCGCGTCGAAGTCGCCTCGATCGGAAGCGAAGGAGCGATCGGGGGGATCGTGAGTTGCGGCGACCTGCCTGCCTTCACCCAGGCGCAGGTACAGGTCGAGGGCAGCATGGTGCAGGTGCCGATGGGCGTGATGGACCGCATCAAGGACGACAGCCCGATGGTCCGCGAACTCTACTGCCGCTATGCCGATTTCCTGCTTGCGCAGGTCATGCAGTCAGTGGCCTGCAATGCTTTCCATCCGATCGAGGCGCGCGCGGCGCGCTGGCTGATGACCGCGCAGGACCGGGCGGGCGACCGCCTCAAGCTCACCCAGGACGCGCTGGCCGGACTTCTGGGCGTGCAGCGCACCACGATCAACGCGGTCGCACGCCAGCTCCAGGACGAGGGCATGATCGAATATCGGCGCGGGGTGATCCGGATCGTCGATCGCGACGCGCTCGAGAAGCGGGCGTGCGGCTGCTATGCTTCGCTCGACCGGCATTTCGACAAGGTCATCGGCGACCGCAATGCCGCCTGGATGGAGCAATGCTAGTCGGCGAGACGCCAGCCGAGCATCTCGCCTGCCTTGAACGGAACGATCTCGTCATCGCCGACCGGGATTGACGCGGGCACGTCGACGGGTGCGCGTTCTAGCGTGATCGTCCCTTCGTTGAGCGGCAGGTCGTAGAAGGCGGGCCCGTGCAGGCTGGCGAAGCCTTCGAGCCGGTCGAGAACGCCTTCCTCCTCGAACACGGTGGCATAGGCTTCGAGCGCGAAGGGCGCGTTGAAGATGCCCGCGCAGCCGCAGGAGCTTTCCTTGGCATGGCGGCTGTGCGGCGCGCTGTCGGTGCCGAGGAAGAATTTGGGGCTGCCGCTGGTGGCCGCGGCGCGCACCGCGCGGCGATGCCGTTCGCGCTTCACCACCGGCAGGCAATAGGCATGGGGCCGCAGCCCGCCTTCGAACAGCGCATTGCGGTTGAGCATCAGATGCTGCGGGGTGATCGTGGCGGCGACATTGTCCGGCGAGCCGGCGACGAAATCGGCGGCGTCCCTGGTCGTGATATGTTCGAAGATGATCTTGAGATCGGGGAAATGCGCCATCAGCGGGATGAGCACTTCGTCGATGAAGCGCGCTTCGCGGTCGAAGATGTCGACATCGCTGCTGGTGACCTCGCCATGGACGCATAGCGGCATCCCAATCTTCTCCAAGCGCTGGAGCACGGGAAAGAGATTGGCGACATCGGTGACGCCATGCGCGCTGTTGGTGGTGGCGCCCGCGGGATAGAGCTTGGCGGCGATCCACACGCCTTCGCGATGGCCGTGCTCGACCTCTTCGGCGGCGATTTCATCGGTGAGATAGCAGGTCATCAGCGGCGTGAAATCGGCGCCTTCGGGCACCGCCGCCAGAATGCGATCGCGATAGGCGCTGGCCGCTTCGACCGTGGTGACGGGCGGCGAGAGATTGGGCATGACGATCGCCCGCGCGAACTGGCGCGCCGTATAGGGCACCACGGCCTTCAGCATCGCGCCATCGCGGAAATGGAGATGCCAGTCGTCGGGGCGGCGAAGGGTGAGGCGCATGGTTTCAGCGGTCATCATCTGCTCGGCATTGCGTTGGGGCTCGGCGCTCCCTAGCTCATGGGCATGGCTGCGACCACCCTTTCCGACCGCGCGCTCGTCCGTCTTTCGGGCGAGAATGTCACCGAATTCCTGCAGGGCCTCGTTACCCAGGACGTGGCGGGCAACCTGCCCGTCTGGGCCGGGCTATTGACCCCGCAGGGCAAGTGCCTGTTCGATTTCTTCGTGTGGCGCGATGGGGAGGATCTCCTCATCGATGTCGAGGCCGATGCCGTCGAGGATCTGGTTCGTCGCCTGACGCTCTACCGGCTGCGCCGGCCGATCGAGATCGGCCGCGACGACAGCCTGGCGGTGCATTGGTCAGCCGATGGCGAGGAAGGCGAGGCCGATCCGCGCCACCCCGAGATGGGCCGCCGCTGGCTTGGGCCCACGAGCGAGCCTGCCGAGAGTTATCGGAAGCATCGCCTTGCGCTCGGGATTTGCGAGGGGCGCGCTGAGCTGGCCGATCTCCTGTGGCTCGAGACCAATGCGGGCGAACTGAACGGCGTGAGCTTTCGCAAGGGCTGTTTCGTTGGCCAGGAAAATACCGCGCGGATGAACTGGCGCGCCAAGGTCAACCGGCGGCTGTTCGTCGTTGAAGGCGAAGCCGACAAGGCGCGGGTCCGTTATCCCGATCTCGGCCTGTCGGTCGTCCATGCGCGGATCGACAATGTCCCCGGGGGCGCGATCCTGCCCGACTGGCTGAAAGCCGCCCTGCCCTGATAAAGCACAACGGCCGCACGCCCGGGTGAGGGCATGCGGCCGATCGGCTAGTTTGGACCTTCCGCTCAGGCGGCGGCGAGGTTGCGCAGCACGTAATGGAGAATGCCGCTGTTGCGGAAATATTCCATTTCGTTGCCCGTATCGATGCGGCAGCGCACCAGGAATTTCACCGTTTCGCCATTGGCGCGGGTGGCGACCACTTCGACATCCTGCTGGGGCTCGAGCGTGGCCAGGCCCTTGATCGCGAAGCTTTCCGAACCGTCGAAGCCCAGTTCCTCGGGGCCTTCGCCCGCCATGAACTGGAGCGGAAGGACGCCCATGCCGATGAGGTTCGAGCGGTGGATGCGTTCGAACGACTTGGCGATCACCGCGCGCACGCCCTGGAGAATGGTGCCCTTGGCCGCCCAGTCGCGCGACGAGCCGGTGCCATATTCCTTGCCCGCGAGCACGATCAGCGGCGTACCTTCGGCCATATAGTCCATCGCCGCGTCGTAGATCGGCTGCACCTCGCCCGAGGGGCCTCGCGTGAGGCCGCCTTCGACGCCGTCGAGCATGCGGTTCTTGATGCGGATGTTGGCGAAAGTGCCGCGCATCATCACTTCATGGTTGCCGCGGCGCGCGCCATAGCTGTTGAACTCGGCGCGCTCGACGCCCTTTTCGACCAGATATTGGCCGGCCGGGCTGTCGAGCTTGATCGCGCCTGCCGGGCTGATGTGGTCGGTGGTGATCGAATCGCCGAAGATGGCAAGCGGACGCGCGCCGTCGATGTCGGTGAGCGTCTTCGGCTGCATCTCCATGCCCCGGAAATAGGGCGGGTTCTGGATGTAGGTCGATTCGGGCGGCCAGTCGTAGGTGTCGCCGCCGGTGACGTCGATCGCCTGCCAGCGATCATCGCCCTTGTAGACGTCGGCATAGCGCGCCTTGAACATGTCCTTGTTCACATGGTCGCGGACCAGCGCATGGACTTCCTCGTTGGTCGGCCAGATGTCCTTCAGATAGACGTCGTTGCCATCCTTGTCCTGGCCGATGACGCAGGTGGTGATGTCCTCGCGGGTGTTGCCCAGCAGCGCATAGGCGACCACCAGCGGAGGCGAGGCGAGATAGTTCGCGCGCACGTCGGGCGAGACGCGGCCTTCGAAGTTGCGGTTGCCCGAAAGCACCGAGCAGGCAACGAGGTCATTCTCGTTGATCGCCTTTGAAATCGGCGCGGGCAGCGGGCCCGAATTGCCGATGCAGGTGGTGCAGCCATAGCCGACGAGATCGAAGCCGATCGCGTCAAGATCGTCCTGCAGGCCCGCCTTTTCGAGATAGTCGGTGACAACCTGGCTTCCCGGGGCAAGCGAGGTCTTCACCCAGGGCTTGCGCGTGAGGCCCAGTTCGCGCGCCTTCTTGGCGACGAGGCCCGCCGCGATCATCACGTCGGGGTTCGAGGTGTTGGTGCAGCTGGTGATCGCGGCGATCACCACGTCGCCGTCGCCGACGCTGTAATCCTCGCCCTCGATCGCGATCTCGCTGCCCTTGCCGCCGCCATATTGGGTGTCGAGAAGCTTGCGGAACTCGCTCGCCATCTCGCTGAGGAGGACGCGGTCCTGCGGGCGCTTAGGACCGGCAAGGCTGGGCTCGACCTGCCCCATGTCGAGTTCGAGCGTGTCGGTGAACAGCGGCTCGGGAGCGTCCGCATCGCGCCACATCCCCTGCGCCTTGGCATATTCGCGCACGAGGCCGGTCACATCGCCGCGCCCGGTGAGTTCGAGATATTCGATGGTGCGATCGTCGATCGGGAAGAAGCCGCAGGTCGCGCCATATTCGGGCGCCATGTTGGCGATGGTCGCGCGGTCGGCAAGCGTCATCGCATCGAGGCCCGGGCCGTAGAATTCGACGAACCGGCCCACCACGCCCTTTTCGCGGAGCATCTGGGTAACGGTGAGCACGAGGTCGGTCGCGGTCACGCCTTCGCGCATCTTGCCCGACAAGCGGAAGCCAACCACTTCGGGGACGAGCATCGAAATCGGCTGGCCGAGCATCGCGGCCTCGGCCTCGATCCCGCCGACGCCCCAGCCGAGCACGCCGAGGCCATTGACCATCGTGGTGTGGCTGTCGGTGCCGACCAGCGTGTCGGGATAGGCGATGGTGTCGCCATTCTGGTCTTCGTCCTGCCAGACCGTCTGGGCGATATGTTCGAGATTGACCTGGTGGCAGATGCCGGTGCCCGGGGGAACGACCTTGAAATTGTCAAAGGCGCGGCTGCCCCACTTGAGGAATTCGTAGCGCTCCTTGTTGCGCTCATATTCGCGCTCGACATTGGCTTCGAAGGCGACCGGCGTGCCGAATTCGTCGACCATCACGCTATGGTCAATGACGAGGTGGACGGGTACCTGCGGATTGATCTTCTGCGCATCGCCGCCGAGCGCCTTGATGCCGTCGCGCATCGCGGCGAGATCGACCACCGCGGGAACGCCCGTGAAGTCCTGCATGAGGACGCGCGCGGGACGATATTGGATCTCGCGGTTGATCTTGCGGTCCTTCTGCCAGTCGGCGATCGCCTGGATGTCCTCGACCGTGACCGTGTTGCCATCCTCGAAACGGAGGAGATTTTCGAGCAGCACCTTCATCGAGAAAGGCAGACGCGACACGTCCCCCAGCTTTTCGCCCGCGCGCTGGAGCGAATAATAATGGATGGTCTTACCATCGACGCTAAGGGTGGAACGGGTGCCGAGACTGTCCTGGCCGGTCGCGATCATGTTGGATCCTCTTGGTTCATCGTGCGGCGAGCGGGCGCGCGCCGCAGAATTGACGGGTTGGCGCGCCCCTAGCAAGACTGGCAAGGAAAGACAAAGCCTCTCAATCGGCCTTTAACCCGGCCTTGAGAGGGCGGAGCCAACGGCCAATTCGACAAATGGCCCCCGCACGGCGACAATCGGTGGCCAAGCCCCTCAAAACCATCGCTTATTCGTGATATATGGGGCCTTGTCATGCCCCACCACGACCATCGCTATTTCGAGAAGCGCGCCGCTCGGGCGCGCGAAGCCGCCGGACATAAGGGCGGCGGGCGCGATGCCCGGGTCGCGGGCCATCTGGCACTGGCCTATTCGGCGCTTGCCCGCAGGAAAAAGGCGCAGGACGAGCTGAGCGAAAGCTGAGCCTCCTATTCCGCCGCCGCGAGCGCGCGGGCCTCGGCTTCAAGCATCTGTTTTCCCAATTCGGCGACCGGCCGTAACGTCGGGCTGCGCCCCCGTTCGGCATAGGCGCGGTGGATGTCGAGCATGAAGGGAATAAGGCGGCGCTGCTGCGCGAGATAGGCCGCGTCGAAATCGCGCGCGCGGGCGAGTTTGTCGAGCGACTGGCGGTGATGCGGGAGGAGACGCGCCGCGGGAAGGAGGTCGAGCCGCCTTCCGGCGAAGCTCAACTGTCCCGCCAGCCCGCGCCCATTGGCTTTCTGGAGTCGCGCCAAAGCCAGCACTTCGCGGTCCTGTGACCTTTGTTCGGCGAGTGCGGCAGCGCGCACCGCGAGAAGCGCCGCCGAGGCGCTCATTTCCATGAAGGCCGCCGAGGAAAGCGGGAGGACGAGCGGAGCCGCGCTGGCCGCCGCCGGGGCGGCGACGGCGGGAGACGGAGCCGGCGTGGGTCGCGAAGCGCAGCCTGCCAGCGCCATGACGAGCATGGCGATGGCAAGAGTGTGCCTCGCGCGGTTCACCGCCCCCCTGCCCTCATCGGCCGATCATCTTTTCGGGACGGACCACGCGGTCGAAGGTCTCTTCGTCGACGAGCCCCATTTCGAGCCCCGCCTCCTTCAGCGTCTGGCCGGTCTTGTGGGCGTGCTTGGCGATCGCGGCGGCATTGTCATAGCCGATCTCGGGCGCCAGCGCGGTGACCAGCATGAGCGAACGTTCGACCAGTTCGCGGATGCGCACCTCATTGGCCTCGATGCCTTCGACCGCGCGCGCGGCGAAGCTATCCATGCCGGTCGAGAGGAGGTCGATCGAGCGCAGCACGTTGGCGCCGATGAGCGGCATGAAGACATTGAGTTCGAAATGGCCCTGCATCCCGCCCACGGTGACCGCCTGCTGGTTGCCGATGACCTGCGCGGCGACCATCGTCAGCGATTCGCACTGGGTCGGGTTGACCTTGCCCGGCATGATCGAGGAGCCCGGTTCGTTGGCGGGAAGGCTGAGTTCGCCGAGACCCGAGCGCGGTCCCGAGCCGAGGAAGCGGATGTCGTTGGCAATCTTGTTCAAGGCCACCGCGAGCGTGTTGAGCGCGCCGTGGAAGAAGACCAGCCCATCCTTGGCGGCAAGCTGTTCGAACTTGTTGGGCGCATCCTCGAAATCCATGCCGGTGATGTCGCTGATCTCGCGCACCATGTCGGCCGACCAGCCCTCGGGGGCATTGAGGCCGGTGCCCACCGCGGTGCCGCCGATCGCGAGCTTCATCACATTGCCCTTGAGCGCGCCTTCGATGCGCGCGCGGCAGCTTTTGAGTTGCGCGACATAGCCCGAGAATTCCTGCCCCAGGGTCAGCGGGGTGGCGTCCTGCGTGTGGGTGCGACCGATCTTGACGATATGGTCGAAGGCGCGGGCCTTTTCCTCGAGCGCGGCAGTGAGCGTGTCGAGCGCGGGAAGGAGGCGGTCGCGCGTCGCCAGCGCCGCCGAGACATGAAGCGCGGTGGGGAAGCTGTCGTTCGAGCTTTGCGACTTGTTGACATGATCGTTGGGGTGGACCGGCGACTTTCCGCCGCGCTGCCCGCTCAGGGCTTCGTTGGCGATGCCGGCGATCACCTCGTTGACGTTCATGTTGGTCTGGGTGCCAGAACCCGTCTGCCAGATGGTCAGCGGGAATTGGTCGTCATGCTTGCCCGAGGTAATCGCGCGGGCGGCATTTTCGATCGCGTCGGCGATCTTCTCGTCAAGGCCGTGCTTGCGATTGACCCGGCCTGCCGCCTGCTTGACGATCGCTTGGGCGTGGACCAGCCCGATGGGCATGCGCTCGCGGTCGGAGAAGGGAAAATTCTCGAGGCTGCGCTGGGTTTGCGCGCCCCAATAGGCGTCCCCTGGGACTTCGATGGGGCCGATGGAATCGCTTTCGGTTCGGGTCGTCACGAGACTTGCTCCGCTTGGCTTGATGGATTTGGCGTCCGGTTAGGACGCAGCCACGGCGGAGTCGAGTGGTCGCCTATTTCTTTTTGGTGAAATCGACCGACACGACGTTCGACCCGTCGCCGCTGGAATCGGGCAGGCGAGTCGGGGAGGCCTCTTCCTCCTCGACCTCATCGTCCATGTCCTCGTTGGGCTGGAACTTGAGGCTGAACTCGACCGCGGGATCGACGAAATCGGTCACCGCGCTGAAGGGAATGTTGAGCGTCGAGGGCACGCCGCCGAAGCTCAGCCCCACGGTGAAGCTGTCGTCGCTGACCTTGAGGTCCCAGAAGCGGTGCTGGATGACGATCGTCATTTCCTCGGGGAAACGCTCGGCCAGGTGGCCCGGGATGTCCACGCCGGGGCTTTGCGTCCGGAAGGTGATGTAGAAGTGGTGGCTGCCCGGAAGGGTGCCGCTCTGTTCGACTTCCCTCAATACGCGTCCGACGACCGCGCGCAGGGCATCCTGGACGATTTCGTCGTAGGGAATGAGGCTTTCAGGAGCTTCGTCACTCATAATTGTCGTCGATGGACGCGGGCAGCGGGCCGGTCAAGGGCGAATGGTCGTTCGGTGCGCGGATCGCTGTTCGCATGGCCGTTCCTCGAAGGACCTATTGACGGTTGGCGCTCGAAGACGAAGAAGAAGCCGTCCAAGAGGAGAGTGGATGGATGCCGATCGACCCGACCAAGCCTTATGATCCCGACAATATCTTCGCCAAGATCCTGCGCGGCGAGGTGCCGTGCAACAAGGTGGACGAAAGCGAGCATTCGCTGGCCTTCCATGACATCAACCCGCTCGCCCCAGTGCACATCCTGTGCATTCCCAAGGGCCAATATGTGAGCTGGGACGATTTTTCGAAAAATGCTTCGCCCGAGGAAATCGCCGATTTCGTGCGCTTCATCGGCAAGGTGGCGCGCGACAATGAGATGGTCGAACAGGGCTATCGCCTGCTTGCCAACATCGGCAAGCGCGCGGGACAGGAAATCCCCCACCTTCATGTCCACCTGTTCGGGGGCCAGCCGCTGGGGCCGATGCTCGCGATCTGACGAGGCGCTGCCCAAGGGACATTGCCAATTGCGGACAAGGCGTTATCCCTTGCCGCCACTTAAATTTGCCGAAGGGGAATCTTGATGGTTGCGACGACTGGTGCTGCTGCGGGCCATGAGAATTGGTCAAGCCGGACGGCCTTCATCCTGGCGGCCATCGGCTCGGCGGTCGGTCTCGGCAACCTCGTTCGCTTCCCCGCCGAAGCCGGCGCCAATGGCGGCGGGGCCTTCGTCATCTTCTACATCGGCTGCATCATCCTCATCGGCCTGCCGGTGCTCTTGTCGGAAATCCTCATCGGTCGCCACGGCCAGGCCGCGGCTCCCGATAGCGTGCGCACCGTCGCGCGCGACAGCGGCGCTTCGGAAGGGTGGTCGGTGCTCGCCACCATCGGCATGATCGCGGCCTTCCTCATCCTTTGCTATTATTCGGTGATCGGCGGCTGGGTGCTGCATTATATCGGCCTGTTCGGGGCCGAACTGTTCAACGGCGGGCCGTTCAACAGCGCCTTTGCCGGCAAGAGCGCCGAAGATGTGCAGGGCATCATGCCCGCGCTGTTCGCCGACGGGTCGCTCCAGCTGATGCTGCACATCCTGTTCATCGGCATCACCATCTTCTTCGTCGCGCGGGGCGTGAACAAGGGGATCGAATTCGTCGCCACCTGGCTGATGCCGATCTTCTTCACCATCTTTCTCGGCATCACTGCCTATGGCCTGGTGACCGGCGATTTCGCCCGGACCTTCTCCTATCTCTTCACCTTCGAACCCGAGAAGCTGACGGGGCCGGTGATGCTCGCCGCGGTGGGGCAGGCCTTTTTCTCGCTGTCGCTGGGTTCGGCGATGATGATCACCTATGGCGCCTATGCCGACCGCAACATTAACCTCGGCAAGACCAGCGCGGTCATCGCCTCGGCGGACACCTCGGTCGCGCTGCTGGCGGGCTTTGCGATCTTCCCGATCGTCTTTGCCGCCGGGCTCGATGCCAATTCGGGCATGGGGCTGATGTTCCAGACGCTGCCGACCGCCTTCATGACGATGCCGGCGGGATCGCTCATCGGCTTTGCCTTCTTCGTGATGGTCTTCTTCGCGGCGCTGACCAGCGCGGTCGCGCTGCTCGAGGCGCCGACCAGCTGGGCGATCGACCGGTTCGGCATGGGACGCGGGCGCACCACGCTCATCTCGGGCGGACTGGTGCTGCTCATCGGGGGCATCGCTTCCCTGTCGACCACGACCTTCGCGGGTTGGGAGCCGTTGGGCTTCATCCCGCTGTTCGAGGGACAGGACTTCTTCAATACGCTCGATGTCCTCACCGGCAAGGTGATGCTGCCCGTCGCGGCGCTGATCACCGCCATCTTCGTCGGCTGGATCGCCGATCGAAAACTGCTCGACGCCGAAAATGGCATCTCGGGCTGGGTGCATGTCACCTGGCGTTTCCTGGTCGCGTGGCTGTGCCCGATCGCCCTTGCCGCGATCCTCATCGTCGGCATTTTCCCGGGGATTATCGGCTAACGCATTTTTGCGATTGCGCGGCCCGCGCGGCGCGCTAATCATCGCTTTGTCCCGCGGCGGCAATCGGGCTGCCGCGGGATGGAGACAGCGGCATGAAATTTGCCCGCGTGAAGCCTCTCGATGCCATCCTTGCCACCGCCGAGAAAAAAGCCCTCCACCGTTCGCTGGGGGCGTTGCAGCTGACCCTGTTCGGGGTCGGCTGCATCATCGGCACCGGCATTTTCGTCCTGACCTCGGCAGGCGCCCAGAAAGCCGGGCCGGGCCTCATGCTGGCCTTCGTCATCGCGGGGCTGGTCTGCCTTGTCGCGGCCTTCTGCTATGCCGAGATCGCCTCGACCATCCCGGTTGCGGGGTCGGCCTATACCTATAGCTATGCGACCATGGGCGAATTCCTCGCCTGGACGGTCGGCTGGGCGCTGGTTCTCGAATATGCCATCGCCGCGAGCGCCGTTTCGGTGGGCTGGTCGGGCTATTTCGCGGGGACGATTCTCGACGAATTTCTCGGGCTGCAATTACCCGCTTTCCTTGCCGCCGGACCGCTGGCGCTGGGCGGGCAGCCCGGCGGGTTCATCAACCTACCCGCCGCGGTGATCGCGCTTCTGGTGACCTGGCTGTTGATGATCGGCACCAATGAAAGCGCCAAGGTCAATGCGATTCTGGTCGCGATCAAGGTCAGCGCGCTTACCGCCTTCATCGTCCTCACGCTTCCGGCGGTCGAGACCGCGCGCTTCAATCCCTTCCTTCCGGCGGGAGTGTTCGGCGGCTTCGGATCGGGTGTGGGCGCGGTCGGGGCGGCGGCGACCATCTTCTTCGCCTATGTCGGCTTCGACGCGGTCTCGACCGCCGCCGAGGAAACGCGCAATCCGCAGCGCAACGTACCCATCGGATTGGTCGGCTCGCTGCTCATTTGCACCATCTTCTACGTGCTGGTGGCGGCGGGCGCGATCGGCACCATCGGGGGCCAGCCGATCATGGGACCCAATGGCGTTCCCTTCCCCGCCGGATCGGAAGAATTGGCGCGGCAATGCGCGCTGCCCGCTTATTCGGGCGCGCTGGTCTGTTCGGACGAGGCCCTGGCGCACGTGCTTCGCCAGATCGGCTTTTCGAGCATCGGCAACGCCCTCGGCATCGCGGCCTTCCTTGCCCTGCCCTCGGTGATTCTCGTCCTGCTTTTCGCCCAGACGCGCATCTTCTTCGTGATGAGCCGCGACGGCCTGCTTCCCGAGCGGCTGTCGGCGGTGCATCCCAAGTGGAAGACGCCCCATGTGGTCACCGCGATCACCGGCGTCATCGTCGCGACCGGGGCGGCCTTCTTCCCGGTGGGGCAGCTTGCCGACATCGCCAATGCCGGGACACTCTATGCCTTCGCGATGGTGGCGGTGGCGGTGATGGTGCTGCGTCGCACCGATCCCGATCGCCCGCGTTCCTTCCGCACGCCGATGCTGTGGCTGGTGGGACCCGCCACCATTTTCGGCTGCGCTTTCCTGTTCCTCAACCTGCCCGCCGGAGCGATGCTGGTGCTGCCGGTGTGGACGCTGATCGGGGTGGGGATCTATTTCCTCTACGGCTATCGCAAGAGCCACCTCGGGCAGGGCCTTATCGAGGTGCACGAGCCCGAGATCCACGATATCGAGCCCGCGATTCCCGGCGTGGACGAACGCGATCCGCTCGACCCGCCGCGCCGCCCGCCGGTCACGCCCTGATCAACGCGGCGGCGAGGCAGGCTCAGGCTTCGAGGATGTGGCTGGCGAGCGCTTTCAGATCCTCTTCGGGGCGAGCGCCATAATGCTGGATCACTTCGGCGGCGGCGATCGCGCCGAGGCGTAGCGAGGCCTCGAGATCGAGACCGCGTGCCATGCCGGCAAGGAAGCCCGAAGCGAAGAGATCGCCCGCGCCGGTGGTGTCCACCAGCTCGCGGATCGGCTCGGCTCCCACGCGGGCGCGATGCCCGTCCTCGATCGCGATCGCGCCCTTTTCCGAGCGGGTGACGATCAGCAGCGGCACCTTGGGAGCGATCTTGGCAGCCGCGTCGTCGATGTCGCCTTCGCCCGACAGTTCGACGATTTCCTTCTCGTTGGAGAAGAGGATGTCGATCTTGCCTTCGTCGATGAGGCGGAGGAAATCGTCGCGGTGGCGAGCGATGCAGAAGCTGTCCGACAGGGTGAAGGCGACCTTGCGCCCGGCATCGCGGGCCGCATCAATGGCCTTTTCCATTGCCGCCTTCGGACCCGGCAGGTCCCACAGATAGCCTTCGAGATAGAGGATCGCGGCATCGGCGATGGCGGAAGGATCAATCGCTTCGGGCGGAAGCTGGTTGGCGGCGCCGAGGAAAGTGTTCATCGTGCGCTGGGCATCGGGGGTGACGAGAACGAGGCAGCGCGCGGTCGCGCCCACGTCGTCGCGCGGCGGAGCGAGGAAATCCACGCCCGCGGCCTCGATGTCATGCCGGTAGATGGTGCCGAGCTGGTCGTTGGCGACCTGCCCGATGAAAGCGGTCTTCACGCCCAGTGCGGCAAGGCCCGCGGCGGTGTTGCCGGCCGAGCCGCCCGACAGTTCACGCCCGGGGTTCATCAGACCGTAGAGCCGGGTCGCCTCTTCCTCGTCGATCAGCCGCATCGAGCCCTTGTCGAGACCCTGCTCCTCGAGGAACTTGTCGGTGGCGTCGGCGATCACGTCGACGATGGCATTGCCGATGGCAAGCACGTCGTAACGGGGCTGGTTCATTCTCGATCCTCGGTCAAATGCGATGAAGCGCGCCGCCTAGCCGCCAGATGCCGGAAGGGCAAGCTTGCGCGGGTCGCCGGACCGCGCCAATCAGCGGATATGCGCTTTCTTCTTCTCGCTCCTGTCCTGCTTGTCGCGGCCTGCGCCGCGCCGCAGCGTCCCGTCTCCCGTCCGCCGCCCGCGCCGCCGCAGGTCCAGTCGGGCGGACCGCTTCTGGGAGCGACGGCGGCCCAGCTGACCGCGAGGTTCGGAGCGCCAGCGCTACGCGTGGTCGAAGGCGATGGCACCAAGCTGCAGTTCAAGGGCCGGGCCTGCATTCTCGACACCTATCTCTACCCGCCGCGCGGCGGGCGCGGCGAAGCGGTGACGCTGCATGCTGACGCGCGCGACATCTATGGGCGCGATGTCGACCTCGACGCCTGCATCGCGGCCTTGTCCCCCACTCCGCCCGCTTCCTGACCCAATCGTTCGAGCGCCCATCGGGCGGCTTCGGCGACCACCGGATCGGGGTCGTCGAGATGTGGACGGACATGAGCGACGAGGGCCTGGTCCCCGCTGTTGCCTGCGGCAATCAGGCAATTGCGAACCATTCGATTGCGTCCGATCCGCTTGATCGGAGAGCCCGAGAACATCTCGCGGAATGCCGCATCGTCGAGCGCAAGCAGGTCGGCCAGCTTGGGCGCCACCAGCTCGGCGCGGGGGAGGAACTTCCGGTTGGCCTGCGCTTCCCTTGCGAAGCGGTTCCACGGGCAGACGGCGAGGCAATCGTCGCAGCCATAGATGCGGTTGCCCATCGCTTCGCGATATTCATGCGGGATGGGGCCGTTGAGTTCGATGGTGAGATAGGAAATGCAGGCGCGGGCATCGATCCGGCCCGGGCCGGTGATCGCGCCCGTCGGACAGGCGCGGATACAGCGGGTGCAGCTTCCGCAATGCTCGCTCGCCGGGGCGTCGTGCTCCAGGTCGAGCGTGGTGTAGATCACCCCGATGAAGAACCAGTTGCCGAGATCGCGGCTGAGAAGATTGGTATGTTTGCCCTGCCAGCCCACTCCAGCCGCGGCGGCCAGCGGCTTTTCCATCACCGGCGCGGTATCGACGAAGACCTTGAGTTCGCACCCCGTGCGCTCGACCAGCCAGCGGGCGAGCGCCTTCAATTTCTGCTTCACCACCTTGTGATAGTCGGCGCCCTGCGCATAGACGCTGATGCGCCCGACATCGCCTTGGCCTTCGAGCGCGAGCGGGTCATTGGCCGGAGCATAGCTCATTGCCAGGGCGATCACCGAGCGCGCTTCGGGCCAGAGGCCGCGCACCGATGCGCGCTGGCCCTTGCGCTCCTCCATCCAGCCCATTTCGCCATGGCGCCCTTCACCCAGCCATTGGAGCAGGTGCGCGCCCGCTTCGTCGGTCGCCCCGGCATCGCAGAAGCCGCAGGCGTTGAAGCCCAGCCGGGCCGCTTCTTCGCGGATTTGCTCTTCGAGGCTTGCCATGACGGTTCCAGCCTCTACCACTGAAGTGCATGACGAACAGCCGCTTTGCCGCGCAGGCGGATCGCCTGATCAAATATTTTGACGGCAAGCGCGCCGTGGACGGAGTGAGCCTGTCGGTTCCCGAAGGCTCGATTTTCGGCATTCTCGGCCCCAATGGAGCGGGCAAGACCACCACCATCCGCATGATGCTGGGGATCATCGATCCCGACGAGGGGCATCGCACGCTGCTTGGCTCGGACCGGCCGCTGTCGGTGGCGCATGACGTTGGCTATCTTCCCGAGGAGCGCGGGCTCTACCCCGCGATGACCGCCAAGGAAGCAATCGCCTTCATGGGGGCGCTGCGCAACCTGCCGCTTGCCGAAGGGCGGCGCCGCGCGCCCGAATTGCTTGCGCGGCACGGGCTGGAGGAATGGGTCGACAAGCCCATCCGCTCGCTTTCCAAGGGAATGGCGCAGACCGTCCAGCTTCTCGGCACCATCGTCCATGATCCCAAGCTGATCGTGCTCGACGAGCCTTTCTCGGGTCTCGATGCCATCAACCAGGGCAAGCTCGAGGAGATGATCCGGGCGCAGGCGGCGCGCGGCACCACGGTCATTTTCTCCACCCATGTCATCGCCCATGCCGAGCGGCTGTGCGAACAGGTGGCGATCATCGCCAAGGGCAAGGTCGCCTTTTCGGGCGCGGTCGATGAAGCGCGCGGACGGCTGCGTCCCGTGGTGCATCTCAAGACCCGCGCTGCCGATGGTCCGTGGCAAAGCGCGCTTCCGCCCGGAGCGAAGCCCAATGGCGGAGGCGAATATGTCTTCGAACTGCCCGAGAGCGGGCCCGAACCGCTTCTGAAGGCGCTGATCGACGGAGATGCGGGGATCGAGACCCTGTCGATCGAGCGGCCGGGGCTGCACGATGCCTTCGTCGCCATTGCCGGGCAGGCCGCCGCCGACGAGATGGAGCAGGGACGATGAGATGGCCCGAATGGATCCGCGCTGCCTTCGTCATCGCGCGGCGCGACTATCAGGCGACGGTCTTTTCCAAGACCTTCCTTTTCTTCCTGCTCGGCCCGCTGTTTCCGCTGGCGCTGGGCGCGCTGTTCGGCGGAGTGGGCAACCAGATCGCGCGCGGCGACGAACAGTCACCGCGGATTGCGGTGGTGTCGAGCGTGGAGGACTATGGAAAGCTCGTCGAAGCGCAGGCGCGCATCGCGCCGGTCATTCCCCGCATCGCGCGGGTCGAGATGGTCCATGTCGCGCCTTCGGACGACCTTGTTCGGCAAAGGCAGGAGATCCTTGCCGGAGGCCAGGGCGATGTCATCGGTGTGCTCGAAGACCCTCTTGGCGAGGAGCCGCATTTCATCGGGGGCACCGGCGGCGACAATAGTTCGGTGAAGCAGTTGGCGCTGTTCATCGAGGAAGCGCGGCAGGCCGAGGCGGCGCCTCCCGGGCGCACCCAGCTCAAGCTGACGCAGCAGGAACGGGTCGCGGCCTCGATCGAGACGGTGCGCAAATTGCTGGCCCGCGCGGGACAGATGCTCCTGTTCGTGCTCACTCTTCTTCTTTCGACCATGCTCCTGTCGCAGATGCTCGAGGAGAAGGGCAACAAGGTGATCGAGGTGCTCGCCGCCGCGGTACCGATCGACAGCATTTTCGTCGGCAAGCTCTTTGCCATGCTGGCGATTTCGCTCACCGGCATCTTCGTCTGGTTCCTCGCGGGCGCGGCGATGCTGGCCTTTTTCTACGAGCCCGGAGCGGGCGTGAACGTGCTGGGCGCGGGCCCGGCAATCGGCTGGCCCGTCTATCTCCTGCTCATCCCCGTCTATTTCGCGATGAGCTACCTCCTCATCGGCGCGGCCTTCCTCGGGATCGGGGCGCAGGCCTCGACCGCGCGCGAGGTGCAGATCCTGTCGATGCCGGTCACCATGTTCCAGGTGGTGCTTCTGCTCATCGCCTTTGCCGGCGTGGGTCGCCCCGACAGCTGGCAGGCGATCGGCGCGGCGGTCTTTCCCCTCTCCTCTCCCTTCGCGATGCTCGGGCGGGCGGCGGAGGATGCCGCGCTCTGGCCGCATCTCCTCGCGCTGGCATGGCAGGCGCTGTGGGTGGCGCTCATACTCAAGTTCGCGAGCCGCATGTTCAAGCGCTCGGTGCTGAAGTCGGGGCCGCGCGGAGAGTGGCGCAAATGGTTCGGGCGGCCGGCACGGCAGTGATGGACGCATTGGCGCGATAGGAGTAATTATTGTGCGTCAGCATCGGGAGATGGAGTCATGAGAAAATATCTCGCCGCGGCCCTGTCGATCGGCCTTCTCGCCGCGCCTGCCGCCGCGAAGCAGCAGAATGCCACTCCGACCGGGCAATGGGTCGTCGATGTCAGCGATGCCGGATGCACGGTGTTCCGCGAATTTTCGGCGGGCAAGGAGCAATATTTCCTGCACGTCAATCGCTATGCCGGCGATCCCGCGATGGAACTGGTCGTGCTCCACAAGGACAAGCTCGACAATGAGGTCTATCGGGTGACCGGCGACCTGGTGATCGACGATGGCGAAAGCGCATTGTCGCCCGAGGTCCACCGTATCGCGATGGCCGGCGGCTTCATGCGCTTCGGCGTGACGATGGACCCGGCGAGCCACCCGCTCGGACATGTCGATGACAGCCTTTCGCTCCATGCCGGGCGATTGATCGACGTGCGATTGGCGACGGGGCCGATGGGTCGCCCGCTCGAAGCGCTCGAAAGCTGCGTCGCAAGCGAGATGGACGGCTAGCCGCTCATTCGGGAGCGGGGCCGATCTGCTCCCACAATTCGATCTTCACGCCGTCGGGGTCGAGGATCCAGGCGAACTTGCCATAGGGCTCGTCCTGGCGACCGAGGATTTCCACGCCCTTTTCCTCCAGCTCGGTCTGGAAGCTGTCGAGATCGTCGACGCGCAGGTTGAGCATGAAGGGATGCGGCGAGGGATCGAGATAGTCGGTGTCGTCGGCAAAGCTCGACAGCAAGCTGAAAGGGTCGTCCTTGGGTTCGTCGGAGAAGCGGAAGACGGGGCCATATTCGCCGCTGATGCCCAGCACCTCCTTGTACCATCGGCTGCTTTTCTCGACATCGGCGCGCTTGATGAAGACGCCGCCCAGTCCGGTAATCCTGCCCATATTGCTTCCCCTTGTTTCCTGCCGCTGCCATAGCAGGCCGCGATGATCAGCGCACGGATCGACAGTCGCGCCATCTGGGCGCTCGCCATTCCGGCGATGCTCACCAATGTCGCGACCGCGCTGATCGGGATCGGCGACATGTGGATCGTCGGTCGCCTTGGCGATGCGGCGACCCAGGGCGCGGTCGATGTGGGCGCGCGGCTGTTCGCTCTCGTGTTCACGGTGATGAATTTCCTCAAGACCGGCACCACGGGGATGGTCGCGCAAGCGGGCACCCGCGAAGGCGAGCGGGCACAGGCGGAACTGCTTGCCCGCGGACTGCTGGTCGGCGTGACGATCGCCGCGCTCCTGCTTCTCGCCAAGCCGATCCTGCTGCCACTGCTTCTCTCGGCGCTGGGGGCCGAGGGCGAGGTGCTGCGCGCCGCGCGCATCTATGCCGACATCCGTTACTGGAGCGCGCCGGGCGTGATGGCGAACCTCGCGCTCATCGGCTTCCTCGTCGGGCGGCGACAGGTGCGCACCGCGATGGCAATCGAGATTGCCTATAATCTTCTCAATGTGGGGTTGGGACTGTGGTTCGTGCTGGGCCTCGGCATGGGGATTTCGGGGGTCGCCTGGTCGAGCTTCATCGCCGAATATGCCAAGCTCGCGCTGGTCGGCACGCTCATTCTTGCCAGCCCGGCGGGGCGCCATCTTCTCGGCGCGGCGCGCGAGCGGGCGCAGTTCGGGCTGGCGGCGCTGCGCCCCTTCCTGATCGTCAACCGCGACCTTTTCCTGCGCACGGTGGTGCTGATGGTCAGCCTCGCCGCGCTGACGCGCTTGAGCGCCGAGCGGGGCGCGGTGACGCTCGCGGCCAACGGGATCATCTATCAATTGTTCGTCTTCTCGGCGCTGCTTCTCGACGGGTTCGAAAATGCCGCGCAGGTGCTCAATGGCGAGCGCAAGGGAGCTGGAGACCGGGCAGGCTTCGTCGCTTATGTGAAGGCGATCACGCAGCGGGGCTTTGTCGCGGCCCTCTTGCTTGCAGGGGCGTTCGCCCTGTTCGCCGATCCGATCCTGGCGAGCTTCGCGGCCACGCCGGCTGTGCGCGACGCGGCGCAGGAAATGGCGCCATGGCTGGTCCTCATCCCCTTCGCGGGGGTGGCCGGCTTCGTGTTCGACGGGGTGTATGTCGGAGCCAGCTGGACCCGCCACCTGCTGTTCACGATGCTGGGGGGCGCAGCGGCCTATGCGCTCGCGCTATGGCTGACCTGGCCGCTGGGCAATCATGGCCTGTGGGCGAGCTTCACCCTGTTCCTCGTGGCACGGGCAGTGTGGCAGGCGGCCTTGATGGGCCGCCTGACCCGTGCGGAATTCGACCGTCCCTAGCGCGAGGAAAGCTGGCGCGAGGAGAGGATGCGGTTCGAAGCGTCGGTGACGACTTCGTAGAGACCGCCGTTCGAGGAACGGACCTGCCGCACCGTATTGCCCGCCGCGTTCACCGTTTCGTTGACGAGGCTGAGGCCGCTGTTGGCCAAGTTCAGAAGCTGGCCTTCGCGAAGCAGCGTGGTGGTGAGGTTTCCGACGGTCGAAACGGCATTGTTGGCGACATTGCCGACGGTGCCGACGGTATTGTCGACCGTGCTGAAGAGCCCTTCGACGATCTCCGGATTATTGTCGATCGTCTGGAGCGTGCGGTCGATGATTTCCTTCACATTGTCGAAGCGAACGATGAGCGTCGCCTGCGCCTGCACGCCCTTGATGCCGATCTTGACCTTGTCGACGCTGGCATTGGCGCCCGCGGTCAGCTTGAGGAGATTGGCGAGCCGGGCATCGAGCGAGATGTCGACTTCGAGGCTGTCCACCTCGACGGTGAGTTCGTCGATCGACAGGTTGGGAATGTCGAGCAGCACGTCGGGCTGGTTGCCCGACTGCATGGCAGCGCGCGCGGCAGGCGACATCTGACCCATCTGGCCCATCGCCTGCTGGCGTTGCTGCTCCTGCTGGCCCGACTGGGCCAGCGCGGGGGTGGCGAAAGCGGTGGTGGCGGCAAGCGCCGCGATCAGAAAACGCATGTTGAAACTCCCTGTTTCTTCCTGTGGAGCCTCAACGTTGCGGACTGTCCCCGGTTTCATCGGCAGGCAGCGGATCGGCAATTCTTGCCTCGATCCGCAGTTCGTAGCGCTGTCCATCGCCGCTGGCCTCGGCACGGCTGCCGCCGTCGGGCGTGGCAGTGGCGGCGATGGTCGCCTGCCCCTTGCTTTCGACCTTCACTTCGCGCGCCTCGACGGTGGCGACGAGCGCGATATCGGGAGCGGGCGGCGCCGCCTGGAGAAGAAGCATCCAGAGCATCAGTGCACGAACCTCGCCACCACGTCGCGATAGGAGCGGCTCACCTTCACTTCGGCACCCGAACCCAGCACGAGGAAACATTCGCCATTGGTGTGCGGCTTGACCTGCTTGACTTGGTCGAGATTGACGATGGTCGAGCGGTGGACGCGCTGGAAGTGGCGCGGGTCGAGACGCTTTTCGAGATCCTTCATCGTTTCGCGAAGGATAAGCGTATTGTCGCCGGTCTGGATGCACATATAGTCGCCCGCGGCGTCGATCCGCTCGATATCGCCCACGTCAACGCGGAAGATCTGGCCCTGGTCGCGGATGTTGATCACCTGCTCGTAGCGGTTCGCCGAGGGGGCATCGCTGCTGCCTTCGGCGATTTCCTCGGCCGCCTGCGGGGCATGTTCGGCGAGCGCTTCCTGCAGTTTCTCGGCCTTTTCGGCGGCATTCTTCTCGCTCAACCGCTCACGCACGCGCTCGAGCGTCGATGCGAGCCGGTCCTCGTCGACCGGCTTGACGAGATAGTCCACGGCCTCGGCCTCGAATGCCTTGACCGCATGGTCGGCATAAGCGGTGACGAAGACGAACAAGGGCGGCTCGACGTCCATCATTCCCGAAATCACCGAGAAGCCGTCGAAACCGGGCATCTGGATGTCGAGAAAGACGAGATCGGGCTTGTGCGTCTTGATCTGGCGGATGCCTTCGCGCCCGTTGGAGGCGGTGGCGATGATCTCGATATCGTCATGCGCCTCGAGGCGCAGTTGCAGGCCCTGGATCGCCAGGGGTTCGTCATCGACTAAAATGGTCCGAATGGTCATAATTTTTCCGTTCGATATGGAATCTGGATGATAACGCTAAAACCCCCATGTTCGTTCGATTGCGTCCGAAATCCATGGGCCGCGCCATAGGCATTGGCCAATCGGTCGCGAATATTCTGCAGTCCAACGCCTGTCGACTTGGTCGGCTCCCTGCTTGCCGCTTCTCCCGGGCCGCTGTCGGACACCTCGATCACCACCGCCGCGCCTTCGCGCCGGGCCTTGACCCAGATGTCGGCGCCTTCCTCGGCAGGAGTCACCGCATATTTGATCGCATTTTCGACCAGCGGCTGAAGAAGCAGCGAAGGCAGGCGCGCGTTCACCGTATCGGCATCGATGCGGAAATGCGGGCGCAGCCGGTCCTCGAAGCGCATTTTCTCGATTTCGAGATAGAGCTTGAGCGTCTCGACTTCCTTGGCGAGCGGCACCTTGGCGGTGGGCTCGTTGACGAGCGTGTAGCGTAGGAAGTTCGAAAGCCGCGAGAGCATCGCGTTGGCGCGTCCCGTCTGTTTCAACAGGACCAGCGTTGAGATCGAATTGAGCGTGTTGAAAAGGAAATGCGGATTGAGCTGGTAGCGGAGCATCGCGAGATGCGCCGAGGAAGCCTGGCTTTCGAGGAGCATCCGCTGGTCGATCTGGTCTTCGAGCAGCAGGTAATAGTTGATCCCGTAATAGAGCGCCGACCAGGCGGCGAGCAGCGAGAAGCCGAGGATCACCGCGCCGAAGAATTGCACGCCCGCGGGCTGGAACTCGGGATTGACGAAGGTCGAGATGCTCCATGTCTCGACAAAGGAGAAGATCGCCGCCGCGATCGAGACGAGAAGGAGCGACACCAGCGCGGTGACCGTCGCCTGCATGGTGATCAGCCGCTTGTAGACCGCCGCGAGAAGCAGGGTGAGCGAATAGCCGGTGGCGGTAAGAATGAGCGCATGGACCGCGAAGATCGCCCCGAAATTATTGGCGACCCCGGTAAGGAAGCGCAGAATGAAATAGCCCGACCAGCCAAGCGACTGGAGGATCCAGAAAGCGCGGTTCTTGTCCGCGAAGAAGGGTCGGTCGAGACCGCCCGCCTGCCCTTCCTTGCGGGGGCCGATGGGGACCTGCTGACCGGCATTCTTGGCGAGCGTCGCCACCGATTCCCGCTGGAGACGCTTGACGCCGCCGGGTTGCGATTTGCCTTCCTTCATCGTGGAGACAGGATCCCTAGCCAATGATACCGCCTTTCATGCCAGCCAACATAGGCGCGCAAAAGCGCATCGCCTAGGCTTGGCGCAGCCCCCCATGGGGTCTAGGGGACGAACGGGAGGCATTTCGCGTTCCGGTGCCTCGCAGCACAAGAGGAGATTTTGTCCATGTCCGCGCGTCTATTCACCCTTGCCCTGTCCGCGCTTCTCTTGGCGTCGTGCCGGAGCGGGGACGAAGCCCCCCAAGGTAACGAGATGGCGGCCAACGACATCGCGCCGATCCTCGACCGCGAAGATGCCGTCGACGTCCACAGCTATGCCAAACCGCTCGAAGCGCGGGTCTATCATGTCGCGCTTGACCTCGACGTCGATTTCGACGCCAAGCGGGTGGCAGGCACGGCGACGCTCGATATCGACGCAAAGGACGATGCCGAGGAAATCATTCTCGACAGCCGCGGTCTGACGATCAATTCGGTCACTGCCGCCGACGGTGAGCCGCTTGCCTATGAAGTCGGCGAGGAAGACGAGACGCTGGGCGCGCCGATCAGCGTGAAGATCGGCGATGCGCGCCGCATCGTCATCGACTATGTCTCGGCCGAGAATTCGACCGCGCTCCAGTTTCTCAGCCCCGAACAGACTGCGGGCGGTCGCCATCCCTTTCTCCTTAGCCAGGGTCAGGCGATCGAGAACCGCAGCTGGATCCCGACGCAGGATTCGCCGGGCATCCGCCAGACCTGGGAAGCCAAGATCCGCGTTCCCAACCCGCTCACCGCGGTGATGAGCGCGGCGACCATCGGCGATCCAGTTCCCGACGGGAAGGACCACCGCATTTTCAGCTTCGAGATGGAAAAGTCGGTGCCGCCCTATCTCATCGCCATCGCGGTGGGCGAGATCGAGAAGCGCTCGCTTGGCCTGCGCTCGGCGGTCTGGGCCGAGCCCGAGACCATCGATGCGGCAGCTGCCGAACTGGCCGATACCGAGCGGATGATCACTGCCGCCGAACGGCTGTTCGGGCCGTATGAATGGGGCCGCTATGACATGATCGTTCTGCCGCCGAGCTTCCCCTTCGGCGGGATGGAAAATCCGCGCCTCACCTTCCTCACCCCGACTTTCATCGCGGGCGACAAGTCGCTCACCAGCCTCATTGCGCACGAATTGGCGCACAGCTGGTCGGGCAACCTTGCGACCAATGCCACCTGGGCCGATTTCTGGCTCAACGAAGGGATGACCGTCTATGCCGAGCAGCGCATCGTCGAAGCGGTCTATGGCAAGGAAGCCTATGACCAGCAGGTTGCACTGAGCCTCGAGGGCATTCGCGGCGAGATCGAGGAGCTGGAAGAATGGCAGCAGGCGCTCGCCATCGACCTCAAGGGAAAGCATCCGGACGACGGTTTCAACGGCGTACCATATGAAAAGGGTGCGGCCTTCCTGCGCACCATCGAGGCGGCGGTCGGGCGCGAAGCCTTCGATGCCTTCCTCAAGGGCTGGTTCGAGCGCCATGCCTTCGAGCCCGTGACCTCGTCCATGTTCCTCGAGGAAGTGCGCGAATATCTGATCAAGGGCGACGAGGAACTCGAAGCCTCGCTGCGCCTCGACGAATGGGTCTATGAAGCGGGCATTCCCGACAATGTGGCGCCCGCCAATCCCGAGGCCTTTGCCGAGGTCGATGCGGCGGTGAAAGCCTTCGACAATGGCGAGACCCCCAACCGCGAGGCCTGGGTCGGCTGGAATACCGATGAGCGTCTCCGTTTCCTCGGCAGCATCGAGACCGACCTGCCCAACAACCGGCTTGCCGCTCTCGACCGGGCGTTCGGCCTGTCGCAGACCGGAAATAATGAGATTCTCTTCCTCTGGCTCAAACTGGCGGTCGAGAACCGTTACGACCCCGCCTTGCCGCGTCTCGAGGAGTTCCTCACCAGCCAGGGGCGGCGCAAATTTGTCGCACCGCTGATCACCGCGCTCGCCGAGGATAAGGAATGGGGGATGCCGATCGCCAAGCGTCTCTATGCCAAGGCACGGCCTCTCTACCATCCGATCACGACCCGCGGACTGGACCTTTTGGGGATCAAACCGGACCTTCCGGGAGGGACTGCGGCGGGGCAATCTTAACCCCGATGTAACCCTCTTGGCCTAGGGATTGACCACTCGATCACCAACGGAGTGGCAATGTACAAGGCCCCAGACCGGTACAAGCGGATGATTTCGGCCCGTCTGCCAGACGGAGAATCGCTCGGCGTCTCGACCTTCGCCGACGATCGTTCGAGTTCGCCCCTGCGCGACGTCCAGCTGATTGCCAGGGCCCAGTTCGCTCCCCTGTTCAGCATCGCCAATATCGTGGCAGCGCTGCTGGTCGCCGCGGCGCTGCACAGCGCACTCGACATGGCGCAGGTGATGGGGTGGATCCTGCTCGTCGCCTCGGCCAACGTGCTGTCGATGATGTGGGCGCGCAAGCAGGCCGTGACCCATATCGGCCGCTCGGGGCGCAAGGTGCCGATGGCCGTCCTTGTCGGCGACGTGGTGCTGCGCGGACTGGCCTGGCTCAGCCTGCCGCTTTTTTCCTTCGCGTCGCTCGCTCCGCCCGAGCAGGTGATCCTGGGCTCGATCATGGCGGGCCTCGGCGTCGCCGCCCTCGGGCTGGTCGTCATCCCGATCTGCGTCATGGCGTGGATGGCGCTGTTCACCGCAGGCCTTTGCTACGCGATGGTGATCGCCCGCTCCGGCATTCCGTTCGAGCATATGCTTTCGATCCTGTTCATTCTCGGCGTGTCGATCGTCGGGGTGGTGCATGTCGCGCGCTGGGCGTTCGGCCAGCTCAAGACCACCGCCGATTTCGGCACCCAGTCGGAAAGCGCCAATCTGCTTCTCCAGGAATATGAAAAGCGCGGCGTGGGCTGGCTCTGGCAGGTCGACGATGAAAACCGCGTGACCTATCTGTCGAGCCGCATGGTTGCCCTTCTCGGTAAGCCGTCGAGCCAGGTGATCGGGCAGAATTTCCCCGGCCTGCTCGGCGAGCATAAGGAATTGGGTAGCGTGCTTCTCGAGAAGAAGCCCTTCACCAATCTCGAGATGGAAGTCTCCTCGCGCCGGGGCAGCCGCTGGATCTCGATCTCGGGCGACCCGATCGTCGATACCGCCGGCCGTTTCGAGGGATTCCGCGGCGTGGGCTCGGACATTACCGAGGTGCGCGCGACGCAGGAACGGCTGACCAATCTTGCCAACATGGACGTGCTGTCGGGACTGCCCAATCGCGGCCGCGTCCGCCAGCTTCTCGGCGAGGCGCTGCGCACCGCGAACCAGTCGAATGTGCCCTGCGCGATCATGTTCCTCGACCTCGACGGGTTCAAGCCGGTCAACGATACCTTCGGCCATCCCAAGGGTGATGCGGTCTTGCAGGCGGTCGCCAAGCGACTGTGCAACGAAGTCGGCGACCTTGGCCATGTCGGGCGCATGGGCGGCGATGAATTCGCGATCGTCATCAAGGACGCCCAGTCGCGCAAGAATATCGAGACGCTCGCCGCATCGATCATCACGGCGATCAAGGAACCCTATATCATCGACGAGACCGAGATTCGTATCGGCGTTTCGATCGGTTGCGCCTTCGGACCGATCGACGGGGCGACGGTCGACGACCTTATCCTTAAGGCCGACCTTGCGCTCTACGAAGCCAAGGGCGCGGGCCGGGGCGTCGCCAAATATTTCTCCTCCGAACTGCAGAGCGAGCAGGACGACCGGGTGCGCCTCGAAAGCGACCTGCGCGCCGCCGTCGCTTCGAAACAATTCCACCTCCTCTACCAGCCGCTCGTTTCGGCCAAGGACCAGAAGCTGGTGGGCTTCGAGGCGCTGATCCGCTGGCAGCACCCGACGCGCGGGCTGATCCCGCCGCCCGTCTTCATCCCGATCGCCGAGGAATGCGGCCTGATGATGCAGATCGGCGAATGGGTGATCACCGAGGCCTGCCGCACCATCTCGCAATGGCCCGAGCCGATCACCGTGGCGGTCAACATCTCGCCCAAGCAGATCTGCATGCCCGCGCTGCCCAACATCGTGAGCCAGTGCCTTGCCCGCTACAAGGTGCCGGGCAACCGGATCGAGCTGGAAGTCACCGAAGGCGTGTTCCTGGGCAACAACACGGTCACGCTCGACAATCTCAAGCGGCTGCGCCAGCTCGGCGTGGGCATCGCGCTCGACGATTTCGGGACGGGCTATTCCTCGATCGGCTATCTGAACAAGGCGGTCTTCCACAAGCTCAAGATCGACGGCAGCTTCGTGCGCGAAGCCGGCACCCGCGAGGAGAATGTCGCGATCATCCAGTCGATCGTCCAGCTCGCCAAGTCGTTCCGCATGAACGTCACTGCCGAGGGCGTCGAGACCGCCGAGGATTTCGAGCGCATGCGCGATCTTGGGGTCGATACGATCCAGGGCTATCTGTTCGGCCGTCCGCTGGCCTTCGACCGCGCCGATCAGATGGTGCGCGGAATGGTTCGCCAGAAAGCGAGCTAAGCCGCGCCGCAGTCAGTCGCCGAGCAGGTCGCAGATTGCCGCGTCGAGCGCATCCGGGCGGAAGGGCTTGGCCAATAAAGCGGCATCTGGCGCCGCTTCGCGGATCGCATCGGTCTCGTTATAGCCGGACACGAACAGGATCGGCAGGTCGGGGTCCTTTTCCAGCATCGCCGCGGCGATCTCGGCGCCCGAACGGCCCGGCATAATATAGTCGAGAATGACGACATCGGGCTCGAACTGCTTCAGCAATTTCATCGCCGTTTCGCCGTCGGCGGCCTCGGCGAATGCATAGCCACTTTCATCGAGACTGGCGCAGATATAGCTGCGCACCTGTTCGTCATCGTCGACGACGAGCACCTTCTTGCCCCTGGTGTCACAGCGCGGTTTCAACGAGCCGCTGACGGGAACGCCGCGCCCCTCGTCCTTGTCGTCGGCATTGCGCAGGTAAAGAAGCACGGTCGTGCCTTCGCCCGGCATGCTGGCAATGCGCGCGGTGCCCCCAGACTGACGCGCCATGCCATAGACCATCGACAGCCCCAGCCCCGTCCCCTTGCCCACTTCCTTGGTGGTGAAGAAGGGATCGAAGGCGCGATCGACGACATCCTGCGGCATCCCCTCGCCCGTGTCGGCAATCGACAATTCGATATAGTCACCGGGTTCGAGTTCATGGTCTTCGCTCACCGTGACTCGGCGCGAGGCGAAGCGCAGCAGGCCCCCGTCGGTCATCGCGTCGCGGGCGTTGATCGCGAGGTTGAGGATGGCGACCTCGAGCTGGGTAGAATCGGCCATGACCTTCATGTCCTGGTCCTGGAAATCGAATTGCTTCTCGATCCCGGGGCCCAGCACGTTGCGAAGCAGGGGGCGCATTTCCTCGATCAGGCGGCCCACGGTGACCGGCGCCACTTCGAGCCGCTGGGTACGGCTGAAGGCCAGAAGCTGCCCGGTGAGCCGCGCACCGCGTTCGGCCGCCGACAAGGCGTTTTCTGCATATCGCTTGAGCTTTTCGTCCTCGACCCGCTTGGCGATGAGATCGAGGCCGCCGACCACGACGGTGAGCAGATTGTTGAAATCATGCGCGATCCCGCCGGTCAGCTGGCCGAGCGCTTCCATCTTCTGCGCCTGGCGAAGCTGGTCCTGCGCGATCTTGAGTTCAGTGACGTCGCGCCCTTCGCCGACGAGGAACAGCGGCTTTCCGTCGGCGTCGGTGACGGGCTTGATCGTCACCATGATCTGGTTGTCGCCCTCGATGGTGCGGATGGTCATCTCGCCGGTGACCGATTCCCCGGCTGCCGCGCGCTCGACCATATCGACGAGCTTTTCCTTGCTGTCGTCGAAGGGGGCGAAGGCAGCGATTTCCCAAGGCTTGTGGCCGCGCATTTCCTCGATGGTGATGCCAAGACCCTCGACCACGCTTCGGTTGACCTCGAGATAACTGCCGTCGAGCGCCATGATCCCGACCATCTCGAGGCTTTCGAACACGGCCTGGAAGCGCGCTTCGGTCTGCGCCAGTTCGCCTTGCTGATCCGCCACTTCACGGCGCAGCTCGAGCTCGGCTTCCTTGGTTCCCGTGACATCGCTCGCGGTCCCGATATGGCCGATGAAATTACCTTCGGGGTCGAAGCGCGGCTGGCCGACGGCGTGAAGCCAGCGATATTCGCCCTCGCGGGTCTTGAGCCGCCCGATAAGGTCGTACGCCGTGCCCTTTTCGCGCGCCGAGCGGATTGTCTCGACCACACGGCCGCGGTCGTCGGGGTGGATGCGATCGGTCCAGTCCGAGCGCGGATCGTCGACGACCGTGTCGCCGAAATATTCGCGGCATGCCTCGTTGGCGAAATCGCGGCTGCCGTCCTTGCGGCTGACCCACATGAGGACGGGGGCGCTGTCAGCGATGCGGCGGAAGCGCGCTTCGCTTTCGCGCAAGGCGATTTCGGTGGATCGCTGCTCGCTGACGTCCTGGATGACGAGAACGATCCCCGCGATCTCGCCGCGCGCGTCATAATGGGGGATATATTCGGAGCGGGTGGTCAGGAGGCCGCGGGTCGGGTGATGGAATTCTGCCACGAACAGTTGGCGCTGCCCCTTCGCAGCGGCTTCGAGCAAGGGGCGGCGCGTCTCGTAGGTCCGCGCGTTCATCACGTCCTTAATGCTGCGCCCGAGAAGCTGCGAGCGCGGACATTCGAACCAGTCGGCGAGCGGACGATTGACGAATCTGAACTGAAGATCGGTCGAGCAGAATGCCATCATGACCGGCAGGGAATCGGCGATCCCTAGCAGGGCATGGAAATCAAAGCCCTCCCCCAGGCCAGCACCATCCAAAGGACCCTCCCTGGCTTGGCCATCCACAGTCGGCTGATCGGGTTGAACGGGGGCGGTGCGTGCTGATTGTTCGTCACGCATCATTTCGCTCGCCTGCGGCGGCGACTCGCTGTCCCCCCAGCGGTCCATGCCCTTAATTAACCCAAAACCCGTTCAAGAGTCACGCGTGGAGCGCGAAAGATTGGTGCATTTCAGCAAGTTCGGAACAGGCCGAGGGGTCGGGCGGTTGCCTTAACCAGGTTCGCCAATCACTTTTTTCAGGAGCCATTCCGATGGGTAATCTGATCATCCTTATTCTATCCGTGCTGATCCCGCCGGTCGGCGTTCTCGCCCGCCACGGCATCGACCGCGATTTCTGGATCAACCTCATTCTCACGCTGATCTTCTTCGTTCCGGGCGTCATCCACGCCGTCTATGTCAATTTCCTGCGCTAGCCCGATCGAAGGAAAGGCCATGAACCGTTACGAGCCGCCCAGGGTCTGGACCGCCGACAAGGAAAATGGCGGGCAATTCGCCGCCATCAACCGCCCGACCGCGGGCGCGCGCGAGGAAAAGGAACTGCCGCGCGGAAAGCATCCGCTGCAGCTGTACAGCCTCGCCACGCCCAATGGGGTCAAGGTCACCGTCATGCTCGAGGAATTGCTCGCGGCGGGGCACGAAGATGCCGAATATGACGCCTGGCCGATCCGCATCACCGAGGGCGAGCAGTTCGGATCGGGCTTCGTCGACATCAATCCCAACAGCAAGATCCCCGCCTTGCTCGACACCCGCCCGAACGGAGGAGGAGAGCCGCTCCGGATCTTCGAAAGCGGGCATATCCTTTTCTATCTCGCCGAGAAGTTCGGAGCCTTCCTTCCCACTGAGCCTGCGGCGCGCACCGAGGTGCTCAACTGGCTGTTCTGGCAGATGGGCGCGGGGCCGTTCCTCGGCGGCGGGTTCGGCCATTTCTATGAATATGCGCCCGAGAAGATCGAATATGCGATCGACCGTTACACGATGGAAGTGAAGCGCCAGCTCGACCTTCTCGACCAGCAGCTCGCCGAGCGCCGCTATGTCGCGGGCGAGAAATATACGATCGCCGACATGGCGATCTGGCCCTGGTACGGGCCGCTTGTGCAGGGCAAGCTCTACCGCGATTCCGCGACCTTCCTTGACGCAGCCAGTTATCGCCACGTCAACCGCTGGGCCGACGAGATCGCGTCCCGCGAAGCCGTCCGCCGAGGCCGCCTCGTCAACCGCACCTGGGGCGACGAGGACAGCCAACTCCCCGAACGCCACGGCGCCAAGGACATCGACGCGATCCTGCGGGATTGAGCGTCAGAGCGCGCCGCGATGACTAATTGTCGTCGCCCATCTTCAGGGCGGCGATGAAGGCCTCCTGCGGGATGCTCACGTTTCCATATTCGCGCATCTTGGCCTTGCCCTTCTTCTGCTTCTCGAGAAGCTTGCGCTTACGCGTGGCGTCGCCGCCGTAGCATTTGGCAGTGACGTCCTTGCGCATCGCGCTGATCGTTTCGCGGGCAATGATCTTGCCGCCGATCGCGGCCTGGATCGGGATCTTAAACAGGTGCCTCGGGATGAGTTCCTTCAGCCGCTCGCACATGCCGCGGCCGCGTTCCTCGGCGGTGCCGCGGTGAACGATCATCGATAGCGCGTCGACCGGCTCCTCGTTGACGAGGATGCTCATCTTCACGAGGTCGCCTTCGCGATAGCCGATCTGTTCATAGTCGAAGCTGGCATAGCCCTTCGAGATCGACTTCAGCCGGTCGTAGAAATCGAACACGACTTCGTTCAAGGGCAGTTCGTACACCACCTGCGCACGGCCGCCGACATAGGTCAGTTCCTTCTGAATGCCGCGCCGGTCCTGGCACAGCTTGAGGATGCCTCCGAGATATTCGTCGGGCGTATAGATCGTCGCCTTGATCCAGGGTTCCTCGATGCTGATGATCCGGTTCACATCGGGCATGTCCGCCGGATTGTGCAGCTCGATCGTCTTGGCGTCCTCATTCTTGGTGTGCGCGAGGTCCATCCGGTAGACGACGCTCGGCGCGGTGGTGATGAGGTCGAGATCATATTCGCGGGTCAGTCGCTCCTGAATGATCTCGAGGTGCAGCAGGCCCAGAAAGCCGCAGCGGAAGCCGAAGCCCAGCGCCGCCGAGGTTTCCATCTCGAAGCTGAAGGACGCATCGTTGAGGCGCAGCTTGTAAAGCGATTCGCGCAATTTCTCGAAATCGGCGGCATCGACGGGGAAGAGGCCGCAGAAGACCACCGGCTGCACTTCCTTGAAGCCCGGCAGCGGCTTTTCGGTGGGATTTTTCACCGTGGTGATCGTGTCGCCGACCGCGGTCTGGCTGACTTCCTTGATCTGCGCGGTGATGAAGCCGATTTCGCCCGGACCCAGCTCGTCGAGTTCGACGCGCTTGGGCGTGAAACAGCCCACCCGGTCGACGAGATGCTGGGTGCCGGCCTGCATGAACTTGATCTGCTGCCCGCGCTTGAGCACGCCGTCCTGCACGCGGACGAGGATGACCACGCCGAGATAGGGATCGTACCAGCTGTCGACCAGCATCGCCTTCAGAGGCTTTTCCCGGTCGCCCGTGGGCGGCGGGATGCGGTCGACGATCGCCTGGAGGATTTCCTCGATCCCGATGCCGGTCTTCGCGCTTGCCTCGACGGCATGTTCGGCATCGAGGCCGATCACTTCCTCGATCTCGAGCTTGACCTTGTCGGGATCGGCGGCGGGCAGGTCGATCTTGTTGATCACGGGCACGATCTCATGATCATGCTCGATCGACTGGTAGACATTGGCGAGGGTCTGCGCCTCGACCCCCTGCGCGGCATCGACGACGAGGAGCGCGCCTTCGCAGGCGGCGAGGCTGCGGCTCACTTCATAGGCGAAGTCGACATGGCCCGGCGTATCCATGAGGTTGAGTTCGTAGGTCTCGCCATCGGCGGCCTGCCAGTTCAACCGGACCGTCTGCGACTTGATGGTGATCCCGCGCTCCTGCTCGATCTCCATATTGTCGAGCACCTGCGCCTTCATCTCGCGCTCGGTAAGGCCGCCCGTCAGCTGAATGAGCCGGTCGGCGAGCGTCGATTTGCCATGGTCGATATGCGCGATTATCGAGAAATTCCGGATGCGCGAGAGGTCAGTCATGAAGCTTCAGTCTGTCGGTGATTTGGCAAGCCGCGCCGCTAGCATCGAAAAGTCGTGCTGTCAGCAACTTAAGGGAACCCGAGGGCGCGGCCAACCGTCTAACCCCCGAACAGGGACAAGGAAGACAAGATGGCAAAGGCGACGCAACTCGAGACCTGGACGCGCATCGGATTTTTCGCGCGCGGGCTGATCTATATCCTGCTGGGCTACATCGCGCTGGAATCGAGCCGCGTGACTTCGACCTCCGACCTGTTCAAGTCGGTCGAGGAATTGCCGGCGGGCAATGCGCTGCTCGGCATCATCGCGGTCGGCGCGGTCGGCTACGGGCTGTGGAAGATCGTCGATGCGGTCAAGAATCTCGAGGGCAAGGACGATGATGCCAAGGGACAGGCGACCCGCGCCTTCTACATCATCGGGGGCTTCGGCTATTTCATCCTCGCCTATCTTGCCGCCAAGACGCTGTTCGGTTCGGGCGGCAGCGGCGGCGGCACCGAGGAAGCCGCGGCGACTGCCAGCCAGACGGCGGGCGACTGGCTCATTCTGCTGGCGGGTGCCGGGGTACTGATCGCCGGGCTGTGGCAGATCAAGAAGGGCGTCACCAAGGAATATATGGACGGGCTGGTGGGCAACACGCCCGAGTTCGTCGAATGGTTCGGGCTGCTCGGCCATCTTGCGCGCGGCATCGTCTTCATCGTGTCGGGCTGGTTCGTGATTCAGGCCGGCATGGGCGCGACCGACCAGGCGCGCGGACTGGCCGGGGCACTCAACAGCCTTCGCGACACCGGCTGGCTGTTCACCGCAATCTGCGTCGGCCTCATCCTCTTCGGGGTCTTCAGCATCATCGAAGCGCGTTACCGCACCATTCCGAACCAGGATCTGCGCCCCGGGCACTAGGTTCCGCCATCCCCCTCCGTTGGTCGAGAGAGGCGGCCCGTTGGTCGATGGGGGTTGCCCCCTTGGCGATGGGCCGTCACTGTTTCGCGCAAAATCCTCGTCCATCGGAGAGCCTCATGTCACGATTTTCGCCACTTTCCCTGCTGCTTGCCGCAACGGCACTCACTGCCGTTCCCGCATCCGCGGCCTTCGCCGCCGAGCAGCAGGCCGCCCAGGCCGCCAGCGACCTCACCAGCCTCGTCGAACAGGTGCGTATCGACCACGAGAGCTTCCAGCTCGACAACGGACTGACGGTGCTGGTCCATGAAGACCGCAAGGCGCCGATCGTGGCGGTGTCGGTCTGGTATAATGTCGGCTCCAAGGACGAGCCCAAGGGCAAGACCGGTTTCGCCCATTTGTTCGAACATCTGATGTTCAACGGCTCGGAGAACCTCCCGGGCGACTATTTCGAATGGACCGAGAAGATCGGTGCCACCAACCTCAACGGCACCACTTGGTATGATCGCACCAACTATTTCCAGAACGTGCCGACGGGCGCGCTCGAGCGCGTGCTGTTCATGGAATCGGATCGCATGGGCTATCTGCTCGGCGCGGTGACGCAGGAAAAGCTCGATAACCAGCGCGGCGTCGTCCAGAACGAGAAGAGGCAGGGAGATAACCGTCCGGGCGGGCTCGTCGGTTATGCCGTGTCGGAAACGCTCTTCCCCGAGGGGCATCCTTATCGCCACAGCACCATCGGTTCGATGGCCGACCTCGATAGCGCGACGCTGGGCGACGTGCAGAACTGGTTCATCGACAAATATGGCCCCAACAACGCCATTCTCGTCCTCGCCGGCGATATCGACGCCGAGACTGCGCGTCCGCTGGTCGAGAAATATTTCGGCGAGATCGGGCGCGGCAAGGTGAACAACCCTGCCCAGGCCGACATCCCGACGCTCGACGAAGCCAAGCGCCTCGTGATGCATGACCGCATTCCGACGCCGCGCGTGCAGAAGCATTGGGTCGTCGGCGGCCTCAACGACGAGGATACCGAAGCACTGGAAATCGCCGCGCGCATCCTCGGCGGGCTCGCTTCCTCTCGTCTCGATGCGGCGATCGTCCGCGGCGATGAAAGCGCGAACAATGCCTATGCTTCCTACACCGCCTTTCACCGGCTCGGCCGTTTCTCGATGGGCGCCGAAGCCAAGGTCGGCACCGAAGTCGATGCCTTGGAAAACAGCCTCAATCGCGTCCTCACCGAATTCGTTGTCAAGGGGCCGACCCAGGCCGAAGTCGATCGCGCAGTGACCGACATGCTGGCGGACCGGATCCGCGGTCTCGAACAGGTCGGAGGCTTCGGCGGCAAGGCCAATGCGATTGCCGAAGGCAAGCTCTATTCGGATGACAGCGACTATTATCGCAAGACGCTCGAAGACTATGCCGAACTGACGCCCGAAATGGTGCGCGCGGCTGCGGCCAAGTGGCTGGCCCGCCCTTCGGTGACGGTCAACCTGATGCCCGGCGAGCGCCCGCCCTACGAGGAAGCCAAGGGCGGCAGCGCCGCTCCGGGCGCCGAGACCCGGGTGTTCGAGCGCACGGTGCGCGAATTGCCCCCGATCGGGGTGACGCAGGCGCTCGATTTCCCCGATGTCGAGCATGTCCGCCTGTCGAACGGCGCGATGCTGCATTATGCGCATCGCGACACGGTGCCGGTGACCCAGATGGTCATCGAGTTCGATGCCGGCAACGCCGCCGACAGCATCGGCAAGAGCGGGCTCGCCGCGATGACCATGGCGCTGCTCGAGGAAGGTGCGGGCGATCTCGACGCGCAGGCGATCGCGGAAACGCGCGAATCGCTCGGCACCGATATCCGCTTCGGCAACAGCATGGATGAAAGCACGGTCGCCATGTCGACGCTGTCGAACAACCTTGGCGCTTCGCTCGACCTGGTCGGGCTGATGCTCAAGGAACCGACCTTTGCCGAAGGCGAGATCAACCGCGTTCGCTCGCAGGCGCTGGCGGGGATCGCCCGCGCCAAGTCGAGCCCCAACGGGCTGCTCGCCATGGCGCTGCCGCGCATCATCTATGGCGAGAACGATCCCTATGGTGCGAGCCCCTATGGCAGCGAGGAAGCGATCAAGGCCTTCAGCCGTGACGATCTCGTCTCCTTCCAGCAGCGCTTCCTCCGCCCCGACAATATGGAAGTTTATGTGGTTTCCGACCTGTCGCTCGAAGAGGTGAAGGCCGCGATCGACGCCGAGTTCGGAACCTGGCAGGCACCCGCCGTGGCGAAAGGCACCAAGCTTTTCCCCGAACGGCCCAAGCGTCCCAGCCAGCAGCAGGTCATCCTTATCGACCGGCCCGATTCGCCGCAGTCGATCGTCGCGGCGGCACAGATCCTGCCCGTCGATCCGTCGGCTGATCTGGTCGATCTCAACGCCGCGAACGAGGCGCTGGGCGGCAGCTTCCTGTCGCGCATCAACATGGACCTGCGCGAATCCAAGGGTTGGTCCTACGGCGTGCGCGGCTCGGTGCGCCGGAGCGACGAGGATGTCGCTTATTACATCACCGCGCCGGTACAGGCCGACCGCACCGCCGACAGCCTCGTCGCTCTCGACGGGCAGGTTCGCGCCTTCCTTGGCGACAAGGGCGTGACCAAGGACGAACTCGAGCGCATCGTGGCAAGCAATGTCGCGGCGCTGCCGGGCCAGTTCGAGACCGCCAGCGCGGTGTTGAGCGGCATGCGCAACAATGTCGAACTCGGCCGTCCCGACGATTATTACGAGACGCTGTCGGAGAAATATCGCGCCCAGACGCAGGAAGGCCTCGACGGGGCGATCCGCGAAGTGCTCGATCCCGAAGGCTGGGTCTGGGTCATCGTGGGCGATGCCCGCGCGGTCCGGCCGCAGCTCGAAGCGGCGGGCATCGAATATGAAATGGCGGGCGACCTCTAGAAAGGCACCCGCCACTTTCCGGCAATCGAATGGGGCGCGTTATCCGAGGCGGGTAACGTGCCCCATCTTGCGTCCGGGCCGCGCTTCGCGCTTGCCGTAGAGGTGTAGATGCGCGCCCTGTTCGCCGAGCAATTGCTCCCAGCGGTCGACGTCGGACCCGATGAGATTGTCCATCGTCACGCGCGGCGCGACCAGCCCGGTATCGCCAAGCGGGGCATCGAGGAGGCAGCGGATATGCTGTTCGAATTGCGAGGTCAGCGCGCCTTCGATCGTCCAATGGCCCGAATTGTGGACGCGCGGCGCGATTTCGTTGACTACCGCGCCTTCGCTCGTGGCGAAGAATTCGACGGCCATCACGCCGATATGTCCCAACGCGCTGGCGAGACGGCATGAGGAGGCCACGGCATCGTCGACCAACGCATCGACGGGATTGCCGGCGGGAACCTCGGACCGGCGCAGGATGCCGCCGTCATGGATGTTGCGCGGCGCATTCCAGACCCGCATCTCGTCATCGGCGCGGCGACCGACGAGGATCGAGAATTCGGCCTGGAAATTGACCGCGGCCTCGGCGATCGCGGGCTCGCGCCCGATCGCGCCCCAGGCTTCCTCGAGATGATCCATCTCGCGCACCCAGGCCTGGCCCTTGCCGTCATAGCCAAGCCGCCGGCTCTTGATCACCATGGGAAAGCCCAGCCGTTCGGCGGCGTCGCGGAGATCCTCGACGCTATCGATGCGGTGCCAGGGCGCGACACGGCAGCCCTGTTCCTCGACGAAGGCCTTTTCATGCGCGCGGTCCTGCGCGATCGCGAGCGATGCGGTGCCAGGGCGCAGCTTGTCGCCCATCGCCGCCAGGGGTTCGACCGGGATATTTTCGAATTCGTAGGTCAGGACGTCGCACTCGGCAGCAAAGGCAGCGAGCGCGTCGCCATTGGCATATTCGGCGCAGACATAGAGCGATGCGACCTCGGCCGCGGGAGGCGCGGGGTCGGGCGCATAGACATGGGTGCGATAGCCCAATTGCGCTGCGGACAGCGCGAGCATGCGGCCCAACTGGCCCCCGCCCACGATCCCGATGGTCGATCCGGGCTTGAGCGTCATTGCGGCTCCTCCGCGATTTTAGCGGTCTGCTGTTCGCGCCAGTCATCGAGGCGCTTCGCCAGCGCATCGTCGCCGGTCGCCAGCATCGCGGCGGCCAGCAGCGCGGCATTGGTCGCACCGGCGCGGCCGATCGCGAGCGTGCCGACGGGGATGCCGGCGGGCATCTGGACGATGGAAAGAAGGCTGTCGAGCCCGGAAAGCGCCTTCGACTGGACCGGAACGCCAAGCACCGGAAGCGGGGTCATCGAGGCCACCATGCCCGGCAGATGGGCCGCTCCTCCTGCCCCTGCGATGATGACGGACAGCCCCCTTTCGCGGGCGCTCTCGGCATAATCGACCAGCCGCCTGGGCGTGCGATGGGCCGACACGATCTTCTTTTCATAGGCGACGCCGAGCGCATCGAGCGTTTCGGCGGCATGACGCATGGTGTCCCAGTCAGACTGGCTCCCCATGATGATCCCCACACGGGCAGTCATTCGCTTGTTTCCCCTTCGCGATTGAAGCCGGGGTGTAGGACAAGCGCCGCCCCTTTCGCAATGCCGGCGAGGATAGCCCCTGCCTTTTGTGCGTTTGTCAGGTAGGAGGTGCAGATGACGAAGGCCGGAAAACCCATGCGGGACCGGGATCTAACCCGGGAAGTCGCGCGGCTGAGGGAAGAAAATCTCGCCCTTCGTCAACGCATCGCCGAGGTCGAGGCAATGGCTCATGAGGACCATCTCCTGTGCATCCCCAACCGGCGCGGGTTGATGCGCGAACTCAACCGTCTGATCTCCCGGTGCCAGCGTTATCGCGAAACCTCGGCGCTGCTGTTCCTCGATCTCGACGGGATGAAGCGCATCAATGACGAGCATGGCCATATCGCGGGCGATGCCGCGCTCACCAAGGTCGCTCATCTCCTCAGCCAGAGGCTGCGTGCCAGCGATGTCCTCGCGCGTTATGGCGGCGACGAATTCTGCGTGCTGCTCGCCCAAGTCGACGAGCAACAGGCGCGCAAGACCGCTGACCGGCTTGCCACGACGGTTGAGCAGGCGGGATTCCGCTACGAGGGCCAGACGGTCCCGATGTCGGTCGCGATCGGGATCGCGCTGATCGACGATAGCGAAACGACGCCCGAGGACATCCTCAGCAAGGCCGACGAGGCGATGTACCGCAAGAAGCGCTAGACGCCCTCGACATAGTCGCGGCTGATTTCGCCCAGATCGTCGTCGAGTTCATAGACGATCGGCTTGCCGGTGGGGATTTCGAGGCCGGTGATTTCATCGTCCGAAATGTTCGACAGATGCTTGACTAGGGCACGCAGGCTGTTGCCATGCGCCGAGATGAGCACCCGCTTGCCCGACTTGAGGGACGGCGCGATCGCTTCGTCGAAATAGGGAAGGACGCGCGCGATCGTGTCCTTGAGGCTTTCGGTCTCGGGGATCTCGATGTCCTGGTAGCGGCGGTCACCTTCCATCCGGTAGGGACTGTCGGCGTCCATCGGGGGCGGCGGGATGTCGAAGCTGCGACGCCAGATATGGACCTGTTCGTCGCCGACCTTGTCGCGCATCTCCTGCTTGTTGAGGCCGGTCAGCCCGCCATAGTGCCGCTCGTTAAGGCGCCAGTGCTTGGTGACGGGAAGCCAGAGGCTGCCCATCTCGTGCAGGGCGAGGTGGAGCGTGCGGATGGCGCGGGTCTGGAGGCTGGTGAAGCAGCAATCGAACTCGTGCCCCGCCGCGGCCAGCGCCCGTCCCGCTCCACGCGCTTCCTCGACCCCCGCATCGGTCAGATCGACATCCCACCAGCCGGTGAAGCGGTTCTCGAGGTTCCACTGCGACTGGCCATGGCGAACGAGGACGAGCGTGGGCATCTTACTTGCGGCCTTCCTTGAGATCGCCCAGCATCGAGTGGAGCGTGTCGAGGCAGGCGTGGGCGAGATATTTGCAGCGCTCGGTAGACCAGCCATAGATCGGGTCGGGCAGGTCGAAATTGTCCTTGAAGGGCATTTCGAGCGTCATCGACACCGCACCATAGCGCTCGGCGAGCTGGGTGGTGGACATCGACAGATTGGCTTCTCCGGGACCGGCGACGGCATAGCCTTTCTCGGTCTGGAAATCGGGCGATGCCTGTTCGAGCCGCTTGGCGAAGCGATTGAACAATTCGGTCTGGCGATCGGTAATCGAGGGAATGCCTTCGAACCCCGCAAGGAAATTGGCGGGGATCGCTTCGTCGCCATGCACGTCCATCGCAAAATCGACGCCCGTTTCGTCCATGCGGTTGCGCACCAGCAGCACTTCGGGGCTCTTTTCCGCGGTGGGATTGTCCCATTCACGATTGAGGTTCGTTCCAACCGCGTTGGTGCGAAGATGGCCACGGTGCGAACCATCGGGGTTCATGTTGGGAACGATGTGGAAGCGGCATTCCTTGAGCAGGACACGCGAGACGGGATCATCGGGATCGGTGAGCTTGTCGAGCGCGCCTTCCATCCACCATTCTGCCATGCTTTCGCCCGGATGCTGACGGGCATAGAGCCAGACGTTGAGATCGCCTTCGCCCATGCTGAGCAGGTCCATGTCCTGCCCGTCGAGCGTCTTGCCGAGCGATTCGTAGGAAACGCCCGGCAGCGCCGCCACGGTGGTGACGAGGTCGAGATGGCGATCCATCGAATAGGGAACGAAATAGGCGAGGAAGATGCTGTCGGTCTCGGGCACGAGACGCATGGTCAGCACGCCATCTTCATAGCTGGTCGCTTCGACGCGGGTCCATTCGTCGCGATCGATCGACATCAGCGCCTTATAGTCGGGCCAACCTTCGGGATAGGCGGCATCGCCGGCATTGGTGATCCGCAAGGTGAGGTCGCGGCCTTTCGCGCCGGTCACGCGGAAATGGAACCATTGATAGAAATCGGACTGGAAATCCTTCTCGATTTCGAGGTCGATCTCGTCGCCCCGGATCTCGACGAGCTTGATGTTGCCGCTGTCAAACGCACTGGAAATGGAGATGCCCATGGTCGCCTTTCGATCTTCTGGTTCGGGATGCCTGATAGAGAGAGTGGAGCGGGCGCGCAAACCCCTGTCGAACATGGCGATGTATTTGTCGAAAGGGGTCGCACGGGTCTTTGCCTCCCGCTATGTTCGCGCCGCCCACCAGTCGAAGGATTTCCCGATGCGTTTGCTTTTCGCCGCCGCGGCTCTCGTTCTTGCCGCGTCCCCGCTCCATGCCGAAGACAGCGCGATGCGCGCCAGCGCGAACGAAGTGCGCGCTCATGTCGAATTCCTCGCCGATGACCTGCTCGAAGGGCGGGGCAACGGGCAGCGCGGCTATGACGTGGCCGCTCTTTATACCGCGAGCCATTTTCGCTCGCTCGGGCTCGAGCCTGCTGGCGACAATGGCAGCTGGTTCCAGGACATCACCTTCCGCCGGGCTTCGCTGAGCGGACAGCAGGTCCGCCATGGCGGGCGCGAGGTGAAGGGGGTGCGGCTGCTTCCCTCGGTCCTCGAGGAACGGGTCGAACTGACCGCGCCGCTCGTCTTCGTGGGCTATGGCCTCGAGGCCGGACCTTTCGGTCATGACGCCTATGCGGGGGTCGATGTCCGCGGCAAGATCGTCGTTGCCTTCAACGAACAGCCCGATCTTCCCAAGGGAACCAACAGCGATATTTCGGCGCACCTCGGCTCCAGCCGCGTCGAAAGCGCCGCGCGCCATGGGGCGGTGGGCCTCATCGTCATCGGCAGCGACCGCTACGTGCGCTTTCATTCGCGCCGCGAAGTGACCGGTTGGGTCGATGCCAAGGGCCGCTCGAACGATCTGCCCGGCGATCTCAAGGCGCGCATGGTCGCGACCGACGATGCGGCGCGCAACCTGTTCGCGGGGAGCGGGCAGGATTTCGCCCAGCTGCGGGCCGCGGCCAAATCGGGCAAGCGCCTTCCGAGCTTCGCGCTGGCCGGAACGATGAGCGTGCAAGGCAGCTCGACCTGGGAGGAATTCACCGCGGCCAACGTGGTGGCGCGGCTACCCGGCACCGACCCCGCGCTGGCCCATGAACATGTCGTGATGTCGGGGCATCTCGATCATCTTGGCATCGACGAAAGCCGCGGCGGCGACAATATCTTCAACGGCGCGCTCGACAATGCCTCGGGCATCGCCACCATGCTCGAAGCCGCACGGCTCTTTGCCCAAAAGCCCGAGGATGCGCGCCGTTCGGTGCTGTTCATCGCGCTTGCCGCGGAGGAGCTGGGGCTGCAGGGCGCATCCTATTATGTCGCCAATCCCACCGTCCCGCTGGATAGTATCGCGGCGGTGGTCAATCTCGACATGCCGGTTCCGCTTTACGACTTCAATGACGTGGTCGCCTTCGGCGCGGCGCATAATAGCGTTGCCGAAACGGTCGCGGCGGCGGGGGCCGAGATCGGCATCAGCGTATCGAAGGACCCGATGCCCGAGCAGGCGATCTTCACCCGTTCGGACCATTACCGCTTCGCGCAGGCAGGCATCCCCTCCATCCTGCTTTTCACCGGCTACGGAAGCGGCGGCGAGGAGCAATGGTCGGCTTTCTTCAAGGAGCGCTACCACCGTGCGGGCGATGACCTGACCCAGCCGATCAACTGGACCGCGCTCGCCCGCTATGCCGAACTCAATTATCGCATCGCCCGTCGCCTGGCGCGCGAGACGCACCGGCCGTACTGGTATGAAGGCAATTTCTTCGGCGATCTGTTCGATCCGAAAGGCACTCGCCGGACGGTAAAGCCTTGACTCTGGCAGGCGCCGACCCTAGGTGAGCGCCCGGATTTGGGATCAAACCCCCGACATTCTTAGATTTTAACCCGAGGCAGGTGTTCCGGCCATGAAAGTTCGTAATTCTCTGAAATCGCTCAAGTCGCGCCACCGCGATTGCCGGGTCATCCGTCGTCGTGGTCGCACCTATGTGATCAACAAGACCAACCGTCGCTTCAAGGCGCGCCAGGGCTAAGCTGCCCTCCGCCGAAGTGCCGTTTGGCCAAGAAACAGCCGCCTTTCGGGGCGGCTGTTTTCTTATGCGCGGAGATGCGCTTCGAGCGCCCCGAAACTTTCCGTGATGCGGCGGGTGTTCCACGGGCGGGTGAACCGCCAGACCTCGATCGCATTGGCCAATTGCATGGCCTCGAGAAACAGGGCGCGCGGATCGGCGCGCACGTCCTGCCCGACCTCGAAGCGATAGAGACTGGCAAGCAGGGCATCGGCGACGTCGTTGTCATTCGAAGCCCAAGACTCGCGGTGCAGGGAAAGCTTATCGCACGTTACGAGCCGGCAGCGGCGACGCCTTCGTCATTGGTGAAGAATCAAGACTATGCCCGGTCAGCAGCGTGATTGAAGCCGCCCGACCGCTTCATGGCGGGTTCATCGGCGAATCGCTATCACCTCGGGCATGATGACGCGAATTGCATTTGCCCTTCTGGCGGCCGGAATGGCTGCGCTGGCTTTCTCGCCGGCGGCGCAATCCTATGCGCAGGCGCAGAAGACGCCTGAAAAGTGGGATTATGAGATTGTCGACGGCAAGCGCGTGCCCAAGGCCAAGCGCCAGGTGAATCCCGACGGCAGCTGGCGCGAGGAAAAGCGCGACGGCAAATGCGTCGAAATCAAGGAAATGTCCGCGCAGGGTGAGCTCAAGATCACCCGCAAGTGTGACGACTGATCAGTTTTCGGACGGCGCGTCGGCCAGATAGACGCCCGTCGCGGCCTTGGTGACTTCGCAGCCCGGCAGGCCCTGTTCGACCACATCGCTGCATAGCCGTACCTGCGCGGTTTCGTCGGGACCGACGTAAACCGCCCATTCGCGCTGGTCCTCGCAAGTCGCGGCCCATTGGTCGAGATTCTTATATTTGCCGACAAAACCCGAGCCATCGACCCGCTGACAGCGGAAGCCCGCGCCGGTGATTGCCCGGCGCATCGCGATGTCGCGATTCAGGTCGCTCAATTCGAACAATTGGTTCTGCTGATCGCTCCGCACCTCGATTGCGGGCGCTTCGTTGGTGGGCGTTTCGGTTTCGCCGCACGCTGCCAGCAGTCCGATCATCGGCAGGATGTAGAGTGCTTTCACGGTCCGTTCCTCCATCAATCAGTCGCGCCGCCAAACGGGGCTCTTGCCGGGTCAATGCTTGGCCCCGGCCAATCGTTTCCTAGTCCTCGACAATGCAGACCCTTGCCGCTGCCTGAAGCGCTCTTTCACGGGCCTCCTCGATCGTCGAACCGGTCGCCAGCGCGACCCCCATGCGCCGTCCGGGCCTCGTTTCGGGCTTGGCGAACAGCCGGATCTCGACGGGCGCGCCGCTTTTGCCGAGGGCAAGCGCCTCTGCGACCCCTTCGAAACCGAAAGCGCCGCTCTCGCCGCTGGCGAGGATGACCGCGCTGGCCGATGCCTGGTGGACAAGGTCGATGGCGGGGATGGGAAGGCCGAGGATCGCGCGCAGGTGCAGTTCGAATTCGTTGGGATGCTGCCCGATCAGCGTGACCATCCCGGTGTCATGCGGACGCGGGCTGAGTTCGGAAAAGATCGCCCGGTCGCCCGCGATGAAGAATTCCACCCCGAACAGCCCCTCGCCGCCCAGTTCGCGAACGATCTTCGCGGCCTGCTCTTGCGCTGAAGCGAGGACCGCATCGGAAAGACGCGCGGGCTGCCAGCTGGTGCGATAATCGCCACCTTCCTGCTCATGGCCGATCGGCGGACAGAAGAGCACGTCGTCGCGGGTCGCGACGGTCAGAAGCGTGATCTCGCTGTCGAAGGCGATGAACTCCTCGACGATCACGCGCGGGCGGTCGCCGCGCATGTTGGCGACGGCATAGTCCCAGGCGCGGCCCAGTTCGACGGCGTCACGCGCTACGCTTTGCCCCTTGCCCGATGAGGACATCACCGGTTTCACCACGCAGGGAAAGCCGCAATGCCCGGCTGCCCCAACCGCTTCCTCGCGGCTTTCGGCAAAACGATATTTGCTGGTTTCGAGCCCCAGCCGTTCGGCGGCCAGTTCACGGATGCCGTCGCGGTTCATCGTCAGCTGCGCCGCCCGGGCGGTGGGGACCACGCGCCAGCCTTCCTTTTCGAGCGCGATGAGCTCACCCGTGTCGATCGCCTCGATCTCGGGGACGATGGCATCGGGGCGATGCTTCTCGACCGCGGCGCGCAAGGCCTTGCCGTCAAGCATCGAGAAGACCTCGCTGTCGTCGGCGAGCTGCATCGCGGGAGCATCGGGATAACGGTCGCAGGCAATGACGCGGCAACCCAGCCGCTTGGCGGCAATGGCGAATTCGCGGCCCAGTTCGCCCGAACCGAGCAGCATCAGCGTGGCAATATGCATGGCGCTCTCCCTAACCGCTTGCGCTTCGCGCGCAAAGCGCCATGCTGCGGCTCCTGAATCCAGTGGGGGAGAAGATGATGTCCTTTTTCGTGTTGATGGCCGCCGCCCTGTTGCATTCCGGCTATGAGTCCGAGCGCGAGAAGATGTCACCCGGTGAGGCCATCGAACTGGCCCAGCCCGAGGACTGGATCACCATTCCCGCCGAGGACTTGCTGCTAGTCGATCTTGAAGGCGGCAAGCGGATCGCCTTCCAGCTCGCTCCGCAATGGGCGCCCGTCCATGTCGCCAACATCCGCCGCTTCGCCGACAGCGGCTATTGGGAAGGTGCGAGCGTCTATCGCGTACAGGACAATTATGTCGCCCAGTTCGGTCTTCTCGAAAGCGACCGTCCCAACCCCGACGGCGTGATCGACAATCCCCCGCCCGAATATGTCCGCAGCGCCGAAGGGCTCGATCTCACGCTGCTCGGCTCACCCGATCCCTATGCGATGGTCGCCGGATTTTCGGACGGCTGGCCGGTGGCGATTTACGAGGATGGCACCGCGAGCCTTACCCATTGCTATGGAACGCTCGGTGCGGGGCGCGATCTCAGCCCGAACACGGGCTCGGGCGCCGAACTTTATGCCATCATCGGCCATGCGCCGCGCCACCTCGACCGCAATATCGCGATCGTCGGGCGGGCGGTCGATGGCATCGAACATCTCTCTAGCCTGCCGCGCGGTTCGGGGCCGCTCGGTTTTCTCGTCGAGGAAAAAGGCGAAAAGGCCAGCCTGATCGTCTCGATCCGCCTGGCCTCGTCACTCCCTGAAGACGAGCGTCCGTCCTACCAATATCTCAGCGAGGACAGCGCCGCCTTCGCGCGCTATCTCGATGTGCGGTCGAACCGCTACGATGATTTCTATGATGTTCCTGCGGGCGGCGTCGCCCTGTGCAACGTGCAGGTCCCGGTGCGTCCTTCAACGGACGACTGACCGGTTCAGGCAGCGAATGCGGGGCGGGCGTTGCGGTTGCGATGCTCGATCACCGGCGGACCGGCATGCAGCGTCAGGCTGGCATCGGCCAGCGGCAGGGCTGTCGAACAGAAAGCGCATTCGGCCGAAAAGCGGCCGACCAGCCATTGCGTCCGGCCACAACCGGGGCAGTGGTTCACTTCCTCCTCGCGATAGATGGCATGATAGCCCCGGCCAGCGGGATCATGCTTCATATGCAGGTCGCCAAGTGATGGTACGTGCTTCATAACCGCTATCCTTTCGTCCACAATTAACGAACAATAAAGGATAGGGTTTCACGCGATCCAATTTGGGACGTTGGAAAATCAGCGGTTTAGCGTGCCCGAAGCGCCTCGGCGGGCCGCGCGGCAAGCGCCGGCCACGCCGCGAGGAGCGCCGCCACGATCGCCAGCAGGATCGCTCCGGCGGGGATCGCAAGAATGCTTTCCCATTGCGGAGCGAAGGCGATTTCGAACCAGTAGGCGCACAGGAGCCAAGCCGCCAGCAGCCCCGCTCCCGCGGCACCCAGCGCCGACAGCGCCGCGAGGATCGAGAATTCGACGAGCTGGGTGCCGATCAATTGACGCCGCTGCCCGCCGACCAGTCGCAACAGCACGATATCGCGGGCCCGCTGGGCGCGCGTCGCCACCACCGACCCCGCCAGCACGATCACGCCCATCGCGATGGCGAGCGCGATGGCAATGCGCACCGCCGCGTCAAGGCTAAGGAGGATGGCACGGAATTCGCTCACGATATCGGCGACCTTGATCGCGCTGACTTGCGGAAAGGCCTCGACCACTTCGCGCTCGAAGGCGACCAGGTCGGTACCGGGCGGCGCGCTCACCGTGCTCATCAGCGTATAGGGCGCATCGTCGAGGCTCCCGGGCGAGAAGATGAGCGCGAAGTTGAAGCCATAGCTTCGCCAGTCGATCTCGCGGAAGCTCGCGATTTCAGCGGTCAATGGGCGCCCAAGGATCGACACGGTCATCGTGTCGCCAATGGCGAGATCCAGCGCCTCGGCGGCATCGGCATCGATGCTGAGGAGCGGCGGACCGTCATAGTCGCGGGACCACCATTGGCCCCTGGTGATGCGGTTGCTGGCGGGCAATTCGGAAAGGAAGGTCAGACCCCGGTCTCCCCTGAGGATCCAGGCGCCGTCGGGGATTTCCTCCATCTCCGCCACGGCCTGCCCTTTCACCGCGGTCACCGCGCCGCGCAGCGAGGGAACGATCGCCACGCCCGCACCGGGCAGCACCCGGTCGACCAGCGCGCGATAGTCGGCTTCGCTTTCGCGCGGCAGGTCGATGAGAAAATAGTCGGGAGCGGTCTCGGCGATATTCTCGTCGATCTGGTTGAGAAGGCTCTGCCCTGTCGCGGCAATCAGCAGCAGCAAGCTGAGCCCCAGCCCGAGCGCGACGGTAAGGCGGACGGTGGCATTGCCGGGCCGGTCGAGCGCAGCGACGCCGAGCCGCTGCACCGGTCCGCCGCGATGGCGCAGACGCCGGGCAAGCAGCCGGATCGCCCAGCCCATCGCGCCGAAGATCAGGGCAAGCAGGAACAGCCCGCCGATCGCCAGCGCCGCCAGTTCGCGGTTGGACGAAGCGAACAGTGCCACTCCGATCGCGGCGGCTCCGGCGATCAGCGGAACGAGCCAACGCCGCTCGCCCGCCCCATCCTCGACGCTGCCGCGAAGCAGCGCCGCGGGACGCACGTCGAGCGCGCCCGCCAGCGGCGACCAGGCCGCGGCGACCGTGACGAGAATGCCCGTGATGGCTGCCAGCGAGAGCGCATCGAGGTGCGGGCCCGGATGCGGCGCGATGGGCAGCCGTTCGCCGATGATCGATCCGACGATCGGCGGCGCCAAGGCCCCGAGGGCAAGGCCGACAAGAAGGGCGGCAACGACGACGATGCCCAGTTCGATCGACAGCATCGCGCCGATCGCGCGCCGCGTTCCCCCGACCAACTTGAGCTGCGCGACGGTGCGCCGCCGGGTCGCGGCGAAGGCGCTGGCCGCGCTGGCGATGCCGAGCGAGCCGATGCCGAGCGCCGACAGGGCGACCAGCAGCAGGAGATCGCCGGTGCGCGATACGAAGCGCTGGGTTCCGCCGGCCGCGCCGTCGCGGGTGGTGAAGTCCCAGCCCGCATCCTCGAAGCGTTCGGTGAACCTCTGGCCAACCGCTTCGGGATCGGCCTCGGCGGCAAGGAGGATGCGATATTCATGTTCGACGATACTGCCGGGCCGCACCAGCCGCGAGGCCGCCAGCCCATCCGGGTCGATCAGAACGGGCGGCGCGAAGAAGAACCCCCCACCATTGGCCATGTCGAGGATGAGCGCGGAAATGGTGAATTCGCCAAGCCCCAGCTTTACCCTGTCGCCGACCTCGAGCGAGAGGCGCGCGGCAAGGTCGCGGTCGACCGCGATCTCCTGGCCGCGCGGCCGGCGTCCATCCAGTTCGAGCGTTCCCGCGAGCGGATAGGCCTCGTCCACGCCCTTCAACTCGACGAGGCTGGTGCCTTTCTTGCCCGCATTGAGCATCGCGCGGGTTTCGATCACATGGGTCACCGGCCCCAGGGCGCGGATCGCGGCAAGCTCGTCGGGCCCCGCTTCGCGCGCGGCGATCGACAGTTCGAGATCGCCGCCGAGCAGCGCGCGGGCATTATCCTCGATCGCGCGGTCCATCGCCGAGACGAGGCTCAGCACCGCGGCCAGCCCAGCCACCGCGAGAGTGAGGCACAGCCATAAGAGGCCCAGCCCGCCAAGGCCGCCCCGCAAGTCGCATTTGGCCAGCTTCCAGACGGTCATGCGGCGTCCAGCATCCCGTCGCGCATCCGGATGATCCGCCCCGCGCGTTCGGCCAGCGCGGGGTCATGGGTAATGACGATAAAGCCTGCACCCGCATCGCTTGCGCGGGAGAAGAGGAGATCGATGATCGCGGCCCCGGTGGCTCCGTCGAGATTTCCCGTCGGCTCGTCGGCGAGCAGCAGACGGGGTCGGGGCGCGGTCGCGCGGGCGATCGCCACGCGCTGCTGTTCGCCGCCCGAAAGCTGCGAGGGATAATGGCCCAGCCGGTCGGCAAGCCCGACACGCGCAAGCTCCTTGCTTGCCCGTTCCTCGGCATCACTGGCACCGGCCAATTCCATCGGCACCCGCACATTTTCGAGCGCAGTCATCGTCGGCAGGAGCTGGAAATTCTGGAGGATGATCCCGATGTCGCGCCCGCGCAGCCGTGCCAGCGCATCCTCGTCGAGCGTCCCCATGTCGCGGCCCAGCAAACGCGCTTCGCCCGCGCTGGCCTGTTCGAGACCGCTCATCACCGCCATCAGCGAGGATTTGCCCGAACCCGAGGGGCCGAGGATCGCGAGGCTTTCATCCGCTCCGACGGTCAGGTCGATGCCCTTGAGGATCTCGGTCCGCGCCGCGCCCTTGCCCAGCGTGAGCCGGATATCCTTCAATTCCACCAAGTCCATCGATCATCCTTCTCATGCACGGCCTCGCCGCATCGAACCTTGCCAGATTTGCCGCGAATGGCCAGCTTGGCTCTCATGACACGCCTGATCATCGCTGCGCTTCTTGGCTTCCTTCTTTCGACGGACATGGCCCTTGCGTCCGACGAAAGACCCCGCATCCTCGCCTTTGGTGACAGCCTGACGGCAGGCTACAACCTGCCCGAAGGTCTGGGCTATGCACCCCAGCTCGAGGATGCGCTTCGGCGGCGGGGAATTGCCGCCAGCGTGGTGGACGGAGGTGTTTCGGGCGATACCAGCAGCGCGGGACGAGCGCGGCTCGGCTGGACGCTGGACGGGCTCGACGAACAGCCCGACCTCCTTGTCATCGCGCTGGGCGGGAACGATGTGTTGCGGGCAATCGACCCTGCGGTCACAGAGGAAAATCTGTCGGCGATGATCGAGACCGCGAAGGAACGCGGTATCGCGGTGCTGCTGATCGGCATGCGCGCGCCGCCCAATTACGATCCCCATTATGTCCGCCATTTCGATGCCATCTATCCCGCGCTGGCCAAGCGTTATGGCGTGCCGCTCTACCCCTTCTTCCTCGACGGGGTGATCGGCGAGCCGGGCCGGATGCAGGCCGACGGACTGCATCCCACGTTCGAGGGCGTGAAGCAGATGGTGACGAGAACCGCCGATCGGGTGATCGACGCGCTTTAAGAGAGCTTAGGCGGTCAGCGCGCTGACTTCGACGGGTTCGGCGAATTCGGCGCCCAGCTTGGTCCCGGCGATCCATTTGACCACCGCGCTGGCGCGGTCGCGACCGGGCAGAATGAGCCAGATGCGCGTCCCCACCTCGAAATCGCCGAGCGGCGCTTCGGCCATGAATCCCTGTTCCGAGATGTTGAGAATGCGGGCCTCGAAGCCCTCTTCGCCCATTTCCCGGACTTGGCCTTCAAGATCGACCGGCTGGCGCGCCACGCGGCGACGCTCGCTTCCCAGATCAACTTCGGCCAGACGCGCCTTGATCATCGAATGTTCTATCTCCGCGCCGGCTGTCCAGTCAGTCGGCGAAGTTCACACCTATGCGCCCGTCGCGTACCCAGCGAACGACCGCGGTGACCTCCCCCATGTCGAGGAGCTGGAGCGTCACCTGTTCGCCAATATGGGGCATGCCGGGATAAATCACCATAGCCCCGTTGTCAGAAATATTAATTAAACGAACGACGTGGCTTTCACCACGCAGTCCCATCACGGCGGTTTGCGAGCCAGCGTCGTGGCGGCTTTCGAGCCGCTCGTCGAACATGCGCTTGACCGTTCGCGGGATCATGCTCCCGTCCAGGATCTGCTTGTGGTTCATTGTCCCCAACCCCCTACGCACTAGTTACGCGTTTCCTTTTAACAACAGTTGCTTAAAGAAGTGTGTCCAGCCTTTTGCAGGCCATTCAGCCTGTGTAAGGATTGCCGGGACTAATCTTTCCTACCACTTCAGAAATGTCAGGGAAAAACACGTGTCAAAGCGCCAGATTATCGGGAAATTGTCGGCAACCATCATGCTTCTCTCTGCCAGTACCGCCATGGCGCTGCCGCAGGAAGCCGATCGGGCGGTCGAGGCCGAAAAGGCGCAGGACGCTCCCGACGCGCATGTCGCTCCGCACGGCGTTCCCGGAAAACAGGTGCTGACGGTCGATGAACAGATCGCCCAGGGCGATCCGCTCGCTCCCGAGGAAGCCAAGGTGCCGGTCTGGCAGCTTGCCGATGTCGAGGCGCTGCTTTCCTATATCGACGGAGTGGGTGCCGAGGGGCTCGCGCCCGCCGACTATGACCCCGAGGGCCTGCGCGCCGCGATGCGTTCGGGCGACCCGGCCACCATCTCGGCGGCGGCGACCGAACGGTTCAATCTTCTTTCCTCTGACCTCGCGCTTGGCCATGCCCGCGGCGAGGACCGGGTCGACTGGCATATCGTCGACAAGGATCTGAGCAAGGACCGCCAGGCGGCGCTGCTCGAATGGGCGCTCTACCATGGCAGGCTCAAGGAAACGCTCGACGAGCTTCTCCCCACCCATCCGCAATATGCCGCGCTCAAGACCGCGCTCGTCAAGGCCGACAAGAAGGACAAGAAGGCGGTGGGCAAGATCCGCCTAAACCTCGATCGGTGGCGCTGGCTGCCGCGCGACCTTGGCGATCGCTACATCATCTCCAACATCCCCGCTTACACCGCGGCGCTGATCGAGAACGGGCAGACCATCTCGCGTCACCGTGCGGTCGCAGGCGCGAAGAAAACCCCCACGCCCCAGCTGATGGCCAAGGCCCAGGGCGTGATCTTCAATCCCTGGTGGGAAGTCCCGCCGTCGATCGCTCCCGAGGTGGCGGGCAAGCCCGGCTATGTCGCGGTGCGCCGCGATGACGGCTCGATCCAGCGTTGGCGTCAGCCGCCGGGTCCGCGCAACTCCCTCGGCCGGGTGAAGTTCGTGATGTATAATCCGCACCTCATCTACCTGCACGACACCAATGCGCGGAATCTCTTCAATGCCGAGGCGCGGGCGCGCAGCCATGGCTGCATCCGCACCGAGAACATCCTCAAGCTGGCGACCACGCTCCTGGGCATGGATGGAGGCGAATGGGATACGCAGAAGACCGTCGACACGCTCAACAGCGGCGAGACGGTGCAAGCCAATTTCGTCAATCCGGTGCCGGTCTATATCGTCTATTTCTCGGTTGCGGCGACCACCGACGGAAAGCTCATCCAGTATGATGACATCTACGACCGCGACGCGCCGGTGATCGCTGCGCTCCGCGATGCGGGCCCCGTGAAGGGCGCATCGCAGTCAGCCGAAGCAGGAAAGGACGGGGTGCCGACCGCCTGAAGCGGTCAGGCCAGCTTGTCCGCGTAGATCAGCCGGCCTTCGCCGAGCCGGCTCATCACGTGCCAATGATCGCGACGTGAAAAGGCGAAACAGCCTTCCGAGCGCCCGAGCTTGCCGTGCTGGCTGATCATCTCGGGTTCGGCATACCAGGCATGGTGCATCACGATCGCCCGGTTGAAGGCATTGTTGTTCGACCAGTCGAGACCGTGCAGCTTGGCGGACAGGCCATATTTGCCATGATAGCGGCTCGCGGTGAGATAGGCGCCGCTCGAGGTCGCGAGCGAGCCGGGCTGGTTCGAGAAATGGTCGAGATAGCCATTATGGTTGCGGTCAGACCCGCGGCCATGGGTCACCGGCACGCTTTCGACATGGCCCGAAGGCAGGTGCACGAGGTGGAAGCGCGCTTCGTCCGAGCGCAGCCCATAGTCGGCAATGCCGATCCATTCGCGGTCGGCAACATAGGTCGAATGGCGATCGAGCGCTTCCTTGGCCTTGGCGAACAGTTCGGGATTGATTCCGCCGGGCGCACGCGGCGCGGGTGCCAGCGGATCCACGCCGGGGCGCGGCGTGGTCCGGAAGACGAAGGACGGATTGGCAGGCTGCGATGATAGCGCGGAGGACGATGCTGCCAAGCCGATGGCCCCCGTCAGTCCGCGTGTCAGCAATGTCCGCCTGTTCAACATTCTATTCGTCCCTCCCACTGGAATTAATGCTTATCATTCCGTTAGTTAATTAGAGATGGACGAAATGGCGGTTCGTCGCGCCAAGCCCACTGTCTGTCGCGCTGCAACATCGACGCGGCAAACTTGCCATGTCGGCGCGGCGCTGCTAAGGGGCCGCCCTCGTGGAGGACCATTGGTCCCTTTCGCTAAAGTGATTCTCTCGCTGGCCGTCCGGTTGGACGGTTTGGCGACCGGCCTGAATTGGGGTCGACCGAAAAGGAGTTGGTGTTTTTTATGCAGATCATCGTTCGCGACAATAATGTCGACCAGGCGCTGCGCGCGCTCAAGAAGAAGCTGCAGCGTGAAGGCGTCTATCGCGAAATGAAGCTGCGTCGCCACTATGAAAAGCCGTCGGAAAAGCGTGCGCGCGAACGTGCCGCCGCAATCCGCCGCGCCCGCAAGCTCGAGCGCAAGCGCATCGAACGCGAAGGCGGCCGTTAAGGCACCCTTCTCTTTCCGAAGGGAAAGTCCATGTCGGCCAGCCAGGTTCCTCTCCGCCCGATCAAACGCGGGTCGGTCGCCAAGCTGTGGCTGGCGATCGCTGCGCTAGTCATCGCGGCGCTTGCCATCGCCTGGGCAGGGGCGGCTCCCCTCAAGGGCGTGACGACCGAGAACGGTGTCATGGTGCGCACGCTCGAAGCGGGTGAAGGCGAGCTGATCACCGACCAGGACGGTGCCTTCGTTTCCTATGAGGGCCGGCTCGAGGATGGCGAGGTCTTCGACAGCTCGAACGGCCAGCCGGTGCCGATGCTGGTGCAGGGCGTGGTTCCGGGCTTTGCCGAAGCGCTCCAGCAGATGCGCGAAGGCGGAAGCTACGAAATCCGCATTCCCTCCGAACTGGCCTATGGCGACAGCCCCCCGCCGGGCAGCATCATCAAGCCCGGCGACGATCTCTATTTCTCGGTCGAAATCGCCCAGGTCGTTCGCGACGCGGCGCAGCTGGTCGGCCCGCCGCCGACCGCGCCCAACGCGCCTCAGGGCGAAGACGCTCCGGCCGAAGAGACCCCCGCCAACTAATCTTCGGGCGGGGGCGGAGCCGGCTCCGCTTCTTCCTTGCGCTTGCTGATTTCCTCCAGCGTGGTCTTGATCGCCGCGACGATGGGATCGGCAAGCAGCAGCCCCAGAAAACCGAACAGCGTCCCCATCAGCAATTGCGCCGCCAGCACCAGCGCAGGAGCGAGATCGACGGTCTTCTTCGCAATCAGCGGAATGATCACGTAACCATCGAAATTCTGCACGAAGAAATAGACGAAGATCGCCCAGAGGCCGGGCTCGGTCCCTGCCGAGAAGCCGACCGCGACCATCAGGATGCCCGAGATGATCGCGCCGATGTTGGGTATGAAGGCGAGAAGGCCCGTGAGCAGGCCGAGCACCGCGGCAAGCGGAACGGGCGCAATCCCGAACCAGGTCCCGACGTGGGCCAGCATCACATAAGTGAAGATACCCTCGATCACCATGCCGAGGATGCGCCCCGCGAGCAGTCGGCGCAGCGCAAAGCCTACCCGGTCGCTGATCTCGAAGAACTTCTCGCGGTGCGCCATCGGCACCATCCAGGCGACGCCGCGGTCGTAGATCTTGGGTTCGATCGCGATGAAGATGCCAATCACGAAAATGAGGATGGCGGCGGTGAGCGCGCCGATCGCGGTGCCCAGTACGCTGGTCACACGACCGATCGAAGCGAACAATTGCCCCGAGATGGCCGACAGGTTGGCGTCGGGGAAAAGACCGTTGGCGCTCAGCCAGTCGAGCAGGCGGTCTGCCTGCGCGGTCACCGTGTCACGCAACAAAGCGAACTGGTTGACCAGCTGGGTGCCCGAATACCAGATCGTCCAGCCGATGAACAAGAGAGCGGCGAGGATCACCAGCGCGAGCCGCCAGCCGCGCCCGATCGGCAGCCAGCGGCCGAGAAGCCGCGTCCCCCCGTCGAGCAGCACGGCGAAGACCATTCCCCCGATGATGAGCAGGAGCGGCGCGGCCAGCACCACGACAAGTGCGGCCAGCAGGACCATCCCGATCCAGATGCCCGCGCGCTGCACCTCGAATCTCAGCCGGGGGTCGCTGATCTCGGTCGGACCGGGCTCATAATCGTGACTGGCCATCAAAACCCCCAATTTTTTGGCGAAGGGGAGGAGCCTAGTCGGCGTCCCTCGCGCTGCTACCCCGCAAGCTATTGCCCGCGCGCCCTTCGCGCAATGACGACCACCAGCTTGCCGGATTCAATCCGGTCGTCCCGTCGAGCGAGAAAGTGATGAACTCGGCGCGCCCGCCGATATTCTCGACCGGCACCGGCCCGCCCAGCCCGCGCACTTCCTCGCCGAAACGGCTGTCGGAGGAACGGTCGCGATTGTCGCCCATCAGGAAGACATGGCCCGCGGGAACGGTGATCTCGGGATAATTGTCGCCGTCGCTATAGCCCAGTTCGACCGTATCGTAGCTCACGCCATTGGGCAGCGTTTCGCGGATGATCGGCAGGACGCACAGCCGCTGCCCGTCCTCGCCTTCGCGGATCGTGCTGGCAAGCGCCCGGTCAAAGGCGAAGCCCTCGAGCGACAGGCCACAGGGCGAATTGGAATCGACGGGGATTTCGACGGGATCGAGGATCTCGCGCTTCACCGCTTCGCCATTGAGGATGAGCTGGCCATCGACCAACGCGATGCGATCGCCCGGCAAACCGATCACCCGCTTGATATAGTCCTCGTAGCGGCCGGGCGGCGTGACGATCACGATATCGCCCCTTTTCGGATAGGAGCCGAACAGCCGCCCCTCGATCGGGGGCAGGGTGACGGTCCAGCCACCCGGATCGCCGCCGGGCACCAGCCATTTCACGATGCCCACCGGGTTGGGAATCGTCGGCGAGACGAAGCTGTATCCATAAGGATATTTGGTCACCACCAACCGGTCGCCGGTAAGCAGCACGGGCATCATCGATTCGGACGGGATGTAGAAAGGCTTGGCGATGAAGCTGTGCACGCCCAGCACCGCGAGCATCACGAAGAAGAGGCCCTTGATCTCGCTCCAGACCGCGCGGGCCAGCTGACGATAATCTTTCTTGGGACGCGCTTTGTTCACTTGGCACTCTTGTCTTCGCGGGCCTCGAGGATCACGAACGCCTGGGCCCAGGGATGGTCATCGGTCAGGCTGAGATGGATGTGCATCGCGTGGCCGCTGGGGGTGATGGCGTCAAGCCGTTCCTTCGCTCCGCCGGTCAGGACCAGCGTCGGGGCACCGCTCGGCGCATTGACCACGCCGATATCCTTCATGAAAACGCCGCGCTTGAAACCCGTCCCCACCGCCTTGGAAAAGGCTTCCTTGGCGGCGAAGCGCTTGGCGAGCGTCCCTGCCTTGGTGAAGGGGCGGCGCGCCGCTTTCTCGCGCTCGACATCGGTGAAGACGCGTTTTTCGAACCGCTCGCCGAAGCGGGCGAGCGATGCCGCGATGCGCTCGACGTTGCACAGGTCCGAACCGATCCCGACGATCATCAGCGCGCTTCGTCCATCAACGATCGCATCCGCGTCACGGCATTTTCGAGGCCCACGAAGATCGCTTCGCCGACGAGATAATGGCCGATGTTGAGTTCGGCGATCTGCGGGATGGCGGCGATCGGCTGGACATTGTCATAGGTGAGGCCGTGCCCGGCATGGGGCTCGATCCCGTTCTTCGCGGCCAGCGCGGCCATGTCGCCGATGCGTTTCAATTCGCTTGCGACCTTGTCATGACCGCCGTAGATGAAGGCATGGGCATATTCACCCGTGTGGAATTCCACCACCGGCGCGCCCAATCGCAAGGCCGCATCGATCTGCCGTTCGCTCGCTTCGATGAACAGGCTGACGCGGATCCCCGCATCGGCAAGGCGCGTCACCACCGGCGCGAGCTGGTTGTGCAAGCCCGCTGCATCGAGGCCGCCCTCGGTGGTGCGCTCCTCACGCTTTTCGGGAACGATGCAGGCGGCGTGCGGGCGGTGGCGCAAGGCGATCTCGAGCATTTCCTCGGTGGCTGCCATCTCCAGATTGAGAGGCAGGTCCGTCGCGTCCTGGATGCGCTGCAGATCGTCGTCGCGGATATGGCGCCGGTCTTCGCGTAAATGCGCGGTGATCCCGTCGCCGCCCACGCGCGCGACGATCTCGGCAGCGCGCACCGGATCGGGATGATCCCCGCCGCGAGCGTTCCTGATCGTCGCGACATGGTCGATATTGACCCCGAGGCGCAGCCGTTCGCTCAAGCCGCGCGGCTCCCGGGCTTGATCGCGGGAATGGCGTCCAATTCGGGGGGAAGGGCATCGGGTTCGTAGGTCGGCACGTCGAGCCGGATGAGCGGAGTGAAAGGCACCCCGAGATCGGCATTGCCCCCCGACCGGTCGACCAGCGCGGCCTCGGCGATCACTTCGCCGCCGGCCTCTTCGACCGCCGCGATCGCTTCGCGGCTCGACAGGCCGGTGGTCACCACGTCCTCGACCATTAGCACCTTGGCGCCCGGCTCGAGCGCGAAGCCGCGGCGGAAATGGAAAACGCCGTCGGGCCGTTCGAGGAACATCGCGTCGCGCCCCAGAGTGCGGCCCATTTCCTGACCGATGATCACTCCGCCCATCGCCGGCGAGACCACCACGTCGATGGAATCGCGCACCGAATCCGGCAGCTTTGCCGCGAGCGCAGTGGCGAGCCGTCCGGCCCGCGCGGGGTTCATCAGCACGCGCGCGCATTGCAGATAGCGGGGGCTGCGCAGCCCCGAGGAAAGGATGAAATGGCCTTCAAGCAACGCCTTTGCGTCGCGGAATTCCGCCAAGATTTCCTCTTCGGTCATGCCGATCTCCAAACTGTTCGGGCCACGACTTACGCCCCGTCATGGCCCGAGACAAGGACCGCGAACATGGACTTTGATCCAGTGCTTGAGGGTTGGGCACTTGCTGCCTATAAGGCGCCAAATTTCGGGGGCGCCCCTGCTCCCTTCCACGCGCACGACCATGTTTGGAGCGACAATGATATTGAAGCGATGGCTGATTGTCCTGGCAGCCGCCCTCCTGGCCCCCGCCACGGCAACCGCGACGGTGCAGACCCCCATCGGCGAAAGCGCCGCTTTGGCCGCCGATCTTGACGACGGCGAAGGCGAAACGGTCGACGGCGAAGCCGCCGAACTCTTCGATTATGCCGCTCCCGTGCCCAGCGTGGGACAGCCCGACGGCCGCTTCGGCCTGCAGGACCAGTTCACCGAAGTCGGCCAATATGCCGCCGATTTCCATAACAACTGGCTGGTGCCGCTCATCACCGCGATCAGCATCTTCGTTCTGGCGCTGCTCCTTTATGCGATGGTCCGCTTCCGTCGCAGCGCGCATCCCGAGCCTTCGCGCACCACGCACAACACGCTGATCGAAGTCATCTGGACGGTGGTCCCGGTGATCATCCTCGTGGTGATCGCGGTGCCCTCGATCAAGCTCATCCAGAAGCAGTACAGCCCGCCGCCCGCCGACGTGACGATCAAGGTCACCGGCCACCAGTGGTATTGGACCTATCAATATCCGGACAATGGCGGCTTCGAGATCATCTCGAACATGCTCAAGGAAAAGGACGATCCCACGCTGCCCGAAGGTGCGCGCTATCGCACCGACGCCGATGGCCCCGCGCTTCTCGCCGTCGACGAGCGGATCGTCATTCCCGCCGGCAAGACTGTGAAGTTCATCGTCACCGCCGCCGACGTCATTCACAGCTTCGCGATCCCCGCTTTCTGGATGAAGATGGACGCGGTTCCCGGCCGTCTCAACGAGACCTGGGTGAAGGTCGACAAGCCGGGCGTCTATTTCGGCCAGTGCTCCGAACTGTGCGGCGCGCGCCATGCCTATATGCCGATCGCCATCGAAGTGGTGCCGCAGGCCCAGTATGAACGGTGGATCGCTTCCAAGGGCGGCACCATGCCGGGCGCTGCCCCGGCACAGGCCGAAGGCGCTTCGGAAGAAGATGCCGCGCCTGCAACGCCTGCCACCCCGGCCGAGGCCGAGCCCAACCAGCCCGTCACCGCCTGACCTGAGAGTGGAATAGATTGATGACTGACACCACTGCCACTGCCATGCCGCTCCAGGCCCATGATGCCGAGGCGCATGCCGACCACAAGCCGGGCTTCTTCGCCCGCTGGTTCATGTCGACCAACCATAAGGACATCGGCACGCTCTACCTGATCTTCGCGATCTTCGCGGGGATCATCGGCGGCGCCTTTTCCGGCATCATGCGCTGGGAACTGGCCGAACCGGGCATCCAGGTCCTGAACAATTTCGGCTGGCCCTTCGGCGCCGGTGCCGAAGCCAGCTTCGACGAAGCGCTTCACCACTGGAACGTGCTGATCACCGCGCACGGCCTCATCATGGTCTTCTTCATGGTGATGCCCGCGCTCATCGGCGGGTTCGGCAACTGGTTCGTTCCGATCATGATCGGCGCGCCCGACATGGCCTTCCCGCGCATGAACAACATCAGCTTCTGGCTGACGGTCGCGGCCTTCATCATGCTTCTTGCCTCGGCCTTCGTGCCGGGCGGCACGGGCATGGGCGCAGGTACCGGCTGGACGGTCTATGCCCCGCTCTCGACCTCGGGTTCGACGGGGCCTGCTGTGGACTTCGCCATCTTCTCGCTGCACCTTGCCGGTGCCGCCTCGATCCTCGGCGCGGTCAACTTCATCACCACCATCTTCAATATGCGCGCGCCGGGCATGACCCTGCACAAAATGCCGCTGTTCGTCTGGTCGGTGCTGGTCACTGCCTTCCTCCTGCTGCTCGCGCTTCCGGTTCTCGCCGGCGCGATCACCATGCTGCTCACCGACCGCAACTTCGGCACGACCTTCTTCGATGCCGCGGGCGGTGGTGACCCGATCCTCTACCAGCACCTGTTCTGGTTCTTCGGTCACCCCGAGGTGTACATCATGATCCTGCCGGCCTTCGGTATCGTCAGCCAGATCATCGCGACCTTCAGCCGCAAGCCCGTGTTCGGCTATCTCGGCATGGCCTATGCGATGGTCGCGATCGGCGTCGTCGGCTTCGTCGTCTGGGCGCACCACATGTTCACCATCGGCATGGACGTGAATACCAAGATGTATTTCACCGCCGCGACGATGATCATCGCGGTGCCGACCGGCGTGAAGATCTTCTCCTGGATCGCCACCATGTGGGGCGGCTCGATCAGCTTCGAGACTCCGATGCTGTGGGCGATCGGCTTCATCTTCCTGTTCACCGTGGGCGGCGTCACCGGCGTCGTGCTGGCGAACGGCGGCGTGGATACGATCATGCACGACACCTATTATGTGGTCGCGCACTTCCACTATGTGCTGTCGCTGGGCGCGGTCTTCGCGCTGTTCGCGGGCTTCTACTACTGGTTCGGGAAGATGAGCGGCAAGCGCTACAACGAGCTGCTCGGCAAGCTGCACTTTTTCATCATGTTCATCGGCGTGAACGTGATCTTCTTCCCGCAGCACTTCCTCGGCCTTGACGGCATGCCGCGTCGCTATCCGGACTATCCGGAAGCCTTCGCGGCCTGGAACGAGGTCTCGAGCTGGGGCTATGCGATCATGGCGTTCAGCATGCTGATCTTCTTCGTCAACGTCTTCTGGTCGCTCGCCAAGGGGCCGAAGGCCGACGACAATGAATGGGGCGAGGGCGCCACCACGCTGGAATGGACGTTGTCCAGCCCGCCGCCCTATCACCAGTTCGAAACACTGCCGCGGATCGACTAGTCCCGGCGGACCCAAGGAAAAGAGGCCGTCCCGCACAGCGCGGGGCGGCCTTTTTCTTTTGCCTCCCCCAAGCGCCCGCCCGCTTTCCCGCCGCGCCAAGCATGCTATCCCTTCATCCGGCATGACCGCGCAGTTGATCCGCTTCGACCCTTTCACCCTCGACCTTCGCGAACAGCAGTTGCTGCGCGGCGATGAACCGGTGCCGCTCCAGCCCCGACCCTTCGATCTCCTCGCCTTGCTCGCCGCGCATCCCGGGCGATTGTTCGCCAAGGACGAACTGTTCGAGAGGGTCTGGCCCGGGGTCATCGTCGGCGACGAAGCGCTCACCCAGGCAATCAAGGAAGTGCGCAAGGCGCTGGGCGACGATGCCGCCGCCCCCCGCTTCATCGAGACCGTGCCCAAGCGCGGCTACCGCTTCATCGCCAAGGTCGACGCCGCGGGCGGCGATAGCGGCCCGACCGCCAACCTGCTCGCGCCCGTCCTCGCGGGTACCGCTGGCGGCGCGGTCGCGGGCCTCGTCGGCGGGCTCGTCTACGGATTGATCGCGGGTCTCGGCAATGACGCCGCGATGCCGATTCTCTTCGTGATGACCATCCTCACCATGCTGCTTGCCGCCCTCGGCGCGCTAGGGGTCTCGGCAGGCATGGCACTCGCCAGCCGGGTGATGCGCCAGCCTTTCCTCTTCAGCGCGGTGGGCGGCGCGATCGGCGGGTTCATCGTCGGCGATCTGTTCCACCTCATCGCAAGCGGCAGCTTCTCGCTTTTCTTCGGCAGCCCGCACGACCAGTTCACGGGCGGCCTCGAAGGCCTCATCCTCGGCGCGATGGTCGCGATGGGAGCGCGTGCAGGCGGCGGGCCAGAGGCACGCTGGCCACGTCCCGCGATCGGCGGTGCGATCGGCGGCGCGGGGGCAGGCATCCTCATCGCCCTGCTCGGCGGAAAGCTGATGGCGGCGAGCCTCGCGGGCCTGGCCCGCCGGTTCCACGGATCGCAGCTCGATCTCGGGCTGTTCGGAAGGCTTGCGGGAGAGGATGGCTTCGGCCCGCTCGCACAAGCGCTGGTGGCGGGGGGTGAAGGCCTCTTGTTCGGCGGACTGGTGACCGCCGCGATTCTCTGGCGAAAGCGCTGAGGAAAAGCGCGATCCTCAGCAAATGCTCATGCTTTGCTCATGCCTTTCGAAGCGGCTTCCCGGCATGACCGCACAAGGAATGGCAGAAGGAGCAAGAGAGATGAGCGAAGCTTCGGAAAACGGGCTGGGAAGGATGCGCTATCTGTTGTGGGGCGTGCTGGCGCTGCCTTTAATTGCGCCGCTTGTCGCCATGCAGATGGGTGACAGCGTCCAATGGACGGCCTTCGACTTCATCGTTGCGGCACTGCTACTCGGGGGCACGGGTCTCGGCATCGAGCTTTTCCTGCGTCGATCGCACTCGACTGCCTACCGCTTCGGCGCGCTGATCGGGGTCGGCGGGCTGCTTTTCCTTGTCTGGGCCAATCTCGCGGTCGGGATCGTCGGCTCGGAAAACGACCCCTTCAATCTCTTCTATTTCCTTGCCTTGCCCATCGTCGCGCTGGGCGCGGCCTTCTCGCGGCTAAAGGCAAAGGGCATGGCACGCACGATGGCCATCGTTGCGGCACTTTGCGTGCTGATGGCCCTTGCAGGCCTAGTGACGGGCAAGCATCTCCAGCCCGGCGAAAGCCTGGCCGAACTGATCGGGGTGAATGCGCTATTCGCGGGACTGTTCACGGGGTCGGCGCTGCTGTTCGAGCGCGCCACGCGACGTTAGTCCTCGCTCCGCTCGGCTTCGAGGATGCGGACCGGCTTGGCAAGCATCTGACCCTTCATCGCGCCTTCGCCCTTGTCGGGGTCGACCGGCGCGGCGAGAATCGCTTCGACCACATCCATTCCCTCGACCACCATGCCGAACGGGGCAAAGCCCGGCGAGTTTTCCTTGGCATCGAAGGCCGCGATGTCGGTGGTGAGGATGAAAAAGTCGTTGCGCGCGGTGCCGGGTCCGGCATTGGCCATCCCGATCGCCCCGCGCACATTGGAAAGCCCCGTCCGACTGGTCGGCTCATGCTCGATCGGGTCAAGCAGCTTGGCGCCGTCGCGCACTCCGCCCTGGATCAGCCCGCCATCGCCCCAGGGCATGGCACGGTAGAAAGGCTGTCCGTCGAGCCAGCCGCGATCGACATAGGCAAGGAAGTTGGCGACCGTCACGGGCGCGCGGCCCCGGTCGAGAGCGAGCAGAATCGGCCCCATCTCGGTTTCGAGCGTCACATGGACAAGGTCTTCCTCTACGATCATTTCGGGGACCGGCTCCTCCCCGGCAGCGGGAGGAAGGGGCATGGCCTGCGGCTCGGCGGCCTGGAGAGCGAATGCGGCAAGAGCGAGCGTCAACATGGCGCCATATTAGCTCTCCGATGCTGGATGGAAAATGAATTGCGCATAGCCCCCTCTTTTCTCTTGCGGGGCAAGGCCTTATAGGCCCGATCCGTGACCAGCCTTCCCGCATCCCAGGCCATGCTGCCCGCCGATTGGCGCGACCTCTTCGCGCTCACCAAGCCGCGTGTCATGAGCCTTGTCGTCTTCACCGCGCTGTGCGGCCTTCTCGCGGCGCCCGAGACGATCCATCCCGTTCTCGGTTTCACTGCCATCCTGTGCATCGCGCTCGGTGCCGGGGCGGCGGGTGCGCTTAACCAATGGTATGAAGCCGATGTCGATGCGCAGATGAAGCGCACCCGGTCGCGCCCGCTCCCCGCAGGGCGGCTCGACCGCCAGACCGCGCTCCATTTCGGGGTCGGCCTGTCGGCGCTTTCGGTGATCCTCATGGGGCTGGCAACCAATCTCCTCGCCGCCGCGATCCTCCTTGCCTCGATCCTTTTCTACGTGCTGGTCTATACCGTCTGGCTCAAGCCCCGAACCGCGCAGAATATCGTGATCGGGGGCGCGGCAGGTGCCTTCCCCCCGCTGATCGGCTGGACCGCGGTCACGGGCGACGTCAGTGCGATGCCGGTCCTGCTGTTCGCGATCATCTTTCTCTGGACCCCGCCGCATTTCTGGGCGCTCAGCCTGTTCGTGCGCACCGATTATGCCAAGGCGGGCATCCCGATGCTTCCCGTCGTGTCGGGGCTCGCGACGACGCGCCGCCATGTCCTGCTCTACACCCTGCCGATGGTCGCCGCCGCGGTGGCGCCCTGGCCGCTTGGCCTGGCGGGCAGCCTCTATGGCTGGACAAGTATCGTCCTCAACGCGATCTTCCTCGTGCTGGCGGTTCGCACCGCCATGAACCGCGCCGAGGAGCCGTCGGGCATGAAGCCCGAAAAGCAATTGTTCGGCTTCTCGATTCTCTATCTCTTCATTCTTTTTGCCGCGGTCGTCGCGGATCGGTGGATCAGCCTATGAACGAGCAGGACGAGATCAAGCGTCGCCAGAAGGAGCGGAGCCGCCTCACCGCGATCCTCCTCCTGCTGTTCGTCGCGCTGGTGTTCGGCATCACCATTGCCAAGATGGGTCTCGCTTCATGACCGAGCATGCGCAGGACAATGCCAACGTCCGCACCGCGATGAAAATGGGGCTGTTCGCGCTCGCGATGCTTGGTCTCGCCTTCGCCAGCGTGCCGCTCTACCGCGTCTTCTGCCAGGTCACCGGTTTCGGCGGCACCACCCAGGTCGCGCAGGAAGCGCCGGGGGCGGTGGCCGGCGAGATCGGGGTGCGCTTCGATGCCAATATCAACAGCGCGCTGCCGTGGCGCTTCGAGCCGGTGCAATCGACCGTGCGGATCGCGCCGGGCGCGCGCACGATCGTCCATTACCGGGCCACCAATCTCGTCGCGCGCCCGACGACGGGCACCGCGACCTTCAATGTCTCGCCGGTGCAGGCGGGCCCCTATTTCTCCAAGATCGAATGCTTCTGCTTTACCGAGCAGACGCTCAAGGGCGGGGAATCGGTGGACATGCCGGTGACCTTTTTCGTGGATCCGGCGATCCGCGATGATCCCGCGACCGCCCATATCGACGAGATCACCTTGAGCTACACTTTTTTCCCGGTGGAAAATTGACGAAGGGGCGGCTAGAGCGCCCCTGACGACAAACAGGAAATGACAAGATGGCCGGACAAGTAAACCACGACTATCACATCCTTCCCCCCAGCATCTGGCCGCTGATCGGCAGCATTTCGGCGATGTTGATGCTCGGTGGGCTCGTGTTCTGGATGCATGACAACCCCTATGGGCAGTTCATCTCCGGTGCCGGCCTGATCGGCGTCCTCTTCACCATGTGGAGCTGGTGGTCGGACGTCCGCCGCGAAGCGAACAGCGGCGATCATACCCCCGTGGTCCAGCTGCACCATCGCTACGGGATGATCCTGTTCATCGCGTCCGAAGTGATGTTCTTCGTCGCCTGGTTCTGGGCCTATTTCAACGCCTCGCTCTTCCCCATGCCGATCGAGGTGATGGGCGAAGTCACCGAGCTGGTCACCGACCCCGAACTCGCCGCGACCGTGGCGCAGTGGCCCCCCAAGGGCATCGAGGTCCTCGATCCGTTCGGCTATCCGCTTCTCAACACCCTTATCCTCCTGTGCTCGGGCACGACGGTCACCTGGGCGCATCACGCGCTCATCCATGGCGACCGCGAAGGGCTGAAGAAGGGCCTGTGGGCGACGATCGCGCTGGGCGTGCTCTTCACCTTCATCCAGGGCTATGAATATGGTCACGCCGCCTTTGCCTTCACCGGCAATATCTACGGCTCGACCTTCATGATGGCGACCGGCTTCCACGGCTTCCACGTCATCGTCGGCACGATCTTCCTGATCGTGAACCTCGCCCGTGCCTACAAGGGCGACTTCACGCCCAAGCAGCACTTCGGATTCGAAGCCGCGGCCTGGTATTGGCATTTCGTCGACGTGGTGTGGCTGTTCCTCTTCGCTGCCATCTATGTGTGGGGCAGCTGGGGCGCCCCCATCCACTAGGATCATGACCTTCGGGCATCACCAAGGCGGCGACGGGCCCACGCTCGTCGCCGCTTCCGTTTCCGGGCTCTGCCCCCGCTGCGGAGCGCGGACGCTCTTCTCCGGTGCCGTCGCGCTGGCCGACGCCTGCCGGGGCTGCGGCCTCGATTATCGCCAGTTCAATGTCGGCGACGGTCCCGCCGCCTTCCTCATCCTGATCATCGGGGCGATCATCGCGGGCGCGGCGATCTGGCTCGAACTCGGCCTTGCGCCGCCTTTCTGGGTCCATTCCATCTGGCTTCCGCTGCTGATCGGCATGACCCTCCTCGGCCTGCGCCTCGGCAAGGCAGCGCTGCTCGTGCAGGAATATCGCACCGGCCCGCGCGAAGGGAGGCTGCGCCCATGACCCGCAATGCCCAATGGCTCGCCACCATCATCGTCGGCGCGGCGATCGCGGTGATGCTCGGGCTCGGCTTCTGGCAGCTCGAACGCGCCAAGTGGAAAGACGCGCTGATTGCCCAATATGAAAGCGCGCTCGGCGACGACGAGGTCATCGCCTTCCCGCGCGGGAAGGCAGAAATGCGCGAAGCGCTGTTCCGCCGCAGCGCGGTCGATTGCCAGGGCGTGATCGAAAGCGGCGCGACCGCCGCGCATAACCAGCGCGGCACGCTCGGCTATGCGCAGGTCAAGCAATGCGCGACCGACAGAGGGACGGTCGACGTCCTGATCGGATGGTCACGCGACCCCTCGCCGGTCGAATGGGAGGCCGGCGTGGTTACCGGGCTGATCGTTCCGGGCCAGGAAGGAAAGGTCCGCCTCCAGGCCGATCCGCCACAGGCCGGCCTCGAACCCTTCGAGCGCCCCGATCCTTCGCAATTGCCCGACAACCACATGAGCTATGCGGTGCAATGGTTCGCCTTCGCCTTCATCGCTCTCACCATCTTCATTCTGGCGCTGCGACGGCGCCGCGGAGAAAACCGATGAATTCGCTCACCAGCCTGATTGCCGAGCCCTGGGACGACTGGGGCCTCATCGACTGCGGCGACGGGCAAAAATATGAACGCTATGGCGACATTCGCGTGGTTCGCCCCGAACCCCAGGCCATGTGGCCCCGCGCGCTGGACGACTGGGATCCGCACGCGACCTTCATGCCCGCCTCCGACGAGGATGGACGCGGCCGCTGGGTCGAGCATCGCGCGGTGCCCGAGCGCTGGCCGCTTTCGCGCGGCAAGGTGCGCTTCCACGCCAGCCTCACTCCTTTCCGCCATCTCGCCTTCTTCCCCGACATGGCGCCCCAGTGGGATTTCGCGCGCGAGCGGCTTGGCGAAGGCAGCGAAGCGATGAACCTGTTCGGCTACACCGGGGTCGGCACGCTCCAGATGAGCGAGACGGGCGCCCGGCTCGTCCATGTCGATGCCTCGAAAAAGTCCGTCGACGGCGCGCGCGACAATGCCGCTCTGTCGGGCATGGAGGACCGCCCGATCCGCTGGCTGGTCGAGGATGCCGCAAAGTTCGCCGCGCGCGAGGTCCGGCGCGGCCGCCGCTACGACGGCATCATGCTCGACCCGCCCAAGTTCGGACGCGGCCCCAAGGGCGAGCGCTGGCAGCTCGAAGAGCAATTGGCGCCGCTGGTCGGCGACTGCGCCAAGCTGCTCGACGACAAGAGTCGCTTCATGATTCTCACCGTCTATGCGGTGCGCATGTCAGCGCTGGCGATCGGCGAACTCGTTCGACAGGCGACCGCGCATCTCGGCGGCACGGTCGAGATGGGCGAAATGGCGGTCCGCGAGGAAAGTCGCGGCCTGCTGCTTCCCACCGCGATCTTCGCGCGCTGGTCGCGCGGCTAGCGCCGAGCCGCGCGGAGCGCCGCCGCGGTCACGAACAGGCTTCCGACCAGCAAGGCGAGCGCGGTCGCGGCCTCGAACTTGAGCGCCGACGGCCCCTCGCCTGCCCCGAAGATCAACAGCGGAATCGCGACCGGCAGCAGCAGGAGCCCGGCCAGCGCCCCTGCGCGCGACAGGCCCGCGGTGAGCGCCGCGACCGCCACCGACAGCGCGGCAAGCGCGGGGGTCCCGATGGCGAGGCCGACCAGCAGCCGCTCGAGCCCCGCCCCCTCGCTGCCGAGAAGGATCGTCGCGGGAAAGGTCGCGAAGAGCAACATCGGCCCGAAGCCCAGCCAATGGCCGAGGATCTTGCTCGCCGCGATCCATTCCTCGCTCACTCCGCGCAGCACCAGCTGATCGATTGTCCCGTCGGCGAGGTCGGGCTCGACCAACCTTTCGATCGGGAGCAGCGCCGCGAGCACTGCCGCGACCCACATCACCCCCACCCCGATGCGCTCGAGGACCCGTGGGTCGGGCCCCACCCCGAAGGGAATGAGCGCGGCGACCAGAAGGAAGAAGGCGATCGGCAGCCAGGCACCCGCGCGCCAGGCGCGTCGCGCTTCGCGAAGGAGGAGAAGTCGCATCATAGCCGCGCCTCGCGCCAATCCTCGCCAAGCGAAACATGACTCGCCGCGAGAACCGCACCGCCCTTTTCGCGGTGCGCGGCGATGGCGCGGCCCAACCGATCGCGACCATCCTTGTCGAGAGCGTTGAGCGGTTCGTCGAGCAGCCAGAGCGGTGCACCCGAGGCGATCACCCGCGCCAGCCGGGCGCGCTGCGCCTGTCCCGTCGACAGGAAGCGCACCGGAACGTCGGCGAGCGGCGCCAGCCCCATCGCTTCCATCGCGGCGTCCGGCGATATGCCGTCGATGCGCGCCCAGAAGGCAAGCGCCTCCCCCAGCGGTTTTTCCATGTCCAGTGCTAGTCTGTCGTCGGCGAGCGCGGCGTCAGCGCGCCGAATACTGCCCGCGGCGGGCGCGAGCAGCCCCGCCGCCAACCGCAAAAGGCTCGATTTGCCCACGCCATTGGGTCCGGTGAGGTGCACCGCATCGCCCGCCGCGAGCGCAAGATCATGATGTTCGAACAGCAGACGCCCGCCGCGCCGGCAGCTTACGTCCGACAGTTCGAGCAGCATCAGGCCTGCTCCTCGAGCGCATGGATATCTTCGTCCGACAGCCCGAAATGATGCCCCAGTTCGTGGATCACCACATGATGCACCAATTCCTCGAGCGTCTCGGAGCCATTGTCGGCCCATTCATCCAGGATGGGACGGCGGAACAGGCGCACCACCGGTGGAAGAGTCCCTGACTGTTCGACGCTCTGCTCGGGAAGCGGCACGCCTTCGTATAGGCCGGTCAGTTCGAACGGATCTTCCATGCCCATCGCGGCGAGCGTCGCCTCGTCGGCGAAATCCTCGATCTTGAGAACGATTTCGTCGAGATGGTCGCTGAACGGCTTTCCGAGGCGCCGCATGGCCTCGAGCGCGAGCGCTTCCAGTTCGGCCGCGCTGGGGGCTTTTCCGATCCGCCTTGTCATGCCCGTGGCTTTAGCATGCGCGGGCAAAGCGGCAAGCGGCCTTGCCCCCACCGCCGCTTCTGCCTAAAGGGTCGCCCGGTACGGAGCGGTGGCCGAGTGGTCGAAGGCGCACGCCTGGAAAGTGTGTATACGGTAACCCCGTATCGTGGGTTCGAATCCCACCCGCTCCGCCATCCTTTGATCGTCCGCTCCCGCCGCTCTTTTCGATGCCTTGCACCCACGCGGGGCGACCATATCTGTCGCGGCGTGATTGGTCCGATTCGGACCAGAACCGGACCAGTTACTGGTGGTTGCTCGGCCCGATAACAGGCAATCGGGACCCCTCATGAAAACGGGGGTTTGTAATGAAGAAATTTGTACTGTTGCTTGGCGTCTGTTCCCTGACTGCGTGCGCTTCCAATCCCAACAAGATCGCGCCGGCCTATGTCTCGCCGATCCAGTTCCAGGATTATGACTGCGACCAGATCGGCCTCGAAATGGCCGCGGTGGAGCGCAAGTCGAACGAGCTGTATCACAGCCTGAAGAAGCGGAATAATAACGACAAATGGGCGATGGGCGTGGGCATGGTGCTCTTCGCGCCCGCGCTCCTTTTCATGAAGGGCAAGAATAGCGCGGAAAATGCCGAATATGCCCGCATGATGGGGGAATATGAGGCGCTGCGGGTGAACAGCGTGCAGAAGAAGTGCCAGCTACAGTTCGCCAACGATCATGCAGACCGTTTCACCGACGAGGCACCCGAGGAGGTGCCGGTCGCCAACACCACGGCGACTGACGACGGTCAGGCGGGCCCGACGCAATAAGGTCGCGCTTTCGGGAGGGGGCGACATTGGCCGCCCCCTCTTTCACAGGTTCCGCCGAGCCTTGAGCCTCAATTCTCCTCGGCGATCCTCACCATCAGGTGCGCGTAGGTCGTGCCCTTCCACATCACATAGACGGGATCGGCCGGATCGGTGGAAATGCCTTCGAGCATCGCCGGATCGGGAAGGATGATCATCATGTGCGGGCCTTCCTTGATCCAGTCGTTGTCGGGGCTGGGAGCCGTCGCGGCCGGGTCCTTGTTGCTGACGCCGGGCGCATCGCCTTCCCCTGCGAGCATGTAGGAAACACCGAAGCTTTTGCCCTCATAGGGCTTTCCGGCCATCAGGGCGGCGATCAGCTTGCCCCAGGTGGCATCATTGCACATCGGCCCCATGGCTGCGCTTTCGGCATGGCAGGTGAAACCGTTCTTCCCTTTGCGGATGACCTTGCCCTCGCCATCCACGATCGTGGCATCGGCGGTCACCGAAGCGGGCGCCGCGCTCGTCGCGCTGGCGATCGCGGCCTCGTCATCGCCCTTGTCGGGAGGAAGTGCCGCGCTGCCGGCGGCCAGCATCATCAGGGGGTAAAGGATAGACATTTGCTACTCCTTTCTGCTTGCCTCTGCAGTGGCAGGGCGGCGCGCAGGATAAACCTTCGCGGCCCCGAAAACCAGTTGGGCGGCCTGCGTGCCGGTGACACAAGGAAGGTAGGATATGGGCGGCGACCATCACGGCCACTCACATGCTCCGCGCAACGAGCGCAAGATCGCGCTCGCCGCCGCACTGACCGGCAGCTTCATGATCGCCGAACTGGTGGGCGGGATCGTGTCGGGCTCGCTCGCACTCATCGCCGATGCGGGCCATATGCTCACCGACTTCGCATCGCTGATGCTGGCATGGTTCGCCTTTCGCATCTCGCGACGTCCCGCCGACTGGAAACGCACTTATGGTTTCGACCGTTTTTCGGTGCTCGCGGCCTTCGTCAACGGCCTGTCGCTGTTCGCCATCGCTGCCTGGATCAGTTACGAAGCGATCGAACGGCTGCGCGCGCCCGGCGAAATCCTCGGCGGGCTGATGCTGTGGGTCGCGGTGGGCGGCCTCGTGGTCAACATCCTCGCCTTTGCGATCCTCACCCGGGGCGGCAGCGACAATCTCAACATCCGCGCCGCGATGCTTCATGTCGCGGGCGATCTTCTCGGCTCGGTGGCCGCGATCATTGCATCGCTCGTGATCATCTTCACCGGCTGGACGCCGATCGATCCGCTTCTGTCGCTTCTGGTCGTCCTCATCATCCTGCGCTCGGCATGGGCGGTCGTAAAGGAAAGCGGCCACATCCTGCTCGAAGGTGCGCCGCGCGGTTTCGACCGGCGGGAAGTGGCGGATCTCCTGATGCAGGTCGAAGGCGTGTGCAGGGTCGATCATATCCACGCCTGGTCGGTCACGCAGGAAAGACCGGTGGTCACCATGGAAATCACCGCGACGGCAGGCTCCGACATGACAAGGATCAAGAGCGATGCAAGGGCACTGCTCCTCGAACGCTTCCACATCGACCATGCCACCATCGAAATGCATGAAGATCGCAGCTGAAGCGCCGGGTCCGGCTTCTGGGGCCGTCATGCCTTGTGCCGTTTGCCGGTCGCTGCCACTGTCGCCGCTCGCGGTCATCCACCATATCGCGATTGGCCGGAACGTGCCGCTCGACATGGCGGTGGACTGGCTGATGGGCATCGCGCCGGTCGGCGTGATCGAATTTCCGACCAAGGACGACCCGATGGTCCAGACTCTCCTGTCGCAGCGCGAGGATATCTTCGCCGACTATGACACCGACCATTTCCGCGCCGCGGTCAGCGCGCGTGGCGGGATCGTCGAGGAAGAGGAAACCATCGCGGGCAAGCGCTTCCTCTTGCGTTACGACCGCTCCCGCTGAGCCGATAGCGACAGGAGCGCCTCGACGAAGATCTCGGGCGCATCCTCCTGGCAGAAATGCCCCGCGCCCTCGACGATGCGATGCGGCTGCCCCGCCGCGCCCGGCACCATTTCCTGGAAATAGCGCTCGCCGCCCCGCGTCACCGGGTCCTCGTCGGTGAACAGCGTGAGGAACGGCCGCTCGTAGCGCGACAGGCCTTCCCATGCGGTCAGATTGTCCTGCGCGCCCGGATCGTCGCGCGCCACCGGCACCAGCGCGGGGAAGGCCCTTGCCCCGGCTTTCGATTCCTCGTTGGGAAAAGGCGCGTCATAGGCCGCGACCTCGGCATCGGAGAGGTGGCGCACGGTCGCACGCTGGATCACCCCCCCGATGTTGAAGGCGGGATTGGTGGTCGCATATTCGCGCCATGCGACGAAGGCGTCGCTTGGCGACCCCGCGCCCACCGGCAGGAAGGTGTTGCTAGCGACCACGAAAGCGAAGCGCTGCGGATTCATCCCGACATGACGAAGCCCCAGGAGGCCGCCCCAGTCCTGGCAGAAGAGTCCGATGTCGCGCAGCCCCAGATGATCGAGAAGCTGACCCAGCCAGCCTGCATGGGCGGCATAGCTATAATCCGAACGGCGGGTCGGCTTGTCCGACTTGCCAAAACCGATGAGGTCGGGTGCGATCACCCGATTGCCCGCTTCGACGAGCGGCGGGATCATATGGCGATAGAGAAAGGACCAACTCGGCTCGCCATGGAGCAGCAGGATGACCGGCCCTTCGCTCGGTCCCTCGTCCAGATAATGCTGGCGGGCCACCTCGCCGCCGTCGAGATGCACGTGGAAATAATGCGGGGCGAAGGGATAATCGGGCACATCGGCGAAGCGTTCTTCATCGGTTCTGAATATTGTCATCGACTTCTCCTTGCCTGTGCCTAAATATGGGCTGGACGAGGTAAATGTGATCGTTCACATTGCCGCGAAACGATCAGGCTTGGCCGCGTGCCGTCGCGGCATGAGGGGGACGACACGATGGCCATCGCACCGGAAGTATCCAGCAGTACCGACCCGCGCCCCTTCGAGGAAGAGGGCCAGCCGATCGACGCGCCGGGTCTGCAATATTTCGTCTTTGCGCTATTCTTCATCTTCGGCGGCATCACCAGTCTCAACGATGTCCTCATTCCGAAGCTCAAGGAGCTGTTCACCCTCAATTACACCCAGGCGATGCTGGTGCAATTCTGCTTCTTCACCGCCTATCTCGTGATCGGTATTCCGGGCGCCAAACTGGTCAAGAAGATCGGCTATATGCGCGGCGCGGTCGCGGGGCTTCTTACCATGATGGTCGGCTGCCTCCTGTTCATTCCGGCCTCGCAGACCGCCACCTATGCGATCTTCCTCTTTGCCCTCTTCGTGCTCGCCAGCGGAGTGGTGATCGTCCAGGTCGTCGCCAATCCGCTCATCTCGCTGCTCGGACCGCCGCGCACCGCGCACAGCCGCCTCACCTTCGCGCAGGCCTTCAATTCGCTCGGCACCACCGTCTTTCCGATCGTGGGCTCGATCCTCATTCTCGGCAGCCTCGCGACGATGAGCGCCGAACAACTGTCGGGCCAGGCGCTCATCGAATATCGCCAGGCAGAATCGGAGGCCATCTGGCAGGGCTATCTGGGCCTCGCGGTCGCGATCGCGCTGGTCGCGGCGGTGGTCTGGAAGTTCCGCAACAAGCTTAAGGGCGAGACCCATGCACCTTCCTCGGGACTTGCAGGCTTCGACCTCCTGAAGCGTACGCGCTTCGGCTATGGCGCGCTGTGCATCTTCCTCTACGTCGGGGCCGAGGTCGCGATCGGCTCGATCATCGTCAATTATCTGATGCAAGCCGACGTTCTCAACTTGCCCGAACAGGACGCAGGCAAGCTCATCGGTCTGTATTGGGGCGGCGCGATGGTCGGCCGCTTCATCGGCTCGGCCCTGCTGCGCATGTTCAGCCCGGGCAAGCTTCTTGCCTTCAACGCGATGGGGGCGATCACGCTCATCCTCATCTCGGCGAATAGCACCGGCGTCGTCTCGGGCTACAGCCTCCTTGCGGTGGGCCTGATGAACTCGATCATGTTCCCGACGATCTTCAGCCTCGCCTGCGAAAAGCTCGGCCCCCGGGCCGCCGACGGATCGGGCATCATCAATGTCGCCATTTTTGGCGGCGCGGTGGTTCCGGTCGCATTCGGCGCGCTTGCCGACCTGTCGGGCAGCCTTGCCTTCGCCCTGACGCTGCCCGCGCTCTGCTATGCGGCGATCGCGGGCTTCGGCATCTACGCGCGGCGGCCCGCCTAGCGCTCCTGTCCAAGACCGTCGCCTTTCGCGTCCGCATGCTATAGGGGCGGCGCATGGCGCGTGACGAAGAAATCTTGGGCTGGCGGCCGGGCCGATGGCGCGGACGACCCGCACGGCAATTGCCCTCCTATGAGGACAAGGCGGCGCTGGCTGCGGTCGAGGCGCATCTCAAGGATGCCGCTCCCGTGGTCGCCATCGGCGATGCCCGCGCGCTGCGCGAGGAAATGGCCATGGTCGCCCGGGGCCGCGCCTTCGTCCTCCAGGGCGGCGACTGCGCCGAAAATTTCGACGATGCGGTTGCCGAACGGGTGGCTCGCCTTGCCCAGCTTTTCGACGGCATGGCCGAGCATCTTCGGCCCGCAGCGGGCGTGCCGCTGGTGCGCATCGCGCGGATCGCGGGACAGTTCGCCAAACCACGCTCGGCCCCGACCGAAATGCGCGGACGCATCGAACTGCCTGCCTATCGCGGCGACATCATCAACGGGCAGGCCTTTTCGGCGGCTGCCCGCGCGCACGACCCCGAGCGCATGGTCCGCGCCCATTTCCAGTCGGTCGGCACCGCCGCCACGCTTAGCGTCGCGCGTCATGGCCGCGATCCCATCTACACCAGCCATGAAGCGCTGCTCCTCCCCTATGAGGAAGCGCTCACCCGCCGCGATGGCGAAGGCGGATGGTGGGCGACCTCGGGCCATATGGTCTGGCTCGGCGACCGCACGCGCCAGCTCGATGGCGCGCATGTCGACTATCTTTCGGGGATCGAAAATGTCGTCGGCCTCAAATGCGGACCGACTCTCCAGCCGGACGATCTCGTTCGGCTGTGCGAACGGCTCGACCCCGAAGACCGGCCGGGCAAGCTGGTGCTGATCGGTAGGTTTGGTGCCGACCGGATCGACGCGGCCCTTCCGCCGCTCCTCGAAGCGGTGCGCGGGCGCAATCTGGTCTGGATCATCGATCCGATGCACGGCAACACCGAGAAGGTCGATGGCCGCAAGCTCCGCCGCTTTGACGCGATCACGAGCGAAATCGCCGCTTTCATCCGCCATTGCCGCGCGGCGGGCGTGCATCCGGGCGGCATGCATCTCGAAATGAGCCCCGACGATGTCACCGAATGTCTGGGCGGTGGCGGCCCGCAGGGTCCGGCGGATCTCGACCGCGCCTATCGGACGGCGTGCGACCCGCGTCTCAATGCCCGCCAGGCAATCGAGCTCGCCCGCCAAGTGGCGGCGCTTCTTTGAGCGCCTGGCGTTCCAGCCCCAGCCCGCAATTCGGCGGGCGGGCCACCGTGCCCGGCGACAAGTCGATCAGCCATCGCGCGCTTATCCTTTCCGCCATGGCCGAGGGGGAAAGCCGCATCCGTGGCCTGCTCACCAGCGAAGACGTGATGGCCACCGCGAAAGCCGTCGAGGCACTGGGCGCGCGGATCGAGGGCAACGGAAGCGAATGGCGCGTCGAAGGAGGCCCCTGGACGAGTCCCGAAGACCCTCTCGACTGCGGGAATAGCGGGACCAGCGCCCGGCTCCTGATGGGCGCGGCAGCAGGCGTCGAGGGACTGCGTGCGACTTTCACCGGCGATGCCTCGCTGTCGCGCCGTCCGATGCACCGCATCACCGAACCCCTGTCGCGCATGGGCGCGCGATTTGACGGCGCCGACCATTTGCCGATCACCCTGCACGGCCAGAGGCTCGGCGGGATCGACCATGTCGGCCGCGTCGCCTCGGCGCAGGTCAAGACGGCGCTGCTCTTCGCGGGCCTGCGCAGCAAGGGGCCAGTGCGCATCGTCGAACCCGTTCCCAGCCGCGATCATGGCGAGGTCATGCTGCTTCAGTTCGGGGTCGAGGTCGACGCCGAGCCCTGCCCCGAAGGCTGGTGTGTGCGTCTCGGCAATCAACGCTCGCTTCGCCCCACCGACATCCATGTGCCGGGCGATCCTTCCTCGGCGGCCTTCCTCTGGGCGGCCGCCGCGATCATCCACGGCGCTTCGGTGACCACCCCCGGCGTCTGCATCAACGCGGGACGGACGGGCTTCCTCGAAGCGATCGAGCGAATGGGCGCGCGGGTCGAAATCGACGCCGAACGGATCCAGTCGGGAGAGCCGGTCGCCGACGTGACCGTTTCCCACGACCGGCTCGAACCGATCCATCTTGCCCCCGATCAGGTGCCTTCGACCATCGACGAAATCCCGCTGCTCGCCTGCGTCGCTTCCTTTGCCGATGGCGAAAGCCATCTGGAGGGCCTCGGCGAACTGCGACACAAGGAATCGGACCGCTTGGGCGCGGTCGCGGCGGGGTTGACCGCCAACGGCGTCTCGGTCTTTCCCGAGGCCGACGCGTTGCGGATCCTCGGCCGCGGCAAGGTGCGCGGCGGCGGCATGGTGCTGGCGCATGGCGACCATCGCATCGCCATGGCCTTTCTCACACTGGGTCTGGGTGCACGGCAGCCAGTGACGCTTGACGACGGCCGCTCGATTGCGGTCAGCTTCCCGGGATTTGCCGAGGTGATGCGATCGCTCGGCGCACAACTGGAAGAATTGGAATGAGCCACAATATCTTCGGCCATCTGCTCCGGCTCGCGACCTGGGGCGAAAGCCATGGTCCGGCGATCGGCTGCATGCTCGACGGCTGCCCGCCGGGAATCGCGCTCGACGGAGCCCATGTGCAGCAATATCTCGACCGGAGGCGCCCTGGGACCGGCAGGAACGTCTCGCCCCGGCAGGAACCCGACCAGGTGCGCATCCTCTCGGGTGTCCATGACGGCCATACCACCGGCACCCCGATCGCGATGCTGATCGAGAATGTGGATGCCCGCTCTGCCGATTACCCCGCCGACGCCGCCTACCGGCCGGGACATGCCGACCGCACCTATGACGAAAAATATGGTCGCCGCGACCCGCGCGGCGGAGGCCGTGCCAGCGCCCGCGAAACCGCGATGCGCGTCGCCGCCGGCGCGGTCGCGCGACTGATCATTCCCGAGGTGAGAGTTGAGGCGGAAGTAATCGCGATCGGCGGCGAGGAGGACGCAGGCCGATGGGACGCGATGCTCGACGAGGCACGCGCCGACGGCGACAGCCTCGGGGCGCTCGTCGAATGCCGCGCCACCGGCGTTCCGGCCGGGTGGGGTGCGCCCATCTATACCAAGCTCGATGCCGACCTTGCCGGAGCGATGATGTCGATCCCCGCAGTGAAGGGAGTCGAGATCGGCGAGGGGATGAATGCCGCGCGGCTGAGGGGAAGCGAGAATGCCGACCCGATGCGCGAAGGCGGGAGGTATGACAGCAATCATGCCGGGGGGATCAGTGGCGGCATCTCCACCGGACAGCCGATCGTCACCCGCATCGCCTTCAAGCCGACCTCCTCGATCCGAAAGCCGGTGGCGTCGATCAACGCGGCGGGCGACGCCAAGGAAGCGGTGACGCGGGGGCGGCATGATCCGTGCGTCGGGTTGCGGGGGGCGCCGGTGTGCGAGGCGATGATGGCGTTGGTGCTGGCCGACCATTTTCTGCTGCACCGCGGACAGTGCGGCGGTTAGCTAGTGGCACTTGAAGCGGTCGAAGGGCTCGAGGCAGGCGTTGCATTGCCATTGGGCCTTGCAAGGCGTTGATCCGAAACGAGAAATCTCGCGGGTGTCCGCGCTGCCGCATTGCGGGCATTCGGCGGTTTCACTGCGTTCGGGCGGGGCGATCCCGTAAGATTTGAGCTTCGCCTTGCCTTCCTCGCTGATCATGTCGGTCGACCAGGGCGGGAAGAGGCGCGTTTCGATCTTCACCCCGGAAAAGCCGTTGGCATCGAGCGCGGCGCGAATCGAATGTTCGATCTCCACCGTCGCGGGGCAGCCCGAATAGGTGGGGGTAATGATCAGCCGGTCATCCTCGAAGCCGCGCACGATCCCCAGGTCGACCACCGAAATCACCGGGATCTCGGGGTCGGGGACCTTGGCGAGCAGCTCGAGGATGGCGGCCTTGTCGATCATCCGACATGTTCGATCGCGAGCGCGATCCCCTGCCCCACTCCGATGCACATGGTGGCGAGCGCCTTGCCCTTGCCGTGACGGGCGAGTTCCTCGGTGGCGGTGAGCGCGAGGCGAGCGCCGCTCATCCCGAGGGGATGGCCGAGCGCGATCGCGCCGCCATTGGGGTTCACATGGTCGGCATCGTCGGGAAGTCCCAGTTCGCGCAGCACCGCGAGACCCTGTGCGGCGAAGGCCTCGTTGAGTTCGACCACGTCGAAGTCGGAGATGTGGAGGCCGAGCCGTTCCATCAGCTTGGCCGAAGCCGGCGCGGGGCCGATCCCCATGATCCGCGGAGGCACGCCCGCGACCGCGCCGCCGAGCACCCGCGCCCGCGGGGTGAGGCCGTGGCGCTTCACCGCTTCTTCGGAAGCGATGATCAGCGCGGCGGCGCCGTCGTTGACGCCCGAGGCATTGCCCGCGGTGACGGTGCCGTCCTTCTTCACGATGGGACGCAGGCCCGCCAGCACCTCGAGGCTGGAAAGGCGCGGATGTTCGTCGCGATCGACGATCAAGGGATCGCCCTTTCGCTGGGGCACCGAGACCGCCACCAGCTCGGCGGCGAGCCGGCCATTTTCCTGGGCCCGAGCGGCGCGGACCTGGCTTTCATGCGCGAGCTTGTCCTGGTCCTCGCGGCTGATGCCATATTCCTCGGCGACATTTTCGGCGGTCTCGGGCATCGAATCGATGCCATATTCGGCCTGGAGCCGCCGGTTGACGAAGCGCCAGCCGATGGTGGTGTCGTAGATCGCGGCATCGCGCGAAAATGCGCTTTCGGCCTTGGGCATGACGAAGGGAGCGCGAGTCATCGACTCGACGCCGCCCGCGATGACGAGATCGGCCTCGCCCGCCTTGATCGCGCGCGCGGCCATTGCCACGCAATCGAGCCCCGAGCCGCACAAGCGGTTGACCGTGGTACCGGGCGCGGTGTCGCCCAGCCCGGCGAGCAGGGCGGCCATGCGCGCGACATTGCGATTGTCCTCGCCGGCCTGGTTGGCGCAACCCATGATGACATCGTCGAGCATCGCCCAGTCGACGCCGGGATTGCGCTGTTTGAGCGCCGCCAATGGAACCGCGGCGAGATCGTCGGCGCGGACCTTCGACAGCGCGCCCCCGAATTTTCCGATGGGGGTCCGGACGGCGTCGCAGATATAGGCGTTTTTCATCATGGCTCCCTGAAATGTCTGGGCCGCGTCCTGCGCGCTCGAGCGGCGCTTTGCAAGACAGGCGCCCGTGGCTAGGCTGTCGATATGGATATTCCCCAACGCTGGACCAAGAGCGCGGACGGCAAGGCGCTCGAAAGGCGCTACGAATTTGCCGACTTTTCCGAGGCGTTCGCTTTCCTCACCCGAGTGGCAATGCATGCCGAGAAGGTCGATCACCATCCCGAGTTCACCAATGTCTGGAACCGCGTCGATTTTCGCCTCACCAGCCATGATGCGGATGGCATCACCGAGCGCGACCTCAAGCTGGCGCGTGCCATCGGCAAGCTGGCCGAAGACTGAGCGGCCGCACGGCGGAACGCGCCTTCGACGAGAAAATTCATCTTTCCTTCAGCGGGCGATTGCCATAACGAGAGCGCAATGACCCGTTCGATCACCCTTTTCCGCATCTGCCCGACGGCTGCCGCCATGTCGGCCTATCGCCATGCGTGGAAAAGGCGTGCGATGGAGACGAGTCAGCCATAGGTTAATCCCTGCAGATTTTTCGGACCCATCGCCCGCCAAGCTCCCGAGCTTCGGCGGGTTTTTTATTGCCCGTGAAGGAGACAGAGAAGATGTTCCAGCCCCGGATCCAGGCCGGAGACCCGCCCGATTGGCGCGCTTTCGTCGTGCCCGAACAATGGGGACAGTTCAGCGCCGCCGACCATGACACCTGGAACCGCCTCTATTCGCGCCAGGTCGAATTGCTCGACGGGCGGATCGTCAGTCCCTTCATGGACGGGTTGCGGCGGCTCGACCTCAAACCCGCCGCAATCCCCCGCTTGAAGACGCTGTCGCTGCGGCTGAAGGCGCTCACCGGCTGGCAATTGGTGTCGGTCGAGGGGATCGTTCCCGACGCGGCCTTTTTCGCAATGCTGGCCGACCGGGTCTTTCCCATCGGCAATTTCATCCGCGACGGCGCGCAGCTCGACTATCTCGAGGAGCCCGACTGCTTTCACGACATCTTCGGTCATGTCCCCCTTCTGGCCTACCAGCCGATGGCGCGGCTGATGGAGGCGCTGGGCCACCTCGGGGTCGCGGCCTGCGCGGCGGGGCAAGGCGAGACGATCTCGCGCATCTACTGGCACAGCGTCGAATTCGGGCTGGCCGCCGAGCGGGGCGAGACGCGCATCCTCGGTGCGGGACTGGCATCGAGCTTTTCCGAAGCGCGGGCCGCGCTCGAGGCCGAGGTGCCGCGTCCGCGCTTTACCGTCGCCGATGCCGCCGCCACGCCCTATCGCAACGATTGCTTCCAGCCGCTCTATTTCGTCGCCGACAGCCTCGAGAGCGTCACAGCGCGGCTCGAGGATTTGAGCGCGAGCGAACTGCTGGCGCTTGGCGAGGCCGAAGCAGGGCGTTATGGCCCTGCCAATGGCGAAGCCCAGTGAATATCGGAGCGGGTGCGACCCGCGCACCCTGCGCGATGCGCTGGGCTGTTTTGCGACCGGGGTGACGATCGTCACCTGTTTCGACGATGACGGCAATCCGATCGGGCTGACGGCCAACAGCTTCACCAGCGTGTCGCTCGACCCGCCGCTCCTCCTGGTGTGCATCGCCAAGGCGGCGGCGAGCGCGACCCCGCTGACGCAGGCGAGCCATTTCGCGGTCAATGTCCTGCAGACCGAGCAGCGCCCCGCCTCGATCACTTTCTCGACCTTCGTCGAGGACCGTTTCGGCCAGACCGAATGGGAGAAAGGCGAATTGGGCGCGCCCGTGCTGATGGATTCGCTGTCGGTGTTCGAATGTTCGCGCCACGCGGTGCATGACGGGGGCGATCACTGGATCCTCGTCGGCGAAGTCAAGAAAGCGACTTTCGAGGAGCATCTCGACCCCCTGCTCTATTTTCGCGGGCGCTATCGCCGCCTGCATTTCGACTAGGGCAGCCCTGGCCCTTGCCTAGCGCGCGAGCTGGTAGCCCGCCGCGCAGGCTCCCAGGCCCCCCACCAACGTCAGCAGCACGTAGAGCGCGGCGAGCCCCGACTGTCCGCGCTGCCACAAGGTGAGCGCATCGAGGCTGAAGGCCGAATAGGTGGTGAAGCCGCCGAGCACCCCCGTCACGAAGAAGAGCCGCGCGGTATGGCCCACCCCGTCCAATGCGCCGATCGCCAGCCCGATCGCGAGGCTGCCCGCCAGATTGACCGACAGGGTGGCAATCGGAAAAGCGGTGCCGACCGCGCCGATCGACCATTTGCCCACCAGCCAGCGAAGCAGCGCGCCCAGCCCACCGCCGAGAAAGACCGCGAGCGCGTTCACGCCTTCCGCACCGGTTCGCCGCCGCCATGGAGCGGGTGATGGCCGAACAGCCAGGTGACGATCTGGACGATGATGAAGCCGAAGAGGAGGCCGACGAGCGCCGCGCCGAGCGTTTCGACCGCCCAGACGAGCATGCCATTGTCGCCGCCCAATGCCAGTGCCGCGTCATGCTGCCACTGGTAGAGGAAATCGAAGATGTGCAGCTCGTGGAAGCCGTGGAGGAGGATGCTTCCCCCCACCCAGAGCATCGCCGCGGTCCCTACCACCGAGAGAAACTTGAGCAGTTTGGGGACGAAGGCGATCATCGCCCGGCCGATCTTTCGCGCCGCGCCATTTTCGCGCTTGGCGAGATGGAGGCCGATGTCGTCAAGCTTCACGATGAGCGCGACCGACCCATAGACCACCAGCGTGACCGCCACCGCGACGATCGCGAGCGCCCCCGCGCGCATCCAGATGCTGTCGAGACCGCCTCCCTCGGTGAGTTCGTTCAAGGTGATCGCCATGATCTCGGCCGAGAGGATGAAATCGGTGCGGATCGCGCCCGCGACCTGCCGCTGTTCGAGTTCTTCGGGGGTGTCGGCCTCGGCGAGCGTGGCTTCGCCATGATGGTCGCCGGTCACTGCCTCGATGATCTTCTCGGTGCCTTCGAAGGACAGATAGGCACCGCCGAGCATCAGCACCGGCACGATCAGCCATGGCGCGAATTGCGCCATCAGGAGCGCCGCGGGTAACAGGAAGATGAGCTTGTTCTTCAAGCTGCCGAGCGTGATCTTGCCGATGATCGGCAGTTCGCGGCTGGGGTCGAGCCCGACCATGTAACGCGGCGTGACCGCGGCATCGTCGATGATCACGCCTGCGGTCTTGGAACCCGCCTTGCCTGCCGCGGCGGCGACATCGTCGACCGAAGCCGAGGCGGTCTTGGCGATCAATGCAACGTCATCGAGCAGTGCAAGTAGGCCGGACGGCATGGATATTTCCCCTGTTGTTCCCAGTAGCGATAGGCGAGCAGAAGCCTTGCAAGCAACGGGCAGATGGGCCAATTCGCTCCGTCATGTTGTCCATGGATTTTATCAAGGCCCATCCCGACCGGGTGAAACAGGCCATCATCGACAAGGGCGTGACGCTCGATCTCGACCGCTTTCTCGCGCTCGACGAGGAACTCCGGGCGGCCAAGACCGAGGTCGATGCGCTCCGCGCCGAGCGCAATCGCATCTCGGCAAGCTTCAAGGATGCCGCGCCCGAGCAAAAGGCCGAACTGGGCAAGCGCGCCAAGGAAGCAGGCAACCGCGCGAGCGCGCTCGAGAAGGAAATGGAAGGCAAGCGCGCCGAAATGGCGGCGATGCAGCTTCTCATCCCCAACATCCCCTATGAGGGCGCACCGGTCGGGCCCGACGAGAGCGCCAATGTCGTCATCCGCACCGAGGGCGAGGTGCCCGAGTTCGATTTCGAACCGCTCGACCATGTCGCGCTGATCGAGAAGAATGGCTGGGCCGATCTCAATCGCGTGACGCAGGTGTCGGGGAGCCGGACCTATTGCCTCAAGGGAAGGCTGGCGCTTCTCGAACAGAAGCTCATGACCTGGGCGCTCGAGGAAATCATGGGCAACGGCTTCGATCCGATCACCGTGCCCGCGATCGCGCGCGAGGAAGCCTTCGTGCGGCAGGGGCAGTTCCCCGGGCATCGCGAGGAGACCTATGCGCTCGAGAAAGACGAGATGTTTCTTGCCGGGACTGCCGAAGTGGTGCTGACCGGGCTGCATTCGGGCGAGATCCTCGAGGCGGCCGACCTGCCCATTCTCTATGCCGGCTATTCGCCTTGCTTCCGCCGCGAGGCAGGGAGCGCGGGGCGCGATGTGCGCGGGCTCTTGCGGGTCCACCAGTTCGTCAAGGTCGAGCAATATGTGATTTGCGAAGCCGACGATGAGGTCTCGGAGGAGTGGCATGCGAGGTTGCTCGCGGCGGCGGAGACGCTGCTGGCGAAGATGGAAATTCCCTACCAGGTCATCGAGACCTCGACCGGGGACATGGGGCTCGGCAAATATCGGATGAACGATATCGAGAGCTGGGTGCCGAGCCTTGGAAAATATCGCGAGACGCACAGCTGTTCGACCCTGCACGACTGGCAGGCGCGGCGGGCCAATCTTCGCTATCGCGGCGAGGACGGGAAGGTGCGCCATGCGCATACGCTCAACAATACCGCGCTGGCGAGCCCGCGGATCCTGGTGCCTTTCCTCGAGAACCACCAGACCGCCGACGGGCGGGTCAAGCTGCCGCCCGCGATCGCCGAACTGATGGGCGGGGATGGCTATCTCTGAGGGCCTCGACCTCGACGAGCGGCCGCCGCCTGGCTGGAAGCGGGCTCTCGAGGCGGCGGCGGTCTTTTCGCGCATTCACCGGGGGTTCGGGCATCTGGGGCCGCGCGGGCCCGAGGACGGGGCGCCCGCGATGGTCATCCCGGGCTTCATCGCCACCGATCGCACGACGATGGAATTGCGCCGGGCGCTGGCCGAAGCGGGGTGGCGGGTGCATCCCTGGGGGCTGGGACTCAACCGGGGTGCGAGCGCCGACATTCTCGACCGGATCGACGGACAGCTTTCGAAGGCGGTGCCCGAGGGGCCGGTGCTGATGGTGGGGTGGAGCCTCGGCGGGCTGTTCGCGCGCGAATATGCGCGGGCGCGGCCCGAGCGGGTGCGCGCGGTGGTAACGCTGGGCAGCCCCTTTTCGGGCGATGTGCGCGCCAACAATGTGTGGCGGCTTTATGAATGGGTGGCGGGGCACAAGGTCGATGATCCGCCCTTGCCGCGGATTACCGAGAAGCCGCCGGTGCCGCACCTGGCAATCTGGTCGCGAAGGGACGGGATCGTCGCGCCGCGGTCGGCGCGGGGGCTGCCGCATGAATGCGATGCCGCCTGCGAGGTGGACTGTTCGCACATGGGGTTCGGCGTGTCGCGCAAGGGGGTGCGCACGGTGGTGCGCGAAATCGACAACTTTCTCAAGAAATAGGGGTTTTCCGCGATAAACTTGTATCGCGGGTGAACCGACCCCATATTGATGGGGTGAACAAGGACATCACACCGCGCCCGGGTGAGGCGGATCGTTTCGATCCTGGCGACCTGGCTCCGTCAGGTTGGCATCGAACGCGCGAGGTGGTCTGGTCCTTTCCCCGCATGCTGGCACGGCTGGGCCATCTCAACCCGCGCGGTCCCGAGGAAGGCCCGCCCGCGATGGTCATTCCGGGCTTTCTCGCTTCCGACCGGGCGACGATGGAAATCCGCCGCGCGCTGGCACGCAGCGGGTGGCGCGTCCATGGCTGGGGGATGGGCGTCAATCGCGGCGCGCGGCCCGACACGATGATCCGCATCGGCGAGCGGCTCGACGCGCTCAATGACGGGCGCAAGGTCCTGCTGGTGGGGTGGAGCCTCGGCGGGCTGTTCGCCCGCGCGGCCGCCCGCCATCATCAGCATCATGTCCGCGCGGTGGTGACGCTGGCTTCGCCTTTTTCGGGCGATCTCAAGACCAACAACAATGTCCGCTGGCTCTACGAGCGGATCGCCGGCCATCATGTCGATCACCCGCCCTTTCAGCGCGGGGTGGGCAAGCCGCCCGTACCGACGCTTGCCTTCTGGTCGCGGCGCGACGGGATCGTCGCGCCCAATGCCGCGCGCGGCGCCGAGCATGAAGTCGACGAGGCCATCGAACTCGACACCCATCACATGGGGATGGCGACGTGGCGCCCCGCATTGAGCCATGCCAGCCACCATATTCGTCGCTTCGTCGAGGAGCATGAAGGCGCCTGCCCGATCCGCCGCGACCGCTGATTTCCGGCAAGAATGCGCGCTTTGACAAATTCCGGTCACAATTCGTTCAGCCCAGCGCCATCAGCGGATGGTAAAGCGGCAGGCATGAAAAAGTGGATCCCTCTTGGCCTGTTGGCCCTTCTCGCCGCGCCCGCGAGCGCGGGCTCGCCCCATCCGCTCGACGGCAAGTGGAAGGAAGGCAATCTGGTGATCGACATCGCGCCCTGCGGGCCGGCGATGTGCGGCACCGTGGTGAGCGCTTCGGAAAAGCAGAAGGAACGCGCCCGCAAGGGAAGCGGGATCAATCTTGTCGGATCGCGGCTGATTACCGACATCCAGCCCGACGGGCCCAATCGCTACAAGGCCAAGGTGTTCGTTGCCGACCGCAACATGAATGCGAGCGGCCGGATCGAGCAGATCTCGTCCGACCGCATCAAGGTCCGTGGCTGCGTCGTCCTCGGCATCTTCTGCAAGTCCGAGGAGTGGCGCCGGGTTGGCAACTAGCCGATTTCGCCTTTGAGCACCGCTTCCTGCAACGCTTCCATCTCGTCGGCCCAGTAGCGGTCGCTTTCGAGATAGGCGCTGTGGCGCCGCACCATCGCGTGCAGTTCCTGGAGCTTCGGGCTGGTCTTCAGCGGCTTGTGATAATCCACCCCTTGCGCGCCCGCGATCAGTTCGACCGCGATCACCCCGGCGGCATTCTGCGCGATGCTGCGCGCCTTGCGCGCGGCAATCGGCGCCATCGAGACATGGTCTTCCTGCCCCGCCGAAGTGGGGATGGAATCGACGCTGGCGGGATAGGCGAGCGTCTTGTTCTCGCTGACCAGTGCCGCGGCGGTGACCTGCGGGATCATCAGCCCCGAATTCACTCCGCCATCGTCGATGAGGAAGGCCGGTAGCCCGCTCATCTTGGGATCGACCAGCACGCTGGTGCGCCGTTCCGACAAGCTGCCCACCTCGCAGAGCGCCATCGAAATCATGTCGGCGGCGAAGGCGACCGGCTGGGCATGGAAATTGCCGCCCGAAATCGCGCTGTCATCTTCCTCGAACAGGATCGGATTGTCGGTGACCGCCCCTGCCTCGATCTCGAGCGTGGCAGCGGCGCTGCCGAGGAGGTCGAGCGCGGCGCCCATCACCTGCGGCTGGCAGCGGAAGCTGTAGGGGTCCTGCACCTTGCCGCAGCGCTGGTGGCTTTCGACGATCTGCGAACCGTCGAGCCATTCGCGCAGCGCCGCGGCGACGCGGATCTGGCCCGGCTGGCCCCGCAGTTGCGAGATGCGCGGATCGAAGGGTTTGACGCTCCCCATCAGCGCATCGACCGACAAGGCACCCGCGGCGACCGCGGCATCGAAGACGCGCGAACCCGTGAACAAAGCATCGAGCGCGATCGCGGTCGAGGCCTGCGTGCCGTTGATCAAGGCCAAGCCTTCCTTGGGCCCCAGTTCGATCGCGCCGAGGCCGATTTTCTGCAACGCCCTGGCGGCGGGCATCCGTTCGCCCTTGAGGTCGATCCAGCCTTCGCCGAGCAGGGTCGCGGTCATGTGCGCGAGCGGCGCCAAGTCACCCGAGGCCCCGACGCTGCCCTGCGAGGGGACGACCGGCATGGCGTCGGCGTCGAGCAGCGCCTGCAGCGCGTCGGTGACGAGCGGGCGCACCCCCGAATGGCCGCGTCCCAGCCCGAGCAGCTTGAGCTGGATCATCAGGCGGGTGACATGGCGCGGCAAGGGATCGCCCAGCCCGCAGCTGTGCGAGAGGATGAGGTTGCGCTGCAATTCGGCGAGACGGTCGGGCGCGATCCGTTCGGATGCGAGCAGTCCGAAGCCGGTATTCACCCCATAGACGGTTTCCCCGCCCGCGACGATGCGGCTGACCACCTCGGCGCTGTCGGCGATGCGGCGCTGCGCGGCATCGTCGAGCCTGCCTTCCTCCCCTTCCCACAGCTGGCGGAGAGTGTTGAGGTCGATGTTGGTGGGGTCGAGCTGGATCATCGGGTCACCATGGGAAGATCGAGCCCCTGTTCGCGCGCGCAGTCCTTCGCGATGTCATAGCCCGCGTCGGCATGGCGCATCACCCCGGTGCCCGGGTCGTTCCACAGCACGCGTTCGAGGCGCCGCGCGGCATCCTCGCTGCCGTCGGCGACGATCACCACGCCCGAGTGCTGCGAATAGCCCATGCCGACCCCGCCGCCATGATGGAAGCTCACCCAGGTCGCTCCGCTCGCGGTGTTGAGAAGCGCGTTGAGGATCGGCCAGTCCGACACCGCGTCCGAGCCGTCGAGCATGCTTTCGGTCTCGCGGTTGGGCGAGGCCACGCTGCCGCTGTCGAGATGGTCGCGCCCGATCACCACCGGTGCCTTGAGTTCGCCCTTCGCCACCATCTCGTTGAACGCCAGCCCGAGCCGGTGCCGCTGCCCCAGCCCGACCCAGCAGATCCGCGACGGCAGCCCCTGGAAGGCGATGCGTTCGGCCGCCATGTCGAGCCAGCGATGGAGGTGCGGATCGTCGGGGATCAGCTCCTTCACCTTGGCATCGGTCTTTGCGATATCCTCGGGATCGCCCGACAGCGCCGCCCAGCGGAACGGGCCCACTCCCTTGCAGAAGAGCGGCCGCACATAAGCGGGGACGAAGCCCGGAAAGGCGAAGGCACGGCGCACCCCCTGGTCGAAGGCCTCCTGCCGGATATTGTTGCCATAGTCGAAGGTCGGCACCCCCATCTCGTGGAAGGCGACCATCGCGCGCACCTGCCGCGCCATGCTGTCGCGCGCCGCGCGGGCCAGCCCCGCCGGATCCTTCTCGCGCGCGTCCTGCCATTCCTCGACGCTCCAACCTGCCGGGCAATAGCCATTGGCCGGATCATGCGCCGAGGTCTGGTCGGTCACCGCATCGGGACGGATGCCTTTCTCGATCAGTTCGGGATAGATGTCGGCGGCATTGCCGAGCACCCCGACGCTGGTGGGCCGGTCGGCCTTGCCGATGATCTCCAATGCTTCCTCGACGCTGTCGGCGCGATGATCGAGATAGCGCGTCTCGAGCCGCTTCTGGATGCGGCTTTCCTGGACCTCGATGGCGATGCAATGCGCGCCCGCCATCACCGCCGCCAGGGGCTGTGCGCCGCCCATTCCGCCGAGCCCGCCGGTCAGAATCCACTTGCCTTCAAGGTCACCGCCATAATGCTGGCGGCCCATCTCGGCAAAGGTCTCGTAGGTGCCTTGGACGATGCCCTGGCTGCCGATGTAGATCCAGCTGCCCGCGGTCATCTGGCCGTACATCATGAGGCCCTTGCGATCCAATTCGTTGAAATGGTCCCAGTCGGCCCATTTGGGAACGAGGTTCGAATTGGCGATGAGCACCCGCGGCGCGTCCTTGTGGGTGGGAAAGACCCCTACCGGCTTGCCCGACTGGACGAGCAGCGTTTCATCTTCGCCGAGCCGCTCGAGCGTCTCGACGATCCGGTCGTAACAGTCCCAGTTGCGCGCGGCGCGGCCGATCCCGCCATAGACCACCAGGCTCTGCGGATCCTCCGCCACCTCGGGATCGAGATTGTTCATCAGCATCCGCACCGCCGCCTCGGTGGTCCAATGCTTCGCCACCTTCTCTCCACCCCGGCGCGCCCGGATGACGCGGCTGTTGTCGCGGCGTTCGTTCATTTCACTCCCCTGTCCTGTCCCGCGGCGATCCGCAGGTGCGGCCCCGGAAGGCCGATCCAATATCCAAGTTCCGCCAGCCCCTCGATCTTCCAGACGCAGAGGTCGGCGCTCTTGCCCGGCGAGAGCACACCCCGTTCATGCGCAAGGCCCAAGGCGCGGGCGGCATGAATGGTCGTGCCCATGATCGCTTCCTCGGGCGTCAGGCCGAACAGCGTGGTGGCCATGTTCATCATCAGAGGCAAGGAAAGCGTGGGCGAGGTGCCCGGATTGCAGTCGGTCGCGACCGCCATCGCCACCCCTGCCTTGCGCAGGAGATCGACCGGCGGGCGACGGGTCTCGCGCAGGCAGTAGAATGCGCCCGGCAATAGCACCGCCACCGTTCCCGCGGCAGCCATCGCGGCGGCGCCTTCCTCGTCGAGATGTTCGAGATGGTCGGCCGACAGCGCCTTGTAGCGCGCGGCGAGCCTGGCTCCGCCAAGGTTCGACAATTGTTCGGCATGGAGCCGCACGCCGAGCCCGTGGTGGCGCGCGGCGGTGAACACCGCCTCGACCTCGGCGGGCGTGAATCCGATGCCCTCGCAGAAGGCATCGACGCTGGTCGCCAGCCCCTCGGCGGCGACGGTGGGGATGGTCTTCTTCACCACCATGTCGACATAATGCGAGCGGTCGGCATCGGCGGGCAGCGCGTGGAGCGCGAGGAGAGTCGCGACCACTTTCACCCCGGCATGGCCGTCGAGCGCGCGGGCGACGCGGAGCATCTTGAGTTCGCTGTCGGGGTCGAGGCCGTAGCCCGACTTGACCTCTATGGTGGTGACGCCGCTCGAGGCGAGCGCGTCAAGGCGGCGGCGGGCCGAGGCGAGCAATTGCTCCTCGCTCGCGGCGCGGGTCTTTTCGACGGTCGAAAGGATGCCGCCGCCGGCCTTGGCGATTTCCTCATAGCTGGCACCCGCGCGGCGCATCGCATGTTCATCGGCGCGGTTGCCGCCGAAAACGAGATGGGTGTGGCAGTCGATGAGGCCGGGCGTAACCCAGGCGCCGTCGAGTGCGGTGACTTCGCAGGCGCGGAAGCCGGCCAGCTCAGTGCGCTTGGCGATGCGCACAATGCGTCCGCCGTCGATGCCGATGGCGGCATTGGTGATGATGCCCAGAGGGTCATCGTCGGTCGCGACCATGGTGGCCACATTGCAGTCGGTGATGAGGCGATCCCACATGGGTGCTGGCACTGCGACGGCACCGTGCTATCCGTCAAGCATGAGCTGGCCGAATTTGAACGACTTGTTGGTGAAAAGTGGCGATGGCGCGGCCATCGGCCTCGTGGGCGCGCCCTTGGGGGCGGGCTCGGTAACGCCCGGGAATTGCGACGAGGCGCCTGCCGCGCTGCGCAAGGTTTTGCGGCGGATCGGGCTGTATGACATCGACACGGGACGCGAGCTTTCCGCGCGGGTGGCCGACATGGGCGATGCCGCGATCGGGGGGATGGAGATCGAGGAAGCGACCTCGCCGATCCGCGAACTGGCGCGAAAGAGCGCCGGGCGGCATGCGCTGACGCTGCTGGTCGGTGGCAACAATGCGGTGACGCGGCCCGGGGTGCAGGCGCTGGGCGAGGATCTCGGCAAGGTGGGGCTGATCACGCTCGATGCGCATTTCGACATGCGTGACCTGTCGGACGGGCTGGGCAATGGAAATCCGGTGCGCGCGCTCATCGAGGACGGGATGCCGGGGGCCAATATCGCGCAGATCGGGCTGGCGCCCTTTGCCAACAGCCAGGAAATGCATCGCGATGCGCTGGCCGCGGGAAACCGGGTGATCACGCAGGCGCAGGTCGATGACCATGGCATTGCCGCCGCGATCGAGGCGGCGCTCGCGCATGTCGGGCATTGCGAGGCGATCATGGTCGATTGCGACATCGACGTCATCGACCGGGCGCAGCTTCCGGGCGCGCCGGGCGCGCGACCCGGGGGAATGCAGGCGCGCGATTTCTTCTTCGCGGTGCGAAAGCTTGCGGGCGATCCCCGGGTGCGGATGATCGACCTGACCGAGTGGGACCCGCCGCTTGACCTCACCGACCTGTCGAGCCTGGTGGCGGGGCGGTGGATGGCCGAGGCGATCGCGGGGTTCGAGACGCGCTAGGGGCGGCCCCGGGAGGCCGCCCCCTTCGCTTTCAGGCTAGAACGGCAGCCGGTCGCCGCTGATGCGGAAGCCGAGGAAATAATAGCGTCCGTAGGGCGAGACCGGATAGGCCGAGTTGGTCGGATAGGGATCGACGTCGGTGAAATTGTTCACCCCGCCATAAATCGACATATCCTCGGCAACGTCGAAGTTGAACGAGAGGTCGTGGACGAACTTCTCGTCTGCGAAGCCTTCGGGGCCGGCGACCACGTCGGCGGTCTCGATCTCGACCCCGCCGATCGCCTGGCTGCCGATATATTGGAGGCGGTAGCCCAGCGAGAAGTCGCCGCGGGTCCAGGTAACCGAGCCCGATCCCGACCATTCGGGGCGGCCCTGTTCGCGCAGTTCGGGATCGACGACGCTGAGGTCGGTGGGATCGAAGAAGAAGTCGATCTTGTCGACCCAGTTGGCGGTCGCGCGCAGCGCGAATTCGTTCATGCCGAGGTCGAAGTTATAGCCGATCGTCGCATCGACGCCCGCGGTCTCGATGCGGCCGAAATTGAGCTGCCGCTGGCGCAGGAAGGTGAAGCCCCCGAGGATCGGCGAGCCCAAATCGGTCTGGCGATCGAAGAGGCCGCAGAACTGGTTGGGGAAGTCGCTGGCATCGTAGCAGCTGTCGACGATGTCCTGCGCGCTGACCGCCGAGATCGCATCCTCGATGACGATGTCATAATAGTCGGCGGTGATGACGAGGCCCGGAATGAAGCGGGGCTGGAGCACCGCGCCGACGGTCCAGGTGGTGGCGGTTTCCTCATCGAGGTCGGGATTGCCGCCGGTGGTGCCCGAGAAACGCGCGGTCAGCGGGTCGAGATAGGGATTGGTGACGGAATCGAAGCCCAGCACGCCGAGTTCGGCATAGCAATTGTCGCGCCGCAGCGCGCCCGCCGCCGGATCGGCGGCGAGAAGGGCGTTGATCTGCGCGAGATCGCACGGATCGGCAGGACGGAAGACCGTTCCCTGGTCGGGGCTGAACAATTCGTTGATGTTGGGCGCACGCACCGCGCGGGCGTAGGTGCCGCGCAGCTTCAGATCCTCGACGGGAGCGTAGATGCCGTTGACGTTCCAGGTAAAGGTGCCGCCGATGTTCGAATAGTCCGAATAGCGCGCCGCGCCGCCCACTTCGAGCTGGTTGGCGAAGGGCATGTCGGCGAGGATCGGCAAGCGGAGTTCGCCATAGACCTCCTTCACGTCATATTTGCCGCCCGCGTCGAAGGTGCGGGTCTGGGCGTCGAACACCAGCGACTGGTTGCCGCTGATGTCGCCGACGAAATCGCCGGCATTGCCGAAGGGCGTGGTGACGGGAAGGATGCCGAGCGTCAGCGGATCGAAGCGGGTGTCGCTTTTCTCCTCGCGATATTCGGCGCCGAGCACGAAGCCCACCGCGCCGCCCGGCAGGTTGAGAAAGCTGCCGGTGTCGCCGACGAGGCTGGCTCCGAACACGAGCTGCTCCAAGGTCGAGGAATTGGTCGTGGGGGTGGTGATGAAATCGACCCCCGCCTGGCTGACCGAGAAAGCGCCGTTGAAGATCGAAATGGGCGTGCAGCTGCCATCGCCCGGGTTGAAGGTGAAGAAGCCCCCTTCGATCACCGGGAAGAACTGGCTGCCCGGATAGACCGCGGTGGGATCGAGATCCGAACGGCAGACGATGTTGCCATTGGGCGTGCCATTGAGGAATTCGCCTTCGTCGACCGCGTCGAGCGCGGCGAACAGCCGGTCATAGAGCACCGAGTTGGAGAAAGTGACATCGGACTCGGTGCGGCCATAATTGCCGTAGACCTCATAGTCCCAGCCATTGCCCATCTCGCCGCGCAGGCCGCCGACGATGCGGTAGGTGTCGCGTTCGGCGGTGGTGGCGCCCGGCCCGAGGTCGATGAAGTCGCGGCTGACGCGCAGCCCGCCCGCATCGTCGGCATCGGCCTGCAGCACCGCCGGGATGAAGGGGTTGTCGGGCAGGATGAGAAGCGAATCGTAGAAGGTGTTGTAGGGGCTTTGCGAGCGGGTCTTCGATTTCACATATTTGGCGTCGACGAACAGTTCGGCGCCCGCCGCCACCTCGAAGCTGGCGAGAAGGTTGGCATAATAGCGGTCGTTCTGCGGAATGAGTGAATCGGCGTCATAACGTTCGGCCGCGCCGTCGCCCCCGAACTGGTTCGAGGAAGAAGCGATGATGCCATCTTCGAAGATGCGCACTCCGCCATCGGGAGTGGTGACATAGCAGCCGCCTCCGCCGAAGCCGGTGAAGCCGATGAAGCTTTCCTCGCAATCGTTGATGCCATTGTTGTTGATGTCGGCGTCGAAGAAGCCGAAATCGCGGCGGAAGACGAGGCCCGAGTTGGACGAGATGGCGAATACCGGGCCCGAGCGGAAGGCAAGCGAAGGCGCGCCCAGTGCCTGGTCGATCAGCCGCTGTTCCTCGGCAGTGGGCGTGGTCCCGCCGGTAAAGATCGCGTCATAGGCCGCGGTGCCCGGCAGCGGGATCGAGAAGCCATAGGGGAAGAGCCCGTTGGCGGTGTTGAAATAGCCAAAGAAGTTGGGCGTCGCCGAAGCCGAGATATCGCCCTTCTGGAAGCGACGCAGCGGATTGGGATAGGTCTGGCCGGTGTTGAAACGGCCATTGTCGCGCGTATAGGCGCGGTCACCCATCTGCAGTTCGTCGATGCGGGCATAGCCGCCCGCGAGCGTGATATTGCCGCGATCATCGGCGAAGCTGCTGCCCATCACCGCGTTGATCAAAGCGGTGAAGCCGTCCGAGTGGCGCGAATTGCCGACCTGGCCCGAAATGTCGAAGCCTTCGAAATCGTCCTGCAGGACATAGTTGACGACGCCGCTGACGGCATCGGCGCCATAGACGGCCGATGCGCCGCCGGTGAGCACGTCGACCCGCTGGATCAGCGCGGGCGGGATGGTCGCGACGTCGACGATCTGCGAACCCGCGACGCCCGAGACATGGCGTTTGCCATTGACCACCACGAGGGTGCGGCCCGAGCCCAGTCCGCGCAGGTTGAGCGTGGCCTGGCCGATGCCGCCTTCGCCCCGTTCGAGCGAGTCCGCGATGGTGCCCGAGTTGGACAGGGCCGGAAGCTCGCGGAGCAGTTCGGCGCTATCGACCTGTCCGGTGCTGCGGATGTCCTCGACCGAGACCGAGGAAATGGGCGACGGCGCAGCCTGGTTGGGATCGCGTGACAGGCGAGTGCCGGTAATGACGATGGTCTCGTCAACGACCTGGTCGGAGCCTTCGTCGAGCGGCGTGGCGACGACGTCCTGGCCAGCCTCTTCCTGCGGCGCGGCCTGCGCATGGGCGGGTTGCGACAGACAGGCGACCGCGATGGCGATCGGGGCGGCGGACGAAAGGCCGAAATACTTCATGACAAGGCTCCCACTCTTTTTTCAGCGGGCGAACCTATCCGATTTGTTGCTGCACCGCAACAAACCCGTTGCAAACTGCATACGTATGTGAGCCGAAATGCGCTCCCGAACGAAAAAGGCCAGGGCGAACCCCGGCCTTTCCCTTTCCTGCGGCAGCCCTAGTGGCCGACGCCCGGCGGGGGTTCGTGGCTTACCGCCCCCTCTTCCTCGCCGACCTTTTTGATATGCTTGAGCTCGTGCGTGGGACCGGCGTTGCGGTCGCCCTTGGCGAGCTTGAACACCACCCCCGACAGGAGCGCCAGCGCAACAAGGTTGGGAAGCGCCATGGCAGCGTTCGAGATATCGCCCATCCGCCACACCAGTTCGAGATCGACGCTCGCCCCGATGAAGATCACGACGCACCAGAGCAGGCGCCACAGGAAGTGCAGCGTCTTTTCGCCCTTCACGCTCGCGCCCGGGATCCGGTCGTAGATGAAGGTGATCGCGCGTTCGCCATAATAGCTCCACGTCAGGAGCGTGGTGAAGACGAAAAGAATGAGAGCGACACTGACGATGAAGGTCCCCATCGGGATGCCGAGCACCGGCAGCGGGAAGGCCGCGCCATAGGCCGCCGAGGTCATTTCAAAGCCATTGAGGCCCGATTGCCAGGCATGGGCGACTGCCGCGCCTTCATAGGTGAAATCGCCGCGCACGGTGAGGATCACCAGCGCGGTCATGGTGCAGATCACGATCGTGTCGATGAAGGTGCCGAGCATCGCCATGCGGCCCTGCTGTTCGGGATCGTTGGTCTGCGCGACCGCGTGGGCGATCGGGGTCGAACCCTGACCCGCTTCGTTGGAGAAGAGGCCGCGTGCCGCGCCCGCGCGGATCGCGATGATGATCATCGCGCCGAGGAAACCGCCCGATGCGGCCTGCGGGTTGAAGGCGCCGTAGAAGATCAGCCCGAAGGTCTCGGGAAGATCGGCGGCATTGAGAATGAGCGCGACGATGGCGAGCAGGATATAGGCCGCCGCCATGAAAGGAACGACCTTTTCGGCGACCGAACCGATCGACTTGATGCCCCCGATGATCACCGCGAACACCGCGACCGCGACGATGATCCCCGACACCCATTCCTCGAAGCCGAACAGTTCGCCGAAGCTGTCGGCGATCGAGTTGGACTGGATCGAATTGCCCGTGACCACCGCACTGAACAGCGTGCCGATGCAGAAGAGGATGGCGAGCCAGGTCCATTTCCTGCCCAGGCCCATCATGATGTAGGTCATCGGACCGCCGCGATAGGCGCCGATCGCCGCCTTTTCGCGATAGCGGATGGCAAGACTGCCTTCGGCAAAGGCGAGCGCCATGCCGATGAGCGCGGTAATCCACATCCAGAAGATCGCGCCCGGCCCGCCCAGCGTGATCGCGGTCGCGACCCCGGCAAGGTTGCCCGTGCCGACCTGTCCCGACAGAGCCGTCGAAAGTGCCGCGAAAGGCGAGATTTCACCTTCGCCCGCGCTCTTGCGGCCTGCGAACAGCCCCTTGAAGGCGCTTCCGAGCTGGCGGAGCGGATAGAATTTGAGCCCCACCATGATGTAGAGCCCGATGCCGAACAGCACGATCACCATCGGTGGCAGGGGGATTAGTTGCGCATCGCCCCAGGTGCCGCCCCAGATCAGTCCGGAGACATTGTCGATCAACTCGCCAAAGGTCATGAAATTGCGCCTCCCCCAGCGCGGGATTGATGGTTGAAACTTTGGCGGCACGATAGCGGACCTTCGCCAGCAGGCAAGCGATCTGTGGCTGACAGTCGCGGCGAAGCTGCCTAACCTGCCCGTTTCGAGCGACGAAGGGAGAGAAGCGGTGACCGACAGCCTGGTGCGCGCGCCCGAGACAGACCGGACCCATGCCACGCCCGAGCAATATGCCGAGCGATATGCGCGCTCTTTGAGCGACAATGACGCTTTCTGGCTCGAGGAGGCGAGGCGGCTCGACTGGGTGACGGCGCCGAGCAAGGCGGGAAACTGGTCCTACGATCCGGTCGATATCCGCTGGTACGACGACGGGGTTCTCAACCTTTGCCACAATGCCCTCGACCGGCACCTCGATGCGCGGGGCGAGAAGGTGGCGCTTCATTTCGAGCCCGACGATCCCGAGAGCGAGGCGCGCACTCTCACCTATCGCGAGTTGCATCGCGAAGTGGTGCGGATCGCCAATGCGCTGAAGGCGATCGGGGTGAAGAAGGGCGACCGGGTGACGATCTACATGCCGATGATCCCCGAGGGGACCGCCGCGATGCTCGCCTGCGCGCGGATCGGGGCGATCCATTCGGTGGTGTTCGGGGGCTTTTCGCCCGAAGCGCTGGCGGGGCGGATCGCCGATTGCGAAAGCCGCTTCGTCATCACCGCCGACGGGGGCCTTCGCGGAGGAAAGCCCGTGCCGCTCAAGGACAATGTGGATGCGGCGCTCGAGCGGCCGGGCGCCGGTGTCGAGGCGGTGCTGGTGGTTCGGCACACGGGCTGCGAGGTGAACTGGACCGAAGGACGGGATTTCTGGCTGGCCGACAAGGCGAACGATGCGGACTGCCCGTGCGAGGAGATGAAGGCCGAGGATCCGCTCTTCATCCTTTACACATCCGGCTCGACCGGCAAGCCCAAGGGGGTGCTGCATACGACCGGCGGCTATGGCGTGTGGGCGGCGCTGACCTTCCATTATGTTTTCGACGTGCGGCCCGAGGATATCTTCTGGTGCACCGCCGATATCGGATGGATCACCGGGCATAGCTATGTCGCTTACGGGCCGCTGTTGAACGGGGCGAGCCAAGTGATTTTCGAAGGCGTTCCCAACTATCCCGACGCCGGGCGGTTCTGGGACGTGGTCGACAAATATGGCGTGAGCATCTTCTACACCGCGCCGACCGCGATCCGCGCCTTGATGCGCGAGGGCGATGGGCCGGTGACGAGCCGCGACCGATCCTCGCTCAGGCTGCTCGGCACCGTCGGCGAGCCGATCAATCCCGAGGCGTGGCGATGGTATCATGAAGTGGTGGGGAGCGGGCGCTGCCCGATCGTCGATACCTGGTGGCAGACCGAGACGGGGGGAATCATGATCACCACCCTGCCCGGCGCGCATGACATGAAGCCCGGCGCGGCGGGCAAGGCGCTGTTCGGGGTGGAGCCCGTGCTGGTCGATGGCGAGGGCAAGCTGCTGGAAGGCGCTGCCGAGGGCAATCTTTGCATGGCGCGCAGCTGGCCCGGGCAGGCGCGCACCGTCTATGGCGACCACCAGCGCTTCGTCGACACCTATTTCTCGACCTTTCCCGGGCGCTATTTCTCGGGCGACGGGTGCCGGCGCGACGAGGATGGCTATCATTGGATCACCGGGCGCGTGGACGATGTCATCAACGTGTCGGGGCATCGCATGGGGACCGCCGAGGTCGAGAGCGCGCTGGTGCTGCATCCCACGGTCGCCGAAGCCGCGGTGGTGGGCTATCCGCACGACATCAAGGGACAGGGCATCTATTGTTTCGTCACGCTGGTCGCGGGCGAGGAGCCGGACGACGCGCTCGAACGGGAGTTGAAAGCGCAGGTGCGCAGCGAGATCGGGCCGATCGCGACCCCCGACCTCATCCATTTCACCCCTGCCTTGCCCAAGACGCGGTCGGGCAAGATCATGCGGCGGATCCTGCGCAAGATCGCCGAGAATGACTATGACTCGCTGGGCGATACTTCGACGCTGGCGGATCCGGGCGTGGTCGATGCGCTGATCGCAGGCAGGCGAAACCGGTGAAGGACAATCCGCGCATCATCATTGCCGGAGCGGGAACGATCGGCTGCTTCGTGGGCGGAGTGCTCGCCCATGCCGGGCGCGATGTCGCCTTGCTGGGGCGCGGAGCGGTGGCCGAAAGGGTCGCGCGGGACGGGCTTCACCTCAGCGACAATGACGGCTGGGACGCGCATATCCCCGCGAGCGAGGCGGGGATGACCGTCGATCCCGCGGCGCTGGCAAGCGCCGATGTGATCTTCGTCACGGTGAAGAGCGGCGCGACCCAAGAGATGGCGGAGGGCATCGCTCGTTTTGCGCGCCCCGAAGCAATTATCGTCAGCCTGCAGAATGGCGTGACCAATGCGCCGATCCTCAAGGAGAAATTGCCGGGCCGGGACGTGCGCGCAGGCGTGGTGCCCTTCAATGTCGTGCAGACGGGCGACGGGCGCTTCCACCGTGCCACCAGCGGGGTGTTGATCGCGGCGAAGGGACCGGTGCCGATTGCAGGCCTGTTCGAAGGGAGCTGCCTTGGCCTCGAGGAAAAGGACGGGATCGAGGAACTCGCCTGGGGCAAGCTTCTCATCAATCTCAACAATGCGCTCAACGCCCTGTCGGGAATTCCGCTGATCGAGCAGATGTCCGACCGGCGCTGGCGCAAGCTCATGGCGTGGCAGATGGAGGAAGGCATGGCCGCGCTCGAGGCGGCGGGGATCGATTACCAGGGAGCGACCCCGATTTCGCCGCGCTGGATGGCCAAGCTGTTGCGGCTGCCGACCTTCCTGTTCCGCAAGGTCGCGGCGCGCACTTTCCGCATCGATCCCGAGGCACGTTCGTCGATGGCCGAGGATTTCGATCGGGGGCGCACCACCGAAGTCGATGCGCTGCAAGGAGCGGTAATCGAACTGGGGCAGCGGCACGGCGTGCCGGTGCCGATCGCGACGCGGGTGCGCGACCTCGTCAAGGCCGCCGAGCGGCGCGGGGAAGGATCGCCGCGCCTGTCGCCCGACAAGGTCGCGCCCGGGCGCTTTTAGAACAGCAAAAGGCCCGCCTCCCCTCGTGGGGAAGCGGGCCCTTCACCAACCGGTCCGCCGATCAGCGGTGCAGGTCGAACCGGTCGTTGTTCATCACCTTCACCCAGGCGGCAATGAAGTCGTCGACGAACTTTTGTTCGCTGCCTTTCTCGGCATAGACCTCGGCGACCGCGCGAAGCTGCGAATTGGAGCCGAACACGAGATCGGTGCGCGTGGCACGCCATTTCTCATGGCCTTCCTTGCGGCAGCGTCCGACAAATTCCTCGTCGCCGCTTTCATCGACGACTTCCCACAGGGTCCCCATTTCGAGAAGATTGACGAAGAAGTCGTTGGTCAGCTGTCCTGGGCGGTCGGTGAGAACGCCATGCGAGGAATTGCCGCTGTTGGCGCCGAGCGCGCGCATCCCGCCAACCAAAACGGTCATCTCGGGAATCGAGAGATTGAGGAGATGGGCCTTGTCGACCAGCATGTCCTCGGTCTTCACCGAGGCCTTGGTCTTCAGATAGTTGCGGAAACCGTCGGCGAAGGGTTCGAGCGGTTCGAAGCTTTCGACGTCGGTCTGCTCCTCGCTGGCATCGCCGCGACCGCCAGTGAAGGGAACGTCGACGTCGAAGCCCGCGTCGCGCGCTGCCTTTTCGACCGCCGCGCTGCCCGCCAGCACGATCGCGTCGGCCATCGAGAGATCGCCGCGAAGTTCGTCCACCTTCGACAGAACCTGGGCGAGTTCGTCGGGATCATTGGCTTCCCAGTCCTTCTGCGGAGCGAGCCGGACGCGCGCGCCGTTGGCGCCGCCGCGATGGTCGGACTTGCGATAGGTCGAGGCCGAGGCCCAGGCCGCCTTGACCAGTTCGGTCACGGTAAGCCCGCTGTCGAGGATCTTCGACTTGAAGTCGGAGACCGCGCTGTCGGAGGGCATCGTGCCTTCGGGCACCGGGTCCTGCCAGATGAGATCCTCGTCGGGCACCTCGGGCCCGAGATAGCGGACCTTGGGCCCCATGTCGCGGTGGCACAGCTTGAACCAGGCGCGGGCGAAGGCGTCTTCGAGCGCGGCCTGGTCGTTGAGGAAACGCTGCGAGATCTCGCGATATTCGGGGTCCATCTTGAGCGCCATGTCAGCGGTGGTCATCATCGTCGGGACCTTTTTCGAGGGATCGCGTGCGTCGGGCGCCATGTCCTCGGGATCGGGATCGATCGGCTGCCACTGCTGCGCGCCCGCCGGGCTTTTCACCAGCTCATAGTCATATTTGAACAGGAGCCGGAAATAGTCATTGCCCCACTGGGTAGGATTGGGGGTCCAGGCGCCCTCGAGGCCCGAGGTGGTGATATGGCCCTTGCCGATTTCCTCGGGATCGGTGGTCCAGCCGAAGCCCATCAGGTGCATCGCCTCGGATTCGGGATCGCCGCTCATCCCGTCGACGGGAACCGCGCCGTGGCACTTGCCGAAGGCATGGCCCCCCGCGGTGAGCGCGACCGTTTCCTCATTGTTCATCGCCATGCGCGAGAAGGTTTCCTTCATGTCGCGCGCGGAAAGCAGCGGATCGGGGTTGCCGCCCGGCCCTTCGGGATTGACGTAGATGAGGCCCATCTGGATCGCGGCGAGCGGGTTTTCGAGCGCCTTGCCCTCTTCGGGAATGATGCGGGTCTCGACGCCCTCGCTGACCCATTTTTCCTCGCTGCCCCAATAGACGTCATTTTCGGGTTCGTAGACGTCGGCACGCCCGCCGCCGAAGCCGAACACCGGGCCGCCCATCGATTCGATCGCGACATTGCCGGTGAGGATGAACAGGTCGGCCCAGCTGATATTCTCGCCATATTTCTGCTTGATCGGCCAGAGCAGGCGGCGCGCCTTGTCGAGATTGCCATTGTCGGGCCAGCTGTTGAGCGGAGCGAAGCGCTGCTGCCCCGAATTGGCGCCGCCGCGGCCATCGCCGGTGCGATAGGTGCCCGCCGCGTGCCAGGCCATGCGGATGAAGAAGGGGCCGTAATGGCCATAGTCTGCCGGCCACCAGGGCTGGCTGTCGGTCATCAGCGCCTTCAGATCTTCTTTCAGCGCCTGATAGTCGAGCTTCTGGAAGGCCTCGGCATAGTCGAAATCCTCGCCGCGCGGATCGGGGCTGGTGCCGCCTTGCGTTAGGATGTCGAGCTGGAGCGCGTCGGGCCACCAGTCGCGATTGGTGCGACCGAGCAGGGCACGGACGCCCCCGTCATGCATGGGGCAGCCGCTGAAGCCTTCGCCGGTTTTCTTGTCCATTACCCTGTTCCTCTCGACTCATATATTGATCACAGGCTGGGAGGGTGCGCCTTTCCGAGGCCGACTGTCCAACGCTTTGCGTTCATCAGTTCAATCGGCTGGATCAATCAATGGATGCGAAATCATCGACGCGCTGATGGAAAGGCGGTCAGTCGCGCGCGAAGATCTGCCGAGGATCGGCGAAGGCCTTGAATTCGAGCGCATTGCCCGCCGGATCGCGCAGGAACATGACATGCTGCTCGCCTGCCTTGCCCTCGAAACGGACATGGGGCGCGATCACGAAGTCGGTGCCTGCCGCTTCGAGACAGTCGGCAAGGGCCTGCCACTGGGCGACCGGCAGCAGCAGCCCGAAATGGGGGACCGGCACCTCATGGCCGTCAACCGGGTTGGATGCGCGGTCGCCCGCATCGGGGGCGAGATGGGCGACGATCTGGTGGCCGTGGAAGTCGAAATCGACCCATTCGGCGCTCGACCGGCCTTCGCGGCAACCGAGAAGCTCGCCATAAAAGCGGCGCGCGGCGGCGAGATCGTCGACCGGGAAGGCGAGGTGGAAGGGCGCAAGCGTTGCGGTCATGGCCCAAGCGGTAGCGGCAAAGCGCGGGCTTGGCGATGGTCTCCCCGCCCAAGACTTGCCGAGCGGGAGCGCGCGGCCTACCCCCTTTTCCCCTGATCTTTCGAGGAGAGCGATGATGGGCGAGGCCTATGTGATGGCGGCGCGGCGGACCGCAGGCGGCAAGCGCGGCGGAGCGCTCCGCGAGTGGCATCCCGCCAACATGGGCGCGCGGATTCTCGATGCGCTGGTCGCCGACAGCGGGATCGATCCCGCCGCCATAGAGGATGTCATCATGGGCTGCGTGAGCCAGGTCGGCGAGCAGAGCTTCCATATCGGGCGAAGCTGCGTGCTCGCTTCCTCGCTTCCCGACAGCGTGCCCGCGGTGACCATCGACCGCCAGTGCGGCAGCTCGCAGCAATCGCTCCATTTCGCCGCGCAGGCGGTGATGAGCGGGACGCAGGACGTGGTGATCGCCGCCGGAGTCGAAAGCATGACGCGGGTGCCGATGGGATCGCCCACCATGCTGGCGGTGAAGGCGGGGGTAGGCAAAGGTCCGTGGAGCCCCGCAATCCTAGAGCGCTATGGCGTCACCCAGTTCAGCCAGTTCACAGGCGCCGAGATGATCGCCGCCGATTACCAGATGGCGCGCGAGGAATTGGATGCCTTTGCCTTGTCGAGCCATCGCAAGGCCGCCGAAGCGACGCGGGAAGGCGCTTTCGAGGCGGAAATCCTGCCGCTCGACGGAGTGGACCGCGAGGGTAATGCGATCTGCCACGACCGTGACGAGGGGATTCGCGAGGATGCCTCGATGGAAGGGCTCGCCAGTCTCGATCCGATCAGCGAGGGCGGCAGGATTACCGCGGGCAATGCCAGCCAGATCTGCGATGGCGCCTCGGGCGTGATGGTGGTGAGCGAGAAGGCGCTGGCCGAACATGGGCTCACTCCGCTGGCGCGGATCGATGCGCTGGCGGTGACCGCGGGCGATCCGGTGATCATGCTGATGGAGCCGATTCCCGCGACCGCGCGGGTGCTCGAACGAGCCGGGCGCGGGCATGACGATATCGACCTTTATGAAGTCAACGAGGCCTTTGCGCCGGTGCCGCTGGCCTGGCTCAAGGAGACGGGTGCCGATCCCGAGCGGCTCAACGTTCATGGCGGGGCGATCGCGCTCGGCCATCCGCTCGGGGCGAGCGGGACCAAGCTGATGGCGACGCTAATCCATGCGCTGCGGCGGCGGGGCGGGCGCTTCGGCCTGCAGACGATGTGCGAGGGCGGCGGCATCGCCAATGCCACCATCGTCGAGGCGCTCTAGCCTTCGGCTTGCCAGAGGGGGTGCTTGACCATCACTTCGGCAAAACGGGGTGAAGCGAGGGCTGCGTCGAGCCAGGCGCGGAGGCGCGGCAGCGGTTGAGCATCGAACCATGCGCGGTCGTGCATCGCGAACTGGCGGACGAAGGGCATCACTGCCGCGTCGGCCATCGTCCATCGGGGGCCGCAAAGATAGGGCTGCTTTTCCAGCCGCGCTTCGAGTTCGGCGAGGATTTCCAGAGCGGCGGTACGGTGGGCGATTTCGTCGCTGTCGTGGCGCGAGGCATATTTGTAGCGGTCGAGATGATGCTTGAAGGGACCGTCGATGCGCTCGATGAGCGCGGGGTCGTCGCCTTCGAGCCAGCTTTCGGGATCGTTGCGGCCGAGCGCCCAGCGCATCACCTCGATGCTTTCGTCGATCACCTTGCCCTGGGCAAGGACGAGCACGGGGACGGTGCCCTTGGGCGAGGCAGCGAGCATCTCCTCTGGCTTGTCGCGCAGCAGGATCTCGCGATGTTCGACCTCGGTGCCGCTGGCATGAAGCGCCAAGCGGGCGCGGATCGCGAAGGGGCAGCGGCGGAAGCTGTAGAGGATGGGCAAGCTCATTCGCTTTCCGGCGGGCGGGCGCCGACATGGGTCTTGCCGCGCCGGGCGGCGAGCTGTGTCTGGCGGTGGCGTTCGCGGTAGCGGCGGCGCTGCTCCTCGCTGCGGATGTCGTGGCAGGCGGGGCAGCTGGCGCCTTCCTCGTAGAGAGGCGAGGCGCGGTCGGCGGCGGAGACGGGCATGCGGCAGGCGCGGCACAGCCGGTAGTCGCCGACCTTCAGCCCGTGGCCGACGCTGACCCGCTCGTCGAAGACGAAGCAGTCGCCTTCCCAGACGCTTTCTGCGGGCGCGACCTGTTCGAGATAGGCGAGGATGCCGCCTTCGAGGTGATAGACCTCGTCCACGCCCTCGGCCTTGAGGAAAGCGGTCGATTTCTCGCAGCGGATTCCGCCGGTACAGAACATCGCGACGCGCGGGGTTCGGCCTTCGGCTTCCCAGCGGGGGCGCTGTTCGCGCAACCAGCCGGGCAGGTCGCCGAAGCTGCGGGTCTGGGGGTCGATCGCGCCCTTGAAGGTGCCGATCGCGACTTCATAATCGTTGCGCGTGTCGATGAGGATCGTGTCGGGGTCGGCGATCAGTTCGTTCCACTCGGCGGGTGGGACATAGGTGCCGACGATTTGTCCGGGATCGATGCCCTCGACGCCCATGGTGACGATCTCGCGCTTCAGACGGACCTTCATCCTGTGGAAAGGAGGCGTGCTGGCGGTCGACCATTTGACGGGCATCGCCGCGCAGCCCGGCAGCGCGCGCAGATGGGCAAGCAATTCTTCGAGCGCGGGGCGGGTTCCGGCGACTGTGCCGTTCAATCCTTCGGGCGCGAGGAGGATGGTGCCCTTGATGCCAAGGCCTTCGCAGCGCTCGATCAGCGGCGCCCGCAGCGCGGCGGGCGCGTCGAACCGGGAAAAGCAGTAGAAGGCCATCACCGAGGATGGCGGGGTTTCGGGCCTCATGGCGCGGGGGTCTCGTCTGGCTGGGCGGGCTGGGGCGGCCCTTAGCAACCCCGCCCCGGCCCGCCAAGTCGCGCGCGTCTATCAGGCGCTGTCCGAGCGGTTGAGGAGGCGTTCGATTTCCTCGGCGGCATATTCGGTGAGGGGATGGCGCTTGGCATCGGGGCGCGCACGGATATTGTCGGCATAGGCTGCGACGATCTGCCGCTGTTCGTCACTGGCGGTGGACAGAAGCGCGGCGACGATCGTCTCGAGCGCGATGAGCCGGATGCGCATCTGCACCAGTTCGGCATGTTCGAGCTCGGGAACGTCCCAGCTGCCTTCGTCATTCGTATCGGTCATGGCCGCGTTCCTTTCGCTTATCGTTCGACGGTGACTGCGTCGCGCAGTTCGGGAGTAACGGGCTTTTCGAGCCGTTCCCTAGCCTTGTCATAAAGTTCGGGGGTAAGTTCGGCGGGGACCGGGGGAAGCGCGGTTCCGTCGCCCTGCTTGCCGTTGCGCTCGATATCCTCGAGCAGCAGCTTCATCTCGGCGATTTCACGCACCTGCGCCTCGATGATCTCGTCGGCGAGCTTGCGAACGCGGGGGTCCGAAATGTCGCCCTTGCGCGCATTGTGGATGGCGATCGAATGGTGCGGGATCATCGACTTCATGAAATGTTCGTCGTCGATCAGCGCCTGTCCGCGGTTGATGAAGAGCAGGCCGACAAAGGCGATGAGCGCGGCGACGAGGACCATCATCTTGGTCGATTTGTCGCGATACATATTCCACATGAAGAGAAGCATGATGATGACCATCACCGAGCCGGAGACCAGCGAGGAAATCAGCCGGTTCATGCTGAAGGTGAGATGGCTGCCTTCGTAGACCAGCTGGTACATTAGGAAGAACATCGTCACGGTCGCGGTCGCGATCATGCCGAAGAATCTGAGCCATTTGGTCTTTTCCGAAGGGGCGTGGTGCATCCGGTCGTTCATGAATTCCCTCTGTACTGAAGTTCGGCCCCCGCCCCTTGATGATGGTCAGATCGCTTCGATCACTCCCTTGAGCTTGCCGGCCACCTGCTCGGCGACCTGGCGGACATCGGGATTGTCGATGGCGCGCATCGAAGCGACCGGATCGATCGCCGCGACTTCGATGCGGCCATCGTCCAGCTTCTGGAGAATGAGATTGCAGGGAAGCATGGTGCCGATCTTGTCCTCCACCTTGAGCGCTTCATGCGCGAGAGCAGGATTGCAGGCCCCGAGGATCTTGTAGGGCCGGAATTCGACCCCGATCTTTTCCTTGAGCGTGGCCGACACGTCGGCCTCGGTGAGGATGCCGAAACCTGCCGAGGACAGCGCCTCGCGGGCGCGTTCCTCGACCTTTGCCATGTCCATGCCCTCGATCTGGCGGGCAAAATAATAGCTCATGCTTCCTCTCCCGCTGTGGGTGGAAAAAGCGCCGCCCTAGCGCGGGGTGCGCGATGAACTGTGATAACGAATGATCTTCCAACCCGTTGCGTCATGCTTGAGCACCGAGGTGGCCGTTCCCTGGCGCGCGATCTCGCGGCCATCATCGAGCGTGATGTCGTAGCGATAGGTTTCGCGGCCCAGCGCCATATGCCCCATCACTTCGACGTCGATCGTGGGATCGGTGAAGGTGAAGCTCTTGATGGCGTGCAGCTCGGGCCCGAGATGATGTTCCATATAGTCCGCGAAGCTGCCTTCATATTTGCCATTTTCGAAGACATGGCTGTCCTCGGCGAACAGCGAAGTCATGGCATCGGCATCGAGCGCGACGAGCGCGTCGCGATAGGCCTTGAGCGTGCCCATGGCGCCTTCCATCATCTTCGCCTGATGTTCGCCATGCATCTTGTGCATGTCATGACCGGCATGCCCGGCCATCATTTTCTTGCACTTGGCCTTTATCTCCTCGCTGCCGTCCATAATCTCCTTGCACTTGGCCTTCATTTCCTTGTGCTTGGCCATCATTTCCTGGTGGCGGGCGTGCATGGCGTCCCTGTCGGCCATCATCTCGGCATTTTCCTCGCCGGTCGGGCCATGGCCTTCGGGATGATGCTGATGACCTTCCTGCTGCGCGTGAACGGGCGCGGCGAGGATGCCGAGAAGGGCAATGGGGGCAATCAGGCTTTTCATAGTCATTCTCCTAGAACCAGAAACGGATACCGGCGACGATGTTGGTGCGGCGGGCGGCATGGCCTTCGGCGCGGGCGAAATCGGCCGTCCCGCCGACCAGCCACTCCTGTTCGAGGCCGATGTAGGGCGCGAATTCGCGGGCGAATTCGTAGCGCAGGCGAACCCCCGCCTCGACGAACGAGAGACCCGCGCCCACGCCCAGTTCGGGAACGTCCTGCGCGGCAAGCGACAGTTCGGCGCGCGGCTGGAGGATCAGCCGCGGGGTGATGCGCTGGTCGAGTTCGACTTCCACATCGGCGGTCAGGTCGCCCTTGTTCGACAGGAACAGCCCGGCATCGACCTCGAAAAGATAGGGCGCAAGCCCCTGGATTCCGACGGTGGCATAGGTGCGCGCGGGGCCGGTCAGGTCCTGGCGGATGCCGGTCTGGAGGTCCCAGTAGGGCGCGATGGCGTGCGACCAGAGACCCTGCACGTCGGCGCCTTCGAGCGATCCGCCCCATTCGCCTTCACCTTCGCTCTTGAACCAGAACTTGTCGAGATCGCCGCCATAATAGCCCTGGACGTCCCAGAGGTAATTCTCGCCTTCGTCGGCGACACGCAGCTCGGCACGGTCGGCCTGGAACCAGAAGACCTTCTGGCCGCCATTCTCGATGCGCAGCTTTTCGCGGGCGCGGTCCATCGCTTCCTTGCCCCATAGCGCTTCGGCGGCGCGCGCGGGGCCGCTGCCCGCTTCGGGCGGAGGCGGGGCCTTGGGAATGACCATCATGTCGTGGCCGGCGTGGGGATCGTCCTTGCCCATGTCATGGCCCGCGTGGGGATCCTCATCGCCCATGTCGTGGCCGGCGTGGGGGTCGTCTACCTGCGGCATGGCCATGTCGTGACCCGCATGGGGATCGTCCTGCGGCATCGCATGGGCGGAATGGTCGACCTGTTGCGTCGTCGCGGCGGGTCTGGCGACCGGGTTGGGAGCGGGCTTCGGCGCTGCCTTGGGAGCGGGTTTGGCAGCAGGCTTGGCGTGGCCCGCATGGCCGTGCGTCGAGGCCTTGGGGGCAGGCTTCGGGGCTGCCTTGGGAGCGGTCTTGGCCGCAGGCTTCTTCGCGGGCTGGCTGGCGCTCGTCGCGGGCTTGGCCTTGGGCGGGTGATGATGCTGGTGCTGCTGGAGCGCGAGCAGGAGAGCGAGAGTGAGGCTCATGACTGGCCTCCCTGGGGCGAGGCAACCGTCACGATCTGAAACATCCCGGCGTGCATGTGGTAGAGAAGATGGCAGTGGAAGGCCCAGTCACCCGGCTCGTCGGCGGTGAGGTCGAACTGGGCGCTGCCGCCCGGCTGCACGTTGAGCGTATGCTTGAGCGGCTGGCGGCCCTTGGGCGAGCCGTTGACCAATTCGAAGAAATGGCCGTGCAGATGGATGGGGTGTGCCATCATCGTGTCGTTGACGAGCTTGACCCGCACGCGCTCGTTATAGGCGAAGCGAATGGGATCGTCGGAAACGGCGCTGAACTTCTGGCCGTCGAACGACCACATATAGCGTTCCATGTTGCCCGTCAGGTGGATCTCGACCAGCCGCGAGGGCGTGCGGTTGTCCTTGTTGGGATGGAGCGCGCGAAGATCGGTGTAGCGCAGGACGCGGTGATCGACCTTGTCGAGCCCGATGCCCGGATCGCCCATGCGGTCGACGGGATTGGGGGCGACCATGTCCACCCCGGGCCCGGCCTTCACCGTCGGAGGAAGCAGCGAGGTATCGCGCATGTTCATGTCGCCCATGTCCATGCCGCCATAGCCCGAACTGTCGCCATGACCGCCATGGCCTCCGTGGCCGCCATGACCCCCCTCGCCATGTCCTGCCATGCCCATGTCGGCCATGGTGAGAAGCGGCGGATCGCGAAGCGCCGGCACCTCGGCGCGCGCGCCCGGGCGCTGGACGAGCGTGGCCACCGCCATGCCCGAGCGGTCCATCGATTCGCCGACGATCGTATAGGCCTCGGCCGAACCCGGCGTGACGAGGATGTCATAGGTCTCGGCGGGGCCGATCTGCAGTTCCTCGACGCTCACCGGCACGACCGGCTGGCCATCGGCGGCGACGACCTCGAAGGAAAGGCCGGGAATGCGGATGTTGAAAAAGGTCATCGCGCCCGCATTGACGATGCGCAGGCGCACCCGCTGACCCGGCGAGAAACGATATTCGAGCCCGTCATCGGCGGCGTGGCCGTTGGCGAGATAGGTATAGTTGGGCGCCGAGACGTCGAGAATGTCGGTCGGCATCATGCGCATCCTGGCCCACATCCGCCGTTCCTCTCCGGTCAGCGGATAATCGTCGGTCCAGTGGCGCTGCTGATAGTTGAAATAGCCTTCGCCCTTCTTGAGCTTGTCGAAGACGGTGTGCGGGTGGAGGCGGCTGAACTCCGAGAGCACCATCACATAGTCATGGTCGGCCTCGATCGGATCGGGGCCCGCCGGATCGACGACGATCGCGCCATAATGGCCCATCTGTTCCTGGAGGCCCGAATGGCTGTGCCACCAATAGGTGCCGCTCTGGCGGACCGGGAATTCGGCGACGAAGGTCTGGCCCGGCGCGATGCCCGGGAAGCTGACCCCCGGGACGCCGTCGAGATGGAAGGGCACGAGAAGGCCGTGCCAGTGGATCGAGGTGTCCTCGCCCAGATGGTTGTGCACCGCGAGCTGGACCGTGGTGCCTTCCTTGAGCCGGAGCAGGGGGCCGGGCACGCTGCCGTTGACCGCGATCGCATGGCCCGAATGGCCCGCGATGCGAGTGCGGCTGTGGCGGACATCGAGGTCGATGCGCGGGCCGCGCACTTCATCGAAGCCCTGGCGGACGAGGCCATGGCCGATATCGGCGCCCCGCGCCCAGGCGGGCATCGCCGCGTTGAGGCCGAGGAGCCCGGCAGCGCCGAGGCCGCCGCTGATGAATTTCCTACGATCGATAGTGGGCACGCAATATCCTTCCGGGGGGGGCGTTTGCTCTTTCGGGGCTTCTTACGACCGGGAAGGGGATTATCCCTCAAAAAAATCGATCGCGTGGCGCAAACGCTTGCGGGCGCGATAAAGTCGCATCTCGATGGTCTTGGGGGTGGTGCCGGTGAGCGCGGCGGCTTGCCGGTGGCTCATTCCCTCGATCGCGATGAGCACGAGCGCTTCCTTGAGGCGGGTGGGCAATCGGTCGATCTCGGACTGGACCTGCGAAAGCGCCATCGTGTCGCCTACGCGCATTTCCGGGTCGGGGGCCTCGTCGCGCTCGTCGGCGGCATCCTGCCCGAGGCCGAAGAGGCGCGCGGCCTTGCGGCGGCGAAGCTGGTCGCGGCACTTGTTGAGCGTGACGGTGGTCAGATAGGGCAGCACCGGGCGGTCGGGTTCGAGCCGCTGGCGGGTCCTCCATACCGCGGCGAGCGCATTCTGAACCGCGTCCTCGGCCTGGCTGGTCGAGCCGAGCATCCGGCGCGCGATGCCGAGGAGGCGCGGGACGAGCGGGAGGACGAGGCGGTCGAAGGCCTCGCGTTCGCCGGCGGCGACCTTTCGCACCAGCGCCGCTTCCCGTTCCTCTTCCTCCGGCCGGGCCACGCGCCCTATTCGCGCTGCGGGCCGGTCAGCGAACGGCTGATCTGCCGGTCGAAGGCGCGGCCCTGCTCCTCGTCGAGAAGTTCGCGCATCGCGAAGATGTGGCGCATCGTCGCCTTCTGCAGTTCGCCCATCGCGCCATGGACATCGTCGATGGCCGCGCTGACCTTGGGGCCGTAGCGATGCTCTTCTTCCATTGCCCTGGCGAGGCGGGCGTTGGCGCGGCGCAATTCCTCTTCGAGCCGCTGACGCTCGGCGGCGAAATCCTCCTCGACCCGGTCGAGCGCGGCGTCCTGTTCGGGCGTGAGAGTGAGTTCATCATGGAGGAAATCATGAATGCTGGGCCGTTCGTCGGCGCTGCCCCACTGCGAGGCGGCCAGCGCGCCCAGCGACCCCGCCAGCACCGCGAGCAGGAGCGCGAGGACGATGTGGCGGCGCGTGACCTGCATTGTCATCGCAGCAGCGTCGAGGGCGACAGCGCAGCCACGTCGACGAGCCCGTAGCGCGGCTGGTCGGCATGGGCAGGTGCCTCGATGGTAGCGAAGCCCGCGCCGAGCGCGACCGTCACCATTCCCATGAGAAGCCCCGTGCGGCGGCGGCGCTCGGCCGCTTCGGCGAGCTGCGCGACGCGGGCCCAGACACCCTGCATGAAGGCTTCGGGTACCATGGTTTCGCCTTGCCTGGCGTCATCCTGCCTCGTCGTCATCACTCTTTTCCGTTCCCTTGCCCTTGCCTGCTGCATGGGCTGTTACGTTGTGACGCGGCCGATCCCTCAAAGTCAAACATGAGGGAGAGCGCCGCGCCCTGCGTAAGGATAGGCATGAACCGCTTTTTCCGCCTCAAGGCCGCCATTCTCGCCCTCTTCCTCCTTGCCGGCCCCGCGCCGGCGCACGAGGGGCACAAGGAAGACATGACCGATGCCGAGATGGCGCAGATGGAAGCGATGGCCAACCAGCTGGGCATGCCCTCGCCCGAGGAAATGATCCATCACGAGGGCGAGGAGATGCACGCGCCCGCGCCGCCGCCGATCAGTGCCGAGGAAGCGCTGCAGGCGGCGATCGAGAAGAACCGCGCGACTTCGGCGAGCGATTTCCTCGGCCGGCTCCACCCGGTCGCGGCGCATTTTCCCATCGCTCTCCTGCTGGTCGCCTTTCTTGCCGAACTGGCATTGATGGCGCGGCCCGGCCTCGGGCTGGAGCCGACGGTGCGCTTTCTCGTCGCGGGAGGCGCGATCGGGGCGGCACTGGCGGCGCTGCTCGGCTGGTTCGCGGCGGGCTGGCGGCTATCCGACCGGTCGGAAATCCTTGCCATCCACCGCTGGAACGGGACCGGAATCGCGCTGGTCGCGCTCGTCACCGCATGGTTCGCGCTTCGCGACGCGGGGCGCACCCGACTGCGGATCGGGCTGTTCATTCTTGCCGCGGCGCTCATCATGCAGGGCTATTATGGTGGGGAAATGGTATTCGGCCCCAATCACATGGGCATCCGCTAAGTAGTCTAACCGATGGCGGGGGCCATGCCCGCCTTCCTAGGATCCTCCCCGCGCATTCTCGTCGCGGAAAGGAAGGACCATCATGCACGCCAATGTCGGAACCGCCGACCGGATCAGCCGCTATGCCGCCGCGGCAATTCTCCTCTCGCTGGCCGTGTTCGGCGTCATCGGAGGTGGGCTGGCGGCCGCGGCGATGATCATTGCGGCGATCCTCATCCTCACCAGTCTTTTCAGCTTCTGCCCGCTTTACCGGCTGCTCGGCCTCAACAGCTGCCGGTCATGAGGCGCGCCGGTCGATGAACGAGCATCTTTCCGACTGGTATGCGGTGCGCCTCGAACTGGCGCGAACGCCTGCCTTCCCGCAGGGATCGGCGGCGCGGGGCTATATCCTCCATCTGCCCGTGGGGCGCGCGGGGGTCATCGACGGCGAGGCGATCCGCAAGACGTCCTCGCGCGCGATCGTGCGGCGCTTCTGGCCCAACGAGCCCGAACTGGTTGGCCAGCTCATCCCGACCGGCGGGGACTGGGCCTTTTCCTATCGCGACGGGCCCGATGACGACGAGATGCTGGCACGGCTCGCCAACCATCCGATCTCGGCCGGAAACTATCTCACCATCACCGAGGCCGATGGCGATGTCTGTCCCTATCGCATCGCCGAGATGAAGCTGATCTAGCCCTCTTCCTCGGCGGCGAAGACGATGCGGAGCACGTCCGAGAGGCTGCGCGCCTCGAGCTTTTCCATCAGGTTGGCGCGGTGCACCTCGACCGTGCGCGGGCTGATGCCGAGATCATAGGCGATGGTCTTATTGGGGTGGCCGCGCGCCAGCCCCGCGACGACATCGCGTTCGCGCGGCGTGAGGCCGTTGAGGAGCAGTCGTGCCTCCTCGGCATCATGGAGATGGCGGGCATGGCGTTCGAGCCTTTGCCCCGCTCTCTCGATCGCGTTCATCAGCGCTTCGCTGCGGAAGGGCTTTTCGAGGAAATCGACCGCGCCTTCCTTCATTGCCTTCACCGCCATCGCGACATCGCCATGGCCAGTGATCATCACCACCGGCGAGCGCACTCCCTTCTCCCCCAGCAATTTCTGGATCTCGAGCCCGTCGCGGCCCGGCATGCGGATGTCGAGGAGGATGCAGCCGGGTTCGAGACGGTCGACTTCGCGCAGGAAAGCCTCGCCGCTTTCGAAGCTGCGCGAGGGGCGGCGCTGCTGGTCGAGGAGGAAAGCGATGGAGCGGCGCATCGCCGGGTCGTCATCGACGATATAGACGGAGAAAGGCTCGGTCATGGGGCTTCCTTCGCGGCGGGTGGAGCGGGAAGGGTGAAGCGGAAGACGCTACCTCCATCCTTGCCCTTTTCGGCCCAGATGCGCCCGCCATGCGCCTCGACGATGCGATGGCAGACCGACAGGCCGAGCCCCATGCCGTCGCGCCGCGTGGTAAGGAAGGGCTGGAACAGCCGGTCGGCGATCGCGGGGTCGATGCCGGGACCATTGTCGGCGACCGCCAGTTCGACCATGTCATCGGCAGCCGGGCGCGCATGGATTTCGATCCTCTTGTCGCGGACCTTTTCCATTGCCTGGAGCGCATTGCGGATGAGGTTGACGAGGCATTGCTGGACCTGGATGCGATCGACCAGCAGCCAGTCGGCGGCCTCGTCGATATGGGTCGAGATCGTGACATTGGCGCCGTCCCCGTCGGCGAGCGCCAGCGCGACCGCTTCCTCGATGATGTTGGCGAGCGATTCCTTGCGGCGCTCGCCGTCGCCATGGCTGACGAATTCGCGGATGCGGCGGATGATCGTGCCCGCGCGCTCGACCTCGTCGGCGCAATGGGCGAGCGCTTCGCGGATCTTTGTGCTGCCTTCCTGCTGGCCGGCAGCGATCGCGGCGGCGGCCTCGACATAGTTGGAGATGGCGGCGAGCGGCTGGTTGAGTTCATGCGCGATCGCCGAGGCAATCGTTCCCGTTCGGGTGATGCGGTCGGCGCGCGCGAGGTCGCGCAGGAGCCCATGCAGTTGGCGCTCGTTCTGGTGCTGGCGGCTGACGTCCTGGATGAAGCCGACGAAGAAGCGGCGGTCATCGATGATCGCTTCACCGACATGGAGGTCGATGGGAAAGGTCCGCCCGCTGCGATGGCGCGCGCGAGTGGCGCGGCCGATCCCGATGATGCGCTTCTGTCCCGTGGTGAGATAGCGGTTGATATATTGGTCGTGCCGTTCGCGGTGGGGCGAGGGCATGAGCATGCTGACATTCTCGCCCAGCACCTCGGCCTCGCCATAGCCGAACATCTGTTCGGCGCTCTTGCTGAAGGCCTCGATATGGCCGGTCTCGTCGATGAGGATCATCGCGTCGGGGACCGCTTCGGCGATGGCAGCGAGCGGGACGCGCGACGCCACGCCCTCGACCCCCGCGGGCGCATTTTGGTCCTGGTCCCGGTCAGCCATGGCGTGGGCGTCCTTCCCCCGAGCGTGGCCCGCACCATAGGCCAAATGGCGCGCGGCGGCGAGAGCGGTGCATCCGTATCAATCCCAATGCCCCGCCCCTTCCCCGAAAGTTAGACAGGCCCCCGACCAAGGGAGGCCGACATGACCACCATTCTTCTCGATGCGCAGGATGACGAACGCATCCAGGCCGTAACCGAAGCCGCGCTGGCCTGGACCCGGGCGACCGGCGGGCATCTTCATTGCCTGCAGGTCTCGCCCTACGAGGCCTATGTGACCTCGGGCGGGTTCGGCGATCTCTACGGGCTCGGCCAGCTCACCAAGGCGATCGACGAGCGCGGCGAGGCCTTCGAAAAGGAATTGCGCGAGGAATTGGGCAACGAGGACGTGTCCTGGGATTATAACCGGCAAACGGGCCATGCGATCACTGCCATCGTCCATCGCGCGGCGATGGCCGACCTGCTTGTCACCAGCCGCCATGTCCACCGGGCGATCGGCTGGTCCTCGGCGCTGGCGCGGCTGGGCGAGATCCTGACCCGGTCCCGCACCCCGGTCTTCATTCCAGGCGATGACGACCATCATGTCGATCCCAAGGGGACCGCGGTGATTGCCTGGGACGGCAGCTACGAGATTGCCAATACGGTGCGCACCAGCGTGCCCTTCCTGCGGCTGGCGAGCGACGTCAAGGTGGTGACGGTCGAGGAGAAGGAAGAGGAATTCCCGGGCACCGAACTGCTCAAATATCTGTCGCGCCACGATGTCCATGCCGAGCTGCACGTCGAGCCGTTCGACGAGGACGAAGTCGAGACCGTCCTGCTCGGTCATGCGCGTCTGTCGGAAAATCCCTATCTCGTCGTGGGTGCCTACAGCCATAGCCGGGTAGGCGAATATCTGTTCGGCGGAGTCACGCGCAGCCTTCTGAAATCCTGTCCGGTCGGGCTGGTGATGAGCCATTGAGTTATTCGGAGAAGGGTACCGGATCCCTCCTTCATGCCATGAGCAGGCGGCGTTGCAGCCCGGCCGCGCGGCGCAGCCCTGCTTCGTCGCGGATTACGAGCCGGTCCTGCGCGGGCTGTTCGATGAGCCCCTGTTCGCGGAAGCGGCGCAGTGTGCGGCAGATCGTCTCGGGCGTGGTCGCGAGATAGCAGGCCATGTCGACCTGCGAGAGCGGGAAGCGCAGTCCCGCGCCACCGGGCAGCAAGCGGGGGGCGATGCCGAGGAGGAAGGCTGCGATCCGGCTCGGGATGTGATGGCGGCTCAAGAGAATCCCGCGTTCGGCGAGCCGATCGACGCCCCCTGCCAGCGCAACGCCGGTTTCCAGCCGGGGAGCGACCACGCCTTCCTCTTCGAGCACATAGCTGCAGTCCGAAGCGGCTTCGAGCGTGAAGCGGTGACGGCCTGCGAGCGGGCGTTCGGCGATTTCGCCGGGTAGGACGAAGGCGATGAGGTTGCGTTGGCCTTCCTCGTCATAGCGGAGCAGGCGGCCCGCGCCCGAGAGCAGCTTCACATAGAGCGATGACGGTTCCTCCTCGCGGAAAATGCTTTCTCCCGCGCCTGCGAGCGCGATGCGCTGTCCGACATAATGCAAGCTGCAATCGCGATCGGCGACGCCGCGCTGCCAGGGCATGTCCGTCATGGGTCCCGTCTCCTCGAAATCCTTCCTACGCGCCCGCGCGTGCGGAGACATTCGGGGAAGATACTTAGCCCGGCGCGGCGCGGCGCTTGACCGGGATCAACGCCCCGCCGGGCATCGGGGTGTAGAGCCGGATTTCCCCATCCATTGGAGAAAGAGCATGCAGATCAACAAGTTGATGAGCCAGGAAGCCAAGTCGGTCCAGCCGTCGGAGAATCTGGCCAATGTCGCCCGCATCATGCAATCGCAGAATATCGGCCTACTTCCGGTCGAGGAGGAAGGACGCATCCTCGGGGTGATTACCGATCGCGACATCGTGACCCGCGGGCTGGCGCAGGGGAAGGACCCTCAGAGCATGAGCGTGCGCGAAGCGATGACCAGTCCCGCCACCTGCTGCCATGAAGGCGATTCGATCGAGAGCGCCGCGGACCAGATGAAGAAAGGCCATTTCCGCCGCCTGCCGGTGCTCGACAAGCAGGACAAGTTGGTCGGGGTGCTGAGCCTCGATGACATCGCCCAGCGCGGGTCGGCAAAGCTCGCGGGCGAAACGCTGGCCAAGGTGATGGAAGCGAGCGAGCCCAATTTGGCGCTCGCCTGATGGGTTCATGCAACCAAAGCCGTGCCGCGGCGCTTGATATTCCGATGAGCAAGGAAGCGAATTCGGGAGCCGAGCGTCGCGGCGGCCTATCGGGCGGCAAGCCGCCACGCGAACTGCCCAACCCGCGCCCGCCCGAAGAGCCGGTGCGCGATCCCGGCCCGGCCCCTGAGCGGCCCGCCGAGACGCCGGGCATTCCGCCCGACCCCATGCCCTCGCCCCCGCCGAGCGAAACCCCGCCGCCGATGAGCGAAGCCTGACGCCGGTCTAGGCGATGATCTTGAGCGCCAGCCAAGGCGCGAAGGAGAAGAGGATCGCGAGCATCTTGAAGCGGGCGAGGAAGTCCACATAGAGGATCCGGAGCCGCCGCTCGGGCAATCCCGTCAGGCGGCGGTGAATCGCGATCACCGGCCCCGCCGCCATCGTCAGGATGAAAGCCGCGACGAACAGGAAGGCGAAATTGATCACCGTCATCCAGCCGAAGAAGGAAGTGAGCTGGTCGATCGTCACAGGCCGGCCTTCATCATCGGCGGGCGCATCGCGATATTTTCGGGCCAGAGGTCGCGGATCGACTTGGGCAATGCCTGGCGCACCTTTTCGACTTCGCCCTTCGAGATATGTTCGTCGAGGACCATGAAAACCGCGCGGATGGCATCGCGCGGATCGACCCCGCGACTGTCGCTGAGACCGCGGCGCACCTCGTCGATGAACTGGTCCTCGGTATGCACGTCGGGCCGTTCATGGCCGGGCTGGTAGAGATCATAATAGCCCCCGCGCACGATCAGCGGCAGTTGCGCCGAAAGATGCGAAGCGAGTTCGGGGGTGAGCCGGTCGCGCAGTGCGCGCAGCACGGTGGTAAGCACCTTCCAGGCGGTCTGGCGGTCGGGGCCGATCTGCCCCATGATTTCCTTGAGCCAAATGTTGGTGGTGTGGATCGTCTTGTCGAACAGGTCCAATCCGGTGGTAGCCATGGCTTGTCACTCCCTTCGGGTATGGTGGTGGCGCGCATCAGGGCGCCGTGCCGGGGAGTCTAATCGCCTGCCGGACAGGGGGCTTTACGTAGCTTTCCCGACCCCTTGCCCGCCTTCGAGCGCGGCAACCGCATGGTCGTGCGACAGGAAGACCTTGCCGTTCAGCTCGTCGAGGAAGTGGGTGCGGCGCAGCCGGTCCATCACCGGGCCCTTCACTTCGGAGAGATGGAAGGCAATGCCCCCGTCCTTGAGGCGGTGGTTGATCGCCTCGAGGCTTTCGAGGCCCGAGGCGTCGATCGCATTGACCGCCGAGGCCATCAGGATGACATGCTGGACCTCGGGCTGGTCGGCGACGCGTTCGAGCACATATTCCTCGAGCCAGCGGGCGTTGAGATAGGTGAGGCTTTCATCGACGCGGATCGAGAGGATCGCGGGGTCGGTGATCACTTCGTGGCGAAGCACGTTGCGGAAATGTTCGGTGCCGGGGACTCGGCCGACGATCGCCGCATGGGGGCGCGAGGCGCGCCAGAGATAAAGCAGCAGTCCGACCGCGACGCCTGCGATCACGCCCAGTTCGACGCCTGCCCACAAGGTGATGAGGATGGTCGCCATATGGGCGGCGAAGTCGGCCTTGGAATAGCGCCACAACCGCCCCGGGGTCTTGAGATCGACAAGGCTCAGCACCGCGACGATGATGGTCGCGGCCAGCGTGGCGATGGGCAGGTTGAAGAGAAGCGGCGTGAGGAAGAGCGAGGCAAGCGCGATCCCCACCGCGGTATAGGCGCCGGCCGCCGGGGTTTCGGCGCCCGCGTCGAAATTGACCACCGAGCGGGCAAAACCGCCGGTCACCGGATAGCCGCCCGAAAAGGCGCTGGCGATGTTCGAGGCGCCGAGGCCGATGAGTTCCTGGTCGGGCGCGATGCGCTGGCGACGCTTGGCGGCGAGCGTCTGGGCGACCGACACGCTTTCGACGAAGCCGATGATCGAGATAAGGAGCGCGGGCACCCAGAGCTGGCCGATGAGGCCCATGTCGAAGGACGGCAGGGCGAAGGGCGGAAGCCCCTGCGGAATCGCGCCGACCAGATTCACGCCCTCGTCGCCGAGGTCGAGGAAGATCGCGGCGAGAATGGTGGCCGCGACCGCGATCACCGGCCCGGCCTTGGCAATGATCCCCGCCATGCGCGGGGCGAGGCCGATGGCTTCGAGCGCGGGCTTCAATCCCTTGCGGACCCAGAAAAGGAACAGCGTGGTGGGCAGGCCCATCGCGAGCGTCCAGCCGTTGACCGTGCCGAGCGACGCGGCGAGCGAGGAAAGCATGTCGGGCCAATTGTCGCCGCCCGCGCGCACCCCGAGGATATGCTTGAGCTGGCTGGTCGCGATGAGGATGCCGCTGGCGGTGATGAAGCCGCTGATCACCGGATGCGACAACAGGTTGGCGAGGAAGCCCATGCGCAAAAAACCGAGGATCGCGAGCATCGCGCCCGACAGCATCGCCAAGGTGATCGCGGCCTCGAGATATTGGGCGGTTCCCTGTGCGGCGACCGCGCCCGCCGCCGAGGCGGTCATCAGCGAGATCACCGCGACCGGGCCGACCGCGAGCGTTCGGCTGGTCCCGAAGATCGCATAGGCGACCAGCGGGAGGATCGAGGCGTAAAGACCCACGACCGGCGGCAGTCCCGCAAGCAGTGCATAGGCAAGGCTTTGCGGGATGAGCATGATCGTGACGATCAGCGCCGCGACGAGGTCGCTGGTCAGGATCGAGCGGTCATATTGCCGGCCCCATTCGAGAATGGGGAGATAGCGCGCCAGTCCCTTGGGAGCCGCCATCAGGCCGCCTTTTCAAAGATCCGGACGAGGCCCATCCCCGCGAACATCGCGGCGAGGAAAATGACCGCCGAAGAAGGCTCGACCACGAGCGCGGCGATACCGGGCCCGGGACAGAGCCCCGCGACGCCCCAGCCGACGCCGAAGAGCAAGGAGCCGATCACCAGCCTGGAGGTGAGGTCCGAGCGGTCGGGCAGGGCGAACTTGGGAGCGAACAGCGGCTGCTTCATTCCCGACTGGAAGCGCCAGGCGATCGCCATCACGATCACCGCGCCGCCCATCACGAAGGCAAGCGTGGGATCCCAGTCGCCGAACAGGTCGAGAAAGCCGCGCACGCGCGCGGGATTGGTCATCCCGCCGAGCGCGAGGCCCGCGCCGAACAGGGTGCCCGAAAGCAGCGGGGGAAGGATGCGTCCGATCATTTGAGCACCTCCAGCCCCAAGGCGTTCATGATTGCCACCGTCGCGATGCCCGCTGCCATGAAGGTGATGGTCGCCACCACCGAGCGGTTGGACATCCGGCTGACGCCGCACACGCCATGGCCGCTGGTGCAGCCGCTGCCGAGGCGGGTGCCGACGCCGACGAGCAGTCCGGCGATCACCAGCGGGACGGGGCCCGCGAAAGTCGCGGGAATGCCGCCCTGCAGGAAGGCGATGATCAGCGCGCCCAAAGGAAGGCCGATGAGAAAGCTCCATGCGCTCGAGGATGACATGCCGGTCTTGCTGATCCCCAGCGCGCGGGCGCTGATGCCCGACACGCCGGCGATGCGACCGGCACCCAGCAGCATCAGCGCGGCCGCGAGGCCGATGAGGATGCCGCCACCCAGCCCCGCGAGAGGCGCTGCGTCCGGAAAGCCTGGCAAGGTCATACGGCGTTCACCGGGATCTTGATGTAGCTCACGCCATTATCCTCGGGATCGGGCAGCCGCCCGCCACGGATATTGACCTGGACGCTGGGCATGATGAGCTTGGGCATGGCCAGATCCTTGTCCCTGCGGTTTCGCATTTCGACAAATTCCTCCTCGGTGACGCCGTCCTTCACATGGACATTTTCGCGGCGCTGCTGTCCGACGGTCGATTCCCACGCATATTCATCGCGGCCCGGCGCCTTGTAGTCGTGGCACAGGAATAGCCGGGTTTCGTCGGGAAGCGACAGGATGCGGCGGATCGAGCGGAACAGCTGTCCGGCATCGCCGCCCGGAAAGTCGGCGCGCGCGGTGCCGAAGTCGGGCATGAAGATGGTGTCGCCGACGAAATCGGCATCGCCGATGATGAAGGCCATGTCGGCGGGCGTATGGCCGGGCACATGGAGCGCGATGCCTTCGAGTTCGCCGATGCGGAAGGTCTCGCCATCGACGAACAATTTGTCGAACTGAGAGCCGTCGCGCTCGAACTCGGTGCCGGCATTGAACAATTTGCCGAAGACGTCCTGCACCTTGATGATGTCACGGCCGATCGCGAGCTTTCCGCCGAGCCGCTCCTGGAGATAGGGGGCGGCCGAGATATGGTCGGCATGGGCATGCGTCTCGATATGCCAGACGACCTCAAGGTCGTTCGAATGGACATATTCGATGACCCGGTCAGCCGAGCCGTTCGAGGTGCGGCCCGAGGCGGCTTCATAGTCGAGCACCGAATCGATCACCGCGGCTTTGCGGCTTTTCGGGTCGTGCACGACATAGGTCACCGTATTGGTCGCCTCGTCGAAAAATCCGGCGATCGAGGGGCGCAGGCTCTTGTCCTCGCGGGCGCGCAGGATCTGCTCCTTCGCGGCCTGGAGTGCAGTATCGGCCATGCCAGGCTCCTATTCGAATGATTAAGCTAAGTGCTTATGTATAACACGTTTTTTCGCTTTCGAGGGAGACCAACGCCTCAACGGTGTCCAAGGTTCAATGGACGCGCGGCGATGGGCCGTACGCGCGCGCGACGGCCTGCAATGCTGGATGAGGAAGTGGGGCGCCTAGCGGGCGCTGTTGGCCGAGCGGGTCTCGCCCGCGGCCTGTCGCAGCTGGTCGCGGCGATAGACATCGGCGCGGCGCACCACCCCGCCTTCGCCCGGGAAACGGGTGAAATAGGTGAGATAGACCGGGACCGGGGTGGGCAGGTTGACGAGATCCTCGGGCTTGTCGGAATCGGGCACCTTGCCGTCGAACAGGATTTTAGCGAGGCCGTCGGCATCCTCGAGGCGGACGCAGCCGTTCGACAGGTCGCGGCTGACCTCGTCGAACAAATGCTTGCCCGGGGTATCGTGCAGATAGATGCCGAGATCGTTGGGGAACTGGAACTTGACCTTGCCCATGCCATTGCCGGGGCCGGGTTTCTGGCGGACCTTGATCTCCTTGCGGCCTTCGGCGACCGCCTTCCAGTCGACCGTCTTGGGGTCGATGATCTTCGGGTCGTGCGACCATTCGTCAACGACCTGGTAGCCGCGACCGTTGAAATATTTCATGCCCTCGGCCAGCACGCGCTTGGCGATGGCATCGCGGGTGATATGGCCCGGGACATGCCAATAGGGATTGAGCGCCGCCCAGTAGATGGTGCTGGCGATCATCGGGGTCTCGGTCTCGGGGGCACCCACGATCACGCGCATCGAGGCGCGCGGCGCATTGCCTTCATAGACATAAAGTTCGGCCGCGGCGGCATCGACGAGGATGTAACGCGGGCGATTGACGGGGAGCAGCCGCGCGCGGTCCATATTCTCGAGAAGAATGCGCCGTTCGGCGGGATCACTGGTGCGCGTGACCTCTTCACGCAGGCCGCGATAGATGGGGTGCATCCAGCGCAGATCGCGAAGATAGCCCATCGGATCGGCGGCGAGCGCACTCATCACTTCGAGCGTCGAGGGCGGGCCCGGATAGGCCCAGCGATCGCCGATGGCGACCGGCATCGAGGCAGGGACCGTGCGGCTGTCCTGGACGAATTTGACGAAAGCGCCCGAGAGCCTGCGGTCGAGTGCCTTGCGCGCCTCGGGCTTGTCCAGCTTGGCGCGGAGGGCCTTCTTGAGGTCGGCGTCGAGATAGTCAGCCGGGTCGAGCCCGTCGCGTTTCGCGCCTTCGAGCAGGGCGAGGAGCGCGTGTCCCGCTCCATTGAGCCCCTTTTCGCCGACCCAGATCGGATCGGGGCGCGCGGCGTAGAAACGGTCGAGATCGCTATATTGCGGCGTCTCGGCTCCCTGGGGCGCGGCAGCTTGGACATGCACGGGCGCGGCAAGTGACAGCGCAGCAAGAGCGAGGCAAAGCGATCGGGCGGGGAGAAGGTGACGCAACATGGAAAACCTTATGACAATGATCAGCTTAAGCTAGCCTGAGCCGGCACATCCTTTACGGATCATCTTCAACGACCACTCGGGCAAGACGATCCATTTCCCACGACCGACGGCTTGGCGGGCACCGCTCGTCGCTTGCGTCAGCCCAGCTTCAGACGCGATGTGCATGGTCGAAGGCCAATGAAAGAGGAACGGTATGCGTAAATTCATCTGTTTGAGCGGAGCCGCGCTTGCTTCGCTGGCGAGTGCCGGGGTCGCGCTGGCGGGAAGCCCTGCCAATCTTGCCGCGAGCGTTGCCAATGGCGAACTCAGCCGGGAATATTTCACCGAGGACCCGATCGCTCCGCGCTATTCGCCCAGGGGGTATGACGTGACCATCGTCATGTATACCGACTATCAATGCCCCGTTTGCCGCGCTTCGCATGGCACCTTGAAGAAGCTGGTCGCGAGCGATCGCAAGGTGCGGATCATCTATCGCGACTGGCCGGTGTTCGGTGCGGCTTCGGACAAGGCGGCGCGGCTCGCGATCGCGAGCATGTGGCAGAAGAAGCATCGTGTCTTCCACGACCAGCTGATGCAAGTGCAGGGACCGCTCGACGATGCCAAGATCCGCGCCGCCGCCAAGCGCGCGGGGGTCGATTGGGCGCGATTAGAGAGCGATCTCAAGAAGCATGACGACAAGATCAGCGCGCTCATGTCGCGCAACGATCACCAGGCGGCGCTGCTCGGGCTCGAGGGGACGCCGGGCTTCATCATCGGCCGCTCGCTGGTGCCGGGTGGGCTCGATCTCAAGGAGATGCGCGAGCTGGTCGCCAAGGCCCGCAAGGGCGGCGCTTCCTGACGTTGGAAAGCAGACCCTCCCCTGCGCCCCCGGGCGTGCGGGGAGGATTGCAGGCACAAAAAAAGCGCCGCCCTGCAGGAGGGAAGCGCTGCTTCTGATCGGTGGTTGCGGGGGTAGGATTTGAACCTACGACCTTCAGGTTATGAGCCTGACGAGCTACCGGACTGCTCCACCCCGCGTCACCGGACGGGCCTTGTCGGCCCTATAAACACGAAAGCCGCCGCCTGAGGTTCAAGCAGCGGCTGTCGAAGACAATGTGAATGGGTTCGATACGGCGGTCGCAAAGCCTGGCGACGACCTACTCTTCCAATGCTTAAGCATAAGTACCATCGGCGCTGTCCGGTTTCACGGCCGAGTTCGGGATGGGATCGGGTGGGTCACGGACGCTATGGTCACCAAGCTATGGGACCGTCGTATCGAAATTCCAGAAATCTTTGATCAAACTAGTGAGCGATCGCACACGACAGCTCGAAAACTGTCGATGATGGTGGGATCCATCAAGCGCGAATTGAGTAATTAGGACCGGTTAGCTCCATGCGTTACCGCACTTCCACACCCGGCCTATCAACGTGGTAGTCTTCCACGACTCTATGATACCTTATCTTAAGGGAGGCTTCCCGCTTAGATGCTTTCAGCGGTTATCCCGTCCATGCATAGCTACCCTGCTGCACCGTTGGCACGATGACAGGTCCACCAGAGGCATGTTCACCCCGGTCCTCTCGTACTAGGGGCAACTCCTTTCAAGTATCGACGCCCACGGCAGATAGGGACCAAACTGTCTCGCGACGTTCTGAACCCAGCTCACGTACCACTTTAATTGGCGAACAGCCAAACCCTTGGGACCTGCTCCAGCCCCAGGATGTGATGAGCCGACATCGAGGTGCCAAACAACCCCGTCGATATGAGCTCTTGGGGGTTATCAGCCTGTTATCCCCGGCGTACCTTTTATCCGTTGAGCGATGGCCCTTCCACGAGGGACCACCGGATCACTATGACCGACTTTCGTCTCTGCTCGACTTGTCAGTCTCGCAGTCAGGCAGGCTTATGCCATTGCACTCTTGCAGACGGTTTCCAACCGTCCTGAGCCTACCATCGCGCGCCTCCGTTACTCTTTAGGAGGCGACCGCCCCAGTCAAACTACCCGCCACAGAGGGTCCCTGAACCGGATAACGGTTCGAGGTTAGACAGTAAAAAACAACAGGGTGGTATTTCACCAACGGCTCCACACTGACTGGCGCCAGTGCTTCAAAGCCTCCCACCTATCCTACACAATTGTTTTCCACTGCCACTCTGAAGCTGCAGTAAAGGTGCACGGGGTCTTTCCGTCTAACCGCGGGTACTCCGCATCTTCACGGAGAATTCAATTTCGCTGAGCAGATGTTGGAGACAGTGGGGAAGTCGTTACGCCATTCGTGCAGGTCGGAACTTACCCGACAAGGAATTTCGCTACCTTAGGACCGTTATAGTTACGGCCGCCGTTTACTTGGGCTTCAATTCGGAGCTTGCACTCCTCCTTTTAACCTTCAAGCACCGGGCAGGCGTCAGACCCTATACGTCGTCTTGAAGCCGACTTAGCAGAGCCCTGTGTTTTTGATAAACAGTCGCTACCCCCTGGCCTGTGCCCCCCGCCACTGGTTGCCCAATGACGGGGCCTCCTTCTTCCGAAGGTACGGAGGCAATTTGCCGAGTTCCTTCAACATCCTTCTCTCAAGCGCCTTGGTATACTCTACCTGACCACCTGTGTCGGTTTCGGGTACGGTCTTAATGGAGGGGCTATTTCCTGGGACAACTTCACCGCCCTTCCAATCCGATAAGGAAGAACAATTTACGTCATCCGTCACACACCTCCAGGTACAGGAATATTAACCTGTTTCCCATCGACTACCCCCTTCGGGCTCGTCTTAGGGGCCGACTCACCCTGCGCGGATTAGCCTTGCGCAGGAACCCTTGGTCTTTCGGCGAGAGGGCATCTCACCCTCTTTATCGCTACTCATGTCAGCATTCTCACTTCTGATATCTCCACGGTCGGTTACCCTTCCGCTTCACAGACTTACAGAACGCTCCGCTACCGCTCGTAGTAAACTACGAACCCTAAGCTTCGGTGCATACCTTTAGCCC
>NZ_JACICF010000002.1:0-327500 GCF_014195685.1 Sphingomicrobium lutaoense | reverse complement strand
GGTTGCGCACCGCCCCTTCTTTTTCGCCGATCGGCGGGAAGCCTAGAAGTCGACCTGTCCGCGCAGGCCGAGGACGTTGACCGAATAGTCGCGGTCGCCTGCCGCCGGGATCGCCGCATCGCCATAGACGATATGCGCGAAGTTCAGCCCGAACAGTACATAATCCACCGGCTTCCAGTTGAGCGAGGCCTGATAGGCATTCTGGGTGCCGCCGACGATGCCCGCGTCGTTGAGATCGAGATAATCCCAGCGAGCGTTGATGCCGATCGAGCCGATGCCGCCCTTGTCGAAGCCGTTCGCGACCTTCACCCGGTCGAACTTGCCGCCCTTGTAGCCGCGGCTTTCGCCCGTGAGGAAATAGCCGCCTTCGAGATAGGCGCCGAAGAAGGTCGGATCGCCCGCCGGGCTGCCACCCACCTTCTGCCAGAAGGTCTCGCCCGCGACATAGAGCGGGCCGAAGATGCCCGCTGCCTCGAGGCCGAGACCGGTTTCGCTGGTCGCGCCGATCGCGCCGGTGTTGATGAAGCGCACGTCGGTCGAATGCACCGCCGGGCGCACCCGGTAGCGCACCGAGGAAGCGGCATCGTTGAGCGCGCGATAATGCGCCGAGCCGCCGAAGTGCAGCTGGTTGCCGCCCATCTCGGGCATGAACACGATGCGGCCATCGACGCCGTTCGAATTGTTATTCTCGTCCAGATCGCCGATGGCATCGGTGAAGAGGCCACCCTGCACGAGAAGATTGTCGCCTTTATACTGGGCCGACACGCCGACGCGGCGCTCGAATCCGAAGGCGTCGGTAAAGGCGGCGCGCTCGAAGAACTGGGTGTGGAGCGAGCTGGTCAGCTCGGCCAGGCCCTGGAAATTGTTATGCTGGCCGACGATGAATTCCATGTCGCCTTTTTCATAGGAGACATAGGCGTCGGTGAATTCGGCATCGCCGCCCGCGAATTCGAGCTCGGCCTTGTAGCCGAAGCCGCCCGGCATATCGCCTTCGACGCCGAGACGACCGCGGCGCATCTCGTTAGAGAAACCGAGACCCGCATCGTCGATGGCATCGGGCGCATCGACGGTCGCGGCATCATACATCATCCGGCCGCGCACCTTGAACTTCCAGCCGTCGTCGGTCGAAAGCTCGGGCGTGGCCTTGAACTTGATCGCGGTGTCGGCCTTGGCGGCCTTGCCGGCCTCGACTTCGCCGCGCAACTCGGCGACCTCGGCACGCAGCGCCTGGATCTCGGCGATCAGTGCGTCGACCTGGGGGTCCTTTTCCTGCGCATGGGCGGGAACGGCCGTAAGCGCAGTGGCGCCGAGCAAGATCGGCATCATCAGCTTATGCATTTTCCAACAAATCCTTCTTCTGCCCACCATCGGCCCGTCATCGGGAGGTGTTGCAAGCTCCCCTAGAGCGCGACTGTTACGCCAAAATGACAGACCGGCAGCAAAGCCGGAGCGGAACGCCGACGCAGCCGTCACCGGAGAATAGGCAACAAGTTCAATCTGTTGCCGACGGCCCACAGCCAATGGCCCGTCGCCGCGCCGATGAAAGAAAAGAGTCCCCAACGGGCCAATCGCTGCTACCAAGTCGCAAGGGACGGAGGGTCGAGCCATCGAGAAGCGGCTTGGAATTTTGAATCGCCCGTGGTGGCGGGACCGGCTGGGCGCGGCTCAGCTGCACCTGCTTGCCCGTGCCGTCCTTCTCGCGCTTCTCGCATTCCTGCTTGCCCGCCTCCTCTGGGTGCTGGTCACTCCGGTCGGGCCGCTGGGCGACTGGCGCCCTGCCCCGCCGCGCATCGCCGCGCCCGCGACGCGTACCGCGATCCTCTCGACCGTCGATCCCTTCTCGGGCCAGCCCGCGAGCGTGGATACCAACCAGGTCACGAGCCTCGATCTCGAACTGTTCGGAGTCACCGTAAACCAGGGCGCGGGTACCGGAAGCGCGATCATCGGCTTTCCCGACGGCACCCAGCAAAGCATCGCGGTGGGCGAGGAAATCCTGCCCGGCGCGAGCCTTGCCGAAGTGGGCTTCAACTATATCGTGATCGACCGGGGCGGGATTCGCGAACGACTCTATCTCGACGAATCGCAGCCTGCCGACATCGCTCAGCCCGAGATGACGCCGACCGCCGGGCCGGTGGGAACCGAGGGGCGCGATCCCTCGCGTGCCTTCGCCATCGCGCCGCGCATGCGCGGCGGCAAGATTACCGGAGTGCGCCTGACGCCCGGCCCCGACCGCGCCCTGTTCGACGAGACCGGCCTTTCGCCCGGCGATATCGTCGTCGAGGTCAATGGCACCAGCATCGCCGACACCACCGACATCGAAATGTTGCGCCGGGAATTGAAGCCCGGCGCGCGCATCAACCTGACCGTGGAGCGTGGCGCCGAGCGCCTGCCCATCGCCATCAGTTTTTGAGGACCGAGTAGCAGCATGAAAAGAAGCGCAACCTGGATGACCGCCATCATGATGGTCGTGGCGCCCCTGTCGATGACGATGACCGCCAGCGTGAGCGCGCAATATATGATCAACATGCGCGATGCCGAGGTGCGCGCTTTCGTCGACGAGGCCGCCCGTGTGACGGGCATGACCTTCATCGTCGACGGTCGGGTCAACCAGAAGATCAGCGTCGTCACCTCGCGCCCGCTGTCGCGCTCCGAATATTTCGAGGTCTTTCTTTCGACCCTGCGCGCCAATGGCCTGGTCGCCATCCCCATCCAGGGGGGCTATCGCATCCAGCCGGTCACCGGCGCAGCGACCGAGCCGACGCGGGTGAGCCCCGGGCGGGTGGCGGGCGACCAGTTCGTCACCGAGATCTTCCGCTTGCGCTCGGTCGATGCGGCAGGCGCGGTCGAGACGCTCCGCCCGCTCATCTCGGCGCAGGGGTCGATTACCGCCAACCGCAATGCCAACAGTCTCGTGGTGGTCGATTTCGCCGACAATATCGGGCGGGTCCGCCAGCTTCTCCAGCGCATCGACCGCGACAATAGCGCAAGTGATATCGTCTATCTGAAGAATAGCGGCGCACGCGAGATCGCAACCTCGCTCCAGCAGCTGGTCGGGGCGCAGGGAGAAGGCGCGGCGGCTCCCCTCACGGTAAGCGCGATCGACAGTTCCAATGCGCTCCTCCTTCGCGGCGATCCGCAGTCGGTCGCGCGCTTTGCCGCGACCGCGCGCCAGCTCGATGCCGCGGCACAGGGCGGCTCGGAAGTGCGGGTCTACTGGCTCGACCATGCCGATGCCGAACAATTGCTTCCCGTCCTCCAGCAGCTGGTCGGACAGCCCGCCACCTTCGGCAACAGCGAGCCAGGCTTCATCCGCGGGCAGGAAGGCGAAGGCACCGGGGCCGGTCCCGCACGGCCTCCCGCTCCCATGTCGATGCCCGCCGCCGCGGGCGGCGCGGGCGCCACCGGGATCGTGCGCTACGGCCCCGCGGTGGTGACCCGCTATCCCGGCACCAATGCGGTGATCATCGCCGCCAATGCCGAAGCGCAGCGCCAGCTGGGCGAAGTGATCCGCCAGCTCGACACGCGGCGCGAACAGGTGCTGGTCGAAGCGATCATCGTCGAGATCGGCAACAATGCCGCGCGCGAACTGGGGGTGCAGTTCCTGCTTGCCGACCAGAATGGCGGTTTTGCCGCCGCCAATTACAGCAATGCCCAGCCCAACATCCTCGCGGTGGCCGGGGCGGTGGCCAATTACGAACTGGGCCGCGAGACCGCGGTGACCGACGACGGGGTGGTCACCACCACCATCGACAGCCCGCTCGGCGATGCAGTGACCGATGTCGCGGTGCAGTCGGTTCTGGGCGTCACCGGCGCGCTCGCCGGCGGGATCGTCGACATCGGCAAGGACGGCATCTTCGGGGCGATCGTCAATGCGGTGCAGTCGGATACCGAGAGCAACATCCTTTCGACCCCGTCGATCATGACGCTCGACAACCAGGAAGCCAAATTGCTGGTCGGGCAGGAAGTGCCGGTGACCACGGGCGAAGCGCTGTCGACCAATTTCGACAATGCCTTCCGCACCGTCGAGCGGCAGAATGTCGGCATCCAGCTCGACGTGAAGCCGCAGGTCAACAGCTCGGGCTCGATCAAGCTCTTCCTCCGCCAGGAGGTGTCGAGCGTCGCGGGGCCGGTGTCGCGCGGTTCGTCCGACCTCATCATCAACAAGCGCGAGTTCAAGACCGTGCTCACCGTCGATGACGGCGATCTCATCGCGATCGGCGGGCTGCTCGACGATGCCGAGCGGCGCACCATCGAGAAGATCCCGCTGCTCGGCGACATTCCGCTGCTCGGCGAACTGTTCAAGTCGCGCTCGCGCTCGCGTTCCAAGACCAATCTGATGGTGTTCATCCGCCCGCGCATCATCCGCGACCGCGACGATGCCGCTTCGATGACCGCGCAGCGCTATGGCTATATCCGTGGCGCGCAACTGGCCCGCGATCCCGATGTCGAGCCGAGCATCGACAGCCTCGTGCGCGACTATCTCGGCGCGGTTCCGCCCGCGCCGCGACCGCTCGCTCCCGGCGACCAGGTCTACCGGCCGGGCGCGATCCTCGACGAGGGGCAATGATGATCCGGCGCGGCGATGCCGAAGCCGAGGTGCCGCCCCTCCCGCCCGAAGCGGCGCAAGGCGAAGCCGCGCTCGACGCGCCTGCCATCGATCCCGTCCGGCCCGCGATCTTCGACATTCCTTATGCCTTCGCGCGCGAACATGGCGTGGTGCTGCGCACCGGCGGATCGGGAGAGCCTTTGGTAGCGGTGCGGCAAAGCGCCGACCCCGCCGTGCTGGTCGAGGTACGCCGCCACTTGAGGCGCCCATTCGACATCCAGTTCGTCGCCGACGGCGAATTCAACCAGCTTCTCCACTCGCGCTATGCGGTCGATGGCAGCGAGGGACTGGCCGGCGAGATCGGAAGCGACGGGCTCGACGCGCTCGCCGATGGGATTCCGACCGCCGAGGACCTTCTCGAAAGTGCCGACGATGCGCCCGCGATCCGCCTCATCAACGGAATCATCGCCGAAGCGGTGAGACTGGGTGTGTCGGACATCCATATCGAGCCCTATGAGCAGAACCTCATCGTCCGGCTGCGCGTCGACGGCGTGCTCAAGGAGCATCTGCGGATGCCCGCGCATGTCGCGCCGGTGGTGGTGAGCCGAATCAAGGTGATGGCGCGCCTCGACATTGCCGAGCGGCGCGTGCCGCAGGACGGGCGCATCTCGCTCAAGCTGGGCGGAAAGCAGCTCGACGTGCGCGTCTCAACCTTGCCCAGCCGCGCGGGCGAACGGGTGGTGATGCGCATCCTCGACAAGGAGCAGGCGGGGCTGTCGATCGACCTGCTGGGCATTTCGGGCGCCGCCGAAACGGTGCTTCGCGAAGCGTTGGGCGAGCCCAATGGCATCATCCTCGTCACCGGCCCCACAGGGTCGGGCAAGACCACCACCCTTTATGCCTGCCTCCAGCAGCTCAACGATGGCGAGCGCAACATCCTCACCGTCGAGGACCCCGTCGAATATTCCATCGACGGGATCGGCCAGACGCAGGTCGATTCGAAGGTGGGGATGACCTTTGCCAACGGCCTTCGCGCGATCCTGCGGCAGGATCCCGACGTGGTGATGGTCGGCGAGATCCGCGACCGCGAGACCGCCGACATCGCGATCCAGTCCTCGCTGACCGGCCATCTCGTCCTGTCCACCGTGCATACCAATGACGCGATCGGCGCGATCACTCGCCTGCGCGACATGCGGATCGAGCCTTTCCTCATCGCCTCGAGCCTTCGCGCCGTAATCGCGCAGCGGCTCGTCCGGCGACTCTGCCAGGAGTGCCGCGAGCCCATTGAAGCCGACCGGGGCGTTGCCGCGCTGCTCGGCTTTTCCGAAGGCGAGACCATCTACCGCGCGGTCGGCTGCGATGCCTGCGGACGCACCGGCTTCAAGGGGCGGATCGGGGTGTTCGAGGCAGTGCGGATCGACCCCGCCCTCCGCCGGCTGATTTCGGACGGGGGCGACGAGGCGGTGATTGCCCGCCATGCCTTCGCCAATGCGCCCACGCTGGGATCGGCGGCACGTGCGCTGGTGCGCACGGGCGAGACGAGCGCCGAGGAAGCGATCCGCATTTCGCGCCATGACGGCGAGGACGAGGACCATGCCGTCTGAATTTGCCTATCTGGCGGTGGACGCCAAGGGACGCGAGAAGCGCGGCCGCATCGCCGCGGCCGATCCCGAGGCGGCACGCGCCAAGCTGACGGCGCGCCACTGGGTGCCGGTGAGCGTCGCCAGCGTGGCCGAGGTCGGCAAGGCGCGCGCGCCCGGCCTCTTCTCGCGAAAGCCCAGGCTGTCGGTGAAGCAGCGTACGCTCTTCACCCGCCAGCTCGCCACGCTCATCAAGGTGTCGCCCATCGAGGAAGCGCTGCGCACCATCGCCCGCCAGAGCGAGAAGGAAGAAACGAGGGCGATCGTCAACCGCGTCGCCGACGGGGTGGTCGAAGGCCGCCGCCTCGCCGATGCGCTGGCGCGCGAGCCCGCCAGCTTCGATCCTCTCTACCGCGCGATGATCGGCGCGGGCGAACGGTCGGGCACGCTTCCCGAACAGCTCCAGCGCCTCGCCGCGCTGATGGAGCGGCAGGCCGCGATGCGCGGCAAGCTCATCAGCGCGCTCGCCTATCCCGCGGTGCTCACCATCGTCGCGATCGGCGTGGTTACCGCACTGATGATCACGGTGGTCCCCAAGGTCGTCGAACAGTTCGAGGATGTCGGGCAGCAATTGCCGCTCATCACCCGGGTGGTTATCGCCATTTCCGATTTTCTCGCGGCCTGGTGGCTGGCCCTTCTCGGCCTCTTTGCCGCGCTCGTGCTCGGATTTCTCGTCCTCCTGCGGCGCGAGGGCTTTCGCATGCGCTTCGACCGCATTCTCCTTCGCCTGCCGCTGTTCGGGCGGCTGCTGCGCGATCTCAACGCCGCGCGCACCGCGCGGACGCTCGCGACCATGGTCGACAGCCGCCTTCCCCTGGTCGAGGGGCTCAAGCTCACCGCGCCCACCGTCCGCAACCGCGCGCAGCGCGCAGCGATCGAGAAGATGGTCGCCGAGATCCGCGGCGGGGGCAGCCTGTCGGGCGCGCTTGGCCGCACCGCGCTCTTTCCCCCGCTGCTCGTCCATCTCGCGGCGAGCGGGGAAAGCGCGGGCCAGCTCGGGGCGATGCTCGGCCAGGCCGCCGATTATCTCGAGGCCGAGTTCGATACCTTCACCTCGAGCGTGCTCTCGCTGCTCGAACCTGCCATCATCATCGCCATGGGCGCGGTTGTCGCCGCCATCGTGCTGTCGATCCTCATGCCCATCCTCCAACTCCAGTCGCTGATCGGAGCCTTGATCCTGTGAAACGCATTTTCTCTCCCCGCCGCCGCCCGCGCCAGCCGCGCAAGAATGGTTTCACCCTCATCGAACTGATGGTCGTGATCGTGATCATCGGCCTTCTCGGCACGGTGGTGGTCATCAACGTCCTCCCCAGCCAGGACAAGGCGCTGGTGACCAAGGCGCAGACCGACATCGCCACGCTGGGACAGGCGATGGAGATGTATCGGCTCGACCATTTCAATTATCCCGACCAGGGCGCGGGCCTTGCCGCGCTGGTCAACCCGCCGGGGCGCAGCCAGGGCTATATCAAGCGGCTTCCCGACGATCCCTGGGGCAATCCCTATCGCTATTCGGTGCCGGGCCGGAACGGTCCTTATGACATCTATTCGCTGGGCGCCGACGGAGCGCCGGGCGGCGAGGACAATGCCGCCGACATCTATGGCGAATAGGATGGTATGAGGAAGAACGGCTTTACCCTCGTCGAACTGCTCGTGGTGCTGGTCATTCTCGGCCTCGCCGCGGGCGCGGTGGCGCTCATGCTGCCGAGCGGCGGCGACAAGGTGCGGGGGGAAGCCACCATGCTGGCGGGCCGGATCGCCGCGCTGCGCGACCGGGCAATCGTCGAGGGCCGGCCTCTCGGCATCTGGATCGCGCCCACCGGCTTCGGTTTCGAGGCGCGCGGCGAGGACGGCTGGGAGCCGGTCACGCGCCCGCCCTTCGACGATGCCGCCCCGTGGCGCGGAGGGGTCGTCGCGGCGACCGGCAATGCCGAGCGCATCCTCGTCCGTTTCAACAGCGTGGGAATGCCCGCCGCGCCTGCGGTCATCCATCTCGAAGAGCAAGGCGACCCGCCCGTCTATGCCGCGGTCGAAGTCGCCGCCAATGGTGATGTGAAGGCGCTGCCGTGACGCGAAACGGCTTCACCCTCATCGAGATGCTCGTGGCGTTGAGCCTGTTCGCGATTGCCGCGCTCGCGCTCGCGCGGCTCGATGCCTTCACCGTCTCGACCACTGCCCAGCTTCGCGACAATAGCATGGCGCGTCTTGTCGCCGAGAATGAGGCGGCGCTGGTCATCAGCGCGCCGCGCGCTCCCGATAGCGGAGACGAGCAATTCGAACGGCGCAACGGCGGACAGCTCTTCATGGTGTCGCGAAGCGCTAGCGCGACCCCCGACCCGCGCCTTCGCCGCATCGACATCCTCGTCACGCCGATGAGCGGGGGCAGCCCCGCCCGGCTCACCCTTGTGCGGCGGACCGACCGGTGAGGAACGGCTTCACTCTCATCGAGATGATGGTCGCCTTGTCGATCTTCGCGATCCTGTCGGCGGGCGGCGTGCTGCTCCTGCGCGGAAGCGCGAACACGCAAGGCGCGGTCGATCGCCAGCTTGCCGCGCTTTCCTCGACCGAGCGGCTGCGCCTCCTCCTCGCTTCCGACCTGGGGCAGGCAGTGCCGCGTCCCACGCGGGGCGGCGACGGGGCGGCGCGGCCGGCATTTTCGGGCGACGCCCAGTCGATGCAATTCGTTCGCGGCGGGTTCGAGCCGGTCAGCGACGCTCCCGAGCCGACCATCGCGCGGGTGCGCTGGCTGCTCGCGGGCGGGCGGCTCGTCCGGCGCCAGTTCGGCCGGCTCGACGGCGGAGACGAGCCCGCGCTCGACGCCGAACTGGAAGAGGGGGTCAGCGAATTCCGCCTCAGCTATCGCGACGGTGCGGGCGGCTGGGTGTCGGCCTGGCCCGATGGCAGCGGGCTGGCGCTGCCCCGCGCGGTGCGGATGACGATTGCCTCGGAAGGGCCCGCCGTCGAGATGGTCATGGCACTGCCTGCCGCCGATGATGAGATTCGCGCGCTCGAGCCCGAGGAACCTCTGCCGGGGGGCCGCTCATGAAGCCGAGCGAGAAGGGAACCGCGTTGCTGTCGGTGCTGCTGCTGGTCGCGGTGATGGCGGCGGTGGCAGCGACCGCGCTTGACCGCCTCGGACTGGCGACGCGCCTCGCGGGCAATGCCGCCACCGCCGCGCAGGCGCGCCATTGGTTGGGCATGGCCGAGGAACTGGCGATGGTCCGGCTCGAACAGGAAGTCGAGAGCGCGGCCCTGGCCAGCCAGCTCGATGTCGAGCGCAGCATCACCCTGCCCGACGGCATGATCGTCCGCGCCACTCTCTCGGATGCATCGAACTGCTTCAACCTCAACAGTCTCGCGCGCGAGCGGCGCGGCGGACGGCTGACTTCCGATCCACGCGCGATCGGCCAGCTGCGCGACCTGATGGTCCTCCTCGGTGTCGACCGGTCGACTGCCGAGCGCATCGCCGAAGCGAGTGCCGACTATATCGACAGCGACGAGCGCGCCAATCTGCGTGGCGCCGAAGCGGGGCGCGAACCCGGCGATCTCGGGGCGGCTACCTTCCCCAACCGGCCGATGGTCGCGGTCAGCGAATGGAGCCGGATCGACGGCGTCGACAAGCAGATTTACGCGGCGGTCAGTCCCTGGCTGTGCGCCCATCCCGACACGCGGTTGAGCGCGCTCAACGTCGAGACGCTGCGCCCCGACCAGGCGGTGCTCCTCGCGATGCTCGATCCCGAAAAGATCGGAATCGAAGCGGCGCGCAGCCATCTGGCGGGCCGCCCGAGGGGAGGGTATGGCAGCATCTATAAATTCTGGAACGAAGGCCCGCTGCGGGGCCTCGACATCGCGAGGCAGGCAAGCGAGCAGGTGCAGGTGGAAAGTCGATATTTCCGGTTGGAGAGCAGCGTCGATGCCGAGGGTCCGGCGGTGCGCCAGACCGCTTTGATCGAAGTCGAGGACGGCAAGGCACGGCGCGTGGCGCGGCGCTGGGGGACGGAGCTTTGAGACAGCTTCTCCTCCTCCTGCCCGAACGCCCCGACGAGCATGGAATGGACTGCGCCTGGTGGTGCATCGAGGATGGCACCCTCGGCCAGAGCGGAAAGGGGGACGACTGGCGCGCGGCGTTGATCGATGATCCGCAAGTGATCGGCATCCTTCCCGCCGGTGCGGCCCGCGTGGAGATCCTGCCTGCCGGGGAAGTCGACACTCCGCAGAAACAGACCGCCGCAAGGCTTGCGGTGACGAGCCGGTCGATCGGCGGGGTCGAACGGCTGCATTCGGCGATCGGGCTGCTGCCCGACGGGCGCGGCGCGGTCGCGCTCGCCGACAAGGACCGGATGGAGGATTGGCTCGGTTGGGCGCGGCGGCAGGATCTCGACCTGCGCCACATCATCCCCGCCGCGCTGCTGCTTCCGGTCGACGGGGAATGGCATCGAGGCGGCCTCGGGGGCGAAGAAGTGTTCGGGCGCGACGGGCTGGCCTTTGCCGCCGATCCGGCGATGCAGGCGGCCCTGGTCGGGGACCAGCCCGTCAGCCCCATGGATGAAGCGGCAATCGAGCATGCTTTGCTGCGCGAAGCGGGGGCGCCGACCGTCGACCTGAGGAGCGGACCCTATGCCTATCGCCGCCCCTGGCGGCTCGATCCCTCGCGGCTGCGCGAATTTGCGGTTCTGGCCGCGCTGATCGCCTTGCTCGCCTTGCTCATCCCGCTCGTCCATGCGCTTCGCTGGGAAGCCGCTGCCGACCGGATGGATGCGCGCACCGAGCAGCTTGCCTCGGATGCGCTCGGGCGCCCCGTAACCGCTGACGAAGCCGAGCACGCGCTGGCCGCAGGCGGCGGGAGCGCGATCCGCGAAAGCGACATGCTCGCGGCGCTGCTCGGCGCGCTCGAAAATGAAGGACTGGTGCGCGCTTCGGCGATCGGCTGGCAGGGTGACGGGCAACTGACCGCGACGCTGGTCGGTCCCGATGCCCCCGCGATCAACCGCCTGCTCGCCGCGTTGCAGCGCGATGGTTGGGCGGTAACCGCTGATGGCCAGCCCTCGAACGACGGGCGGGCGCGGGTCGTGGTGACGATGGGGGCCACGCGATGAACGAGTGGTGGCAGGCGCGAAGCCAGCGCGAACAGGTGATGCTGGGCATCATGGCGCTGATCGCGGTGCCGGTCATCGGCTATTTCCTGGTCCTGAAGCCATTGCTCGATTGGGAAAACCGGGCGCGGGAGGAGTATCTGATGGCGCTGGACCGGCAGGGCCGGGTGAGCGCGATGGTCGGGGGGCCGGAGAGTGGAGCGGATAGCTTCGAGGGGTCGCTGGAGGCCTTTGTAGGAAATAGCGCCGCCGAGATCGGACTGACGCTCGAGGAAAGCGTGGCCGAGGGGCCCGACCGGCTGCGGATCGCGATTCCCGAAGCGAGCGGCCCGGCGGCGCTGGCGTGGATCGACCGGCTGGAAGCCGAGGGGTTGCGGGTGAGCGCGCTGCGGATCGAGCCTGCGGGGTCGGGCAATGTGTCGATCGGTGCGACGGTGGCGAGGAGCGGGTCGTGAGAGCGCGCTGGTATGTCTGGGCGGCGTCGATCTTCGCGGTGTGCCTCGTTGCGCTCTTCCCCCTGCGGGTGGCGATCGGGGCGGCGACCGGCCCCGAGAGCCTGCTGACCGCGCGTCAGGTCGCGGGGACCGTCTGGTCGGGGCGCGTGGGAGAGATGATGGCGGGGCCCGAGCGGCTCGGCACCTTCGATGTCGCGCTCAATCCCCTTACCTTGCCCCTCGGGAGGTTCGAGGTAGCGATCGAGCGGCTCGACGATCCCGAAGGGCCGTTGACGGGAGTGCTTGCGCTCGGCGGCGCGAGCGAGGGGGTGAAGGATCTCAATGGCCGGATGACGCTGTCGCGGCTGCTGTCGCCGCTGCCGAGCGGAGCGATGCGGTTCGAGGATGTGCGCATGCTGTTCAAGGGCGGGCGCTGCCGCGAAGCCGCAGGAAGCGTGCAGTTGCAGGCATCGCTGGGAATTGCCGGCCTGTCGCGCGACATGTCGGGGCCGGTGAGCTGCCGCGAGGACGGGCGCGGAATGGCCGAACTCAAGGGACCGCGCGGGGCCGAGCGGCTGACCATCATCGTCGATGCCGAGGGCGGCTATGAAGCCGACCTGGCCATCGAGGGCGCGCCGCCGATCCTGCGCGATGCCCTGTCGCGCGCGGGATTTGCCGAAGAGGGAACGAGCGTCGTCCTGCGCCAGTCGGGACGCCTTCGCTGATGCCCCTGTCGGGCCTGCTCGTCGCGGCAGGAGGCGTGACGGGCGCGATCGTCGGCAGCTATCTCGCCACCCTCGTCCTGCGCTGGCCGCGCGGCGAGGGCGCGAGCCGAGGCCGGTCGGCCTGCGACCATTGCGGCGTGACGATCCGACCCGCCGACCTCGTTCCGATCCTGAGCCATCTTTTGCGGCGCGGGCGCTGCCGCGCCTGCGGACAACCCATCGACGCCACGCATTTCCTCGTCGAGGCAAGCGGCGCGGCGATCGGCGCGGGAGCGATGGCGCTGTCCCCCGGCGTGGCGGGAGCGGTGCTGGCGCTGATGGGCTGGATCCTGCTGCCGCTGGTCATTCTCGACTGGCGGCATCTGTGGCTGCCTGACCGGCTGGTCGCCATTCTCGCGGCGAGCGGACTGCCGCTTGCCGGGCTGGCCAATGGCCTGCCGCTGATCGACCGCCTCATCGGCGGTGCGGCGGGCTTCGCGAGCCTGTGGGGCATTGCCTTCCTCTATCGCCGCTGGCGCGGGCGCGAGGGGATGGGCGAAGGCGATCCCAAATTGTTCGGAGCGCTGGGCTGCTGGTGCGGCTGGGCGGGGCTGCCGCTCGTCCTGCTCGGCGCGGCAGCAGGCCTGCTCGCCTATGCGCTTCTGAGCGGAGTCGCGGGCGAGCGTGAGCGCGAGCATCCGCTCGGCAGCGCATTGGGCGTCGCGGGATTTCTCCTGCTGGCCGCCGAGGCCAGCAGGGTCGTCATCCTCTAGGCCGCCGAAGCGGTATCGCCATCGTCCGAAGGCTTGCGGCGGGTCCGGCGCGGCTTGGGCGCTTCCTCGCCGCTGTCGTCGGCCTTGATCGCGGGCGGCAAAGCGTCGGCGGCAATCGCATTGGCTTCGCCCGCATCGCCATCATCCTCGTCCTTGCGGACGGTGCGGCGGCGCGGCTTGGGCTTGGCCTCGACATTGTCCTCCGAAGCGCGGCGGCGCGACTTGGGCTTGGTTTCGCCCTCGGCCTTGTTTTCGCCTTCGCCATCCTCGGCATCGCTATCCTGGCGACGGCCTTTCTGGCGCGGCGGCTGCTGGTCTTCCTGCTTGGCCTTATGATCTTCGAGCACGCGGAAATAATGGTCGGCGAACTGGAGATAATATTCGGCCTGCACCCGGTCGCCCGACATCTGCGCGTCGCGCGCCAGGCCCTTATATTTCTCGAGAAGCTGGGCGGCGTTGCCGCGCTGGCGATTGTCTCCGCGCGGTCCACCGCGATTTGGCTGGCCACCACGGCCGCGACGGCGGCTCTGACGATTGTTGATCAAGAAAATCCGTCCCTTGTTACCTGACGCGCAAGCGCGCCCTGAACGGCCGGGGCAAGGGGCCTCCGGCCCAGCGAACCCAATCCTTGTTGGCGATGCACCGCCGCAAAGATGCGGGGCGAACCATCAATCGATCGGGAGAAGGGATTTTGGAAGCGGCGAGGCCGTTCTGGCGCCGGTCGGTTCCATCCCTTACCTTCCTGTAACGGTGGCAAGGCAAAAAACCAAGCCTTTTTTGATATTTAGCCCGTAAAGCCGATGAGACGAGGTCGTCCGGCCAAGTCCTTCTTCATAAAGGCTTTTGTCCCGCTGGCCTCGACCAGCGCGCGGACCGCTTCGGCCTGGGTGTGGCCGATTTCCAACAATGCCACGCCTTCGGGAGCAAGGAGAGGACCGATCTGGGGAATGATCCGCCGATAGTCGTCGAGCCCTTCTTCGCCCGCGAACAGCGCTTCGTGCGGTTCATGTTCGCGCACCCCGGGACCCAGTTCGTCGGCCAGGGCGACATAGGGCGGGTTACAGAGGATGAGATCGAACGATCCGGTCACGCCTTCGGCCCAGTCGCCCTTGCGGAAGGCCGCGCGGTCGGCGAGCCCGAGGCGTGCCGCATTGTCGCGCGCATATTCGAGCGCCACCTCCGACGCGTCGATCCCCAGCCCCCGCGCGCGGGGAAACTGGTCGAGCGCGGCGAGCAGCAGCGTGCCCGGCCCGGTGCCGAGATCGAGGATGCGGTCGGGATCGGCACCGCCCTCGAAATGTTCGACCGCGGCCTCGATCAGCGTCTCGCTGTCGGGGCGGGGAATGAGGACGCCCGGCCCGACCTTGAGGTCGATCGTCCAGAAGCCGCGTTCGCCGAGCACATAGGCCATGGGTTCGCCGCCCGCGCGCCGTTCGACCAGCCCTTCGAAATTGTCGGGAACGGGATCGTCGGGCGAAACGGCGCCGAGAGCGGGAAGCGGGACGCCGAGCGCCGCCGCCATCAGCATCCGCGCTTCGCGGCGCGGGTCGTCGGCCACGCCGTCCAGCCGTTCGGCAGCGGCGGCGAGCGCCGCGCCGATCACGCTTCCTCTTCCAGCCCTGCGAGCCGCTGCGCCTCGTCCTCGGCGATCAAGGCCTCGGTGAGTTCGGCAAGCCCCGAGCCTTCGAGAATGGCATCGAGCTTGTGCAGGGTGAGGTTGATGCGGTGATCGGTGACGCGCCCCTGCGGGAAATTATAGGTGCGGATGCGTTCGGAGCGGTCGCCCGAGCCGACCATCGACTTGCGTTCGCCCGCGCGCTCGGCATCGGCCTTGGCGCGTTCATGTTCGTAGATGCGCGTGCGCAGCACCTTCAGGGCCTTGGCCTTGTTCTTGTGCTGCGATTTCTCGTCCTGCTGCGAAACGACGATACCGGTGGGAAGATGGGTGATGCGCACCGCGCTGTCGGTGGTGTTGACCGATTGCCCGCCGGGCCCCGAGGCGCGGAACACGTCGATCCTGAGATCCTTCTCGTCGATCTGGACATCGACTTCCTCGGCTTCGGGAAGCACCGCGACGGTCGCCGCCGAAGTGTGGATGCGCCCGCCGCTTTCGGTCGCGGGGACGCGCTGGACGCGGTGCACCCCGCTTTCGAACTTGAGCTTGGCGAAGACGCCCTTGCCGTTGATCGAGGCGACCGCTTCCTTGTAGCCGCCCACGTCGGACGCCGAGGCCGAGATCATCTCGAACTTCCAGCCTTCGAGTTCGGCGAAGCGCTGATACATGCGAAGCAAGTCGCCCGCGAACAGCGCGGCTTCGTCACCGCCAGTGCCGGCGCGCACTTCGAGCATCGCGGGGCGATCGTCGGCGGCGTCCTTGGGCAGCAATTGAACCGCGAGCTTCTGTTCGGCGCGCGGCAGGCGCTCGTCGATTTCCTCGAGCTCTTCCTCGGCCATCGCGCGCATCTCGGCATCGGCATCGCGGGTCATTTCCTGGAGCGAGGCCCGTTCGGCGCGCAGGCGGCGCACTTCGCGCGCGGCCGCGGCGACGGGTTCGATCTGGGCATATTCCTTCGACAGGCGAACGAAATCCTCGGGCGCGAGGTCGCCTGCTGCCATCGCTTGCGACAGCTCGGCCTTTTTCGCTTCGATCGCGGCGATACGGTCGTCCGAAACCCTGGGCATCAGTCATGGTCTCCAAGATCGGCTTCGAAGGAGGAAAGGTCGCGTTCGGCGGCTTCGTCGACGAGCGCGTCGATGATCGCCTCCATGTCGAGGGCGCGCTGCTCGCCGCTGGCGAGATGCTTATATTGATATTGGCCCGAGGTCACTTCTTCCTCGCCGATCACGATTGCCGCCAGGGCACCGGCCTGGTCGGCACGGCTCATCCGCTTGCCGAGCTTGCCGCTGGCGAAGATCTCGGCCGAGATGCCCTCGGCGCGCAGCCGCGTCGCGGCGTGGATCGCGGCGAGGCGCGCTTCCTCGCCCATCGGCAGGATCGCCGCCTCGATCCGCTCGCTCACGTCGCGGTCGAGAAGCATGGCAAGCCGTTCGATCCCTGCCGCCCAGCCGACCGCCGGGACATGGGGACCGCCCAGAGCCTCGATGAGTCCGTCATAGCGCCCGCCCGCGAGCACGGTGCCTTGCGCGCCGAGCCTGTCGGTGACGAATTCGAAGGCAGTATGGCGATAATAGTCGAGCCCGCGAACGAGATGGGGGTCGAGCTGATAGGCGATGCCCGCGGCGTCGAGGCCCGCACGTACCTGGCCGAAGAAATCCTCGGCCTCGCTCGACAATTGCATGGTCGGCGCGCTTTGCGCGAACGGCCGGTCGCGCGGGTCCTTGGAATCGAGGATGCGCAGCGGATTGCGCTCGAGCCGGTCGCGGCTGTCCTCGGACAATTCATCGCGATGCGCCGAGAAATGCTCGATGAGCGCGGCGCGCCAATTGTCGCGGCTCTGCGCATCGCCGAGCGTGTTGAGGCGCAAGGTCACGCCCTCGATCCCCAACTCCTCGAGCAGCTGGGCGCCGAACGCGAGCAGTTCGACATCGACCAGCGGATCGTCGCTGCCGATCACCTCGGCATCCAGTTGATGGAACTGGCGGTAGCGGCCCTTCTGCGGGCGCTCGTAGCGGAAGGCGGGGCCGTGGACCGCGACCTTCATCGGGACATGCTGCTGCCAGCCCTCGGAAAGGAAGGCGCGCGCGATGCCCGCGGTAAATTCGGGGCGCAGCGTGACCGAGCCTTCGGAGCGGCTTTCGAAGGACCACATCTCCTTGGAGACGACATCGGTGGTCTCGCCCATGGTGCGCGCGAACACGCCCGTTGCCTCGAACACCGGCACCTCGACGCGGCGGAAGCCGTAGAGACGGCGCACCCGGTCGAAACAGTCGATGACATGGTGGAAGCGCTCGGCGGGTTCGCCGTAAAGGCTTTGCGTGCCCTTGATCGGGCGGGGAGGCGAAGATCTGGTCATGGCTCTAAAGGGGCCGCTTAGCTGGCCTCGGGCGCGCTTTCCAGCCCTCACGACATGGAGCGCGAACCGTCCCGTCCGCGCAGGCAACCGGCGAAAAAGCCCTTGTGCTGGCAAAAGAAGGGGTTAGAGGCGCGGGGCCATGAACATCGACCTGATTCCCGCGGGCGACAATGTCCCGCACGAGCTGAACGTTTTCATCGAAGTGCCGATCGGCGGCGAGCCGGTGAAATATGAATTCGACAAGGAAGCGGGGGCGATGTTCGTCGACCGCATCCTCCACACCCCGATGCGCTATCCCGCCAACTACGGCTTCGTGCCGCAGACCCTGTGCGACGATGGCGATCCGCTCGACTGCCTCGTGATGACGCGCTGGGCGCTGTTGCCGGGGACGGTCATTCGCGCCCGGCCGGTCGGCGTGCTCCATCTCGAGGACGAGGCGGGGGGCGACGAGAAACTGCTCGCCGTGCCGGTGACCAAGGTCTCGCCTTATTACAAGAATGTCGAGGATTATAGCGACCTGCCGCCCATCGTGGTCGAGCAGATCGAGCATTTCTTCACCCACTACAAGGATCTCGAGAAGGAGAAGTGGGTGCGGGTCGGCAAGTGGGGCGGGCGCGAGGATGCGCTCAAGATCATCGAGGATTCGATCGCTCGCTGCAAGGCGCGCTAGTCGCCTCGTTGGCCCCGGCCCCTTTGCGGGGGACCGCTTGGCCGGGTGTAGCGGCTGGGGACGAAAATCTTGCGGATCGCGATGCCGACCGTGCGGCCCAGGGGCTCGATGAGCGCGGGCTGGTAGCGGGTCGGCACGAGGCCTTGCGCGTCGCGCACGTCGGGGCGGGCGTTGAAGAGATTGTCGACCGAGAGGCGGAGCGAGGTTCCGCGGAGCCAGGGGGCCTTTTCGATGAGGCCCTGCCGGTCGCTGAAATTGACGAAGGCGCGCAGATCGATCGTGGCGAAATCGTCGAAGCGCAGGCTTGAATCGCCGCTGTCGACGCGGGTGGCGCTGCGCCAGGCGCCCGAGAGGCGCAGGCCAAAGCCGTTCTTGAAGATGCCCGCGCGGGCTTCGATTTCGTGGCGGGGCTGGCCGCCGGTGCCGCCCTTGGCTTCGCCGCCGAGATAGTCGAGACGGGGGAGGCCCGGGGCAATGCGCACGTCGTCGGTGAGGGTGAGCGTGTGGAAGAGAGCGGCATAGATGCGGCCGCCGCGTCCGCGGCCGGGCGGGCCGCGGCGCGGGCCGCGGGGGCCGCCGCTGCTCTTGCTCCAATTTAGGCTGGTGCGGAGCGTGTCGCGGCGCTGGTCATCGAAATTGACGGGGGTGAGATCGACCAGCAGGAGCGTGCCGTCCCCGTCGCGCACGAAGCGGTCGGGGAAGGCGGCTTCGATCGCGGCGCTGGCGGCGGGGAAGGAAGCGGCGGGATCGTCGATCCGTTCGCGCACATATTCGGTGCGCAGGTTGAGGTCGGTGCGGGTGGGAAGGCGCCAGCCCGCGGCGAGTTTCCAGACGTTGCGCCGGTCAGCGAGAAGATCGGGATTGCCGCCCGAGATGGCGGTGACAAGCAGGCTTTCGCCGGTCACGAAATCGAAGAAGCGGGTGGCGGGGCTGGCGATGCGCGGATCGCCCAGTTGGCCAAGGCCGGGGGCGCCTTCTTCGCGCGTCCAGCTGCCGATCAGGTCGAGTTTTCGCGTGGGTTTCCAGTTGAAGCCCGCGCCGATGCTGGTGAGCGTTCCGAAGTCCGAGACATGTTCCACCTCGCCATTGGCGTTGAGGCCGAGATTGTCGAAGACCGGGGCATCGGCGCTGAAGGCCGCGGCGTTGCGGCGGCGCGAGAGGTCGGTGGCGAGCGGCTGACCGTCGCGAAAACCTTCGCTTTCGATCGCCATCCAGCTTGAATTGGCGCGCAGCGTGAGCGTCGCCGCGCCGAGCGTGCCGTTCAAGACGCCATCGGCGGCGAGGCTGCGGGTGAGCGAAGTGGCTTCCTCCACCGCCAGAGCGTTGAAGCCCGGCGAAGCGAAGGGATCGGCAGCGGGATCGAGCGCGTCGAGCCGGTCCTGGAAAGCCGCGACATCGGCGCCGCGATCGGTGAGCGTCCGCCGATCGGCGAGCGCCGCCGACAGGGTCGTGGACCAACCCCATTCGGCGGGCGGGCCATTGAGGACCGCGGCAAGATTGGCCGAGCGGGTGCGGCTGTCGCGGCCAAGCGCGGGAAGCCCGCTTGCGAGGAGGATGTCCTCGTCCTCGGGCTGGCGGGCATAGGGGCTGTCGGCAGGCAGGGTGAGGGCGGCGAACGAAGGACCGAGCAGGCTGTCATTTTCACTCTGTTCGACCTCGAGGCTGGCCGAGCCGTTGAGATTGCCAATCGGGCGGGCATGGCTGAAATCGAGGCGCACCATCCGCCGTTCGGGCAGCAGGCTGCGCGAGGAGCGCGGATCGAGGCTGGTGTCGGCGAGCTGCACCGGCTGGAGCGCGATGCCCCGTTCGCTTTCGCGGAGCAGGGCATCGCCTTCCACATCGAGCGAGATGTTGGTGCGCGCCCCGCCTTTCAGCATCAGCCGGTCGAGATCCAGTTCGCCGCCTTCGCGCCCGCCGTCGGTCGCCCATTGGCCTTCGAGACCCAGCGTGGTCGAATGGAAATTCTCGCGCAGCACGAAATTCACCACTCGCTGGTCGGCCTTGTAGCCGTAGAGCAGCGCGGTTTCCTCGGGCAGGATGTCCATCCGCTCGATCGCTTCGGGAGGCAAGTTGCGCAATTCGCGAAAGCCCGAGATGCGCTTGCCGTTGACGAGCAGCACCGGGCGTCCCCCGCCCCCGCCGCGACCGCGCACCGAGCCGATCTCGGGCGCGAGGGCATCGAGCAGTTCCTCGATGTTGTTGGCACCGGTGGCGGCGATGTCGCGCGGGTCGAGCACATATTCGGGGTCGATGTCGCCGAGCGCGCTGCCGCGCGGTCGCTGGGCCTCGACGATGATGACCTCTTGGTCGCCGGCCTGCGTCGGGTCCTGCGAAGGTTCGGCCTGCTGCGCGGCGAGCGGTGCGGCGAGCGCGGTGCCGGCGAGCAGGGCAAGAACGGTACGCGGGAACATGGCTACACTCCGCAAGGATGGGAAAGAGGCATCTTGTGGCCCGCCTGCCGCGCCGGAAACAAGCGGTGCAAGCGTCACAACTTGTCACAAGGAAAGATCAGGCGGCTTCCATCGCATGATCGACGCGGCGGGTGCGCGCGGCGATCCAGCAGCCGGTGACGATTGCCACCGCGCCCGCCATTGTCCAGGGCGAGGGGATTTCGCCAAAGACGAGGAAGCCGATGAAGGCCGCCCAGATGAAGCCCGAATATTCGGACGAGGAAAGATAGGCGGCTTCGCCATGGGCATAGGCCCAGGCCAATCCGAGCATTCCGGCGATCGAGAGCAATGTCGCGATGACCAGCGTTCCCGCCGATTCCTGCGGGAAGGGCGGCAGGCCGGTGAAGAGATTGACGATCCAGAAGCCGAGGCCCGCCACCGCGAAATAGAAAAAGGCGATTTCCCACGGCCCCGCCGACTGCGACTGGCGTCGCATGAGAAGGATGTTGAGTGCATAGAGGCAGGCCGAGCCGAGGATCGAGAGGCTGCCGAGCATCGCGTCGCGCCCGAGATCGGCCTGCGCCTGCCCTGCGAAAATGGTGAGCACGCCCGCGAAGGCGAGCAGCGAGCCCGCGACGATGCGCGGGCCGACCCGTTCACCGAGGATCGGGCCTGCCAGCACCAGAGCGAGAAGCGGCGCGATGAAAGCCAGCGCGATCGCCTGTGCCATCGGGACGCGGTTCAGACCCCAGAAGAAAGCGATGCTCATCGGGACCATCAGCACCCCGCGCATCCAGTGATAGCGAAGCGCGGTGCGGCCGGGCGGGCCCTTGCGCAGCCAGAAATAGATCATGCCGACGAGCGGAGCGGCGATGAGCGCGCGCCACGACAGCGCCGCGAGTGCGCCATGTTCGAGCCCGACCTTCTTCATCGCGGCATCCATCCCCGAGAGGAAGCCGACCGCGAGAATCGCGACCAGATAGGCAAGGAGAGGCGAGATGCGCTGCATGGCCATCCGCTACTCCGGCCCTTGCACCCTGTCGAGTGTCAGCGCAGGCGATGAGCGAGGAGAAAATCGCGGATGTCGCCCGGATCGCGGCTGGCCGCATCGGTCCAGCCGATGACGTCCTCGGGCGGGTTCAAGAGTTCGCCCTCCGCCGAGAGGATGAAGAGATTGGGGGTGCCTTCGAGCCGTTCGACCCCGAAGCGGCGCGCGACATGGAGATTGTGGACATCCTCCTCGCGCGGGCGACCGGCATCGACATAGACCAATTCGAAATGCTCCTCGATCAACGAGGCCATGTCGGGGGTTTCGAACAGTCCTGCGAGGCCGCGGCTGTCGTGGCACCAATTGGCACCCATCACGAGAAGGACATGGGTGCCGCGCCGCGACGCGCGGGCGAGCGCGGCATCGACCGCGGCCATCGCGTCGGCATGGGCGTCGAAGGGGCGCGCCTCGGGATGCGCGGGCGCGTGGCTTTCGGCTGCGGGCGGGGCTTCCTTCGGCGGCGCGTAAGCGGGGGTGAGCGCCCAATCGATCGCGCCGATCCCGACCAGCGCGACGAGCGCGGTGGGAAGAAGATTGTTCATTCGGCGGCGACGAAGGCCGAGGCTTCGCCCGCCTCGATCTCGGCGGCCTTGGCCTCGACCAGTCGGACGATATGGTCGATCATGTCCTCATCCTGCACATGATGGTCGGTCACGCCCGACAGATAGACCATATGCTTGCCATTGCCCCCGCCGGTGATGCCGATGTCGGTTTCGCGCGCTTCGCCCGGCCCGTTGACCACGCAGCCGAGCACTGAGAGGCTCATCGGGGTCTTGATATGCTGGAGCCGCTCCTCGAGCGTCTGGACGGTGCGGATGACATCGAAGCCCTGCCGCGCGCAGCTCGGGCAGCTGACGACGCGGACACCGCGCGCACGGATGCCGAGCGTCTTGAGGATTTCATAGCCGACGCGCACCTCTTCCTCGGGTTCGGCCGAGAGCGAGACGCGGATCGTGTCGCCGATCCCCGCCCAGAGCAGCGAGCCCATCCCCACCGCGCTCTTGACCGTGCCGCCGATGAGGCCCCCTGCCTCGGTGATGCCGAGATGGAGCGGGCAATCGACCTGCGAGGCCAGTTCGGAATAGGCCGCGACCGCGAGGAACACGTCGCTGGCCTTCACCGCGACCTTGTAGTCGCGGAAGCCATGATCCTCGAGGATGCGGATATGGTCCATCGCGCTTTCGACCAGCGCCTCGGGGCAGGGTTCACCATATTTTTCAAGCAGATCCTTTTCGAGGCTGCCGGCATTGACCCCGATGCGGATCGCGCAGCCATTGGCGCGCGCCGCGGCGACGACTTCCTTCACCCGCTCATCCGAGCCGATATTGCCGGGATTGATGCGCAGGCAGGCCGCGCCCGCATCGGCAGCCTCGAGCGCGCGCTTGTAGTGGAAATGGATGTCGGCGACGATCGGCACATGGGCGGCCTGAACGATGCGGCCCAGCGCCGCGGTCGAGGCGGTGTCGGGGCAGGAGACGCGGATGATGTCCGCCCCCGCTTCCTCGCAGCGGTGGATCTGGTCGATGGTCGCCGGTGCATCGCTGGTCGGCGTGTTGGTCATGGTCTGCACGCTGATCGGGGCATCGCCGCCCACGGCGACATTGCCCACCATGATCTGGCGGCTCTTGCGGCGCTCGATGGTGCGCCAGGGACGGATTGCGGACATGGGGGCCAATATAGGGAGGCTTGGGCGGGAACTAAAGCCGTTCCTCGCGGGGGCGCCCGGACAGGGCATTTGGCGGGGTGCAAAGGTGGGAGCATCGCGATAGAAGAAGACCATGCAGATCCTGTCCTGGCTGATTGCCGCGCTTTTCGCCCTTGCCACCCTGCCCCAGACCGCCCTTGCCGAGGAGGGGCAATGGTCGATCGTCATCCATGGCGGTGCGGGGACGATCAAGCGCGACGCGATGACGCCTGAGAAGGATGCCGAGATCCGCGCCGCGCTCGACCGCGCGCTCGATGCCGGGTCGGAAGTTCTGGCGGCGGGCGGTTCCTCGCTCGATGCGGTGACCGCCGCGATCACGGTTCTCGAGGACGATCCCAATTTCAACGCCGGCAAGGGCGCGGTCTTCACCTGGGAGGAGACCAATTCGCTCGATGCCTCGATCATGCGCGGCGATACGCTCGAAGCCGGGGCGGTGGCGGGAGCCTCGACGACCCGCAATCCCATTCTGCTTGCGCGCAAGGTGATGGAGGAGAGCCCCCATGTCCTCCTGTCGGGCGAAGGCGCGGACCAGTTCGCGCGGGACCAGGGGCTGAAGCAGGTGAAGCCCGACTATTTCTTCACCCAGCACCGCTTCGATTCGCTCAAGCGGCACAAGGCGCGCGCCAAGCGGCGCGAAAAGGTCAGCCAGCTCGACGATGACGGCAAGTTCGGCACCGTGGGCGCGGTGGCGATCGACCGCGACGGCGTGATCTCGGCGGGTACCTCGACCGGGGGAATGACCGGCAAGCGCTGGGGACGCATCGGGGACAGCCCGATCATCGGGGCGGGCACCTATGCCAATGCGAAATGCGGGCTGTCGGCGACGGGCTCGGGCGAATATTTCATCCGGCTGGCGGTCGCCTATCGGGTGTGCAGCCAATTGGAGCGCATCGAGCGCGAGGTGAGCGAGGAAGCGGGCTCGATGGCGAGCCGTCCGGGCCTTGCGGCACAGGTCGCGCAGCTGGCCGCCGACAAGGCGATTACCGAGGTGGGCGAGCTGGGCGGATCGGGAGGCGTCATCCTGTTGGCGCCCGACGGCACGCCGGTCTGGGCCTTCGACACGCCCGGAATGTATCGCGGCAAGGCGACGAGCGACGGCCAGCGGCAGGTCGCGATCTACGGGGACGAGGAATGATGCGCTGGCTGGCGGGATTGCTGGCCGCGCTGGGCTTGGCCTTCGCGGCGCCGGCGACGGCCTATTGGGAATATGGGCATGGCGTGGTGGCGCGGATCGCCCTCGACAATGTCCGGCCCGAGACCCGCGCCGAGATCCGCCGCCTGATGGCGCAGGACGAACTTTTGCAGACGCCGACCTGCCGGATCGCGAGCATCGAGGATGCGGCCTATTGGCCCGACTGCATCAAGCGGCTGGGCGATCGCTATGCCTATGCCTTTTCCTGGCACTATCAGAATGTGAATATCTGCGAGCCGTTCGACCTTTCGGGGCCGTGCAAGGACGGCAATTGCGTCGCGGCGCAGATCGAGCGCAACGCCCGGCTGCTCGCCGACCGGGAATTGCCGACGCGGGCGCGGGTGGAGGCGCTGGCCTTCCTCCTGCATTTCGTGGGCGATCTGCACCAGCCGATGCATGCCGGGGACAAGGGCGACCTTGGAGGTAACCGGGTCGATGCCCATTATGGCCATATCAAGGGCACCAATCTCCATGCCATCTGGGACGGCTATCTTGCCGAGCGGGCGATCTCGACGCCGCCGGGCGGGGCGGAGGGTCTTCTGTCGGGCTATCACGCCGAAGAGATCGCGGCGATGGCAGGTGGCAATGTGGTCGATTGGAGCCGCGAGATGTGGGCGGTGGCGCGCGACCATGCCTATCCGAGCCTTCTCGACCGCGATCCTTGCGCGGGGGACGTCGAGGAAGCGGCGACCTTGAGCGAAGAGGATGTCGATAGGCTGATCCCGGTGGCGCGCGAATCGGTAGTGAAAGGCGGGCTGCGGCTGGCGCGGCTGCTTGACGAAGCGATCGTCGAGGGCAAGGCGCCGCCGTTCCGCCGCTTCTAGGGCGTTCCTACCAGCTGTCCTTGTTCTTTCCCCAGCGCCAGCGCCAGGCGCCGCCCCTCGTGGTGCGCGAGGCGATCAGCACGAACAGCAAGGTGAGCGGGACGAGGATCGCGAGGAAGGCGATGAGCGAGCGTTCGGCGAGGAAGATGCCCGACAGGATCGCGACCAGCGCATAGCCGAGGAGCAGTGCCCAGCCCTGCCAGGCGCAGGGCAGGCCCGCGCCCCAGCCATAGCGTTTGGCATGAAACCATTCGGGGCCTTCGTGGTGGGTCATTCCTTGTCCTTCGGCGGGCGGCCGCGGCGCGGCGCGGCGCCGGGCGGCTTGAGCTTGACGCCGCGATCGTGGAGCGCTTCGCGAAGGAGGATCTCCACCTGCGCATTGGCCGAGCGCAATTCGGTCGCGGCGAGCCGTTCGACCGCCGACCAGAGGTCGGGATCGACGCGGAGGGGAAAGGCTTTCCGGGCCTTGGCCATCGGAAATCTTCTCCTGTCGCTCAGGTGTAGAGGCTGCCGGCGTTGACGACGGGTTGCGTGTCGCGTTCCCCGCACAGCACCACCATCAGGTTCGATACCATCGCGGCGCGCCGTTCGTCATCCAGTTCAACGACATCCTTTTCGGACAGTTCCTCCAAAGCCATCTCGACCATGCCGACCGCGCCGTGAACGAGCGTCTGGCGCGCGGCGACCACGGCCTGCGCCTGCTGGCGGCGGAGCATCGCGCCGGCGATCTCGCGGGCATAGGCCAGATGGGTGAAGCCGCATTCGTCGACGGTGATCCCGGCGACCGCGAGGCGAGCGCGGATCTCGCGCTTCAACTCGATGCCCACCTCTTCGAGATGGCCGCGCAGGGTGATGTCTTCCTGGTCGAAATCGTCATAGGGGTAGCGCGCGCCCACGGTGCGGATCGCGGCTTCGACCTGGACGCGGACGAATTCCTTGTAATCGTCGACGTCGAACAGGGTCTGGGCGGTATCGACCACGCGATAGACGATCTGCGCCGCCATCTCGATCGGGTTGCCGCGAAGATCGTTCACCTTGATCGTGTCGGAAATGAAATTGTTGGCGCGCACCGAGACCTTGGTGCGCATCATCCACGGCCATACCCAGCGCAGGCCCGTGGTGCGGTCGGTGCCGCGATAGTCGCCGAACAGGGTGATCGCCGCGGCCTGGTTGGGCTGGAGCATGTAGAAACCCGCCGCGACCAGAACGAGGAGGATCGGCACCGCAATGACCAGCGCGATCATCGCCCCCTCGCCATTGCGGACGAGGTGGAGCACGCCGAAGACCTGCACCGCGGCGAGCAGCAGCAGGACGAGCAGCATCGGATAGCCGCTATAGGTATGGGCTTCGCGTTCCTTGCTGGCCGCGAGACCGAGGACATGGGTGTCGGTCATTTCACTTTCTCCCTTAATTGATATCATATTTATATCTTTATGATCGCAGGGTCAAGCGGATTGGATTTCGGATGCCCCATCGGCTAGGGGCCAAGGCCATGTGGTCCCTGATGATACATGGCGGCGCCGGTTCGATGCGCCCCGGAAGCCTCGATCCCGAGATGGAGAAGGCCGCGCATGACGGCCTTGGCGATGCGCTCGACGCGGGCGAGCAAGTGCTTGCCAAGGGCGGGAGCGCGATCGACGCGGTCGAAGCCGCGGCGCGCGCGATGGAAGAGGATCCCGCCTTCAATGCCGGGCGCGGAAGCGTGCTCGCGCATGACGGCCATGTCGAATGCGACGCCGCAATCATGGAAGGCGCCGAGCGGCGCGCCGGGGCGGTCGCCGGACTGCGCACCACGCGTGCGCCGATCAGCGCGGCGCGCGCGGTGATGGAAAAGAGCCCCCATGTCCTGATGGGACGTGGCGGTGCCGAGGAATTCGCGCTCGAACAGGGACTGGAGCAGGTGCCCAACACCTGGTTCGTCACCCCCGAGCGGCGGCGCCAGCTCGACGAGCTTCTCGCGCGCGGGTCGGAGGCGTTCGACGCCGAGATCAAATATGGCACCATCGGCGCAGTCGCGGTCGATGAGGCGGGCCATGTCGCCGCTGCCACCTCGACCGGCGGGCTGACCGCCAAGAGATGGGGCCGGATCGGCGATTCGCCGCTGATCGGAGCGGGCACCTATGCCGACGACCGCGCCGCCGCGGTTTCGGCGACGGGCCTCGGCGAAGTGTTCATCCGTGCGGCTGCCGCGCATGAGGTCTGCGCGCGGATGCGGTTCTGCAACGAGGATCTGCAAAGCGCGCTCGACGCGGTGCTCGCCGAGATCGGCGCGATGGGGGGCACCGGGGGCATGATCGCGGTCGCCCCCTCGGGCGAAGCGGCCTGGAGCTTCACCACGCCCGGAATGTATCGCGCGCGCTGCGATGCGCGCGGCACGCGTCAGGTGGCGATGTTCGACAGCACTTCGGAGCGGTAGGGCAGAAGATCGAGATAATAGCGGCGCTCGGCGGCGACCGCGCGCCTTTCGCCCTCGATGAAGCGGGCCACCGCCTCGGCAAAGTCGGGGTGCGGGAGATAATGGGCCGAGCGGGTGATCACCGGTTCATAGCCGCGCGCCACCTTATGTTCGCCCTGCGCGCCGGCCTGCACGGTCTGGAGGCCATTTTCGATCGCCCATTCGATCGCGCGATAGTAGCTCAACTCGAAATGGAGGAAGGGGCGATGTTCGAGCGCCCCCCAATAGCGGCCATAAAGCGTGTCCTGGCCGACGAGGTTGAGCGCGCCCGCGATGGGCTCCCCGTCGCGGCAGGCGAGAAACATCAGCAAGCGGTCGCCCAGCCTTTCGACCATCGCGTCGAAGAAGGCGCGGGTGAGATAGGGATGCCCCCATTTGCGCGCGCCCGTATCCTGGTAGAAGCGCCACATCGCATCCGCCGCTTCGGGGCCGATCTCATCGCCGCGCAGCGTGCGGATCTCGAGCCCTTCGCAAGCGGTCCGCCGTTCCTTGCGGATCGCCTTGCGCTTGCGGCTGGTGAGCGCGGCGAGGAAATCGTCGAAGCTGTGATAGCCATGGTTGCGCCAATGGAATTGCAGCCCTTCGCGCACCAGCCAGCCGCGCTCCTCGAAGACCTGCACATCCTCTTCCTCGCAAAAGGTCGCGTGCACCGAACTCAACCCGTTCTGCCGGGCGACGCCTTCCATCGCCCCGACGAGAATTGCGCGATTCTCTCCGAGGAGGCGCGGGCCCGGGCAGGGAGTGAAGGGAATCGCGACGAGAAGCTTGGGATAATATTCGCCGCCCGCGCGATGCCAGGCATCGGCCCAGCCATGGTCGAACACATATTCGCCCTGGCTGTGCGCCTTGAGATAGGCAGGCGCCGCGCCGATCAGCCGGTCGCCGCGATGCAGCGTGAGGTGAAGCGGGCTCCAGCCGCTTGTCCCGCCCACGCTTCCCGATTCTTCGAGAAGCCGGAGGAAAGCGTGCGAGAGGAAGGGATCGCCCTTTCCCGCGAGCGCGTCCCAGCTGTCCGCATCCACATCGGCGATCGCGCCTTCGAGGCGGGCGTGGATGTCAGGGGCCTGGTCGGCCATCGCCTTCCCAGATGGTGGCATCGACATGGCGTGCAAGGCGCCGCGCCTCGGCGCCGGTGCGCGCGGTCCAGCCGTAGAGCGGGGCATCTTCGCGCATTTTCTGTGCCCAGGGCTGGTGCGCGACGCTCACCTTTACCGCGGTGAACTGGGGTCGCGAGCGGCGGATCTTGTCCCAGCGGCGGAGCGGCACGTCGCGCCCCGAAAGCACCAGTCCGCGCCGCACCTCGGGCGCGACCTTGCGGATGAAGGCCATCGCGCGGGCCGAAAAGCTCATCAGCCCGACCGGGCCGTCATAGTCGCGCATCGCCGCGAGGGTTGCCGCCGCGATCCGCTCGCCATTGCGGCCTTCCTCCTTCATTTCGAGAAGCAGCGGAACGCGGCCCGCCACCAGATCGAGCATCGCGGCCAGCGTGGGAACGGTCTCCTCGGTGCCGAGCAGCGACCAGCCCGCCATTTCCTCCGCGCTCGAATTCGCCACCACGTCGGGGCGCGCGCACAGGCGGCGACCATCGCGATCGTGGAAGACCATCGCGGTGCCGCAGCCCGACAATTGGAGATCGCATTCGATGCCAAGCCCCAGGTCGATCGCGGCGCGGAAGGAAGCGAGCGAATTTTCCGGGACACCCGGCCCGTGCAGGCCCCGGTGGCAGAAACCCCCGGGGCCGGGATCGAGTGGATCAGTCGCGGACCTTGACGATCGCATCGACTTCGACCGCGACGCCCAGCGGCAGCGTGTTGACGCCGACCGCCGAACGGGCGTGGCGACCCGCGTCGCCGAACGCCAGCTGCATGAGGTCCGATGCGCCGTTGACCACCTTGGGCTGGTCAGTGAAGTCGGGCGTGGAATTGACGAAGCCGCCGAGCTTCACGATGCGCTCGACCCGGTCGAGCGAGCCCAGCGCCTTCTTCATCTGGGCAATCAGCATCACCCCGCAGCGTTCGGCCGCGGCCTGGCCTTCGGCGACGTCGAGATCCTTGCCCAGCGTGCCGGTGATGAGACTGCCTTCCTCGTCCATCGAGATCTGGCCCGAGATGTGGAGGAGGCCGCCCGCTTCGACCGCGGGAAGATAGGAAGCGACCGGCACGGCGGGCGCCGGAAGGGTGATGCCATGTTCGGCGAGTTTTTCTTCAATGGTCATGGCGCTCGTCCTGCGCGCGGAGCCCCGTCGCCGTCAAGCGCCGCGATGGACCGTGAAGCCCGCGAAACTCTGGCTGGTGGGCATGAGCTCGAGGCGGTTGATATTGAGGTGCGGGGGCCGTGTCGCGGCCCAGTGGATCGTCTCGGCGATGTCCTCGGCGGTCATCGGCTCCATGTCGGCATAGAGCGCCTCGGAAGCCTGGCGGTCGCCCTCGGTGCGAACGAGGGTGAATTCGGTCTCGACCATGCCGGGCTCGATCGAGGTGACGCGCACTCCGGTGCCCGACAGGTCCGAGCGCAGCGACAGGCTGAACTGGGTCAGGAAGGCCTTGGTCGCGCCATAGACCGCGCCGCCGCGATAGGGATAGCTGCCCGCCACCGAAGCGAGATTGATGATCGCGCCCTTGCGCTCGATGAGGGTGGGCAGGAGATGGCGGGTGAGCACGATCAGCCCGTCCATGTTGGTGCGCATCGCGTTGAGCTGTTTTTCGAGATCCGCGTCCTGGAAATCGTCCATCGGGGGCGCGAGGCCGGCATTGTTGACGAGAAGGTCGATGCCCGCGAAGCGTTCGGGAAGCTGGCGCACCACGCGGCCGAGATCAGCAAGATCGCGCATGTCGCTGGTCACCGGGTGGAAGGGGTCGCCGAGATCGCTTGCGAGCGCGTCGAGACGGTCCTGCCGCCGGCCCGTCCCGACCACTTGCCAGCCGTCCTCGAGGAAGCGCCTTGCGGTGGCTTCGCCGATGCCCGCGGTGACGCCGGTGATGAACAGGGTGCGGGTCATGCAGTCTCCAGTCTTTCGAGCAGCCATGGAAGCGCTCCGTCCCAATGATCGATGCGGACATGGGCATGTTCGGCATCGGGGACCGCGGGCGCGAGGCGGGGTTCGGCGACCATGTGCAGCCGCCAGGTCTCGGGAGCGTGCTTCGCTACCGAGCGATGGTGGATCGGCAGATCGTCGACGAAGGCCGTGGCGCGCGGGCCGTGGCGGGCGATGATGTCGCGTGCGGGGCGGCCCTTGCCGCCGCGGTTGCAGATCACTTCGTGGCGGATGCCATGGCGTTCGAGCTGCGCCACGCGCCAGGGATGCGCTTCATCGCCGATGTTGGTGAGGATGACGATGTCGGCGACTTCCCCGATTCGGCCGAGCGCCTCGACCGCGCCGGGCACGACGGTCTGGCGGTCCATCTCGCCGCGGAAGAATTGATCGAGCAGCGGCCAGACCTCGCTTTCGGGGACCGGTTCGCCGGTGGCGCGATAGGTCATCGAGCCGCCGAAGCTGCCGGTTTCGAAGGCGAAGTGAATGCCATGGGCTTCGGACAGCCAGGCATCGAAATGGGCGACCATGTGCAAAAGCACTTCGTCGCAGTCGGTGATGAGGAGCGGGCGCTTCATGCCTCGAGCGCCTGGCGCGCGGCGACCAGCTGCGCGGGATCGACGTCGAGGTCGGCGGCGACCGCGAGAAGGTCGGGTTCGTGGCTTTCGAGGAAAGCGAGCATCTGCGCGAGGAGCGCGGGCTCTCCCAGGTGGGCGCGCAGGCCTTCGGCGTCGAGGCCGGTGAGCGCGAGCAGCCGCTCGGCGCGCCGCTCGTCGGCGAGCGTGGCGGCGAGCGCCCGGAGCGCCAGGACCGGAGGATCATTTGTACTATCGCGCGTCATCGCCTATTCGCCGCCTTATCGAGCAGGGGAAATGCATTCCATGGCCAAGATCATGGTTGTCGAGGACAACGCGTTGAACATCAAGTTGTTCTGCGACTTGCTCACTGCGCATGGCCATGAAGCCACCGGGGTGATGGACAGCCGCGAGGCGATGGAAACCGCGCTCAGGATCGAGCCCGACCTCGTCATCACCGACATCCAGCTTCCCTATCTCGACGGGATCGAGCTGATGGGGCTCTTGAAGGGCGAGGAAAAGCTTGCCCATGTGCCGATCATGGCGGTGACCGCCTATGCGGGCGAAGGCGATGACGAGCGGATCCGCAATGCGGGTGCGGCGGCCTATCTCGAAAAGCCGATCTCGGTGGCGCGCTTTGCCGAGACGGTGGCGCGCCTGTTGGAAGAAACAGGAGCCCCGAACGAAGACGGGACCCACTAGGGGTCCCGCCGATTCGGCCCGAGGCCAAGGTGTCGAAAGACCGGCTTACTTGATCTTCGCTTCCTTGAAATCCACATGCTTGCGCACGACCGGATCATATTTGCGCTGCACCATCTTTTCGGTGATGTTGCGCGGATTCTTCTTCGTCACGTAGAAAAAGCCGGTGTCGGCGGTGCTGACGAGCTTGATCTTGACGGTTGCCGGTTTGGCCATCGGTCAGGTCCCAAAATTGCGGTAATACAAGAAGAGCGGCACGCAAGGAGCCGCCCCGGTCGGCGGCTCTTTGGCGGTGGAGGGGCGCTTTGTCAAGTCAGCGAGCCGATTAGAGCCATGAAGATAATGCCTCGAACCATCGCGGCGGGGGTTCGTTGGGGTGATGAACCCCAGCAATCAAGAGGATTTCATGACCGACGTTGCCGAGAAACTGGCCACCCCCACCGATCTGAAGAGCAATGACATCAAGGATGTCGGCGACGGGCTCAACCGCCTGCTGGCCGACAGCTATGCGCTCTATCTCAAGACCAAGAATTTCCACTGGCACGTCTCGGGACCGCATTTTCGCGACTATCACCTGCTGTTCGACGAGCAGGCCGCGGCGATTCTCGGGACCACCGATGCGATCGCCGAGCGGGTGCGCAAGACCGGCGGCACCACGCTGCGGTCGATCGGCGATGTCTCGCGCCGCCAGACGATCAGCGACAATGACAAGGATTATGTGAGCGCCGCCGACATGCTTGCCGAGCTGCGCGACGACAATCTGGCGATGGTCGAATCGCTGCGCGAGCTGAAAGACATTGCCGACGAGGCGAGGGACCATGCCACCAGCGCGGTGATCGACGAATGGATCGATGCCGCCGAAGAGCGGGCCTGGTTCCTGTTCGAAGCCGCGCAGAAGGGCTGAAGCGGTGAGAAGCGGGCGGGAGCCAAAGCGCCCGGCGAGCCGTTGATGCGGCGATGCGTGCCTTCTCCCGCCTTCTCGACGACCTCACCTACACGCGGTCGCGCAACGCCAAGCTGCGGCTGATCGGCGATTATCTGAAGTCGGCGCCCGATCCCGACCGGGGAATCGCGCTCGCCGCGCTGACGGGGCAAGTCGACATTCCCCATGTGAAGCCCGCGGTGATCCGCCGCCTCGCCGAGGAGCGGATCGATCCCGTCCTCTACAAGATGAGCCGCGACTATGTCGGCGATTCGGCCGAGACGCTGTCACTTCTCTGGGACGATGCTGCCGACGGGCGTCCCGAAGTGGACGATGGGACGCTGGGGCTGGGCGAAGCGGTCGAGCGGCTGAAAGCGGCGAGCCGGTCCGAGGCCCCTGCCCTTCTTGCCGAGATGCTCGACCATCTCGATGCCTCGGGGCGCTATGCGCTGATCAAGGTCGCCACCGGCGCCTTGCGCGTGGGCGTGTCGGCTCGGCTCGCCAAGCAGGCACTCGCCGATGCCTTCGGGCTGGAGGTCGATGCGGTCGAGGAAGTGTGGCACGCGATGGAGCCGCCCTTCACTGACCTGTTCGCCTGGGCCGAGGGTCGCGCCGAGCCGCCCGATGTCGCCGAACTGCCGGTGTTCCGCCCCTTCATGCTGGCCCATCCGCTCGAGGACGAGAAGCGCATCGACCTTCGCGACTATGCCGCCGAGTGGAAATGGGACGGGATCCGCGTCCAGATCGTGCGCGCGGGCGGGGAAACCCGGCTCTACAGCCGCACGGGCGACGATATCGGGCACAGCTTTCCCGATGTCTGTGAGGCATTCGACCGCGACGGGGTGGTCGATGGCGAATTGTTGGTGCGCGGCGCCGAACAGGGCGGGCAGGCCGGCAGTTTCAATGCGCTCCAGCAGCGCCTGGGACGCAAGAATGTGAGCGCGAAGATGCAGCGCGACTTTCCCGCCTTCGTCCGGCTCTACGACATCTTGTTCGAGGGCAGCGAGGACCAGCGCGAGCAGGCCTGGGAAAGACGGCGCGAACGGCTCGAGAAATTCGTTCCCACGCTCGACGATGCGCGGTTCGACCTGTCGCAATTGATCGAGGCCGACAGTTTCGATGCGCTGGGCGAGATGCGCGATGCCGCGCGCGACAGCGGCGTCGAGGGACTGATGCTCAAGCGGCGCGACAGCCCCTATGTCGCGGGGCGGCGAACGGGGCTGTGGTACAAATGGAAGCGCGATCCGCTCAATGCCGATTGCGTGATGATGTATGCCCAGCGCGGGTCGGGCAAACGCTCTTCCTATTTTTCCGACTATACCTTCGGCTGCTGGACCGAGGAGGGCGAGCTTCTGCCCGTGGGCAAGGCCTATTTCGGGTTCACCGACGAGGAATTGAAGCGGCTCGACCGTTTCGTCCGGCGCAACACCATCAACCGCTTCGGGCCGGTGCGCGAAGTCGAGAAAAGCCTCGTTCTCGAAGTGGCGTTCGATTCGATCCACCTGTCGGCGCGCCACAAGTCGGGACTGGCGATGCGCTTTCCGCGCATCAGCCGCATCCGCGACGACAAGCCCGCCGAGGAAGCCGACCGCATCGAGACCTTGCGCCGGATGGTGACCTAGAGCGGCTTTTCGAACAGGGCGAAGACAAGATCGTCGCGCTTGGGCAGGCCGAAGCGCGGATCATGCATCGGGAAAGGCGCGGTCCCGCCGGTGGCGCGATAGCCGCGCCGTTCATACCAGGCGATGAGGTCGGTGCGCTGGGCGATGACCTGCATTTCCATCACCTTGGCGCCCTGTTGGCGCGCGAAATCCTCGGCGGCGTCGAGCAACTGCTTTCCAAGGCCCGCGCCCTGCATGCGGGGATCGACCGTGAGCATCCCGAAATAGAAGCGGTCCCTGCCCTTGTCGGCGAGCGCGATGCAGCCGCACAGGCGCTGCCCGTCGCGCGCGACGAGCATGGTCTGGGCGGGGTCGGCAAGCAGGTCGGCCAGGGCTTCGGGATCGGTGCGCTGGCCGCCGAGCAGGTCGGCTTCATGCGTCCAGCCGCGCCGCGCGCTGTCGCCCCGATAGGCCGATTCGATGAGCGCGTGGAGCGAGTCGCGATCGGCGGGAGTGGCAGGGTCGATGGTGATCACGCGTTTGTCCATGACAAGCAAAAGCCCGCCCGGCAATGCCGGACGGGCTCCTTGCGTGATTCGCGCTCGGCCTTAGCTGGCCGGCTTGAGATTCACCGCGGCATATTTGCCGCGCTGGTCGACTTCGAGATCGAATTCGAACCGGTCGCCCTCGTTGATCGTGGGGATGCCGGCACGTTCGACTGCCGAGATATGCACGAAGGCATCGGGCTGTCCGTCATCGCGCTGGATGAAGCCGAAGCCCTTCATCGCGTTGAAGAACTTGACCGTGCCGGTCGCGGTTTCGCCGGTCAGCTCGCGCTTGTTGAAGCCGCCGCCGGCAGGAGCGCCGCCGCCCCGTTCGACCTGCATCGGCTCACCCTCGATCCGGAGATCGGTGGCCGACACGCGACCGCCGCGATCGACGAGCGTGAATTCGACCGGCTGGCCGTCGGCGAGATCGGTGAGACCCGCAGCTTCGACCGCCGAGATGTGCACGAAGACATCTTCGCCGCCATCGTCACGGACGATGAAGCCGAAGCCCTTCTGCGGATTGAAGAATTTGACGGTGCCCTTGCCTTCGCCAACGACCTGCGGAGGCATTCCGCCACCGCCGCCGCCGCGGTATCCACCGCCGCCGCCGCGATAACCGCCGCCGCCGCCACCGCCGCCGCGATAGCCACCGCCACCGCCGCCGCCATAGTCGCCGCCACGATCCTGATAGCCGCCGCCGCCGGGGCCGCCACGGTCACCATAACCGCCGCCACCGCCGCCGCCGAAACCGCCGCGATCCGAAAATCCGCCGCGATCCTGGTAGCTGTCTTCTCCGAAAAACCCGTCCCGCTTGTCACGACCGCGACCGCCGCGGTCGCCTTTACGCCCTCTATCGAAACCCATGCCCGTCCAAACTTCTTCGCTCCTAAAACCCATTGCGCGATCGGGCCGGAGTCGAAAGCCCTAGAATCGCCCGTGGCACGGCAAAATCCGCGCGCACCAGCGTGGTCATACAGGAAAAAGCGGAGTTATCCTAGTGATTCCTCGGACAGCTTCTGGCAAGGCAGGGGGCGAGAGGCTATGGCCTCGCACGCGCATCAGCATAAGGAGTACCCATGGCCGTCCATTTCCACGAAGAAGACCTGCCCCGGGCCGACATGTTCGGCGACGGCCCGATCGCGGTCGATACCGAGGCGATGGGACTGCTGCCGGGGCGCGACCGGCTGTGCCTGGTGCAGCTTTCCGACGGCGGGCCCGACGAGCACCTCGTGCGCTTTTCGCCCGACAGCGACTATGATGCGCCCAATCTGAAAGCGCTGCTGGGCGATCCCAATCGCCTCAAGCTCTACCATTTCGCGCGTTTCGACATCGCCATCATGGAAGCCTATCTGGGCGTGATGGCGGCGCCCCTGTTCTGCACCCGCACCGCGAGCCGGCTGGTGCGCACCTATACCGATCGCCATGGCCTCAAGGAGCTGGTCAAGGAAATCCTCGGCAAGGATATCTCCAAGCAGCAGCAGAGCTCCGACTGGGGCGGGCCCGAGCTTTCTGACGCGCAGCGCGAATATGCCGCGAGCGACGTGCGCTTTCTCCATGAACTCAAGGCCGAACTCGAAAAGCGGCTCGAGCGCGAACAGCGCACCGAGCTGGCGCAGGCCTGTTTCGACTTCCTGCCCTTCCGGGCGCGGCTCGACCTTGCCGGGTGGGACGAGGTCGACATTTTCGCGCATAGCTAGATGAGCGAAACCGCCCGCCGCGAACGCGCGATCAAGCGGCGCTGGGCCGAGCCCGGCAGCCGCCACGACCATGTCGTGCGGTTGATGAAATGGGGATTGCCCGCGGCGGGGCTGATCCTTCTCGCCATCCTGCTGTTCGCGCCCTTGTCCGAGCGCGGCGATGTCAGCTTCATCCTCGACAAGAAGGATGTCGAGCAGGCGCCCGAGCGGATGCGAGTCGAGAAAGCGCGCTATACCGGCGAGGACAACAAGGGCCAGCTGTTCACCATCGTCGCCGACGAAGCGCTCCAGCAGTCGAGCAAGGTGCCGATCGTCGCCATCGAGGGCATGGCGGCGCGGCTCAATCTCGAGCGCGGGCCGCTGGTCGTGCGCGCCGACCAGGGGCTTTACGACATCGACGCCAAGCGAGTGAAAATCATCGGCGGCATCCGCGTGCGCGGGCCCGACGGCTACCGGCTCGATACCAGCGACGTGATCGTCGATCTCGGCGAACGGCGGCTGTGGAGCCAGGATCGCGTCACCGGAGCGATGCGGCTCGGCGAGTTCAGCGCCGGGGGAATGACCGCCGACCTCGGCGAGCGCACGGTCAGTCTCGAGGGACGTGCGACCTTGAAAATCCGGCAAGGGGGCGTCAGATGAGCAATATGCATGCCAAATCTCTCCTGGCCGCCGCCGCGCTGAGCCTTGTCGCGGGTGCGGGGGCCATGGCCGCCACGCAGGAACGCGGGTCCGCGCTGGCGGGGCATGACATCAACGCGCCCGTCGATGTCGCCGCCGACCGGATCGAGGTGCAGGACCGCGAGGACCGGGCGCTGTTCGTGGGCAATGTGGTGGTTCGCCAAGCGGGCCTTACGCTCACGACCGAGCGGCTGCGGATCGCTTATTCGAGCGGGCAGGGAATCGAGATCGACCGGCTCGACGCCTCGGGCGGGGTGACGGTGCGCAGCGCCAAGGAAACCGCGCGGGGCGATTTTGCCGTTTATGATCTCGACCGGTCGATCATCACCATGGTCGGCAATGTCCGGCTCGCGCAGGGGCGCAGCGAACTGATGGGTTCGCGACTCACCATCGACCTCAAGTCGGGGCGCGCGGTGATGGACGGCGGGCCTGCGGGCGTCGAACGGGAAGGTGGCCGTGTGCGGGGACGCTTCACGGTGCCGCAGCGCAACTGATGGCCGACGTCGAGGAGCAGGTGCGCACCGACCTGTCGGACGTGCCCGAGGAAGTCGAGACCCGCGGACTGCAGGTCAAGTCAATCGCCAAGAGCTATGACAAGAAAGTGGTCCTCAAGGACGTGTCGATGGCAGTGGCGCGCGGCGAGGTGGTCGGGCTGCTCGGCCCCAATGGCGCGGGCAAGACGACGAGCTTCTATTCGGTGATGGGGCTGGTGCGCCCCGATGCCGGGCGCATCATTCTCGACGGGCGCGACATTACCGATCTTCCCATGTACCGGCGCGCGATCCTGGGGCTGGGTTACCTGCCGCAGGAAACGAGCATTTTTCGCGGGCTGACGGTCGAGCAGAATATCCTCTCGGTGCTCGAGATTTCGGAGCCGGTGCGCGATGCGCGCGAGGCGCGGCTCGAGCAGCTTCTCGATGAATTCGGGCTGACGGGGCTTCGCGACAGTCCGGCGATGGCGTTGTCGGGGGGCGAGCGGCGGCGCTGCGAGATCGCGCGCGCGCTGGCGGCCGATCCCACCATCATGCTGCTCGACGAGCCCTTCGCGGGGATCGATCCCCTGTCGATCAGCGATATCCGCGACCTCATCCGCGAGCTCAAGAATCGCGATATCGGGGTGCTGATCACCGACCATAATGTGCGCGAGACGCTCGATATCGTCGATCGGGCCTGCATCATCTATGACGGGCAGGTGCTGTTCCAGGGCACCCCGCAGGCGCTGGTCGCCGATGCCGAGGTGCGGCGTCTTTATCTGGGCGAAAGCTTCGCCCTCTAGAGGCACGGTCATGGCCCTCGGACCACGCCTCGATATCCGTCAGACCCAGTCGCTGGTCATGACCCAGCAATTGCAGCAGGCGATCAAGCTGCTTGCGCTGTCGAGCGTCGAGGTCGAGCAGGTGATTGCCGAGGAGCTGGCGAAGAATCCGCTTCTCGAAGTCGAGCGCGGCGACCGCGACGAGGAGCCCGCCGCGCCCGAGGTAGAGCCAGGCGATCCCGACCAGGTCGATAGCGTCGAGCATTTTGGCGAGGGCGACGAGGCGCTCGACTGGGATGCCGAGGCCGCCGCGCGCGAGACCGACAGCCTGCCCGACCTGCCGATGGGCGAGGCAGCCGAGGCGTTCGATTTCGACCGGCTCGAATATAAGCCGCACAGCCTTTCCGAACATCTTCTCGACCAACTGGCGGGGACGCCCGGGCGGCTGGGGCAGATCGCCGAGACGATCGTCAACGAACTCAGGGAAACGGGCTATCTCGAAACCCCGCTGCGCGAGATCGCCTCGGCTTTCTCGGTCGAGATCGAGGAAGCCGAAAAAGCGCTCGAACTGGTGCAGTCGCTCGATCCGCCGGGGGTGGGAGCGCGCTCGCTGGCCGAATGCCTGGCGCTGCAGGCCAAGGCGGCCGACCGCTACGATCCCGCGATGGCGCGGCTGATCGACAATCTCGACTATCTCGCCAAGGGGCGGATGGCCGATCTGAAGCGCATCTGCCGTGTCGACGAGGAGGATCTTGCCGACATGGTGCGCGAATTGCGCAGCTATGATCCCAAGCCCGGTTGCCAGTTTTCCGAGCGGCCCGCCGAGGATGTCGTGCCCGACGTTTTCGTCCGCGAAAGCGGCAAGGGGTGGAGCGTCGAACTCAACCAGGCGGCGCTGCCGAGGCTGCTGGTCAATCGCGAATATCATGCCGATTTGAAGGCGGGGGCGAGCGACAAGCAGAGCAAGGCCTGGCTGGCCGATCATCTCGCCAGCGCCAACTGGCTGGTGAAGGCGCTCGACCAGCGGGCGCAGACGATCGTGCGCACGGTGATCGAGATCGTGAAGCAGCAGGAAGGTTTTTTCCGCGAAGGCGTGGCGGCATTGAAGCCGCTGACGCTCGCCAAGGTCGCCGAGGCGATCGAGATGCATGAATCGACCGTGAGCCGCGTCACCTCGAACAAATATCTGCTGTGCGAGCGCGGGCTCTACGAGCTCAAATATTTCTTCGGCTCGGGGGTAGCCTCGGCCGATGGCGAGGAAGGCGCGGCTGCCGAGGCGGTCAAGGCGGCGATCAAGCAGTTGATCGACAACGAGGAGAAGATCCTCTCCGACGATGCGCTGGTCAAGCTTCTGAAGGAGCAGGGATTCGACCTCGCGCGGCGGACGGTCGCCAAATATCGCGAAGCGATGGGGATCGGTTCATCGGTGCAGCGCCGCCGCCAGCGCAAGATGGAGCGCGGTGCCTAGCGCTTGAGCCGCGCCCAGACGGGCAGATGGTCCGAGGCCTTGCGTGCCGCCGCGCTGCGGTGGACCCCCGATCGTTCGATCTCGAATGCCTTGTCGACGATGATGCGGTCGAGCGCGGCCATCGGCTTGCGGCTGTGGAAGCTCGGCCCGCAGTCGGCGAGGCGGAAGCGCCCCGAGAAAGCCGAGAAGCAGGGCGGGTCGGGACGCCAGTCGTTGCTGTCGCCCATCACGATGGTGGGCATGTGCGCATGGCGCGCCTCGATATGGGCGACGATGCGATCGACCTGTTTCTTGCGATAGAGGCCCGAGAGATCGAGATGCATCCCGATGATGCGCACCGGGCCGCTATCGACTTCCAGTTCGACCATCACCGCGCCGCGCGGTTCGAGCGTGGGCAGGTCGAGCGCCTCGGCATCGAGAATGCGCGTGCCCTTGCGGACGAGGATGGCATTGCCGTGCCAGCCGAGATTGCGGGTGTTGAGCCGCCCCATCATCGGCGCGGTCACCGGATGGTCGGGCAGGATGTCGAGCAGCTTGCCGTGCGAGACGTCGAAATCCACCGGCTGCCAATGGCCATGGTCGTCGATCAGTTCGTGCGGCACCGCCGCGCCGCGCGTTCCCACTCTTTTGTCGGCTTCCTGCAGCGCGATGATGTCGGCACCGATTTCCTCGAGCACCGACAGCACCCGTTCGGGGCGCCGCTTGCGATCGGTCCCGATCGCCTTGCGGATGTTGAAGGAAGCGACGGTGAGAGTCATCTCGCCCGGATCAGACGTCGAGGTTCGCCACGCTCAGCGCATTGTCCTGGATGAATTCGCGCCGCGGTTCGACCACGTCGCCCATCAGCCGGGTGAAGATCTCGTCGGCCACGTCGGCCTGGTCGATCTCGACCCTGAGGAGCGAACGGTTTTCCCGATCGAGCGTGGTTTCCCACAATTGTTCGGCATTCATTTCGCCCAGACCCTTGTAGCGCTGGATCGAGAGGCCGCGCCGTCCCGCCGCGAGCACCGCGTCGAGAAGCTCGCTCGGCCGCGTCACGAGAATGGGCTTGCGGTCGGATTCCTCGCCATCGGCCTTCAATGCCTTGAGGCTGGAGGGGGTGCGATAGGTGTCCGACTGTTCCTCGGCGAGGCGGTGCAGCTTGCGCGCCTCGGTCGAGCCGAGGAAATTATGGCCGATGCGCACCGCGTCGGTCACCCCGCGCCATTCGCGGCGCAACACCAGGTCGCCATCGTCGGCCATTTCGCCCGACCAGCTTGCCTCGCTGTCGCTGATCCCAAGCCATTTGGCGGTGTCGGCGGCGGCCGAAGCCCGCTCGGCATCGCTGGCGTCGGGCGTGAGCGCGCCGTTGATCGCCAGCGCCTCGATGATCGCGGGATCATATTTGCGCGGCGCATAGCCCATCAGCGTGCGGAAGCGGCGGGCGTGGTTGACGAGGCTGCGCAGATCCTCGCCGGTGCGGTCGCCATCGTCGGTGGCGAGCAGCAGCCCTTCGAGCCCCGCGTCGACCAGATAGTCGTCGAGCGCGGCATCGTCCTTGAGATAGACCTCGCTGCGCCCGCGCGCGACTTTGTAGAGCGGCGGCTGGGCGATGTAGAGATGCCCGCCCTCGATCAGCTCGGGCATCTGCCGGTAGAAGAAAGTCAGAAGAAGCGTGCGGATATGCGCGCCGTCGACGTCGGCGTCGGTCATGATGACGATCTTGTGGTAGCGCAGCTTCTCGAGGTTGAAGTCGTCGCGGCCGATGCCGGTGCCCAATGCCTGGATGAGCGTGCCGATTTCCTTCGAGCCGAGCATGCGGTCGAAGCGCGCGCGTTCGACGTTGAGGATCTTGCCCTTCAAAGGAAGGATCGCCTGCGTCTTGCGGTCGCGGCCCTGCTTGGCCGAGCCGCCTGCCGAATCGCCCTCGACGAGGAAGAGTTCGGCCTTGGCGGGATCGCGTTCCTGGCAGTCGGCCAGCTTGCCGGGCAGCGAGGCCACGGTCATCGCGCCCTTGCGGGTCATCTCGCGAGCCTTGCGCGCGGCTTCGCGCGCGGCGGCAGCGTCGATCACCTTCTGGATGACGTCCTTGGCGAGATTGGGATTTTCCTCGAGCCATTCGGCGAGCTTGTCGGCCATCAGGCTTTCCAAGGGCTGGCGCACCTCGGAGGACACCAGCTTATCTTTGGTCTGCGAGGAGAATTTGGGATCGGGCAGCTTCACCGAGACGATCGCGGTCAGGCCTTCGCGCATGTCGTCGCCGGTCAGGCTGACCTTCTGCTTTTTCAGAAGCCCGCTCTTGTCGGCATAGTTGTTAAGCGTGCGCGTCAGCGCCGAGCGGAAAGCGGCGAGATGGGTGCCGCCGTCGCGCTGCGGGATGTTGTTGGTGAAGCAGAGGACATTTTCATAATAGCTGTCGTTCCATTCGAGCGCGACCTCGATGCCGATGTCGTCGCGCTGTCCGGTGATCGCGATCGGATCGGGAAGGAGCGCGGTCTTGGCGCGGTCGAGCCACTGGACGAAGGCCGCGATGCCGCCTTCATAATACATCTCGACTTCGCGGGGTTCGTCATGGCGGGCGTCCATGAGCTGGATGCGCACGCCCGAGTTGAGAAAGGCGAGTTCGCGGAAGCGATGTTCGAGCCGTTCGAAATCGAATTCGACGATCTTGAAGGTCTGGGGGCTGGGCAGGAAGGTGACGCGGGTGCCCTTCTTGCCTTCGGCATCGCCGACGACCTTGAGGCTTTCGACCGCTTCGCCATGCTCGAAGCGCATCCAATGTTCCTTGCCGTCGCGCCAGATGGTGAGTTCGAGCCATTCGGACAGCGCGTTCACCACCGACACGCCGACGCCGTGCAGGCCGCCGGACACCTTGTAGGCATTTTCATCGGAGGTATTCTCGAACTTACCGCCGGCATGAAGCTGGGTCATGATGACCTCGGCGGCCGACACGCCCTCTTCCTTGTGCATGTCAGTGGGAATGCCGCGACCATTGTCTTCGACACTGACCGAACCGTCGGCATTGAGGACGATCAGCACCCGGTCGCAATGGCCCGCCAGAGCCTCGTCGATGGCATTGTCGCTGACTTCGAAAACCATGTGGTGAAGACCCGAACCATCGTCGGTGTCGCCGATATACATGCCCGGACGCTTGCGGACCGCGTCGAGGCCTTTCAGAACCTTGATGCTGTCGGCGCCATATTCATTCTTATTCTGTTCGTCAGCCATGAAACTTCTTCAACACTTTCAGTGATTTGAGGCAGTCAGCGCCGCGCCATGGGAAGGCGCGCTTCCACCCGGAGGATATAGGGAGCGCGGGCGGCATTTTCCATGGGTCCGACCATGGCAGAACGGGCCCTTGAAGCCAAGCTTTTTGGGGCGGATTGGAGGGCTGCGCAGCAGGGCGCCGGGAGCGCCGATGGCACCGCTTGGCCTGCCACTCGTTGGGTGGGCAAACAGGGAGAGGAGATTGCCGTGCCGCGGTGGCGCTGGTTCATCCAACAATTGGTGCGGCGGATCTGGTTTCGCGCGGCTGCAATCAGCGCGGGATCGGTGCTGATCGCGCTCGCCGCGGCGTGGCTCGCGCCGATCATTCCCTATGAATTCAGCGTCACCATGGGCGCCGATGCGGTCGATGACATCCTCACCATCCTCGCATCCTCGATGCTGGCGGTGACGACCTTCTCGTTGACCGCGATGGTGGCGGCCTTTTCAGGCGCGGCGCAGATGGGCTCTCCGCGCGCGACCGAACTGCTGATCGAGGACGCGGCGGCGCAGAACGCCATCTCGACCTTCCTCGGCGGTTTCCTGTTCGCGATCGTCGGGCTGGTGGCGCTGTCGAGCCAGCTGTACGGGCCGCAGGGGCGCGTCGTGCTGTTCATCGGGACGATCGGGGTGATCGTGTGGATCTCGATCACGCTGTTGCGCTGGATCGCGCAACTGTCGACCTTCGGGCGGGTCGGGGACACGATCAAGCGGGTCGAGCGGCAGGCGATCGCCGCGCTCGACGCCTATCCCGGGCCGACGCTGTTCGCGGGGCGGGTCGAGACCCATGCGCCCGAGGCGGCGGCGCAGAGCTTTTCCTGCGACCGCACGGGCTATGTCGCGCATGTCGATCGCGGCAAGCTGAGCAGCCTTGTCCGGGACGAGGGTGCACAGTTGCACCTCGTCAGCGCGGCAGGACATTTCGTCGATCCCGGCCTGCCGGTGGCCTGGGCCGATGCGCCTGTCGAGGGGCTCACCGACGAAATGGTCTGCGACGCCTTCAGCATCGCGCGGTCACGCGATTTCGACCAGGATCCGCGGTTCGGGATGGTGGTGCTGGCCGAAGTGGCGAGCCGGGCGCTGTCGCCCGCGGTCAACGATCCCGGGACCGCGATCGCCTCGCTGGTGGCGGGGCAGCGGGTGCTCGACCATTTCATCGATCCCGAACGGCCGCCGTCGCCGCCGCTGCCGGGGCTGGTCGATATGCCGCTTTCGCTTCAGGAAATGGTCGAGGATCTTGTCCTGCCCATCGCGCGCGACGGTGCAGGTGTGGTCGAAGTCGGGATGCAGGTGCAGAAGTTGCTCGGCTCGCTCGCCCGGCGTTGTCCGGGCGCGCGCAAATGGCTGCTCGAGATGGCCGAGCATTGCCTCGAGCGCAGCCGCGCGGCGATGGCCGACGAGATGGAGAAGCAGCGGCTCGGCCGGGCCTATCGAAGAGCCTTCGACATCCCGGCCTGATCCCTTGCGTCAGGCGCTCGCGGGGCGGCGCTGACCCTTGCGCTGGGGGCGCGGACGGCGCTTCTTCGCGCCATTAGCGGGCTTGCCATGCTGGCCCTTGGGCTTGATCGGATGGCGCGGACGACGCGAACGGCGCGGGCCGCGGTCCTCGCCCGCATCCTCGACCGCAGCGACGGCTTCGTTGAAATTTTCGGGCAGCGGCACATCGCCGATGCGCTGGCGGATGAGCTTCTCGATGCCGCGCAGATAGGGGCGCTCCTCATCGTCGCAGAAGCTGTAGGCAATGCCTTCGGCGCCTGCGCGCGCGGTGCGCCCGATGCGGTGGACATATTGGTCGGCGACATTGGGCAGGTCGAAATTGACGACATGGCTCACGCCCGGAATGTCGATCCCGCGCGCCGCGATGTCGGTCGCCACGAGGATGCGGATGCTGCCTTCGCGGAAGGCGGCGAGCGCCTTTTCGCGCTGCGGCTGGCTCTTGTTGCCATGGATTGCCGCGGCCTCGATGCCGATCTTGCCAAGACGGCGCACGATGCGGTCGGCGCCATGCTTGGTGCGCGAGAAAACGAGCGAGCGGTCGATCGTCTCGGTCTGGAAGAAGAGATTGAGAAGCGCCTGCTTTTCGCGCTGGTTGACGAAGGTCACAGCCTGGCGGACGCGCTCGGCGGTGGTGCCGACGGGCGTCACCTTCACTTCGACCGGGTGATGGCAGAAGCGATCGGCGAGCTGGCGGATCTGCTTGGGCATGGTCGCCGAGAAGAACAGGGTCTGCCGCTTTTCGGGGATGATCTTCACGATCCGCTTGAGGTCGTGGATGAAGCCCAGGTCAAGCATCTGGTCGGCTTCGTCGAGCACGAGGATCTCGAGCGCCGACAGGTCAAGCGCGCGCTGGTCGACGAGGTCGAGCAGGCGGCCCGGGGTGGCGACGAGAATGTCGAGCCCGCGGCTCACTTCGCGGATCGAGCGCGGCACCGGAACGCCGCCGAACACCACGCCGACGCGGACATGCTGGCCCGCCGCATAGTTGCGCGCACTGGTCGCGATCTGGGCGGCCAGTTCGCGGGTCGGGGCAAGCACGAGCATGCGGGCACGGCCCGGCACGGGGCGGCCGGGAGCCGCCTCGGTAAGGCGCTGCATGGTGGGCAGCACGAAGGCCGCGGTCTTGCCGGTACCCGTCTGCGCGATGCCGACGAGATCCTTGCCCGCGAGCACGGGCGGAATGGCCTGCGCCTGGATGGGCGTGGGCTTGTTATATCCCTGCGCATCGAGCGCAGCGAGAATGGGGCTGGAGAGCCCGAGAGATTGGAAAGTCATAAATATCCTGAAAAAGCGCCGCCCCGGATGAGGGACGTCGCATGAAAACGGGGGAATTTAGCACCCCGCGTGATAGGAGAGCCGTGAAGGCGGAGGCGCGCAGGGCCGCCCCGTCTGAAGGGGCATCACGCCGCTGGTCGGCGCGCCATTGTTGGTCGCCGATATAGCGATCCGGCGATGAATGGCCAGTTAATTCGTGACGACCGTTCCGCCGTCGAGCCGGTAGTGGCTGCCGGACAGGCCTTCGAACAGCGCGCCTTCGGTGGCGGTCATCCAGGTCTGGCCCCGGCCTTCGAGCCGCGCATAGAGCGCCGCGCGGCGGCCGGGATCGAGATGCGCAGCGACTTCGTCGAGAAGGAGGATGGGTGGAGAACCGCGCCGCTCGGCCACCACGTCGGCATGGGCGAGGACGAGGCCAAGGAGCAGCGCTTTCTGTTCGCCGGTCGAGCCCAGCGCGGCGGGCTGCTGCTTGGCGATATGGGTGACGAGAAGGTCCTGCCGGTGGGGGCCGGCGAGCGCGCGGCCCGCCCGGGCATCGCGTCCCCTGCCCTCCTGGAGTGCGCGTGCAAGGTCGCCGCCCGACCAGCCATCGAGCGCCAGCGATGCGCGGGGAAAATCGCCTTCGGGCATCGCCGCGATCGCTTCGTTGAGTTGGGCGACGCTGTGGGCGCGCGCTTCGGCGAGCGCTTCGCCATGTTCGGCCATCCCCGCTTCGAGCGCGGCGAGCCATTGAGGGTCGGGGGCTTGCGGTTCGGCCAGCAGCTTGTTGCGCGCGCGCATCGCGGCTTCGTAGCGGCTGGCGTGGCGGGCGTGCGAAGGTTCGAGCGCGAGCACCAGCCGGTCGAGGAAGCGGCGGCGCCCCCCTGCGCTGTCGGTGAACAGCCGGTCCATCGCGGGAGTGAGCCAGAGCACCGAGAGCCATTCGCCCAGCTGCGAGACCGGCGCGGCGGCGCCGTTGATGCGCAATTGCCTCCGGTCGGGGGTGGCGGGGAGCGTGCCGGTACCGAGCGTCACTCCGTCGCCGAGCGAAGCGGCGATCGAGAAATTGCCGGGCCCGCCCTGCCGCGCCATCTCGCGGAGCGGAGCGCGGCGCATTCCCCGGCCCGGCGAGAAAAGCGAGACGGCTTCGAGCATGTTGGTCTTGCCCGCGCCATTGTTGCCCGAGAGCATGACGAAGCCCGCGCCCGGCGCGATCGCCGTATCTTCATGATTGCGGAAATCAGTAAGGGCGAGGCGGCTGATCATGCCCCGCCTCTTGCCACAGTTTTCCGCCCCGGGGGGATGCAAAATGGGGGCGGCACGCGCCGCCCCGTCAAGCGAGTGAGCGAAGCGCGTCCGATCAGACGCGCATCGGCATCAGCACGTAGAGCGCCGGGCTGTCGTCGCTTTCGCGCAGCAGCGTGGGCGCGGCGGCGTCGGCAAGATGCACCTCGACCGTATCGCCTTCGATTTCATGGAGAATGTCCATGAGATAGCGGGCGTTGAATCCGATCTCTAGCCCGTCCGAGCCGTAGCTGGCGGGGACTTCCTCGACCGCGACGCCATTTTCGGGGCTGGTCACCGAGAGAGTGACCTTGTCGCTGTCGACCGCCATCTTGACCGCACGGGTCTTTTCGCTGGCGATGGTGGCGACGCGATCGACGCCTGCCATGAAGCTCTTGGGGTCGATCCGCAGCAGCTTGTCATTGGCGGTCGGGATGACGCGGTTATAGTCGGGGAAGGTCCCGTCGATGAGCTTGGAAGTGAGCACCGCCGCGCCGAGTCCGAAGCGGACCTTCGAGCCCGACAGCGAGACCTCGACCGTGCCCTCGACCTCGTCGAGCAGCTTGCGCAATTCGCCAACGCATTTTTTGGGAATGATGATGTCGGGCATGCCGTCGGCGCCCTCGGGCTTTTCGACCGTGACGCGCGCGAGGCGGTGACCGTCGGTGGCCGCGGCCTTGAGCTTGTCGTCGGCGACATGGAGGAAGATGCCCATCAGATAATAGCGGGTTTCCTCGTTCGAGATCGCGAAACGCGTCTTGTCGATGATCTGGCGCAGCGTCGCCGCGGGCAGTTCGAAACGGGTCGGCAGGTCGCCTTCGGCGATCACCGGGAAATCGTCGCGCGGGAGGGTCTGGAGGTTGAAGCGCGCGCGGCCCGCATTGACCTGCATCTTGCCGTCGGCGGCGCTCAATTCCACCTGGCTGCCCTCGGGAAGCTTACGGACGATGTCGAAGAAAGTGTGCGCGGGCACGGTGGTGGCACCGGCCTGGCTGACCTCTGCCGAAACGCTTTCGTCGACCTGCAGATCAAGGTCGGTCGCCATCAAGCGGAGCGAGCCTTCCTCGCTGGCCTCGAGAAGCACGTTCGAGAGGATGGGAATGGTATTGCGCCGTTCAACCACCGATTGGACATGGCCTAGGCTTTTGAGAAGAACCGCCCGTTCAATGGTCGCTTTCATTGCGTTTCATGCCCCCGTGAAAATGAAGTTGGAGGCACTATAACGCGCGCCTCGCCAAGGGCTAGGGAAAAGAGCCTTAGGCGGGGCGACTTTTGCGGCGAGTGCTTTGGTGGAATGGGGCATGCCGGGGCCGATCCGAAGGCGAAGCGGTTCCATGCTGGCCGCTTGTCGCGCTTTACGCAGGGTCAGGCAGGGCCGATAGGTCCGAAACGGAGGAAGTTGCCCCGGAACCTTTCGCGATCAGGCGGGCTGCGGAGCGGGTGCGGGCTGCACCACGTCGCGGTCGAGACGGCGAGCGGCGAGCAGCATGAGGATCGCCGCGCCGGCATAGACCATGGTGGTGAGCATCGCCGAATAGCGCAGCGCCTCGTCGCCGTAGAGCGGCGTGAGCGCGTCCGAAATCTCCCCGATCATCGGCGAACCGAGACCGAGGCCGATGAGATTGTTGATGAACAGGAAGAGCGCCGAAGCGGTGGCGCGCATTTCGGGCGGGACCAGCTTGGTGATCGCGGTGACCACCGGCCCCAGCCACATCAGCGCGAGCGCCGAGGGAATGAGGAAGAGGATGAAGCTCAGCCACAGGATCTCGGAAGAGAAAGCGAGAAGATAGGTGGGCAGGGTGATCGCGAAGGCGATAGCACACAGCTTGGCATAGCCGCCCGCGCGCGCCGAGCCGAGCTTGTCGCCGAGCACGCCGCCGAACCAGATTCCCGCCGCGCCGCCGAAAAAGGCAATACCCGCCATGATCCAGCTGCGGTCGACCAGCGACAGGTCGAAGCTGCGGGCAAGGAAGCTGGGGATCCAGAAGGCGAAGCCATAGCCCGCCATCGAGGACATGCCCGCGCCGAAGGAGAGAAACCAGAAGCTGGGTTTGGAGGCGATCAGGCGGAAGACCGTCATGAAGCGCGGCGCCTGGCCGCGCGGACCGTCTTCATGGCGGCCATGGCCGGGATCGCGGACATAATATTTGAAGATGGGGGCGAAGCCGATGCCGACGAGGCCGATCACGATGAAGGCGGCGCGCCAGTCGACCTCGGCGGCGATCAGCCCGCCGAACAGGACGCCGAGCGCCGAACCGATGGGAATGCCGAGCGAGAAGATCGCCAGCGCCCGCGCGCGCCGTTCGGGCGGGAAGAGATCGGAGATGAGCGAATAGGCAGGTGCAACGCCCGCGGCTTCGCCGACCCCGACGCTCATGCGGGCGAGGAAGAGTTGCCAGAAATTCTGCGCAAGGCCGCAGATCGCGGTCGCGCCGCTCCACAAGGTGAGGCCGATGGCGATGATCCAGCTGCGGTTCTTGCGGTCGGCGAGCATCGCCAAGGGAATTGCGAGCGCGGTGTAGAAAAGCGCGAAGGCGAGGCCGCCCATCCAGCCGAGCTGACCGTCGCTGAGGCCCAGGTCTTCCTTGATCGGTTCGGCGAGGATGCCGATGATCTGCCGGTCGATGAAGTTGAGCGTATAGGCGATAACGAGCATCAGCATCATCACGCCCCGCCCGCCGATCGCACCCTTGGCCGGCTGCGCTGCATCCATGTCGGTCCCGCTCTTCATATGGCGCCCCTGCTAGCGGGCGGGGCGGCGGCTGGCCATCCCATTTTGAGGAAGGTGCCGCCGCCCTTCGGCTCAGAAGCGGTAGCCCACCGACAGGAACAGCTGGCGCGGATTGCCATAATAGGCCGTCAGCGTGCCTTCGGTGCCGAGCGTGGGCACCGGACGGCCGCCGACCATCACCAGTTCCCCGCTGTCAGGATCCTGCGCGAGGAAGTTATAGCCCGCGACGATATATTCCTTGTCGAACAGATTCTTCGCATAGGCGCCGATGGTCCAATGGTCGCCCGGCAGTTCCCAGGTGAGGCCGGCATCGACGAGCGCGAAGCCTTCCTGGTCGAGCGGGCTGGCGAGTTCGAACTGCTGGCTGTCGCCGCGATAGCTGACGGTGGTGTTGGCGGTGAGATAGCCGCCACCCATCGGGGTGCCATAGGTGAGCGAGCCCGACGCCGTGACCTCGGGAGTGTTCTGGACCTTGCGGCTGTCCGAGACGTCGATGCCGCGATTGTCGATATAGCGCAGATATTCGGCATCGAGCAGGCCGAGCGACCAGCCGAAGTCGAGCCGCGAGGGCGATGCGGTGCCAAGGAGGCGCGCAACGCCTTCGAATTCGAGGCCGCGGATGCGTGCCTTGGCGGCATTGGTGGTGATGCCGATGAAATTCTGGTTGCCGTTGACATCGGTGACGCCGACCGAGCCCGGGATCTGCACATCCTCATAATCGGCGTTGAACAGTGCAAGGCTGGCATTCACCCGGTCGCCGAGGCTGCCCTTCCAGCCGATCTCGTAGCTTTTGACCGTTTCGGGATCGAAGGCGAGGAAATCATAGACTTCGTCGGGGGTGACCGATCCGTCATTGTTGAAATCGGGCGTCGCCGTGGTCTGGCCGCGCGGATCGAAGCCGCCGCCTTTGAAGCCCTCGGCATAGCTGGCGTAGAGATGGTGATCGTCATTGGGCTTGAAGCTGATCGAGGCGCGCGGAGTGAAATCCTTGTCGGTGCGCGAGCCTTCGAAATCCGAAGTGGTGGCGAAGACGATCCCGGCGCCGCCGAAGATCGGCGAGCCCCCGCCCAGATAGGTTTCGCGGAACACCCGGCTGTTGCGCTGGTCATTGGTATAGCGGCCACCGAGCGAGACGCTGATCCGGTCGGTGAGGTCGTAGGTGAAATCGCCGAACAGTGCCCAGCTGTTGGTTTCGACCTCGCCCTGGGTGAGCGCGGTCAGGCCGTTGAACAGGGTGAAGAGGCGCACGTCGAACACGGTTTCGGCATCGGCGTCGAGGAAATAGGCGCCGAGCACGCCGTTCAGACGGCTCGACGAGAAGCCGAGCTGGAATTCCTGGCTGAACTGTTCGTTGGCATAGAGCGCGGGGACGTCGAGATCGACCGCGGGAAGCGTGTCGAAGTCGATCGGCGTCGCGCTGTCGTCGGCGCGCCAGGCGCTGATCGACTTGAAGGTGAGCATTTCGCCGAGCGGCCATTCGAGATAGGCCGAGACGCCCTTGGCGGTCACCTGCTGTTCGGGATCGACCAGCCCGCCGCGCGTGTCGAAGACATTATCGAGCACCGGCGCGCCCGAAGCGAGACCCGGGATGAGGCGATGGCCACCGCGCGGATTGCTATTGTCCTCGGTATAGTCGCCGCTTAAGCGGAAGAAAGGTTCGTCCACTCCGCCCCCGGCTTCGAGGCTGGCGCGGACCGCGAAGATGTCCTTATCGTAATTTTCCTGGCCGGTGGTGAGGTTCTCGCCAAAACCGTTGCGGTGGAGGCGCGCCGCGCCCACGCCGACACGCACCAGGTCACCGAGCGGCGTGGAAGCCTTGGCCACGAGGTCGGTCTGGCCATAGGTGCCCACGACCCCCTTGGCCGAGAAGCTGGTGTCGGTAGGCAGGCGGCGCGTGACATATTTGACTGCGCCGCCGATGGTGTTGCGACCATAGAGCGTGCCCTGCGGGCCGCGTAGCACCTCGATCCGTTCGACATCGTAAATGTCGAGGACCGCGCCCTGCGGGCGGTTGAGATAGACATCGTCGAGATAGATGCCGACCCCCTGTTCGAACCCGGCGACCGGATCCTGCTGCCCCACGCCGCGGATGAAGGCGGTGAGCGTCGAGTTGGTGCCGCGCGACACTTCAAGCGTGACGTTGGGGGTGGTGTCGGCGATGTCGGTGATGTCGATCGCGCCTTCGCGTTCGAGCTGGTCGCCCGAGTAGGCAGTGAGCGAGATGGGCACGTCCTGGAGCCGTTCGACGCGGCGGCGAGCGGTGACGACGATTTCGCCATCCTGCTGGGCCATGGCTTCGGCGGCATCGGTCTCCTCGATCACCTCTTGGACACTGTCCTGTGCGAAGGCGGGTTGCGCGAGCAGGGCGGTGCCCGCGATGCCGGCCAGAAGGACCGAGCGATATGCAATGCGATTCATGATGATTTCCTCCCCTGTTGCGGCATGGGATCGACAGCCCTGTTGCCGCGGCATTTCAGCTGCTATAATGAAAGTTGAACCATCATTCAACTTCGGGAATTGGGCATGGGCGCGGGACGGGGCAAGGGCAGCGAAACCGGGCGGACAGGCGCTGGCCCCAAGCGATCGGGCGCGTCCAAGCAGCCGCGCACCGCGCGTGGCGAAAAGACCCGCGCGGCGATCCTCGATGCCGCGCGGATCGAATTCGGGCAGGTGGGTTTTGCCGATTCCTCGATCGTTGCGATCACCCAGCGGGCCAAGGTCGCGCTCGGCACTTTCTACACCTATTTCGATTCGAAGGAGGAAGTGTTCGCGGCGCTGGTCGCCGACATGTCGGCGCGGGTGCGCGATCATGTCGCCCCCGCGCTTGCCGGGGCGACCGGCGGGATCGACAGCGAGCGGCGCGCGCTCCACGCCTTTCTCGAGTTCGTGCGGGGCCACAAGGAAGTCTATCGGATCATCGATGAATCCGAATTCGTCGATCCGGCCGGGTTCGAGAAACATTATCGCGATTCGGCGGCGCGCATTTCCGAGCGGCTGGCCCGCGCCGACGACATCCGGCCCGCCGAAGACGCGCTCGAGCGCGAAGTGCGCGCCTGGGCGGTGATGGGAATGAATGTCTTCCTGGGACTGCGCTTCGGCGTGTGGGGCAAGGAAGATCCCGAAGCGGTGGCGCGCGCCGCCAACCGCCTGCTCGAAAAAGGGCTAGGCTAGAACGCGGGCCAGCGCGGCGAAGCGGTCGATATCCTCTTCGTCATGATAAAGGCCGAGGCCCAGCCGGATCACCTCGCCGCGCACATCGACGATGCAATTGCGCTCGCCGAGCGCCTTGCACCAGCGCGCCGCGTCGGGGTGGCGATAGGCGAGGAAGCGGGCGTGCGGACCGCCATCGAGCGGGTTCAATAGTTCGGCGCGCGCGAAGACCGTGTCGCCAAGCCCATCGACCAGCTGGGCGTGGAGGCGCGCGACCCGGCCCGAGATGCGTGCAGTGTCGAGGCCGTTCTCGGCAAGCGCTTCGCGCACCGCGAGGAAACGGTAGAGCGCGCTCGGATCGAAAGTCGCGCCCATGAAGCGCATCGCATCGCGCGCATAGCCGATCATGCCGGGCGGTAGGGTGAGATCCTCGAACTCGGCATACCAGCCGGTGATCGGCGGGCGTTCGCCATAGCCCGGCGGGCAGGACATGAAGCCCATCCCCTCGCCTGCCATCGCATATTTATAGCCGCCCGCGAGGTAGAAGGCCTTGTCGGACCAGCGTTCGGGAAAAGGCTCCTCGATCGCCATGAAGGCGTGATAGCCGTCGATCACCACCCAGGGGCCTTCGGGGCGCGACAGTTCGACGAGCCGGTCGAGATCGCTCGCGATGCGGCCAGAACCGAACATCACCTGGCTGACGAGGACGAGGTCATGATCGCCCGTGGCGGCGGCCTGGGTGAAGCGCTCGGAAAAACTTTCGGCGGGCAGGGCGGGGATGGTCTCGAGGCGGATCGAATCCTCCTCGACCCAGCGAGCGAACTGGCGGCGCGCGCTGTGGAATTCGCCATCGCTGGTGAGAATGTGCAGCTTGCGCCCGAAGCGCTGGGGCGCGGCGGCGGCAAGGCGAACGAGAAAGTCGTGCGTGTTGCCGGCAAAGACGATGCGGTCGGCGGGGACATGGCCCAGTTCGCGGCCCACCTCGGCGCAGGCGGCGGGCCAGATTTCACCCATCACCCTGTCCCATTTGCGGTCGGCGAGCCGCGCGGCATCCTCCCAGCAGCGGACCTGCCCCGCGAAGGAGGCATCGGGCCAGAGATGGTGGCTGTGCGCGGCGAAGTGGAGCCGGTCGGGATCGGCCGAAAGGCTCTTGGAGAAAAGCGGCTTGAAGCTCAAATCTCGGTCCTCAGGTCCCAGAGAGCGGGGAAGGCGCGCTTGTCGAGGGTCGACTTGAGATAGGCCGAGCCCGAAGAGCCACCCGAACCGGTTTTCTGGCCGATCACCCGTTCGACCGTGAGCACATGCTTGTGGCGCCAGGCCGCGAGCGCATCGTCGAGATCGACGAGCTTTTCGGCGAGGCCGTAGAGTTCGGGGTATCTTTCGGTGTCGCGATAGACGGCGAGCCAGGCAGCGGCGATTTCCTGTTCGCTGCCGACCGAAAAGCCCGCGCGTTCGAGGGCGGCGACGGCTTCGTCCCACAGGCTCGGAGCGTCGAGCGCCTGCTGGAGCCGTGCGCGCGCTTCGCTGCCATCCTCATAGTTGCGGAGGAAGCGGGCGTCCTTGATGCCCATGCGATATTCCATCTCGCGGAACTGCGCCGACTGGAAGCCCGAGGCGGTGCCGAACACATGGCGGAATTTCATATAATCGGCGGGGGTGAGCGTCGCGAGAATATCCCAGGACAATGTCATCACCGTCTGGATGCGGCTGATCCGCGACAATGCCTTGTGGACCAGCGTGAACTGGTCGCGGCGCAGAAGCTCGGTGGCATGATCCAGTTCGAAGAGGATCTGCTTGAGCCACAGTTCCTTGGTCTGGTGGATGATGATGAACAGCATCTCGTCATGCACGTCGGAGTGCATGTGCTGGGCATCGAGCAGGGTATCGAGCGCGAGAAACTCGCTATAGCTCATCGAGGATGGGGTCGCGGTCATGCCATCCGATTAGGCGGGCCGCCGCCGTGCGGCAAGCCTAGCGCGGGCCGCCGCCACCCGGGCCGCCCGGACCGAGGCCGCCGACCTGTCCGATCCCGCCGAACAATTCCTCGAAGAAGCTGCGTTCGCGGCCCAGGGTCGGGGTCTCGTCGCCATTGGGCGTGATGTTGATCGCCAGTTCCTCGCCGGTCTCGTTCACCGAGACGACATTTCCCTGCGCATCGAAGCTGATCGCCAGCACCCGGGCGTCGGTCACGCGCGGGCGGCGGAAAGCGAACTGGCTGGTCTGGCGGCTGACATAATACCATTGGTTGTCGTCGAACTGGCCGGTGAAGGTCGGGCGGCCGAGCGTGGCCTGCACCGATTCCTTATTGTCGATTCCCGGTTCGATCGCCTGAACCAGCTCTTCCGATGCGATATAGCCCGACTGATCGCGGATTCCCGCGCATCCTGCGAGCGCGGTGGCGGCAGCCAGGGTGATCATCAACTTCAAACGCATATTCGGGCCTCATCGGGATTCGTGCCCGCGCCCTTGCAGCGCGGCCTTTCGCCCAATATGCGGCCAAAGGGCGATGGCGCAAGGGCCGTTCGCCCGAAAGGAAGAGGCATGCGACGGATATTGTCCCTGTTCAGGTCCAGCAGCGGAGCCGATGCGGGCGCGCCCTATGCGGCGCTGGTCGCCGAGGCGCGCCGGCCCGAATGGTATCGCGACGGCAGGGTCGAGGACGACATGGACGGGCGGTTTGCCGTGCTTTCGAGCCTGGTCGCGCTCACCATCCTGCGGCTCGAACGGGGCAGCGAGGAAGCGGTGCGCGGCTCGGTCTCGCTCACCGAACAATTCATTGCCGACATGGACGCGCAGATGCGCGAGATCGGCTTCGACACCACCATCGGCAAGCAGGTGCGCGGGCTGGTCGGCGCGCTCGCCAGCCGAGTCGATATCTGGCGCCGCGCGCAGGACGGCGAGGAAGAATGGCAGGCGGCGAGCGATTTCAGCATCTTCCGCGACAAGCCGCCGTGCGAGGAATCAGCGACCTTCGCCGCCGAGCGGCTGCGCCGTTTCTCCGAGCAGCTCGACGGGGCCGACGATGACGAAGTAATGCAGGGAAAATGGTGATGATCGACCCGATCCGATTGAGCGAGATCCGCGACGGCGACCGGATCGACGTGACCGCCGACGAGAAGGAACGCGCGGCGATCGCCGACCGGCTGGGCCTCGAGGCGCTCGAGCATTTCTCGGCCCATGCGGTGCTTCATCGGGACGGCGAGGCGGTGAGTGCCGAAGGGCGGGTCAAGGCCGATGCGGTGCAGGCCTGCGTGGCGACCGGCGAACCGGTACCCGAACATGTCGACGAGGCGTTCGCGATCCGCTTCATCCCCGCGCCGATCGAAGGCGGGGAAGAGGAAGTCGAGCTCGACGAAGGCGAAATGGACGTGGTCTTCCACGATGGCGCGCGGATCGAACTGGGCGATGCGCTGGTCGATACGCTGAGCCTGTCGCTCGAGCCTTATCCGCGCAGCCCCAATGCCGATGCCGAACTGAAAAGGGCCGGCGTCCTCTCGGAGGAGGAAGCCGGCCCCTTCGGCGCCTTGTCGGCGCTCAAGAAGAAGACGGACGACCAGCCCTAGAAGGGAACGTCGTCGTCCAGGTCGTTGTCGAAGGCCGCGGGCTGGGGACGCGACTGCTGTCCGCCGCCACCGCCGCTTCCGCCGCCGAAGCCGCCACCGCCGCCAAAGCCCTGGTCCTGGTTGCCGTAGCCGCCGCCACCGCCGCCGCCTTCGCGCGGATCGAGCAGCACCAGTTCGCCGCGGTAGCGCTGCAAGACCACTTCGGTAGAATAGCGGTCATTGCCATTCTGGTCCTGCCACTTGCGAGTCTGCAGCTGGCCTTCGAGATAGACCTTGCTGCCCTTTTTCAGATAGTTTTTCGCGACCCGGCCGAGATTTTCGTTCCAGATCACCACCTGGTGCCATTCGGTGCGTTCCTGCCGGTTGCCGTCGCGATCCTTCCAGGTCTCGCTGGTCGCCACGCGCAGGTTCACCACCTCGCCGCCATTCGACAGCGAGCGCGCCTCGGGGTCCGCGCCGAGATTGCCTACCAGAATGACCTTGTTCACGCCCGCCATGGGTAATTCTCCTCTTGTCTCTTTCCCTTTCGATAGGCAGGGCGCTCCACCCTGTCCATGGGCGAAAGCGGGTTTCGAGAGGCAACCTTGATGGTCGCTGGTTGGCGGCGCGGCGTCGTTGGTCGAAGCGCCCGCGACAATTCACATGGCGTTCATCCAATGCTGCACTTGTCAGCTTGTCAGGTGCGGGTGGGGCCGTGACCAAGGAAAGCAAAAGGGAATGACGAAAACTCCGATCATGACGAGCGTGCTGGCGATCATCGCCATGGGCGCCGCCGGCCCCGTGATGGCGGCAACGAGCGTGCAGGATGCCTTGCCCGCGACGCCCGGCGATCCGGCGAGCGACACTCCGCCGCCCGAGGGAGGCAATGAAAGCGGCGAGGACAGCCAGGCCGCCGCGACCGATCCGCTCCAGCCGCAGGGGCCGCTGGCGTCGCGCAGCTTCACCCCGGCCGATTTCGTCCAGTTCGCGCCGCAGAACGCGCTCGACATGGTGCGGCGCATTCCGGGCTTCACCATCCAGGGCGGCGACGATGGCAGCCGCGGGCTGGGGCAGGCCAAGCAGAATGTGCTCATCAACGGCCAGCGCGTGTCGGGCAAGTCGAACGATGCGCGCGATGCATTGTCGCGCATCTCGGCCGACGCGGTCGAGCGGATCGACATCGTCGACGGTGCGACACTGGCGATTCCGGGCCTCAGCGGTCAGGTCGCCAATGTCATCGCCAAGTCGGGCAAATGGTCGGGCAATTTCGAATATGAACCCGAGATCCGCCGCAATCACGAGAATCTCTATTCCAAGTTCGAAGTGAGCGCGAGCGGCGCGATCGGGCGCAACGACGTGACCGTCAGTCTCGAGAATGATGCCGGGCGGCAGGGCCACCGCGGCCCCGAGGTGCGGCGCGACGGCAATGGCCAGCTGCTTGCCATCACCGAGGAGGATGCGACCTATTTCAGCGACCGGCCGCAGCTTTCGGCGTCGCTGTCGCGCATGGCCGGGAACGGCAATCTTCTGAACGTCAACGGCTCCTTCCAGCTGGTCTTTTTCGACCGGCGGATCGAGGGCGTGGCGGTCAATTCCGACGACGCGATCGTCGACGAGCTCAATCTCGGCGGCGAGGACGAGTGGAATTACGAACTGGGCGGCGATTATGAATTCGCGCTCGGTGGCGGGCGGCTCAAGCTGATCGGCTTGCGGCGGCAGGAGCATAGCCCGACCTTCAGCGAGTTCACCCGCCAGTTGCGCGAACCCGGATCGGTGGTGCGCGGCGGTCGGTTCGAGCAGGAAGTCGACGAAGCCGAGACGATCCTGCGCAGCGAATATGGTTTCAAGGCGCTCGGCGGCGACATGCAGTGGAGCCTCGAGGGCGCCTATAATTCGCTCGACAGCGAAGCCTCGCTGTTCCTGCGCGATGAAAATGGCATCGAGCAGCCGGTCGCGCTGCCCGGCGCCAATGCGCGGGTCGAGGAGAAGCGCGCCGAATCGATCGTCACCTATGGCCGTCCCCTTGGATCGGACCTCAACGTGCAATTCGGCCTAGGGGGCGAATATAGCCAGATTTCGGCGGGCGACCTCACGCGCAGCTTCTGGCGGCCCAAGGGTTCGCTGACGCTGGCCTGGACCGCCAGCGACGATTTGACGGTCAATGCCAAGATCGAGCGGCGAGTCGACCAGCTCAACTTCTTCGATTTCCTCGCTTCGGTCGATGTCGCCAACGACACCGACCGGTCGAACAATTTCAACCTGGTCCCGCCGCAGCGGTGGCGCGCCGAACTCGAATTCGTGCAGAAGCTCGGTGCATGGGGCTCGATCACGCCCGAGATCCGCGTCGCCGAGATCAGCGATATCGTCGATTCGATTCCCGTCTCGCCCACCGAGGAAGCGCTCGGCAATCTCGACAGCGCCTTCGTCGTGCAAGGGATGATCGAGGGCACCTTGCTGTTCGACCCCATCGGCTGGAAGGGTGCGCGGCTCAATCTTTTCGGGATGGTCACCGACACCAGCGTCGAGGACCCGCTGACCGGGCTCGACCGACAGATCAGCGGGATCCAGCGTTTCTACACCAATCTCGATCTGCGCCACGACATCCCGGGCAGCGACTGGGCCTGGGGCGGGGGAATGGAATATGGGCGACAGGCGCCTACTTTCCGCCTCGACCAATGGGCGCACGGCTACCAGACCAAGCCGGTCGCCTGGCTGTTCGTCGAGAATAAGGATGTCGCGGGCATGACGATGCGGGCGACCGTGGTGAACCTGCTCGGCACCAAGGACGGGTTCGAGCGGATTGCCTATGTCGACCGGCGTGACGGGCCGGTGGCCTTTACCGAGCAATGGGAACGCAGTTTCGGGCCGATCTTCCGCTTCTCGATCAGCGGGCAGCTTTGAATCAGCCGAGACCGAAGGCGACGGCCGTCCAATAAGTGATCCCCGCCGCGACATAGGCGATGGCGAAGAGATAGCCGACCATGAAGGCCGGCCATTTCCAGCCATTGGTCTCGCGGCGGGTCACCGCGATCGTCGAGACGCATTGCGGGGCGAACACGAACCAGGCGAGGAATGCGAGCGCGGTCGCGAGGCTCCACCGGCCCGCGAGCCGTTCCTCGAGCGTTGCCAGGCCTTCCTCGTCCTCGGCGTCGAGCGCATAGACGGTGCCGATCGCCGCGACCGCAACTTCGCGCGCGGCCATCGCGGGCAGCAAGGCGAGGCTGATGTCGCGATTGAAGCCGATCGGTTCGACCACCACCTCGATGCCGCTGGCGATGTGGCCCGCGATCGAGGCCTCGACCTGGTTCTCGCCGGGCGCGGCCTTGGGAAAGCTTGCCAGCGCCCAGAGGATGACCGTGGTGGCAAGGATGATGGTGCCCGCCCGGCGCAGGAAGATCACCGCGCGCTGCCACAGGCCGATCGCCACGTCGCGCAGCTGGGGAAGCTGATATTTGGGCATTTCCATCATGAAGCTTCCGCCGGTGCCCTTGACCACCGAGCGGCGTAGCATGGTCGCGACGACGAGCGCGCCGATGACGCCCGCGGCATAGAGGCCGAACAGCACGAGGCCCTGCAGCCCGATGCCCCAGCCGACGGTGCGGTTGGGGATGAAGGCCGCGATGATCAGCGCATAGACCGGCAGCCGCGCCGAACAGGTCATCAGGGGCGCGATGAGGATGGTGGTGAGCCGGTCCCTCGGATCGTCGATGGTGCGGGTCGCCATGATGCCCGGCACCGCGCAGGCGAAACTCGACAGCAGGGGAATGAAGGCGCGCCCGTTGAGCCCGGCATGGCTCATCAGCCGGTCCATCAGGAAAGCCGCGCGGACCATATAGCCCGTGCTTTCGAGGATTAGGATGAAGAGGAAGAGAATGAGGATCTGCGGGAGGAAGACCACCACCGCGCCCACGCCCGCGAACAGCCCGTCGACGATCAGCGACTTGAGCCAGCCGTCGGGGAGCGTCGCGGCGACCCATTCGCCCAGCGCGATCACCCCGCCTTCGAGCGCATCGGCGGGCGGAGCCGCCCAGGCGAACACCGCCTGGAAAATGGTGAACAGGAGAAGCGCGAGGATGATCGGGCCGATCAGCGGATGCAGCAGGATCCCGTCGAGCCGGTGGGTGATGCGCCGCACCGGGGTTTCCGAAATTATCGCCTTGACCGCAATGTCGCGGGCGCGCCGCTGGAGCGTGAGAATGTCCTCGACCGGCCCCTCGCCCGGGCGGATGTCGCGCGGACTGGCCAGCGTCTCGTCGATCGCGAGGCGCAATTCCTCGATCCCCTTGCGGCGAACCGCGACGGTTTCGATCACGGGGACGCCCAGTTCCTCCGACAGGCGCTCGGCAGAGACTTCGAGGCCGTCGCGCCTGGCGAGGTCCATCATGTTGAGCGCGACGATGGTGGGCAGTCCGAGCCCGATGAGCTGGAGCGCGAAGCGCAGATGGTTGTCGAGATTGGCGGCGTCGAGCACGATCACCAGCGCATCGGGAAGGCGTTCATATTCGCCTTCGCCCATCACCACGCTGCGGGTGACCGCTTCGTCGGGGCTGCCGGGATCGAGGCTGTAGGCGCCGGGAAGGTCGACCAGCTCGGCAAAGCGGTCCTCGCCGAGGCGCAGGCGGCCGGCATGGCGCTCGACCGTCACGCCGGGATAATTGCCCACCTTCTGCCGTGCGCCGGTGAGGGCGTTGAACAGCGCGCTCTTGCCGGCATTGGGATTGCCAGCGACGGCGACAAGCTTTGTCGGGGTCACGCCGCGAGCGGGACGACGCGAACCGCCGCGGCATGGGCGCGGCGGATGGCAACGGTCATGCGGCCCACCTTGACCGCCAGCGGATCGCGACCGAACGGCCCGAGATGGAGCGCTTCGATCGCCACCCCTTCGTCAAAGCCGAAATTCTTCAGGCGCAGGGCATCGCCAACGGCCAGGATCGACCAGTCGATGTCCGAAATATGCGCGCGCACGCCGACCGCAAGCTGGTCGAGCGCGAGGGTATCGGGAAGATTCGCCTTCGTCATTGCGACTGATTATCAATAACGACAGAGAATGGCCAGCCCTAGCGTGCAGGGTAGCGAAGCCGTCCCAGGAAGCGGGTGATGCTGGGACGGTGCGCCGATCCGCTCTTCCAGCTCGACTTCAATTTTTCGAAGCGCATCACGTCGGCGAGGCGGCGATCGAGGAAGGCGGCGGTTTCCTGCCAGCCATCGCTGTCATCATCGAGCCAGGCAAGCAGGGTCGAGCCGTAGACGCCCGAGAGAATGAGCCGCTTGCTGTAATGATTATAGTCGGTCGAAGTGTCGCCGGCGAGCCGCCACATGAGATCGGCGCTGTTCCAGCCGGTGCGCAGGCCCAGCGGCACATTCTGCGGCATGGCGAGGATCGACAGAGCGCTGCGCATCGCTTCGCGCGCGGGGGCGGCGGTTTCCAATCGGAACCAGATGAGGTTGCGGATGCGGTCGCGGACCTTCATCGCGGCGATCTTTTCGGGCGGAAAGGCCTCGACCATCGCGGCGTCGACGCCTTCGATCCAGGCCGCCACCATGTCGGCGGGGCGGTCGGGAAAAGCGAGCCGCGCCTGATCGCGGTCGATCCCCAGCTGGTCGGCGGCGGCAATCACCGCCTTGTCGGTCCAACCGTCGAACACGGCATTTTCGGCCACGACGAGCGACAGTTTGCGCCGGAGATTTTCGAGCGGAGAGGTCATGGCACCATAGTGGCGATGCGCGGGCGCGGACGCAAGCGCACGAGCACCAGTGCCGCCGCGACCGCGACCGCGCCGGTCCAGTCGATAAGGGTGAAAACCTCTCCATAGGCCCACCAGCCGATCAGGCCCGAGATGGCGGGCTGGGTGAGAAGCCCGAGACCGACCACTAGCGGGGGCAGGCGACCGATCGCATAGACGAGCAGGCCCTGCCCGACGAGCTGGCTGGAAAAGGCCAGCGCGATAAGCGCGCTCCATTCGCCCGAGAAGACGGGGTCGGGCGAGAGCAAGGTCACCGGCGCGAGGAAGATCGCGCCCCACAGCGTTGCCCAGAACAGGAGCGTGACAGGCTCGATCGAAGCGCGGGCGCGGTCGACCCCGATGAGATAGCCCGCGTAGAGAAGTCCCGCGAGCAGGGTGAGCAGATCGCCGCGCAGATTGGCGGCGCTCACTTCCATGCTTCCCGACAGGAGAAGCACCGTTCCGAGCGCGGCGAGCAGAAGCGCGGCGACCTGTCCGGCGGTGGGAAGCTTGCGCGCCAGCCACAGCCCGTAGATGGCGAAGGCGAAGCTGCCGAAATTGCCGAACAGCGTGGCATTGCCGAGCTTGGTGAGGTGAATGCCCATGTGCCAGAAAGCGAGGTCGGCAGCGAAGAAAGCGGCGGCGAGCATGATGACGAGGAAGGCCCGGCGCGGCGGTGCGCGGAGCGACTGTCCTACCGCCAGCGCGAGAAGCGCGAGCATCGGCACCGCGAGCGACAGCCGCCAGAAGGCCGACACCAGCGGCCCGACATCGGCAAGCCGGACGAGCCAGGGACCGAGCGCCAGCGCGCTCGACCCGCCGAGCAGGGCAAGCAAGGGGATGAAAGGGGCGACGGGCGCTTTCATCTGGCGGGCTTGCATCGGGCGGGGCAGGGATACAAGCCTGTCGTTGAGGCATTGAAAGTGACAAGCGACCGCCAACCGACCGGAGAAATGATGACCAGCCTGTTCGACCCGATTTCGCTTGGCGCGATCGACTGTCCCAACCGCATCCTGATGGCTCCCTTGACCCGCGGGCGCGCCGACCGCGAGGGTGTGCATGGGCCGCTGGCGGTCGAATATTATCGCCAGCGGGCGAGTGCGGGCCTGATCATTTCCGAAGCGACGGGCATTTCAAAGCGCGGGCTGGGCTGGCCCTATGCGCCGGGCCTGTGGAGCGATGCGCAAGTCGAGGGCTGGAAACCCGTTACCGAAGCGGTGCACCAAGCCGGCGGACGGATCGTCGCGCAGCTCTGGCACATGGGAAGGCTGGTGCATCCCTCGATGGGCGGCGATGCGCCCTTGTCGTCGAGCGCCACCACCGCGCCCGTGCGGCTCCATACATTCGAAGGCAAGCAGGAGCCGGTCGAGGCGCGGCCGATGACCAAAAGCGATGTCGAGGAAACGCTGGCCGATTATGCCCGCGCCGCCGCCAATGCGATGCGCGCTGGGTTCGACGGCGTGCAGATCCATGGCGCCAATGGCTATCTGATCGACCAGTTCCTGCGCGACGGAGTGAACCGGCGCGAGGATGAATATGGAGGCAGCGCCGAGAACCGTTGTCGCCTGATGCGAGAAGTGTGCGAAGCCGTGGCGAGCGAGATCGGGATGGAGCGCACCGGGCTTCGCCTGTCGCCATTGGGCGCGGTTCAGGGCGTGGACGACAGCGATCCCGAGACGCTGTTCACTACCGCGGCGCAAATCCTCGACGAGATCGGGCTGCCCTGGCTCGAGATGCGCGAACCCGGTCCCGATTCGACCTTCGTCGCGACCGAGATGGAGCGAGTGAGCCCGCACATGCGCGCGGTCTATGGTGGCAAGATGGGGCTCAACAGCGATTTCGGGCGCGAGGATGCACAGGCGATGCTCGATTCGGGGCTTTGCGATTTCATCGCCTTCGGCCGCCCCTTCATTTCCAATCCCGACCTGGTCGAGCGTTTCCGCAAGGACGCGCCGCTCAACGACTGGGACAAGACGACTTTCTACACGCGGGGGCCCGAAGGCTATGTCGACTATCCCGCGATGGGCGAGGAGGTGACGGCATGAAGCGCAGGGGCAAATGGCTGCTGGGGGGCGGGCTGCTGCTTGGCCTCACGCTTGCGGGCGGTGCGCGCTATCTTTTGCGCGAGCGGGCGACGCCCGAACCCGATTATCTCCTCGTCGAGAAGGAGGGCGATTTCGAGATCCGCGACTATCTGCCGATGTGGGTCGCCGAGACCGTCTGTTCGGGATCGCGCCGCGAAGCGATCCGCGCGGGTTTTCGCACGCTCGCCGACTATATCTTCGCGCGCAGCCATGACGGGGATTCGCTGCCGATGACCGCGCCGGTGATCGAGCGGCAGGCCAGCGAGGACCATTGGACGGTGCGCTTCGTGATGCCCGAGGGCGAAAGCGTGAAAACGCTGCCGCGCCCGCCTGCCGATGTCGAACTGCGCCATGTCGAGGCGCGGCGGATCGCGCTGGTGCGCTTTTCGGGGCGGCCCGAGGAATATGATCTCGAGGCCGAGGAAAAGAGGCTGCGCGAATGGCTTGGAACGCGCGAGGAGGAGATCCTCTTCGACACGCCCGAATATGCCTTTTTCAATTCGCCCGCGATGCCCGGCCCGCTGCGGCGCAACGAATTGTGGTTCGAGCTGGCGCTCGATCCGCCCGCCGCCAACTAGGCGAAGCGTTCGCGCAGTTCGAGCATTGCCAGCGCCGCGCGCGCCGCTTCGCCGCCCTTGTCCTTCTTGGCCGGATTGGCGCGGACTTCGGCCTGGGCGTCATTCTCGACCGTCAAAATGCCGTTGCCGATCGCCAGCCCGTCCATGGTGAGCGCCATCAGCCCGCGCGCGCTTTCGCCCGCGACGATTTCGAAATGATAGGTCTCGCCGCGGATCACGATGCCAATCGCGACATAGGCATCGTAGCGCCCGCTTTCGGAGGCGAGCGCGATGGCGCCCGGCAGTTCGAGCGCGCCCGGCACGGTGATCGTTTCATGTTCATGCCCCGCCGCCTCGATCGCCGCACGGGCGCCGGCGAGGAGCTGGTCGTTCAGCTCCTCGTAGAAGCGGGCTTCGGCAATCAGGATGCGCGCCATCAGGCTTCTCCCGTTTCGATGGGTCGTTCCTCGACGATCGCGAGGCCGTAGCCGTCGAGCGCGACGGGCGAATGGCGGGTGTTCGAGAGAAGGATCATGTCATGGATGCCGAGCGCGGCGAGGATCTGCGCGCCCACGCCATAGCTGCGGATCGCCTCGCTCGATTGCGCGGGCTTGCCCGAGCGCAAGTTGGTGGCGAGGCTGAGCGAGCCGGGCGAAGCGGCATGGAGCGCGACGAGCACGCCCGCGCCTTCCTTTTCGATCATCCGCATCGCGCCCTTCAGGAGCCCCGAACGCTCGCTTTTCTCGCCGAGCACGTCGGTGAAGAGATCGAGGCTGTGCATCCGCACCAGCGTGGGCTTGTCGGGGTCGATCGCGCCATGAACGAGCGCCATCTGCTCGGCGCCGGTGGCCTTGTCGCGGAAGACGCGCGCGGTCCAGGCCGCGCCGCTTTCGGCATTGAAGCGCGTTTCGGCGACTTCCTCGACCATATGATCCTTCTTGAGGCGGTAGGCGATGAGGTCGCGGATGGTGCCGATCTTGAGGCCGTGGGTCGCGGCGAAATCGATGAGGTCGTCGAGCCGCGCCATCGTGCCATCATCGCGCATGATCTCGCAGATCACCCCCGAGGGATTGAGGCCTGCGAGCCGCGAGACATCGACCGCCGCTTCGGTATGGCCCGCGCGCACCAGCACGCCGCCCGGCATCGCGGTGAGCGGGAAGACATGGCCCGGAGTGACGATGTCGTCGCTGCCCTTAGAAGCGTCGATGGCGACCGCGATGGTGCGCGCGCGGTCGGCGGCGCTGATCCCCGTGGTGACGCCTTCGCGCGCCTCGATCGAGACGGTGAAGGCGGTCCCCATGCTTTCGCGGTTGACCCGCGCCATCGGTTCGAGGCCGAGCTGGTCGACCCGTTCCTTGCCGAGCGCAAGGCAGATCAGCCCGCGCCCGTGGCGGGCCATGAAATTGATCGCGTCGGGAGTCGCCATCTGCGCGGGAATGACGAGGTCGCCTTCATTTTCGCGATCGTCATCGTCGACGAGGATGAACATGCGGCCATTGCGCGCTTCGTTGATGATTTCCTCGGCGCCGACGAGCACTTCGCTCTTGCCGAGGAATTTTTCGAGGCGGCCGAGCGTGTCGGCGGTGGGATTCCATTCCTCCGAGCCGAGTTTGCGCAGGCTGTTGGGATGGAGCCCGGCGGCGCGGGCGAGACCGGCACGGCTGATCTCGCCTTTCTCGACGAGGGCGGTGACGCGTTCGATCAATTGGATAGACATGGCGGCGCCGCTATCACACTGAAATGTGATTAGGCAAGCGCCTTCATCACATCCGGTTGGCGAGCATCCGGTCGATATAGCGAGCGAGCACGTCGATCTCGAGATTGAGCGAGCGGCCTTCGCTGACTTGATCGAAGGTGGTGTGCTCGGCGGTATGGGGGATGAGGTTGACCGTGAAGCGGGTCGTCTCGGCCTGGTCCTCGACATGGTTGACGGTGAGCGAGACCCCGTCGAGCGTGATCGAGCCCTTGGGCGCGATCGCGCCGGCGAGCACGCGCGGAGCCTCGATGGCGAGCCGCGTCGAGCCGCCCACTTCCTCGGCGGAGACGATCTTCGCCACCGCGTCGACATGGCCGGTGACGATATGCCCGCCCAGTTCATCGCCCACCTTGAGCGCGCGTTCTAGATTGAGGCGTGCGCCTTCGTGCCACAGCGCATCGGCGGTACGGGCGATGGTCTCGTCGCTGACATCGACCGCGAACCAGTCCCCACCCTTGTCGACCACCGTGAGGCAGACGCCCGAACAGGCGATCGAGGCACCCAGATCGACCGAGCCCATGTCGTAGGAGCAGCCGATGACGAGCCGCAGGTCGTCGCGCTTCTCGGCGCTGCGGACGGTTCCGATGTCGGTGATGATGCCGGTGAAGATGGTGCTGCCTCCTTATCCCCGGACGCGCTCGTAGACTTCCAGCCGGTCGATGCCAAGCGCCTTGCCGTCGCTGACCTGCCAGCGGCCATGCGCATCGGCAATCGCGTCGAGCCCGATATAGCCCACGCTGTTGCGCCCTTCGCCGATGAGCAGCGGCGCGCGGTAGATGAGGATGCGGTCGACGAGGTCGGCCTTGAGGAAAGCGGTGGCCGCGCCCGACCCGCCTTCGATCAGAAGTTCGTTGACGCCGTCGAGGTCATAGACCTGTTCGGGGCTCGACAGCGTTTCCCAGCCCTCGACCGGATCGCCCCGGGTGAGGAGCGCGCGGCGGGGGGAGCGTTCCTCGAGCCCCGGCAGGCGCACGTCGAGCGAGGGATTGTCGGCGCGCAGCGTGCCGCGGCCGACGAGGATCATGTCGGCATGGGCGCGTTCGAGATGGACATGGGCGCGCGCATCCTCGCCGGTGATCCATTTGGATTCGCCCGAGGGCAGCGCGATCTTGCCGTCGATCGAGAGCGCGAGCTTGAGCGTGATGCGCGGGCGCCCCTTGGTGACGCGCATGAAATAGCCCGCCATGCTGTCACGCGCCTGCTGCGCGCAGGCGCCGACCTCGACGCTCAGGCCCCTATCGCGAAGCGCGCGGATGCCTTCGCCCGCGGTGCGCGGGTCGGGATCCTCGGTGGCGATGATCACCCTGGCGATGCCTGCTTCGGGAATGATCGCGGCGCAGGTGGGGCCTCGGTCGCTGCGGTGGGCGCAGGGTTCGAGGCTGGTGTAGAGCGTGGCGCCGCGCGCTGCCTCGCCCGCCTGGTCGAGCGCGATCTTTTCGGCATGGGGCCGTCCGCCGCGCCCGGTCGCGCCGCCCGAAATCATCCGGTCATCGCGGACGATCACGCAGCCGACATTGGGATTGGGCGCGGTCTCGCCGAGCGCCGAGCGCCCGAGCGCGATCGCTTCGCCCATCCAGCGGACGGCGCTTCCGCTCATTCAATGCCCAGCTGGTTGCTCAATTCGCGATATTCCTCCTGGCGCAGGCGGCGCGCTTCCTCGGCGGCTTTCATATCGGCCTGCTGCTGCGCGATGATTTCCTCGTCGCTGCGGTCGGCGTCCCAGCTTTCGACATAGGTGATCGTCGCGCCCGGCGCGGTGTTCACCTTGGGATCGATGAAGAAAACGAGCACGATGATCACCGTGACGAGCACCGCGAGGATCGCGCCGATCGTCTGTTCGCGGCTGCGGCGGCGAAGGAAGGCAATCAGATCATTGCCGGCTTCGCGCGGTCCGAAGATGGGAGGAAGGATGGACATTGCGTCTAGATAGGGCGGGGCGGCGGGCCGCGCCAGCCCCGGCAGCAGTGCGCGCTAGCGGCGGAGCAGCCTGCGAACCGCCCGCTCCTTGCCGATGAGCGGCAGCATCGCCGCCATCTCGGGACCCGAGGACCGGCCGGTGAGCGCGAGGCGAAGCGGAAGGAAGAGCGCCTTGCCGCGCCGTCCCGTTTCTTCCTTGAGCGCAGCGGTGAGCGCGGACCAGATCCCATCGTCGAAGGGGAGCCCCTCGGCGAGGTTGGCGGCGGTCTCGAGGAAAGTGCGATCCTCTTCGCTCGGTTCGGGAGCGTCGATCTCGCCCGTGAAGATCGGGACATAATCGGCGGCTTCCGCAAGATGCGCGATATTGCCGCGAAGTGCCTGCCAATGCGCTTCGCCGATTTCGTCGGGCAAGCGGTCAGCGACCTCCTCGTAGGAGGCGGCGTGGAGAAGCTTGGCGTTGAGCGCCTCGACCTCGGCCATGTCGAAATGCGCGGGCGCACGACCGAAATGGGCAAAGTCGAGCCCTTGGGCGAGGCGGTCGAGATCGTCCATTGGCTCGACCGGCTGCGAGGTGCCGATCCGCGCGAGGAGCGAGAGCAACGCCATCGGTTCGAGCCCGCGCGCCTTCATTTCCTCGACCCCGACGGAGCCGAGCCGCTTGGACAATTTGCCTTCGGCGGCAACGAGCAGGGCTTCGTGCGCGAGGACGGGGCGCCTGGCACCCAGCGCATCGAACATCTGCAGCTGGATCGCCGAATTGGTGACATGGTCCTCGCCGCGCACGACATGGGTTATGCCGAGGTCCATATCGTCGACCACGCTCGGCAGCATGTAGAGCCAGCTGCCGTCGGCGCGGCGCACCACCGGATCCGAAATCAGCCTGGGGTCGAATTTCTGCACGCCCCGGATACGGTCTTCCCATTCGATCGGCGCGTCATGGTCGAGGCGGAAGCGCCAGTGCGGATCGCGGCCCTCGGGCACGGGCGCGTCTTGATCCTTGCGCTCGTAGACCGGCGGCAGGCCGCGCCCGAGCAGCACCTTGCGGCGAAGCTCGAGTTCCTCGGGGGTCTCGTAGCAGGCGTAGATGCGCCCCGCCGCGCGGAGTTTTTCGAAGGCCTCTTCATAGCGGTCGAACCGCTGCGACTGGCGCGCGGTCTCGTCGGGTTCGAGCCCGAGCCAGCGCAAATCCTCGCCGATCGCCTCGACATATTCTTCGCGCGAGCGTTCGCGGTCGGTGTCGTCGATGCGCAGGAGGAAAGTCCCGCCTTCGCGCCGCGCGAGGAGATAATTGTGGAGTGCCGTGCGGATATTGCCGACATGGAGCCGGCCCGTGGGCGCAGGGGCGAAACGCGTTTTCATGGCCCGCCCCTAGCCCTCTTCACCTATTGCGTGAAGAGGGTGAGCGTGCCCGCCGACCCGTCGAGCACCAGCGAGCCGTCGGGCAGGCGATAGGCCCATTCGGCCCCCATGAGCGCCGCCTTCATCGCCTCTTCCTGCGGAAGCAGGCCGCGCGCGCACATCGTGACGATGGGCCGCGTGGCGGACTCCTCTCCGCCGGGCGGGGGTGGAGGCGGTGCGGGCAGCAGGCGCATCCCGTCGTGAAGGAAGGTCCGTTCGAACCAGATACATTGCGACTGGACGCGGATGCGCGTGAGGCGGGCCGCCTCTCGGCCGGTTTCGATTTCGGCGCTGACGCCCCAATCGAGCGCGATTTCCTTGCCGTTGACGCCCGCGACGCGCCACGCTCCGCCAATGTCGGCAGGCGCGGTCGCGCCGATGGGGAGCGGCTTGACCTCGGGGGGCAATTCTTCCTCGGCGCGATCGACCGCATTGTCCGCGCCGCTTTCCGCAGGCTGGCAGCCCGCGAGAGACAAAGCGCCGAGGAAGGCGAGGCGCATGAGCCTTAGAGAGCCTGGAGGTCGACGACCCCGCCCGGGCCCGACAGCTGGAGCCGCCCGCCCATGTCCATCACGATATTGGCATCGCCGATCGCCTGCGCGACGCCATTTTCGAAGCTGGTGGGATCGGCCGCGCAGCCGCCCGACAGGCCCGACACCGGGGTGAAGCGGATCATGTTGCCGTTCTGCTCATAGCTCCAGCGCATATTGGCGCAGCTGCTCGACACGGTGAGTTCGCTTTCGCTTGCGCTGGCGCGCATCGCTGCCGAGGCGGGCAGCGGGGCGTTGCGATAGCTCGCCACTTCCCAGCGGCCTTCGATCTGGGGCGGAGCGGGCGCTTCGGCCTCCATTTCGGGCGCAGTCTCGTTGGCGACAGGCACCGGTTCCTCGCTGGCCTGCGAACAGGCGGCAAGCAGGGCGATCAGCGGGAGGCAGGCAAATTTCATAGTCCGGTCCTGAAATGGTTGGTGATGGGATAGCGGCGGTCGCGCCCGAAATTGCGCGATCCGATCTTGATGCCGATCGGGGCCTGGCGGCGCTTATATTCGGCGCGCAGGACCAGTTTCTCGATCTGGCTGACCAATTCCTCGTCGGCGCCGGTGCGCCGCGCGGTGGCGGCGACCGAAATCTCGTCCTCGATCAGCCCTTCGAGGATGCGGTCGAGCAGCTTGTAGGGGGGCAGGCTGTCCTCGTCCTTCTGGTCGTGGCGCAATTCGGCGGTCGGCGGCTTGGTGATCACCCGCTGGGGCATCACCGGCCCGTCGGGTCCCTTTGCCAGCCGCGGGCGGACGCGGTTGCGCCAGCGCGACAGTTCGAACACCGTGGTCTTGTAGGCATCCTTGAGCACCGAATAGCCGCCCGCCATGTCGCCATAGAGCGTGGCATAGCCGACGCTCATCTCGCTCTTGTTGCCGGTGGTGAGCACCATCGGGCCGAAGCGGTTGCTCAAGGCCATCAGCGTGACCATCCTGAGCCGCGACTGGATATTCTCTTCCGCGAGCCCCGGTTCGGTCCCGTGGAAGGGCTGTTCGAGCATCTGCTCCATCGCTTCGGTGCCGGGCTTGATCGGGATAATGTCGTAGCGGCAGCCGAGCATTTCGGCGCAGGCCCTGGCATCCTCGAGGCTGTCGCTGCTGGTATAGTCGGAAGGCATCATCACGCACCAGACGCGCTCGGCACCCAGCGCATCGACCGCGACCGCCGCCGAGAGCGCGCTGTCGATCCCGCCCGACAGGCCGAGGATGACGCCCGGGAAGCCGTTGCCGTCGACATATTCGGCGAGCCCCGTCATCATCGCGTGATAGACATCCTCGGGATAGGGATCGAGCGCGGCCATTTCGCCCGGTTCGCAATACCAGCCGTCCTCGCCTTTTTCCCAGTCGCACAGCGTCATCTTTTCGTCCCAGTCGGGAAGCTGGACGGGGATCGAGCCGCCGACGTTGCAGACGAAGCTCGACCCGTCGAAGGCCAGTTCGTCCTGCCCGCCGACGCGGTTGAGATAGACGAGCGGCAGGCCGGTTTCCTTGACCCGTTCGCGGACCATCTTCTGGCGGATATCGTCCTTGTGCAGTTCGAACGGGCTGCCGTTCATGACGAGCAGGATCTCGGCGCCGCGATCCACCAGATGCGCACACACCCGTTCCTGCCAGATATCCTCGCAGATCGGCAGGCCGAGCCGGATGCCGTTCCATTCGACCGGCTCGGGCATCGGGCCCGGGGTGAAGACGCGCAATTCGTCGAAGGTGCCGTAATTGGGCAGTTCGCGCTTGGCGCGCCGTTCGACGATCCCGCCGTTCTGCGCCATCAGCACGCCATTGTAGAGCGCACCGCCCTCGGCATAGATCGAGCCGAAGATGATCGGCGGCCCGCCGTCGGCGGTGGCATCGGCAAGCTTTTCGTTGGCGGCCATCGCGCGGCGCACGAATTCGGGCTTCAGGACGAGATCCTCGGTCGGATAGCCGGTGACCTGCATCTCGGGAAAGAGCACCAGGTCGGCACCGGCCTCGACCGCGCGGGCGCGCCATTCGAGGATGCGCGCGACATTGCCGGCAAGGTCGCCGACCCTCTGGTTCATCTGGCAAAGTGCAAGGCGGAATTTCATGGCAGCGAGGCGTAGAGCGGGTGATGCGCACTCGCAAGGTTGCCCGAACGACTTTTCCGCCGCTAAGGGAGGTCAAATCGAATCCCGAGGGGAATCCAAGCCATGAAACTGCTCGCCGGCAACTCCAACCCGCCGCTCGCCAAGGCCATCGCCGACTATCTGGAAATCCAGCTCGTGCAGGCCAGCGTCAAGCGCTTCGCCGACGAGGAAATCTTCGTCGAGGTGCTGGAGAATGTGCGCGGGCAGGACATGTTCGTGGTCCAGTCGACGAGCTATCCCGCCAATGACAACATGATGGAACTGCTCATCATGATCGATGCGCTGCGCCGTGCCTCGGCCAAGCGCATCACCGCGGTCATCCCCTATTTCGGCTATGCCCGGCAGGACCGCAAACCCGGCCCGCGCACGCCGATCTCGGCCAAGCTGGTGGCCAATCTCATCACCCAGGCAGGTGCCGACCGTGTGCTGACGATGGACCTGCACGCCGGCCAGATCCAGGGCTTCTTCGACATTCCCACCGACAATCTGTGGGGCGCGCCGGTGATGGCCGCCGACATCCAGGCGCGGTACGGCGACCGCAAGCTGATGGTGGTTTCGCCCGACGTCGGCGGGGTGGTGCGGGCACGCAGCCTTGCCAAGCGGCTCGACAATGCGCCGCTGGCGATCGTCGACAAGCGCCGCGAGCGCGCGGGCGAAAGCGAAGTGATGAACATCATCGGCGATGTCGAGGGCCATACCTGCATCCTCGTCGACGATATCGTCGATTCGGGCGGCACCTTGTGCAACGCCGCCGCCGCGATGAAGGAGCAGGGCGCGACCGAAGTGCTCGCCTATTGTTCGCATGGTGTCCTGTCGGGCGCCGCCGAGGCGCGGGTGAACAAGTCCGACCTCACCGAACTGGTGGTCACCGATTCGATCCATCACGAGGGCATGGACGATGGCGGCAAGATCCGCCGCCTCACCATCGCCCCGCTGTTCGGCGAAGCGATCAGCCGCATTGCCGATGAATCGAGCGTGTCGAGCCTGTTCGACTAGGGTTGCAGAATCGCCGCGTCCTCTCTATGTGCGCGCACTGATCTTCCAAATCATTGGAAATCCGACCGGTCCGGCCAGTGAGGGCTGCCGTGGCAGGTTGAAATCGTCGCTCGGGAAATCCGGGTGAGTTTAGGAGACGAAAATGCCCAAGCTGAAGACCAAGAGCGGCGTCAAGAAACGCTTCAAGATGACCGCTACCGGCAAGATCAAGGCCGGCGTCGCTGGAAAGCGCCACCGCCTGATCAGCCACAACGCCAAATATATCCGCAGCAACCGTGGCACCAAGGTGCTTGCCGAATGCGACGCCAAGACGGTGAAGCAGTGGGCACCCTACGGCCTCAAGTAAGGAGAAGCGGAAATGGCACGAGTTAAACGCGGCGTCACCACGCGCGCAAAGCACAAGCGGCTCCTGAAATCGGCGAAGGGCTATTATGGCCGTCGCAAGAACACGATCCGCATCGCCCGCCAGGCCGTCGAAAAGGCCGGTCAATATGCCTATCGCGACCGCAAGGCGAAGAAGCGCAGCTTCCGCGCCCTGTGGATCCAGCGCATCAATGCCGCGGTTCGCGCCGAAGGCATGACCTATGGCAATTTCATGCACGCGCTGAAGCTGGCCAAGGTCGATCTCGACCGCAAGGTGCTGGCCGACCTCGCGATGCATGAGCCGGAAGCCTTTAGCGCGATCGTCGCGCAGGCCAAGAAGGCACTGCCCGAAGCCGCCTGAAGGCGCTGACGGCAAAAGCATTTCTGGAGGGCGCGGAAGGCTTGGCTTTCCGCGCCCTTTCTTTATGGAAAGCCCCCATGATCGACCGTGACCAGGAAATCGCCCGCATCGAGGGTACCGAGGATATGAGCGCGCTCGAGGCGCTGCGCGTCGAACTGCTCGGCAAGTCGGGCAGCATCACCGCGCTTCTGAAGACCTTGGGCAAGATGAATCCCGACACCCGCAAGGTCGAGGGCCCGAAGATCCATGCCATCCGCGAAGCGGTGCAGGACGCAATCACCGCGCGCAAGCAAGCCTTCGAGAAGGCCGAACTGGAAGCCAGGCTGGCAACCGAACGGCTCGACCTTTCGCTTCCGGTCGATGGCGGGCCGCAGGGGTCGATCCACCCGGTGAGCCAGGTGATGGACGAGCTTGCCGAGATTTTTGCCGACCTGGGCTTTGCCGTTGCCGAAGGCCCCGAGGTCGAGGACGATTGGCACAATTTCTCGGCGCTCAACATTCCCGAGGCGCATCCGGCGCGCGCGATGCAGGACACTTTCTACGTCGAGGCCGAGGAAGGCGAGACGCCGCTCGTTCTGCGCACCCACACTTCGCCGGTGCAGATCCGCACGATGATGAGCGGCAAGCCGCCGTTCCGCATCATCGCGCCGGGCCGGGTCTATCGCAGCGACAGCGATGCCACCCACACCCCGATGTTCCACCAGGTCGAGGGGCTGGTGATCGATCGCGACATCCACATGGGGCATCTCAAGTGGACGCTGGAGACTTTCCTCAAGGCATTTTTCGAGCGCGACGATGTCGTGCTGCGGATGCGGCCGAGCTATTTCCCCTTCACCGAGCCTTCGGCCGAGGTCGATGTCGGCTGGTCCGAGGAGAAGGGCCGCCGCGTGGTCGGCGGTTCGGAAGGTTGGATGGAAGTGCTGGGGTCGGGCATGGTCCACCCCCGCGTGATCGAGGCCTGCGGTTTGGACCCCGACGAATGGCAGGGTTTTGCCTTCGGCTGCGGGATCGACCGACTGGCGATGCTCAAATATGGGATGGATGACTTGCGCGCCTTTTTCGACGGCGACCTGCGCTGGCTTCGCCACTACGGGTTCCGCTTTCTCGACGTTCCCACCCTTTCGGCGGGAGTGGGCGCATGAAGTTCACCCTGTCCTGGCTCAAGGAGCATCTCGATACCGACGCGAGCGCGGAGCACATCGCCGAGACGCTGACCGCGATCGGCCTCGAGGTCGAGGAAGTGAGCAATCCCGCCGATGCGCTTCGCCCCTTCACGGTGGCAAAGGTGCTGTCGGCCGAGAAACATCCCGAAGCCGACAAGCTTCAGGTGTTGAGCGTCGATGCCGGCGAGGGGCCGATGCAGGTGGTGTGCGGCGCGCCCAATGCGCGCGCAGGCATGCGCGGCGTGTTCGGCGGGCCGGGCGTCCATGTTCCGGGCCCCGATTTCACGCTGGGCAAGGCCGTCATTCGCGGGGTTGAATCCAACGGCATGCTCTGTTCGGCGCGCGAGCTCGAGCTGGGCGAGGATCATGACGGCATCATCGAGCTTCCCGAGGATGCGCCGGTCGGCACCAGCTATGCCGATTATGCCGGGCTCGACGATCCCTTGTTCGACGTGGCGATCACCCCCAACCGGCAGGATTGCATGGGCGTGCGCGGCATTGCCCGCGACCTCGCCGCCGCGGGGCTGGGCACGCTCAAGCCGCTCGACATTCCCGAAATCGAGACGCGGTTCGCCAACCCCGTCGAGATCCGCACCGAGGATCCCGAAGGCTGTCCGGCCTTCTATGGCCGCACCATTCGCGGGCTGACCAATGGCGCGTCTCCCGACTGGATGCAGCGCCGCCTCAAGGCCGCGGGCCAGCGGCCGATCTCGGCGCTGGTCGACATCACCAATTATGTCATGCTCGACCATGGGCGGCCGAGCCATGCCTATGATGTCGCCAAGCTCCAGGGCGCGGTGGCGGCCCGCCGCGCGGCCGACGGCGAAAAGGTGCTGGCGCTCAACGAGAAGGAATATGTCCTCGACGGGACGATGACGGTGATCGCCGATGACAATGGCGTGCACGACATCGGCGGGATCATGGGCGGCGAGAAGACGAGCGTCGATGAAAAGACGCAGGACGTGCTTCTCGAAGTCGCTTATTTCGATCCCGAGCGGATCGCCCGCACCGGCCAGAAGCTTACCCTTACCAGCGATGCGCGCAGCCGCTTCGAGCGGGGAGTCGACCCGGCTTTTCTCGACGAGGGGCTGGCGATCCTGACCCGTCTCATTCTCGACATCTGCGGAGGCGAAGCGAGCGAGGTGACGCGCGCGGGCGACCCGCCGACCGAGCGCCGCCAGATCCGGTTCGACTGGAACCGCACCGAGGCGCTGGGCGGGATGCAGGTCGCTCCCGAGAAGCAGGCCGAGATCCTCGGGTCGCTTGGCTTCGAGGTGGATGGCGACATGGTCACCGTCCCGACGTGGCGGCGCGATGTCTATGGCCCCGCCGACCTGGTCGAGGAAGTCACCCGCATCGTCGGATATGACCAGGTGCCCTCGACCGCGCTGCCGAGGCAGGACGGCGTGGCCAGGCCGGTGGCATCGCGCGCGCAGGTCGCCGAACGGCGCCTCCGCCGCGCCGCTGCCGCACGCGGGCTCAACGAAACCATCACCTGGAGCTTCATTTCCGAAGAGCAGGCCGAACTGCTCGGCGGGGGCGAACATATGCTCGCCAACCCGATCAGCGAGGAAATGAAGGTGATGCGCCCTTCGCTTCTCCCGGGGCTTGCCGGCGCGGCGCGGCGCAATCTCGATCGCGGCGCCGACAGCGTCCGGCTGTTCGAGATCGGGCGCCGCTATCTCGCCGAGGGCGAGAAGCCGACCGCGACGCTCCTGCTGGCCGGACAGAAGCGTCCGCGCGGCTGGCAGCAGGGCAAGGCGGTCAGTTTCGACGCCTTCGACGCCAAGGCCGAAGCGCTGGCGCTGCTCGAAGCAGCGGGCGCACCCGTCGCCAATCTCCAGCTGTTCATGGACGCCGGGCCGCATTGGCATCCCGGGCGCTCGGCCAAGCTCGGCCTTGGTCCCAAGAAGATCCTCGCCCGGTTCGGCGAATTGCATCCCGCGCTGGCGAAGCAGCTCGACGTGCCCACCGGCACCGTGGCCGCCGAGATCGACATGGAAGCGATCCCGGCACCGCGCAACAATGACCGGGCACGCGCGGCCTATGCGCCCTCTGCCCTGCAGCCGGTGATCCGCGATTTCGCCTTCATCGTTCCCGCCGACCTTGCTGCCGCCGATCTCGAGCGGGCGATCGCGGGTGCCGACAAGAAAAGGATTACCGAGGTCCGCACCTTCGACCGTTTCGAAGGCAAGGACGGTCTCAGCCTCGCGGTCGAAGTCACCCTCCAGCCCGAGGACAAGAGCTTCACCGACGAGGAAATCGGCGCGATCTCGCAGGCGATCATTGCCGCGGCGGAGAAAAAGGGCGCCAAGCTGAGAGGCTAGGCCCGGGAGATCCGGACCTGACGGACCTTAGGGATTGAGGGCGTTAATCGCGGCGTGGACGCGCGCCTCGACCTCGCCGCGCGGCAGGCCCGGCTCGATCACCTCTCCCACCTTGAAGCGGATCGTCCCGGCATGTTTGACATAGCCGCGCGGCCACAGCTTGCCGCTGTCATGCGCGACCGGCACCACCGGCAGCTTGAGCACGCGGTAGAGACCCGCGAAGCCCGGGCGAAGCGGCGGCGCGGCGCCAAAGGGCACGCGCGTGCCTTCGGGGAAGATGACCACCGGCCGCTTTTCCGCGACCGCCTTCTGCCCTTCCTTCATCATCGAGCGGAGCGCGCTCGCGCCCGCTTCGCGATCGACCCCGATCACGCCATAGCGCCGGTTGACCCAGCCGAAGATCGGCATGGTGGTCAGTTCGCGCTTCATCACCACCACCGGTGTGTGCGCGAAGCGCAGCGCCTCGACCGTCTCGACCATCGCCTGGTGCTTGACCGCGATGAGGAAGGGCCCGTCGGGGATCTGCCCGTCCCATTCCATGCGGATGCCGAGCACATGGCGCACCAGCCAGTGGTGAAAGTTGGACCAGCCATGGACGACATGGCGCAGGGCCCCCTGCCCCGTCGGCGCGACCGCGAGTCCGGCAAGGCAATAGAGCAGCGTGCCGGGATAGAAGAGCAGGTGAAAGAGGGTCGAACGCAGAAAGGCCATCATACCCCCATGAGCACGCCGATCCGGCGCAGGACGTATTTGTTATATTCGCCGAACAGGGTGAACAGGCCGGGCCGGGTGGGCACCGCGTCGAAGATGATGTCGACTTCATCGCCCATTTCGCGGCGGAATTCATAGGCGGCGCGGCGCATGTGCCAGTCGGAAGTCACGAGCCGCAGTTCGCGATAGCCATGCTTTTCGATCCAGCGGTGCGCTTCTTCGGCATTGGAGCGGGTATCGACCGATTCCGAGCCCAGATCGACGCAACAGGCAATGAGTTCGTCCTTGCCGCCGAGCCGTTCGACCAGATCGGCCTCGGTCACCACCGGATCGGCGCCCGCGATGAGCAGCCGTTCCGCCTTGCCCGCCGCCAGCCGGTCGACCGCTTGCTCGATCCGGCCCTTACCGCCGGTGAGCACGACGATCGCGGCGGTTTCGGGCGCGTCCTCGCGCGCAGGCTCGCCCAGCGTCACGCTGAACAGTGCGAATCCGAGCGCATAAAGGAGCGCAACAAAGGAAAAGAGGCGAAGGATCATGGCAAGGCGCGTAGAGAGACCAAAACCGCGCGTCTTGCAACCAGTGTCGCAAGCAGTGCCCCGCCGAGCGGCAGCAGAGCGAGCATCAAGAGGTCGACCGGGAAGAGCAAAGCCTGTCCCGCCATGCGCCCGGCGATTGCCAGCCCGCTCGCAGAAACGAGCAGCAGCACGAGCGCTGCCAGTCCGGCCCCCAGGGCGCCGCCGACAAGGCTGTCGAGCGCGATGCGATATTGAAAGAGGCGCACCACCTGCTCGTCGGTCGCACCCACGCCGTGCATGACATCGATCGTGTCGCGATTGGCCGCAAGCGCGGCGCGCGCGGCAAGCACGACCGCCGCCCCTGCCGCCACGCCGACGAGAATGACGAGACTGGCGGCGACCCATCCCAGGGCTCGAAGCGAGCGCAGGAGGGGCTGGATGGTGCTGCGGTTGGCGACCAGCATCGCGTCGGCGAACTCGCTCCGGAGCGCCGTTTCGATGGCCTTGGCGTCGGCATTGTCATCGAACTCGACCTCGACCAGTGCGGGCACCGGAAGATCGGCTTCGCGCGCCGCGGGACCGAGCCAGCGATCAAGCGTTTCGTTGACCTCTTCCTCGGGAACCGCGCGCGCCGAGCGCACCCCGTCGAGATCGCGCGCGGCGCGGGCCAGGGCATCGCCCTGCCCTGCTCCGCCCGGCAGCTGGATGCTGTAGCGCGCTTCAGTGGCTTGCGAGAGAAGCGCTGCGGCATTGCCGATCGCCAGCCCCGCCGCGGCGACGATCACCATCACGAACATCATGATCGCGATCAGCCCGCGCGTCGGCCCGCGACGGCGCCCCGCGGGAAGCAATTGCCGTTCGGCGGCGGTGAGCGCCCATTGCGGCCTCATGCATTTTCTCCGCGCCGCACCGGGGGATGGGCAAGCCCGCCCGTGGGATCGACGATCCCGCCTTTTTCGAGGCGGATGAGAGTCGCGCCCGGAGTCTCGCCGATGAGCCCGATGTCATGGGTGGCGATCACCACCGTGGTGCCGAGCCGGTTGAGCGCGCCGAACAGGTGCATCAGTCGCCGCGCCATCTCGGCATCGACATTGCCCGTGGGTTCGTCGGCGACGAGAAGGTCGGGCCGCCCGATCACCGCGCGGGCGATCGCCACGCGCTGCTGCTCGCCGCCCGACAGCGTCGGGGGACGCGCTCCGGCGCGGTCGGACAGCCCCACCCAGCCGAGCATCTCGTTGGTCGCGGTCTCGATATCGTCCTCGGCATGTCCCGCGATGCGAAGCGGCAGCGCGACATTGTCGAAGGCGCTCAGATGATCGATCAGGCGGAAGTCCTGATAGACGATGCCAATCCGGCGGCGCAGGCCCGGCAGGGCATTGCGATCAACTTCGTCGAGCGGCTGGCCGAACAGCGAGATGCGGCCGCGCGTGGGACGCTGGGCAAGGTATAGCAGCTTCAAAAGCGAGGTTTTTCCCGCCCCCGAGGGGCCGGTCAGAAAATAGAGCCCGCCCGCCACCAGCTTGAAATCGAGATCCCGCAAAATCTCAGCGCCGGTACCGTAACGCAAACCCACCGATTCAAAGGAAACGATCACCCCGGCAGTCCCCATCATGTCCGATCATAGTGTCGCACAGGCGCGCGATGCTTGCCAACACGCAAAACTTGCTGTTTATCCCCATTTAAATAGACGGGGATGCCATGATCTTAACCTGCCCATCGTGCAGCACGCGCTATGTCGTCAAGGACGGAGCCATTCCGCCCGGCGGACGCAAGGTGCGCTGTGCCAGTTGCAAGCATAGCTGGCACCAGGACCCCGAAACCCAGGTGGCGATGCCCACTGAGGAAAGCGAGGAGCCGGCACCGGCCACTCCAACCGAGGAAAAAGCGTCCGATCCGGTCGCGAATGTCCCGCCCGCCGACGATGTGGCGGTGGAAGAGGAAAGCGAAGCCGCGCCTCCGCCGCCGCGCGATACGGTGGTGTCGCCTCCCGAAATTCCCGAACCCGAGGAAGTGCCTCCGCCGCCCGCAGCCCCCGAGCCGGGATTTTCTACCGGTACCGTCGAAGGCATCATCGCTGCGGGCGCGAGCGAGGAGGTCAACATCTCCGAGCCCGAGATCCCGCCCGTTCCCGAGCCCGTCGAAGAGCCCGTGCGCGAAGAAGCCGAACCCTCGTTCAAGCCGCCGGTCGAGGAAAGCAATGAATATGCCTTCGTCACCGAGGACTATGAGGAAGAGGAAAAGCCGCGTCGCGGTTGGCTCGTAGTCATTCTCCTGCTCGCTCTGGTCGGCGCGGCAGCGGCGGCCTTCACCTATTTCGCGCCGCCCGCATGGAAGGAAGCGATCGGCATGGCCGAGGCCAGCGCCGAGACGCCGCTCGAACTCATTCTCGACGATCATAGCCGCGAAGCGCTGGAAAGCGGCAACGAGCTGCTCACAGTGCGTGGCCGGGTGATCAATCCGACGGGGATAGAGCAGCGCGTTCCGCCGCTCCGCGCCGAACTGCGCTCGGCTTCGGGGCAGTTGGTCCATGCCTGGACCATCGCTCCGCCGCGCCAGACGCTCGCCCCCGGCGAGAGCGCGAGCTTCAACAGTGCCGAAGTGGATGTGCCGGGCGGCGGTGAAAAGCTGACGGTGACGGTCGGCGATCCCGCCGCCTGATCATTCGAATTCGACCAAAGTCGCTTGGCGTAGCTGACCGTCGCGATCGCTGACCTGCGTGGTGCGGCGGCTGGCTCCCTCGACTTCGCGCATATCGCCCGCGACGAGCCGGAAAGGCTTGACGATTCGCACGCTCGCCCGTGCCGAGGCGCGCTGCACCAGGGGTGCGGCGGGGGCCGGCTGGGCGGCCTGCTGCGGCGCGGCAGCGACCATGGAAAGGGCAAGCAACAGGGTCATGATGCAGTGGTAATGCACAAAGACCCGGGATGGTTAACCCCTTATTAGGGATTGTCCCAAAATGGATCGGAAAAAGGGCCGTTGCCAGCCCCGACAGGCTTTGCTAGAGGGCGCGCCTTGCCAGGGATGACATGTCCTTTTGTCATCCAGTCTCGAGTGCGGTCGTGGCGGAACTGGTAGACGCGCAACGTTGAGGTCGTTGTGGCCGAAAGGCCGTGGAAGTTCGAGTCTTCTCGACCGCACCATTTTTCTCCGGGGACGGCACCCAAGGGTGCCCCCCGCGATGCTCCGAAGCGGATGATTCTTGCCGTGGCTGCCGAGTGTCGGCGGGCCGTCAGCTCGCCGCCAGCGCGTCGGGCGCGAATTGCTTGGCTTCGTCGAGAAGCGCGATCACTTCTTCATCGCCGACCTGGCGGAAATCGCGATAATGGGCGCCCACCGCATCGAAGGGATGCGGCGCCTCCAAATGGACGAACAGGTCGCAGTCGCGCGTGAGTTCGATGATCATGTCGGGCGGCGCGAGCGGGACCGCGAGGATGAGGGCATCGGGGTCGTTCTTGCGCACCGCCTTCAGGGCCGCGCGGACCGTGCCTCCGGTGGCGATTCCATCATCGACGATGATCACCACCCGTCCTGCGAGGTCGATCGGCTCGCGTCCCGCCAGATAGACCGAGCGCCGCCGTTCGATTTCCTGCATTTCGCGCTGGATCGTGCGCCGAACCGCGTCGAGATCGGGTCGAAGCCGCGCGACCAGATCATCGTTCATCACGACTTGCGGGCTGGCGCCATCGACCACGGCGCCGATGCCATATTCCTCATGGCCGGGAAGCCCGATCTTGCGGACGATGAGCAAGTCGAGCGGTGCTTCGAGCGCACGCGCGACCTCGAACGCCACCGGAACGCCGCCGCGCGGTAAGGCAAGGATCACGGGACGGCGCCTGGCAAAGGCGGACAGTCGCTCGGCAAGCGCGCGACCGGCTTCGCGGCGATCGGCAAAGAGAGGTTCGCGGCCCATTTCGCATCTCCGAACCGGGAAGGATGGCAGGGGCGCCCGAACGGACACCCAAAATGTCGTCCGCGGCACTTCCCCTGGTCCGTTGCCTTCTTCAGGCAATGTCTTGGGAAGCACCGCGGATCAAGCTGAGCATGTCATCGTCGACCCTCGGACCATGATTATCGCATTCGATAATCCTCAACGTCGCCCGGCTCGATACCCAGCCTTGAAAGACTAGCCGATCGGGCGCGAGGCGACTTGACGGTCGTCAATCGCGATCGGGATTGCGCCATGGCCCGCTTCAGGGTGCGGCGGCGAATTCAGCTTGGAGGGAAGCGGTCTGCGGTGCTTCGCCATCAAGCGTCACGGTCCCGATGCGCAGATAGGGCTTGTCGGGGTGGACACTCACACGGGTTTCCTTCGACAGCCGTGCAGCAAGGACATTGGCCGAATCGCTCGCGAGGCGCAGGCGATAGTCGCCATAGGCGACCTTTTCGAAGAGGAAATAGCCATCGAACTCGGTGCGCGTGGCAGCGACGACCTTGCCATGGCGGTCCACCAGTTCGAGCCCGACACCTTCGCGGGGCAGCCCGCTGACCCCGAGCAGCATGCCTTCGACTTCGCCCGAACCGACGAGCGGAATGAGGAGCTGGGCGGTGACGCCGGGGCGCGGCACGACCACTTGCAGCCCGTCGCGGGCGACGAGGGTAGGATCATCGAGAGCGGCGGTATCGAGGCCCACCGCGATGGGCGAATGGGTTTGCAGCCCGGCAACGCGGGCAAGGCCCTCAGCATTGCTCGGCCGAGCTTCGCCATGATGACCCGCGGTGAGAAGCGCACCTTCCTGCAGGGGCTCGCCCGGATCGCGACGACCATTGTCATTATCGTCGCGGAACACCACCGCCTCGATCGAGCCGGTGCGGGCGAGGGTCTGCGCGGTGGGGCGGAAGTTTCCGCCCGGCGCGTCGATCGAGAAAGCCATGTTGAAACCCGCCGCGACACTGCCGTCGCTCGCGGCTTCGGCGGTGAGCGCGACCGACGCGAAGTCGAACCGGCGGATATGACCGACCCGCGCGCGGATCCGGTCGCTCGACGGCTCCCACACCAGCCCGGCGTCCCAGTCGACGGTCTCGCTCGCGCTCCAATAGGCGTTGAGGCCGGCGCGGCTCACGCCGCCCCCGCCCATGAGGTTCCAGTCGACATCGCCCTGCAGGCGCACGTCGCCGATCCGGCCCGACCCGACGAAGCGAGCGGTGAGCCTTTCGCGCGGTGGGGGCGATGGGCCGCGGAACTGCTGGCGCTCCCAATCCACCTCGGCGGCGAGGTTGAAGCGGTTGACCATCATGTTCATCCGGGTTGCCGCCGACAAAGCGGTCGAGCCGTCCTCGTAGCGGCGGAAACTGGTGCTCGCCGAGACCGGGACGGTCTTGCGCCCGAGCTTGAGCGGGACGCTGGCCGAGATGGCATGTTCCTGTTCGAGCGGGTCGCTGCGCTTGGTGAGGTCGAAATTCCGGTTGAAGGTCGATTGGGCGCTGAGGCTGACGTCGCCGAGCTGGCCGATGGCGCGGGCGCGGTAGCGTTGGCCGCCATTGTCGGTGACTGCGGCGGTTAGCTCGACCAGGGCATTGCCGAAGGTGCGGCGAACGGCGCCTTCGACATAGGTAAGTCGTTCATCTTCAAGGAGAAGTGTCTGGGCGAGCATGCCCACCGAGAGGCGTTTGTCGACGCCATGATCGACTGCCAGCGTGGCCTGAGCGCGGACACCCGAGCCGGTGATGCCGTCGCGGCCGCTCAAGTCGAGGAGCGAGCGGCCGGGCTGGCTGGCACTGGCGAAATACCAGGTTTCGCCGGGCGGGATCTGCTGGTCCCCGACGAGGACTTCCTCGACGCGGCGGCGGACCTGTCCCTGCGGGCCGTAAAGAACGATCTCGATGTCGTTCTTTCCATATTGCAATTCAATATCATCAAAGAGGTAGCGGCCGTCGGGAGTGGGAACCGAGAATCCGAGCAATTGGCCGTTGCGATAGAGTTCGGCGTCCCAGCCGGCGGGCAATTCGCCTTCGAAACTGACGGTGTCGAACTGGGCCAAGCGGCGAAGCGGGCGATTGGTGACGAGCGCGCCGCGCCCGTTGCCCGCGACATTGCCCACCCCGCTCGCCCCGGTGACGAGATCACCCAGTTCGACATGAGTGGCGTCGAGCAGGCCGAGAAGGCCGCCGTCGATCGAGGAACGGTAGGCGCGCATCCGCAGGAGACCGCCTGCGCCGGTGGGCGAGCTGGTGAGCCGCGCATCGAAGGACATCTTGGCGAGTTCGCCCGAAGCATAGACCGACATGTTGCGATCGACCTCGAGCCCGCTGTGCGCCGAATAAGTGATACCGCCCGAGACCACCACGTCGAGCGCGGGGGTGCGCCACATGCGGTACGGCAGCTTGACCTGGGGCAGGCTGGCGAGGTCGAAGGCCGCGCGCTGGGCGAGCCGTTCGGCCCGCTTGCGCCGTTCGACCGCCCGTTCGACGGGAAGCCGGGCTTCGCTTTCGAGCGAAAGCACCGATCCCGCCAGATTGGCGCGCACCCCCACCCCGAACCAGTCGGCCAGCGCGGCAGGATCAACGCACCAGCCTTCGGGAACGGTGCGAATGTCATTTGTTGCTATTGATTTGCGTTTGCCAGAAAGTGTGACCGTCTGGCTTTCGCGGTCGATCTCGATGCGGTTTTCCTCGGAAAAGGCCCAGCCCGAGGCTTTCTGCCGTTCGAGATCGAGCTTCATCGGCACGTCGAGCGCGGTGAGGAAGTCGCCGAACAGCACGCAGGGGCCGCCCGGCGTGTCATAGGCGCGCACGCCATTGCCGAGCAGCAGGTCGCGCACCTGCATGTCGAGGAGAAACTGGGTTTCGGGATCGGCGGTCCATTGCTGGGTCACCGGGCTGGTCTCGGACGCGGGAGCGGCGCCGCCGACAGCCAGTGCCAGCAGCGCCGCTACGCCCGTGACGAGCTGGCGGATCATCCCCCCGCTCCCGTTCCTCTTCCTAGCGCAGCACCGCGTCGGTCGAGGCGATCAGCGCGCTGCCTTCGTCGGGCGAGGCGCGATATTCGACCTTCACCTTGCCGGTGAGCGGACCCTGATAGTCCTCGCGGACCTGGAGCGTGACCGTGCGGCGATTGATTTCGGGATAGATGGCGACCCCGTTGAGGAAAGCGATCGCTTCTTCCTCGCCTTCCTTGAAGACATCGATGCGACCATAGGTCGAGCGCTGGCCCGAACGGGTGAGATCCACCGCGATCGCGGTACGTTCGCCCTGTTCGACCTTGCGCACGTCGGTAATCGCGGCCTGGACCTCGAGACGGCCGAGACGGACGATTACCGGGATGGTCACGCCATAGACGGGAGTGAGACGGAAGCTCAGACCCTCGGTCTGGGCGCGTTCCTCGACCGGGCGCGGCTTGGGAATCGCGCGAAACAGGAGATGAATCCGATATTCGCCGTCCTGGACGCCTGCCGGAGCGCGCGCGGCGATGCGGATCGCCTGCGGCTGGTTGGGGGGCAGGGTGATGCGCCGCGGAGCGAAGATCACCATGTCGCGCGCCAGTTTCTCGGTGGTGTTGGGCGTTTCGACATCGTCGAGCGAGCCATCCTCGCCCATGCGGCGCAGTTCGGCGGTGAGCCGGTAGGTCGCTTCTTCCTCGCCGATATTGTTGAGCAGCACCTGGGTGCCGCGACCGCCGTCGAGGATGACGCGGGTAGGCGCGACGAGGAGGTCGCCCACGCCCGCCTTGGCGGGAAGCGCGGCAAGCCCGAGCGAAGCGGCGGCAAGAAGGGCGAGACGCCCGAAGCGGTGGGTCATGGACTGGTCTCCGATCACAGATGCCCCTCGAAGGGGCCGTTTCGAAGCCAGTTTTGGTCCGTAATGGTTAATATTGCGCAAACCCTGTTCGGTGAAACCGGGGGATCGCGGGGCGATTGCGGCGCCCAAAAAAAGGGCGGCGCACCCTTCGCAGGTACGCCGCCCCTTTTCGGTGCCGAGGGGAATGGACGCCTCCCCTGGCGGTCCCGCCTTACTCGTAGTCGGCGGTGACGGTGAAGGTGCCTTCATAGACGCCGTCGACGGTGTTGTCGGCGACGGTCAGCGAACCGCCGACCCAGAAGTCGGTGCCCGGCGCGCCCGAATTGGCGAGCTGCATGTCATAGGAAGCGTCGGCATCGCTGTTGGTGAGGTTGGTGGTCAGCGAAGCGACGATCGTTTCGGTGCCCGTGAGACGCGTCATGGTGACGGTCGGGTCGATGTCGACATTGACGTTGACATTGTTGGTGCCGGTCAGCGTGTAGGTCACGTTGGTCGAAGCGCCGCCATTGGCGATCGAGCAGGTGAAGCCGTCGGCGGCGCAGTTCTGCGAATAGGTTGCCGTGTTGTCGGCCGAGACCGAAACGGTCGTGCTGGCGCCCGAGGGCGTCGCCGGAAGAACGATGGTGCCGAAATCGAGGTCACCCGCCTTCGAGATGGTGAGCGGCTTGACGATCTTCACTTTGGCCTTGCCGGTGTTGTCCGAGACGGGAGCGGCCTGCGCCGGGGCGGCCACGAGAGCGGTGGCGGCAACGGTAGCGGCAAGCGCCGTGATCTTCTTGATGCTGGTCATGTTCAATTTCCCCACTGGTCCAAAAATGGTCATTTCTCATCGGCTGCCTGCCAAGGCGGCCGGCGATCCGTGGGATTGGCATTAACCGTCTCTGCTTACGGCTTTGCTCAGCAACATGGTAAAATCGCCGTTAAGGTTTAATCGAAAACGGACCGATTTCTCACAAATATTCAGCGATTATGGGGACTTCGCCGCGATAGTCGCCCTCGGCATCGCCCTCCACGAGGAGCCGTCCGCCGAACTGGAAACGCAGCATTCCCTCGGCATCGAGGCGGGGAATCCGCGGCAGGTCATGGTCGATCGAATCGAGAATCAGCCGGTCGCCATCGGTCGAGAAGAGCTCGATTCGCTCGGGCAGGCGGACGGTCACCAGCCGGTCGGCCTCGCCGCGGATCACCACCTGGCCGACCATCGCGCGCGAGGAGAGGATCGCGACATTGCCTTCGGCCATGCGCGTTCCGTTGGCGCCGAGCGTGGCGCTGCCGAAACCCTCTCCGGTGAGCACGATCGAATCAAAGTCGAGAATCGTTTCGACCTGCAGGCCGATGCGTTCCTCGCCTGCCTTGCGCTGGTCGACATGGACGCTGCGTTCCTCGCACAAGCGGCATTGTGCCGCGGCCGGCATGGGCGCAGCAACGGCGAAAGGCAGCGCGTGAAGCAGCGCCGCCAGGGGAAGGACAAATCGGTCCATCATGGCGGGAACACTAGCCAATAGGGGTGAAAACAGGGTTAATAGCGATTCACATCTTCGACGCGACGAGACCGGACCGGAAAACTAGAATCATGGCCGACAATCATCTTACCGACGCCGAGTGGCGCGCGCGGCTGACCCCCGAGCAATATCGGATCCTTCGCGAAGCCGGCACCGAGCCGCCCTTTTCGGGCGCGCTCAACATGGAAAAGCGCGATGGCACCTATCATTGCGCGGGCTGCGGCGCCCAATTGTTCGGCGCCGATGCCAAGTTCGACAGCGGCTGCGGCTGGCCGAGCTTCACCGCGCCCGCCGATGCCGAAGCGGTGAGCGAGCATCGCGACGACAGCCATGGCATGCAGCGCGTGGAAATCCGCTGTTCATCTTGCGACGGGCATCTTGGCCATGTCTTTCCCGACGGACCCGGACCGACGGGCCTGCGTTATTGCATCAACTCGGCATCGCTCGACTTTGCCGCCGAGGAAGACGAGTAAAAGCGCGCTTGTCGCACGGGCCTGCGCCGACTAGCACCGAGGATTGATGGCCGAGCAGAACCGAACCCGCCGCGTCGCGGTGCAGATCTTCAAATGGACTGGCATCCTGAGCGTGGCTGCGCTGGCGGCGCTGTTCATTGCCGTGCTGGTGGCGCACCAGTCGCTTCCTTCATACGAACAGCTCAAGCGGCGCGACGACCTCGGCCAGACGATCCGCATCCGCGCCGACGATGGCAGCGTGCTCGTCTCGATGGGGCCGAGTTTCGGGCGCTGGCTCGAATATGACGAGATTCCCCAGACGATGAAGACCGCGATGATCGCGGTCGAGGACCGGCGTTTTCGCCATCATCCCGGCGTCGATCCGATCGGCATCGGGCGCGGCATTCTCGATTCGATCACCAAGGGCCACCGCGTGCGCGGCGTGTCGACCATCTCGCAGCAGCTGGCGCGCAATGTCTTCCTCACTCCCGAGCGGGAAATCGGGCGCAAGATCCGCGAAGGCATCATCGCGCTCGCGCTCGAGCAGAAATTCTCCAAGGACCAGATCCTCGAACTCTATCTCAACCGCGTCTATTTCGGCGGGGGCGCCTATGGCATCGATGCCGCGAGCCGCACCTTCTACGGACATAGCGCCGAGCGGTTGAGCCTCGGCGAAGCGGCGATCATCGCGGGTCTCGTGAAGGCGCCGTCCAACTATTCGCCGACCGCCGACATCGAGGCCGCGCGCGACCGTGCCAATGTGGTGCTCGACCTGATGGTCGAACATGGTTTCCTGTCACCCGCCGCCGCCGCGAGCGTCAATCCCGCCGAAATCCGCCTCGAGCGCCGGACCAACGAGAATAGTGCACGCTATTTCACCGACTGGGCGCTGCCGCAGCTCGACACGCTCATCGACGAGACCTCGGCGCCGATCGACGTGTGGACCACGCTCGATCCCGAGATGCAGGATGCCGCCGACAAGGCGATCAACGCCCATGCGCCTTCGGGCGTGCAGGGCGCGCTGGTGGCGATCGACCGCGACGGCGCGGTGCGCGCGATGGTCGGCGGCAAGGATTATGTCGAATCGATCTACAACCGCGCCGCAGTCGCGCGCCGCCAGCCGGGCAGTGCCTTCAAGCTGTTCGTCTATCTGACCGCGCTCGAGAATGGTTACAAGCCTGGCGACGTCGTGGTCGACGAGCAGGTGACCATCGACGGCTGGACCCCGCGCAACAGCAACCGCCGCTTCCTCGGGCCGATCACGCTGCGCGAGGCCTTTGCCCGCTCGGTCAACACGGTGAGTGCCAAGATCGGCGCGGAACTGGGCTTTTCGACCATTGCACGGATGGCGACACGCTTTGGCATCACCGACGATATCTCCATCTATCCCTCGATGGTGCTGGGGACGAGCGAAGTGCGGCTGCTCGACATGACGCGGGCCTTTGCCGCGGTGGCGCGCGGGGGCACCAGCCTGCCGCCTTATGCGATCAAGCGCGTGGTGACCGCCGACGGACGGCTGCTCTACGAGCATCGGCCCGCCCAGGAACGGGTGCTGGTGTCGCCCTGGGTCGCGACCGACATGACCGATCTTCTCCAGACCGCGGTGCGATCGGGCACCGGGCGGGCGGCCAATATCGGGCGTCCGGTCGCGGGCAAGACCGGCACCACCAATTCGAACAAGGACGGCTGGTTCATCGGCTTTTCGAGCGGGCTGACCGCGGGGGTCTGGTTCGGGCGCGACGATGCCAAGGCGGTCCCGGGACTGGGCGGGGGCACCGCGCCTGCGCGCGCCTTTGCCGATTTCATGCGGGCGGCGGTGGCCGACCGGCCGGTCGAGCAGTTCGAGACCAATGCGCCCTTGCCCGAATGGCAGGTCGAGCCCGACGACGAGGCATGGTTGCTCGACGGGCCGCTCTATGACGAATTCGGCAATCCGATCGGGCCGATCGAGCCCCTGCAGCCCGGCGTGGTCGATCCTCTCGCTCCGCGCGACCAGGGCGGGGAGAATGACGAGGGCTTCAGCTGGATCGACGAAGCGCTACGGCGGGGTCAGCGGCGCGAACCTCCGCAACAGCCGCCGCAGGGCGTCGAGATCCCGGTGATCACCGAGCGGCCCGTGCAGCCGCAGCAGGCGCCCGGGCAGGGGCGCGTGGTCACGCCGCCGCCGTCACCGCCCGATCCGTTGCAGCCGCGGCCCTAGTTCGCGCAGGAGGCGGCGCGCTGGGCGCGTCGGGGCGCCGTACAATTCTTCCTCGAAGGCGTGGAAATCGGGGCCGTGGTCCATGTGGCGGCGGTGAGCCACTTCATGCGCGGCGACGTAGCGGCGGACCTCGGGCGGGGCGCAGACGAGGCGCCAGCTGAAGCGCAGCTTGCCTTCGGGGCTGCAGCTTCCCCAGCGGGTGCGGGCATCGCCGATGGCGACTCCGGTGACGGTGACGCGGGCCTTTTCGGCGTAGAATGCGACATCTTCGCTCAAGCGGTCGCGGGCGGCGCGGCGGAGCCAGGCGTGGACGCGGGCGGGGAAGGCCTCTTCGGGGCCGCCGCCGACGAGGCGGCCGTCGCCATGATGGAGGCGGCGGGAAGCGGCGGGGTCGTGGACCAGCAGGAGTTCCTCGCCGCAGAAGGGGATATGTTCGCCCGGGGCGAGCGGGATCGACGGTGGGCGCGCGGCGCGCTGCTCGGCGATCCAGTCGGACTGGCTGCGCGCCCACGCCCTGGCGCGGGCCTGGCTGGCGCGCGGAGGCAAGGTGAGCAGGAGGCGGTCGCGCTCGGCATCGTAGCGCAGGCGCATCCGGCGGGCGCGGGGGTGACGGCGAAAGACGAGCTCGAGCCCGTCGAGATCATAAGGGGCGGTCGATGAGGTGATGTTCGATCTCCCCCGCTTCATCCTCGCTGACGGTCCAGCCGCGGATCGAGATGCCCGCTTCGTGCACGCTTTCGCGGCTGCCCGAGAGCAGATGGTGCCAGGAAAAGAGCGGCTTGCCCTCGGCGCGCAGGCGATAGGCGCAGGTTTCGGGAAGCCAGCCGAGTGAATCGACGCTGGCCTTGGTGAGCGTGACGCAATCGGGGACATGGGCGCGGCGGCGGGCATAATCGGTGCAGCGCGCGCTTTCCCGGTCGAGCAGGCGGCAGGCGATGTCGGTGGCATAATAGGCGCCCGTGTCGGCATCCTCGGCCTTGTGCAGGCAGCAGCGGCCGCAGCCATCGCACAGCGCTTCCCACTCGCCCTGGTCGAGTTCGGATAAGGGCTTTTCCCAAAAGGGCTTTTTGCTATTCATTCCAAAACCCCTTAAGCCGCGAGCCGCGCACCAAGACAAGAGTGAACGAGGAATTGAATGCGACCTTTCTGGATCCTGCTGTCCGCCTTGATGATCGCCACGCCTGCCGCCGCGCAGAAGATCAGCGAAGGCGAGACCTTCCTGTCGGCGGTGCGCGACCTTGACGGGGGAACCGCGCTTCCGCTGCTCGAGCAGCCGGGTTCGCGCATCGCCAATTTCAAGGGCTATGACGGCGAGACCGCGCTGCACATCGTCACCAAGAAGAAGGCGCTGCCCTGGGTCGGTACGCTGCTTCGTCATGGTGCCGATCCCAACGAGCCGTCGCGCCAGGGCGATACCCCGCTGACCATGGCCACCCAATTGGGCTGGGTCGAGGGCGTTTCGGCGCTGATCAAGGGCGGAGCGAAGGTCAACCAGGGCAATCGCTGGGGCGAGACCCCGTTGATGATGGCCGTCCGCCTGCGCAACAAGCGGCTGGTCGAATTGTTGATGGAAAATGGCGCCGATCCCGACCAGGCCGACCATTCGGCGGGACTGACCGCGCGCGATTATGCCAAGCGCGACAATCGCAATCCCGAACTGCTGGCGATCATCGAAAGCGGCGGCAAGAAGCCCAAAAGCGAACTGACCTTCGGGCCGATCATCGAACTGCCCTAGCGTTCGTCCCCGAGACTGGGGTCGATGTCGGCGGCGAGACGCCGCGCGGCCCGGCGAGCGAAACGCAGCGTCTCGGCCTTGCGCCGGGCCGGAGCGAGCTTGAGATCGGCGGCATCGCGAAGCTGCGCCGCGTCATAGCGATCGGCGACGATCAGCCCCGACATCTCGGGAAGAAAATCCTCGGTCTCGCAGAGCGAAGCGAGTTCGGGCGTCACCGCCCAGTAGAAATGGTCGCAATAGTCGAGATAGTCGCGCCATTTGCGATCGCCCATGAGATCGGCGCGCGCGACCTTGATCTCGACGATTACCAGCTTTCCCTTGCGGTCGATTCCCATGAGATCGGCGCGCCGGCCGTTGGGCAGCGGCACTTCGCACACCATGAAGCTTTGCGAGCGGGCGAAGAGGCGCGTCACGCCGCGTGCGACATCGAGCGCACGCGCGGGCGAATCGGCAAGACAGTCGGCCATGCATCCTGCCTAGAACAAAAGGGGACCGCAGGCCAGCGCCGGCGGTCCCCCTTGGTGATCGGCGGATGTCCTACCTTTTAGCGGTAGAAGATGTGGTTCCCCACATTGCCGATGCGCGTCAGGCGCCAGCGCGGATTGACATAGCGCGCATGGAAGAAGAGCGCGTCGGGCACCGAGCTGTCGAGATGGTCGCCATCGACGATGCGGGCGATCGCCACCGCGCGTTTCCAGGCCTTCGAGCCGCGCTTGATCGGAGGCATCTTGCCGCCGCGCACGAAGCTGAACTGGTGGCGCTGGTAGACGACATCGCAATAGCTGTCGGGGAAGCGCGAGGATTCGGCGCGGTTGGCAACCACCTGCGCGACGGCGAGCTGGCCTTCGAGCGGTTCGCCGCGGGTTTCGAAATAGACCGCACCGGCGAGGCATTCCATCTCGCGGTCGCGGGGATTGTCGCCCCAGAAGTGGGAAACGAGCGAATGCAGATCTTCGGGAAGCGCTTCTTCTTCTTCTTCTTCCTCGATGGCTTCTTCCTCGAGAGGCAGCGGCGCGAGCGGATCGCCCGTCGCCTCGGCCTTCAGAAGTTCATCGACCGCGGGCATGGCCACGGTGGGCGATGCCGAAGCGGTGAGCATGTTTTGCGCATCGATCGAGGGATTCATTTCCGCGGGTGCCACCGCGGTTGCCGAGATCGTTGCCAGAACCAGGAGCGCCGTACGCCGAAGAGTTCGCATGAATATCCGTATCAGATGCGGTGAGCTTGGTGATCCGGGAACGATTGCGCTCTATCGGCGTTTTTCGAACCAGGAGCCGTACTCCCCGTCTGCGTGGCATCACGTCACAGCATTCGTGCTGGTGAAGGATACCCCCCGCAATTACGTTGCGGGGTCCATTCTAGCCGTGGGCATGCACAATCAAGAAAATTCGGTCGTTTCAGCGACGAACCGTTCGGCGTCCGCGATATCCAGTTCAATTAACCATAAGTCCGGATCGAATCGCCGCTTTTTTGCCACAAAGTCTTGGATTTCCGCCAATTCCGCTTCGCCATCGGGCCCCGAGCGGGTCCATTCGTAGCGCCCCGAAGGCGACAGCATCCGCTCCAAGCATCCGTAATGACGGCCTTTTTCGGCAATCATCAGCACGATCGAGCCGCGCTCGGCATCGCCTTTCTGTAGGACCGTCGCAAAGCCCCCGGCTTCGCGGGCGCGCGCCATCAGCCCGGCGGCTTCGAGATGGGCGGCGAGACGCTCGCCGCTCATCGCGGAGCGTAGCCGTCGAGACCCGACAGAGCGATATGGCTGCGCAGGAAGGTGCCGGTACCGCGCGCGCATTCCTCGCCTTCGGAATCGAGAATCCGCGCCTCGGCGACGAACACGCGGCGCTTGCCGCTGACCCAGAAGCCTTCGGCGATCGCGGGGCCTTCGCGCATCGGCTTGGTGAAATGCAGGTTGAAGGCGGTGGTGAGAAGGAAGCGGTCGCTCACCAGGCTGTTGGCGGCATAGAAAGCCGCATCGTCGAGCATCTTGAAGTAAAGCGTGCCATGCGCGGCTCGCGCGGCATGATAATGTTCGCGCGCGACATTGAATTCGATGCGCGCCAGTCCCGGCTCTTCCAGGTGGAGTTTCGAGCGGAACAGGCCGTTGACCGGCGCCGAGGCGTAGAGGCCCTCGAGCGCACGAAGATGCGCTTCGGCCCCATGGGCGTCGCGGTCAGGCGTTGGCGGGTTCATCGCTTCCCAGGAGGAGCGCGGCCATCGCGTCGCGGCTGCGCGCGCCGCGGATCTTCTCGACCGTTTCGCCATGGCGGATCACCCGGCTGATCGCCGCGAGAGCGCGCAGATGTTCGGCGCCGGCATCGGGCGGGGAAAGCAGGAGGAAGACCACGTCGATCGGCATCTTGTCGATCGCGCCATAGTCGATCGGTTCCTCGAGCCGGGCAACCAGGCCATAGACCCGGTCGAGCCCCTCGACCTTGCCGTGCGGAATCGCCACGCCGCCACCGAAGCCGGTCGAGCCGAGCTGTTCGCGCTCGAGCAGCGAATCGACGATCGCGGCGGCATCGAGGCCCAGTTTCTGCGCAGCCGCCTGCCCCAGCGATTGCAGGAGCTGGCGCTTGTTGCGCGCCGAGAGGCTGGTCCGGATGGCCGGAATGTCGATGAATTCGGATAGCTGCATGATACTTCAGTGATTGTACGCGGGGGCACTCCGCTAGGCGCGCCCCCTATCGGAAAGCAGCGGCCTTGTCAGCCTCTTCGTGGTTCGACCCAGCCGATGGTCCCGTCCTCGCGGCGGTAGACCATATTATATTCGCCCGACTGGCCGTTCTTGAACATCAAGGCATTGGTGTTGCGAAGATCGAGCATCATCACCGCGTCGGAAACGCTGGCGACCGGGATGTCGGTGCGCGTTTCGGCGACGATCGCGGGGCTGTCGGCCTTGACCTCTTCCTCGTCATTGCTGGCGGCGAAAACGGTATAGCCCGCGTCGATGTCCACCGGATGGTCATTGCTCGCGGTGCGCCGTTCGCGGAGCCGTTCGCGATAGCGCTTGAGCTGCCGCTCGATCTTGTCGGCGGCGCCTTCGAAGGCGACATGCGCATCCTGCGCCTGATTCGAGGCCTTGAGGACCATGCCCTGGTTGACCGGAGCGACAATATCGCAGGTGAAGGCCTCATGCGGCCCGCGCCCGAAGGTGACATTGGCACCGATGGCACGGGAGAAATATTTTTCCGCCATGCCCTCGATCCGCTCGCTGACATGATTGCGGAGCGCCTCACCGGTATCGACCTGGTGACCTGCGACACGGATGTCCATCCGCCTCTCCTTTCCGTTCTAAAGTGGCGAACCGGAGCCGGTCGCCAATAACAACTACGTGGTAGCCGCGATCCTGTTCCACAAGGGATCGCCCATCTGGCTGATAAATTCGGCATGACGCTGCAATTCGGCGGCGCTCGGCGCATGGGCGCGGGGGGCACGCGCCGGGCGCGTGGCGGCCGAAGCCAGTCCGACCGCGGCGGCGAGCGGAGCGGGCTCCTTTTCCTCGGCACCCAGCGACAGGCCGATCTGGCGGCCGCCGGTCAGTTCGACATAGACCTGCGCGAGAAGCTGGGCATCGAGAAGCGCGCCATGCTTCACGCGCTGCGAGCGGTCGACCCCGAAGCGCGAGCAGAGCGCATCGAGGCTGTGCTTGGCGCCGGGATGCTTGCTGCGGGCGAGAACCAGCGTGTCGACCATCCGGTCCATCGAGACCGCGCTCCGCTGACAGCGCTCGAGCTCATGGTTGAGGAAGCCGAAGTCGAAGCTGGCGTTATGGGCGACCAGCGGACAGTCGCCGAGGAAGTCGAGAAGCTCGTCGGCCTTTTCGGAAAAGCGCGGCTTGTCGGCGAGAAAGGCATCGGAGAGGCCGTGCACTGCCTCGGCTTCGCTCGGCATCGGCCGTTCGGGATTGAAATAGGCGTGGAAGGTGCGGCCCGTCTCGACCCGGTCGATCATTTCCACGCAGCCGATCTCGACCATGCGGTCACCGCCCGCGGGGCTGAGGCCGGTCGTTTCGGTGTCGAAGATGATTTCGCGCATGGCGCTCATTATTGCGCGGGAGACAGGTCCAGACAAGCGATGATCCGCTCGACCTGCTGGCGCGTTTCCTCGACCGGGCCCGAGGTGTCGACGATGAAGTCGGCGCGGGCGCGTTTTTCGGCATCGGGCATCTGGCGGGCGAGGATGGCATCGAGCTTTTCGGCGGTCATTCCGGGCCGCGACAGCACGCGCTCGCGCTGGAGTTCGGCGGGAGCGGAGACCACGATGACATGGTCGAACTTGTCCTCGCCGCCGGTCTCGAAAAGCAGCGGGATGTCGAAGGCGAGCGCGGGGGCGCTGCCGTTTTCGAGAATGAAGCGGGTGCGTTCGTGATGCACCGCGGGATGGACGATGCCCTCGAGGCGAGCGAGCTCTTCGGGATGACCGAGCACCATCGCGCCGAGTGCGTCGCGGTCAACCGCGCCGTCGGCGGTCGAGCCCGGGAAGGCCTTTTCGATGCGCTTCACCAGCGGGCCATTGCCCGACTGGAGCGCGCGGACGGTGGCATCGGCGTCGAACACCGGGATGCCCGCCTCGGCGAACATTGCGGCGACCGTCGATTTGCCCATCCCGATCGAGCCGGTGATCGCGAGCGTCTTCATGCGCGGAGCCTTTCGAACAGCTCGGCATCATAGTCGCGCGGGGCCTCGGCGTCGAAGAAAAGCTGGAAGCTGGCGGCGGCCTGTTCGACCAGCATGTCGATGCCGTCGACGATCGCCAGCCCGCGCTTTTCGGCGTCTTCGATCAGCGGGGTTCTGGCGGGGGCGGTGACGAGATCGAATACCCAGCCATTGTCGGACAGGCCGCTGACGTCGCAATTGAGACATTTGTTGCCGTCCATGCCGAGCGGAGTGGCATTGATGATGCCGTCGCCGGTGACCGGGGCTGTGAAGGGGCGAGGCGGATGGGCGAGCCCGAACTCGACCGCGAGCTTGACCGCGCGGGTCATGTTGCGGGCGTGGATCACCACGTCGACCAGCCCGAGCGAGCGGCAGGAGACGAGCACCGCGCGGGCCGCGCCGCCATTCCCAAAAAGGGTGATGCGGCCCATCGCCCGGCCTTCCTCGTGCAGACGGGCGAGGAGGAACATCACCGCGCCGACATCGCTGTTGCCCGCGACCAGCTCGCCATCGCGCGGGACGAGGAGATTGGCCGCGCCCGCGGCGACCGCGCGGTCGGTGGCGCGGTCGGCGGCGGCGATCGCATCGAGCTTCAGCGGCATGGTGACATTGGCGCCGCGCCAGTCGGGATCGGGCCTGCGTTCCGCCAGATAGGCGTCGAGTTTACCGCGTTCTACGCGGCGACGGTCGTAAGCGCCTGCGATCCCCGCCTTTTCCAGCCAGAAGCGGTGGATAACCGGTGACTTGCTCCCTTCGATCGGGTCGCCGATCACCTCGGCATAGGGGAGGCCATCCTCGCTCATGAGGGGAGAGCGCCTTGCTCGCGGAGCGCTCCGAGAAGGGGCAGGAGGGGCATTCCGAGGATGGTGAAATAGCTGCCTTCGACCTTTTCGAAAAGCAGGACGCCCGGGCCTTCGAAACGGAACACGCCGACGCATTGGCTGACCGCCGGCCATTCCTTGTCGAGATAGTCGGCAATGAAGCTTTCGCTCAATTCGCGGACGTCGAGACGCGCTTCGTCGACCGTGCTCCAGAGCTTTTCCCCGCCGCGCGAAAGAGCGACAGAACTGATCAATTTCAATGACTTACCGCTGAAACGCCGGAGGTGCGCGGCGGCATCCTCGCGGCTGGTGGGCTTGTCGAAGGCATGGTCGCCTAAAAGGGCGATACTATCGCTTCCGATGACCAGGTCGGAGGGGTGGGAGCGACTGACTTTCAGTGCCTTTTCAATGGCTAGCTTGCGGGCGAGTTCGGGGACGCTGCCGACATGGGCGGCCTTGATCGCGCCTTCGGGCAGGTCGGCCGGTACCACCCGATAGTCGAGCCCTGCCTGGTCGAGCATGGCACGGCGGATTCCGCTGGCGGAAGCGAGGATCAGGCCCATGGGACAAGTCTGTGGATAACCATGGGGCTTGGCCTAGCGCGAAACTGGGGATGGCGGAACCGCGATGATTGTCATTTTGCCATCCGCGCGCCATTCCACAGTTCATCCACAGGGTCCGGTCGAACCGGCGCGGCTGTGAGTCATGGGGGAAAGGCAAGGCAAGTGCCTGAATCGCTTGATTCAAGATGCGACGCGCCATGTTGGCAAAAGCGGGACGGACGCTTAAACCCCGCCACCCACGCGCCAACTACGATTCCTATCTAGATTCTAATATATATATAAGGAGAATAAGAGGGTGGCCGATAAGCCTTTGCTCGCCGTCCTGCGGGGCGAACGCCGGGACCCGCCGCCCGTCTGGATGATGCGCCAGGCCGGACGCTATCTTCCGGAATATCGCGCGCTGCGTGCCGAGAAGGGCGGATTTCTCGACATGGCCTATGATCCCGAGGCCGCGGCCGAGATCACCATGCAGCCGCTGCGCCGTTTTGCCTTCGATGGTGCGATCCTCTTTTCGGACATTCTGATCGTTCCCCATGCGCTCGGCCAGGAGCTGAGCTTCGTCGCGGGCGAGGGTCCGCGGCTCGCGCCGCCGCTGTCGGACGCCTCGCTGGAGGGGCTTCAGCCGGTCATGGAGCGCCTTGAACCGATTTACGGGACCGTGGCCCGGGTGAAGGCGCAATTGGCGCCCGAGACGAGCTTCCTGGGCTTTGCCGGAAGTCCCTGGACGGTGGCGACCTATATGGTGGCCGGTCAGGGAAGCCGCGACCAGGCCGAGGCGCGCACCATGGCCTATCGCGAGCCCGAAAGGTTCGGCGCGATGATCGAGCGTATCGAGCAAGTCACGATCGAATATCTTGGCGGGCAGATCGAGGCGGGCGTCGATGCGGTGCAATTGTTTGACAGCTGGTCGGGCAGCCTGTCGCCCGAGGAATTCGACCGTTGGGTGATCGCCCCGACCCAGCGCATCGCCGCGGCAGTGAAGGCGCGCCATCCCGACACGCCCGTGATCGGTTTCCCCAAGGGCGCGGGCGCCAAGCTTGCACGATATGCGAGCGAGACCGGTGTCGATGCGGTGGGCCTCGACGAGACCGTCGATCCCGAATGGGCGCACCAGGCGCTTCCGGCCGGGATGCCGGTGCAGGGCAATCTCGATCCGATGGCGCTGCTGGCCGGAGGCGATCGGCTCGACCAGGCGGTCGATCGCATCATCGCGGCCTTGAAGGATCGGCCGCACATCTTCAATCTGGGGCATGGCATCGATCGCACCACGCCGATCGAGCATGTCGAGCGGATGCTGGCGCGGGTGAAGGGGGCCTGAGAACATGAGCGAATGGATCGGTTTCCTGGGCGCGGGCTACCCCTGGGTGAAGGCCGCGCATGTCATCTTCATCATCTTCTGGATCGCGGGGCTGTTCATCGTGCCGCGCTATTATGTCCATCACCATGCGACCACGCCCGGGTCGGCCGAGGACCGGGCATGGATCGAGCGCGAGGACCGGGCGCGCACCATCATCCTCACCCCCGCGATGCTCATCAGCTGGGCGCTCGGCCTGTCGCTGGCCTTCCATCTCGGCGCCTTTGCCGAGGGCTGGTTCCATGCCAAGTTCCTGCTCGTCATCCTGCTGACGGGCTACCAAGGCTGGGTAAGCGCCTTCGGCAAGAAGCTGGCGCGCGGCGAACGGCCGCTCGAGGGGCGTTCGCTTCGCATCATGAACGAGGTACCCGGCATCTTCACGGTGCTGATCGTCATCCTCGTGATCGTCCGGCCTTTCTGACCGCCCGCACCGCCGATGGGCGATTGACTCGGCTGCGGCGCGCTTTTACCTGCGAGGCCAAGCGGCCCGCCTGACCTTTCCCATGGTTGGCGTTTCCCGGCCGCGCCGGCATCGCCCGCGTCCTGCGGCCCTGCCCTGTTGGTTTCCCAGACCGAAAAGACAAAGACCATGATGCATCTCCAGGATTTGAAAACCAAAGCTCCCGCCGAACTGGTCGCGATGGCCGAGGAATTGGGCGTCGAGGGCGCGTCGACGCTGCGCAAGCAGGATCTGATGTTCTCGATCCTCAAGGCCCATGCCGAGGAAGGCGAGCAGATCATGGGGATGGGCACGATCGAGGTGCTCAACGACGGTTTCGGTTTCCTGCGGTCGCCCGAAGCCAATTTTCTTGCCGGGCCCGACGATATCTATGTCGCGCCGCACCTCGTGAAGAAGCTCGGCCTGCGTACCGGCGACACGGTCGAGGGCGAGATCCGTTCGCCCAAGGACGGCGAGCGCTATTTCGCGCTGACCAAGGCGACGCAGATCAATTTCGACGATCCCGAAGCGGTGCGTCATCGCGTCAATTTCGACAATCTCACGCCGCTCTATCCCGACGAGAAGCTCACGCTCGATAGCTCCGACCCGACCGTCAAGGACAAGTCGGCACGGGTGATCGACATCGTCTCGCCGCTCGGCAAGGGCCAGCGCGCGCTGATCGTCGCGCCGCCGCGCACGGGTAAGACCGTTCTTCTCCAGAATATCGCCAAGGCGATCACCGACAACCATCCCGAGGTGTTCCTGCTCGTCCTGCTCATCGACGAGCGGCCCGAGGAAGTCACCGACATGCAGCGCAGCGTGAAGGGCGAAGTGGTGTCCTCGACCTTCGACGAGCCGGCCTCGCGCCATGTCCAGGTCGCCGAAATGGTGATCGAGAAGGCCAAGCGCCTCGTCGAGCACAAGAAGGATGTGGTGATCCTGCTCGACTCGATCACGCGCCTCGGCCGCGCCTACAACACCGTGGTGCCCTCGTCGGGCAAGGTGCTGACCGGCGGCGTCGATGCCAATGCGCTGCAGCGTCCCAAGCGTTTCTTCGGCGCCGCGCGCAACATCGAGGAAGGCGGCTCGCTTTCGATCATCGCGACCGCGCTCATCGATACCGGATCGAAGATGGACGAAGTTATCTTCGAAGAGTTCAAGGGCACCGGTAACAGCGAAATCGTGCTGGACCGCAAGGTCGCCGACAAGCGCATCTTCCCCGCTCTCGACGTCGGCAAGTCGGGCACCCGCAAGGAAGAATTGCTGGTCGACCAGGCAACGCTGTCGAAGATGTGGGTGCTTCGCCGCATCCTCATGCAGATGGGCACCATCGACGCGATGCAATTCCTTCTCGACAAGATGAAGGATGCCAAGTCGAACGAGGATTTCTTCGCGAGCATGAACCAGTAAGGACGCCGCGCGGGGCAATGGTCCCGCCGGGAACCGTGACGACGAGCCATCTGTTGGGGGCACCATGATCGAGCAATTGCTTTTCCTTCTCGCGGCCGCGTCGGGCGAGGCCTTTTCCTTTGGCGGGCCGGCCGACATCTGGGCCGCGATCGTCCATGATTTTTCCAACATTACCGAGCCTGCGGCCATGGCGGCCTTCCTGCAGGTCCTGATGATCGACCTCGTACTCGCGGGCGACAATGCCATCGTGGTCGGCGCGCTGGCGGCCGGGCTTCCGCCCGACCAGCGGCGCAAGGTGATTATCATCGGCGTGCTTGCGGCGCTCGTCCTGCGCATCATTTTCGCGCTGATCGTTACCCAGCTTCTCCAGATCGTCGGCCTCATCCTCGCGGGCGGGCTGCTGCTTCTGTGGGTGGCATGGAAGATGTGGCGCGAGCTGCATCATGAAGGCCAGAGCATGGGCAGCCCCGAAGTGGTGGGCGATGAAGACAGCGGCGTGAAGCCGGTCAAGAGCTTTGCCGCAGCGGCCTGGGCCGTGGCGGTTGCCGACGTCTCGATGAGCCTCGACAATGTGCTCGCGGTCGCGGGCGCGGCGAAGGAGCATCCTGGCATCCTGATCGTCGGCCTCATCCTTTCGGTGGCGCTGATGGGGCTCGCGGCCAATGTCATCGCCAAATATATCGAGCGCTATCGCTGGATCGCTTATGTCGGCCTGCTGGTCATCCTCTATGTCGCGGGCAAGATGATCTATGACGGCTTCGTCGATCCCAATGTCGGGATTGGCGTGCTGTTCGGCTGATGACCGAGGGGAGCGACACGATTGTCGCTCTCTCCTCGGGAGGACTGCCGAGCGCGATCGCGGTGATCCGCGCGTCGGGACCGAAGGCACTCGAGCTGGCCGAACATATGTCGGGGCCCTTGCCCGAGCCCCGGGTGGCGGCAATGCGCACCTTTGTTGCTGCTGCGACGCAGGAACCGATCGACGAGGGACTGTTGCTCCTCTTTCCCGCTCCGCATAGCGTAACGGGCGAAAATGTCGTAGAATTTCATACACATGGCAGCAAGGCGGTCGTTGCCGCGATGATTGACGCCATGACGTCAGTCAGTGGTATCCGGCAAGCCGAACCCGGGGAATTCACGCGCCGGGCGGTTGCCAATGGCAAGATGGACCTGACCAGCGCGGAGGGGCTGGCCGATCTCCTCGACGCCGAAAGCCAGCAGCAGCGCAAAGCTGCCTTTGAGCTCTTACGCGGCGGTCTCAAGAGGGAATGGGAGGAATTACGCGAAAAAGTGCTCGACCTGTCGGCGCGCGCGGAGGCGGCGATCGATTATGTCGGGGACGAGGATGAGACCGGAGGGCGCGAAGAAGCGCTTGTGCGCGATTGCGAGGCGCTCCGCGACGAGATTGAGGGATGGTTGCGTCTGCCCGATCGTCGGCCGATCCGCGACGGGATCCGCGTGGTCCTGGCGGGACCGGTCAACGCCGGAAAATCGAGCCTTCTCAATGCTATCGCAGGGTCCGACCGCGCAATTGTCAGCGATGTGGAAGGCACGACGCGCGATATCATTGAAGTTCCGCTGAGGATCGACGGCACGGCCTATGTCTTTGTCGACACCGCTGGGCTCCGCGAAAGCGAGGACGTCATCGAGCAGATCGGAGTGGGGCGCACGAAACGTAATATCGGCGAGGCTGACATCCTTTTGTGGCTCGGCGAGCCTGGGGAGTCACCCGAGCATGAACGGTTGATCGTGATCGCGTCGAAAGCGGACCAGAGATCCGCGCCGGTCAAGGGAGCGTTCAATCTGTCTGCGCACGATCCTCAGAGCCTCATTCCGCTCTTCTCGGCATTGAAGAAATTGTCTGAGACGATTTTGCCTGGGGACAACGGACTTAGTCTCACGCAATGGCAGCGGGCCCGGATGATCGAAGCTAGAGAAATCCTTGGCGATCCGGTTCCGCATGACGCATTGCTTCTTGCCGAGAATTTGCGGTCCGTCCGGGAATTGATCGACCATCTCCTTGGTCGGAGCGGTGTCGAAGATCTCCTCGACCGGATCTTTGGGCGTTTCTGCCTCGGAAAATAGTGTTTCACGTGAAACATCTTATGTCTCGGCGTTACTTTTGCTAACGGCGCGAACATGTTCGACGTTTTGGTCATCGGTGCGGGTCATGCGGGGGTGGAAGCTGCTTATGCTGCCGCCTGTCGAGGTGCGCGTACGGGACTAATCAGCTTCGCACGAGACAATGCCGGGCAGATGTCGTGCAATCCCTCGATCGGCGGGGTCGGCAAGGGCCATCTTGTGCGGGAGCTGGATGTTTTCGGCGGAATTTTGGCTTACGCGTCCGATCAGGCGGCCATTCACTACCGCCTCCTAAATCGCAGCAAGGGTCCCGCCGTCCAAGGTCCGCGTATTCAGGCGGATCGGCGGATTTTCCGCGAGACGGTTCAGAACGAGCTTGGGCAGGAGCCCGTCGAATGGTTGATCGGTGAGGCGGAGGGGATCGAGATCCGCGAGGGGCGGGTTTGTGGCGTCACGCTGGCCGGGCAGGGGCTGATCGAGGCCAGAACGGTGATTGTCGCAACGGGAACCTTTCTCGGCGGGAAGCTCTATCGCGGGCATGAGACAAGCACCGGGGGTCGTGTCGAGGAACGCGCAGCGAGCCGGTTGGGTGAGCAGTTCATTGCCGAGGGGCTGGTGCAAGGACGGCTCAAGACCGGTACGCCGCCGCGGCTCGATGGTCGTACGATCGACTGGGCGCGGCTCGAACCGCAGCCTTCGGATTGGCAGGACTGGACCTTTTCGCTGCGCTCGACGGAACGCAGTTTGCCGCAGCTCGCATGCGCGATTACGCGAACCAATCCGCTTACGCATGATGTGATCGACAAGCATGCCGACCGCTCGCCTCTCTATGCGGGGACGATCGAGGGGAGGGGGCCGCGCTATTGTCCGTCGATCGAGGACAAGGTGCGCCGTTTTGCCGATCGCGATGGGCATCAGATCTTCCTCGAGCCCGAGGGGCTCGACAGTCATCTGGTCTATCCGGCGGGGATATCGACTTCGCTGCCCGAGGATGCGCAGGTCGAGATGCTGCACACGATCGAGGGGCTCGAGCAGGTCGAGATCTGTCAGGCGGGGTATGCGGTTGAATATGCCTTTATCGATCCGCGCCGTCTGGACCAGCGGCTTGCAATGAAAGAGGTGGATGGACTGTTCTGCGCGGGGCAGATCAATGGCACCACTGGATATGAAGAAGCGGCGGCACAGGGGCTGGTGGCCGGGATCAATGCGGCGGCCGAAGCGCTCGACCGCGAGCCGACGACTTTCGACCGGATGTCGAGCTATATCGGGGTGATGATCGATGATCTCACCATCCACGGAGTGAGCGAGCCTTATCGGATGATGACTGCCCGGGCCGAATATCGCTTGCATCTGCGGGCCGACAATGCGGTCCGCCGGCTTGGCGCCGATGCTATTGCTTCGGGTGTCGATCAGAAGATGGTCGAGCGGATCGAACGGCACTTTGAACGGCATGCAGAGCGGACCGAACTGCTCGATGACGTCGTGGGGGCGTCGGACCTGGGGTTGGCGGGAAGCGAGCGCCGGCCATTGTCGGAATGGTTGCGACGCGACCAGGCGGTGGGAGCGGTGCGCGAGCGCTTGGCCCACGATGCACTGACTGACGAGGTGATCGCCGATGCGCAATATGCGCCTTATATCGAGCGGCAGCGCCGCGAGTGGGAACGGCTTGCTTCGGATGGACGGATTGCCATCCCCGGCGACTTCGATTTTTCGACGGTGCCGGGACTGTCGAGCGAAATGCAGGAGCGGCTTTCCGAGGCCCGGCCCGACAGCCTGTCGCAGGCGTCGCGGGTGAGGGGAATCACGCCCGCGGCACTGAGCGCGCTTCATTTTGCACTGGTGCGCCGTGACGCGGCGTGAGCGGCTGAGCGCGGTCAGCGGGCGCGATGTTTCACGTGAAACAGATGAGCGGTTGGCGCGGTTCGAGGAGATGCTGGTCGCCGAAAATCAGCAGCAGAACCTCGTCAGTCCGGCGACGCTCGAGCATCTTTTCGAACGGCATATCGTCGATGGCGCGCAGCTCGTGGGACTGGCGGCGCGACCCGACGGCCATTGGTTCGACATCGGGACGGGACCGGGCTTGCCCGGCATGGTCATCGCCATCCTGACGCACGGCAGGGTCACGCTGGTCGAACCCCGCGCATTACGGGTCGATTTTCTCCGTCGTTGTGTGGAAGCGCTCGGCCTCGAGGACCGGGTCGAGCTGGTGCATGGCAAGGCGGCTGCCGCCAAGGGAAGGGCCGATATCATCACCGCGCGTGCGGTCGCCGCGCTTCCCAAATTGCTGGGGCTGGCCGAGCATCTGGCAGGTCCGGAGACCCAATGGATTCTCCCCAAGGGACGGTCGGCGAAATCGGAACTGGAACAAGCCCGCGACCTCTGGCAAGGTAGGTTCGAGCTGGTCGACAGCGCGACCGATCCCGAGGCGCAAATCATCCTCGGTTCGGCGGTCAGGCGGAGGGGAAAGAGATGATCCGGATTGCCATTGCCAACCAAAAGGGCGGAGTTGGAAAGACCACCACGGCAATCAACCTCGCGACGGCATTGGCGGCAATCGGATGGAAGGTCCTGCTGATCGATCTCGATCCGCAGGGTAATGCCTCGACCGGCTTGGGCGTGGGACCCAAGGATCGCGGCGCGTCGAGCTATGACGTGCTGCTGGGCGAGAAGAGCGTCGCCGATGCGGTGGTCGCGAGCAAGGTCCCGAGGCTCGACCTGTTGAGCTCGACCGTGGACCTGTCGGGCGCCGAAGTCGAACTGGTCGATGTCGAGCGCCGTACGCACCGCCTTGCCGATGCGCTCGATACCGCGCCTTCGGGGCGCTGGGACATCTGCCTCATCGACTGCCCCCCGTCGCTGGGACTGCTGACGGTCAATGCGCTGGTCGGCGCGCGGCAGCTGATCGTTCCGCTGCAGTGCGAATTCTTCGCCCTGGAGGGGCTGAGCCAGCTTCTCCAGACGGTCGAACGGGTGCGGGTGGGCTTCAATCCGGACCTGTCGATCCTTGGCATAGCGCTGACCATGTATGACCGTCGCAACAATCTTTCGGGCCAGGTCGCCGACGATGTGCGCGCCTGCCTCGGCGCGACGGTGTTCGACACGGTGGTGCCGCGCAACGTCCGCCTTTCCGAAGCGCCGAGCCACGGGCTTCCCGCGCTGATCTACGATCTCAAATGCCCGGGTTCGACCGCTTATGTGCAATTGGCGCGCGAACTGCTCGAGCGCCTGCCGGCGCGGGCGGAGGCAGCCTGATGAAGAAACCGAGCGGACTGGGCAGGGGTCTTTCGGCCCTGCTCGACGATGCGAGCAAGAGTGCGGCAAACGAGGAGCGGAGCGAGAAAGGCGGGGTATCGAGCCTGCCGATCGCTTCGATCAAGCCCAATCCTCAGCAGCCGCGGCGCCATTTCGACGAGGAATCGCTCGAGGAACTCGCCCAGTCGATCGCGACCAAGGGGGTGTTGCAGCCGATCCTCGTCCGGCCGACTGCCGAGGGCTACCAGATCATCGCCGGCGAGCGGCGCTGGCGCGCTGCGCAAAAGGCGCAATTGCACGAGATTCCGGCAATCGTTCGCGAAAGCGATGCGCAGCAGACCGCCGAAATCGCGCTGATCGAGAATGTCCAGCGCGAGGATCTCAACGCGATCGAGGAAGCTGAGGCCTATAAGGCGCTCAAGAATGACTATGGCTATGGCCAGGCCGAGATTGGCGAAGTCGTGGGCAAGTCGCGTAGCCATGTCGCGAACCTGCTACGGTTGCTCGATCTGCCCCAGGACGTGCAGAAAATGCTATTGAGTGGCGATCTCAGCATGGGTCATGCCCGTGCCGCTCTGTCGGCCGAAGATCCCTCGGCACTGGCGCGCGAAATCGTCAAGCAGGGGCTGTCGGTGCGCGAAGCCGAAGCGCGGGCCAAGAGCCAGAAAGAGCCCAAGAATCAATCGGATAGCAAGAAATCGGCTCGACCGGTTGATGCCGATATCGAGGCGCTCGAACGGCAATTGGGCGATTTGCTCGGGCTGCGCGTCAAGGTGGCGCATGGCAAGGGTGGAGGCCGGGTCGAGCTCAACTATCGCACGCTCGACCAGCTCGACATGATCTGCCAGCGGCTTTCGGGCGAACCGATCTAGCGCGAGCGGCCCGCGCGGGCGATCGCGAGCATTTCCTCTCCCAGAAGCGCCTTGGCGGGGGCTTTCGAGAAAATCAGCTGCTGTTCGAGCGTGGCGATCCGCTGGGCCAGGCGATCGAGAAGCGGTGCGGGCCAGCGGGCCAGACAGCGCTGGATGAGCGGTTTATCCTTCCAGAACAATGCCTTGCCTTGTGACGCCATGACGGCGGACAAAGTGTCGCCTGACGCGATGCGCGCCTGCATGGGCAGGAGTTGGAGGATCCGGCGCTGGAGCGCGCGGATCACCGAAATGGCTTCGCTTCCGCCGGGCGAGACCTGCCGCAGGAGCAGCCGCAATTCGTCCACCTCGCCGGCAAGCGCGGCGTCCCCGATCGCGAAAAAGCGGTCTTCGGACCAGGCCGCGCCCAAGCGGTCGATCACATCATGCGACAGCGGTTGTGGCTCGTCGGGGCTGGCCTCGAGGAAAATCGCATATTTTTCGCATTCCTGTTCGGCAATCGCGCGGTTGCCCCCGCTCGCCGCTGCGAGCCGTTCGACCACGCCCGGTTCGGGACGCAGTCCCTTGTCCCCAGCAATCGCGGCAATCACCTGGTCGAGATTGCGGCCTTCGAGCGCATAGCTGGCATGGACGAGCGCCTCGGGATGCGTCTCCACGAGCTTGAGCAGCTTGCCATTCTTGCGAAGATTGGCGGCGATCGCCACCGCGACATGTTCGCCGGGCGGGGATTCGAGCAAGGCGGCGACGGCATCGGCGATCTCGTCGCCCGCAGGCTCGATCCACAGAAGCTTGCGCCCCCCGAACATGCTGATCGCGCCCGCTTCATCGGCGAGCAGCGCGGGATCGCCCTTGAGCGCGGCGGAATCGAGCGGGGCCTTTTCGGCATCGAGGCCCTTGAGGAGACGCGCGGCAAGGGCACGCGATCCGGCCTCGTCGGGGCCGTAGAGGCAGTAGAAGCGGATGGCCGGGTCGGGCCGGTCGAACTGGGGCTCGGGCCGGTTCTTGTTGGCCCTCACGGCCTTTGCTGCCGGCTGAAATAGAGAGCCAGGCGAGCGACGATGTCGTCGGCGACTTCCTTGCTCAGCCGTTCGACCGCGGTCTGTTCGGCGGCGACGGTGGCATATTCGCTCGAGGTGATGTCGATGCCCGCGTCGCTGCCCGCAGTGGCGTCGAGCAGCGTCTCGCCGCTGTCGAGTGCGACCAGCTGGAAACGGGCGCGCAGGGTGCGCCGTTCGCGCGTGGTCGCGGCATCGCCGCGAATCCCGAAGCGGGTGATGTCATCGTCGATCTCGACATCGAGCCGGTAGCGCGGTGCCGACGCCTCGCCGAGCCGGTCGACCAGCGCGTTGCGAAGGAGCCAGCCCGAGCGTTCGTCGATCGGCCCGACGGTCACCTCGGAAAGCCGCGTTCCCGCGATCCCCGCTTCGCCCCCGCCATAGAGCGGGCGCAGCCCGCAGGCGCTGAGTGCCAGCGCCGCGATCGCGAGAAGAGCGGGACGGATCATGCGACGATATTGACCAGCCGATCGGGAACCACAATCACCTTTCGCGGCGGATTGTCGCCGAGAATCTGGCTCACCTTGGGAAGGCTGAGTGCCATTTCCTCGGCCTTGTCGCGGGCGATGCCGCGCGCGACCTGCATCTTGTCGCGCAGCTTGCCATTGACCTGCACCACCATCGTCACCTCGTCGTCGACGAGGAGAGCGGGGTCATGTTCGGGCCAGGGGGCATCGGCGATGAAGCCCTGATGGCCGCGCGCGGCCCAGGCCTCTTCGGCGAGGTGCGGTGCCATCGGGGCGATGAGCCGCAGCAGCGTGTCGATCGCCGCGTCGCGTGCCGAGGAAGGCTCGGCCTTCTCGATCGCGCTGGTGAGCTCGTAGAGCGCGGCGACTGCCTTGTTGAACTGCAGCCCCTCGATCGCTTCGCCTACCGCGACGATCGTGCGGTGCAGCTTGCGCTCGAGCGCCTTGTCTTCGCCGCCTTCGCCCTTTTCGCTTCCTGCGAGGCGCCAGACGCGCTGGACGAAGCGGGCGGCGCCCTCGATGCCGCCGAGCGACCATTCGAGGTCGCGTTCGGGGGGCGAATCCGAAAGCATGAACCAGCGCGCGGCATCGGCGCCGTAGCGATCGACGATGGGAATCGGATCGACCACATTCTTCTTCGACTTGGACATCTTCTCGACCCGGCCCTTGCGGACGCCGCCGCCCGAGGTCTTTTCGATCACCTGTCCGTCTTCGCCCAATTCGATCTCGTCGGGGCCGAGCCAGCGGCCGTCGAGCGACTGGTAGGTTTCATGCGTGACCATGCCCTGCGTGAACAGCCCGGCGAAGGGCTCGGCGATGTCGAGCCGGCCGACATGTTGCAGCGCGCGGGTGATGAAGCGCGCGTAGAGGAGATGCAGGATCGCATGCTCGACCCCGCCGATATATTGATCGACGGGAAGCCAGGCGCTGGCTTCCTCCTTGTCGAAGGGACGATCGCCGGGCTGGCTGGCGAAGCGTACGAAATACCAGCTCGAATCGACAAAAGTGTCGAGCGTATCGGTCTCGCGCGTCGCGGGCTGGCCGCATCGGGGACAGTCGATTTTCTTCCAGTCGGGATGTCGGTCGAGCGGGTTGCCGGGCACATCGAAGCTGACGTCCTCGGGAAGGCGGATCGGCAGATCCTCGCGCTTCACGCCGACCGGGCCGCAGCTTTCGCAATGGACGATCGGGATGGGGGTGCCCCAGTAGCGCTGGCGGCTGATGCCCCAGTCGCGCAGGCGATAGACGGTCTTGCCTTCGCCCCAGCCTTCGGCTTCGGCGCGGCGGATGACCTCGGCCTTGGCGGCCTCGGTTTCCATGCCGTCGAGGAAGCGCGAATGGACCGCGACGCCTTCGCGGTCGTCGGCTTCCTCGCCGATCGGCTCGTCGGCTTCGTCCGCTGAGGGCGCGACGACGCGCTGGATCGGCAAGCCATACTTGGTCGCGAATTCATGGTCGCGCTGGTCATGGCCGGGCACGCCGAACACCGCGCCGGTGCCATAGTCCATGAGCACGAAATTGGCGATGTAGACGGGAAGCTGCCAGTCGGCATCGAAGGGATGGACTGCCTTGAGGCCGGTGTCATAGCCCTGCTTTTCGGCGGTCTCGATGTCGGCGGCGCTGGTGCCGCCCGCCTTGCACTGTTCGATGAAGCGCGCGGCATCGGGCTGGTCGGCCGCGATCGCCATGGCAAGCGGATGGTCGGCGGCAATGGCGACGAAGCTGGCCCCGAAGATGGTGTCGGGGCGGGTTGTGAAGACCTCGACCGCGTCCAAGTCGGCGGTGCCTGCGGGACGGTCGAGCGCGAAGCGGAACTGGAGACCCTGGCTCTTGCCGATCCAGTTTTCCTGCATCAGCTTGACCTTGTCCGGCCATTTCTCGAGATCGCCCAGGCCGTCGAGCAGATCGTCGGCGAAGCGGGTGATGCGGAAGAACCACTGGTTCAGCTTGCGCCGTTCGACCGGCGCGCCCGAGCGCCAGCCCTTGCCGTCGATCACCTGCTCGTTGGCGAGCACGGTCATGTCGACGGGATCCCAGTTGACCTCGCTTTCCTTGCGGAACACCAGCCCGGCCTCGAGGAGGTCGAGGAAGAGCGCTTGCTGATGGCCGTAATATTCGGGGTCGCAGGTCGCGAATTCGCGGGTCCAGTCGAGCGCGAAGCCGAGGCGCTTGAGCTGGCCGCGCATGGTCGCGATATTTTCATAGGTCCAGGCGCCCGGATGGACCTTGCGCTCCATCGCGGCATTTTCGGCGGGCATGCCGAAGGCGTCCCAGCCCATCGGGTGCAGCACTTCATGGCCGGTCATGCGCTTGTAGCGCGCCAGCACGTCACCCATCGTATAGTTGCGGACGTGGCCCATGTGGATGCGCCCCGAGGGATAGGGGAACATCTCGAGCACATAGGCCTTGGGCCTGGCGCTTGCCGAATCGGCGGCGAAGAGTTGGCTCTCCTCCCAGCGCTGCTGCCAGCGCTGGTCGGCGGCGCCCGCGTCGAAACGGTCGGACATCAATTGGCGTTGGCGGCAGCCACCGTGGTCCGGCGGATGTCACGCGCGCGAACGAGGATGATGTCTTCGAGCTTCTGCACCGTCGCGGCGCTGACCGGGGCATCGACCCACAGGCCGTCGCGGTTGATCTGGCGGCTGGCGGCGACGCGCAGCGCATCGGCGCGCAGGTCCGCATCGAGGATGGTCGCGGTGATCTTCACCCGTTCGGCGGGGTTGTTGGGGCTGGTGTACCAGTCGGTGATCACCACGCCGCCATTGCTGTCGGCGGTGACGAGCGGCGCGAAGGACAGGGTGTCCACCGCGGCGCGCCACAGATAGCCGTTGACGCCGATCTGGGTGGTTGCCGAGGGCGCCATGCCGACGGGAGCGACACGGTTCTTCTGGCAGGCGGTGAGGCCGAGCCCGGCGACCGCGAGAAGGGCCAGCGTCAGGGCGGGGCGATGGGCAATGGACATGCGTCGGTCTTCCTCAAAGGATTGGGATGGTCTTCGCCCTTGGACTAGACGGTGCCGCGCGCGATTCCAAGCATCCTTTGGCAGCGGCTGGCGGGCGGGCCATCTGTGCCTTGTCCGCAACACCGACGAGGCATTGTTGGCGGAACACGTGGAAGAGTCCTGCATTAGCGTCTATATCGACTCGGTCGAGAGGAGTCGTTTGGTGCGTGAACAGGGCAAAAAGACAGTCGCAGGAAAGGCGGGCCGCGTGGCGCTGCTTGCCTCGCTTGCTGTCGCCACTGCCGCGCTGACGATCCCTGCCGGTGCCCGCGAAAAGGCCGCTTCGGCGCCGCCGGTATCGGTCAAGTTCGACCGCAGTTTCACTCCGGCCGGGGCCGATCCGCGTCTTGCCGCGACTTTCGCCAAGCGCGGGCAGCTGCCCAATTTCAGTTTTACGCCTGCTGCTTCGAAGAAGCGCGGAGCGCCGGTGCGCGTGGTCGTGCGCGGCGGTTCGGACGCGCCCGCGGTGACGGGCAACCGCACTGCCGAAGCGGTGTCGCGCTCGAACGCGGTCTCGACGATGAATCCGTCGAACTACAATCTGGGCGTCGCGGTCGGCTGGAAACGCATCGGCGTGTCGGGTGACGTGCAGAAGCGCGAAGCCAATGATCCGCGCATTGCCAACCGCGAAAGCGCGGTGGTCGGCGTGAGCTACAATCTCAAGCGCTTTACGGGTCGCCTGTCCGTCGCGGCGGACCGCGATGTCTCGACCGTCGCGCCCGCGATTCGCCCGACCGACAGCTATGCGCTCGACGTCGGCGGCGAAGTGAAGATCACCCGTAATCTCGCGGTGACCGGCGGGGTGCGCTACCGCATCGACCAGGAACGGATCGACACCAACCTGGCCGAAGATCGCCGGCAGGACAGCCAGGCGGTCTATATCGGCACCGCCTTCAAATTCTGACGGCTTCCCGCCTTACATGAAGGCCGAAATGGCCGCCCATCCGGCAAAATCCTTTTCGATCGCGGCATAGCGATCTGCCGTCATGCCGCCGAGCGCGATCGCCGGGCAGCCGCTGAGCCGTGCGAGGCGAATGGCTTCGGCTTCGCCGAGCGCGGGGGCACCGGGATGCGAGCGCGTCGGGTGGACCGGCGAGACATAGACGAGCGCCGCTCCCCGATCTGCGGCGGCGCGTGCCTCTTCCTCGTCATGAACGGGCAGGCTGAAAGGCAGACCCCCGGGATCGCTTTCCGGGCGGTGGACCATTGCCGCGCCGACATGGCGCGCGAGAGCCATGTCGCCCGCGACCGAGAGAATCAGGCCCTTGTCGCGAGCGAGCGCGGCGATCCGTTCGGCGAGCGCGCGGCGGGCCTCGCGCGACAGCCGGTCGTGGCGGAGCACCACGCCCGATCCCCGGGGCAGCCGCTCGATCGCGGGAAGGAGCGCATCGCCCATCCGTTCGTCGGTGAAGAGGGTCTGGCGGGGAAGCATGGGCTTTCCTATAGCGCGGCGCATGGCAGAAACACCCCTATCGCGCGTCCGCGAACGCATTGCCCGGGCCGCACGGCGCGCCGGGCGCGACCCCGCCCAGGTGACGCTGGTCGCGGTGAGCAAAACGCGGAGCGCCGAGGAGATCCTTCCCCTTCTCGAGGAAGGGCATCGCGATTTCGGCGAGAACCGGGTCGCCGAGGCGCAGGAGAAATGGCCCGCGCTCAAGGCCCAATATCCCGACGTGCGGCTGCACATGGTCGGACAGTTGCAATCGAACAAGGCCGCCGAGGCCGCGGAAATTTTCGACGTCATCCATTCGCTCGATCGCGAATCGCTCCTCAAGGCGTTGGTCAAGGCGGTCGAGGACGGGGGACGCGCGCCCGACTGCTATGTGCAGGTCAATATCGGCGCCGAGGATCAGAAGGGGGGCGTGGCGATTGCCGAACTGGAAAGTTTCCTTGCCCGGGTACGCGAAACGCCGCTGCCGCTGGCGGGGCTGATGGCGATGCCCCCGCAGGGGCTGGAGGCGAGTCCCTTCTTCGCGCTGACCGAGGAACTGGCGCGGCGGCACGGCCTCGATGGCCTGTCGATGGGGATGAGCAACGACTATGAAAGCGCGGTCATGCTCGGGTCGAGCCTGGTTCGGGTCGGCACCGCGCTGTTCGGGCCGCGCGACTAGTCGTGATGGCCTGACCGGGCCTTCTTGGTTTCAAGATAGGCCGCATTGTGCGGATTGGGCGGCATGTGGTGGCGCACCCGTTCGGCGACCCTGATGCCCTCGGCTTCGAGGCCTTCGACCTTGTTCGGATTGTTGGTGAGCAAGCGCACCGCATCGGCGCCAAGCGCGCGCAGGATCGCCGCCGCGACGCCATAGTCGCGCTCGTCATCGGCAAAGCCCAGGCGGCGGTTGGCATCGACCGTGTCGAGCCCGCGATCCTGTAGCGCATAGGCGCGGATCTTGTTGGCAAGTCCGATGCCCCGTCCTTCCTGGCGAAGGTAGAGAAGGATGCCGCCGCCTTCGTCTCCGATGATCCGCAGGGCGTGCCGGAGTTGGGGGCCGCAGTCGCATTTGAGACTGCCGAAGACATCGCCCGTCAGGCACTCGGAATGCAGCCGGACGAGCGGCGGGCGTCCCTCGAACGCGCCGACGATCAGCGCGGCATGTTCCTCGCCGGTCGCTCCGTCGCGAAACACCGCCATCTGCGATGCGGGAAGATCGTCGAGCGGAAGGCGCGCCCGGGCAACGAGCGTCACGCTGCGCCGCGCTTCGTCGAGTGCGGCGGGATCGATGTCGATGGCGGCCTTTTCGACCAGCCAGGCGGCGGGGAGAAGACCCGCGAGGCCGAGAAGCTGGATCGCCGCGCCGTCATGGGGGCCTGCTTCGAGAGGAGTGAGCGGGCCGATGGGACCGCGCGAGAAATCGCCCGCCGGGTCGAACAGCGCCTGCGCGGTATCGCGGTCGAGCCAGTCGCACCGCTCGATCCGCACGGGCATCCGCTCGTCGGCGGCCGCGAGGCGATTACCCAGTCCGAGCGCCGCGGCGCGCGCACCGCTGACCAGGAGATTGGCCTCGCCGCCCGGATCGGCATGGTCGAGCATCGCCCGGGTCGCGGTTTCGAGCGGGAGAATGGTGGGTCCATCGACAATCGCCACGGGCTCGCCCCGGCGCAGGGCGGCAACGGCCTGTTCGATGGACCGCGACGTCAAAGCGCCAGATCCACCACGAGGGGGACATGGTCCGAAGGCTTTTCCCAGCTGCGGCAGGGTTCGTGGACCTGATGGCGAGTGACCTGGGGCGCGAGTTCGGGGCTCGCCCACATATGGTCGAGGCGGCGGCCGCGATCGTTGGCGGTCCAGTCCTTCGACCGGTAGCTCCACCAGGTGTAGCAGCGCTCGGGCGCGGGAATGAACTTGCGGCCGAGATCGACCCAATCATGGCTCTGGCGGAAGCGTTCGAGCGTTTCGACCTCGATCGGGGTGTGCGAGACGACTTTCAGGAGCTGCTTGTGGTTCCACACGTCGCATTCGAGCGGCGCGATGTTGAAATCGCCGACGATCAGCGTGGGCTCGCGCAAATCCTCGCCCCAGCGGGTCATGCGGTCGATGAAGTCGAGTTTCTGGCCGAACTTGGGATTTTCGTTGCGGTCGGGAATGTCGCCGCCCGCCGGGACATAGACATTTTCGAGCCGGAACTGGCCCGCGACGCGCACCCCGACATGGCGCGCTTCGCCATTGTCCTGCCAGTCGTGGCGCAGATCCTCCTCGAGCGGGACCCTGGACAGCGTGGCGACGCCATGGTGCATCTTCTGGCCATTGAGCGCCTGGTGCACATAGCCGAGCTTTTCGAAGAAGCCGCGCGGGAAGACGTCGTTATGCGCCTTGGTTTCCTGCAGACACAGGATGTCGGGCGCTTCCTCGAGGAGAAAACGTTCGACGATGTGCGAGCGGGCGCGAACCGAATTGATGTTCCAGCTGGCGATTTTCAGATGGGTCAAGAAACAGGCCTCATATTCTCGTTCAGGCGACCCTTAGGCGAGCGCGCGCCAAGGCGCAAAGGGGAGCCTTTGGGGGCTCGCCGCGGACGGGACAAAATAAAGGCCCCCGTTCCGGGGGCGTGGAACGAGGGCCGACCGAGCGTTCATCACGCAAGGTGATCACCATGGCCGAGTAACAGGGGGAAACCTCAAGCCAATATGGCGATCAAATCATCCCTATCGCTTCCTAGCTTTCGCCAGCATGAACAAGTTGCGATTCAGGACGAAAAAAGAGTTACTTGGGCTCGACGTAGCGGAAACGGCTGTCGGGCACGTTGACGTTATATTTGGGGTTGTGGAGCTGCACCACGGTGCGCTTATTCTGCGCGTCGATCGCGGTCCAGCCCTGCAGCTGCAAGCCGCCAGGCGCCGAGGCCTGCTTGGTGAAGGCGAGGATCAGCGTCCCGAACTCGGGCCGGCGGGCATCGCGCGCACGCACGATCACCACGCGGGGATCCTTCGACTTCACGATCCGCGCGATGCGGTCGAGATTGGGACGATTGTCGAGCAGCACCGCGAGCGGCGATTCGGCGATCTTCCAGCTCGATTTCTGGCCGACTTCATAGTCGATGAAATGCAGTTCCTTGCCATCGCCGACCATCAGCATGTTCGCCTTGGGGCCATAGTCGAAGCGCACCTTGCCCGGGCGCTTCATCGACAGGGTACCCTTGACCGAGCGGCCCTTGCCGTCGGTCTGGGTGAAGCCCGCGACCATCGAATTGCTCTTCGCCAGATGCTGTTCGACGCGGTCGATCATCGACTGGGCGGCGGCGGGCGCGGGGGCCGCGATCATCGCCACGGCAGCAACGGGCGCGAGGAATTGCGTATAGTTCATCAACACACTCCGAATCTTTTCAAAACTTGGACCCGATCATGGGCGTGGGGGCTTGAATGCGCCGTGAACCCCGGGGTTCCGGGCCGTTCAGGTGAAGCGTTCAGGAATCACAGCGGGTTGCCGTCAGGGTCGATCATCACCTCGCGCCGGCCGACATGGTCGGGACCCGAGACGAGGCCTTCCTTCTCCATCCGCTCGATGAGCCGGGCGGCGGTATTGTAGCCGACGCGCATCTGCCGCTGGAGATAGCTGGTCGACGCCTTCTGGCTTTCGGCGACGATCTGCACCGCCTGGCGGAACTGCTGGGTCTCGGCGTCGTCCTCTCCGACCGGCTGGCCGTCGAAGAGATAGCCGCCGTCCTCGGGTTCCTCGGTGACCGCCTGGATATAGTCGGGCTGTCCCTGCGCGCGCCAATGGTCGGCGACCTTGCGGACCTCGTCGTCGGCGACGAAGGGTCCGTGGACGCGCAGGATGCGCTTGCCGCCCGCCATGTAGAGCATGTCGCCCTTGCCGAGCAGCTGTTCGGCGCCCTGTTCGCCGAGGATCGTGCGCGAATCGATCTTAGAGGTGACGTGGAAGCTGATTCGGGTCGGGAGGTTGGCCTTGATGACGCCGGTGATGACGTCGACCGACGGGCGCTGGGTCGCCATGATGAGGTGGATGCCTGCGGCGCGGGCCTTCTGCGCGAGGCGCTGGATGAGGAATTCGACTTCCTTGCCCGCGGTCATCATCAGGTCGGCGAGCTCGTCGACCACCACCACGATCTGCGGCAGCGTGTCATAGTCGAGTTCCTCGGTCTCGTAGGTGGGCTGGCCGGTATCGGCGTCATAGCCCGTCTGGACGCGGCGGCCGAGCGTCTTGCCCTTGGCCTTGGCCTCGGCGACCTTCTTGTTGAAGCTGGCAAGCTGGCGGACCCCGAGGCTCGCCATCATGCGATAGCGTTCCTCCATCTGCTCGACCGTCCACTTGAGGGCGCGGATCGCCTTCGCGGGCTCGGTCACGACCGGCGAAAGGAGATGCGGAATATCGTCATAGACGCTCAGTTCGAGCATCTTGGGGTCGATCATGATGAGGCGGCATTCGTCGGGCCCCATGCGGTAGAGCAGCGACAGGATCATCGCATTGAGACCTACCGACTTGCCCGAGCCGGTGGTGCCCGCGACGAGAAGGTGGGGCATCGGGGCGAGGTCGGCGATCACCGGATCGCCCGAGATGTCCTTGCCGAGAATGAGCGGGAGCGCCATGTCCTGGTCGGCGAAATCCTGGCTGCCGATCAGCTCGGACAGCATCACCATGTCGCGCTTCTTGTTGGGCAGTTCGATGCCGATCACGCTGCGGCCCGGGATGGTCGCGACGCGCGCCGACAGGGCGCTCATGTTGCGGGCGATGTCGTCGGCGAGCTGGATGACCCGGCTCGCCTTGATGCCGCTGGCGGGTTCGAGCTCGTACATGGTGACCACCGGGCCGGGGCGCACCTCGACGATATCGCCGCGCACGTGGAAATCCTCGAGCACGCTTTCGAGCAGGCGGGCGTTGCGTTCGAGCGCGGCCTTGTCGACGGGCGTGACCTGTCCGTCCTCGACCGGCGCGAGCAGGTCGAGCGAGGGAAGCTGGTAATTGTCGCCGAGCGCGAGGCCCGGCTGGTCGGCGGCGCTGCCGCGGCCCTTGCGCTTCTTCTTCGCGGGCTGGGCGCCGGCGCGCACCACCGGACCCGAGGGCTCGGCGACCTGCGGAGCCGACTTGGGCGGACGCGCCGACCCCATCTCCTCTTCCGCCGCCTTGCGCGGGCGTTTGAGCACCGGCGCATCGCCCCGCTCGGAACGGGCGAGGCGCGTCTTGATCCATTCCTTTTCCTCTTCGCGCAGGTCGAGCGCCAGCGCGCCCAGCGCGAGCCCGCCGACCAGGCCGATCGCCACCAGCGAGAGGCGCAACGCGCCTTCGACCGAGCCATTGTCGATGAGCCCGATCAGCGCGTCGATGCCTGCCGCGCCGGCCATGCCGATCACTCCGCCCCAGCCGGCGGGTAGCCCGCTGACCGCGTCGCGGGTGTAGAGACCGATCGCGATCCCGATCACGAGCATCGCGGCGAGCGTGAGCAATCCCTTGCGGGTGCGGCGGCCCGGCCCCGCAAGCCGCATCATGCGGATCCCCGCGAGCATCAGCAGCGGAACGAGAAGTGCCGAGGCGATACCGAAGAAAAGGAGAGTGAAATCGCTGACATAGGCGCCGACGCTTCCGAGCCAGTTGGCGGGCGGCCCGCCTGCCGCGGTCGAAAGGCTGGGATCGGTGCTGTCATGGGTGAGTAGCGCGAGACCCAGCCCCAGCCCGACGAGAAACACCGCCAGCCCGAGAAGCCGCCTTCCGAAGGTACGGCTTCCCTCGCGCAGGCTGTCACGCCATCCCTCACTTTTCGCGCGGCGCGCGGCGGTTGCCATGTCCGGATGCTCCCTAAAGGTTCGAGGGCGCACAATGCCCCGCTGGCGAGTCCCGGGTCAACGGGCTATCGGCAAAGCGCGCGAACGGCTAGGAATGCGGGCATGGACAGAAGCGATGTGATCATCCTTGGTGGGGGGCTGGTGGGACTGGCCTTTGCCGCCGCGCTCGACAGCGCGGGACTACGTTCGATCATCGTCGATCCCGCCGATCCCGACAGCCGCCTGACGGGCGCATTCGACGGGCGCACCAGCGCGGTGAGTAGCTCGTCGAAGCGGATGTTCGATGCGGTCGGGATCAGCGAGCATTTTCCCGAGCCGGGCTGCCCCATCCGCGTGATCCGGGTGGCCGACGGCCTCGAGCCCGGCGGCCTCGCCTTCGATCCGCAGGACGACGACGAACCCCTCGGGTGGATGCACGAGAATCGCCACCTGCGCATGGCCTTGCTGGCGCGGGCGCGGGCCGGAGAGAAGATCGACCTGCGGTTCGGGCGCCGTCCCGTGAAGACGGTGCGCGATGCCCATAGGGTGCGCGTCACCCTCGACGATGGCAGCGAGACCGAGGCGCCTTTGCTGGTCGCGGCCGAGGGTCGCAAGTCCCCGACCCGCGAAGCCGCGGGGATCAAGCTGGCGAGCTGGCGCTACGATCATGCCGCGATCGTCTCGACGCTGCGTCACGAAAAGCCCCATGACAATATCGCCTATGAAATCTTCTATCCGGCCGGACCCTTCGCTCTTCTGCCGATGACCGACGATGACGGGGGGCATCGTTCGGCAATCGTCTGGTCGGTGAAGAAAAAGGACGCGCCGGGCTTTCTCAAGCTGTCCGACGAGGATTTCGCCGCCGAAGCCCAGGCCGCGATGGGCGGCTTCCTCGGGCAAGTGTCGATGCTCGCTCCGCGCACATCCTATCCGCTCGGCTTTCACCATGCCGCGCGGATTACCGACGACCGCCTCGCGCTCATCGGCGATGCCGCCCATGCGATCCACCCGATCGCGGGGCAGGGGGTCAATCTGGGCTATCGCGATGCTGCGGCGCTGGCGCAGGTGCTGGTCGAAGGCGCGCGGCTGGGCATGGACCTGGGCGATGCGCAATTGCTCGAACGCTACCAGCGCTGGCGGAGCCTCGATACCTTGATGGTGGCAATGGCGACCGACGGATTGACGCGCATCTACGGCATTCCGGGCAAGACCGCCTCGAAGGTTCGTCGTTTCGGAATGCAGCTCATCGACCGGGTGGGGCCGATCAAGCAGCGGCTGATGGACGAAGCGCGCGGCACATCGGGCGATCTGCCGCTGTTGCTGCGCGGCCTGCCGATCTGATTCTCTACTGAAGCGTCTGGTCGCTTGCCGCGCCGCCCGGCGCGAGCCGCTGGAACTGCATCAGCTGGGTGACCAGCTCGGCGCGGCGCGCCAGCGATTCCTCTTCGAGCAATGCCTGCTTGGCCCCCACGTCGAAAGGCGCGACCTGCGCGATGGCATTGACGAAGGTCTCGTCGTCGAGCCGCGCAACCTGTTCCCAATCGACCTGCAGCCGAAGCGCATCGCCGAAGGCGCGCGCTTCCTCCTCGACCGCGGCGCGCATCGCGGGGCTGAGCGGATCGGGCTCGCTGTCGTCGAAGGCCGCGAGATCGACATCGGCGACGCGGTAGAGCGCATTGCTTTCGGCTTCGCGGATCCAGCGGAATCGCTGGACCCCCTGGAGAATGATGTTGAAGCGCCCGTCGTCCAGCTCTTCCACCCCGACGAGGTCGCCGAGGCAGCCGACCTTGTGGAGCGGGGCATTGTCGCCGTCATGCAGCGGCTGGATCATCGCGATCTGGCCCGCGCCGTCGATCGCGTCGCGCACCATTTCGCGGTAGCGATCCTCGAAAATGTGGAGCGGCAGCTGGGCGCGGGGGAAAAGGAGCGCCCCGGCAAGCGGGAAGATGGGGACCCGCGCCGGTTGCGAGCCCATCATGTGAACAGGACGGCCGAGAGGCGGCGGCGCTGCGCCGAGGACCAGCTGTCCTCGAGCCCCGCGGCCTCGAGCAGTGCGAGAAACTTGGCCTTGGCCGCGCCGTCCTGCCATTCGGGATCGCGGCGCACGATTTCGAGGAGATGATCGGCGGCGCCGTCGCGTTCGCCCTTGGCCATCAGCGCCTTGGCGAGTTCGAAGCGCGCTTCATGATCGTCGGGCTCGGCCTCGATCCGCGCGACATAGGCGCTGGTATCGACCGCCTCTTCGCCTTCGGCGGTAACTTCGAGCATGGCGCGCGCCTGCGCGACCGCCGAATCGGAGGCGATCTTTTCATCCACGCCGTCGAGCATCTGCCGCGCTTCGTCCTTGTGGCCCGCGAGGATCATCGCGCGAGCGAGGCCTCCGATGATCTTGGGATTTTCGGGATCGAGCGACTGGAGTTGCGAGAAAAGCGCGAGCGCCTGTTCATGGTCGTTGGCGTCGAGCAGCTGGTTGCCCTGCTCGATCAGCGGCGCGATCTGGGCTTCGCGGTCCTGCGCTTCGCCCTGCACGGGCATCTGTTTCAGGATCTGGTCGATCGCCTGTCCGAGCTGGCCCGGCGTGCGATACTGGGTGAGATCGGCAAGCGGCTGTCCCTGGAAAAAGGCATAGACGGTGGGAACCGACTGGATGCGGAAGGCCGCGGCGATGGTCTTTTCGCTATCGACGTCGATGCGCTTCAGAATGACGCCCTTGTCGGCATAGTCGGCGGCGACCTGGTCGAGGATCGGGGACAATTGCTTGCACGGCCCGCACCAGCCGGCGGTGAACTGGAGGATCACCAGTTTTTCCATCGAGGGTTGGACGATGTCCTTTTCGAATCGCTGGATCGCGTCCTTGTCCGCTTCGCTCATGCCCAGCTGTTCAACCACCCTCGTCTCTCCTGTCCGTGCGCTATGTCCTCGCATATGGGCTTGCGGGCGTGCTGTCGCAAGGAGGGGCTTGCATGGGGGCAGAAGCGGTGCTAGCGGCGCCTCCACCCCACCGGTTTCAATCGAATCCGGGACTGGCCGAGCGGGCGTAGCTCAGGGGTAGAGCACAACCTTGCCAAGGTTGGGGTCGAGGGTTCGAATCCCTTCGCCCGCTCCATTTTCCTGAAGACATCAGACCAGATTCGCTTCGGCGACCCCCTCGCGGGGCGCATTTGCGCGTGCGCCTTTCTTGAGCTGCTGCGCGAGTTCGCGCACGGCCTCGACGCCGTTTTCGCTGCGCGCTGCCGCGACGAGCGCCGAGCCGCTGATCACCCCTGCCGCGCCCGAGGAAGCCGCCTGCCGCACATGATCGGGTGTCGAGATGCCGAATCCCAGCACCGGGGGCGCGGCGTTCCTTTCGCGAAGCGCCGCGAACAGCGGGTCATGGTCGAGCGCCAATCGCTCGCGCTGTCCGGTCACGCCGGCGCGGGCGACGCAATAGGTATAGCCTGCACCCATCTCGGCAATTCGGTCGAGCTGGGCATCGGACGAATTGGGGGCCGCGATCATCACCGGAGCGAGACCCGCCTGCTTGCACACCCCCGCATAATCGCTTGCCTCCAACGTCGGCAGGTCGGCGACGAGCAGGCTGTCGGCACCCGCCGCGGCCAGATCCTCGCAGAAGCGCACCACTCCGCGCGCGGCGAGGAGATTGGCATAGGTAAGCAAGCCGATGGGTATGTCGGGATGCCGCTCGCGGATCCGCGCGATCAGGTGAAAGGCATCGGCGGGGCGAAAGCCCGCGTCGAGCGCACGCTTCGCCGCCGCCTGGATTTCGGGGCCGTCGGCAACCGGATCGGAGAAGGGGATGCCCAGTTCGAGCATGTCGACCCCGCCTTCCACGAGCGCATCGATCAGCCGCTCGCAATGCTCGGGATTGGGATCGCCGAGCATGAGAAAGCCGCCGAGCGCGGTTTCGCCTTGCGCTTCGGCACGGGCGAACATGGCATCGTAACGGTGGCTCATTCGCTCTCTCCCAGAAGTTGCTGCGCCTGCGCCATGTCCTTGTCGCCGCGACCCGAGAGATTGACGAGGATGACCCGTTCCTCTCCCGCCGCTTGGGCTTCTTCGACCATCTTCAGGGCATGCGCGAGGGCATGGGCGCTTTCGAAGGCGCAGATAATGCCTTCCTTGCGCGCGAGGGTCTGGAAGGCCGAAAGCGCTTCCTCGTCGGTGACGCCCACGTAGGAAGCTCGCCCGCTTTCCATCAGGTGGACATGCTCGGGGCCGACCGCGGGATAGTCGAGCCCCGCCGAGATCGACCAGCTTTCGCGGACCTGGCCGTCCTCGTCCTGCAGGAGGAAGGTCTCGGCGCCGTGAAGGATGCCCCGCCGTCCCCTCGCGAGAGTCGCGCCATGGGCATGGCTGTCGAGACCCTTGCCCGCGGCTTCGCAGCCGATCAAGGCGACATTCTCATCGTTGCGGAAGGCGTGGAAAATGCCGATCGCGTTTGATCCGCCACCCACGCAGGCAATCACCTGGTCGGGGAGCCGCCCCTCGAAGGAGTGCAGCTGGGCGCGCGCTTCGCGGCCGATCACCGATTGGAAGTCGCGCACCATCGAGGGGAAGGGATGCGGCCCCGCCGCGGTGCCGAGAAGATAATGGCTGTCCTCGAAACTTGCCGACCAGTCGCGTAGCGCCTCGCCCACCGCGTCCTTGAGGGTGCGTCCGCCATTTTCGACCGGCACCACCCTGGCGCCCATCAATTCCATGCGGAAGACATTGAGTTTCTGCCGCTCGACATCGGCGGCGCCCATATAGATGCAGACCTCCATCTGCATGAGCGCGCCCGCCATCGCGGTCGCCACGCCATGCTGGCCTGCGCCCGTCTCGGCGATCAGCCTTTTCTTGCCCATGCGGCTGGCGAGCAGCGCCTGGGCGAGCACCTGGTTGGTCTTGTGCGCGCCGCCGTGGAGCAGATCCTCGCGCTTGAGATAGAGGCGCACGTCGCGCGACCCGATATTGCGGCAGCGGGTGATCGGCGTGGGGCGCCCGGCATAGGTTTTCAAAAGAATGTCGAGGTCCGCGAGAAAGCCCGGATCGTCGAGCGCGGCGAGATAGGCTTCCTCGAGCTGTTCGAGCGCGGGCACGAGGATCTCGGGCACATAGGCCCCGCCATATTCGCCGAAACGGCCGTCCATCTTCATCTAGCAATCTCCCCGGCACGGCGTTCGCAACGCGTGAAAAAGGGCGCGCAGGGCATCGGCATCCTTCCGGCCCGGTCGCGCCTCCACTTTCGAACCCACGTCGAGCCCGAAAGCTCCGACCTGCGCGGCGGCGCGTGCATTGGACGGGCCGATCCCGCCCGCGATGAAGGCGGTCGAAAGGCCGGGGTGCGCCGCGATGTGCCGCCAGTCGAAGGGCGTTCCCGTGCCGCCCTTGCCATGGTCGAACAGCAGCCGGTCGGCGCCCGGACGGAAGAGGCTAGTCGCGCCCTCGACTGCGACGGCGGCCCAGATTTCGCAGCCAGCGGGAAGCGCTTCGCGAAGTGCGGCGACCTCCTCCTGGCTCTCGCTGCCGTGAAGCTGGACCGCGTCGGCCTGCATTTGCCGGGCGCTCTCGATTACGCGGGCGGTCGGCGCATCGCGGAAGACCGCGACGGTTTTTAGGCCGGCGTTGCGGGCGGTGGCGGCGAGGCTGATCGCGGTTTCGAGCGAAAGGGCGCGGGGGGTTTCGGGCACGAGGATGAAGCCTGCGTGAGTGGCACCCGCGCGCGCTGCCGCCATGACGTCCTCCTCACAGGTATGGCCGCAGATCTTGACCGGGCCATGGACGAGGCTCCTTGCCGCGAGCGCGATGTCGGGAGCGGCCATGAGGTGGCTGCCGACGAGAAAGCCATCGACCAGCGGAGCGAGGCGAGCGACGTCGGCGCGGCCGGCGATGCCGCTTTCGCTGAGCAGGCAGACGGATGTGGGGAAGCAGGGAGCGAGCCGTTCGGTGACGCCGAGGTCGGTGCCGAGGCTCTTGAGATCACGATTGTTGATGCCGACCAGGTCGGCGCCGAGCGCGAGCGCGCGTGCGCTTTCCCGCTCGTCATGCACCTCGACCAGCACGTCCATGCCGAGACCGGCCGCTTCGTCCATCACCGCGCGGGCTTCTCCGTCGCCCAGCACCGAAAGCATACAGAGCACCGCATCGGCGCCCGAGGCACGAGCCTCGCGCACCTGCAGGGGGCTGACGATGAAATCCTTGGCGAGGATCGGGCCGTCATATTTTTCGCGCAGCACGCGAAGCAGCTCGAGCGAGCCGCCGAAATCATGCTCGTCGGTGAGGATGCTGATCGCATCGGCGACGGGTCGATAGGCCTCGAGAGCAGCGGCGGGGGAGTGGGCCGCGACATGGCCCGAGGGGCTGCGCGGCTTGATCTCCATGAGGAAGCGCGCGCCGGGCCGGGCCAGCGCAGCCCGCAGGCTGCGCCGGGTCGGCGGGGCGTCGATCGCCCTGCCGCCCAGCCGGTCGGCGACCTCGACGCGCTTGCGCGCGACGATCCTGTCGAGGACGTCAGCCATGCGATGCCTCGGCATAGCGAGCGAGCACCCTGCCTGCGTCGCCCGAGAGAAGCGCGTCACGGGCCATATCGGCGCCGTGGCGCAAGTCGTCGGCCAGCCCCGCCACCATCAGCAGCCCCGCGGCATTGATGATCACGATGTCATTGTCCGCCGAAGCTCCGCGCCCCGCGAGCAATGCGCGCAGGCGAGCGGCATTTTCCCCGGCATCGCCGCCCGCGAGCACCTTGAGCGGGGCAGGTTCGATCCCCGCATCCTCGGGCGCGATGGTGAGGTCGGTGAGTTCGCCGCCCGACAGGCGGATCGCCCTCGTGTTGCCATGGAGGGCAATCTCGTCGAGCCCCGAGCCATGGACCACCAGCGCTTCCTCGACACCCTGCGCCTGGAGCGTTCGGGCAATGTGCCGCATCACGGTGGGGTCGGCCACGCCCATCAACTGCACCCGCGGGCGCGCCGGATTGATACAGGGGCCAAGCAGATTCATCACCGTGGGAACGGCCAGCTGCTTTCGCACGGGCCCGGCATGTTTCATTCCCGGGTGATAGGCAGGCGCGAAGAGGAAGCAGAAGCCCGTTTCGTCGAGCAGGGTGCGGGCTCTTGCGGCGCTTACGTCGAGATTGCAGCCCAGCGCTTCGAGGACATCGGCCGATCCGCATTTCGAACTTACCGAACGGTTGCCATGCTTGGCGACCGGCAGGCCGCAGGCTGCCGCGACGAAGGCCGCCGCGGTCGAGACATTGATGAGGCCCGAGCCATCGCCGCCGGTGCCGCAACAGTCGCCGAACAGATAGTCGGGTCGGTCGAAAGGCTCGGCCGCGGCGGAGAGCGCGCGGGCGGCGCCGATCATTTCCTCGGCGGTTTCGCCCTTCATGCGAAGCGCGACCAGCATGCCCGCGATTTCGGCGGGCTGGAGCTTGCCGAGCACCAGCCGCTCGAAAAGATGCCCCGCATCGGCGGCGGGAAGATCCTCTCCCGACAGGAGGCTGGGGAGCGGATTGGGGACGGGCCCGCGATCGAGCGGAAGATGCTGGCGCGGGGGAATCTTGGTCTGCAACATGGGAAATATCCTTGGAAAATCAGTCTATTCGGGTGTGACGGCATGACGCCGCGGGCGCGCCGGGCGCGCTTGGATGAGACTTCAGGCCCAAGGCCATCGCAGGCCGGGGGGATGGAGCGGATGCGAGCTGATCTTCACAGGCGTCACTTTCATCATTTTCCTGGGAGGAAGAGGGAAAGCGGGCATGAAAAAGCCCGCTCGGTGGCGGGCGTCACTTGCTTGCCTATGGGGAGGCAGAATCAGTCGTGCGCGCGCCAGTCGTTGGACATGGTGCGCCACCAGCCGAGCGAAGCGGCTGCACGGGTCGGGAGATGGTTGACCGTGGACATGGGCGCGACCTTTGCGGCGGCGGCGGGCCAAGTCAAGCAGTGAATCGAAGGGTGGGGCAGCGACGCGGCCCTTGACCTTGCGCCCCGCTGCCTCTTTGGCACGGCCGGTGAAAAGGTTCGACATCATCGTGCTGGGCGCCGGTGCCGCGGGGCTGATGGCTGCCATGACGGCGGGCGCGCGCGGGCGGCGCGTGCTGCTGGTCGATCATAATGGCGAGCCGGGGCGCAAGATCCTGATCTCGGGCGGGGGGCGGTGCAATTTCACCAACATCCACGCGGGCCCCGCCAACTATCTTTCGGCCAATCCTCATTTCGCCAAGTCGGCGCTCGCGCGCTACACGCCCGCCGACTTCATCGCACTGGTCGAGAGGCATGGCATAGCCTGGCACGAGAAGACGCTCGGGCAGCTGTTCTGCGACGGGTCGGCCAAGCAGATCGTCGCGATGCTCCTGGAGGAATGCCGAGCCGCCGGAGTGGAGACGCATTTCGGCGATGCACCCGAGGTCACGCGCGAGGGAGAGGGGTTCGAAGTCCGGCTGGGGACGCAATCGGTTCGCTGCGATTCGCTCATCCTCGCGACCGGCGGGCCGTCGATCCCCAAGCTGGGCGCAACCGGCTTTGCCTATGACCTGGCGCGTTCGCACGGGCTCAAGATCGTCGAGCCGCGCCCCGCGTTGGTCCCGCTGAAGCTCGCTCCCGACCAGGCGATGTTCAAGCAATTGTCGGGCGTCGCCGCGCCGGTCGAAGCCGTGGCCGAGCGCGGCCCGCCCTTTCGCGAAGCCGCGTTGTTCACCCATCGCGGCCTGTCGGGACCCGCGATCCTGCAGGTATCGAGTTATTGGCGGGGCAATGGCGAAGCGATCCATGTCGATTTCCTTCCCGACTGCTCCCGCGACTGGCTGGTCGAGGCCAAGCGCGCCTTTCCCAAGCGCTCGCTCGGGCGGCTGCTGTCCGAGCATCTGCCGGGAAGGCTTGCCGAGGCTCTGTGCGAAAGGCTGGGTCGCGACGGTCCGCTCCACTCGATCGCCGACCGCGAGCTCGAGACCTTCGCCGAACGGCTGGCGAAGTGGCGTTTCATTCCCAATGGCAGCGAGGGCTTTGCCAAGGCCGAAGTCACGGTGGGCGGCATTTCGACCGACGAACTGTCCTCGCGCACCATGGAAGCAAGGCGCGTGCCCGGCCTGTTCGTGATCGGCGAAGCGGTTGACGTCACCGGCTGGCTCGGCGGCTATAATTTCCAATGGGCCTGGGCAAGCGGCGTCGCCGCAGGCGAAGCCGCCTAAGAGGCCCAGCGCCACAGCATATAGGCCGCCACCGCGTAGATCAGCGCGGCAAAGATCCGTGTCAGCGCGCCCTTGCGGACCGCGAGGCGCTTGGCGAGCCGCTGTCCCAACGCGCTGCCGATGAAGCCGCCCGCGATGAAGGCAGCGGCAACGCCCCAGTCGACAAGCCCCGAGAAGGCATAGCTGGTCGCGGTGGTCGCCCCGAGTGCGGTCACCCCGACGAGGCTGGTCGCCATCGCATTGAAGATCGGCATGGCGGTTGCCGCCATGAGGCCGGGAACGATGAGAAAGCCGCCGCCGATCCCGAAGAATCCGGCGAGCAGACCAGTGCCGAGGCCATAGCCGAGGAGCTGGAGCACATTGTGGCGCCCGAGGCGGATCTCTCCGCCGGGCGGCCGTTCCTTGCGGCGGAGCATGAGCGTGGCGACGACCAGCATGAGAAGCGCGAAGAATCCCAGCAGCATCTCGCCGTCCGTGGCCTTGCCCGCCGCCGCGCCTGCCACTGCGCCGGTCACTCCCGCCGCGGCGAAGGTCAGGCCGCACGACCAGCTCACCGCGCCGTCGCGTGCCTTGCCGAAGAGGCCGATCGCCGCATTGGCGCCCACTCCGACCGCGCTGGTGCCGATCGCGGCATGAGGCGGCAGGCCGATGACATAGGCTAGAAAGGGCGTGGCAAGGATCGAGCCGCCCCCGCCGACCAGCGCGAGGCTGAACGCGACGGCAAGTCCGCCCGATGCGGCGAGCAGCATGTCGATCATCCGCTCCGCCCGTGTCGGCCGGACGGGCGATGCGCTATGCTGACGCGGGATGCGAGCGAGGCAACCGGCGGTCGCCTGTTGCATTGTCCGTACGAGCGGTGAATCTGCGGTCTCCCCAAGATGACCGATGGAATCCGCCATTGCCTGAACGGGGTCAAGAGAGGTTTCCCATGTCCGAAGCGCAGATCCAGGCCTTTTTCGACGAAGCCACCAAGACGGTGACCTACCTGGTACATGATCCGGCGAGCCGGCGCGGCGTGGTGATCGACCCGGTGCTCGACTATGACGCCGCGGCGGGCAAGGTGGGGACCCACTCGGTCGACGAAGTGCTCGAGGCGGCGCGCGAACAGCAAGTCACCATCGAATGGACGCTGGAAACCCATGTCCATGCCGATCACCTGTCGGGCGCGCCGCTGATCAAGGCGAAGACCGGCGCGCAGATCGCGATCGGCGAGCAGGTGAAGCAGGTGCAGACCATCTTTCGCCCCATTTTCCAGGCCGATGACGTCAAGGGCGACGGGTCGGACTTCGATCTGTTGCTCAAGGACGGCGATGTCATCGAGGTGGGCGAAATGCGCATCCACGTGATGCATGTGCCGGGCCATACGCCTGCCGACATGGCCTATCGCGTGGGGGATGCGGTGTTCGTCGGCGACACGCTGTTCATGCCCGACTATGGCACCGCGCGCGCCGATTTTCCGGGCGGGGATGCGCGGACGCTTTATCGCTCGATCCAGAAGATCCTGTCGCTTCCGCCCGAGACGCGGCTGTTCATGTGCCACGACTACAAGGCACCGGGGCGCGACGAATATGCCTGGGAAAGCAGCGTCGCCGAACAGAAGGCTACCAACCGCCATGTCCATGAAGGGGTGAGCGAGGATGAATTCGTGGCGATGCGCGAAGCGCGTGATGCGACCTTGAGCGCGCCCGACCTCATCATGCCCTCGATCCAGGTCAATATGCGCGCGGGCCGCCTGCCGCCCGCCGAAGCGAACGGCGTGCGCTATCTCAAGATCCCGCTCAAGTTCGAGGAGGAAGGCGACGAAGCGGTGCTGGGCGCCTAGAGCGTGTAGGCACCGCGTTCGTGGCGTTCATGATGCTCGATCACCATGCGGCCGATGTCGCGCATCAGGTCCTGGGCGCTGCCGTCGGTCGAATTGGGGATGGTCATCACCGCGATCGCATAGCTCTTGCCATTGGGCGCGGTGAGGATGCCGATGTCGTTGAGACCGCCCACCCGGCCACGATAATTCTGTCCGGTGCCGGTCTTGTGGTTCCAGGTCCAGCCCGGCTTGAGCCCCGCCTTGACGCGCAGGCGCCCGGTCTTGGCCATGCCCATCGTCGTAAGCAGCTTGGCGGTCGAATGGGGTGAGAGAAGCTCGCCATTCTCGAGCCGCGCCAGTGCGCGGGCGATCGCGATCGGCGCGGCGCCGTCATAGGGATCGTCGATATAGCGGTCGAAGGCCGCGCGGCGCACCGTGTCGGGCAGGCGCGCGCGGGCGGCGCTGAAATTGTTGCCGATCGAATAGGATGGATCCCAGTCGAGCCCCGCGATCTTCGACTGGAGTGCGCGTTCGCCTTCGTAGAAGCGGATCGGGCCGAGGCCCTTGGCGGCGATGGTAGCGCGAACCGCCTCGGGTCCGCCGACTTCGCGCATCAATTTGTCGTTGGCGTGATTGTCGCTCATCACCAGTGCGTCGTAGAGCAGTTCGTCGAGCGATTTCACATAGTTGCCGCGAAGCACCGCGCTGGCGGTCTGGCGGCTCCAGAGGGTGAGGTCGTTGCGGTCGAGGCGCACCTGTTTGGACAGGTTGATCTGGCCCTTGTCGACCGCGTCCATCGCGGTCAGCGCGACCCACAGCTTCGACACCGACTGCTGCGGGAACAGCCGTTCGGGACGCCAGCCGGCTTCCCAGCCATCGTCGATCGACTTGACCGCAATGCCCGAAATGCCCTCGAAGCTGCGCACCCGGTCGAGGATGTCGGCATTGAGTGCCTGGACGGCTTGGTCGGCGGACTGCTCCATCGGCGCATAGGCGCGATCGGTAGCGGTGATGCCCTGTGAAAGCGTGATGGTCACCGAAGCAGGCGGCGCGCTGCTCTTCACCAGTTCCTTCTCGCTCGCGCCGATCGAGGTCGATGCCATCGAGGACGCAATGAGCGAGCTGCCCCACAATAATGCCTGGAACAATGACGTCATGCCTTCACCACTCTCCTTTTTACCCCATAATCAAAGAGATAAAAGGTTAACCAAAAGTATATTAACAAGCGCTGGCAAATCGTGCGGCTGGCCTCAGTTCGTCCGATTTTCGCCTCGGGACAACAATGCGGCCGATTCGATCCGGTCCAGCGCACGCCGCGTAGCAATATAAGCGCGGGCATCCTCGATCCAGTCCTTCGCGGCATCGATGCCCGGCAGGCGCAGGGTTTCGGTGAGCGCGGCGTCCACATCGCCGAGCCGCAGCTGTACCAGAGCGCGCTCGTAACGGGCCTGGGGACGCGGATTGGGCTGGTTGGCGGGATAGACCGCCACGAGATTGGAAAATTCGCGTTTCACCGATGCCCAGACGCTTTCGTCGGGGTCGCCGCGCCGGAGCGCCGGACCCAAGGCCTGGTAGCGTTCGATCAATTGCTCGAGAGCGACCGGATTGCGCGCGCCGGTGATGATGGTTGCGACCGCGGCTTCATGCTGTTCGCCGAACCGCGCGACGAGCAGGGGTTCGAGATAGCCGAGCGCGACACCGCGTTCGATCGCGCGGCGCGCCGCGAAGGCGACGAGAAGCGCATCGGCACGGCCCGCCGAGCCTTCGGCCTGTTCGAGCGAGCGTTCGAGCCGGGCGATCCGCGCTTCAAGCTCCGCGACCTCTTCGGCAGCGGGGGGCGCGGCGCGTGTCGCTCCATCGCGGGCGGCGGGACGCGGGTCGGCCCGATCGACATCGGGTTCGCGCTCGACGCGCAGCGCGGGGACGGGCCGGGGCGCTTCGGCGATGCCGAAGAAACGTGCCGCGCCTTCCCAGCGCGAAAGACCCCAGGTCGCGAGCGCCGCGCCTGCCAGAAGCAGGAAGAAAGTGAGGGCGATGCGTGCCTTCAGGTTGGAGCGGTCATTCATTCCCCGTCTCTCTCGCACAGACGTTTTGCCAGCGCCAGCACTGCCGAATCATCGGGGCTCGTGGCAACCTCTACCGCTTCCCAACCCGTGCCGCAGGCTTCGGCAGCGGCATCGCTGATCGCCGCGATGGTGGTGGCGCCGCGTTCCACGCCATCGCGCTCCACCAGTTCGGCAAGCCGTTTGCCGGCACGGGGACTGTGTACGCACACCACGCTTCCCGGCAGGCGGTCGAGGCCGCGCGGCTCGTCGCGCGCGACGCTCGAATAGACCGCGACGGGAACGACGACATGCTCGCCCGGGTCAGCGGTGCGGCGATGCTGGCCGCACAGGTGCAGAAGGCGGCGCGGCTTCGACAGGCGTACGAGCAGATCTTCGAGCCCACCATCGCCCACCGTCTCGACCATCAGTCCGGCGGCGCGCGCGGCCTTGGCGGTCGCATCACCCACGGCATGGACCGGGAGCCTGCGCAATGGTTCGAGGCCCGCTCCGGCATGGCGGGCGGCATTGGCGCTGGTCAGCACGATCGCGTCGAAACGGTCGGGGTCGGGGGGCGACCATTCGACCGGGCGGACCTTGAAGAGCGGCGCGGTGACGACCTCGTCGAAACCCATCTGCCCGGCCTTCTCGGCGGTGAGCGTGGCGCCCGGTTCGGGGCGCAGGATGACGAGCGGCCTCATGCGAACAATTTTCCGATGCTTTCGGGTGCCTCGTCGAGCAGTTCTCGCGCCAGCGCGGCGGCGGGCGCGACGTCATCCAACGGCATCTCGGCCTCGCCCTCGACGGTCGCGGCACCGTCTTCGGAAAGGATCTGGGCGCGCAGAACAAGCCTCTCCCCGTCGAGCGTGGCATGGGCCGCGACCGGCGAATGGCAGTCGCCCCCCAGCGCGGCGACGAAGGCGCGCTCGGCCAGCACGCAGCGATGCGTCGGGCGATGGTCGATCGCGGCCAAAAGGCGGCGCACCTCCTCGTCACCGTCGCGCGCGTCAATCCCGACCGCGCCCTGCGCGGCGGCGGGCAGCATGACGTCAATCTCGATAGGGGTGCCGATCTCCGACATGCCCAGCCGGTCGAGGCCCGCGGCGGCGAGCAGGGTGGCATCGGCTTCGCCCTTGTCGAGGCGTGCCAATCGCGTCGCGACATTGCCGCGGAAAGTGCGGATGTCGAGATCGGGGCGGAGGGCCAGCAGTTGCGCCGCGCGGCGCGGGCTCGAGGTGCCGACTACCGCGCCCTCGCCGAGCGCGTCGATCGAGGCGGCGCCGATCAGCTTGTCGCGCACGTCGGCGCGCGGCAGCATCGCGGCAATGCCCAGCCCTTCGGGACGGAAGCTTTCGACATCCTTCATCGAATGGACGCTGAGATGGGTTTCGCCGGCCAGCAGCGCACGGTCGAGCTCCTTGGTCCAGAGCGCCTTGCCACCGATCTCGGCGAGCGGCCGGTCCTGGATGCGGTCGCCGCCGGTCTTGAGCGTGACGATCTCGATTTCGAGCCGGTCATGCGCCTTGATCAGCGCATCGGCAACCAATCGTGCCTGCGCCAGCGCGAGCGGTGATCCGCGTGTGCCGAGCCTGAGTGTCTGCATGTCACAGCCCTGCCGAAGCCGGGGCCGCGCTGCAAGCCTTTCCCAGCAAGGCTGGCGCTTTTGCACAGGGTGCGGCAAAGGGCGGTCATGGCTGTGATCCTCGGGCTTGAATCATCGTGCGACGACAGCGCGGCGGCGCTGGTGACGTCCGACCGGCAGATCCTCGCGCAGGCGGTCGTCGGGCAAGCCGACCAGCATCGCCCCTTCGGCGGGGTGGTGCCCGAGATCGCCGCGCGTGCCCATGTCGAGATTCTTCCGGGCCTCGTCCGCCAGGTGCTGCGCGATGCCGCCATCGAGATTGGCGAAGTCGATGCCATCGCCGCCACCGCAGGACCGGGCCTTGTCGGCGGAGTGATGGTCGGGCTGCTCGCGGGCAAGGGTCTGTCTCTTGCCACCGGGAAGCCGCTCATCGCGGTCAACCATCTCGAGGGCCATGCGCTTTCGCCGGGGCTGACCGACGCTTCGCTCGACTTTCCCTATCTCCTCCTGCTGGCGAGCGGGGGGCATTGCCAGCTTCTCGAAGTGCGCGGCGTGGGCGATTACCGGCGGCTGGCGACGACCATCGACGATGCCGCAGGGGAAGCCTTCGACAAGGCAGCCAAGCAATTGGGGCTGGGCTACCCCGGTGGTCCGGCGGTCGAGCAGCTGGCCGGGCAGGGGGATCCCGAGGCAGTGCCGTTGCCGCGTCCGCTGGTCGGGTCGGGCGAACCCCATTTCAGTTTCGCAGGCCTCAAGAGCGCGGTGCAGCGCGCGGTCCAGTCGGGCAAATACCGGCCCGCCGACATTGCCGCGAGCTTCCAGGCCGCGGTGGTCGACTGTTTCGTCGATCGCACGCGCATCGCACTTCGCAAGAGCGATGCGCCAAGCCTCGTCGTGGCGGGCGGAGTTGCCGCCAATGCCTCGGTGCGCGAAGCGCTCGAGACGCTGGCGGCCGAGGAAGGACGGGCATTTTCGGTTCCGCCGGGATGGCTTTGCACCGATAATGCCGCGATGATCGGCTGGGCCGGGGCGCAGCGCCTTGCCGCCGGGTGGGTCGATGGTCTCGACGTGCCCGCGCGGGCGCGCTGGCCGCTCGACGAAGACGCCGAAAAGGTCAGGGGTGCAGGAGTGAAAGCATGAGGATCGAGAAACTCGCGGTGATCGGAGGCGGTGCATGGGGAACCGCGCTGGCGCAGGTCGCGGCGACCGGCGATCGCGAAGTGCTTCTGTGGGCGTTGGAGGACGATGTCGTCAACGCGGTCAACAAGATCCACCAGAACCCCATCTACCTGAAGGATATCCCGCTTTCGAAGTCGATCCGCGCGACCCAGCGTTTTTCCGACTTGCGCGAAGTCGATGCCTGGCTGGTGGTGACGCCTGCCCAGCATATGCGCGCGGTGCTGTCGCGTTCGCCCTGCCCGGGGATGCCGCTGGTGCTCTGTTCGAAGGGGATCGAGGAAAAGTCGGGCCAGCTGCTTCACCATGTCGCCAAGGAAGTGTGTCCGGAATCGCCGGTGGCGGTGCTGTCGGGGCCGACCTTTGCCCATGAAGTCGCCAAGGGGCTGCCCACTGCGGTGACGCTCGCCTGCGAGGATGCCGCGCTCGCCGAAGCGTTGCGCGAGAGGATCGCGCTGCCGACCTTCCGCGCCTATCTGTCGGACGATGTCGCGGGCGCCGAAGTTGGCGGGGCGATCAAGAATGTGCTCGCGATCGCGTGCGGGATCGTCGAGGGCAAGGCCTTGGGGCAGAATGCGCGGGCGGCGCTGATCGCGCGCGGATTTGCCGAAATGCTGCGTTTTGGCGAAGCACTCGGTGCCCGCGCGGAAACGCTCGCCGGGCTGTCGGGGCTGGGCGACCTGGTGTTGACCTGCTCCTCGACCGCGAGCCGTAATTTCTCGTTGGGCAAGGCGATCGGCGAAGGACGGCCCGCGTCCGAACTGATGGCCGACCGCAAGACCGTGGCCGAAGGCGCGCATACCGCGCCCGTGCTCGATGCGCTCGCGCGCGAGAAGAATATCGAGATGCCGATCGTCGCCGCGGTGGCGTCGCTATTGCGGGGCGATGTCAGTGTCGACGATGCGCTGGAAAGCCTGATGAGCCGTCCGCCAAAGCCCGAAGTCGCCTGAGACGACTCTTGTTTTTGGCGTAAAAGCTAGAAATCCCACGCAATGCCCTTGCCTTCCCAGTCGCCATAGCGGGTCGGATCCTTGCGATCCTTCTCGCCCACCGGCGCGTCGGGAAGCTCGACCGCTTCGGGTTCGGGGACCGGCGGCGATTCGGACAGATATTCGGGGGGCTTGGGGCGATTTGGTCGTTTCATCTTGCTCAAATGGGGTCTAGGTGGCGGCATGCCAAGAACGGATCCCGAAGGAAGCGAAGCGCGCGTCGCGGCGCTGCGCATGCTCGATGCGGTATTACGCCGCGACGAAACGCTTGACCAGAGCGCCTCCTATGCGACGCGCGGACTGCCGCCCGCCGATGCGGCGCTGGCGCGGGCGATCGCAGGGGAGACGTTGCGCCGCCTTCCCGATCTCGATGCGCTGATCGACAGCCGCACGCGCGACCCGCTGCCCGACGATGCCAAGGCGCGGATGGTGCTGCGCATGGCGCTGGCACAGAAGATCGGGCTCGGCACGCCCGACCATGCCGTTGTCGCGACCGCGCTTCCCCTGGTCGCCAATGGGCCGAGGCGACTGGTGCATGGCGTGCTGTCCAATCTTTTGAAGGGGAATCTGCCCGAACCCCATGCCGCGCGCTTGCCCGAAGCGATCGAGCGGCGCTGGGAGAAGGCCTGGGGCGATGGCGTGGTCGAGGCGGCGCGCGCGGCGATCCCGCAGCGCCCGCCGCTCGACCTCAGTTTCAGCGAAGAACCGCAGGATTTCGACGGCACGCGCCTTGCCCCGCTTCACCGCCGCCTCGAAGATGCCGGGCGGGTCGAGATGCTGCCGGGCTTTGCCGACGGGCAATGGTGGGTGCAGGACCTTGCGGCCTCGTTGCCTGCGCGGCTCGTTCCTTCGGAAGCGCAGCGTGTGCTCGATGCCTGCGCGGCGCCGGGAGGCAAGACCATGCAGCTCGCCGCCGCGGGGCATGACGTCACCGCGCTCGACCGATCGGAACAGCGAATGAAGCGGCTGCGGCAGAATCTCGATCGCACGGGGCTGTCCGCCGAAATGGTGGTCGCCGATCTCAATGCCTGGCGACCCGACGGGATGTTCGATGCGGTGCTGCTCGATGCGCCCTGTTCGGCGAGCGGGACTTTCCGCCGCCATCCCGAGGTTCTCTATCGCGCCCGCGACCGGGTGGTCGGGGAAATGGCGCGGGTGCAGGCCGAACTGCTCGACAGCGCGGCCTTGATGGTGCGTCCGGGCGGCAGCCTCGTCTATGCCACCTGCTCGCTCGAACCGCTCGAGGGCGAGGAAGCGGTGCGCGCCTTTCTGGAGCGTTTTCCGCAGTTTCGCGTCGTTCCCGCGACTTCGCCGATCGAGGGCGTGGAAGCCAGCGAGGAAGGGTGGATCCGCGTCCTGCCCGGAATGCTCGAAAATGTCGGCGGGCTCGACGGATTCTTTGCAGCGCACCTTGTCCGCGACGGCGAATGAGGGCTAATGGTCCCATGCCCAAACCGATCATCTCTCCGTCCATCCTGTCCGCCGATTTCGCCAAGCTGGGCGAGGAGGTGCGCGCCATCGACGCCGCCGGAGCCGACTGGATCCATATCGACGTGATGGACGGGCATTTCGTGCCCAACATCACCATCGGGCCCGGCGTGGTGAAGGCGCTTCGTCCGCACAGCGACAAGCCTTTCGATGTCCATTTGATGATTTCGCCCGTCGACACTTATCTCGAGGCCTTTGCCGAGGCGGGCGCGGATATCATCACCATCCATCCCGAAGCCGGCGCGCACACGCATCGCACGCTGCAGGCGATCCGCGCCTTGGGGAAGAAAGCGGGGATCGTCCTCAACCCGGGAACGCATGAGGACGGGCTCGACTATCTGCTCGACCTGGCTGACCTCGTCCTGGTGATGAGCGTCAATCCGGGGTTCGGGGGACAGAAATTCATTCCCTCCCAGCTCAACAAGATCGAGGCGATTGCCGAGAAGGTCGCGAAGCGCGGTCTTGACGTCACCATCGAAGTCGATGGCGGGGTCGATCCCGAGACCGCGCCGCGCTGCGTCGATGCAGGCGCAAGCGCCCTGGTCGCGGGCACCGCGGCATTCCGCGGCGGTCCGTCCGCTTATGCCGACAATATCAAGGCGCTGAAAGGCGAGTGATGGCCGAGGGGGCGGACATTGTCGGCCGCCTCGCACGCGGCAGCCTCTTCCAGCGGCTGCTCGGCCCCAAGCGCAAGCCGCTTCGCCTCACTGCGGTGCCGCGCGACCATGTCGAGGGCGACCGCCGCCTCGGGCGCGCGCTTCTCGGCGGTACGCTGGTCTGGGGCGCCGAACAGATCGACCTTGTCGATTTCGACTTTGCGCGCATCGACATGGCTTCTCCGGCAGGGCGGCGGTTGTCGACTTTCGCATGGCTGCGCGATCTTTCGGCGGCGTCGAGCCGCGAACAGGGCGCGCGCATCGGCGAAGCGCTGGCCGGTCGCTGGCTGATTGCCCATGGCACGCGCCCCGATGCCGCATGGGCGCCCGAATTGTGGGGCGAGCGGCTGCTGTTCTGGACCGCTTATGCGCCCTATATCCTCTCCTCGCGCGACAGCGGCTATCGCTCGGCGCTGCTCAACACGCTGGCACGGGGCGCGCGGCATCTCGATGCGCAGGCCGACCGCGCGCGTCCCGGGCTCGACCGGATCACCGCCTGGGCGGGGCTGGTCACCGCGGCATTGACGCTGCAGGGCGGGCTGCCGCGCGTGGCGCGTGCCGAAAGCGGGCTGATGCGCGCGCTGGCGCAGGGACAGTTCGAGGATGGCGGGCTGATGAGCCGCCACCCGCAGGAGCAGGCGCTGCTCGTCGACCGGTTGGGCCTCGTGCGCTCGGCCTATTTCGCCGCCAAGCAGCAGATCCCCGACGGGCTGGAAAATGCCGCCGCCGCTGCCCTGGCAGCGCTGCATGGCGTGAGCATGGGTGATGGCGCATTGTCGAGCTGGCAGGGGGGCAATCCGGGCAGCCCGACCGCGATGGCGGCGCTGATCGAGGGCTGCGGAATGCGCGCTCGCCCGCTGCGCGAAGCGCGCGGCTGGGGCTATCAGCGGATGGGCGCGCTGGGCACCGTGGTCGTGCTAGACGCCGCGCCGCCGCCGCTCACCGCGATGACCGCGTCGGGAAGCGCCTCGACGCTGGCGTTCGAAATGTCTGACGGGACGCAGCGATTGATCGTCAATTGCGGCGGGCCGGGGCTGGCGAAAAGCGTGATGCCGCACAGCCTCGTCGAGGCGCTGCGCAGTTCGGCGGCGCATTCGACTCTGATACTCGACGACAGCAATTCGACCGCGATCCAGCCCGACGGCCCGCTGGGGCGCGGGGTGAGTGACGTCATCATCGACCGCAACGAGGATAATGACGCATCGCGCATCCGCGCCAGCCATGATGGCTATTTGCGTCGCTATGGCATGCTGCACGAGAGGCAGATGTCGCTCGGCAATGACGGCAAGGAATTGAGCGGCGTCGACCGGCTGACTCCCAAGGGACGGCGCAAGATCAAGGGCGAACTGCCTTTTGCCATCCGATTCCACCTCGCGCCCGGGGTCGAACCCACTCCGACCGCCGACGGCATGGGCGCGATCCTGCGTTCCGAAGGCGCGCCTCCCTGGAATTTCCGCTGTCATGGCGCGCCGCTGACCATCGAGGAAAGCCTCCATGTGACCGGGCGCGGCGAACCCAATCCCACCCAGCAGCTGGTCATCAACGGCGAGGTGTCGCGCCTCGGCGTCGAGATTGGCTGGCAATTGCGACGATCGAGCTAAGGACCCTTCATGAAAGAGCATCAACCCATCCGCCGCGCGCTGATTTCCCTGTCGGACAAGGAGGGTCTCGAACCGCTTGCCGAGGCGCTGGTTCGCCATGGCGCCGAACTCGTCTCGACCGGCGGCACCGCCAAGCGGCTGCGCGAGCTTGGTCATGAGGTGCGTGACGTCAGCGATCTGACCGGTTTTCCCGAGATGATGGACGGGCGGGTCAAGACGCTTCACCCCAAGGTGCATGGCGCGATCCTCGGGGTGCGCGACAATCCAGACCATGTCGCCGCGATGGAAGAGCATGGCATCGCGCCGATCGACATGGTCGTGGTCAATCTCTACCCCTTCGAGGAAACCGTCGCCTCGGGCGCCGACCGCGCGACGATCATCGAGAATATCGACATCGGTGGCCCGTCGATGGTGCGCTCGGCGGCCAAGAATCATGGCGATGTCGCGATCCTCACCGATCCTGCCGATTATGACGCCGTGATCGGCGAACTCGACGGCCATGGCGGGCTGACGCTCGAATTCCGCCGGATGCTCGCGGCCAAGGCCTTCGCGCTCACCGCATCCTATGACGCCGCCATTTCGGGCTGGTTCGCCTTTGCCGACCAGGGAGAAGCCTATCCCGAGCGCCGCAGCCTTGCCGCGGTCAAGGCGAGTGAATTGCGATATGGCGAGAATCCGCACCAGAAAGCCGCGCTCTATCTGCCGCAGGCCGTGGTCGGGGGCATCGCCCGCGCGGAGCAGGTTCAGGGCAAGGAACTCAGCTACAACAATCTCAACGATGCCGACGCGGCGTTCGACTTGCTCTCCGAATTTCGTGACGGGCCACCCACGGTGGTCATCGTCAAGCATGCCAATCCCTGCGGTGTGGCAAGCGGCGAGACCTTGGAAGAGGCCTGGCAGTCGGCGCTTGCCTGCGACAGCGTCTCGGCGTTCGGCGGGATCGTCGCGGTCAATCGCACGCTCGACGGAGCGACGGCCCGGGCGATCACGCAGATCTTCACCGAAGTGGTGGTCGCGCCCGATGCCGACGATGACGCCAAGGCGGCATTCGCGGCGAAGAAGAACCTGCGCCTCCTGCTCACCGGGCCGATCCCCGATCCGCGCCGTCCGGGCCAGACGGTCAAGCCGATCGCGGGCGGGCTCCTCTACCAGGACCGCGACAATGCGATGGTGCGACGCGAGGATCTCAAGGTCGTGACCAAGCGCGAGCCGACCGAACAGGAAGTGGCCGACTGCCTCTTTGCCTGGACGGTCGCCAAGCATGTCAAATCCAATGCCATCGTCTACGCCAAGGACGGCGCCACCGCCGGGATCGGCGCCGGGCAGATGAACCGGCGCGATTCGGCGCGGATCGCCGCGATCAAGGCGCGCGAGGCCGCCGAGACGTATGGCTGGGACGAGCCGCGCACGGTGGGAAGCGCGGTGGCCTCCGACGCCTTCTTCCCCTTTGCCGACGGCCTGTTGGCCGCGGTGGATGCGGGCGCGACCGCGGTGATCCAGCCCGGCGGATCGATCCGCGACGATGAAGTTATCGCCGCCGCCGACGAAGCCGGTCTGGCGATGCTGTTCACGGGGATGCGCCACTTCCGCCACTAGGGCGGAGCGAAGTCAGAGAGGTCGGCTGCCGCTCGATCCCGGTGGCGGCAGGTCGATCTCGATGTCGCGCTTGCGCATCTTGAACAGTTCGCGGTCCTCGGGGCCGAAACCCTTGATCCAGATGATCACCCCGAAGGCGATCATGATCGCGGGGCCGCCGATTGCGAGCTGTCCCCAGTCGGGCAGCTTGACCGCGAAATAGCCCACCACCAGAGCCGCGCCCGCTGCCCAGACGATCGGCCAGCGCCAGCCCGATACCGGTGCTTCGACGATGCGCGACAGGAGCCAGGCCTTCGCGATGGCTCCGAAAGCCAATGCGAGCAGCAGTCCCAGTGCGGGACCGATCGCCTGGATGGGATCGGGCAGCTCCATCGAGCGAAGGATGAGGATCGCGCCCGCGGCGAGAACCACCTCGAGCCCGATCATGAACAGGCTGATCAGCATGTTGCGATGGCGCGCGAGATAGATGAGCGCGGCTTCGCTGACCGCCGCCATCGCCGCGACCACTTCGGCGGCAAGCAGCACGCCGAGGATGAGATAGCCCACGCCGAATTCGGGGCCGACGAGGTTCATCACCGCCATCGCGGGGATGCCGAGACCCAGTGCCACCGCGGCCTGTGCGGCGATGATCCAGAAGCCGACCTGCCGGACCTGCCGCGCCACGGCTTTCTTGTTGCCTGCCGCGACGTTGCGCGACACCACGGGGCCGAGGATGGGGTCGAAGCTGGTCTTGAGTTTGCTGGGCAGCGAGGCGACCTGCTGGGCGACATAATAGATGCCGACGATCGCGGGCGAGAAGAACAGGCCGAGCACCGCGATGTCGATACGGCGCGACCCCCATTCGACCGTGTCGGCAATCGCCAGCGGATAATTCTCGCGCGCCATCTGCCATAATTTGCCGGGATGCGGGGTCCAGCCGTGCGGCAGGCCATATTCCTTGAGGAAGGGCCACATCGAGGCGATCACCGCCGCGAGCATCGAGAGCACATAAGCGATGATCAGCCCGTCATCGAGGCTGATGAACACCCAGATGAAGGCCGCGATGGAGATCACCCAGGGCTCTACGATCGCGCGGGCGCGCACGGTCGCGCCGATATTGTGGCGATAAGCGAGCGCGGCGAGGCTGATCTCGGTCCAGGCAAGCGCGAGAACGGTGACCGGAAGCGCGCGTTCGAGCCCGCGCACTTCGCTGTTGGGGAACATCGCCTGCGGGAAGAGGAACAGGAGCCCCATGGTGATCGCCGAGCCGAACAGGGCGACGACAAGCGCGTCCCAGCAGATATGGGTATGGTTGCGATCCTTCGAGTGGCTGAGCTGCTGGGCTAGCCCGCGCTTCAGCCCGAAGGTGCCGAGCTGGGCGGCGAATTCGACCACGATCAGCGCATAGGCAAAACGCCCCAGCGCCTCGGCGCCGTAGAACTGGCCGGCGATCAGCAGGAAAGGAATGCGCGCCACGAGGCGCAGCACGAAGCCGAAGAAATTGATGCGGCCGCCCCGGGCGAGCGCCGCGAGATCCTTCTTGCCGCCGTCGGGCGCGGGGGCGCCCGCCTGTTCCTCGCTTCGGGTCAATGCGCGGCGCCCCAATTGTCGCCCCAGCCGACATCGACGTCGAGCGGGACATCAAGAGGGAGCGCAGGAGCCGCCGCGCCCGACATCACCGTGCGGATCACCGCCGCGGCTTCTTCCTCGCGGCCCCTGGGCACGTCGAACACCAGTTCGTCATGCACCTGGAGCAGCATCTTGACGTCACTCAGCCCTTCTTCGGCGAGCGCCTTGTCCATCCGCGCCATCGCCCGCTTGATGAGGTCGGCGCTGGTGCCCTGAATGGGGGCGTTGATCGCGGCGCGCTCGGCGCCCGCACGGACATTCTGCATCTTCGAGCGGATGTTGGGAAAATGGGTCTTGCGGCCGAAAAGGGTGGTAGTGAAACCGCAGTCGCGCACTTCGGTAAGGGTGCGCGCGATATAGTCGCGGATGCCGGGGAAGCGGTCGAAATAGCGGTCGATGATGTCCTGTGCTTCGCTGCGCTCGATTCCCAGCCGTCCGGCGAGTCCGAAGGCCGAGATGCCGTAGAGGATCGCGAAATTGACCGTCTTGGCCTTGGCGCGGCAATCCTTGTCGGCCGAGCCGAACAGTTCCTCGGCGGTGCGGTCGTGGATGTCCGCGCCTTCGCGAAAGGCCTCCTTGAGCTGGGGCACGTCGGCCATGTGCGCGGCGAGGCGCAGCTCGATCTGGCTATAGTCGGCGCTCATCAGCACATGATCGTCGCTGGCGATGAAGGCATCGCGGATCTTGGCGCCGAGCGGGGTGCGGATGGGGATGTTCTGCAGGTTGGGATCGGTCGAGGACAAGCGCCCGGTCTGCGCGCCCGCGAGGCTGTAGCAAGTGTGCACCCGGCCCGTACGCGGGTCGATCTCTCCCTGGAGCGCGTCGGTATAGGTGCTCTTGAGCTTCGATAGCTGGCGCCAGTCGAGCACCAGCCGAGCGACTTCCATGCCTTCGCCCGCGAGCCGTTCGAGCTCGTTCACGTCCGTCGAATAATTGCCCGTCTTGCCCTTGCGCCCGCCCTTGGCACCAAGCTTGTCGAACAGGATGTTGCCGAGCTGCTGGGGCGAACCGATGGTGAATTCCTCGCCCGCCGCGGCGTGGATCTTCTTTTCGAGCGCGGCGATGTCCTCGGCGAATTCGCCCGACAGGCGTGCGAGATAGTCGCGATCGACGCGCACCCCGCGCTTTTCCATGCGCGCGAGCACCCCGACCATCGGCCGGTCGACACTCTCGTAGACACGGGTCACGCGCTCTGCGGCGAGGCGCGGCTTGAGGCGCTGCCAGAGGCGGAGCGCAACGTCGGCATCCTCGGCAGCATATTCGGTGGCCTTGTCGAGCGGCACTTCGGAAAAGCAGATCTGCTTCTTGCCGGTACCGCACACTTCCTTGAAGCTGAGGCATTGGTGGCCGAGCTGCTTCTTCGCCAGTTCGTCGAGCCCGTGCCCCCCGATCCCGCGCCCGGCATCGAGATCGAAGCTCATGACCAGCGTATCGTCGAGTGGTGAAAGCATGACGTCATCCTTGGCAAGGAGCACCATGTCATATTTGAGATTATGCCCTACTTTCAGGACGCTGGCGTCCTCGAACAGCGGTTTGAGGCGCGTGAGAACGATCTTCCTGTCAAGCTGGGGCGGGCGCTCGGACAAGAGATCGTTTCCGCCATGACCGAAGGGAATGTAGCAGGCGCGGCCCGGCGCGGTGGCGAGGCTGATACCGACGAGTTCGGCGCGCATCGGGTCGAGACCGGTGGTCTCGGTATCGACCGCGACCAGGCCCTTGGCGCGCGCTTCGGCGATCCAGCCGTCGAGCGCATCCTCATCCACGATCGTCTGGTAGGCCGAGCGGTCCACCTCGATCGTCTCGGGCTCGGGCGGTTCGGCGGGAGCCGACGTATATGCCGTCTTGACGTCACTGCCCGAATTTTCGCGCTCTTCCGCCGTTTTCGAGCCGCCACCCATGCGGCGGAGCAACGCCTTGAACCCCTGTTCCTCAAGAAAGGCTCGCAGCGGCTCGGCGGGGATGCCGTCGAGTTTGAAATCGTCGAGCGGCGCGGGGAGCGGTGCATCGCACACCAGTTCGACGAGTTCGCGGCTCATCCGCGCGGCGTCGGCATGTTCGGTGAGATTGCGCTTCAAGGCCGGCTTGCTGATTTCGTCGAGCGAAGCGAGCACGGTTTCGAGGTCGCCATATTGTTCGAGAAGCGTCGCGGCGGTCTTGGGCCCGACGCCCGGCACGCCCGGGATATTGTCGACCTTGTCGCCCATCAGCGCGAGCATGTCGCCGACCTTCTCGGGGCCGACGCCGAATTTCTCGACCACCTCGGCGGCGCGGATGCGCTTGTCCTTCATCGTGTCGAGCATGTCGATCTCGGCGCCGTTGGGCCGCGTCTCGATCAGCTGCATCAGGTCCTTGTCGGAACTGACGATGGTGACTTTCCAGCCCTGGTCGGCGGCGGCGCGGGCATAGCAAGCGATGATATCGTCGGCCTCGAGCCCTTCTTCCTCGATGCAGGGAAGGGAGAAGGCTCGGGTCGCTTCGCGGATCAGCGGGAATTGCGGAACGAGGTCCTCGGGCGGGGGCGGACGGTTGGCCTTGTACTCGGCATAGATGTCGTTGCGGTGCGACTTGGAGGACTTGTCGAGGATCACCGCGAGATGGGTCGGGCCTTCTTCCTTGTTGAGCCCGTCGGCGAGCTTCCACAGCATCGCGGTATAGCCATAGACCGCGCCCGCGGGCGTGCCCGCCTTGTTGGTCAGCGGGGGAAGCTGGTGATAGGCGCGGAAGATATAGCTGGATCCGTCGACCAGGTAGAGGTGGGGTTGCTTATCGGCCATTGCCGATGCGCTTTAGCAGCTATGCGCACGCTTGCCATGCCTGTTTGCGCGGGCGGAAAACGAGACGACGCTCCGGTCCTCCTTCGCTCCGTAGCTTATCTTAGATCTGCTGCTACCGCTGCGTCCGATGTTTAGCGCGTTTCAGGCCGCGTCAAAGCGCCGCGCCGCGCCGGGCAGCTGGCGCAGTCGAGCTTCATGGCACCAGCACTGTATCGACCGCTTCTTCCCTTGTCTCAGGATAATCGAGAGTGAAGTGGAGGCCCCGGCTTTCGTGCCGAGCGAGCGCCGAGCGGATGATTAGGTCCGACACCTCGACGAGGTTGCGCAGCTCGATGAGGTCGGGGGTCACGCGGAAATGGGCGTAATAATCATTCACTTCGCGGCGCAACAGGTCGATGCGGTTCTTGGCGCGCTCCAACCGCTTGGTGGTGCGCACGATGCCGACGAAATTCCACATGAAACGGCGGATCTCGCCCCACACCTGCTGGATCACCACTTCCTCGTCGCTGTCGGTGACGCGGCTTTCGTCCCATTCGCGGATCGGCCCGCATTCGGGAAGCGCGTCCCAATTGGCGACGATATGGTCGGCGGCGGCTTCGCCGAACACGAAACATTCGAGGAGGCTGTTCGAAGCAAGGCGATTGGCGCCGTGGAGGCCCGACTGGGTGACTTCGCCCGCGGCATAGAGGCCCGGTGCGTCGGTGCGGCCATGGCGGTCGATCACCACTCCGCCGCAGGTATAATGCTGCGCGGGCACCACCGGGATGGGGTCGGTGGTGATGTCGATCCCGAGGCCGAGCAATTTCTCGTGGATGGTCGGGAAATGGGCTTTCACGAATTCGGGGCCGCGATGCGCGATGTCGAGATGGACATAATCGAGGCCGTCGCGCTTGATCTCGGCGTCGATCGCGCGGGCGACGATGTCGCGCGGCGCGAGTTCGAGCCTCTCGTCGACCGTCTTCATGAAGCGCTCGCCGGTCTGGGGATTGCGCAGGATGCCGCCTTCGCCGCGCACCGCCTCGGTAATGAGGAAATTCTTGACCTCGAGATTGTAGAGGCAGGTCGGATGGAATTGCATGAATTCCATGTTCGAGATGCGGCAGCCCGCGCGCCAGGCCATCGCGATGCCATCGCCGGTCGCGCCGCGCGGCGCGGTCGAATAGAGATAGCTGCGCCCTGCGCCGCCCGCCGCGAGGATGGTGGCACGCGCGGTCAGTGCCTCGACTTCCTGGCTGTGGCGGTTGAAGGCGTAGAGCCCGCGCACCGCGCCGCTGGTCGAGAATTCGGAGGCATGGCGGCCGGTGGCGAGGTCGATCGCAACCATGTCGGGAAGCAGGCGGATATTGTCATGCGCGACCGCCGCCTTTTCGAGCGCCTGCGAGACCGCCCAGCCGGTGGCGTCGTGGACATGGACGATGCGGCGATGGCTGTGCCCGCCTTCGCGGGTGAGGTGCCAGTCGCCATCCTCGCCGAGGTTGAAGGGCACTCCCAGTTCGGCCAGCCGGGCGATCGCCGCGGGGGCGCGCGACACCACCATCTCAACCACCTCGCGGTCGTTGAGCCCTGCGCCCGCGACCATCGTGTCGCGGACATGATTGTCGAAACTGTCACCTTCCTCGAGCACCGCGGCGATCCCGCCCTGCGCCCACTCGGTCGCGCCGCCGCCCAGCTTGCCCTTGGCGAGGACGCCGACGCACTTTCCCTGGTCGGCAAGAGCGAGCGCGGCGGTCAGGCCGGCCGCGCCCGTGCCGACGACGAGGACGTCAAAGTCGCTCATGCCGCGTCCCGCGTGAGGCGGAGGAAGACGTCCTCCAGGTCGGGTTCGCGGGTGCGGATGTCGATCATCTCGTAGCCCGCGTCGGCAAGCACCTTGACCACGTCACCGGCATTGGCCTCCTCCTTCGAATAGGTGATGGCGATGTCGCACGGGCCGACCTGCTCGACCTTGCGGAAGCAGCCGTGATGGGGAAGCCCGTCGAGGTCGCGGTTGACGGTGATCACTACTTCCTTGTCCTGCGCCTTGGCGAGCAGGTCGGCGGTGGCTTCGTTGGCAATCAGGCGACCGTGATTGATGATCGCGATCCGGTCGCACAATTCCTCGGCTTCCTCGAGATAATGGGTGGTGAGCACCACCGTCACCCCGCGTGCATGGAGCGAACGGACATATTCCCAGAGCTGTTGGCGAAGGTCGATATCGACCCCTGCGGTCGGTTCGTCGAGGACGAGGATGGGCGGCGAATGGACCATTGCCTTGGCGACCAGCAGGCGGCGTTTCATCCCGCCCGACAGCGTGCGCGCATAGGCATCGGCCTTGTCGCTAAGGCGGACCGCCTCGAGCAATTCGTCGGTTCGCCTCTCGCTTTTCGCAATGCCGTAGAGCCCGGCCTGGTTTTCGAGGGCCTCGCGCGGAGTGAAGAAAGGGTCGAAGAGGATTTCCTGCGGGACGATACCGATCGCGCGCTTGGCGTTGCGCGGGCTCTTGTCGATGTCGAAGCCCCACACCGTGGCCGAACCGCTGGTCTTAGTAACCAGCCCGGCAAGGATGTTGATCAAAGTCGACTTGCCCGCGCCATTCGGGCCCAGGAGGCCGAAGATCTGGCCGCGCGGCACCTCGAAGCTCACATTGTCGAGGGCCTGCTTGCCCCCGGCATAGGTCTTCGACAGCGATTCGATGGAGATGGCGGGTTCGTCAGTCATTGGCAAAGCGCCATAGCGGCGATGCCGACCGCCGCAAAGGGTAAGGGGTTAATGACCAATTTACCTTAAGTCTTAGGGTAACGGTGAGGTTAACCATGCCAAGGCCTCGCCATGAGCCGGACCCACCTTCCCACCCTTCTCGCTATCATAGCCAGCGTCTCGCTTGGCGCCGCGCCCGCGCTGGCCCAGCCGGTCCGCGAGGATGGCAAGGCGACGGTCACCATGGTCTCTCCCATGTCGATCGTGAAGATCCGCGATCTCGACTTCGGCACGATCTACATGGATGCGACCTCGACCGGGGGAACGGTGGTCATCGATCCCACCCGACCCGAAGGCAGCGAGATCAGTGTGACCGGGGCGATCCTCTCGGGAAATGACGGCCATTCGGCCAAGTTCGGCGGTTCGCCCGAGCGCACCAAGAAGATCAAGATCCGCATTCCCAAGGGCACGATCACGATGACGCGGCTGGGCGGCACCGAGACGCTCGTCGTGCGCAATTTCACGCTCGACGGACCCGACCAGCGGACCGTTACCGCGAGCACCTATTTCGACTTTCGCGTGGGGGCGAGCATCGACATTCCGGCGGGTGCCGCCGAAGGGGCTTATGAAGGCCAGTTCGAGGTCCAGGTCCAATATCCCTGAGCGCCAAAGTCATGAAAAAACAGGGTTAAATTCCCGCTGACCATCAACGCTAACCGCTTGGGCGGGTTTTTCGCCGATATTCTGGTCCGTCGCCAACGATGGGGATGGAATAAGGCGTGGACCAGAAACTTTGCATCATTGCCGCTTGCACCGCCGCTCTTGCGGCGACGCCTGCGCATGCCGCGCCGGTGAGCAATAGCGACGGCACCGCCCGCGTTCGGATCCTCGAGCCGCTGGCGATCTTCAAGGTGGACGACCTCGACTTCGGCACCGTCGTCATCTCGAACACCCAGGGCGGCACCGTGACGATGCCGTCGAACGGCAATCCGCGCAGCTTCTCGGGCGGCGCCGAAGGCGTTCCGGGCGATCCCGGCAATCGCGCGCAGTTCACTGTGGTCGGCAATCCGGGGCAGGAAATCATCCTCACCCATTCGGTTCCGCTCACGCTGACCAACGCGGCAGGCGATGACATCCTCGTCATCAACATGTGGCTCAACGGGTCGCCCCTGCGCACCCTTTCGCCCGTTGACGGGCGCGAGCAAGTCTATCTGGGCGGCACGCTGTCGCTGGCCGCCGACCAGCCCGAGGGGCTGTACGAAGCCAGCTTCACCGTCACGGTCGATTATCGCTAAGGCGTTGCCGCGCGGGCGCGCCCGCGCTAATCGACCCGCCATGTCGACGATTCCCCCGCCCGAAATCATCAAGGTCAACACGCTGCGCGTCGCCTGCGACGGAGCCGGCGACATCGAGCCTTCGCTGGGCCATCCGCGCGTCTATCTGCACATCGACGACGATGGATATGTCGAATGCGGCTATTGCGACCGCCGATTTGTCCTTGAAGGCGGACCTGCCGATACCGATAGTTAGGGGATGGACCCCCGCAACTTTCTCTATCGCCCCGGCTTTCTCGATCCCGATGGCGCGGTGCGCCTTGCCCGCCGCCACCTGTCGGCGCACGATGATGGGGAAATCTATCTCCAATATCGCACCAGTGAGAATTTCCTGTTCGACGATGGCCGGCTGAAATCGGCCGATTATCATGCCGATTCGGGTTTCGGCCTGCGCGGGGTGACGGGCGAGACCACTGCCTTTGCCCATGCCAATGAGATCAGCGAAGCCGCGATCGAGCGGGCGGCGCAGACATTGCAGCTGCTCGATCCCGCCAGGGGACAGGCTGCACCGCCTCCGCCGCGCACCAATGCGCGGATCTATGGCGATGGCGATCCGCTGTCGCAGACCCGTTTCAAGGACAAGGTCGAATTGTGCCAGCGGATCGAGGCCGCCGCGCGCGAGCGCGATCCGCGCATCGACCAGGTGAGCGTCAGCCTGTCGGGCAGCTGGGGCGTGGTCGAGATCGTCCGTGCCGACGGCTTCGTCGCCACCGATGTCCGTCCGCTCGTACGGCTGAACGTGCAGGTGGTTCTCAAGGATGGAGAGCGCAGCGAGTCGGGCTATCATGGCCTCGGCGGGCGCTATCTTTATGACGAATTGTTCCGCGAGGAGAGCTGGAACCGCGCCATCGACGAGGCAATCCGGATTGCCGATGTCAATCTGCGCAGCGTCGCGGCACCGGCGGGCGAGATGGACGTGCTGCTCGGCCCGGGCTGGTGCGGCGTGCTGCTTCATGAAGCGGTCGGCCATGGGCTCGAAGGCGATTTCAACCGCAAGGGCACCAGCGCCTTTTCGGGGCGCATTGGCGAACGGGTCGCCGCGCCCGGCGTCACGGTGATCGACGAAGGCGCGATCGAGGGGCGGCGCGGATCGCTCACCATCGACGATGAAGGCACGCCCACGGGACGCACCACGCTGATCGAGGACGGCATCCTCAAGGGCTATCTGCAGGACCGGCTCAATGCCCGGCTGATGGGGATGGAGCCAACCGGCAACGGCCGCCGCGAAAGCTTCGCCCATGCGCCGATGCCGCGCATGACCAATACCTTCATGCTGGGCGGCAAGGACGATCCGGCCGAGCTGATGAGCAGAGTGAAGGACGGCATCTACGCCGCCAGTTTCGGCGGAGGCCAGGTCGATATTACCAATGGCAAGTTCGTCTTCTCCTGCACCGAGGCCTATCGGGTGAAGGACGGCAAGCTGGGCGATCCCGTGAAGGGCGCGACGCTGATCGGCGACGGGCCGACCGTGCTCACGCGGGTCAAGGGCATCGGCAACGACATGGCACTCGACGAAGGCGTGGGCATCTGCGGCAAGGGCGGGCAGTCGGTGCCCGCAGGCGTGGGCCAGCCCAGCCTCTATATCGACGGCATTACCGTGGGCGGCACCGAAGCGGCATGAGCCTTGCCGAACTCGCGCGGTTCGGAACCAAGGTGGAAGCCGATCTTGCCGGTCACAAGCTCGATGCCGAGGGCATCGACCATGTCATCCTCGATGGCGGCATGAACAATGTCTTCGGCGGCGCGGGTCTCATCGCGGTGCGCCTGATGGTGCTCGAGGAAGACCTGACACGCGCCCGCGAGGCGCTTTCCCGTTCCTAGAGCAGGTGCGCGACCGGCTTGAGGTCGTAGCCCGCCTGCTCGGCGCAGCGTTCGAGATGCGCCCGGTCGCAGCCCTGTTCGGCGCGGGCGATCGCCCAGGTCAGCGTCGAACGCGTGCCTGACCGGCAGAAAGCGAAAATCTTCTTCTCGCCCGCCTTTTCGAGCGCGTCTTCCATCGCCTCGACATCCGAATAGCTGGGGCCGCGATAGACGGGGTTGTGGATATATTCGATCCCGGCTTCCTTCGCGGCGGCCTCGATCTCGGCGCTCGTCGGCTGGCCCGCTTCCTCGCCGTCGGGGCGGTTGTTGATGATGAGCTCGATGCCCTTTTCCTTGAGCGAGGAAACATCCTCGGGCCGGATTTGCGGCCCTACCCAGATTTTCTCGTCAAGCTGTCGCTGGTCCATGTTCCAATGCCTCCACTGCCTCGAGAAGCGACTCGCCATATCGCTCCAGCTTCTTTTCTCCGATTCCGTCCACGGTGGAAAGCGCGGACAGGCTCGAAGGTTTCATTGCCGCAACCGCGCGCAGCGTGGAATCGTGGAAAACCACATAGGGGGGTACGCCCGCTGCCTTCGCCACGTCGCGGCGCCAGTTGCGAAGGGCCTCGAAGGCGGGATCGTGCGGTTCGTCGGCCGAGACCCTGCGCGACCCGCGCGGCGGGCGCGGGGGCATGGCGATCTCGACGGCCTGTTCGCCCTTCAGGATGGCCTTGGCGCCAGGCCCGAAGCTCAATCCGCCATAATCGTCGGCGCGCAACGCGTCGCGCGCCATCAGGCTGCGCGCGACCGGGCGAACGAAGCGCAATTCCTCGCCATCCATGATCCCGAATACCGACAGCGCGTGGTGCCCGTTCATCCGCACCTTCTCATTGTCGTCGCCGCCAAGCACCTGCGCAAGATAGGCGATGCCGAAGCGCATCTCGGTACGGAAGGCCGCCGACAATATCTTCTGCGCGATGGTGGTGACGTCGATCGTCCTGGGCGGATGAAGGCAATTGTCGCAATTGCCGCACCGTTCGGGCGGGTCCTCGCCGAAATGCCGCAGCAGGATCGCTCGGCGGCAGGTCGCGGCCTCGACGAAGGCGGCGAGCGCGTTGAGCCGGTCGCGCTCGGCAGGCCGGCGCGCCGGCTCGACTTCACTCTCGATCCGGCGGCGGGCGCGGGCGAAATCCTCGGCTCCCCAGAACAGCCAGGCCTCGGCAGGATCGCCGTCGCGCCCCGCGCGGCCGGTCTCCTGGTAATAGGCCTCGATCGACTTGGGCAGGCCGGCATGGGCAATGAAGCGCACGTCGGGCTTGTCGATCCCCATGCCGAAGGCGATGGTCGCGGCGACCAGCATGTCCTCGGACGCGACGAAGGCTTCCTGGTTGGCGGCGCGCACCGTCTTGTCGAGCCCGGCATGATAGGGCGCCGCGCTGCGTCCCTCGGCGCGCATCTTCTCGGCCACCCGCTCGGTCTGGGCGCGGCTCGGGCAATAGACGATGCCGGGTCCCGGATGCGCCTTGGCAAGCGCCTTCAACTGCGCAGGCAGCCCCTGCCTCGGGACGACATGATAGCGGATGTTGGGCCGGTCGAAGCCCGCGACGATCAGCCCGTCCTCGGCGATGCCCAGCTGGTTGAGGATATCGGCGCGGGTGCGCCGGTCGGCGGTCGCGGTGAGCGCGAGGCGCGGTGCGCCGAAATGGTCGAGCAGCGGGCGCAAGAGCCGGTAGTCGGGGCGGAAATCATGCCCCCATTCGGAAACGCAATGCGCTTCGTCGACTGCGAACAGGCTGATCCGCGCCTGTTCGAGAAGCCGCCCGAACCCATCGGTGGTGGCGCGTTCGGGGGCGACATAGAGAAGATCGAGCTCGCCCGACTGGAAGCGGTCCTGCGTCTCGCGCCAATCCTCGCTCATGCTCGTCAATGCGGCGGCGCGGATGCCGTTGGCGCGCGCCGAACGGACCTGGTCCTGCATCAAGGCGATCAGCGGGGAAATGACGATCGCGGTACCGTCGAGCGCGACCGCGGGAAGCTGGTAACAGAGCGACTTGCCCGCCCCGGTCGGCATCACCGCCAGCGTGTCGCGCGCTTGCATCACGCGCATGACCACTTCCTCCTGCACGCCGCGGAAGGAGGAAAATCCGAAGATGTCGTGGAGAAGTTGATCGAGTGGCCGCACGAGGAGCCTGATGAAGGAGTGGGGCACGGGACACAAGCCGTTGCGTCCTGTTCGCAGCTTCCATAGCCTCGCTTCTCGCGCAGGAGATGCAGGTTGGAGAGAAAGCCCATGCTATTGTCGGTCCCCCTTCTCCTCGTTGCCGCTGCCTGCCAGCAAGCTTCGGTGGAGACCGGACGCTTCGCGACGCGTTTGCTGGCAAGCGCGGAAGGGCAGAGTTTCCCGCTGCTGGTCGACCTCAATCGCGATGGCGCGCTCGATCTTGTCGAGGCGCAGCAATCGCATGCGCGGATCGTCGTGCGGCTGGGGGACGGGCAGGGCAGCTTTGCCGATCCCGTTGCCCATGACAGCGGTCCTTTTCCCAATTGGCTTCGCTCGGCGGACATGGATCTCGATGGTCATCTCGACCTTGTGACCCCCAATCATGAGCAGGACAGAATCACCCTGCTCAAGGGGGATGGCGAAGGAGGATTTGCTCCGGCGGAGCAAATCGCACTGCCGCCGTCGTTGGCACCGCATCCGCACGTCGTCGAAGTGGCCGACATGGATGGAGACGGACGCCCCGATCTCGTCGTCGACAGCCGCGAGGAAATGCGGCTCTATATTCTCTATAACCGCCCGGGCGAGTGGCAGACCGCGCCGGTCGAGGTGGGCGGAGATCCCTATCTCGCCTTCGCGATCGCCGATTTCGATGGCGACGGCCTGCTCGACATCGCCTCGCCTCATTCCGATCATGTCGCCATCGTCCGACAGCGGAATGGCGGCGATTTTGTCGTCGACCGGCGCATCGCGGCACCCGGTCCCTTCGCTGTCCTCGCCGACGACATGGATGGAGACGGACGTGCCGAGCTGGTGATTGCATCCCAGACCGCCGGAGCGAACCTCACGATCCTCGACGACGATCTCGAAACGGTCATCCAGCAATGGGAGCGACCTGCCGGTCCCAAGGCGTTGGCGACCGGGGACATGGACGGCGACGGTTCGAGCGATCTGGTGCTGGTCCAGTGGAATGGCCTGGTCTGGCTGGCCTCCGGTCCGCTCGGCTCGATGGAGGGGCGGCCATTGGACACATCGGGGATGGCGGCGACATGGGGCGCGGCGACGGGCGATATCGATGGCGACGGCAATGCCGAGCTGGTGCTGTTCGATGGCGAAGGTTCGAATGCGCGCATCTATGACCGCCGCTGATCGGATGCCGGTGCGCCCTTACAACATGCAGGCCGATTGTCGCTCGCGCAGGCCATCGCGACTTGCGTCGGGGATTCGGCCCCGCCACAGTCCTTGCCAATGACCGTAAGCGTGGACATGGGGACCGACCCCGGCGGCAAGAGCCTTGCCCTCGATCTCGAAGAATTGCTCGCGACCCGTCTGCTCGTCCAGGGCAATTCGGGAAGCGGCAAGTCGCACCTTTTGCGACGCCTGCTCGAACAGTCGGCGGGCGAGGTGCAGCAGGTGGTGATCGACCCCGAAGGCGAATTCGTCACGCTCGACAAATATGGCCATGTCGCGATCGAGGCCGGGGCGCATAGCGAGACCGAGATCGCAAAGCTGGCGGGGCGCATCCGCGAACATCGCCTGTCGGTGGTGCTGAGCCTCGAAGGGCTCGAAGCCGACGGACAGATGCGCTGCGCGGCGACTTTCCTCAACGCATTGTTCGATGCCAAGCGCGAGCATTGGTACCCCGCGCTGGTGGTCGTCGACGAAGCGCAGATGTTCGCGCCCACCGGGGGCGGCGAAGTGCCAGAAGAGGTGCGCCGCGCTTCGCTGTCGGCGATGACCAACCTGATGTGCCGCGGGCGCAAGCGCGGGCTGGCGGGCATCATCGCCACCCAGCGGCTGGCCAAGCTCGCCAAGAATGTCGCGGCCGAGGCGTCCAATTTCCTGATGGGCCGCACCTTTCTCGACATCGACATGGCGCGCGCCGCCGACCTTCTCGGCATGGAACGGCGGCAGGCCGAGCAGATCCGCGACCTCGAGCGAGGCCAGTTCCTCGGCCTCGGTCCCGCCATCACGCGGCGCCCGCTCAAGGTGATGATCGGCCCGGTCGAGACCGGACCGCGCGAAGGCACGCCCAAGCTCACCCCGCTTCCCGATGCGCCGCCCGAGGATGCCGAGGCACTCCTGTTCGACGGGCTCGAGGGTGCGCCCGTTCCCGCGCCGCCGCCGAGGCCCGAGCCTGCCGTCGCTCCGTCCGAAGCGATGATCGAGAAACTGGCCGCCAGCGTGGAGGCCAAGCGCGCCGCGCCGGCACCCGAGCAGCCCTCGAAAAGCGACGAGGAAGTGGAAGCGGTGATCGCCGATGTGCTGCGCGCGATCGTCGCCGACGAAGGCGAGCAGGTGCGCTCGGCCTCGCTCCTCTACCAGGATTTCTCGGTGCGCTGCCGGATGGCGGGAGTGAGCCGGCCTCCGCTCGACCTTGCGGGCTTCACGCGGCGGCTGTCGGCGGCGCGGGCGGGCATCTTCTCCTCGCTCGACGAGGAATGGGCCGAGGCGATGCAGGCCGCCGAGGATCTGCCCGAGGATATGCTGGGGCCCTTCCTGCTGGTTGCCCGCGCGGCGCGCGATGGCGCGCCTTGCCCGTCGGACGAGGAAATCGCCGCCAGCTACGGCACCGCCAGCCTGGGGCGTGCGCGCCGCCTGCTTGCCTATATCGAGAGCCGCGACCTTATCGTCAGCCGTACCGATCTGGGCGGCAAGCGATCGATCGCCATCCCCGCACTCGGCTGGGCCACCGCGGCGGCCTGAGCGCCTTTCCTATTGGTCTGTGGCCGCGGCTCGGCGATAATGATAGTCGAGCACGGGGCGCCAGGATGAACCCTCGTCGCTCGACATCTCAAGGAGGCGGTGATGCTCGTCGTCGCTTTTCCGGTCGACCGTCAGTCGAAAGCGCGCTTCGTTTCCGTTGGCCAGCGTGACATCGCCCCCGAAGACCATCGGCCATTGACCCTGCGGCGAGAGGCGCGGGAATTCCCGATTGCCTCCGGGCGAGAGAAAGAGCTGGGTCCAGCCGTCCTGATGTTCGAGCCGGGCCATCCAGAGCAGCTGAGGATCGCGGTCGGCGATCACCCGCCGCTCCTCGATCATCGCGCCGTCGAGCGGGATGGCGATGCGGGCATGGCCCAGTCCATCGCCCCCGGCGGAATGGATCGTCCAATTTCCTTCGAGAAAGGAGAGGTCGGCAGGTTCCGCAGCCGGAGCGTCACTCCACAGCGTCGTGGCAAGCAGAATGGCAGCGAGCATGGCGGTCTCTCCCGGTCCGTTCGCGGGCAAGGCTAGGCGGCTTTGTCAGTCTTGGCCAGCCAGGCCGCCTGCCCGCTGGCGCTCTCTCGAGACGCATCGAAGCCTATTCGACCGCTTCCTCGAGCGCCCGTTCGGCAGCCTGGCGGTTCCACAATTCGGCGTAAAGCCCGCCGCTCGCCAGCAATTCGCCATGGGTGCCGCGCTCGGCGACACGGCCTTCGTCGAGCACGACGATCTGGTCGGCGCCGACGATCGTCGAGAGGCGGTGCGCGATGATGATGGTGGTGCGGCTTTTCGCCACGCCCTCGAGGGTGGACTGGATCGCTTCCTCGGTGCGGCTGTCCAATGCGCTGGTGGCTTCGTCGAGAATGAGGATCGGCGGATCCTTCAGAAGCGTTCGGGCAATGGCGACGCGCTGCTTCTCGCCTCCCGACAGCTTCAATCCCCGTTCGCCCACTTTCGTTTCATAGCCGTCGGGCAGCCTCGCGATGAAACCATCGATGCTCGCGCCGCGCGCGGCGGCCTCGATTTCGTCCTGCGGCGCGTCCTCGCGGCCATAGGCGATATTGTAGCCGATGCTGTCGTTGAACAGCACCGTGTCCTGCGGGACGATGCCGATCGCGGCGCGCAGACTGTCCTGCGTCACGCGGCCGATGTCCTGCCCGTCGATCAGGATCCTGCCTCCGCTCGGATCGTAGAAGCGGTAGAGCAAGCGGGCGAGCGTCGATTTGCCCGCGCCCGAAGAGCCGACCACCGCGAGGCTCGACCCGGCGGGCACCTCAAGGTCGATGCCCTTCAAGATCTCGCGCCCGTCCTCATAGGCGAAACGCAACCCCTCGAACCGCACCGCGCCTTCGTGCACGCGGAGCGGCACCGCGCCCGGCGCATCGACGATCTCGGCGGGAGTGTCGAGCAGCGCGAACATCTGCTCCATGTCGATGAGGCCCTGCTTGATCGAGCGATACACCCAGCCGAGCATGTTGAGGGGCCGGAACAGCTGCAAGAGCAGCGAATTGACCAGCACGACATCGCCCGGCGTGAAGCGCCCTTCCGCCCAGCCATGGACGGTGAACAGCATCGCGCCCGCCAGCATCGCATTGGTGATGAAAGCCTGCCCGATGTTGAGCCAGGCCAGGCTCGTCTCGGTCTTGACCGCGGCTTCGGTATAGCTCGCGATCACCTTGTCGTAGCGCTGCGCCTCGCGCTCCTCGGCACCGAAATATTTGACCGTCTCGTAATTGAGGAGGCTGTCGACCGCGCGCTGCGCGGCCTGCTGGTCGACATCGTTCATGCGCCGCCGGATCGCGACCCGCCATTGGGTAATCCGCCAGGTGAAGACAATGTAGAAGGCCACCATTGCCAGCGTCGCCCCGGTGAGGCCCGCGCCGAACTGGATGGTGAAGATGATGCAGATGCCCGCCAGTTCGATGAAGGTGGGGGCGATGTTGAACAGCACGAAATAGAGCATGCTGTCGACGCTCTTGGTGCCACGCTCGACGATGCGGGTCAGGCTTCCCGTGCGCCGTTCGAGATGGAAGCGCAGGCTCAAGCGGTGGATATGGCGGAAGAGCCGCTGGGTGAGCTTGCGCGCGGCTTCCTGCCCGACCCGCTCGAACAGCGCGTTGCGCAGATTGTCGATGAGCGTGCTCGCAAAATTGAGCGTGGCATAGGCAAGCACCAGCCCCGCGATCATTGCGAAGACCTGTTGTTCGACCGCCATGCCGTCGATGATCGCCTTGTAGGCGAAGGGCACCGACAGGACCGCTGCCTTGCTCAACAGGACGAGCAACAGCGCGACGATCACCCGCGCCTTCAGCCCCGCTTCGCCCGCGGGCCAGAGCATCGGAAGGAAGCGCAGCAGCACCCTGAGGCTGCCGCCGTCGCCATCATGGCGCACCGAGGAGGGACCGGTCTTGACCATCAGTCACGCCCATGGGGCGAGCGGCAGGGAAGAGCAAGTTTCGCGCGCGTATCGAATGGAACGGGCCGGACCGATGCTCGTTCAGCAGCACAAGAGAATAGGAAAGGAATTCAAAGTGCTGGTTACCTCTTTCATCATCGCGGTCCTCGGATGCGGCCATGGCGAAGATGTCTGCACGGCCCGCACCGCGGCTCCGACGCTCTATGCCAATGAAGAGGTCTGCACCGCCGCGCTCGACGAGGCGCTCTACACAGCGCCCGCGATCGATGCCCCGGTGGTCGCCGTTGAATGCCAGCCGCTGACCGAGCGCAATGCCGCTCTCCTGCGCAAGGCCGCGCCGCGCAGCGCCGCCCTCGAACGGTAAAATTTCCCAACATTTCGTATTGGACTCTGGTTCGACGCGCCTCATTTCGGGGCGTGTCATTGAATCATAACGATTTTTTCAAATTGGCACGCCCCCTGCAATAGTGAGGGTGAGCCCAATCACGGGCTCGTCAAAAAGGGAAAATCGACCAATGCTTATTTCTGCCAACAACGCCCGCAACGTGCTTTTCTCGGTTGCCGCTTCACTCGTTTCCGCGCTGCTGTTCGTCAGTGCCGCCGTCAGCCCGATGCCGATTGCCTGAAGCCGATGCATCACCCCCTGCCTGAGAGAAGAAAGAGTGACATGTCCAACCGTTTCGTCGTCAAGCCCCACAAGGGCAAGATCATGGGCGTCGCCGCCGGCCTCGCCGATTATTCGGGCACCGACCCGCTGATCATCCGCCTGGCCTTCGTGGTGGGCGCGCTGATCACCGGCCCGATCGCGATCCTGCTTTATGTGCTGACCGGCTGGCTCGCCACCGAAGGCCGCTAGGACGGGGCCTCAGCGCCCCGTCCCGGCCAACTCACAGGCCGTAGACCAGCGACAGGATCACCGAGAGGCTGACCACCATCAGCACCACGAGCGGGATCCCTGTCTTGAGATAATCCTTAAATTCATAATCGCCTTCGGCCATGATCAACATGTTGGTCTGGTAGGCGATCGGCGTCGCATAACAGAGGTTGCAGCCGAACAGCACCGCGAGCACCAACGGTTCGACCGGCAAGCCCAATTGCCCCGCCAGCGAGAAGGCGATCGGCGTCCCCACCGCCGCGGCGGTCGCGTTCGAGGCGAAGTTCGTCAACAGCGTGACGAACAGCATGATGAGCGCGAGCACCACCGAGCCCGACAGCCCTTCCATCCCCGACGCGAGCAGCTCGCCCAGATATTGCGCCGCGCCGCTTCGGAAGATGAGGTCACCGATGGCGATCGAGGCAGCGACTAGCACGATCACCTTGGCCGACAATGCGCGGCCTACCTTGTCGAAATGGACGCAGCCGGTGACGAACATCGCGATGGCGCCCGCCAATGCCGAGATGGCGATCGGCACAATTCCCAGCGACGCCAGCAGCACCGCGGTCCCCATGATCGCCGCAGCGGTGAGCGCCTTGGACGTGCGCGGCAGCGGGCGCGCCCCGTCGAGCATCAGAAGCGCCTCGCTCTGCGCGAATTCCTGCAGCGCGCTTTCGCGTCCGAGGATGAGCAGGATGTCGCCTTCGGCAAGCCGCGCCTCGGCGCTCGGTTCGCGCGGGGCGGCGAAGCTGCGCGTGGGGGCCTGGCTCACGCCCATCACCGCGACGCCCTCGATCCCCGCGGTCTGGAGGGTGCGGCCGACGAGCCGGCTGTCGGCGCTGATCGCCATTTCGGCTTCGACCAGGTCCTCGCCATGCTGGGCGCTGTCCTGGTGGATCCGCTCGATCAGCCAGCGCGGCGCGGCGGTCGCTCCCAATTTGCGCGCGCCTTCGCGAAGCGCTTCCGCGGTCGCCGAAACCGCGACGCGCGTGCCGGGCTGGAAAGTCTCGCCGCCATGGAGAAAGCGGAAGCCGTCGGGCAGCCGGTCGATCACTTCATCGCTGGTCTTGCCGAGCCAGTTGCTCGAAGTGCCGATGCGAAGGCTGGCGATGAAGCGGCGCGGTTCGTGCCCGGCCTCGGGACTGTTGTCGGGCAACAGGCGCGGCATCACCAGCCAGATGTAGGGCAGGCAGATGAGCGCCGCCATCATCACGATCGGCGTGAAGTGGAAGATGTCGAGCTGCGGCATCCCGAGATCGGCGGCGATCGAGACGACCAGGAGGTTGGTCGAGGTGCCGATGGTGGTGGCCATGCCGCCAATGAGGATCGCGGCATTCAGGGGGATGAGGGTCTTCGAAGCGGGCATCGCGCCGCCCTGCGCCAACTGCACCATGATCGGGATAAGCAGCACCAGAACCGGCGTGTCGTTGACCACCATCGAGGCCGCCATGGCGAGCGCGAGCGTGACGAGGAGGCCGAGATGGTGCCCGACCCGCCAGACGCTCGCCAGCGCCCGAGCGGCAGGTTGCAGCGCGCCGGTTACCACCAAGCCCCGCCCCATGACCATCAGCGCGACGATGGTGATCAGCGCGGTATGGCCGAACCCGCCGAACGCCATGGCGATGCCCGCCTTGGGTGCCATCCCGGGAATGGGCAGGAAATAGAGCATCAGCGCGATCGTGCCGATGGTGAAGAGCGAGACGATCTCGACGCGGAAGCGGTTGCTGGCGAAGGCCACGAACATGCCGGTCGCCACCAGCATCGCCAGAGCGGCGTGCAAGGTCGGAAGGCTGGTCATGCGGTGCGCGCTCCTGTCACGGAAGCGAACTTATGGCGCGTTTGTCGCGAACAACAGCCTTTTCTTGCCTCGTGCTTGCCGCGGCGTGCAGTTGGGTGCATCATCTTCTTTCATTCGGCGGTGCTTTGCGAGGCAACCAATCATCCGGCCAGCGGTTGCAGGATATAGGATCAAGCGGAGGCGATATGCACAAGGACGGCGAGGAAATTCATGTCACCGAGGAAGAGGCAACGGGTGCGGTCAAGCCGCATGTCGGCCGCTGGGTTCTCGGTGTCTCACTGGTGCTGATCGTCATCGCGATGACGCTGGTGTGGGTCATTCCCGCCCTGTTCGGTTGATCGGACCGCGCGCCCCTTTTTGAAAATTGATACGAATCAAGGTCTTTGCGCGGTTCGTCGCGCAATAGACTCGGCTGGGCGACAACCGGAAAATTCGCGTTTACGCCCCCCTAGGCTCCGGCGGCTTTTCGGGCAGGATTTCCCCTGGAGAGTAACCTTGTTTTCGGGTCCGGCGTCCAGTCCGGCCGGGGGGAACGAAATTGATGGCATCGCGCTGCGGACGGCGACGTTCGCGCATGGCCCTGCTGGTGGGGGCATTGGCATTTTTAAGTCCGGCGGGGGCAACGGCCACCGAGCCGTTCGCCCCCGATATTCTCGGAACGCGGGCGCTCGCGGCTTCGGCGCATCCCTATCGCGACCGTTGGGAAATGCTGGCGCAGGTGCCGGCTCCCGCCCAACTTGCCACTCTCGTCGAACCCGTGCGCGACGCCAGCCGCCTCAAGCAGGCCGAGCTGGTCAACGCGCTGGTCCAGTCGATCATCCGCTATCGCGAGGATGCCGACATGTGGGGCAAGGCCGACCATTGGGCCGATCCGCGCGAAAGCTGGGGCCGCCGCGCTGGCGACTGCGAGGATGTGGCGATCCTCAAGCGCGCCGCACTTGTTCATCTCGGGGTTCCCGAGGAGGATCTGCTGCTGCTCGTCGGCAAGCGCGACGATGGCAGCGATCATGCGCTGCTGGCGATGCGCAGCGAGGAGGGCTGGCTCTATCTCGATGACCTGCCCTTGCCCACCAGGGATCGTGCGGCGCGTGGCTTCAAGCCGATCTTCAGCATGACCGCGACGCAAAGTTGGCTCCACGGTCGCGACGCCTCGGGCCTCCGGCCCGCCGCACGCTAGGATTTAAAAAAGGAAAGGCGCCGCCGGTGGAACCGACGGCGCCCAGCAGGCACGCGCAGCGCGTTTGAGCGGGGCGCCGCGCCGTCCTGCTTGTTCAGCCCGGCATCATCAGCCGGTCGATGACATGCACCACGCCATTGTCGGCGGGGATGTCAGTGGTCACGAGGATCGCGCTCTGGCCACGTGCATCGGTGAGGGTCAGATGGCCATCGACCAGCGTGGCGGTAAGGGGCGACCCGCCCGCGGTCTTCAGGACGACCGACCCTTCTTCCGAGCGTTCGATACGGTTGGTGAGATCGTTGGAGCTCATTTCGCCCGGAACGACATGAAGTGCGATCGTCCGCACGAGAAGCGGCTTGCGCTCGGGCAGACGGAGCGCTTCGACCGTGCCGGGCTCGAGCCGCGAGAAGGCAAGGTTGGTCGGAGCGAACAGGGTGTAGGGGCCCTTGTCCGACAGGATCTCGCCCATGCCCGCGGCGCGCAGGTTGGCGAGCATGATCGTCATGGTCGGATCGGCCGCCAGCGTCTCGGTGATCGTGCCCTGGCTTTCGAGCGCTTCGGCGGTCGAGGCGGGGCGACCGTCACCGGCGTCGAGCCGCGCGCTGCGTTCGCCCGAACAGGCGCCGAGCATCAGAAGCGACGCCGCGACGGACCCGCTTGTCCACCAGCGCCGCGCCGGGGAACGCGCCATCACGCCCTTTGTCTCTACTCGACGATCGCGTCGGGGTCGGCGACCCCGTCATCGCTGTCGCCATCGGCGGTGGCCGCGGGAACCTCGTTCACCAGGGGTCCGCTTTCCTCGACCATGCCTTGGTCGATCGTGTCGGGAGTGGTGTCGATCGCGGTGTCGGTGTCGGTATCGACCCCGTCGCACGCCGTCAGCAGCAGGAGCGGCGCGGCGGCGATCATCAGTTTCTTGTGCATTTCTCTCTCCTCGCGCTTTCCAACCCTCGCACGCCGCGCGGGTTCCCCTTGCGCGGGGCGGCGGGTTGGAACATGACAAGGCATGGGCGACATTCCGACGCTTGATGCGACCCACCGACCCGGCCTTCTCTCGCGACTGGCACGCGCGGCGGTCGTGGGACTGTTCAGGCTGACGGGCTGGCGCGCCGCGGGCACGCTGCCGCCGGGGGGCAAATATGTGCTGGCGGGCGCTTCGCACACCTCCAACTGGGATTTCGTCGTCTTCCTCGGCACCGTCGACGCGATGGGCATCCGTCCACATTATATGGGCAAGAAAAGCCTGTTCCGCTGGCCGGTGCGCCGCTTCATGCTCGACATGGGGGGTATTCCAGTGGATCGGGGCAAGCGCGCCGACCGCGTCCGGCAGATCGCCGCCGAATTCGCGCGGCATGAGGAATTTGCGCTCGTCATCGCGATCGAGGGCACCCGCTCGGCAACGAGGGATTGGAAAAGCGGCTTCTACCGCATCGCGCTGGAAGCGGGCGTGCCGATCGTCTGCGTCGGCCCCGACTATGAGCATAAGCTCGGCATCATCGGCCCGACCATTCATCCCACCGGCGATTTCGAAAAGGACATGGCGCCCGGTTTCGCTTTCTTCAAATCGCTGATGCCCGCGCATCCCGAAAAGACCATCTTCCCCGATGGCGAAGGCGTGGGCAAAACCCGCATCGATCCCGGCCAATATCCCATTGCGAGTCCCCGTCCATGAAGCATTTCCCGATCATTCTCGCCGCGAGCGCCACGCTCGCCGCCTGCGGCCCGAGCGATCAGGACCGGATCGACCAGCTTGCCCCCGAAGGCTGGCCCGAACAGCTCAATGTCGTCGGCGAAGGCTATCCCGCAAAGGGCGATCCCTGCCGCCAGCTGGGCAATAGCGCCGCGGTCGCCGCTTGGGCGGGCGAGGATGTCGAACTGATCGGCTGCCCCACCACCCGCGATGCCAATCAGCTCAAGGAAGCGCAGATCGTCGGCGAAGTAGGGGGCTACACGATCCTCGCGCTTCGCCGCCCGCAAAAGGAATCCGAAGAGGAGGAGGAAGAGGAATCGCCGCTGCTGCCGGGCATCAACTATCGCGCGGTGAGTCAGATCTATTGCGAAGGGCGGGGCTATGGCAGCTCGGTTCGCTGCACCGCGGGGGTGCGCGAGGACAATGACGTCGAGACCATCGTCGACATCCAGTTTCCCAACGGCAACCGTCGCTCCTTGAGCTTCGAGGGGCTGACGCTCGTCGGCGCCGATGGATCGGAAGCCGACGGTTCGGCCGATTTCGAACTGTCGGTGCGCCGCCAGAACGGCCGCCAATATATCAGCTACGGGCCCGAGCGGTTCATCATCCTCGACGCGATGCTGCGCGGCTCGGCGCCGCGGCCGCCCTCGACCGATCCGCTTGCCCCGCTGGCGTCCCCCGACTATCCCTTGGAGCCGACCGAGGGAGACTGACGATGCGCAAGACCGGGTTGATGGCCCTGTTCGCGGCGCTGATTGCCGCACCCGCGACCGCCGAATTGCCGGTCGGTGCCAAGGCTCCCGATTTCCGCACCATGGGCGCCTTGGGCGGCCAGACCTTCCGGCTCCATCTGTCCGAGCAATTGCGCGAAGGCCCGGTGGTTCTCTATTTCTTCCCCAAGGCCTTCACCAAGGGCTGCACGCTCGAAAGTAAGGCCTTTGCCGACGCCATGCCCAAGTTTCGCAAGGCAGGAGCGCGGGTGATCGGCCTGTCCGCCGACGATCTGCCAACGCTCAAGCGCTTCTCGACCGAAGTCTGTCGTTCGATCGTCCCGATGGCGCGCGCCTTTCCCGCGCTGATCGATGCCTATGATGTCGCGATGCCGGTGGTCGATGCGGTCACCCCGATGACCGATCGCACCAGCTATGTGATCGGGCGGGACGGGACGATCGTGATGGTCCATAGCGACATGGACTATCAGGATCATGTCGCGAAGACCCTCGCCGCGGTCGAGAAGCTGGCGGCGAAATAGGCGCGCGCTACTCCTCGAGTTCCTCGGCGCTGCGGCGCGAAAGCTCGTCCTCCATCTTGGCCTGCACCTCGCTGCGGAAGCTTGCGGCATAGGCCGTATTCTCGGTGCTGTGCATCGCGCGCAGGAAGGCAAAGTCCCAGGCGGTGACCGACTGGACCGCGCCTTGCTCGCTGTCGATCTCGCGGAAGAGATGGAGGATGGTCGGGGCATCGAGATCCTCGGCCGCGCTGCGGCGCATCGGGGCCAATGCGCTCATCAGCACATGGTCGGCCAGCTGATAGGTCGAGATGCCGTCGACCGCCTCGCTATCGACCACTACCACCGAGGCGCGCACGTCGGGACGCGTCGCGACGCGCAGCCGCAAGGGATCCTCGCTGCTTTCATTATAGGTCACGCCGGTAATGATATCGCGCGGCAGGGGATCGAGATTGCGGTCGGCGGGCTGGATGATCTGCCAGCTGACGATCGGCCCCTCGGTGTCGCGCAGGCGGCGGATGTCGGCGGGCTCCCTGCCGAAGAAGATGTCGGGATGGTTCTTGCGCCAATGCTTGAACAGGGGTTCGCGCTCGCTGGCTACGACGAGGAGGAGATTGGCCTTGCAGTCCGGCTTGGCAGCGCCCAGCCCGACCGCTTCGGCAACTGCGCGCATGCGGGTAGTGACCAGCGAAGCGCTTTCCTCGGGCAGCCCGACCACGAAGGGGCAGAGCGGATCGTGGAAACGGGGCACAGTGTCGCGCACGCTTCCGGGCGCCAAGGCGCGGACCATCTCGCGGACCATTTCCGACTGGGTTTCGGGCAGGGTGCCGCGGATGACGATGGCGTCCTGATCGTCCGGACGGGCGGAGGTGGCGGGCTCGGCAGCTTGGCCGGCCAGCAGCAGGCCGGCGAGGGCGATCATCAATTAACCTACTCCAACAATGGAAATTTTTTACTAGCAGCGCGGGGTCAATGCTGGCAGTCTTTTCCGACGATCAATCCCGCCAGGCCGACGAAAGGCCTTGTCTTGACCGGCAAGGGCTGGCGTCGGGCCCCCCACGAAAGGCCCCAGTCATGCGTTTCATCCGTTCCACCTCGATCCTGTGCATCGCGGCGATGCTCGCTTCCTGCGGCGGCAGCAGCGGCACGACGACGCCTCCTCCCATCGGCGGCGGTGGCGGCGGTGGTGGCGGAGGCGGGGACACCTGCGCCCTGTCGGCCCGCCAGGCCTGGGTGCTGGGCGAACTGGAGGAATGGTATCTTTTCCCCGACCTTCTCGACACCAGCGTCAACCCGGCCAACCATGACACGGTGCAAAGCTATATCGACGCGCTCGTCAAACCGGCGCGCGACCAGGGGATCGATCGCGGCTTCACCTACATCACCTCGATCCAAGAAGAGAATGACTTCATCCAGAATGCCACGACGCAGGATTTCGGATGGAGCCCGGTGCTCACCTCGGGTGACCGCCTCTATCTGCGCGAAGTCTATGAGAGAGGTCCGGCCTTCGCGCTCGGCATCGACCGCGGCACCGAGATCGTGCGGATCGGCACCAGCCAGTCCAATCTGCGCACGCCCGCCCAGATCATCGCGCAGGACGGCATCGGCTTTCTCTCCGACCTCGTCTTCCCGACCGTGGACGGCACCACCGTCTATCTGGAGTTCCGCACGGTCTCGAGCAGCAGCACGGTCAGCGCCAGCCTGACTTCGGCCGAATATGAGCTGCAGCCGATTTCGCCGCGCTACGGGGTCGAATTGTTCCCCAACGGCAGCGAGCCGCCGATCGGCTATATCAACCTGCGGACTTTCTTCTCCTCGACCGCCGAGGCCGATCTTGCCGCCGCCTTCAAGCAGTTCAACGACGCCGGCGTGAACAAGCTGGTGATCGACCTTCGCTACAATGGCGGCGGGCTGGTCAGCGTGGCCGAATATTTCGGCGACCTTCTCGGCAAGGGCCGGGTGGGTCAGGTCTTCAGCCGCACCACCTTCCGTTCTTCCAAGTCGGCCAACAACAGCACCGAACTGTTCCAGACCGTTCCCAACGCGGTGAACCCGATGCGCATCGCGTTCGTCACGACCGGCAGCTCGGCCTCTGCAAGCGAACTGCTTGCCAACAGCATGCGCAGCTATCTCAAGACCAACAGCGCGCTCGTCGGGCGCGACACCTTCGGCAAGCCCGTGGGCCAGATCGCGCGCGACCGGTCGGAATGCGACGACCGCCTGCGCGTCCTCGCGTTCAAGACCGAAAGCGCCGATGGCGTCGCCGATTATTATGACGGGCTGGCCAGCGTCTTCACCAACAATTGCGCCGCCAGCGACGACATCTTCACGCCGCTCGGCACGGTGGCCGAAGATTCGATCGGCAAGGCCGACGAATTCGCGCGCACCGGCACGATTGCGGCCTGCACCCCGATGAGCCAGGCCAAGGGCACGCTGTCGACCCGCCAACTGTCGCCGACCAATCCGAACTTCGGTCAGCGCGTCATTCTCGGCATGCTGTGATCGGCAGGGCGATCATTGCGGCGCTGGCGGCCATGACCGCCGCTTGCGCCACCGCGCCGGGCGGGTCCGATCCGCAGGACGCTTTCTTTGCGCGACTGTCGGCCTTGTGCGGGCAGGCTTTTTCGGGCCGCATCGTCAGCGACGATCCCGCCGATGCCGACTGGCGGGGAAAGCCGATGGTCGTCCATGTCCGTGAATGCGATGCGAACCGCATCCGCATGCCGCTCCATGTCGGCGAGGACCGTTCGCGCACCTGGATCGTCACGCGCACGGACGGGGGCCTTCGCCTCAAGCATGACCATCGCCATGAGGACGGCAGCCCCTATGCGGTGACCTTCTATGGCGGCGATACCCGCTCGTCCGGCACCGCCTCGCGGCAGGAATTTCCGGTCGATGCCGAATCGATCGCGATGTTCGAGGAAGAGGGGCTGAGCGCTTCGGTCACCAATGTCTGGGCTATGGAGGTCGAGGGCGACCTGCTCGCCTATGAACTGCGCCGACCGAGCGGGCGCTTCTTTCGCGCCGAGTTCGACCTGTCCAGGCCGGTTCCCGCGCCGCCGCCGCCATGGGGCGCCAACTAGGCTTGCCAGCGCGCGGCGCACGGGTGCAGGATGAGCCCATGTCCGAGCGGATGCAGAGCTTTGCCGAATTCTGGCCCTTCTACCTGCGCGAACATGCGCGGCCCCTGACCCGCGCGCTCCATTATGTGGGCACCACCTTGGTCGTGCTGATCGCGATCTACGCATTGTTCACGGGGCGTTGGCTGGCGCTGCTCCTGATGCCGCTCGCAGGCTATTTCTTTGCCTGGATCGCCCATTTCACGGTCGAGCATAACCGGCCCGCGACCTTCACCTATCCCGGCTGGTCGCTGCTTGCCGATTTTCGCATGTGGGGGCTGTGGCTTACGGGAAGGCTTGGCCCCGAACTCGACAAGGCAGGAGTGGGCAAATGAGCGTGGACCTCAGCGGTGAATGCCTGTGCGGCGCGGTGAAAATTGACCTCACCCTTCCCGACGAAACGGTCGATGCCTGCCATTGCGGAATGTGCGTGCGCTGGGGCGGAGGCGCCTATCTCTCGACCCGAATGGCCGAGGATTTCACGCTGCATGGCGAGGAGAATGTCACGCGCTACCGCTCCTCGACATGGGCCGAGCGGGGCTTTTGCAACCAGTGCGGCACCCATCTCTTCTTTCGCTACCTGCCCGCCGACAAGACCAGCTTCTCGCCCGGCCTTTTCCCCGGGGCGCGCGAATTCACCATGAAGGAAGAAATCTTCATCGACGGCAAGCCCGGCTATTACAGCTTCGCGGGCGAGCGCCCGCGCCTCACCGGCGCCGAGGTGATGGAAAAATATCAGCCCGGCCAATAGGCCTATTCGTCGTCACCGCCCATCCGCCGCGCGGTAATCTTGATTTCCACCAGCCCGCTGTCGGGATAGAGGCGATCGACATCGATCGCGGTCCATGCATGGGTCGCGGCGGGGATATGCCGCTTCTTGGCCTCGGCGACCGCTTCGATCGAGGCGGGCAGGTCGACATGATAGGTGGTGATGTCGACCACATCGTCCCAGGAAAAGCCCGCCCGTTCGAGGACGTCGCCCGCATATTTGAAAGTGTAGCCGAGGCTCTGTTCCAAGGTCACGCCCTCGCTTTCACCCGCGACCACGCCCGAAAGCCACGCGGTGTCGCCGACCACCACGGCCTCGGCAAATCCATATTTCTCGAAAAAGTCGCGCGCATCCTCGTCCTGCGGGATGACGATCTTCTTGTCCTGCGCGTGAAGCGCGGAGGGAAACAGCGCAAGCGCGGCCGCAGCGGCAATCCATTTCATATTGATTCCTTTCACTAACTCAGGAAGCGACCGGCAATCCGGCGTCGCGTCCGCATGAACGGACGATCGCCTTTCCGCGCTCGTCATTGACCGCGCCGAGGATCGTCAGCCCCTCGGCGGCCAGACCATCGACGATGCAATTGCAGGCCTTGGCCGCGACATCGGGGGAGGCGTTGCGCGCCAGGGTGCGCTCGCAGCGCGCCAGTGAACGTTCGCGGTCGTCCGCCGCCGCGCAGCCGGGCAGGATCAGCGCCGCCGGGATCAGTGCCACCCAATATTTCGTCATGTCGTGCCCCCTCGTTCCCCATTTATCCCTCGAATAGCAGAAAAGCGGCAGGCGCGGAACGCTGGCGGCGGTCCGGCGAGGATTGAACCTTTGGCCGCCGCCACGCGTCCTTAAGGGCGATGCCGCATCCCCTTTCCTCCACCAGCGATCCGTCCGTCTTTCGCATCGGCGTGATGACCATGGACGTCGAAGGGCAGGACAGCGAGGCCTTCTCCGCGCTCGTCCGTGACGGCGTCGAACGCTTCAAGCAGACGATTCCCGCCGAGCATCGGCTCGAGACCGAAATCATCGCCTTTAACGGCCCCCATCTCACCCCGGGCGCCGGCTCTTATTCACCGCTCGATTTCTTCCAGATCGCCTTTGCCGAAAAAGCCGAGCGAAATATCCAGTTCCTGCTCGTGGTCACCGAGGTCGATCTTACCGCCTCGACCCGTGCCTATACGCTCGCGCTTCCGAGCCAGCTCACCAATATCGCAATCCTTTCGACCAAGCGGCTCGATCCGGGCTTCTGGGGCGAAGGCAATAACCATGACATCGCCGCTCGCCGCTTGAGCGCGCTTCTTCTCCATAGCTTCGGCAAGCTGGTGAACCTGCCACCCTCTTCAGACCCCGACAATGCGATGCATCCCCTCGAACGGGTCGAGGATCTCGACCGCATGGAGCGGCTCGACGAAAAGCAATGGGCAAGGGTCGACCGCGTCCTCCCGCGCGAAGCGCATGAACGGCGCACCCGGGGCGCGCGTCTGCCCTTCATTCTCTCGACTCTTCTGCGCGATGCGCCCGAAATCGTGCGCGCTCTCATCCGCGCCAATCCCTTCAAGCTGGTGATGAGCCTGCCGACGATGGTCGCGGCGGGACTGTCGGTGATCATCGTCCTTCTCTTCAGTGCCGAGACCTGGGACGTCGCCAGCGCGGTCTCGATCGGCCAGGTCAGCCTGTTCGCGCTCGTCAGCGTGCTTGCCGCCCTGTTCGTCCTCTACCGTGCCTTTGCGCTCGATGCGGTGATGAGCCGCGACCGCTATCTTGCCGAAACCACCGTGGTGACGATCAGCGTGACCTTGCTCAGCCTCGCGATCACGCTTCTCCTCCTGTTCGCGGGCTTCGGCCTCCTCATGTATCTCGGCATCGTCAGCGTCTTTCCCGGAAAGCTCATGGAGACCTGGCCCACGGTCGATCCCGCGGTACGGACGCTCGACCATGTGAAGCTGAGCCTGTTCCTCGCGTCGATGGGCATACTCGCGGGCTCGCTCGGCGGGCGCAGCGACAGCCGCGACCTCGTGCGCGGCGTGCTTTTCATCGACGAGGAAAGCTGACTTCGTCAGCCCGTCGCACCACGCGCACGGCGAGGCGATTTGACCGGAACGAAAGCGATTTTCCACGCGTCGGCATCATGCGTGCGGGCGGCGGACCACACCCGCCCGCGTTCCCCGTTTGTCAAAAAGGAGAGTAAAATGAGTACCCCCAAGAATCTCGAAGACCTTTATGTTTCGGAGCTCAAGGACAATTGGTCGGCCAATGACCAGATGAAGAAGGTCGTCGACGAGCTGGCCCAGAAAGCCGGCTGCAAGAAGCTCAAAAGCCGTCTCGAAAAGGCCTCGGAAGGCATCGGCAAGCATACCGAGACCGTCCAGTCGCTGCTCGATGACATGGGCGTTTCGGAAAAGGAACATTGCAAGGGCATGGAAGGCCTCGTGAAGGAAGCCCGCAAGCATGCCATCGAAGCCGATATCGACGATCCCGACGTTCGCGACGTCGCGATCATCGCCCAATATCAGCGCATGTGCCACTATGGCATCTGCGGCTTCGGCACCGCCAAGGCCTTCGCCGAAGCGCTCGGCAAGAGTGACCATTGCTCGAAGCTCGACAGCATCACGGCCGATATCTACCAGGCCGACGAGAATATGACCGATCTTGCCGAGAAGTCGGTCAATCTGAATGCCAAGAGCCAGCAGAAGAATGAAATGCCCAATATGCAGCCTGCGTAAGGGGTGACCATTCTCCCGCGCCCCGATGCGGGAAGGGAAGGGCGGTCCGGTTAATGCCGGGCCGCCCTTTTCCTTTGGTGCTTGTGCGAGCGCGCGGCAGCGCTCTCGGGCGGAGCGGTCTGGCGCTGGATCTCGTCGACCACCGTGTCGATCACCACGCGCACCGGCGGCTGCTTGCGCGCGCGGTCGGTGGTCACCATCCAGCAGGGCGTCCGCAGGCTCTCGATCGGGGGAAGCAGCCGGACGAGACCCTTAACCGCGTCGCCCATCAGGCAAGGCAGCATCGCCGCGCCCAGCCCCGCGCGCACCGCCGCCAGTTCGCCTGACAGCGTGTTGATGCGATGCGCGATCTTGGGCTCGGGAATATTGTCGGCAATCCAGCGCTCGAAGCGCTCGCGCGGATGGCTCGACACGATCAGCGGGTAGCGCGACAGGTCGGCGGCGCCGGTCGGCCGACCGAGATGCACCACCATGTCGCGCACCGCATAAAGGCATTCCTCCATCTCGACGAGATGGCGCGCGATGAGGCGCGGATCGTCGGGGCGGTCGCCGAAACGGATCGCAACATCGGCTTCGCCACTCGCGATGTCGAGATAGGCATCCGATGTGATGAGATCGACGGCAATGTCGGGATGCTTTTCGCGCAGCCGGGCGAGCGCGGGAATGATCCATGCCGATGCCGCCGATTCCACCGTCGTCAGCCGCACTTCGCCCGCGAGGTGGCGATTGTCGGCGTCGAGCCGGTCCTCGAGCCGCCGGACGCTGTCCTCGACCCGCTCGGCTTCCTCGACCAGCGCTTGCCCACGCGGAGTGAGGCTGTAACCCGACGGCCCTCGGTCGAAAAGCGTCGCGCCTACACGTTCCTCGAAGGCGGTGACGCGGCGCGATACGGTGGCCTGGCTCACCCGCAGCGCGCGCGACGCGGCGAGCGTGCTGCCCGAGCGGGCAACCGCAAGGAAAAAACGTAGATCGTCCCAGTCGAACATCGGCCTTTGTCTCCGGCCGTTAACCCCCTCTCAAATACTGCAAAAGGCGTTGCAATAACAGTGTTCACGCTTGGGCAGCGGGAAGGAGTAGAACAAGGGGCATGAGGAAGGGCCGGTCCCCCAGTCGGCCCGCCTCGATAAAAGGAGAGAGAAGATGAAGACCGAACAGATCCGCTCCGCGCTCGCCGCTTTCGCCGCCACGGGTTCGAGCCTGCTGCTCGTCAGCCTGGCCATGCCGGCCTACGCCATCGCCGCGGCGGTGATTTGAAAAGCGCGAAAGCAGAAAAAAGGCCCGGTGCATGACGATGATGCACCGGGCCTTTTCCTTTGCTGTCGCCGGATCATCCGGCGCGGGCGTTACAGTTCGAACGCCACTCCGGCACTGGCGCGATGTTCGACATAGTCTGCGCTCGGCAGGTTGGAGTTGCGGTCGGTGTAGCGATAGGCGGTCTCGAGCCGCATCTTGTCGCTCAGCGGATAGACGAACGCCGCCTTGCCGCGCAGCCGGTCCTCGGTGCGAATCTCGCCGATCGAGGGCGTGATCGCGTCATAGTCGCGGTCGCGGTAATCGACACCGGCCTGCACATAGGGGCCGCTGCGCTTGCCATTAAGAGACATGCGCGCGTCGGCCCCGATCGAAAAGCCGTCATAGTCGAAGGCCGGATCGAAGGCGTCTTCCTGTTCCCAGCGACCGCTCAGCGAGACATAGCTCGCATTGCCGTCGAAGAATTTGAAAAGGCTGCCGCCCACCTGGTGATTGGTCGCGTCGCGACCGTCGCGTTCGGAAAAGTCCTTGTCCGAATAGGTGTAATAGCCGCGCGCATAGAGCTGGTCGGCGATAAAGCCCGCGACGCTCGGCGTGATGCTATGCACGTCGAACAGCGCATCGCCGTCGAGGCGGTAATGACCGAAGGCATAGCGCGCGCCCAGCTTGGCACCGCCAAGGCGGGTCGCCGCTTCGACATGGGCAACGTGCGACTGCAGGTTGAATTCGTCGAACTCGGCATAGAGCGTCTGGCCGAAATCATAACCCAGTTCGAGTTCGAACGCCTTCTTGTCGATCGCCTGGAATTCGACATCGGCACCCAGCTTGAGGCCAAAATCGTCCTGCGATTCCTCAAGGTCGACTTCCTCGACCACCAGCTGGCTGTCGTAGAAAGCCTCGGCCTCGAGTTCGAACGACCATTTGTCGTTGGCATGCGCTGCGGCTGGCAGCGCCATTGCGGTTCCGGCCATCAGGCAGCCGGTCAGAATCTTCTTCATTGTCAGGTTTCCCCCTCGCTTAATCGATGGGCGCGCCTTGGGACCAAGACGCGCCCATGAAACATTCGGATTTGCGTTGGCGATCAGTCGTCGTCGTGATCGTCCTCGGCGTCTTCCTCGGCTGCCTCTTCAGCAGCTTCCTCGGCAGCTTCCTCAGCGGCTTCTTCGGCCTCTTCAGCAGCTTCCTCGGCGGCTTCGGCCGCTTCCTCGGCTGCTTCTTCGGCAGCTTCGGCGGCGTCTTCCATTTCGTCCTCGAGATCGTCGTCACGGTCTTCTGCCGCGTCCTTGGCATCGTCCTCGAGATCTTCGGCGAGGTCAGTCGCGATGTCGCGCAGTTCCTCGTCAAGCTCGGCCTGTGCTTCGGCCAGCTCGCCGTCGAGTTCGGCCATCGCCTCGGCATAGTCTTCCTGCGCCTTGGCAATGTCTTCGGGCGAAGAATTGGGATTGTTCAGCACGGCTTCGAGCTCGGCAATCGCCTGCACCCGGTCGGCTTCGATGTCCGCGACCTCGGCGTCATATTCGGCCCGTGCCTCGGCAGCGTCGGCGTCATAATCGAACTGCGTGTCTTCCTGCGACCAGAAGGCGGTGGCGGAAGTCGTCGCGAGAGCAATGGCGCTAGCCGTCAGTAGAATACGGGTCTTCATTGTCTCATTCCTTCACTATTTGTTAACCATTTGAAACAGAACGCAAAATTACGCAAACTTCATCGCTGGCAGCCTAGACCATTTGGAACTGAACATCCAATTAACGACAACAATTGTCCACAGAGCGGAAAATTTCATCCTGCGGCAATCCGCCAATATTTCGCGATGACTTGGCGCCTGCAGAACGCTACCCGGTAGATAGCACGAACCCGGTACCTGCCCGCTTGGCGGCGCGTCGATTAATTTCCAGCCGTTGGCCCAGCCCAGCCAGTACATCGGAATGCAAGTGATCAACCCATGAAAAAGGGCGGCGCGAGGGCCGCCCTTCTCGTTGATCCGATCATCTCGATCAGACTGCCGGGAAATAATAGAGCCGAACCCGGCGCTCATAATCCTCGTCCCAATTTTGATCCTTCTGCGACGAGAAGCGCGGGGGTTCGTCCCGTTCAAGATCGTCCTTCGACAGTGTCTTGAGGCGGTAGCCATTGATGTCGGTATCATATTCGAGCGCGTCCCACGGCAGTGGAGTGAAATCCTCGCCCATGCCGAAAAGGCCGCCCGAGCCCATGACGACGTAGCGCACGCGCCCGTCATGCTTGGTCAGCATCACCTTTTTGACGCTACCGAGCTTCTCGCCGTCGCGGTCGTAGACCGTCGTGCCCTCGACCTTGTCGGAAGAGATCAGCATGCTCGTTTCATCCCGCGTAAGCAGGTCATTTCGTTCGCGATCATAAGTGGTGGTGGTCATGTCGTTACTCCTTTCTACTCGGTCCCGGCGGGATGGCCGGGGACATGGAGGAAACGAACAGGCCGGTAGCAAGATGCCCGTTTGGGAGTGGAAGAGCCACGGTTCAGCGAGACGCGGCGGGAAGGCGCCGCACTTGCCTCCCAGCTCCGCTTCACCTCGGTCCTGGTCCATGTTGCGCCGCGCCGTAGGGCGAGCCGCACTTCGGGGAAAATTTCGGGAAAGGATCGGCCCGACAGTTGTTCACTCCATTGGAAAGGACAGATCCGATGGCAATGGTCGATACCACACGCAGCCTGCTGATGATGGCGCTCCAGGACTTGTGCGACGGTGAGCGGCAAATGGCCGAGCGCCTACCCGAGGTGCGCGGCTGGTTGGCAAGTGAGATTATGCAAAGCATCGTCGAGGAAGATGCTCGTCGCAGCGCCGAGCAACGGGACGCTTTCGCCCACTTCATCGAGCAAGTCGACGCAAGCCGAGGCGAGGCGAACAATATCTGGGTGAATGCAATCCTCGAGGATGCCCGCAACGATGCCGAAACGATCGTGCGGGGCCCGCTGCGCGACGTTGCGCTGGCAGGAGCGCTGCGCAAAGCGAAGCAATCCCAACGGGTCAGCTATCAGACTGCCATCGCCCTCGCCCGCAATCTCGAAAAAATGGCGATGGCGGAACGCATGGTCCAAATGGCCCAAGACGCCGAGGAAACCGACGAAAAGCTTGCGCGTGCGATGGAGCGGATGGCGAAGCGCGCGATGGAAAACTGCCCATAGGGCTCCCGACGTCGCTCAAGCAGCGTGTGCGCGCAGAAAAGGGTCCGCGCGCGTGGCCCCTACCGGCAAGCCGCATGGTCATTGGCCTTGATCCGCGAGGACAAACGCGCCGCCGGGCCGAGCACGACGCGCTGGGTGTGGCAGCGGCGCAAGCGGAAGCGGACCTTGCGCGACTTGAAGTCGAGCGAGATGCTGCGGAATTTCTCCAATATATCGGTGCCGAGCAGCAAGGCGGGCTCGTCGGCGAGGCCGAAGGCGGCTAAGGGCTGAACGTCGGCGAAGGCGACGGGAACGTTGCGCAGAGTGATGGGGCCAAGCTCCAACTCTTTCAGGATCGCGATGTCGATATCGGCCGTCTGTCCCGTGACGCCGATGATCTCGGTTTTCTCGATGGTGGCGGTCTGGCGGCGAGTGAATTCACGGCGCAGCGCGCTATTGCCGATCGAAATCTGGCTGCCGGTATCGATGATCGCGTCGAGCTTGACGCCCGAGGCATCGACCTCGGTGAGGATGAGCTGGCCGCGCTGGCGCCGCGCGGTGATGACGATCTCGCCCGGTTCGCTGCGGATCTTCCTGCGCGCATCCTCGACCTTGATGACCTTGTCGTCGAAATCCATCAGCAACCGCTTGCTGGCCAGGGCATCGATGCCGATCATGCCCTCGCCGCCCATGTCGCTTTCCCGAAGCACGGGGAGGACGAGATTTTCCGTGGTTGTCGGACCCAGCCCCAGCGAGGCGACATGAACGCGGTCGACGATGTCGCGCGAATTGATGGTGACCATGGTGGCCGGAGTGGACAAAGGCAGGTTGAGATCGTTGGCGATGCGAAAACCCACCGCGGAGGTATCGGCGCCGCTGTCGACGATGAATTGATAGGGGCCGGTGCCATTGATCTCGACCTCGACGCTGAGGCGGGTCTCGATCTTCTTGGCTTCGACATCCTCGCCGCCGATGGCGAGTTCATTGTCGAACTCGGCCGGAGGAAGCGGGAGGAGGCGTTCGTCGGGATCGTCGGGCGCGGGGCGCGGTTTTGAGGGGCGCTCCTGCTCTTCCTGCGCGGCGGCGGTGGCGGTGAGGGTGAGCGCCCCCGTTGCTGCAAGCAGCAATTTTGCGGATGTCACGATCCGGCGCATCATGCCCGATAGGCTAGGGGACGATCCCGGAGGCAGGGAAGCGAAACTCTACGAAAGGGGGCGGATTTTAGTCCCCCTGCCAGGCCCAGCATTCCATCTCGACCCGCGCGCCCAGCGCCAGCCCGTTCACGCCCATCGCCGAGCGGGCCGGATAGCGGCCTTTCCTGAAATGTTCGGCATAGATGGCGTTGAAGGCCGGCCAATCGCGCATGTCGGCGAGCATCACGGTGCATTTGAACACATCGTCGAAACCGAGGCCGTGCGCCGCCAGCGACTTGCCGATCCGCTTGAACATCTGCCGCGTCTCGGGCTCGATCCCGCCGGGCGCGAGCGTCCGGCCATCGTCGAGCACGCCAATCTCGCCCGAAAGATAGAGCACGCCATCGACCGCCACCGCGCTCGAGAAGGGATAGGGCAGGCTCGAGGGAGTGAAAACGGGCGCATCGCCCGACGCGTCGGTACAGCCCGCGAGAGCGAGCGCCGCGAGCGCGGCGGTGGCGATGCGGATCATTCGACCTCTTCCTCGTCGAGATAGAGCTTGTCGCCCTTGGCCCGGTAGACCGCGCTCATCTTTTCCATGCCTTCCTCGGCACTTTCGACTTGGCTGCCGTCGACCGGCGCATCGGCTTCGGGCTGAAGCGAATTGAGCACGCCCGCTTCCTGCTTCGCGGCAAAATCGCGCACTTCCTGGGTGATCTTCATCGAGCAGAACTTCGGCCCGCACATCGAGCAGAAATGCGCGGTCTTGGCGCCTTCGGCGGGCAGCGTCTGGTCGTGATATTGCTCGGCCGTGTCGGGATCGAGGCTCAGGTTGAACTGGTCGCGCCAGCGGAATTCGAAGCGCGCCTTCGACAGCGCATCGTCGCGCACCTTGGCGGCGGGATGGCCCTTGGCGAGGTCGGCCGCATGGGCAGCCAGCTTGTAGGTCACCACGCCCACCTTCACATCGTCGCGGTCGGGCAGCCCGAGATGTTCCTTGGGCGTGACATAGCAGAGCATCGCGGTGCCATACCAACCGATCTGCGCCGCGCCGATCGCGCTGGTGATATGGTCATAGCCGGGCGCGATGTCGGTGGTGAGCGGCCCGAGCGTATAGAAAGGCGCTTCGTCACAGGCCTCGAGCTGCTTTTCCATATTCTCCTTGATCTTGTGCATCGGCACATGGCCGGGGCCCTCGATCATCACCTGCACATCCTGTTCCCAGGCGCGCTTGGTGAGTTCGCCCAGCGTGTATAGCTCGGCGAACTGGGCTTCGTCATTGGCATCGGCGATGCTGCCGGGCCGCAGGCCATCGCCCAGCGAATAGGCGATGTCATAGGCCTTCATGATTTCGCTGATCTCGTCGAAATGCTCGTAGAGGAAGCTTTCCTTGTGATGGGCAAGGCACCATTTCGCCATGATCGACCCGCCGCGCGAGACGATGCCAGTGACGCGCTTCGCGGTCATCGGGACGTAGGGCAGGCGAACGCCCGCATGGATGGTGAAATAGTCGACGCCCTGCTCGGCCTGCTCGATCAGCGTGTCGCGGAAGATCTCCCAGGTCAGGTCCTCGGCGATCCCGCCGACCTTTTCCAGCGCCTGGTAGATCGGCACGGTGCCGATCGGCACGGGCGAATTGCGGATGATCCATTCGCGCGTGTCATGGATGTTGCGGCCCGTCGAAAGGTCCATCACCGTGTCGGCGCCCCAGCGGGTCGCCCAGACCATCTTGTCGACCTCGGTGGCGACGTCCGATGCCACCGCGCTGTTGCCGATGTTGGCGTTGATCTTGACGAGAAAATTGCGCCCGATCGCCATCGGCTCGGATTCGGGATGATTGACATTGTTGGGAATGATCGCCCGCCCGCGCGCCACTTCGTCGCGGACGAATTCGGGGGTGATGAAATCGGGGATCGACGCACCGAAGCTCTCGCCGTCGCGCGGCAGGCCGAGCGCCTTTTCGCGACCCAGATTCTCGCGGATCGCGACATATTCCATCTCGGGGGTGATGATGCCTTTGCGCGCATAGTGCATCTGGGTGACATTATGGCCGGGCTTGGCGCGCAGCACCCGGCGGCGGACATTGGGGAAGGGATCGACCCCGCCCGAACGGTCGGGGCCGAGCTGGCCATTGTCCTCGGGTTTCACTTCGCGCTGGGTGACTTCCTCGACATCGCCCCGCGAGCGGATCCAGTCGCGGCGAAGTTCGGGCAGGCCCGCCATGATGTCGATCTTGGCATCGGGGTCGGTATAGGGGCCCGACGGATCGTAGACCGGCACCGGCGCTTCGCCGCCTTCGAGGAGGACTTCGCGCATCGCCACGCGCACGCCGTCGCGGCCCTCGACATGGATCTTGCGCGATCCGCGAATGGGGCCGGTGGTCACGCGGGGCTGCGAAGCGATGTTGGGGTCGCGGTCTGCCATGGGAAAATTCTTTCTAGAAGGGGAGAAGGGGGAAAGCGGCGACGATGGCAATGAGGCCAAGCAGCGCCGAAATGATGACCCAGAGCGGGCTCGCCGCACTGAGGAGACGGGTGGCGAAGGCGCTCATCGAGCGGGGGAAGGCAAAAAAGGTGATGCCTTCGATGATCATTCCGTACGCGATGAAGCTGACGATTACCGCACGGGGATCGGCCGACAGGTCGAGTGGATGGGCAAGCGCGATCGCGAACCCGAGCGAAAACACCACCAGCCCGGCGAGGAAGGAGAGGGCATAGCTGTCGTTGAGGCCCTCGACCATCGCCTTCCATTGCCCCGGATTGCGCAGTTCGCCGAGCGACGCGGCAAGCGAATAGAGACCGAACGCCAGAAGCAGCCAACCGGTCAGCTCGAGATCGGGCATGGATAATCGCTCCTACTGTCGCCGGGAGCGGACGGGCGGAAGCGGGCCTTGCCGCAACGCGCATCATCCACTTCCTACGCCGGGGTAAGCCGGATCAGGTTCTGCGGGTCGAACGCTGCCACACGTTCCTCTCAGCCAAGGCCGGCTCCCCGGGGATGGGCTTCTCTTAGGCCTTTCGGGCGCGAAGGTGAAGGCCTATTGGCCCGCGGCTCCCCCGGTCGCGCCCTGCATTTCCTCGGGTGTCACCACCCCGTCCTTGTCGGCATCGATCCGGTCGAAGGTCGCGAGCATCACGGTGCGATGCTCGACCAGCGTCACCTGCCCGTCCTTGTTGAGATCGACGCGCTGCATGAAGTTCGACGGATCGGCGGGCGGCGGCGAGGCCGCGAGTCCGGCAAATTCCTCGGCGGAAAGCTGGCCGTTGCGATCCTTGTCGAGCCGCTGGAAGATCTGGCGGTTGGCGGCCATCACCTGCGCCTGCGTATCCACGGTCATCTTCCGCGCGGCTTCGCCCGAGGTGACCCAGCCATTGCCATCGCTGTCCATCGCCGAGAATTGCGCGTCCATCGTCGCCAGATATTCGGCGCGCGGCACGGGCTGCGAAATCGACTGGGCGGCAAGGGCGATCGTCAGCGCGGTGAGGGGCATGGCGGGTCTCCACGATGGTCAAGCAAACAGGGAGGGCCAAGTCTGGCGAAGCCGCCCGCGAAAGTCGAGCGAAAGGCGCAATTGCCATTGCCGCCGCCATCTGTAGGGTGTGGCGCGAAATCCATTCACCTGATGTCCGGGAGACACCATGACCAAGATGCTGTTCGGCGCCACCGCGCTTTCCGCCTTTCTGATTGCCACGCCCGCGCTCGCGCGCCCGATGACGCCGGAGGACGTCGCGAAGCTGAAAAGCGTGGGCGCGATCGCGGTCTCCCCCGACGGCGCGCGCGTCGCCTACCAGTCAGGCGGCACGCCCGACATCGTCGCCGGCGAGGAAAATGACAGCTACCAGTCGAAGCTGATGATCGCGACCGGCCCGCAACAGGCGACCGAATATCTGCCCTCGACCATCAGCGCCTCGGACATCAAATTCTCGCCCGACGGCCGCTGGGTGAGCTTTTTGCACAAGGCCGAGGATGACGACCATCGCTCGGTCTATGCGCTGCCCGTCTATGGCGGCACTTATCGCAAGATCGCGGCGCTCGGCGATGCCGGCGTGAACAGCCATGCCTGGGCGCCTGACGGGGCGAGCATCTACATGCTCGCCGCCGCCGCCGAGGACGAAGCGCGCGACAAGGAAAAGGACAAGGGTTTCGACGCCATCGTCTATGAGGAAGAGGCGCGCTTCAATCGCCTGTTCCGTGCCGCGATCGGCGACCTCGACGCCGGAAAGGACCCGGCCGAAATCGCGATCCCGGGCTATGTCACCGAATTCAAGGTCTCGCCCGACGGCAGCTATGCGGTGATCGGATCGCAGCCCACTCCGCAGATCGACGACACCTATACCTCCAAGCGCTTCCATGTCCTCGATCTTGCCAGCGGCAATGTACGCGCCGAGGTGAAGACACCGGGCAAGGTCGGCGATGTCGAAATCTCGCCCGACGGGCGCCAGCTCTCGCTGATCGCGGGCGTCGACATGAACGACCCCGCGGATACCACCATCCATCTCGTCGATACCGCGACGGGTGAATTCCGCGCGCTCAATGCCGGCGCCCCCGAGGCCGCGGTCGACGGCGAATGGCTCGACGACGGCCGTCTCGCGGTGATTATCCACAAGGGCGCCCAGAGCGTTCTTCGCTATTATGACGCCGCGGGCAATATGGCGGGCGAAGTCGATCCCGGCGCGCTCATCCTCACCGGCATCGAAGCCGACGGCGGCACGCTCGTCGCACGCGCTTCCTCGCCGAGCCACCCGAGCGAATTGTTCAAGCTCGACGGCGGCAGCTTCACTCGTTGGACCGAAAGCAATGCCTGGCTCAAGGACATCGACTTGGGCAAGCAGGAGACCTTCCGCTACACTGCGCGCGACGGCCAGGAAATCGAGGGCGTGCTGATCCATCCGGTCGGCGGCGTTCCCCAGGGCGGCGCGCCGCTCATCATGGACGTGCATGGCGGTCCCGAAGCGCATGAATCGAATGGCTGGGTGACCAATTATGGCGGGCCGGGCCAGGTCGCGGCGGGCAAGGGCTATGCCGTGTTCCTGCCCAATTATCGCGGCTCGACCGGCTATGGCACCGCTTTCTCCAAGCAGCACCAGGGCCGCTATACCGATCCCGAATTCGCCGATCTGGTCGATGCCAAGCGCGCGCTGGTCGAGCGCGGCATCGCCGATCGCGACCGTGTCGGCATCACCGGCGGTTCCTATGGCGGCTATGCCTCGGCCTGGGCCGCGACCGCGCTGTCGGAGGAATTTGCCGCAGCGGTGATGTTCGTCGGCATCTCGAACCAGATCTCCAAGTTCGGCACCACCGACATCCCCTACGAGATGTACAATGTCCATTCGCGCGCCTGGCCGTGGGACAATTGGCAGAAGATGCTCGAGGTCTCGCCCATCTATCATGTCGACAAGGCCGATACGCCGATCCTCATCCTGCATGGCGAAGAGGACACCCGCGTGAGCCCGAGCCAGAGCTACGAGCTCTACCGTTCGATCAAGGTGCGGACCGACACGCCCGTCCGTCTGGTGCTCTATCCGGGCGAAGGTCATGGCAACCGCAAGGCCGCGGCGCAATATGATTACAATCTGCGGATGATGCGCTGGTTCGACACCTATCTGAAGACCGGCGACCGCGATGCGCCGCTTCCCGATCCGCGGCCCAAGCTGCTGATCGAGGCGGACGCCGAATAGGCATTCGCGAATTTTTTCGATTGACCGGGCGGCCCCTTCGGGGGCCGCCTTATTCTTCCTTCAGTGCCGAATCTAGACGGAAGAAAGTTAACGCAAATCATTGATGGAACAAAGGAAGTGGCGTTTGCATTTTCTTGTCCACTTGCTCGGGTAACCTTTCAATTGAGGAGTTGAGCGTGAACAAGACTATCCTTCCCTCCATCAGCATTCTGGCCATGTCGGTAGCCCTTTAGGGGCCCGCCGCGGCGCAGGACTGTATCGTTTCGCTGGCCACTGACATCATCGCCTGCGGGACGACCGCGACGGTCGGCGCCGCCGCCAACGCGACTGCCGTCGGCCAAGCCGCGACCGCGACCGCCAATGGCGCCACTGCCGTCGGCCAGGGCGCCACCGCCACTGCGGACGGCGCCGTCGCGCTTGGCCAGGGCGCGACCGCGACCGCCAACGGCAGCGTCGCGATCGGCACCGGCTCGGTCGCCGACACCGCCAACACCGTGTCGGTCGGCGCGGTCGGCAATGAACGGCAGATCGTCAATGTCGCCGCAGGCCTCGTCGCCGGAGGAAGCACCGATGCCGTCAATGGCGGCCAGCTCTATGCCGAGCAGCAGGCGCGCATCGCCGCCGACGCGGCACTCCAGACCGCGATTGACGCCGAAACCGCGGCGCGCATCGCCGCCGACGCCAATCTGCAGGCGCAGGTCGATGTCAACGCGAACGGGCTTGCCGATGTCGACGCACGCGTCACCGTTCTCGAAAATAGCGACGTCGTCCAGAATCTCGCGATCGGCAATCTCGATGCGCGGGTGACCGCCAATGCCGCCGACATCGCCGATCTCGACCTCCGCCTTGGCCAGACGCAGGGCGATGTGACCGCGCTCGAAGGGCGCGTTTCGCAGAACGAATCGGACATCGCTTCGCTTGATGCACGGGTCACCGTCAACGAAGGCGATATCGCGCAGAACGCCGCCGACATCGCGCAGAATGCTGCGGACATCACCGCTCTCGACGGCCGTCTCGGCCAGGCCGAAGCCGATATCACGGTTCTCGACGGGCGCGTCACGGTCAACGAAGGCGCGATCGCCCAGAACAGCGCGGACATCACGCTGCTCGACGGCCGGGTGACCCAGAACGAGGCCGACATCTCGGTCCTCGATGGCCGCGTCACGGTCAATGAAGGCGCGATCGCGCAGAACAGCGCGGACATCACCGTGCTCGACGGCCGCGTCACCCAGAACGAGGCCGACATCACCGTCCTCGACGGCCGCGTGACCACCGCCGAAGGCGCGATCGCGCAGAACAGCAGCGACATCACCGTGCTCGATGGCCGTGTGACGCAGAACGAGGCCGACATTACCGTCCTCCAAGCCTCGGACGCCACGCAGAACAATGCGATCGCCCAGAATGCGACCGACATTGGCGACCTGCGCGCCGACGTGACCGTGCTGCAGACCAATGATGCGCTGCAGGATGACGCAATCAACGCCAATGCCATGGCGATCGCCAGCCTCGAGGTAAGCGATGCCGCGCAGAATGCCGCCATCGCCGCGATCAACGCCAACAGCAACAATAGTGCCTTCTTCAACTTCAACGGCGGCGTGGGCACTCCGGCCAGCGCGACGGGCACCAATGCCTCCGACGGCGGCTACAGCAACAGCGTCGCCATCGGTGCCGGGACGACGGCCACGGCCGACAACCAGGTCCATGTCGGCGGTCGCACCGTCTCGGGCGTTGCGGCCGGCTCGGTGTCGGCAGGCTCGACCGATGCGGTCAATGGCGCGCAGCTTTATGCCGTCATGCAGATGGACGACCAGCAGAATGCCCGCCTGAACTCGCTCGAGACCATGGCCTTCGATCTCGGTAACGACATCCAGCGGGTCGATGACCGGGCAGCGGCGGGTACCGCCGTGGCGATCGCGCTGGGCGGCGGGACCTTCCTGCCGGGCAGCGATGTCAACATCACCGGCAACGTCGGCTATTATCGCGGCGCGGCCGCGGGTGCGCTGCAGATCGGCGCTCTCGTGGGCGAGAAGGCCGCGGTGAATGCCGGTGTCGCAGCAGGCTTCAACAAGGGCGGCGATGTCGGCGCCCGTGTCGGCTTCACGCTCGGACTTTAACGGGTCCGGCTCCTCCCTTTTTTTATGGCCGCTAGAAAGTGTAGCCCACGCCCGCGGCGAGGAACCATTGGTTGGCGCTGCCCCGGTCGGCGACCAGCGGACTGTCCGCGAAATCGCCGAGCAGCCGCTCGTAATTGACCGTCCCGAACAGCGAGAAGCCTTCGAGCAGATTGTCCTCGAGGCTCTGTCCCAGCACCAGTCCCCCGCCGATGCTCTTCAGCCCGCCATCGAGGCTGTAGGGAGCCAGCGCCGGCACCGTTGCCGCCTCGGCGGGTGTCACGCCGAAATAGGTGGCGGCGAAATCGTCCCCGACGATCTCGGCGCCGAGCGACAGCGCGACGAAGGTCTTGCGCGACAGCGGGGTTGAGAAATCCACATTGGGCCCGATCAGCCAGTCATCATGCGCGCCCGCGACATCGTGGACGGCATCGAGGCGGAAGGACAGCCGGTCGTAGGGATTGGTGAGCCCCTTGAAGGTCAGCCCTGCGAACCCGCCCAGTTCGACCGCGACGTCGCGGTCGGGCAATTGGTCGACGACGGGATCGTCGACTTTGCCGCTGCGCGACAGGCGCACCCCGACGATCGGCCCGGCATCGAAGGACATATCGCCATCGCCGGGCGGGGTCAGCGTGGCGTAGAGGCGCAAGCCCCGCGTGACGATACGCACATCGCCGAACTTGGCGCGCACGAGCGCGCCCGGGATGAAGCGGTAATCGTCGGATCCTTCATAGTCGGGGCCATAGGCCGCACCCAGCCCGACGGTGATGCTGTCGGCATCCATCGCCGAAGGCGGGGGCAAGGGCGGCTCGTCCACCGCCATCGAACTGCCCTCGTCCTGCGCGTGAGCAGGCGCGGCGGCAAGGGCGGCGGCACAAAGAAGGAGGGCGCGCAGGCTGGACATGAAAAAACCCCTCGAAACATGGTGGCTTCGAGGGGTTCAGCGATTGGAAGCTGTGTCGGGTTCCCGGGCGATCAGTCGCCTTCGCCGGGCTCGGGCGAGAAGAATTTCTCGAACTTGCCTTCCATGCCCTTATATTCGTCGGCGTCCTCGGGGCTTTCCTTCTTGACCGTGATGTTCGGCCAGGCGGCGCTATATTTGCTGTTCAGTTCGACCCACTTGTCGGTATCGGCCTCGGTGTCGGGCAGGATCGCCTCGGCGGGACATTCGGGTTCGCAAACGCCGCAGTCGATGCATTCGTTGGGATTGATGACGAGCATGTTCTCGCCTTCGTAGAAACAGTCGACCGGACAGACCTCGACGCAGTCCATATATTTGCATTTGATGCAGGCGTCGGTGACGACATAGGTCATGGTTTACTGGCTCCGTTCTGAACTTTGCCCTGTCGCTAAGGCGCAGGATTCACCGCGTCAATCGCTAGGGGCCTGATGCGAGTCGTTCGCATCTTTCCCCAGCTCCTCGTAACAGCCGCGCGCTTCGCTCGCCGGGCCGCGCCGCTCGGGCAGCGAGAGGATGCGCAACACCCGCACGCTGCCGTGGAATGGAAGCGTGAGGACCATGCCTTCCCGCACCGCCAGGCCAGGCTTTTCCGCCCGCCGCCCGTCGATCCGCACCTTGCCCTCGGCAAGGAGGTGCTGGACCCGCCCGCGCGTTCGGGCATAGCGCACGCGATAGAGAAAGGTGTCGAGCCGCAACGCTCCGCCTCGTGCCCTATTTCAGGTCCTTGAGCGCGTCGGCGAAGGCATTGCTGGGCCGGCTTGCCTGCCGCCGCGCCTGCTTGCCCTGCGCCTTGCGCCGCCGATGGCCGCGCCACTTCCACGCTTCGCCCGAGGGAACGAAGCCCACGTCGGCCATCAGCTTGCGGATCGCCCCCTCGTCGAGGCCGAGACTGGTCGCGAGCGGCAGATCGACGGGATCGGGTTCGTGCCGCGACCGTGCCTTGAGCGCATGGGCGGCGAGCCGGTCGGCCATGTCCACGCGCAGCCATTTCTGTCCCACTCGCCGGAAGGCCAGCGCCGCGCCATGTTCGTCGGCCCCACCGTCGAGCAGCGCTGCGCCGGGTGCCGGAAGGCGCGGCATCGGCCGGTCGTCGCGCACCGCCAGCAAGGCCGCGCGCCATTGCTGCGCGGCAGGCTTGAGGAGGGTGGCGATGAAAACGTCGAGCGCGCCGAGGCGCACCCGCAGCTTGTGGAGCGCGGTGCGGTCGCTTTTCTCGAGCGCCTTGATCGCAGCCATCAGCGACTTGCGCGGCAACAGCCCGCCGGCATCGACGAGCATCGCCGCGACCGCGCGCACGCCGGGCGTGCTTTTCTTGTCCGAGGCGGCATCGCCCAATTGTTTGAGCGGCGAGAGATGCCGTTCGATCATCGTCTCGAGCCAGCGTTCGAGCCGCCCGCGAAGCGCCGCGCGCTGCGGTGCCGACAATCGGTCGAGCGCGCGGGTCGTCCGGACCGCGGGCTCGAGAAGCGAGCGGCCGGGCGCGAGATGGGCAAGAAGCTGCCCTTCCCAGGCGATGCCGATCCGGTCGCCATCCTCAACCAGCTGGAATGCGGTGTCGGGGGCATCGACCAGCTTGCGCGCGCGACGCGCCAATTCCTTGCCCAGCCGCCGCTCGGCCGCTGCGAGCAGCAGCCGCTTGTCGGCCAGCCGCGCGGTCGGATCGACAGTAAAATCGAAGCCCTGCAAATGGCCGATCGGTTCGGGACCCACCGATACTTCGCCATCGGCGGCCACCGTGACCGGCAGCGCGTCGGCGCCATGCGCGCCGATGTCGCGTACCAGCACTGCGGTGCGCCGGTCGACGAAGCGCTGGGTCAACCCGGCATGGAGCGCATCGGACAGCCGCGCCTCGACTTCGCGGGTGCGTTCGGCCCAGCGCGCGGGGTTTTGCAGCCAGTCGGACCGCTGTGCGATATAGGCCCAGCTGCGCACTCCGGCGAGCCGGTCGGCGAGCGTTTCGATATCGCCCATCACATGATCGAGCCGCGCGACCTCGGCGGCGAACCAATCCTGCGGGATATGCCCGCCCTCGCCGATATAGGAATAGATGCGCCGCACCATGCGCGCATGATGGGTCGCCCCCACTTTCCGGAAATCTGGCAGCCCGCAACAGGCCCAGAGCGTGCGCGCCTTGTTGCCGCGAAGCGCCGCGATCGCCGGATCCTCGGCGAGGATCTTGAGCACCGCGAGATCGATGGCGAGCGGCGCAGAGCGCAGCAGCGGGTCCTCGCTCTTTTCCTCGAGGCTCGCGATCAGCGCGCTCACATCGCTGTAATCGAGATCGGCATTGCGCCAGAAAAGCGTCTCGATCGGGCGGAAGCGGTGCGCCTCGATATTGGCAATTTCCTCGTCGGTGAATTCGGCCCCGCCATCGCCCACCGCGAGCGAGCCGAAGGTGCCGTCGGTTTGGTGCCGCCCCGCGCGGCCCGCAATCTGCGCCATCTCGGCGATCCGCAGCCGCCTCTCGCGCCGACCGTCGAACTTGGACAGCCCCGCGAAGGCGACATGGCGCACGTCCATGTTGAGCCCCATGCCGATGGCATCGGTGGCAACCAGATAATCGACTTCGCCGCGCTGGAAGAGATCGACCTGGGCATTGCGCGTCGCGGGCGACAATGCGCCCATCACCACCGCTGCCCCGCCCTTGAAGCGGCGCAGCATTTCGGCGATCGCATAGACCTGCTCGGCCGAGAAGGCGACGATCGCACTGCGCGGCGGCAGCCGCGACAGCTTGGTCGATCCGGCATAGCTCAAGGTGGAAAAACGCGGGCGCGAGACGATCTCGGCCTCGGGAAGCAGTTCGCGCACCACAGGGCGCAGCGTGTCCGAACCGAGGATCAGCGTCTCCTCGCGTCCCCGCGCGCGCAGCATCCGGTCGGTAAAGACATGGCCGCGTTCGGGATCGATCCCCAGTTGCGCTTCGTCGATCGCGGCAAAGGCATAGTCGCGCGGCAAGTCGCCGGGCTCGCCGGGCAGAAGATCGCCCTGGCGGCTCGGGACGGGCATGGATTCGGCGGTGCACAGGACATAGCGCGCGCCTGGCGGCACGATGCGCTCCTCGCCGGTCACCAGCGCGACTTGGCTCTCGCCTTTCAGCGCGACCACCCGGTCATAGACCTCGCGCGCAAGGAGGCGCAGCGGGAAGCCGATCACGCCCGATGAATGGGCGCACATCCGCTCGATCGCCAAGTGGGTCTTGCCGGTATTGGTGGGGCCCAAGATGGCCCGGACTAGGCCGTCCGCGTGTCGGGACATGGCAAGGATTCTGGGGCGCGCCGCGCAGCGATGCAAGGGCCAACCGGCGATGGTCGTGGCTTTTTTCGGCCATAGCGGCTTGTTAACCATGATCGGGCATAAGGAAGCGGATCGATTCGCGCGCGGGGGAGCGCGCAGGGAAGAGACCGCCAAGAGAGCGTATGAACGATATGGCCCCGGACGGAATGAGCGATTGGCGCGCTCTGCGCGCCCGCGCCGCCGCGTCCCCCATTGTCGAAGACGATGCCTGGCTGATCGTCGACCTGCGCTCGAACGTGGGCAGCGCGCGCTGGTGGCGCGGCGCCGCGACCCTGTGCGGTGCGGGCCTCCTTCTCGGGGCGATGTCGCTTCCGATGACGCGGCCGCTCCCACAATCGCCCCCATCGCTCCCAGAAGGCCAGCAGGCCGAGGAACTGGCAGCAGCGGGCATTTCCGAAGCCCGCACCGGCAGCCAGGTCGGAATGCGCATGGCCGCCGGGCCGATGGTCGAACCGCTCCGCGCGGTTCCCGAACGGCCCTATCGCGAACTGGTGGCGACGCTCGGCAAGGGCGATCGCCTCGAAGCCGGGTTGAAGCGCGCAGGCGTCACCGCGCGCGATGCCCGCGCGGCCGATGCCGCCGTGCGCTCGGTGGCCTCCGCTCCGCTCCCTGCGGGCACGCGGGTCAATGTCCGGCTCGGCGCCACGCGCATTGACGGATCGCGCCCGATCGAGGCGATGAGCCTCATGGCGCGGCAGGATCTCAAGGTCGAACTCGAAAGGCGGGAAGACCGTTTCATCGTGCGCACCGCCTCGATCGCGATCCGCAGCGCGCCGCAGCGCATCCGTGGCCGCTCGGACGGCGGTCTCTACTGGTCGCTGCGCGCCGCCGGCGCGACCCCGCGCATCGCCGCCGACTATCTCAAGGCGATCGGCGAACGGGTCGATGTCGGGGCATTGGGCCATGGCGCGCTGTTCGACCTGGTCTTCGAACAAAGGCAAAGCGAAGGCGGCGAGCGCATGCCCGGCCCTCTGCTCTACGCCGCGATCTCCCCCTCCGACGGCGAGCCGCTGTCGCTTTTGAAATGGCCGGTCGCGGGCAAGCGGCAATGGATCGATACCGAAGGCCTCGACGGCCAGGCCGACGAAGGCATGGTCTGGCCGGTCGCCGCGCCGATCACTTCCAACTATGGCATGCGCCGCCATCCCATCCTCCGCTACATGCGGATGCATGGCGGTCTCGATTTCGGGGCGCGCAAGGGCACGCCCGTGGTCGCCGCCGCCGATGGCCAGGTCGCGCTGGCGGGCTGGAATGGCGGGCATGGCCGTCGCGTCAAGATCGCCCATGAAGGCGGGGTGGTGACCAGCTATTCGCACCTCAGCGGCATAGCGGTCCCCGCGGGCAGCCGCGTGCGGCGCGGCGAGGTCATCGGCTATGTCGGCTCGTCGGGTCTCTCGACCGGGCCGCATCTCCACTACGAAATCAGCGTGGGCGGGCGCCGCGTCGATCCGCGCAGCGTCAACATGGTCCGCCGCGCCCCGCTTTCGGGTCCCGCGCTCGAGGCGCTGAAGAAGCGTCAGCGCGAATATCTGGCGCTTGCCCCGATGCGCGTCGCGGCTACCTCCGCACCGACCGCCTGACCCCGACGAAAAAAGGCGCCCGCGATGCGGACGCCCTTCCTTCCCCCGAGGATTTCTCGCGCCGGCCTTATTTGCCGTGACCGCGCCAGCGGCGGACGGTGCGCGAGATGATGCCTTCTTCGTCGCCGGTCTGCTTCCACATCTCGGCAAAGCTCGGATCGGACGATGCCGGGCGCTTCTCGGCCTCGAGCGTATCGAAGGTGACGCGGATCGGAATGTTCACGCCCTCGCCGCTGGCGATGCACTCGCGGTTGCGCAGAGCCGGAATGGCATCGAGGAAACCGCGCGCGCCTTCGGGCATCGCGGCGCGCACCACGTCCTGGTCGCGTTCGTTGTTGAGGCGCATCGAGATGATCGTGCCGCACTGCGACAGCACGCCTTCGGCAAGGTCGGACGGGCGCTGGGTGATGAGGCCCAGCGACACGCCATATTTACGGCCTTCCTTGGCGATCCGCTCGAGGATACGGCGCACCGCCTGGCCGCCCCCGCTTTCGTCCTTGGGAACGTAGCGATGCGCTTCCTCGCAGACGAGGAGCATCGGGCGCTGCGCTTCGGTGCGCGACCAGATGGCATAGTCGAACACCATTCGCGCCAGCACCGACACCACGGTCGAGGTGACTTCGGACGGCACGCCCGAGACGTCGACGATCGAGATCGGGCGGCCCTCGGCGGGCAGGCGGAACATCTTGGCAAGGAACTTGCCCATCGTGTCGGACACCATCATGCCCGAGAACATGAACGAGAAGCGCGGGTCGGTGCGCAGCTCGTCGAGCTTGTTCTTGAGGCGCTGGTAAGGCGCGGCATCGCCCGCCCGGTCGAGCTTGCCCATCTCGTTGACGATGATCTGATTGAGGTCGGTGAGCAGATAGGGGATCGGGCTGTCGACAGTGACCTTTCCGAATTCGGCGGCCATCTTGTTGCGCGTGCGCGCTTCCAGAAGGCATTTGGCGAGGATGTCCTCGTCGCGCTGCCGGTCCTTGCCCGACGAGGTCAGCATCACTTCGCAATGCTCCTCGAAATTCATCAGCCAGTAGGGCAGCTGGAGATTGTCGACGTTGAAAATCTCGCCAAAGCCCTTGAAGGCCGCCGAATATTCTCCGTGCGGATCGATCATCACGATATGACCCTCGGGCGATGCTTCGCAGATGCGGTGGAGGATGAGCGACACCGAGGTCGACTTACCCGTACCCGTCGAGCCCAGCACCGCGAAATGCTTGCCGAGCATCGGGTCGACATAAAGCGCGCCGCGAATGTCGTCGGTCGGATAGACGGTGCCGATCTCGATATGCGGGCGGTTGTCGGCGGCGAACACCGACTGGAGATCGGGCGTGGTCACCGGATGGACTTCGCAGCCCGGAATGGGAAAGCGCGTCACCCCGCGCTTGAAGGAAGACATGCCTCCGCTGCTGTCGCGCTTGCCCTCGCCGAGAAAGTCGACATGGGCAAGGACGGTGGTGCCCTCGAAGGCGCGCATCGTGCGGACATTGGCGATCAGCCAGCTATTTCCCACCGGCATCTTCACCTGGCTGCCGACCTGGCCCGACATGGACAGCGCCGGGTCCTCGTTGCCCTGCAATTCCATCAGCCGCCGCGCGTCGAGGACGACGCGGCTTCCCGAACCGGCAATCTCGAGCACATGGCCGATCGGCGCCTCGGCGCCCCGAACGGCAGGAGGCGTATCGCCTTCCTCGCGGCTATAGCTGTTCAGTTCGCTGACAAACTGCTGGAGATTGGGCTGTTCGTTCATGGATACGCTGTCCGATTGCTGATGGTTACCTTTGTCCATCGCCATACCCCCAAAGCGGTTAATATTGGCTTATGTACGTTATTTATTCGCTTTTGCGAAACAGGAAGGCGGCAAAGGCGCCCAGCAGCAGCGAAATGGTCACCGCCGCCAGGCCGTAAAGCCAGGGGTGGCGCACCGCCGAAATCGCGATGAACCGCTCGAACCCCGTCTTGTCGATGACGATGTCGCGGGTCGCCACCGCGAGCACGCGCCCGTCTTGGATGAGATAGGTCTCGGCGGTATAGGTGCCCACCGGCACGCGGCTGGGGATCGAGATGCGCGCGCGGTAAAGGACGCCTTCCGAAATCTCGACGCCATTGGGCTCCTGCTTGTAGAGCTGCTGGCGCGCGCGAAGGTCGATCAGACCCGCCTCGAAGCGGCGCTCCTTCTCGGGCCGCGCTCCGCCGCCCGGCGACAGTTGCAGATTTTCGAGGCCGAGCTCGTAGATGGCGGCGGTGCGCTCGTCGACAAGACTGTCGAGGGGCGCCGAACTGGCGACCGCATAGAAGCCGGGGGCCGAGCGGAAATGGTGGCTTTCGACATTCATCCAGATGCCCGCCACTTTCTCCTTCTCGCGCATCAGTATCGATTCGACCGGTCCTTTCAGCACCACCGCGACTTCGGCGGGCTCGTCGGGCACTCGCCCGCCGGGATAGATGATCGCCCCGAACAGGAGTAGCTGCGCGCCGGTGAAACTGTAGCGGATCTGCACTTCGCGCGCCGAGATGTCGGGCACCAGAAGGGGCTGGGACGCCCCGGTCAGCGCGAACATCGCGGCAAGAAGGAACAGCGGGCGCATCATAGCTGCACGATCGAATAGACTTCGCTGGGCTGCCAGGCGAGGCCGAGCAGCATGCGGATCGCGACCCCGAGGATCATGAGCGCCAGTCCGAGGCGGAGATAGTCGGGCTTGATCACATTGGCGAGCCGGGCGCCATATTGCGCCCCCACCACGCTCCCCGCGAGGAGCAAGGTGGCAAGCACGATGTCCACCGCGAACGTGGTGAGGCTGTGAACGAGCGTGGTCGCCGCCGCCACCGCGAGCATCATGACGAGGCTGGTTCCCACCACTACGCGCGGCGACATGCCGAGAAGATAGATCATCGCCGGGACTACGATGAAGCCCCCGCCCACGCCAAGCAGCACGGTAAGAATGCCCGAAAGGAAACCGAGGATGAGCGGGGCGAGAGGCGAGATATAAAGCCCCGAGGCATAGAAGCGCCAACGAAGCGGCAGGCTCGCCACCCATTTGTTATGCCGGCGCCGCGCCTTGCGCTTGGTCCGGGGTTCGAGCCAGCCTAGCGCGACCAGCGCATCGCGCAGCATCAGCCCGCCGATCGAACCGAGCATGATGACGTAGAGAAAGCCGATCACCAGATCGACTTGCCCCGAGGCCTGGAGCAGTCGGAACAGTCCCGCCCCGACGACCGAGCCGAGAAGGCCCCCCGCAATCAGCACCGCGCCCATGTGGAAATCCACGCCGCGCCGCTTCATGTGCGCGGCGACGCCCGACACGCTTGTCCCGGTGATCTGCGTGGTCGCCGAAGCCACCGCGACCGTGGGACTGATCCCGTAGAAGATGAGAAAAGGGGTGGTGAGAAAGCCCCCGCCCACGCCGAACAGTCCCGACAAGATGCCCACCAACGCGCCCAGCGCGACGATCAGCAGCGCGTTGACCGACATTCCGGCGATGGGAAGATAGATATCCACGCTTCGAGGCGTAGCGCGTCCGGACGATTTTTTCGAGGCGGCTTTTGCCTAAAACCCCGCGCTCAGCGTCGCCGTCGGCACGAGTGCGAACGCGCGTTGCTCACGAATTTTTGTCGGCAGCCGAAAAGGGCGTCGATCCTTCGCTCGAGCGGCAGGTGCAGCCCAACGGATGCATCACAGCAAGAAGGGCGCCGCATGTCCATGCGACGCCCTCCCCGATCGTTCGATATCGGACGATTAATGGTGGTCGGGCTGGTAGCCCATCGCCCAGGTCACATGGGTGATGATGGTGTAGCCACCGGCACGGCGCGAATAGACATTCGCACGGCCCTGCTTGTCGAAGCCGACGGCGCGGCCCCAGTCGGCCGGACCGGCACCGGTAAGACCGATCATCTTGCCATTGCCATTGCCGCTGCCGCACTTCTTCCAGCCGCCCTTGCACGGTTCTTCACCGCCGCCGCCGCTGCCGCCATGCGTGTGCCCGTAGATCTGTGCGAGCATGTTATAGTCATGGGCATCCGGGCCTTCGTTTCCCGCCGGCTGGTTGGTATATTCCATGCAGCTGGTGGTGAGGTCGGTGTTGAAGTCCTCGTTCTGGTGCCCAAGGCCATAGTCGTGACCGATTTCCTGGCACATGACGAGCTGGCGCCAGGTGTCATTGTTATAGGTCGAGGTGTTGAAATAGGTGTCGTTGACCTTGGTCACGCCGCCCGAGATATGGCCGTTCGACAGGGCGATCGAGGCGATGCCCAGCCAGCCGGTCGAACCATAGGTGTCGTTGCAGACGTCGATCTGGCCGCTGGTGATCGGGCACCGCTTGGTGTTGGCGCTCCCCGGCATTTCGGTGGCATTGATATGCGCCGACTTGTTCCAGTCGACGATCGCCTGATCGAGATGCTGTTCCCAGACGCCCGAGACATTATCCATGATCGGAACGCTCACCACGGTCGTGCTGCCGGTGTCCCAATGATAGGTCGACCAGGCATGATTGGCGGTCGCCGGACCGGTGATGGCCGCAAGAGCAGCCACGCTGCCGCCCGCGACAGCCAAACGTACGATATTCTTCATCAGATTTTTCTCCCCATGACATGGCCAGCTCGCCGAGCGCCTTGCCAGCCCCAATTCCCGTCGCCGCCCATACTCGGCCGGCGTCGGGAAGGGGGATGCTGTAAGCGGAAAATCGTAAAATCAAGGGCTTGGCCGGAAATCGGCCATCGTTGCGCGAGTGTCACCAAAAAAGCACGATTTTGGGAACGATCTGCGTCGTCACGCACTTAACTCGATAGCAAGATTAAGCGTTTAGGCCTTGGGGCAAGGCCAGTTGAAAGAAAGTGTCCCGATGATCACCGCCTATGCTGCCCGCCTGCACGAGAGAAGCCATGCGCTGCTCGCTGCGCTCGAAGGCAGCCTCCGGAAAATCATGCTCTTCTGGCTGGTGCTCGCCATGGGGGCGTGCAGCCTGCGCGTCGTCGCGGGCACCGCGGGCGCCGGGACGGCCAGCCTCAAGACCGCGCTGCCCTATATCCTCCTTGCGATCATGCCGCTCGTCTCGATGGGACTGGCGCTGCGCTGGTTCCGCGACGGGGCCGACATGCCGCAGCCCGAGATCCGCCTCGCGCGCGCGGGCGCGTGGAAGAAAGTGTCGCCCGAGGAAGCGCGGGCGCATCCGCTCTACGGGACCAGTGGGATCATGGTCTCGCTGCTCATCGGGACGCTGCTCAACGTGCCGGTGCGTTCGGCCGAATATCTGGTCGCCATCCCGGCGATCACTGAAGCCGTTCCGGGCTGGCTCTCGACGCTCCATTTCATGATGACGCTCGACGTGGTGCTCCTGTCGTCGCTCTATACGATCGCCTTCGTCGCCGCGCTCCGCAAGGTGCCGCTCTTCCCGCGTCTCTTGGTCGCGATCTGGATGGTCGATCTTGCGATGCAGCTCGCGGTCGCCCAGGTCGTCTCGGCCGAAGGCCTGCCTGCCACGGTCGCCGCTCCGCTCCATACCCTGCTCGACGGCAATGTGAAGAAGGTGATGATCTCGATCTTCCTCTGGGCGCCCTATCTCCTTCTCTCGAAGCGCGTGAACGTCACCTACCGCCAGCGCGTCGAGGCCTGACCTCCGTCACGGCAGGGCGTCCGACCCCGCATCCCCGAGTCGCAGGGCCCCGAGTCGCGCCCGAGTCGCGGCTCGATTCGCGCAATGGCCAGCTCGTACGCACGTCCAAAAGCGGCCCAAAATGAGACAAAATTGATACAGATCATGATCGATTAACTCTCGGTTAAACGGCTAAATTCGGCAGAAACCCGTTGATTTTCTTGCCGGGCAGACTCCGGACAATATTAATAAGAGTTAAATCGATATGCTTGACAGAAAGTAAACAGCAGCGCAGCAAATGCATATCCGATGCGGTCGTGGTCGCGGCGGACGGGGTCAGTTTCCCGCGGCGTAAAACGCGTTTACCTCAGTCCCTATGTCCTGCGTCGACTTCCCTTCGGTCGAGTGGTCCCATTGGGGGGCCTGTCGTAATGTAAACGATTAGGGGACGGGAAAATGACTAACTTTATCAATATGTTGAAGGATGAGTCGGGTGCATCGGCTGCCGAATATGCGCTGATCCTCGCGATTATCGGTGCGACCCTCGCGGTTGCTGCCGTGGCGCTGGGCTCGTCGATCGGCAACGCCATCGGTGACACCACTACCTGCATCGAGTCGGATGGTACCAACTGCCCGTAAGGCCGGTTGACCACCGAATGGAATCGGCCGGCCATTGATAAGGCCGGCCGTTTTCATCTCCACCATCCGCCAAGCCGGAAAAGGGCCATCAGGCCTAGGAGTTACAGTTGAAAACTGATACAGATTAACTGGAAATTAGCACGGGGGGTGTGCGACGATGCGACGGCAAACGATTATCGCCTTGGCTATTGCGGTCATAGTCGGCTTGGTGGCCGTCTTCCTCGCCAATAGCTATCTCGGGGCCCGCGAAGCCAAGATCGATCGCGGGGATCTCCAGACCCAGCGCATCGCGGTTGCCGCGGTACCCTTGGCCTACGGAGCCGAGATTACGCCCGACCGGGTACGCTTCGTCGAATTTCCGACATCCAGCCTGCCGCCCGGCACGTTCGCATCGCTCGAAGAGCTCCTGCCTGAAGGAAAGAAGCGCCACGTGCTTCGTCCGGTCACCACCAACCAGCCGTTGATTGCCGCCGACCTCACGGGCGAAGGCGAAGGCGCCTCGATCGCCGCGACGCTTCCCGACGGGATGCGCGCCGCCACGGTGCGGATCAACGCGGTCTCGGGCGTGGCGGGTTTCATCCAGCCCAATGACACGGTCGACGTGCTCATCACCCGCGTTCCGATCGACGGCGCAGAAAGCCAGGTCACCGACGTCCTTCTCCAGAATGTCCGCGTCATCGCGATGGACCAGCGCGCGCAGGAAAATGGCCAGCCCGCCGTGTCCTCGACCGCGACGCTCGAAGTCACGCCGGTCGATGCGCAAAAACTGGCGCTCGGCCAGCAGCTCGGCTCGCTCAGCCTCGTGCTGCGCAAGCCCGGCATCGACGAGAATATCCCGGTCGTCGAGACCGTCAGTCTGAGAGACCTGCGCTACGAACTGTCGCGCGCCTACGAACGCGGCACCGAGCCCGCTCCGACGGCGCGCCCGACGGCGCAGCGGGTAGTGCGCCGCCAAGCGCCGCGCCGGGCCGCGGCGACGCCGCCGCCACAGCCCAAGGTCGAGATCACGCGCGGAACGAACACGAGCACTTATGAGGTGGGGGACTATGATCAATAGGGGGACCATGAAAGCCGCATTCATCGCGCTGGCGATGGCCGGAAGCGCCCTGGGGGCCGGACCTGCCGCCGCGCAGATGATCAGCGCCGCCGAGGGCGTCCATGCCGGAGAGCTGACCGTCCCGGTGAACAAGAGCCAGGTGCTGCGCGCCGACCGGCCGTTCGCCAAGGCGCTCATCGGCAATAGCGAGATTGCCGACGTGCTGCCCTTGTCGGACCAGTCGCTCTATGTGCTCGGCAAGACAGTGGGGACCACCAGCCTCACTCTTTATGATGCACGCAACCGGCTGATCGCGGTGGTCGACGTGATGGTCGGCCCCGATGTCACCGGCCTCAAGCGCCAGCTCGCGCAGCTGCTTCCGGGCGACCAGGTGGGCGCGCGCATGATCAACGATTCGATCGTGCTCGAAGGCATCGTCTCCTCCTCGATCGCCGCGGACCGCGCGATCCAGGTCGCCGAGACCTATGCGCCGGGCAAGGTCGTCAACATGATGTCGATCGGCTCCTCGCAGCAGGTGATGCTCGAAGTCCGCTTCTCCGAAGTGCGCCGCAGCGCGCTCAAGGACATGGGCGTCGGGCTGTTCATCAGCGATGACGATTTCGCCGGCGCGATCGGCGAAGGTGCATCGCTCACGCCGGGAGACGGCAACAGCCAGTTCGGTAATGGCGACCTGTCGATCGGCTCGATCGTCGACAGTTTCGGCATCCTGACCGGCAGCTTCACCGCCTTCGGTGCCGACATCTCGGCGGCACTCGACGCGCTCGAACGCAAGGGCGTGGTGACAACGCTCGCCGAACCCACGCTGGTCGCACTTTCGGGCGAAACCGCGAGCTTCCTCGCGGGCGGCGAATTTCCGATCCCGGTCGCCCAGTCGAGCGATGCGGGCGGAAGCGCCATCTCGGTCGAGTTCAAGACCTTCGGGGTAAGTCTTGCCTTCACCCCCACGGTGTTGGCCGACGGAGTGATCAACATGATCGTCGCTCCCGAAGTCAGCTCGATCGACACCTCGGCGTCGGTTGCGATCAACGGGATCGTGGTGCCAGGCCTCCAGACCCGCCGCGCCATGACGACGGTCGAGTTGCGCGATGGGCAGAGTTTCGCGCTCGCAGGCCTCATCCGCCGCGACTTCTCGGATACGGTGCGGCAGTTCCCGATCTTGGGCTCGATCCCGATCATCGGCTCCTTGTTCCGTTCCTCGGGCTTCCAGCGCCAGGATACCGAATTGGTGATCGTGGTGACGCCGCGGCTGGTCCGTCCGGTCGCGGCGGGGCGCCATGTGCTGCCCACCGACCGGGCCACGCCTCCCGACGAGATCGACTTTTTCCTTCTCGGCAAGACCGACGGTGCGGTCGCACCCATCTCGCTCCCGGGCGAGCGGGCGATGCCGAGTTGGTATCCGATCGGCGAGGAACCCACGCCCTATGCGCCTGAAAACCGGCAACCGAACCAGGCCCCTGCCAACGGCGGCGGCATGGCGAAGGTCAATCCGGGCGCCCTCGAGAAGGAGTATGGACATGCGCTATAAGCTCGTCATCGGGGCGCTGCCCGTGATGCTCGTCCTGTCCGGCTGTGCGCCGGTCGACCACGGCTTCGGCGACGCGGTCGCCTATAACAAGGCGATCCAGACGGTCGATCCCGACCCGCAATATGCCGAGGGCTCGGCCGAGCCCGGCGACAATGGCGAAGTGGCGACCGACGCGGTCGGCCGCTACCGCACCGGTCGCGTCAAGCGGCCCGCCGCGTCGGGCGCCAGCAGCGGCGGCGGCTCGCTCGGCGGTGGCGGCGGCTCGAGCCGTTCCAGCGGACCCATCTAGGATGAAGGACGATGCGCATAGGGCTTGATCTGTTTCGCAATGATGACGGTGCCGTGGCGCCGACCGTCGCAATCACCCTTTTCGCGCTGGTCGCCGTCGGCGGGGTCGCCTTCGACTATGCCCGCATCGCCGGGCTCGATACCGAATTGCAGAATGCCGCTGACCAGGCCGCGCTTGCCGCCGCGACCCAACTCGACCAGGAGGCGGGGACGATTGCGCGCGGCACTGCGGCGGCCAATGCGCTGATCGACAATCTCACCTTCTTCGGAAATGATGGCGCGGCCGCGGGCACGGGGGTCGAACTGTCCGAAGTGCGCTTCTATGCGAGCGAAGCCGACGCGACCGCCGATCATCCGACCGATTCCACGCTTTGCCCGACCGTAGGCGAAGTCACCGACGATGCCTCGGCCCGCTTCGTGTGCGCGCGCACGGTCGCTCGCACCGCCAATTTCGCGCTGACCCCAGTGGTGGGCGCCAGCTCGGGAACCGCCTCGGCCAAAGCGGTCGCGGGCCTCGGATCTTCTGTGTGCAAGGTCCCGCCCCTGATGTTCTGCAATCCCACCGAGACCGCGTCCGACAAGACCTTCGACGCAGGGGCCTTTAGGGGCGTGGGTCTGCGCGCGGTGACGCAGGGCAGCCCGGGCGGCTGGGCGCCGGGCAATTATGGCTATCTCAATACCGACATTCCCAATGGCGCTCCCGGCCTTCGCCAGGCGCTCGGCTGGGAAAATCCTCCGGGCAGATGCAGCCCGCAGACCGGCGTCGATACCAAGCCGGGCGTGACCACCACGGTTACCGGCGCGCTCAACACGCGCTTCGACATCTATGACAGCAGCACCGATTGCCCCGCAGGCGGATCGTGCGGTGCTTCGATCAACTCGGTGAAGGATGTCCGCCGTGCTGCGAACGCTACGGGCGGCAATGCCTGTCGCCTGCACAACAATGGATGGAAACTACCGACCGCGGCCAACATCTACCGTCCGCTCACCACTGCGCCTATGACGGGCAATTATCAGATGGGGCATCCGCGCGACATCTGCCACTATATCCCTTCGGGCACCGCTGGGAGTTGCTGGGCTGACCCGTTCGGCAAGGGCAAATGGGATCGCGATGCCTATTTCCGTTCCAACTACGTACGCACCGTGGCCACGGCGAACGGCGGCGTGGGAACGCGGTGGACTAGCGGCACGGGCGACGGCAGCTGGCAGAAAAATACTGGGCTTGCCGAAAACGCTACCCGCTACGAGGTCTATGATTGGGAGATAAATAAGCGCGACACGATGGTCGACGGCGTGATGGTGATGGCCTCCAGTCCCGCTGGCGCCAGCGGCGCGACGCTGGTCGATCATGATAAGCCGGTGTGCAGCGCGGCACAGGGTTATTCGCCAGGCATCATCCCCGCCGGCTCAGTCGGGGCGCCGCCAGACAGCACAGTTCGCGACCGGCGACTGCTTTCAGTTGCGGTGATCAATTGCCTCGAACATAATGTCAGCGGCGCCGAGGTGGACCTGCCGGTGATCGAATGGGTTGATGTCTTCCTCGTCGAACCCTCGCTTAACCGTTTCGATGCATCGAACAATAAATATACCGACCAGGGCGACCTCTATGTCGAGATCATCGGCGCTACCGAACTGGCGGGTGGCGGTACGGTCGGTCAGGTGGTGCGGCGCGATGTGCCGTATCTGATCGAATGACGGTGCGCCGCCTTCTTCGCTGTGATCGCGGCGCGGCGGCCGCTGAAATGGCGCTCGTCCTGCCCTTTCTGGTGTTGATCGTCGCGGCGGCGGCCGAGGTCGGCTATTATTTCTACGAACAGAACCGCCTCGTCGAAAGCGTGCGCGATGCCGCGCGCTATGCCGGGCGCCAACCCTTCGTAGAATATGCCGCCTGCGCGGGCGCGCCGAGCGCGGCGATCGTCAACCAGACGAAGCTCATCGCGCAGAAAGGCACGCTCGATGCCACTGCCGCCGACCTCCTTTGGGGATGGGGCGAAACCGGCGAAAGCTTCACCGTCTCGATGAGTTGCGACACCACGGTCACCCATGCCGGCAATACCGAGACGATGGGCGGTATCTATGGCAACAATCCAAGCGGCGCGCCCACGGTCGCGGTCGACGCCTCGCTGCCGCACCGCACCGTGTTCGGCTTCATCGGCATTCCGCTCAACCTCACGCTCAACGCCCAGCAGGAAGCGGCGGTGATGGGAATATGACGATGATCCACGCCCTTCTTCGCGACCGTAATGGCGCCAGCGCAGCCGAATTCGCGCTGCTGCTCCCGCTCCTGATGATCCTCACCCTGGGGACCATCGATGCTGGGCGCTACATGTGGGAAGTCAACGAAGCAAAGAAAGCGACCCAATATGGCGCGCGCTGGGCGATCGTCACCGATCCGGTCGAAGGCGCGCTCATCACCGAGAATTTCGTCGACAAGAGCGTCGGCGGCGTCACGTTGACGCAAGGCGACAATATTCCCGCCGCCGCGCTCGGCACGATCACCTGCACCAACGTCAGCTGCACCTGCACCGGCGCCTGCCTGGCGAGCGCGAGCGCCTATAACGGCGCGGCCTTCAATGCACTGGTGCAGCGCATGCAGCTCATGGACCCGCGTATCACGCCCGCGCAGGTCCGCGTCTCCTATTCGGGTTCGGGTCTCGGCTTTGCCGGCGATCCCAACGGGCCCGACATCTCACCCATCGTCACAGTGTCGCTCAGCGGCAAGACCTTCACTCCCGTCACGACCTTCCTTCTGGCGACCGTCACCATGCCCGACTTCCGGACATCGCTGACCGCCGAAGACCTGTCGGGGTCCGATTCAAACTAGGAAGTGCGTAATATGTCGATCATGAGCAACGATCCGGCCGAGACGCGAAAGTGGCGCACCAGCGGCCGCAGCGCGCCGGTCCGGCTGTTCCTGACGGCGACCGACGGCGACGTGGCGGCGCTTGCCAACAAGAAAGCCGCGGGCTTCCCGCTCGAACTGCGCATGCTGCCGCCGGGCGGAACGGTCGGAGTTGGCGATGTCGAAGGCGCCGCAGCCGCGGTGATCCAGCTTCCCGCCGAGGAAGAGAAGGCAGTCGAGCAATTCATCGAACTGGCGCGGGATTGCCCGATCCCGCTGCTCGCCGCAGCCTTCGACCCCAAGCTGTCGATGGTCCGCGCTCTGGTGCGCGCAGGGGCGCATGATGTCATCCCCCTGCCGCTCGAACTGGCCGAGCTCGAAACCTCGCTTCAGCCCATCCGCGCCGAATATGACGCCGCCGCGCGCCGCGGCAATGCGTCGACCTCGAAGATGGTCACCGTCATCAAGGCCGAAGGCGGTGTCGGCGCCACCGCTTTGCTTACCCAGCTCGCCACCCGCTTCGCCGCGAACGAGCGGTCGCAGGGCCGCGAGTGCTGCTTGATCGACTATGACGTGCAGTTCGGCGATGCCGCCTTCCAGCTCGGTCTGAAGCCCAAGCTTACCCTGTCCGACCTCATCGAGGCGGGCGGGCGGGTCGATGGCGACCTCCTGCGCACCGTCGCCGCCGATCATCCGAGCGGGCTCAAGATCATCTCGGCACCCAATGAAATCACCCCGCTTGAAGCGCTCGGCTCGGACCGCGCGCTCGGCTTGGCCGAATTGGCGATGCGCGAGTTCGGCACCGTTTTCGTCGATCTTCCGACCAACTGGACCAACTGGTCGCTGTCGATGCTCGCGCGCTCGGATCTGGCGCTGATGATCTGCGAACTCACCATTCCCAGCCTTCATCGCGCGCGCCGCCAGCTCGATCTCATCGCCGCGCAGGATCTTGCCGATCTCGACGTCAGGGTGATTGTCAACCGGTTCGAAAAGGGCCTGTTCAAGAAAGTGACACGCGAGGATGCCGAGCGTGTCCTCGGCCGCCCCGTCAGCTACACGCTGGTCAACGATCATGCGACGATGTCCGTTGCCATCGAGCGCGGCGTGCCGATCAGCGAGATCCGCCGCCGCAGCCCGCTCGGCAAAGATCTCGACACGCTCGACGAGGGCATCGCCGCGACACTCGGGTTGGAGCGGTAGGCCATGTGGAACATCAAGAAACGTCGCGAGGACGCACCCCAGCCCGTCGAAGCGGGTAGGCCGCTGGCCGAGGAGCCGCCGGTCGATCGCGACCGCGAACAGACCCGCCGGCTGATGAGCGTGGGCGATGCCGGCGCCTTCGCCAAGCGCGACGTCAACACCGAGCTCAAGGTCGAACTGCACCAGAGCCTTCTCAACCAGATCAACCTGGCCGCGCTCGACCATATGTCGCGCGAACAGATTGCCGACGAGATTGGCGATATCGTCGCCGAGGAACTGGCCAAGCAGAGTCATGCGCTCAACCATGCCGAGCGAAAGCAGCTGACCGACGACGTGCTCGACGAACTGCTGGGCCTCGGCCCGCTCGAGCCGTTGCTCAAGGACACGCAGATCACCGACATTCTCGTCAACGGCTATGACAATGTCTATGTCGAGCGCTTCGGCACGCTCGAACTCAGCCCGGTCAAGTTCAAGGACGAGCGCCACCTTCTCAGGATCATCCAGAAGATCGTCTCGGCGGTCGGCCGGCGCGTCGATGAATCCTCGCCGATGGTCGATGCCCGCCTTGCCGACGGCAGCCGCGTCAACGCGGTGGTTCCGCCGCTCGCGCTCGACGGCTCGCTGCTTTCGATCCGCAAGTTCGCCAAGATCCCGATCAGTCTCGACCGGCTGGTCGAGATCGGCTCGGTTCCCGCCGAGGTCGCGGAGGTGCTTCGCGCGGTGGTCGGCGCACGCCGCAACGTCCTCATCTCGGGCGGCACCGGCTCGGGCAAGACCACCATGCTCAACGCCATGTCGGCCTTCATCGACGGGCGCGAGCGGATCGTCACCATCGAGGATTCGGCCGAACTGCAATTGCAGCAGGATCATGTCGCTCGGCTCGAAACGCGCCCCCCCAATATCGAGGGCAAGGGCGAAGTGGCGGCGCGCGACCTGGTGAAGAATGCGCTGCGCATGCGCCCCGACCGGATCATCGTCGGCGAAGTGCGCGCCGGCGAGGCGTTCGACATGCTGCAGGCGATGAACACCGGCCATGAAGGCTCGATGACCACCATCCACGCCAATACGCCGCGCGATGCGCTGAGCCGCGTCGAACAGATGATCGGGATGAGCGGGATCGACATGCCCGAACGCTCGGCCAGGCAGCAGATCGCCTCGGCGATCAATGTCATCATCCAGGTCTCGCGTCTCGCCGACGGTCGCCGCCGCCTCACCAGCGTGAGCGAGATTACCGGCATGGAAGGCGATGTCATCACGCTCCAGGAAATTTTCCGCTTCCGCAAGGTCGGCCTCGACGATGAAGGCATGGTCATCGGTCATTTCGAAGCCACCGGCATCCGCCCGCGCTTCCTCGATGTCGCCCAGTCCTTCGGCATCGAATTGTCGAACGAACTCTTCCGCCCTGACAGGAAATTCGACTGATGCCCGATACATTCTTCCGGGCCCTCGTGCTCATCCTCGTCTTCGCCGCGGTGCTGATCGCGGTCGAACGGCTGGTCGCCGCCACCGCGAGCCGGCGAGGCGACAGCAGGGCAGTGAACAAGCGGCTCGCGATGATCGACAAGGGCATGTCGCGCGAGGACACGCTGACCATCCTGCGCCGTCAGGGCTTCGATCCGAAAGGCGAATTGCCGGGTCCCCTTTCGCGCATCGGCAACCGGCTCCATCAATTGCTTATCCAGGCAGGCGTCTCGGCGCCCAACAGCCAGATCATCATGTTCATCATGGCGCTACCCGCGGTGGTGTTCATGCTGCTCCTCGGCTTCATGGTGCTTACCGGCGCGGTGATTTCGCCCGGTCGGCTCTTCCTGCTGGCGATCGTCGGTATCGTGCTCGGCGGGCTGCTGCCGGTCAGCTATCTGCGCTTCCGTGCCGCGCGTCGCCGCAAGAAGATGCAGGAACAGTTTCCTGTCGCGCTCGACATCTTCGTGCGCGGGCTGCGCGCGGGGCATCCGGTCGCCGCGGCGCTCGACCTGCTGACGGTCGAGATGGAAGATCCGATCGGTTCGGAATTCGGGCTGGTGGTCGATGAAGTCACCTATGGCGCCGATCTCCGCGACGCGCTCGAAGCGATGGCCGAGCGCTGGGACCTCGACGATATCCGCATGTTCGTCGTCAGCCTGTCGGTGCAGGCCGAAACCGGCGGCAATCTCGCCGAGATCCTCGAGAATCTCTCGAAGGTGATCCGCGACCGAGCGGCGCTCTTCATGAAGGTGCGCGCATTGTCGAGCGAAGGGCGGATGACCGCGCTGATGCTCTCGGTGCTGCCGCTGTTCGCGCTGATGATCGTCTTCTTCGGCAATCCCGATTTCTATTTCGACGTGGCCGACGATCCCGCCTTCATTCCCTCCTTCGCGGTGCTCGTGTTGATGTGGATCCTGGGGGTGATGATGATCCGCAAGATGATCGACTTGAAGGTGTGACCCGATGATCGACTTTCTCGTCCAGAATGATGTTGCGCGTTTCCTGGCGCTGATCGTCATCTTCTTCGTGGTGATGCTGGTGGTGGTGCTCGTAACCTCGGTGCTCGGCGACCGGCAGGCAACCCGCGAACGGCTCGACATGACGGTCTCGGCGCCCGGCGCGGTGCCGGGGGGAAGCACGCTTCGTGGGGACGAAACGCGCAACCGCTGGATCAAGATCGTCAACCGGATCGAGGAACAGGGTCTTTCGCTCGTCGACACGAAGGATGAAACGCTGCGCAAGCGGCTCGTCGCCGCGGGTTTCACCTCCGAGGCCGCGCCGCGCGTCTATACGCTGATCCGCCTTGCGCTGGTGATCACGCTGCCGGTTCTCCTCATCGTCTACATGTGGCTCGCGGGATCCAATCCCGGGCTGTTCAAGCTCTATTTCGGCGCGCTCATCGCGATGCTCGCGGGCCTTTACCTGCCCAGTCTCTTCATCCGCGCCAAGGCGGACCGGCGGCAGGAAGAAATCGTCAACGGCTTTCCCGACGCGCTCGACCTCATGCTGGTCTGCGTCGAAGCGGGGCTGGGGCTCGAAACCGCCTTCGGACGGGTCGGGCAGGAAATGGCGCGCTCGCACCCCTTGCTTGCCGAACAGTTCGGCGCGGTGGTGCTCGAACTGCGCGCGGGCCGCAGCCGCGAGGATGCGCTGCGCCGCATGGCCGACCGGGCCGGAGTCGATGAAATCCGCGCCTTCGCGACCTTGCTCATCCAGTCGACCAAGCTGGGCAGCTCGATCGCCACGACCTTGCGAACCTATGCCAGTGAAATGCGTGAGAAGCGCCGTATGCGCGCCGAGGAAAGGGCGCACCGCTTGCCGGTGCTGCTTTCGGTGCCGCTGGTCGGCTGCATGTTGCCGGTGATGATCGGAGTGCTGATGGTCCCGGCGATGATCCGCCTCATCCGGGTGCTGATCCCGGCATTGGGCTAGACGACGACAGGGGGACGAGCGATGGACAAAAAGATTGCAGGCGCGATGGCACTCATTGCCGCGCTGGCGGCCTGTGCCTCGCCGATGGTCGAAGTGCGCGAGATCCGCTCGCCATTGAAGGCAGGCAATCTGCCGGGACATGAACGCATCGCCGAAGGCAATGGCCAGATGCGCCTCGGCAATGTCGGTCTCGCGATCGAATCCTACCGTAAGGCGCTGCGCAGCGAACCGGACAATCCGGCAGCGCATGCCGCGCTCGCCAATGCCTATGACCATATGGGCCGGTTCGACCTGTCGAGCCGCTATTACCAGCAGGCACTCGCGCTCGCGCCCGAACGTCCTGAACTTTATGAAGCGCTGGCGGTCTCGCTGGCGCGGCAGGGCAAGGCGATCGAAGCCGCCCGGGTGAAGGCCGAAGCGCTGGCGCGCGCAGAGGCGCTTCGTCTCAGGAACCGCGCCTCCATCGAAATGGCCGATGCCACCGAGGCGATCGAAGCGCCGCCCGCCGCACCCTCGGTGACGGTGACACTTGATGCGCCAGGCCCCAAGGCCGAAGCGCGCATCGAACCCGCCGCTCCCGCCATCGCGCCCTTCGCCGCCAGCCGTGCCGCAGTGGCGACGCCCGCGGCTCCGGGACGGATCGCGGCTGCCCCGATCGCTCCGCGCGACCCGCTGATCGTCGGCGAGGCACCGGTGGCGAGGCTCGCCGCGGCTCCGCAAAGGATGGCTGCCGGGCCTGTCGCCGCAAGCAATCCGCTGATTGTCGGAGAAGCGCCGGTCACAAGCCTCGCGGCCGCGCCCGCACAGCTCGCTTCCGCAATGCCGGTGATTCCCAATGCCGATCTCGCCGCGCCGCAGGCACCGCCCGCTCCGGCGATCGCGCTTCCGCGACCCGAGCCGGTCCCGGTCGAACTGGCGCGCCATCACGAAGGACCGCGCATCGAACGGATGAACAGCGGCGAAGTCGCGCTGGTGACCGCGCCCGAACCGATGTGGAAGGCGCCCACGCCTACTCCGCGCTGGAAGGCCGAGGTCTCGCGCCCCCGCCCCGACAGCGTGACGGTGCAATATACCCGCCTCGATCGCGAACCCGCGCCGGTGCTGCTCGTCAACGCGACGGGGGCAGGGGCAGTGGGCGTCAACGCCCAGGCCTATCTCGTCACGCGCGGCTATCGCTCGGCCGAGCTGGATGTCGCCCCCCATCTTCGCGAACGCACCATCCTTCTCTATCCCAAGGGACGGCGCGAGGATGCCGAGGCGCTGGTCGCCGAACTGGGGATGAAAATCGCCTACCAGGTGGGCCCGGTCGAACGGCTCACGCTGCATCTCGGACGCGATGCCATGTTCAGGGGACGGCACGGGTGATCCTTTCACTCTCGCTGGTCTTGGCGGCGCTGTCGCCATCGCCTGCCGTCCCGCCGGTCGCCGCCACGATGAGCGAAGGCGACCGCTGGCTGGGCGAAGCCGATCATGCGCTGCGACAGGGACGCACCGAACAGGCGCGGCTGATGGTCGGCTCGGCGGTCGAGGCGGGCGCATCGGGAGTGCCGGTCGATCGCCTGCTGGCAGGCATCGCCTTTGCCGAGGGCAAGCATGAGCGCGCGTTGACGCTCGCACGCGCGATCCTCGTGGAGGCTCCCGACGATGCCGCGATGCTCGAGATCGCGGGGCTCGCCGCGCTACGCGACGGCCGTGACGAAGAGGCATTCCATCTCCTCCGCCGCGGCGTGATGGCCAACCCGAACCGCTGGCAACTGTTCAACGCCTTCGGAGTGGCGGCGGACCGGATGGGCGACCATCGCGGCGCACGCGCCGCCTATCGCCAGGGCCTGATGCTCGCTCCGGACGAGCCCAAGCTGCTCAACAATCTCGGCTGGTCGCTGCTTCTCGACGGAAGCTGGCATGCCGCGCTCGCACCGCTCGAACGCGCCGCCGCGCTGCGTCCCGACGATCCGCTCATCCGCCGAAACATGGAACTGGCGCGCGCCGCCAATGCCGCCGAACTCCCGGCGCGGAGACGCGGCGAAAGCGATGCCGATTTTGCCGCACGGCTCAACGATGCCGGAGTGATCGCTGCGGCGCAGGGCGAAAAGGCACGCGCCGCCGCCGCCTTCACCCGCGCGATCGAGGCGTCGTCGCAATGGTATGGCCGGGCTGCCCGCAATCTCGACGCGGTCAGGCCGTGAATTTTTTCGCCGACGCCTCGCCCCTTATCCTTGCTGGCCTCTTCATCCTTCTCGGCGCCGCCGCACTCCAGGATTGGGTATCGGGGCGCATTTCCTGGTGGTTCGCGGCGGGCATCGCGCTCCTTTGCCTCGGCTGGGCCACCAATGAAGGCGAACTCAACGCGCTGGTGACCAACAGTCTGGTGGCGCTCGGCGCGCTGCTCCTCACCGTCGTTCTGTTCAGCATAGGCGCGATGGGCGGCGGCGCGGCGAAGCTCTTCTCGGCCACCGCCTTCGCCGCGGGTCTGGGCGGCATCCTCGCTTTCGCGGCCGGCACCTTCATCGCGGGCGGGCTGATCGCGCTTGTCGCGCTCGGCTGGAAACGGCTAGGCGGAAGGAAAGGCGAAGCCCGCGTGCCGTTCGGGCTGGCGATCCTCGCGGGCGCGGTCACGGCGCAGCTTTACTAGGGCATTTCGGGGGGGCACAGGCGGCATGGATCTGATCGGCGAAGCGCCCCGATGGGCCGCGATATTCTTCTTCGTCCTTCTTGCGCTCGCCGCTGCCGAAGACGGCTGGCGCCTGCGCATCGCCAACCGCACCGTGCTCGCCCTTCTTCTCCTCGGCCTGCTTGCGGCCTTCCTCGTCGGTCTCGACCTTTCCCTGTGGCAGAATTTCGCGATCCTCATCGGGCTTCTCATCCTCGGCACGCCGCTCCACTCGATGGGCTGGATGGGCGGCGGCGATGTGAAGCTGCTCGCCGCGACGGGCTTCTGGTTCACCCCGACGGGCGCGCTGCACATGCTGATCGCGGTACTGATCGCGGGCGGCCTGCTCACCGTGCTGGTGATGGGACTTCGCATGGCCTTCAGCCGCACGGGCGAAGGCGCGATCGGCGTCATCCGCAAGGGCGGTGGCATTCCCTATGGCATCGCCATTGCGGTCGGGGCGGCAGGGATGGCATTGTCGCTACGCGGACTATGGTGATCACTTTCCTCCTCCTTGCCCAGGCGCCTGCCCTCGCGGCGGAGGGCCGCTGGGCGGTGTTCGAACTGGACACGGCCTGCGAAGCACGCACCCGTAGCTGGCGCGTCGTCCGCGAGCCCGAGCGACAGCCGCGCCTCACCTTTTCCTTCGCGCCGGGGGGCGAGGTCATGCTCCACAGCCGCCTTCGCCGCACCTCGCGCCCGCGCTCGACCGTGACCATCGCGGTCGATGGCCAGCCCTTCCTTCTCGAAGCGCGCGGCGCCGATGCCTGGTCGAAGGGAAACGAGCAGGCGATCATCGCCGCGCTGCGTACCGCCAGCCGCCTTCGTGTCACTGCCACTGATCGGGCGGGGCGCCGTTTCACCGATTATTATCCCACCGACGGGGTGCAGACCGCGATCGACGGCGCCGCCGCCTGCGCCGCGAAAAAGGCTGGCAATGCGGGCGCTTAGCCCCTACATGCCCGCCATATCATGAGCGCCGATACTCCCCTGATGCCGATCCCCGGCAATGTCGATCCCGTGCCCACCGGACGGGCAGCGGTCGCGCGCGCCGATGGCAAGCGCAACCTGGTGGGCCTGTCGAAGGCGGAAATGCGCGCGCTCCTTGCCGAAGCCGGCATGCCCGAAAAGCAGGCCAAGCTCCGAGCCAAGCAGATCTGGCACTGGATCTACAATCGCGGCGCGACCGAATTTTCGGCGATGACCGATATCGCCAAGGCACAGCGCCCCTGGCTCGAAGAACATTTCACGATCGAGCGCCCCGCGGTGGTCGAAGCGCAGGTCTCGACTGACGGCACGCGCAAATGGCTGCTGCGCACCGCCGACGGCCATGATTTCGAAATGGTCTTCATCCCCGATGCCGATCGCGGAACCTTGTGCGTGTCGAGCCAGGTCGGCTGCACGCTCAACTGCACCTTCTGCCACACCGGCACGATGAAGCTGGTGCGCAATCTCGAACCGCACGAGATCGTCGGCCAGGTCATGCTCGCGCGCGATGCGCTCGGCGAATGGCCTTCGCGGCCCGAAGGGCGGATGCTCACCAACATCGTGATGATGGGCATGGGCGAACCGCTCTACAATTTCGACAATGTGAAAAAGGCGCTTCACATCGTGATGGACGGCGAGGGGCTTGGCCTGTCGAAGCGCCGCATCACCCTGTCGACCTCGGGCGTTGTCCCGATGATCGAACGCTGCGGCGAGGAGATCGGGGTCAATCTCGCGGTCTCGCTCCACGCGGTCACCAAGGAAGTGCGCGACGAGATCGTCCCGCTCAACCGCAAATATGGCATCGAGGAACTGCTCAAGGCCTGCGCCGAATATCCGGGCGCCAACAATGCCCGCCGCATCACCTTCGAATATGTGATGCTCAAGGACAAGAATGACAGCGACGAGGACGCGCGCGAACTGGTGCGCCTGCTGCGCCAGTATCGCCTGCCCGCGAAGGTCAATCTCATTCCCTTCAATCCCTGGGAAGGGAGCCGCTACGAATGCAGCGATCCCGACCGGATCCGCTCGTTCAGCAACATCGTCTTCGAAGGCGGCATTTCGGCTCCGGTGCGCACCCCGCGCGGACGCGACATCGACGCTGCTTGCGGCCAGCTCAAGACCGCGGCGGAGAAAAAGTCCCGCGCCCAGCGCGACCGCGAGGCCGCGGGTCAGGCATAGCGGCGCACCGCGTCACGACGCGCGGTCAATAGCTCGGGCCGGCTCCACGCCGCGAGGAACAGCAGAAACAGCAGAATCGGTGCGGGCCGGATGTCGATCCGTCCGATGAACAGCATCGCGGGCGGCAGGCTCACCACCAGCGCCGCGATGACCAAACGCGCCCAATCGCGCTCGATCGCCGATCGGTGCGCCAGCAATAGTGCCGCCAATCCCACGACGGTCATGTCATAGTTGAAGCCGTAGGGAAGGATGAGGAAGGTCGCGATCGCGGCGAGCAGGCCGAGTGCCGCCGCATCGCGGGGCGGCCGGACGATGAGCAGCGCCAGTACGATGAGCCCGCTTGCGATTTGCAGCCCCCAGGCCAGTTCGGGCCCCTCGCCATAGGCAAAGGCGGTGGTCACCATGCTCGGCATCATCAGCGCGAAATAGGTGCCGACATTGTCGACCAGCGACAATTGCACTCCGCTGGTCGCCGACAGATAGGTCTGCCAGGGCCCGATCCCGAACAGCAGGATCGACGCGCCGACCAGCAATCCCACCGTCAGCGCGGCGAAGCCGAAGGCGCGCCACTGGCGGCGCAGCGCGAACAGCAGCGGCATGAGAAGCGCAAGGTGCGGCTTGATGATCATCAGGCCGGTCGCCACCCCCGACAGCGCGGGACGACGATCGACTTCGCGCCAGGCGATGAGCCACAGCGCTCCAAAGAAAAGGCCGTAATGCCCCGCCCACAGGCAAAGCGCGCTAGTTGGCAGCAGAAGCGCGATCCACGACGACAGCCCCGCTTCGCGAAGCCAGGGCCGCGCGGCAAGGAAGAAAGCCGCCGCCGATGCGACCAGCCAGAAGATGAGCGCGGCCGTGTAGGGCAGGAGCGCGGGCAGCCAGACATAGAGAAGGCTCGTCGGCGGATAGCTGTAATTATGCTGGTCCATTTCGGCCGCGAGATGCTCGGCCTGCCACGCCTGGTAGGCGGGAATGTCGTAGAGAATGGGCAGATTGCCCTCGAACAGGATGCGCCCCGCCGACCAGACATTGGCAAAGTCGCGCCCCCAGATCGCCTGTCCGTTGATCATCGGGCTCGCAAGGTCCGCAGCACGCTGCCAGTCGATCGCGACCAGCACCGCGACCAGGATGAGGCCCGGTACCAGCGCAATCCTCGCCCAGAGCGTCAGTCCATCGGAACGCTGCGTCATCTTTCCCCCTCGTACCGCTTCATCTTGCACGGCGCGCCTCGGCTTGCCAGTGTCGATCGGCACGGTTTTCAGGGGAATGATCGACATGTCGCTGATTGGAAGGCTCGCGGACGGGCTGCTGACGCAGGGCCGCCTCACGCTGGTGATGGCCGATGGCCGCGAGGAAGAGGTGGGTTCGGGTCCGGGCGAGCCGCTGCGCGTGCGTTTCACCGACCGCAAGGTGCCCATGGACCTTGCCCGCAATCCCCGGCTCAAGCTCGGCGAAGCCTATATGAACGGGCACATCATCATCGAGAACGGCTCGATCCTCGACCTTCTCGAAATCGTCCAGAAATCGAACCGCTGGGAGGCGGGCGGCAGCCTCCAGCCTTTCTACAAGAAGGGCAAGATCAAGGGGCTGCGCCGCTGGCTGCGCCGCAACAATCCGGCGCGTTCGAAACGCAATGTCGCGCATCATTACGATCTGTCGGACGATCTTTATGATCTCTTCCTCGATCCCAACCGCCAATATAGCTGCGCCTATTTCACCGATCCCGCCGACGGCCTCGAACAGGCACAGCTCGACAAGCTCGCCCATATCGCCGCCAAGCTGCATCTTCGGGAAGACGATCATGTCCTTGACATCGGCTCGGGCTGGGGTGGACTGGCGCTCTATATCCACCGTGTCTCGGGCTGCCGTGTCACCGGCATCACCCTGTCGGAGGAACAGCTCAAATATGCCCGCGCCTGGGCGGAGCGCGAAGGCGTTTCCGACAAGGTGCGCTTCGGACTCATCGACTATCGCAAACTCGAAGGCCGCTTCGACCGGATCGTCTCGGTGGGCATGTTCGAACATGTCGGCGCGGCGCATTATGACGAATTCTTCGCCGCCTGCCGCCGACTCCTCACCGACGACGGGGTGATGCTTCTGCACACCATCGGCAAACTCGGGGAAGCGGGCGCGCCCGACCCCTTCACCGACAAGTGGATCTTCCCCGGCTATCACATTCCCTCGCTCAGCCAGATGTGCGCCGCTTCCGAACCGCACCGGCTGATCACCAGCGATGTCGAGACGCTCAGGCTCCATTATGCCCATACGCTGCGCCACTGGCTCGAAAGGGTCGAAGCGAATGAAAAGGAAATCGTCGCTCTCTATGACGAACGCTTCTTCCGCATGTGGACCTTCTACCTCGCGGGCGGGATCGTGATGTTCGAGGATGGCGCGGCCTGCAATTACCAGGTTCAATATGTGCGGGACCGCCGCGCGCTCCCGATCACCCGCGACTATATGGCCGAGGCCGAGGCCCGCTACCGCGCGATGGGCTAGTCCCGCCTCGCCCTACTGATAGACGAAGCGCCGGTGCAGCGCGAAAGTCAGCCAGGGCGTGACCAGCACGAAGAGAAGGGTCGGCCACCAGGTCGCTCCGTCCATCTGCTTGACCAGCAGCCACACCCAGAACTGGTTGAGGAAGAAACCCGCTAGGTTGACGATGAAGAAACGACTGCCGCGATGCAGCGGCCGGTCGCGGCTCCCGTGCCCCGCAAAGCTGAAGCGCCCGTGGATGACATAGCCGATACCCGAAAAAAGCACGAAGGCGATCGCGAGCGAGAGGTTGGGATCGACCCCGCCCCATTCGGCGATCGCCCAATAGGCGAAGGAAAAGGCGATGGTGATGCCCAGCCCCGCTGCGGCATAGCGTATGACCTGCCCCGCCACCACACGCTGATCGGGCGGCAGTGCATCGAAAATGGATCCGCGGTTCACCATGCTCTTCGGTCCGGCAGCTTCTCGCGATGAAACATCAGGGGCGCACTTTCCAAGGCCATGGTCCAGGGCCGGCACAGTGCACGATTTGCGCCCTTAGGCAAGGAAGGCGTTGCACCCGCCCGCAGGGCCGCTAGCGTGGCGCGCATGGGGGACAAGGACCAACTGATACCGCCGGCCGTGCGCCGCCTCGCCGAAGAACGGTGGCGCCTCGGCGTGCTCATTTTCTGGCTCGGCCTCTCGGCCTGGCTGCTGATCGACCGCTCGGGCACGATCGACCATTTCTTCCTGCGCGACACCGACGACAATATGCGCCTCGCACAAGTCCGCGCGCTGCTCGACGGACAGGGATGGCACGACCTGCGCCAATATCGGATTCTCCCGCCCGACGGAGCGAACATTCACTGGTCGCGCCTCGTCGACCTGCCGCTCGCGGGCCTCATCCTCCTTTTCGACCTTTTCCTGCCGACCTTGAAGGCCGAGGCATGGGCAGCGGCGACCGCCCCGCTTGTTCCCATGCTGCTCGCGCTCATCGCCCTCGCGCTCATCACCCGCCGCATTCTCGGCAAGGCCGCCTGGCCGCTGGCGATGGTTGCCTTCCTCTTCGCCAGCATCGCGCTCGGAATGTTCTTCCCGATGCGCATCGACCATCACGGCTGGCAGCTCGCGCTGCTCCTCCTCGCCTTCGCGGGCCTCGTCGATCCGAATACCCGCCGCGGCGGCCTCACCGCGGGCCTCGCCGCGGGCCTGTCGCTCACCATCGGGCTCGAGATGATCATCTTCCTCTCGCTCCTCGGCTTCGCGATGGTGCTCGGCTGGGTCGCCGACCGGGCCGAGCGCGGGCGCATGCTCGCCTTCGCCGCTACCCTCGCGGCGACCACTTCGTTCGGCTTCCTCCTCTTCGCCTCCGCCGACAATCTCGCAATGCGCTGCGATGCGCTGACACCCGTCTGGCTCGCCGACGCGATCCTCGGAAGCGCGCTCCTCCTTCTCATCGGCTGGCGCGGCCATGAGCGCTGGACCGTCCGCCTCGCAATGGCAGCCGCAGCAGGCCTCCTCCTCGCCGCCTTCCACGCCCTCGCCTTCCCGCATTGCCTCTCGCGGCTCGAAGGCGTTCCCGAGGCGGTCTCGCGCCAATGGCTCGACCTCGTCAACGAAGCGCGCCCCGTCACCCGCCACAGCCTCGAACTCCAGCTGCGCGCTCTCTCGATTCCGCTGATCGGTGCCATCGGCTATACGCTCATGATCGTCTCGGCCCGCCGCGATCCCCGCCAATTGCGCGCCACCCTGTCGCTCGCCGTCCCCGCCTTCGTCGGCCTCGGGCTGCTTTTCTGGCAGCTGCGCGCCGCCCCTGCGGCACAGCTTCTCGCGGTGCCCGGCGCGGTGGGACTGATCTGGCTCCTCCTCCCGCGCCTGTCGGCCTCGGGCTCGCTCCTCGTGCGCACCCTCGGCGTCGCCGCGCTGGTCGTGATCGGCCTCGGCGCGCTGCCCTCGATCGTCGCCCAATATGTACCGAAGAACGAAGTGCAGAAGGCGCTCGCCAATTCCAAGCGCATCACGCCCTGCACCGCCAACCGCGCGCTCGAGCCGCTGGGCGAAGTGCCGCCGGGCCTCATGTTCGTGCATATCGACCTCGGGCCCCGCCTCATCGTGATGACCCCGCATGACGCGATCACCGGCCCCTATCATCGCAACCATCAGGCGATCGGTGACGTGCTCACCGCCTTGTCGAGCCCGCCCGAACAGGCCCGCCCGATCATCGATCGCTATGGCGCCGACTATCTGCTGATCTGCGACGACAACAAGGCGCAGCAGCGCACCAGGGCACGCCGCCGCCTTGCCGATGCGCTCGAGCGGCAGGTGCCGGACTGGCTCGAACCGGTCGACCTACCCGAAGAAAGCCCGTTCAGGCTGTTCCGGGTGAAAGGATCGGAAAGCTCGCGCTGAGCCCGTCGACGACGAATTGCGCGGCAAGCGCGGCAAGGATGACCCCCAGCAGCCGGGTGATCATCGCCTCGACCTTGTGACCGAGCATCCGCATCAACGGCCCCGCCGCAAGCAGCGCGCCCAGCGTGATGAGGATGACCAGGGTCATCGCGCCCGTAATGACGAGGAATTCGGTCGTTCCGGTCGCGCGCGCGGTGAACAGCATCATCGCGGCGATCGTGCCCGGCCCGGCGATCATCGGGATCGCCATGGGAAAGATCGACACGTCCTCGGCCTCGGGGGTCCCTTCCAGTTCCTGCGCCCGATGTTCGCGCCGCTCGGTGCGCTTTTCGAACACCATTTCGAGAGCGATCATGAACAGCATGATCCCGCCCGCGATGCGAAAGGCGGGAAGGGTGATGCCCAGCGCCTCGAGCATGGGTTCGCCCAGAAGCGCGAAGAAGATGAGGATCGCCCAGGCGACGAGACAGGCGCGGATCGCCATTCGGCGCCGCGCGTCACGGGTCGCATCACGGGTGAGCGACGCGAAAATGGGTGCATTGCCCGGCGGGTCGATGATCACCGCGAAGGTGACGAAGGCCGTCGTGAAAAGTTCGATCATCGCTCGCCCCGCTCGTTCATGGTTTCCAATACCCCCTTGTTACCGCAAGGCTAGCGCATGATGCGCCAAAAGGTTCAAATCCCCGGCGCGTCGAGCCCTTCGCGCGCATAGGCCGCCACCAACGTGTTGCGAAGCAGCATGGCGATGGTCATCGGCCCCACGCCGCCCGGCACGGGAGTGATTGCCTCGGCGACGCTCTCGGCGCCCGCGAAATCGACATCGCCGACCAGCCGGCCCTTCTCGCCTTCGCTCGCGGGCGGCAGGCGGTTGATGCCCACGTCGATTACGGTCGCGCCGGGCTTGATCCAGTCGGCCTTGACCATCTCGGGGCGTCCCACCGCGGCGACAAGGATGTCCGCGCTGCGCGCCAGTTCGGGAAGATTCCTGGTCCGGCTGTGCGCGATGGTGACGGTGGCATTTTCCTGGAGGAGAAGCTGCGCCATCGGCTTGCCGACGATGTTCGACCGGCCGATCACCACCGCATGCTTGCCCGAAAGGTCGCCCAATTGCTGCTTAAGCAAGTGGAGGCAGCCATAGGGCGTGCAGGGCACCAGCGCATCCTGCCCGACGCTCAACCGTCCGGCATTGATGACATGGAAACCGTCGACATCCTTCTTGGGGTCGATGGCATCGATCACCCGGTCGGCATCGATATGGTCGGGCAGCGGCAATTGGACGAGGATGCCGTCAACCTTTTCGTCGGCATTAAGCCGGCGCACCAGCCGGATGAGTTCGCCTTCGCTCGTCGCGGCGGGCAAGCGGTGAGTGAAGCTTTCCATCCCTGCCTCGACGGTGGCCTTGCCCTTGGCCCCGACATAGACATTGCTCGCCGGATCGTCCCCGACCAGCACCACGGCAAGGCCGGGCGCGCGCCCCACTTTCCGGCGAAAATGCTCGACCTTTTCGGCGACCTCGTCGCGCAGCTTGGCCGCGACCGCCTTGCCGTCGATGCGGCTCACCGGAAAACCGTGACGCCGGTCTCGGCGAGGATCCCCGGCAGGATGGCCCGTTCGATGATCATGATCGCGATCAAGACCACCATCGGCGACAGGTCGATGCCCCCGAAATCGGGCATGATCTTGCGGATCGGCCGATAGATGGGCGCGGTGATCCGCTCGAGCACCATGCCCAGCGTGCGGACGAAATTGGACTGGGTGTTGATCACGTTGAAGGCGATCAGCCAGCTCATGATGACCTGCGCGATGATGATCCACCACAGGACCGTGAGCAGGATGTAGACGATTTGGACGATTGTGAAGATCATGCCCGCTGGCTTAGCGGCTGGTGGGGCGGCCCGCAACGGCGCTTTCGGCGGGTGGCGGGCGCCTTATCCGTCAGGGCGCGTGGCGGGGCGGTTGGGCCTCGGCGAGGATGAGCGCGAAATCCTCATCCTCGTCGGTCCATTCGGCGATCGGCGTCCAGCCTCCGGCGAGCAGCAGCGTTCGACCCCCGCGTGGACCATATTTGTGGCTGTTCTCGGTATGGATCGTATCGCCTTCGTCGAAATGGAAGGCCTCGCCCTCGACGGTAAAGTCGAGCGCGCGGGTCGCGACGAGGTGCATCTCGATCCGTCCCAGCATTTCGTTCCACCGCGCTTCGTGGCGGAAAAGCTCGACCGGGATATTGCCCTCCAGCTCGCGGTTGATGCGGGTGAGGAGATTGCGGTTGAAGGCCGCGGTGACGCCCTCGGCATCGTCATAGGCGCGGCGCAGCCGGTCGATCGGCTTGATCCGGTCGAGCCCGATGATCAGCTTGGCATGATCGCCGAGGATGTCGCGGAAATGGCGCAACAGGTCGGTCGCGCTGCGCGGCACGAAATTGCCGATCGTCGATCCCGGGAAAAAGCCCGTGCGCTTCAGGCCCTCGATCTCGGCGGGCAATTCGACATGGCCGGTGAAATCGGCTTCGACCGGATCGACCGCCAGGCCGGGAAAATCGCCTTTCAACTTCTCGGCGCTGTCGCGCAGATAGTCGCCCGAAATGTCGATCGGGACATAATGGTCGGGCTTCAACGCGCGGATCATCAACGGGGTCTTGGTCACTGACCCCGCGCCGAATTCGATCAGTGCGCCTCCGGTCCCCGTCTTCTCCGCGATCGCTGCCGCGTGGCGGGTCATGATGCCCGTCTCGGTGCGGGTCGGATAATAGCTGTCGAGCCGGGTGATCTCGTCGAACAGTTCGGACCCGCGCCGGTCGTAGAGCCAGCGCGCGGGGATTGCCCGATGGCGCGCCTTCAGCCCGTCGAGGACATCGCGGCGGAAAGCGGGATCGACCGCGTCGGTCGGGCTATCGGGGGTCGTGGCATCAGGCATCTCTTGCAAGGCGAACTCCGGTGAACTGCCAGCGCTGGGCAGGATAGAAGAAATTGCGATAGGAGGCGCGGCTATGGCCGCGCGGCGTGGCGCAGCTCGCGCCCTTGAGGACGAACTGGCCGCACATGAACTTGCCATTATATTCGCCGACCGTCCCTTCCTCGGGGGTGAAGCCGGGGTAGGGGAGATAGGCCGATCCGGTCCATTGCCAGCAATCGCCGAACATCGTGCCCGCGCCCAGCGGCATCACCGCACCTGCCTCGTCGAGCTGGTGGCCCGCGGCGGGATCGGCATTCGATGCGGCCATTTCCCATTCCTCCTCGCGCGGCAGCCGCGCACCCGCCCAGCGGGCATAGGCTTCGGCTTCGTAATAGCTGACATGGGTGACGGGCAGCGACGGTTCGATCGGTCGGCGGCCCGCTAGCGTGAAGCGCGACCATTCGCCATCATCGCGCCGCCAGTAAAGCGGCGCCTCGATGCCATTTTCGGTGACCCAGGCCCAACCATCGGACAGCCATAGGGACGGGGTCGAATAGCCGCCGTCGAGCATGAAGCGCGCCCAGTCGCCCTGCGTCACCAGCCGGTCAGCCAGTTCGAAGGGCGCCACCAGCCGCGCATGGCGGGGCCGTTCGCAGTCGAAGGAAAAGCCCTTGCCCGAATGGCCGATCTCGACCGTCCCGCCTTCGTGGCGGGTCCAGCCCATCGGCGCGGCCTCGCCCGTCGCGACGGGCGGCCCTTCGCCATAAGCGGGGTCGAGCGGATTTTCGTGCAAGGCGGCGAGGATATCGGTGAGGAACAGTTCCTGATGCTGCTGTTCATGCTCGATGCCGAGCGCAATGAGCGCGCGAACATCCTCGCCCAGCTGGGGCAGCGCCTCCACCAGCGCGTCGTCGACATGGGCGCGATAGGCGCGCACCTCATCGAGCGAGGGGCGGCTGATCATCCCGCGCCGGGCACGGGCATGGCGCTCGCCTTCGCCTTCATAATAGCTGTTAAACAGAAAGGGCCAGCGTTCGTCATGGAGGCGATAGTCCGCCACATGGTCGCGCAGGATGAAGGTCTCGAAGAACCAGCTGGTGTGCGCGAGGTGCCATTTCGCGGGCGAAGCGTCCTCGTGCGGCTGGATCACCGCATCGGCATCACTGAGCGGCCGGGCAAGCGCATCGGTGAGATGCCGCGTCGAAAGATATCGATCGCGAAGGTCGGATGAAGGCTGGTCATCGGCTCTGGCCACTACACGCTCCCACTTAGCACAGGTTCAGCGGTCATGGGCAGGAGATGTTCCCGGTCTCGCTCAGCGCGTCGCGCCGGGCTGCCACAGGATATCGCCCGTGCCTTCCGATGCGGCATGGGCGCGCGCCGAGACGAACAGATGGTCCGACAGGCGGTTGAGATAGGAAAGGACGTGAGGATTGACCTCTTCCCCGTCCCACAGTGCCACTGCCGCGCGCTCGGCGCGCCGCACCACCGCCCGGGCAAGATAGAGTTGCGCGGTCGCGGCCGATCCGCCGGGCAGGATGAAGCTGGTCAACGGATCAAGATCGGCATTCATCGCGTCGATCTCTTGCTCGAGCCGCTCGACCTGACTCTCCTCGATGCGCAGCGCGCCCTCGACTTCGCCGGGCGTGGCGAGATCGGCGCCCAGGTCGAACAATTCGTTCTGGATGCGCCGCAGCGCCTCGGACAGCTTCTTGTCGGAAAGATGGGCGATCACCACGCCCAGGGCGCTGTTGGCTTCATCCACCTCGCCGATCGCATGCATCCGCGCCCCCGCCTTGGAGGTTCGGCTGCCATCGACCAGCCCGGCGGTGCCATCGTCCCCAGTGCGGGTGTAGATCTTGTTGAGCTTGACCAGCGGTCAGCCCCGTCCGGCGACCATCAGGAGAAGCGCGATGATGAGGATCGCGATGCCCTGGAATAGCACGCGCTTGCGCATGTAGCTCTGCTGCCGCGCGCCGTCGATATCCGTGCCCGACGCCATGGCGATGATCCCGCGCACGAGCACATAGGCCGTCGCCGCCATGAAACCGACGAGAAGGATGATGAGAAGCGTGTTCATGCCGACTATGTAGGCTCCGTCAGGCGGAAACCCAAGGGCAGACTTTGGTCCATCAACCGCGCCGCCAGTTCGCGCCCGTCGACTCCCTCCTCGCGCATCGCCGCCAGGGTCGGCGCAAGGTCGCGCTTCGCCAGCCGCCGCCCGTCCTCGAAGGTCACCAGCCGATGATGCAAATAGTCCGGCTCCCCAAGCCCCAGCAGTTCCTGCAACAGCCGCTGCACCGGCGTCGAGGCGCGCAGGTCCGCTCCGCGCACCACCAGCGTCACACCCTGCGCCGCATCGTCGATCACGCAGGCGAGGTGATAGCTCGCCGGCGCATCCTTCCGCGCAAGAATGACATCGTCGAAATCCTCGCGGCCCGAGCGCAACAACCGCCCCTCCTCGCGCCATGTCGGCAACCCGCCCGCCACATCGAGCGCCCTGCCCGCATCGAGCCGCCAGCTATGCGCCTCGCGCGCGCGCCGCGCCGGGTCGTCGGGCCTCCCCCGGCAGGTCCCGGGATAATGCGCCCCGCCCGGCCCGTGCGGCGCCGCCAGCGCTTCCTGGATATCGGCTCTCGTACAGAAGCAGGGATAGACCAGCCCCCGCTCCCGCAATCTCTCGAGCCCCGACGCATATTCGTCGCTCCGCTCGCTCTCGAACAGCACCTCGCCGTCCCAGCCGATGCCGAGCCAGCGCAGATCCTCGAAAATCCCCTCGACATGCTCGGGACGGCTCCGCCCCTGGTCGAGATCGTCGATCCGGAGCCGCATCACCCCGCCCGCCGCGCGCGCCGCCTTCAGCGCCATCGCCGCCGAATAGGCATGGCCAAGGTGCAGCCGACCGGTGGGCGAGGGGGCGAAGCGCGTTGCGACCATATTGCCCCTAACTGTTGCAAAAGGGACTCTTGACGCAAGGATTCATCGCATGGTGTCATGCAGGGGTCATTCCGGGTTGGCATCCGGGTGCACGAGACGGAAAGACGGGCCATGGGCCGCCAGTCTCCCGCGGAGTGGTGCGATCAGGCCGGGAGGCGGTGTCTGGGGTCGTCAGACACGCGGGAGGCCTTTGTCTTGTACCAACATGACCAAATGCGACATCTGGAAAGCTGCCCGGCATTGGTGCTCAATGCCGATTATACGCCCCTGTCCTATTATCCCCTGAGCCTCTGGCCCTGGCAGACCGCCATCAAGGCCATGTTCCTCGAACGGGTGGACGTGGTCGCCCATTACAACCGCGAGGTGCACAGCCCCTCTTCGGCGCTCAAGCTGCCCTCGGTGATCGCGCTGCGCCAATATGTGAAACCCAGCGAATATCCTGCCTTCACCCGGTTCAACCTTTTCCTCCGCGACCGCTTTTCCTGCGTCTATTGCGGAAGTTCGAGCGAACTTACCTTCGACCATGTCATCCCGCGCCGCCAGGGCGGCCGGACGAGCTGGGAGAATGTCGCCACCGCCTGCGCGCCCTGCAATCTGCGCAAAGGCGGCCGCACGCCTGCCGAAGCGCATATGCCGATCATGGGGGGAACGCCGATCCGGCCCACCAGCTGGCAGCTCCAGGAACATGGCAAGAGCTTCCCGCCCAACCATCTCCACTCGACCTGGCGCGATTATCTTTACTGGGATGTCGAGCTCGACCCCTAAGGAGCTGTTAACCATTCGAGTCCTAGGGAAAGTGGCATGAGTGACCCCCGTCCCCTGATCCTGTTCATCGAACCGCGCCGCTCGGCGCTTTCCGCTCTCGGCCAACGCCTTTGCGATGCCGGGATGACCGTCCTTCCCGCCGCCAATGCCGCCGACGGGCTGGCGCTTCTCCATCGCAAGCCGGTCGACCTCCTGCTCGCCGAACTCGACCTGCCCGACCGCCCGGCAAGCGAGATCGTGCGCTTCATGCAGGGCGACAACCGGCTCGCCGAGATCCCCACCGTCCTCATCACCGCGCAAAGCAATGAACAGGGCGCGCTCGAAGCCTATGAAAGCGGCGCCGACGATGTCATCGCCAAGCCCTTTGACAGCGACGTGCTGATTGCCCGCATCCGCCAGCGGCTGCGCCGTTCGGCAGCGTGGAAAAGGCTGCGCGCCGACAATGCGGCGCTCGACCGGCGGGTGGTCGAACGCTCGCTCCAGCTCGGGGAACTGCGTGAGGAAATGGAACGGCTGCGCCGCTCCTAGGCCCGGCCGTCCAGATAGTCGCGGATCGACGCGGCGACCTCGGGGTCTTCGAGCCCCATTGCCAGGTTGGCGAGAACGAAACCCGCCTTGTTGCCGCAGTCATGGCGCACCGCATCGACGCTCACCGCGTGGAAAGGCTGCTCGCCGACCAGCTTGACCATCGCATCGGTCAGCTGGATTTCCCCGCCCGCGCCGGTCTCGTGGCTCGCCAGCTTGTCCATCACCTCGGGCTGGAGGATGTAGCGACCGACGATCGCCTGGCGTGAAGGCGCCTCGTCGGGCTGGGGCTTCTCGATCATGTGGCGCACTTCGGTGACATTGCCGTCGCGCTTGCCCGGGTCGATGATGCCATATTGGGCGGTGCGCTCGCTTGCCACTTCCTGCGTGCAGACAAGATTGCCGCCCAGCCGCGAATAGGCCTCGACCATCTGCTTGAGAGCGCCGGGCCGGCCCACCATCAGATCGTCGGGAAGCAGCACCGCGAAGGGTTCGTCTCCGACGATGCGGCGCGCGCACCAGATCGCATGGCCGAGGCCCAGCGGCTGCTGTTGGCGCACCGAGACCAGTTCGCCATAGCCTGCTCGACTGGCGCTCAGCGAATCCTTGGTCTTGCCCTTCTCGTCGAGCACATGTTCGAGCTCATAGGCCATGTCGAAATAATCGACGAGGCTCGCCTTGCCGCGTCCGGTGACGAAGATCAGCTGCTCGACCCCTGCCTCGCGCGCTTCGTCGACCGCATATTGAATGAGCGGCCGGTCGACGATCGTCAGCATCTCCTTGGGCATGGTCTTGGTCGCGGGAAGAAGCCGCGTGCCCAGCCCCGCGACGGGAAAGATCGCCTTGCGGATCGGCTTCATCGGCTGGCTCCCTCGGGGCCTTCGATATCGCTGTCCTGGTCGACCGGATCGTCGACGTCGCTCGCGGGATCGGGTTCGGGCGCGGCGCCGCCTTCGGGGGGCGGCAGGTCGAAACGGTCGGGCTCGCGCGGGGTCGAGCGCTTGACCAGTTCGTCGATCCGCTCGGGCCGCGCATATGGCGGCGGAGTGAGGAGGTCGTCGGCATCGGGCTGGCGGTCGGCCAGCGCGGGCTTGACCGGAAGACTCTCGCCTTTCTCGGGCTTGAGCGGCCCGGTGGTCCCGCAGGCGGCAAGTGCGGCGCAGGCGGCCGCGAGGAGAAGGATGTTCCGCATCGCCTCCCAAATGCCGCATTGCGAAGCGCCTGCCAACCGCTTAGCGAACGGGGCCATGAAAGCCCTGCCTGTCATTTCCCTCGCCCTGATGCTCGCTGCCTGCGGCCAGCAGCCCTCATCCCCCACCAAAAAGGCCGAGGCCGGGGAATGCCGCCCGCCCGAAGCCGGCGGCGTCGATCGCTGCCATGTGGGTAAGGAAATGCCCGATATCGCCGTGCTCGCGCCCGATGGCGGGGAAACCACGCTGGCCGACATTGCCGCGGGCGAACCCCTGCTCGTCAATCTCTGGGCAAGCTGGTGCGCACCCTGCGTCAAGGAACTGCCCACGCTGCTCGCCCTGTCGGGCCGCGAGGATGCGCCCCGCGTCCTCACGCTCAACCAGGACATGGGTCCGCAACGATCGGTGCAGGCCTTTCTCGAAGGCCATGGCGTGGGTGACCTCGGTGCCTGGCAGGATCCCGACATGGCAATGACCGATGCCCTGCCGGTGACGATCATGCCCACCACCGTCCTTTACGATGGCGAGGGACGCGAAGTGTGGCGCTATGTCGGCGATCTCGACTGGAATGGCGAGGAAGCGTCGCGCCTCCTCGCCGAACTGGGCTAGTCGCGGAGCAGTTCGTTGATCCCGGTCTTCGAACGGGTGCGTTCGTCGACTTTCTTGACGATCACCGCGCAGGCGAGGCTCGGCCCGCCCTTGTCCGACGGCAGCGTGCCGGGCACCACCACCGCATAGGGCGGGACGCGGCCATAGCTGATCTCGCCCGTTTCGCGGTCGACGATCTTGGTCGAAGCGCCGAGGAAGACCCCCATCGACAGGACCGCGCCTTCGCCGACGATCACCCCTTCGGCGACTTCGCTGCGCGCGCCGATGAAGGCATTGTCCTCGATGATCACCGGGCCCGCCTGCAAGGGCTCGAGCACCCCGCCGATCCCCGCGCCGCCCGAGATATGGACGTTGGCGCCGATCTGGGCGCAGCTTCCGACCGTCGCCCAGGTGTCGATCATCGTGCCTTCGCCGACATAGGCGCCCAAATTGACGAAGCTCGGCATGAGGACGGCATTTCTCGCGATATGTGCGCCGCGGCGGACGATCGCGCCCGGCACCGCGCGGAAGCCCGCGGCCTTGAAAGCTTCCTCGCCCCAGCCGAGGAACTTGCTGTCGACCTTGTCCCACCAGGGCGCGCCGCCCGGCCCGCCCGGGATGGTCGCCATCGGGTTGAGGCGGAAGGACAGGAGAACCGCTTTCTTGAGCCACTGGTTGACCTGCCATTCTCCATCGACCTTCTCGGCGATGCGCGCTTCGCCGCTGTCGAGCCGCAGGATCGCGGCTTCCACCGCTTCGCGCACCGCGCCGTCGCTGTCGGGCGAAATGGTATCGCGTTTATCGAAGGCGTCTTCGATGATCGTCTTGAGGTCGCTCATTTTGTCCTCTCTTGTCTCAGGATGCGGTGCAGCCAGTCGGCCACATTGTCGATGCGCTCGTCGACATGGTCGGTCGGAGGCGCCTCATGCGCCTGCTCCGAACCATTGTCGACCCAGATGGTGGTCAGCCCCAATTGCTTGGCGGGCTTGAGATTCTTGGCCATGTCCTCGACCAGTACCGCGCGCGACGGCTCGATCTCGAACCGCTCGAGCATCAGCTCATAGCCATGCAGATCGGGCTTGGGGCGCAGATTGGAGGCAAGGATGTCCTGCATCCCGTGGAAATGCTCGTCGATCCCCAGCCGCCCAAGGATCCGCCGCGCATAAGGCTCGTCGCCATTGGTGAAGATGAAACGCCGCCCCGGCAGCCGGCCCAGCCCGGTGGCGAGCCGCTCGTCGCGGTCGATCCGGTCAAGCGGGATGTCATGGACATGGCCGAGGAAATCGTGCGGATCGACGCCATGCTCCTTCATCAGCCCGGCGAGCGTGGTGCCATGGGTGTGGAAATGATGCTTCTGGACGCGGTGCGCCTCGACTTCGTCGACCCCCAGCAGGCGGCGGATATAGGCGTTCATCCGCGCATCGATCAGCGTGAACAGCCCGGTCGATGCCGGGTAGAGGCAATTGTCGAGGTCGAAGATCCAGTCGGTGATATGGGCGTAGCGCGGGTCCATCTCGGCGCGGCGATAGCCGCATCCATGCCTTTCAGCAAAATGTAAGTTTGCATCCTCTAGGGATGGGAGCGCATATTGATGTCGAGATAGGAGCAGTGACGGTGAGGCAGACGAGGTGGATGATAAGCGTGGCCTTGCTGTCGCTCGGCGTGGCGGCGTGCGGCGGGGGCGGGTCGCCCACTCCGCCGGTCAGTTCGCCGCCCCCGCCGACGACGCCGCCTCCGGCACCGCCGCCGCCCCCGCCCCCCATTACCAATTTCGACGATGCCGAATATCGCCGCTCGAACGCGGCAGTCGATGCCAAGGCGATCGCCGCCTATGAAGAAGGCGCCACCGGCGCGGGCGTGAAGATCGCGATCATCGACACCGGTCTCAATCCCGCGCTGTCCGATTTCGCGGGGCGCGTCGATCCGGCCAGCGGCGATGTCGCGGGCAATCGCGGGGTCAGCGATGTCGACGGCCATGGCACCGCGGTGACCGCGATCGCCGCGGCGGCGCGCGACGGCGACGGCATCCTCGGGGTCGCGTTCGACGCGACGATCATTTCGCTGCGCGCCGATTCCCCCGGCACCTGCGGCACCGCCTCGGGCTGCACGCTTCTCGAAAGCAATATCGCCACCGGCATCGACCAGGCGGTCGCGGGCGGCGCGGTGGTGATCAATCTCTCGCTCGGCGGGGGCGCGCCCAGCCAGCCGCTGCTCAACGCGATGCAACGCGCGGTCAATGCGGGGATCATCCTCGTCATCGCCGCGGGCAATGACGGCAATAATGTCCCCGCCGACGGCTTTGCCGCGGTGCCCGCGTCGCGCTTCCCGGGTCAGGTGATTGTCGCGGGCTCGCTCGGGATACTCGAAAACGGCACCGTCAACACCAACAAGCTCAGCGACTTTTCGAATAATGCCAGCGGCGCACAGAATGCCTATCTCGGCGCCACCGGCTTTCGCGTCCGCGCCCCCGACCATACGGGCGAGGCCTTCCTCTGGTCGGGCACCAGCTTCTCGGCCCCGGTGATCACCGGCGCGGTCGCGCTGTTGAAACAGGCCTTCCCCAATCTCACCGGGCGCCAGATCACCGAGATCCTCTTCAACAGCGCCGACGATCTCGGCGCGCCGGGCGTCGACTCCACTTTCGGCCATGGCCGCCTCAACATCGAAGCCGCCTTCCAGCCGCAGGGCGCTACCGCCCTCGCGGGCACGGGCGAACGCATCGCGCTCTCGGGCAACGGCACGCTGCCTGCCGCCGCAGGCGACGCCGCGGGCCACACCACGATGGGCGCCCGCGCCATCTTCCTCGACCGCTACCAGCGCGCCTACCAGTTGGATTTGGCCCGCACCCTCGATCCCGCCGACAGCAATCCGTCGCTGGGTCCGGCTTTCGTCAACTCGGTCGAATCCCGCGCCTCGCGCTTCGGCAATCTCGAAATCGACACCTCGGTCCGCCCCGCGATGATCGGGCTCGCAGACGATGGCCCCGAACGGCTCGGCCTCGCCCGCGAGGAATGGCGCGAAGCGCGCCTCGTCGCCGCCAGCGCGGTCGCGCGGCTGAGCGACCGGACCGCGATGGCCTTCGGCTATGGCCAGGGCGCCGACGCGATGCAGCGCCGCCTTGCCGAGGTCGCCTCGGATGATTTCATCGCCGCCCGCCGCGACACGCTGGGTTTCGCGGCAGCGCGCGAGGAAGGCTTTGCCGTCCGGCACGATCTGGGCCCGCTGGCGGTCGGCTTCGCCACCGAGAATGGTAATGTCTATTCGCGGTTCGAACGCGGTGTCGAAAATACGCCCTATCGCTATTCGCAGGTCAGCGCCGATGCGGGCCTGATCCAAGGCGGTCGAGCGAGGGCGGGTTTCGGGCTGCTCGAGGAGAAGGAGACCTTTCTCGGTGGGCGGCTCAATCCGCAATTCGCTTCGGGGGGCGCCGACACGCGCTTTGCCTTCCTCGGCTGGCACCAGCAGTTCGGCGAGCGCATCGCGCTCGACCTGGAAGCGCGTCGCGGCTGGACCCGCGCTGACAATCTCGCGCTCACCAGCGAAGCGTTCAGCGCCGATTTGTCGGTGAGGGAAATCTTTACCGGTACGGATCGTCTCGGCCTGCGGGTCGCGCAGCCGCTTCGCGTACGCAGCGGCGGGCTTGAACTCTGGATGCCGACGGGATGGGACTGGCAGAGCGAAACCGCCAGTTTCGGCGATGTCGCGGTTCCCTTCACGCCGTCGGGTCGGGAGATCCGCGGCGAGGCCAGCTACTCGCGCGGCCTGTTGGGCGGCTCGCTCACGACCAATGTCTTCTATCGCAAGGATCCGGGCCATGTTGCCTCGGGCGAGGACGACATGGGCGCGGCGATCCGCTTCACGTTGGGGCTTTGATGGGTCCCGTCAGACCGTGAAGCTCTCGCCGCAGCCGCAGGCACCGGTGGCATTGGGATTGTCGAAGACGAAGCCGGCGGCGAAATCGTCTTCCTTCCAGTCCATCACGCTGCCGACGAGATAAAGAACCGAAGCGCCGTCGACGTAGAAAGTCCCGCCCGGGGTCTCGATCTTCTCGTCGAAGCTCGATTCCTCGGACACATAGTCGACCGAATAGGCCAGCCCCGAACAACCGCGGCGCGGCGTCGACAGCTTGACCCCAATCGCGTCGTCGGGCGCATTTTCCATCAGATGAGCAATCCGCGCTTCGGCAGCAGGCGTCAGGCGGATCGCCGCAGGTTTTTCTCTCACGCGCATTACAGCATCCCCAGTTCGAGCCGCGCTTCATCGGACATCTTGGAGGGGTCCCAGGGCGGGTCCCACACCAGCTTGACCTCGGCGTCGCGGACGCCGGGGACCGAGAGCACGCGCAATTCGACTTCGCCCGGCATGGACTCGGCGACCGGGCAATGCGGCGTGGTCAGCGTCATGGTGACGGTTGCATCGCCATCCTCGCTGACCTCGACGTCGTAGATGAGCCCCAGATTGTAGATGTCGACCGGGATTTCAGGATCGTAGATCGAGGACAGCGCCTCGACGATCGCTTCCTTGACATCGTCGGCGTTGCCCGAGGGTGCGGGGCTTTCGGTTTCGCGCGACAGGAAACCTTCGAGATAATCCTTCTTGCGCTCGAGCTTCGCGCTCGCGCTTTCATGGACCCGGCCATCATCGAGCGGGCCTTCGCCCACGCGGGCGCGGGGCGGCGTGTCGACCTTGTCGACCTTTTCCACTTCGATCTTTTTCTGCTCGGTCATCCGAAAATCCGTTTCACTTTTTCCAGGCCCTTCATGAGGGCCGCGACATCTTCCGCCGAGGAATGGGCGGCGAAGCTGGCACGTACGGTGGCGCTGACCCCAAGATGGTCCATCAGCGGCTGGGCGCAATGGTGGCCCGCGCGCACCGCGACCCCGGCGTCATCCAGAATGGTCGCGACATCATGCCCGTGCACGCCGTCCAGATTGAAACTCACGATCCCGGCGCTGTCGTCTGAGCCGTAGAGCGTCAGCCCCTCGATGCGCGACAATTCCTCGCGCGCGAAAGCGACGAGGCCGCTTTCATGGCGGTGGAGGTTCAACACATCCTGCTCGCGCAGCCAGTCGACCGCGGCATGGAGGCCGATCGCGCCGACGATATGCGGCGTTCCCGCTTCGAAGCGGGTGGGGGCGGGGGCGTAGGTCGTTTCCTCGAAGGTCACCCGGTCGATCATCGATCCGCCGCCTTGGTAGGGAGGCATGTCGGAGAGCAGCGGGCTGGTGAGCGCGCCGATGCCCGTGGGGCCATAGAGCTTGTGCGCGGACCAGACGTAGAAGTCGCAGCCGATCGCGCCGATGTCGACCGGGATGCGCGGCGCGGCCTGACACCCGTCGAGCAGGATCTTCGCGCCGACGCGATGCGCCAGCTGGGTCGCGGTGCGGGCATCGAGGATCGAGCCGAAGACATTGGACACATGGGCGAGCGCGACGAGCCGATGCTCTTCGGTGAGCATCTTCTCCATCGCCTCGAGATCGATCCGGCCATCGTCGCTGATCGGGCAGATATCGATGATCGCACCGACTTCGCGCGCGAGCATCTGCCAGGGCACGATGTTGGAATGATGTTCGAGCGTCGAGAGGAGGATGCGGTCGCCCGCCTTGAGGTTGTCCCTGCCCCAGCTTTGCGCGACGAGGTTGATCGCCTCGGTCGCGCCGCGCGTGAATACGGTGTCTTCGGGCTTTCCGCCGATCAGCGAGGCAGCGGCGCTTCGCGCGGCCTCATAGCTTTGCGTCATCATCGCCGAACGTTCGTACACGCCGCGATGGACGGTCGCATAATCATGCGCATAGGCGCGGGTGATCGCGTCGATCACCGCCTGCGGTTTCTGTGCGGTCGCAGCGCTGTCGAGATAATGCCAGCCTTCGGGGAGGCCCGGGAACTGGTCCCGTACCGCCGCCTTGTTACCATCGAGGCTGGCAGGCGCATTCATCGGGTCATCGCGCGCAGCTGTTCGCGCGCCTCCACCGAAATGGGGCTGTCGGGGCCAAGCGCGTCCCACAGCCCGCCGACAAAACCCTCAAGAAGAAGCGCCTTGGCTTCTTCGGGGGGCAGGCCGCGCATGGCGGCGTAGTAAAGCTGTACCGGGTCGAGTTCGCCCACCGTCGCGCCATGCGCGCAGGCAACGTCATCGGCATAGATTTCCAGCTCGGGCTTGGCATTGGCGGTCGCGCCCCGGTCGAGGAGCATCGCCTTGATGTCCTGTTCGCTGGTGGTGTGCTGGGCATCGCGCGCAACCGCGACCTGGCCGGCATAGCTGCCCGTCGCGGTGCCGCCCAGCACGGTGCGCACGCTCTGGCGCGAATTGGCAGCAGGTTCGACATGGCGAACCGTGGTAACGATCTCGAGCGTCGCCGAACCCCCGCCGATATTGGCGGCATCGAAGGCGAAGTCGGCGCCTTCGTGCAGCTTCACGTCGAGCTCGATGCGACCGTAGCGGCTCGCGCTGTTGAGTGCGTAGAGCGACAGGCGCGCACCCTTTTCGAGGGTGATCGTCGCGCGGCGGATCTCGATTTCCTCGCCCGACGGCTGCCAGATTTGCTGCACTTCATTGTGCGCAGCAATCTGCAGCATTTCGGGCGGCGAAAGCGCGTCCCAAACCTCCGCCAGCGCCGTGCGGTCGGCGTAGCGCCACATCTCGTCCTTGGGGGAGGGAAGCGCGGTCAAGCCATCACCTCCGCATAGCCCTCTTCTTCGAGTTCGAGGGCGAGTTCGGGGCCGCCGGTCTTCACGATCCGGCCCGCGACGAGGATATGCACCTTGTCGGGTTTCACATAGTTCAAGAGCCGCTGGTAATGGGTGATCAGCAGCACGCCCTTGTTCTGCGCCCGCATGATCCGGTTGATGCCTTCGCCCACCGCCTTGAGGGCATCGATGTCGAGGCCGCTGTCGGTCTCGTCAAGCACCGCGAACTTGGGATCCATGATACCCATCTGGACCATTTCGGCGCGCTTCTTCTCGCCGCCCGAAAAGCCCACGTTGACGGGCCGCTTGAGCATGTCGGCGGGAAGGCCCAGCGCTTCGGCTTGGCCGCGCGCGAGCTTGATGAATTCGGCGCCCGAAAGATCTTCCTCGCCGCGGGTGCGGCGCTGGGCATTGAGGCTTTCGCGGAGGAACTGGAGCATCGACACGCCGGGAATCTCGACCGGATATTGGAAGCCGAGGAACAGGCCGTTGGCGGCGCGTTCGTGCGGTTCCATGTCGAACAGGTCTTCGCCCGCAAAGGCGACCGAACCGTCGGTCACGTCGTAGCCCGGGCGCCCGCCGAGCGCATGGGCGAGCGTCGACTTGCCCGCGCCATTGGGGCCCATGATCGCATGGACTTCGCCCGCGGGCACTTCGAGGTCGAGCCCCTTCAAGATGGGCTTGTCGCCGACCGCGACATGGAGGTTTTCAATCTTCAACATCTAAAGGACGAAGCCTTCCTTCTCGAACTTCTTGCGGATTTTCTCGATGTCCTTTTCGGACGTGGTCGCAATGGCGACGCGGCCCGAGCTATCATCGATATGGACGCCAGTGTCCTTGCAGCTCTTCTCGACGAAGGCCTGGACATCTTTGGCGATTTCCCTAGGTACGTAGCGGATCATCCGACACTCCCTTCCAGTGACAATGCGAGGAGCTTCTGCGCCTCGACGGCGAACTCCATCGGGAGTTCCTTCAGCACTTCCTTGGCAAAACCGTTGACGATCAGCGCGACCGCGGCCTCCTCGTCGAGGCCGCGCGACTGGGCGTAGAACATCTGGTCCTCGCTGATCTTTGAGGTGGTGGCTTCATGCTCGATCGTCGCGGTGGGGTTCTTAACCTCGATATAGGGAACGGTGTGCGCGCCGCATTCACTGCCGAGAAGCAGGCTGTCGCACTGGGTGAAGTTGCGGACATTCTCGGCCTTGGGCAGCACGCGGACGAGGCCGCGATAGGTATTGTCCGACTTGCCCGCGCTGATGCCCTTGGAGATGATCGTCGAGCGGCTGTTCGGCCCGATATGCACCATCTTGGTGCCGGTATCGGCCTGCTGGTAATTGTTGGTGAGCGCGACCGAATAAAATTCGCCGACCGTATCCGCGCCCTTCAGGATGCAGCTCGGATATTTCCAGGTGATCGCGCTGCCGGTTTCGACCTGCGTCCAGCTGACCTTCGAGCGGTCGCCCGCGCACAGGGCGCGCTTGGTGACGAAATTGTAGATGCCGCCCTTGCCGTCCTTGTCGCCCGGATACCAGTTCTGGACGGTGGAATATTTCACTTCGGCATCTTCATGCGCGTAGATTTCGACGACCGCGGCATGGAGCTGGTTTTCATCGCGCATCGGGGCGGTGCAGCCTTCGAGATAGCTGACATAGCTGCCCTTGTCGGCGACGATCAGCGTGCGCTCGAACTGGCCGGTATTCTCGGCATTGATGCGGAAATAGGTGCTGAGTTCCATCGGGCAGCGGACACCTTCGGGGATGTAGACGAAGGTGCCGTCGGAGAAGACCGCGCTGTTCAAGCAGGCAAAATAATTGTCGCGCTGCGGGACCACGCTGCCGAGATATTTCTTCACCAGCTCGGGATGCTTCTTGATCGCCTCGGAGATCGACAGGAAGATCACGCCTGCCTTTTCCAGCTCCTCGCGGAAGGTGGTGGCAACCGAGACACTGTCGAATACCGCGTCGACCGCGACCTTGCGCGCCCCTTCGACGCCCGCGAGGACCTTCTGTTCCTCGATCGGGATGCCGAGTTTCTCATAGGTGCGCCGGATTTCGGGATCGAGCTCGTCGAGCGACTTCAGCGTCGGCTTCTTCTTGGGCTCGGCGTAATAATAGGCGTCCTGATAATCGATCGGCGGGATGGTGAGCTTGGCCCAGTCGACCTCTTCCATCTCGAGCCAGGCGCGATAGCCCTTCAATCGCCATTCGAGCATCCACTCGGGCTCGCCCTTCTTGGCCGAAATGAAGCGCACGGTATCCTCGTCGAGCCCCTTGGGCGCGAACTCCTGCTCGATATCGGTCGAGAAACCCCATTCATATTCCTTGTCGATCGCCTTCTTGGCGTCGGGGTTCATCTGCTCGCGGCTGGTCAGATCCTGCTCGCTCACTGGCTCAATTCCTTCAAACTGACGGCGCCAAGCGCGCCGCGTACCTTTTCTCCGACCAGCCCCATGTGCGGCTTGACCTTGCAATGCGCATCGAGCGCGCAGTCCGAAGCGCCTTCGCTGCATTGCGTCAGCGCGATGGGGCCCTCGACCGCTTCGACGATGTCGGCGAGGCTGATCTCGCTCACCGGCCGGGCGAGGAGATAGCCGCCGCCCGCTCCGCGCTGTCCGGTGAGAAGCCCCGCGCGGCCCAGCGACTGCATCAGTTTCTGAGCGGTCGGCAGGGGCACGCCGGTTTCCTCGGACAAAATGGTCGCCGACAGCCGTTCGCCCGGCTCGCGGCGGGCGGCGGCGGTCATCATTACGACCGCATAGTCAGCGAGGTGTGTCAGGCGCATCTTTAAATCGGACCATATCGTTCCGATTGGCGAGATAGGCCTTTTCCTCGCAAAATCAAGCGGAGTCTGGCCTAGCGGCGATCGTCCATGATGGCACCCCGCATCACTTTCTTGCGCTCGATCCAGGCTTCGACATTCTCTTCGAGCATGTCGAGGGGAACCGGACCCGAGGCCAGCACGGTGTCGTGGAAGCCGCGCCAGTCGAAATCGTCGCCCAATTCGTCCATCGCCTGCTGGCGAAGCTCTATGATCTTCAACTTGCCGATCATGTAGGCGGTCGCCTGCCCGGGCATCACGATATAGCGCTCGATCGCCTTGCGGATGTCGCCGTCGGGATTGGGGGTGTTCTCGGTGAGATAGGCAATCGCTTGCTCGCGGCTCCAGCGCTTGTGGTGGATGCCGGTGTCGACGACGAGTCGCGCGGCGCGCCACAATTCCATCCCGAGCCGACCGAAGTCCGAATAGGGGTCGGTGTAGAAGCCCATGTCCTTGCCCAGTTCCTCCGAATAGAGGCCCCAGCCTTCGCTATAGGCAGTCTCCCCGCCGAAGCGGCGGAAGGCGGGCAGTTCGCCGAGCGCGGTCTGGATCGAACGCTGCAAATGATGGCCGGGCGAGCCTTCATGATAGGCCAGCGCCTCCAGTTCGTTGAGGCTCATCGCGTTCAAATCGTAGAGGTTCACATAATAGATGCCCGGGCGCGAACCGTCGGGTGCGGGGGATTGGTAGAAGGCCTTGCCCGCCGATTTCTCCCGGAACGCCTCGACCGGCTTGATCACCAGCGGGTCCTTGGGGAGGATTCCGAAATATTGCGGCAGCGCGGCGTTCATCTTCTCGAGCGCGGCATTGGCCTTGGCGAGATATTCCTCGCGGCTCTTGGCGAAGAAGCGCGGATCGTTGCGGGTATATCGGAAAAAGTCCTGGAGACTGCCCTTGAAGCCCACCTTATCCATGATCTCGCGCATCTCGCCATGGATGCGGGCGACATTGTCGAGGCCGATCTGGTGGACTTCGTCGGGACTGAGCTTGCTGTTGGTATATTGCTCGAGCTTGGCGGCGTAATAATTGGCACCGTCGGGCAGGCGCCACACGCCGTCCTCTGTCGGGGCGATCGCCTGCTGGCGCACCATTTCCTCGCGGAGCGCGCGATAGGCGGGCACCGCCTGGTCGCGCCACGCGGCATCGGCACGGGAGATGAGGTCGGCCTTGGCGGCGGCGTCGATGTCCAATTTGCCGACCTTGTCGCGGAAATCCTCGAGGATGGCATTATCCATGCCCGCGCCGAGCAGATTATCGATGTCGCCGATGACATAGGGATAGACCCATTTGGGTGGCATGATGCCGTCGGCCGCCCGTTCGCGTGACTGGCGGGTGAGTTCGGGAATCACGCGCGCGGTGTCGGCGATGCGGCTGATATAGGCCTCGGCATGGGCGGGTTCGCCGATGCGGTGGATGTTGATCAGGAAAGCCGGGCCCTGGCTTTGCTGGCCGAACATCTGGTTGAACAGATAGCCGTGCCGGTCATAGGGCTCGAGCCTCTCGTCCTCGGCGAGGTCGCGCAGGAAAAGGCGGTAGGAAAGGCGGTCCTGCGCATCGAGCCTGTAGGGATCGAATTCGGCGCGCAGCCGGGCAGCAGTCTGCCGCTTGAGTGCGAGGCGGGCATCGTCATTGGCCTCGCTGACATCGCCCCAGGTGCCATAATCCTCGTCGATGATGCCCCGATAGGCCTTGCTCAGCGGGCTGAGTTCGAGTTCGGCGCGGTCATATTCCTCGAACAAGGCGGCAAGCCGCTTGCTGGCGTCTTCATCGTGCATATCGCTCTCCGCCGCACCGTCCTTCGCGACCGCCACGGTCGAGGCGGTGGCGGGGGCGCTGTCCCCGGGCGCCGCACAGGCGGCAATGAGGCTCGTCGAGGCGGCAAGCATGGCAAAACGGAACATCTGGTCATCTCCTGGCGTACGCAAAATGGCGACTCGCGCACGAATCGAGCGATTCCGGACCGCGATGTCCAATCTTTTTGGCATGAAGTGCGGGCAAAGGCGCGCTAGAGGGCATTTCGACATGATGTATGGACTTTTGAAACACGCGATCTTTCGCCTCGAACCCGAACAGGCGCACCGCGCCACCATCGGCGGCCTCAAGATGCTGCCCGACCGGCCGATTCCCAATTTCGACCACCGCCTCGCTCAGGATGTGGCGGGACTGCATTTCCCTTCGCCCGTCGGGCTGGCGGCGGGGTTCGACAAGGATGCCGAGGTCTTTTCGGCGATGCTCGGCTTCGGATTCGGGTTCGTCGAAGTGGGGACGCTCACGCCTCGCCCGCAGGCGGGGAACGAGCGGCCGCGCCTCTTTCGTCTCAACGAGGACCGGGCCATCATCAATCGCATGGGCTTCAACAACCAGGGACAGGATGCCGCTGCCGAGCGGCTTGCCGAGCGCAACCCCGAACGCGGCATCGTCGGCGTCAATATCGGCGCCAACAAGGATAGCGAGGACCGCATCGCCGACTATGCCCGGGGGGTCGAGCGGATGGGCGCGCTCGCCGACTATCTCACGGTCAATATTTCCAGCCCCAATACGCCGGGCCTTCGCCAGTTGCAGGACGAACAGTCGCTCAAGGATCTGTTGCAGGCGGTGGGCGACGCGCGCGGCGGGGAAGGACCGCCGATCTTCCTCAAGGTCGCGCCCGACCTCGAGGACGGCGATCCCGAACGCATCGCCCGGGTGGCGATCGACGAAGGGGTGGATGCGCTGATCGTGAGCAACACGACCATCGATAGGCCCGCTTCGTTGAAGTCGCCCAAACGCAAGGAGGGCGGCGGACTGTCGGGTCGCCCGCTCGGTAAGAAGGCGCTCGGAGCCTTGCGTGCCTTCCGGTCGGCGAGCGGGGGCGAGATCCCGCTGATCGCGGCCGGCGGGATCGAGAGCGGCGCCGATGCCGAAGCGCGCATCCGCGCCGGGGCCAGCCTCGTCCAGCTCTATTCGGCATTGGTCTATAACGGGCCGGGCCTCGCGATGCGGATCGCGGGGGACCTTGCCCAACGCATGGAAGAGGAGGGCGTGGACAGCATTGCCGACTGGGTCGGAACCGAGTAGCCCCAAGCGCCATGCATATGCGACTCCTGCCATTCGCGGCCCTGTTGCTGGCCTCCTGCGCCTCCACTCCTTCATCCCAACCGATCGCCCCCGCGGGCGCGGTCAGCAGCGCCGAACCCCGTGCGACTGCCGCGGGCGAAGCAATGCTTGCCCTGGGCGGCAGCGCCACCGATGCCGCGCTCGCGACGCTGGTCGCGCTCACCGTGGTCGAGCCGCAGTCGAGCGGCATCGGCGGCGGCGGCTTCATGCTGCGCAGCGATGCGGCGGGCAATGTGGTGAGCTATGACGGGCGCGAAACCGCGCCGATGGCGGCGAGCCCCGACTGGTTCCTCGACGAAGCGGGCGAACCCGTGCCCTTCGGCAGCGTGGTGCCGGGCGGAAGGAGCGTCGGCGTTCCCGGCAATGTCGCGATGATGAAGCGTGCGCACGATCGCCATGGCAAGCTGGCGTGGAAGCAATTGTTCACGCCCGCCATTGCACTGGCCCGCGACGGTTTCCCGATGACCGAGCGGCTGCGCCGCATGCTCGAGGCCAATCGCGATATCGCGGGGCTCAGCGAAACCGCACGCGCCATCTATTATGACGCCGGGGGCAATCCCCATCCCGAAGGCACGATCCTTCGCAATCCCGAACTGGCCGATTTTCTCGAGCGGCTGGCCGATGAGGGCCCGCAGGCCTTCTACCGAGGCGCCAATGCTTCGCGGATTGCCGAGACGGTGCGCGGCGCGCCGGTCGCGCCCGCGCCGATGCAGGTTTCGGATATTACCGCCTATGAGGCCAAGGAGCGGCCGCCCGTCTGCGCCGAATATCGCTCGCACCGCATCTGTTCGATGGGTCCGCCCTCGTCGGGGGCGACGACCATGTTGCAGATCCTCGGGCTGGTCGAACGGTTCGACCTGAGCGCGCTCGGCCCCGACCATCCGGTGAGCTGGCACCTCTTCGCCGAAGCCAGCCGCCTCGCCTATGCCGACCGCGGCCTTTATCTCGGCGATGGCGATTTCGTCGAAGTGCCGGTCGCGGGCCTCGTCGATCCTGCCTATCTGGCCGAGCGTTCCAAGCTGATTTCCGCCGAGCGGGTGATGGGCGAGGTCGAGGCAGGCACCCCGCCGGGCGCGCGGCGCCGCGCGGCGGGCGAGCAGCCCGAGGAGCAGGGCACCAGCCATTTTGCCGCGGTCGACGCCGAGGGCAATGTCGTGTCGCTCACCTCGACCATCGAAAGCGCCTTCGGTTCGGGGCTGATGGTCAATGGCTATTATCTCAATAACGAACTCACCGATTTCAGCTTCCGCCCGACCGGCGAGGATGGTTTGCCGGTCGCCAATGCGGTCGCGGGCGGGAAGCGTCCGCGCAGTTCGATGAGCCCGACGATCGTCTTCAATCCCGAGGGCGAAGCAATCCTCGCGGTCGGCGCGGCGGGGGGCAGCACGATCATCACCCAGACCGCCAAGAATGTGATCGCAGTGATCGACTGGGGCTTGAGCGCGCAGGACGCTATCGAGCTTCCCAACATCTATTCGCCCGCCGATACGCTCTATGTCGAGGAGGCGCCTGGCAGCGAGGCCTTGATGGCATCGCTGCGCGCGATGGGGCATAAGGACGTGCGTCCGATCGGGCCGCGCTTCAAGGCCAATGCCGTGCACCGGATCGATGGCCGCTGGGTTCCCGCGTTCGATCCGCGTTCGCAGAAGGATGTGTCACCATGAAGCGCCGCCAGCTCGAACATTTTCCCAATCTGGTGACCATGTTCTTCACCCGCGCGCGGGAGCGGGGGGACGCGCCCTTTCTCTGGGCCAAGAAGGACGGCGAATGGCAATCGGTGAGCTGGTCCGAAGCGGCGCGCCAGGTCGCCAGCCTTGCCCAGAGCCTGCGCGACATCGGTTGCGGGAAAGGCGACCGGGTGATGCTGGTAAGCGAGAACCGGCCCGAATGGCTGATCGCCGACCTCGCGATCATGGCGGCGGGCTGCGTCACCGTTCCCACCTACACCACCAACACCACGCGCGATCATCAGCATATCCTCGGCAATTCGGACGCCAAGGCGGTGATCGTCTCGACGCAGAAGCTGGCGCAGCCGCTCCTTCCCGCGGTGCTTTATGCGTCCGAATGCCATCACATCATCTCGATCGACGACATCATCACCGGCCAGTCGCCCGACATCGCCCGCTTCCACCATTGGGACGCCCTCGTCAGCGGCAAGCATGATGTCGAACAGTTCGAGCGCGAAGCCGAGAAGATCGGGCGTCGCGACCTTGCCTGCCTGATCTATACCTCGGGAACCGGCGGCGCGCCGCGCGGCGTGATGCAGCATCACGGCATGATCCTACACAATGTCGAAGGCTGCATCGACATCATCGCCAACGACTTCGGCTGGGATGAGGAAATCTTCCTGTCCTTCCTGCCCGCGAGCCACGCCTACGAGCATACCGGCGGGCAGCATTTCCCGGTCGGGCTGGGGGCGCAGATCTATTATGCGCAGAGCCTCGACAAGCTTGCGGCCAATATCGAGGAAGTCCGGCCGACACTGATGGTGGTGGTGCCGCGCCTGTTCGAGATGCTGCGCACCAAGATGCTCAAGGCCATCGAAAAGGAAGGCGGGCTGGCTGCCTATCTGCTCGACCGGGCGATCGAAATCGAGACGCGCCGCTACGAGGGGCGCTCGCGCCTGATCGACAAGCCGATGGACGCGCTTCTCTCTCTGACCTTGCGCAAGAAAGTGCAGGAAAAGTTCGGCGGGCGAATGAAGGCGCTCGTCTCGGGCGGGGCGCCGCTCAATCCCGAGGTCGGCCTCTTCTTCCAGGCAATGGGGCTCACCATGCTCCAAGGCTATGGCCAGACCGAGGCCGGACCGGTGATCAGCTGCAACCGGCCCAAGACAGGCATCCGCATGGAGACCGTCGGGCCACCGATGAAGAATACCGAGGTCCGCATTGCCACCGACGGCGAAATCTGCGTGCGCGGCGAACTGGTGATGGAAGGCTATTTCCGCAATGCGGACGATACGCGGCGGGTGCTTACCGACGATGGCTGGCTGTTGACGGGTGACGTCGGCCATCTCGACGAAAAGGGCCGTATCGTCATCACCGACCGCAAGAAGGACCTGATCGTGCTCGACAAGGGCGACAATGTCGCGCCCCAGCGGGTAGAAGGCATCCTCACGCTAAAGAATGAGATCGCGCAGGCGATGGTCTATGGCGACCGGCGGCCCTATCTGGTCGCGCTGCTCGTTCCCGATCCCGAGTTCGTGGCGAGCGTGAATGGCGATGAAAAGGCCGTGCAGAAGGGGCTTCGCGATGCGGTCGACCGGGTGAACCGCGACCTCAGCGTGATCGAGAAGGTGCGCCGCTTCATCGTCGCGGACGAAGCCTTCAGCGTCGAGAACGAGATGCTAACGCCCTCGATGAAGATCCGCCGCCACGTGATCGGCGCGGCCTATGGAGACCGGCTCGCCGCGCTTTACAAGCGTTAGCCGTCGTTGCCGCTCTTTTCCCAGGCGGTCCATTTGCCCAAAGCGCAGCTTCCGTAGAAACCGCCCGAAGTGGAATCGACCACGCGCACGATCTCGCCCGCGCACATCGAGCCATAGGTGCCTTCGGTGACGATGGTGGTATGCGGGCTGGCTGCGCGGGCACAGCCGCGATCGAGTTCCTGACGGTAATAGGTGCCGCCCTGCTGGATGAGCACGGTGCCATTGTCATAGAATTTGAGACTGCCCGAGGGACGCGAAGGCAGGCAGCTGCGCGAACCGGTGGGCGAATAGCCTGTCAAACGCTTTTCGACTTCGGCATCGGCGAGCCGGACCTTTTCGGAAGCCGCTTCGTCATAGCCGGCGGTGGTGCAGGCGGTCACGGCGAGAGCCGTCATGGCGAGGATCGGGAATTTCATCGCGGTTCTCCTTGCAAACTCACATTCAAGGCGGCGCGAGCCGAAATCCCCCTTTCGGCGGGCGTCACTCGTCAAAAGCGGTCTTTCGCGCTCCTGAGCTCGGCAAATGTACGCGAATCGGAGGCGCGAAGGAAGGGATTCGTAGCGATTTCCTGTTCCACCGTAGTGGGAACCGTGCGCTCATCCCGCGCGCGCATTGCCTCGGTCCGTTCGAGCCGCTCGGCGATCGCCGGGTCGCCCGGAAAGGCGTGCGCCGCGAACTTGCCGTTGGCGAGCGTATATTCATGCGCGCAGTAGAGTTTCATCGAACCCGGGAGGTCGCGGAAGCGCTGGAGCGATGCGTGCATCTGCTCCGCCGTTCCCTCGAACATCCGGCCGCACCCCATGGCGAAGACGGTGTCGCCGACGAAAGCCACATCGGCATCGCGGAAGAGATAGGCGATATGGCCGAGTGTGTGGCCCGGGATGTGCCAGATCTCGGCTTCCTCGCCTCCCAGCGTCATGCAGTCGCCTTCGTCCAGTGCATGGTCGATGCCCGGAATCTTTTCGGCTTCGGGAGCGGGGCCGTAGATGGTCGCGCCGGTGGCTTGCTTTACGCGCAGATTGCCGCCGACATGGTCTGGGTGCCAATGGGTGTTGAGGATATGGCTGATCGTCCATCCGAGCTGGTCGGCGGCGCTCAGGACAGCCTCACCGTCGCCCGGATCGACCACCGCGACGGCATCGCCGCTTTTCACCAGCCAGAGATAATTGTCGCTGAACGCCGGGACGCAAGCGATCTCGAATGGGCCGACCTGTTCGGGCGTGATCATTACCAGTTCCCTTCATTCCCCATCGAGGCCCAGGGTTCGGCGGGCGGCAGCGCTTCGCCGCGCTGCAGCAGCTCGATCGAGATGCCGTCGGGCGACTTGACGAAGGCAATGCGCCCGTCGCGGGGCGGGCGATTGATCGTCACGCCGGCATCGGCGAGCCGTTGGCAAAGATGATAGATCTCATCGGTGTGGAAGGCGAGATGGCCGAAGTTGCGCCCGTTCGAATAGGCCTCGGTCTCGTCCCAATTATGGGTCAGCTCGATCTCGGCATCCTCGCCGGGCAGCCCTATGAAGATCAGCGTAAACCGCCCCGCCTCCACGTCCTTGCGCCGCCGTTCCTCGAGGCCGAGCAGCTTGAAAAATGCGACCGTGCGCTCGGGATCGAGCACGCGCAGCACGGCATGGAGATATTTCACTGGGCCTCTTTCTTCTCGGGCGGGACATCGCCACCAACCGGCGGCTCGGACAGCTGTTCCAGCAGCATCCGGGCACTGGCTCCGGCAGGTCGGTCTCCGCCATGCCGCACCGCATCTTCAAGATAGGCGCGCATCGGGCCCTCCTCGCCTCGCGCTTCGGCAATGGCGGCGGCGCGCAGCAGCACCTCGGGTGCATCGGGCGCGAGGGCAAGCGCGCGGTCGATGTCCTCCTTGGCGCGCTCGAGATCGCCGGCATAGAGCGCGAGGCCCGAAGTAAAATACCAGACGAAGGGGTCCTCGGGGATGAGCGCCTGTGCCTCGGTCGCGAACCCTTCGGCCACCTTGGGTTCGAGCATCGCCACCGAGGCGCGGGCGCGGTCCATCAGGGCAAGCCCGCGCTGGACGGGGTCGAGCCGGTTCAGCGCCAGCGCCCGGTCGATCACGTTGGCGGCGGCTTCGGGACGGTCCGCCAGGAGCCACATGTTGCCCGCCGCCACGAGCGCACGCGCCGACTGGTCGAGATCATCGATTGCGGACAGCGAGGCTGCATCCTCGAAGGCGGCGGCACTATCGGCATGGCGCCCGTCGCGCTGCGCGGCGACCGCGCGGCACAGGAGAGTCTCGGCCGAACGGTCGGTTCCGCAATTGAGCAGTTCGCCCGGCACGGCGATCTGGGGGCTTTGCACGAGAAGCGTGGCGACAAGGATCGGGATCATCGGTTCACCAATTCGTGCAATTCGGTCAGGATCGCGGCTATCTGGCGCGGTTCGGACAGCCGGTGTCCGCCTCCCTTGATGAGTTTGAGCTGAACATCCTCGCTCGTAAGCTGGCGCATCGCGCGCAGCGCCACCGAGACCGGCACATCCTCGTCGCGGTCGCCATGAACGAAGCGGACCGGGCCGCGATAGCCGATCGGCTCTTCGAGGAGGCGCAAATCCTGGCCCGATTGCCAGAAACCGCGATGCGTGACGAAGGGCTCGCCGTCATAGGGGCTAGCCTCTTCCCATTTGCCGTCTTTCTCGATGGCCGCCTTCTGGTCGGCGGTAAAACCCCATTCGGTGAAATCGGGAGCGGCGGCGATGCCCAGCACGGCCTGGACGCGGTCGAGGCGGCGGATCGCGCCATGAAGCGCCAGCCAGCCCCCCATCGAGGAGCCGATGAGAATGAGCGGGCCTTCGCTACGGTCGATGAGGCTGAGCATTTCGTCGAGCCAGCGTGCGAGCGTTCCTTCGGCGAAATCGCCATCGGACAACCCCGTTCCCGAATAGTCGAAGCGGATGCAGCCGAGGCCTTGCTCGGCGGCAAAGGCGTCGATCGCGGTCGCCTTGCCCCCGTCCATGTCGGAAGCATAGCCCGGGAGGAAGAGGAGGGTGGGCGCCTTGCCGGAGCGGATCCGGCACGCCAAGCGACGTCCTTCGATTTCGTGATAGCTGAGGTCCAAGTCGGTCATGCGCTTCGCCTAGCAGGTCAGGCGATGCGCGTCAGCCGATCCCGTCGCGCTCATTCGCGAAGGAAGATTTCCTCGATCGTCATGCCGAAGACCTCGGCGATCTTGAAGGCCAGCGGAAGCGAAGGGTCATATTTGCCGGTCTCGATGGCATTGACGCTCTGGCGCGAGACCTCGAGCCTTTCGGCAAGGTCGCCCTGGCTCCAGTCGCGCTCGGCGCGCAGGACCTTGAGGCGGTTCTTCACGCGCAATCCCCGGTGGTGCCATAGCGGAAGTAATTGGCGATGGCGCCGACGCCCAGGCCGAAGAAGAAGGAAATCGGCCACCAATAGGCATCGAGATGGGGAACGAACTCGAAATTCTCGAGGAAGCCGTAGATCGAGGCGAGCGAGAAAGCGATCGCGGTGGCGATGAGCGTCTGGCGCACCATCAGCATCTTGAGAAATTCGTCCTTCAATTCGACAAGATAGCGCCCGATCGCCCAGAAATAGCCTGCCACCGCGATCCCGGGAACGAGTGCGAGGGCAAGAGTGAGCGGCGTCATCGCATCGCCATCTTCGATGATATGTTCGGCCAGGAAAAGCGATCCGAGATAGGCGAGGCTGACCACCGCCATGCGGGCAAGATAGGCGCGCTGGGCATTGCCGGCCTCGCCGCGGCTGGCGGCCCTTGCCATGGCGTTGCGCACCATGGGGACGAGAAGGAGGATGGGCACCAGCATGAGGGCGGTCGCATGAAGCCGGTTCTGGATATCGGCCATGTCGATGACGACGCCCATCGCGAGCATGGCGACGAGGAAGGCAATGAACCAGGGCCAGATACGGCCTGCAGGACGGGTTTCGCTGTTCGCCATCTTCAGCAACCCAGCGAGCATTTCTTGGCCGGGCGCAGCGTCGCGATCGCGGCAGCCATCAGCCCCATCGTAAGCGCGAAACTTTCACTGTCGTCCATGCCATTCTGCTTGGCGATGATCGCAGCAGCGAGGATGGCACTGGCCCATACCAGCGACTTGATCAAGTTCTGCATCAGTCAAACTCCCTTTCCATCGTGTAAAGGGTATTTGACACCTTTCGCCGCGGTTGTCAACTGTCCTTTACATTTGGACAAGCCTGCTTGAAATCGCTTTCGGTTGAATGGCTTGCCCGCCTGCCCTAGGGGACATGACATGTCCGAGATGATGAAGATTGCCCTGCCCGATGGCACGGTGAAGGAAATGCCCGAGGGGGCGACGCCCGCCGACGTGGCTGCGGCGATTGGACCGGGGCTTGCCAAGGCCGCGCTGGCAGCGCGGGTCGATGGCGAATTGCGCGATCTCAAGCGCCCGCTCGAAGGCGACGCCGAACTCTCGCTTGTCACCAGCCGCGACGAGGCCGACGCGCTCGAACTGGTGCGGCACGACTTTGCCCATGTGCTCGCCGAGGCGGTGCAGAATCTCTATCCCGGTACGCAGATCACCTTCGGCCCCGCGACCGACGACGGCTTCTATTATGATTTCGCGCCGGCCCCGGGACGCGGCATGTTCACCGAGGAGGATTTGCCCGCGATCGAAGAGGAGATGCGCCGCATCATCGCCGCCGACAAGCCGCTCGTCCGCGAAGTCTGGGACCGTGAGAAGGTCCGCCAGTTCTTCATCGACAATGGCGAGGCCTTCAAGGCCGAATGGGTGATGGAGCTTCCCGAGGACGAGCCCATCACCATGTACAAGACGGGCAGTGGCGAAGCCGACTGGATCGACCTGTGCCGCGGGCCGCACCTGCCTTCGACCGGCTATCTCGATCCCAAGGCCTTCAAGCTCACTCGCGTGTCGGGCGCTTATTGGCGCGGCGACCAGTCGAACCCGATGCTGAGCCGCATCTACGGGACCGCCTGGCTCAACCGCAAGCAGCTCAAGCAGCATCTGCTGCGCCTCGAGGAAGCCGCCAAGCGCGACCATCGCAAGCTGGGCCAGGAAATGGACCTCTTCCACTTGCAGGAAGAGGCACATGGCTCGGTCTTCTGGCATCCGCAGGGTTATCGCATCTGGCGCGAACTCGAAGCCTATATGCGCCGCGCGATCGACGGTGCGGGCTATCGCGAAATCAAGACGCCGCAGGTGATGGACGCGCGTCAGTGGGAAAAATCGGGCCACTGGGGCAAATATCGCGAGAATATGTTCGTGGTCCCCGACGAGGTCCCCAATGTCGAGGACGAGGGACCGGTCGTCTCGGGCGATGCCGACTGGATGGCGATCAAGCCGATGAACTGCCCCGCGCATGTGCTGGTCTTCAAGCAGGGAATCACGTCCTACCGCGACCTGCCGCTGCGGCTCTATGAAAATGGCTGCTGTCACCGCAACGAGCCGCATGGTGCGCTGCATGGTCTCATGCGCGTTCGCCAGTTCACGCAGGACGATGCGCATATCTTCTGCACCGAGGACCAGATCGTCGACGAGGTGAAGGCTTTCTGCGAGCTGGCCGACCGTATCTATCGCGACTTCGGCTTCACCTATTCGATCAAGCTCGCGCTCCGTCCCGAGCAGCGCTACGGCTCCGATGCCGACTGGGACAAGGCCGAAGAAGAATTGCGCAACGCAGTCATCGAGGCCGGGATGGCGACCGAGGAATATGGCTGGGAAGAGCTGCCGGGCGAAGGTGCTTTCTACGCGCCCAAGCTCGAATGGCATCTCACCGACGCCATCGGCCGAACCTGGCAGGTTGGCACCATCCAGTCCGACCGTGTGCTCCCCGAACGGCTCGATGCCACCTATGTCGGCGAGGATGGCGAAAAGCATCGCCCAGTGATGCTCCACCGCGCGATCTTCGGTTCCTACGAACGTTTCATCGGGATCCTGATCGAACATTATGCAGGCAAGATGCCGTTGTGGCTCGCTCCTACGCAGGCGGTGGTCGCGACCATCGTGTCGGATGCCGACGATTATGCGCGCGACGTGCTGGCGCGGCTGGAGGCCGAGGGCTTCCGCGCCGAAGCCGATCTTCGCAACGAGAAGATCAACTACAAGGTTCGCGAACATAGCCTCGCCAAGGTCCCGCTACTCCTCGTGGTCGGCAAGCGCGAGGCCGAGGAAGGCACCGTGGCGCTCCGCCGGCTGGGGTCGGACGAGCATCAGAAGATGATGGCGCTCGACGAGCTTGTCGCGCTGATGAAGCAAGAGGGTACGCCGCCCGACCGGCGTTAGCGTCGCTTTTCTTCGTCGACATGCATTAACGCTTTGTTTGCCATGTCCGGGTTAAGCCCAATTCAGGCAGGCCATGCGTCTGCCTGGGTTTCATGGCGCTCGGAGGCCAGCCTTGTCGATTATCAGGACCGCGTCTTCTCAGGTTTCGCTGACGATCAGCCGTGTGCGGAGGGGCGAATTCTCGCTGTCGCGCGCGGTGATCATCACCATTGCCATCATGTCGCTGGTGATTGCTGGCACCGCCATGTGGCAGCTTTCGGACGGACTGGACGAACGCCAGTCGGCGCGTGATCTGCGTGCAGTCGATGGTCTTACCGCCGAAATCGTCGAGGCGAGCCAGCATTGGGCGACTTCGGCAGGGCGCGTCCATGCCGCGCTCAATCGTCACGAGCCGATCAGCGCTGCCGAACGCGCCGCAATCCTTGCCGAGCGCGCCGCGGGCGATTCCGCGATCGACCGGGCGCTTGCCGACTATCGCTCCGCCGACATCAAGGCGCAGGCGCAATATCGCGACTATCTCGACGTCCGCGCCGAATTCGAAGCGCTTCGGATCGAGGCCGACGAAGCGCTCACCCGGCCCATTGCCGAGCGCGACAGTTCGCTCACCGCCCGCTATTATGGTCAGGCCCAGGCGCTCATCGAATCGGCGCAGGAAATCGGCTTGGTCGAGGCTGGAAGGCTCGCCACCCTGTCCGACATGGGCCATCTGATGCAGCTTCGCTCGCTCGCCTGGACGATGGGCCAGCAGGCCGCCGCCGAGCGCGCGATGGTCGCCCGGACGATTGCCGTGGGGGCGCCGCTATCGGCCAATGAACGCACCGCGCTTACCGAAAGCCGGGGGCGGTTGATGGCCGCTTGGGAAAGCGCTTCCGACATTGCCCGCCACTCGGTGCGCGATCCGCGCCTTTCCGACGCCATGGCCACCGCGCGAGACCGTTTCTTCGAGGAATATGAGCAGACCCGAACCGGCATCTTTGCCGCGAGCGATGCCGCCGAACCCTATCCGCTGGATAGCAACCGGTGGTTCGGCGAGAGCAGCGAAGCGATCCAGTCGCTTCTCGCGATCAGCGACGTGACGCGCGCGATGGCCGCCGAACGGGCGGAAATGGTCGCCGACGATGCCACCGCCGGACTGATGATCAATATCCTCGGGGTGTTCACCGCTTTCATGGCCTCGGTCCTGCTCATCTGGATCGTGCGCCGCGAGATTGCCGCTCCGCTCGACATGCTCGACGAAGCCACTCGCCGCTTTGCCGAGGGCGATCTCGATGCGCCCCTGCCGGTCGACAGCCGCTCGATCGAATTGCGCCAGATCGCCCGCACGCTCGCCAAGTTCAAATCGGCTGCCAAGGAGCGGGCAAGGCTCGAACGCGAAGCCGCCGAGGCTGCGCGCCAGCGCGCCGACGAGCGGCGCCTCCGTCTCGATGCCGAGGAAAAGGCGATTGCCGAGCGCGAAGCGCGGGCCCGCCAGCTGGCCGACACCAGCGCCCGCTTCACCGGCCAGATGCACGAAGCGGTGACCGCGCTTGCCACCGCTGCCGACGAATTGAACGCCACCGCCGACCTCATGCTCGAAAATCTTTCGAGCACGACCAGCGAACTGGGCGAAGTCGCCAAGGATACGCGCACCGCGTCGGGCCATATCCAGTCGGTGGCGGGCGCCGCCGAACAGATACGCATCGCGATCGGCGAAGTCGCGGCCCGGATCGAGGAACAGCGCGACAGCACCCATGCGGCTGCCGATCGTTCGGAAACCACCGCGCAGACGGTCAACCGCCTGTCAGGTTCGACCGAGGCGGTCGGCTCGATGGTCGGGATCATCGACGGCGTGGCCCAGAAGACCAATCTTCTCGCGCTCAACGCCACCATCGAGGCAGCCCGCGCAGGCGAAGCCGGGCGTGGGTTCGCGGTCGTTGCGGGCGAAGTTCAGCAATTATCCAACCAGACCGCCGACGCCACCGCCAAGGCAAGCCGCGAAGTGAGCGAAATGATCGCTGCCATCGAAAAGTCGACGAGCGGCTTTGCCGAGGTCAATCACGCCATCCAGGAAGTGAACCGCGCCGCCGCCGCCATCGCTGCCTCGGTGCAGCAGCAGAATGCCGCGACCGCCGATCTCTCGGTCAGCGTGGACAGCGCGGCGGGGCTTGCCGACCGGGTGGCCAACCGGGCGCGCGCGGTCGACGAAGGCGCGGTCTCGGCGATGGCCGCGGCGAGCCAGGTCAAGAATGCCTCGCTCGAGCTGGCGCAGCTTGCCGATGCGGTGCGCAGCGATGTCGAGGGCTTCCTCGCGACGCTCAACGCCGCATAACGGCGCAATATTCGGTCATTGTGGCTCGCCGCCCCTTTTCAAAAGGGGGTCAAATGCTTACCTCGGCATCACAGGAACAACGAATCCAAGAGGAGAATACGCTATACGACCGCCAATGAGGGGACGCCCCATGTCACCGCCGCCGATGTCCGGCCCGCGTTTTGACAAGTTCATCCAGTCGCCCAAGGTCCGGGTGATTGACGAAAATGGTGACAATCTGGGGGTCATGTATACGCGTGAGGCGATGGAGCAGGCCAACGAGATCGGCCTGAACCTCGTTGAGATTTCTCCCAACGCCGATCCGCCCGTCGCCAAATTCCTCGATATCGGGCGCCACAAATATGAGGCGCAGAAGAAGGCCAATGCCAAGCGCAAGGCCCAGAAGACGCAGGAGATCAAGGAGATCAAGATGCGTCCCAATATCGATGACCATGATTATCAGACCAAGATGAAGAAGGTCGTCCAGTTCATCGAACATGGCGACAAGGTGAAACTCACCATCCGCTTCCGTGGTCGTGAAATGGCGCACAACCAGCTGGGCATGGCCGTTCTCAACCGCGTCGAGGAAGACACGGTCGAGATCGCCAAGGTCGAGCAGCGCCCGCGCATGGAAGGCCGGCAGATGTTGATGGTGCTCGCTCCCAAATAAGCGTGCCGCCCCGGCAAATCGTTGCAGGACAGTGACGCCGCCCCTCTCGGGGCGGCGTTTTTGTTGCACTGCACGATGTTGCGAAATTGCCGCAGAATTACTGTCACGCATGTAAATTCGACGAAGGCTCGCTTCCCTTGCGCTTTGGGAGGGATTAGCAAGGAGGGATAACAGGGGAAAATTCAGGGGAGATTTTCATGATCCGCAAATCAGCTTGGATGCTTTCGGCGGGGCTCATGGCCCTTTCCACGCCTGCTCTGGCGCAGGAAACGGATACCGACGACGGGGGCGCGGAACCCACACAGGGCGCCACGGCCGAGGCAGCCGCTGTCGATGACAGTACTGCCGAAGTGGATCTTCGCGATCAGGATACCAGCGACATCGTGATCACCGCGACGCGCCGTAACGAGGCGCTGTCCGACGTTCCCCTGGCGGTTTCCGCGGTGACCGCCGAAACCCTGAAGAATTCCGGCGCCGACGATATCCGCGCCCTCACGCAGGTCAGTCCCTCGCTGCTCGTCTCCTCGACTTCTTCGGAAGCCTCGGGCGGCGTGGCGCGCATTCGCGGCGTCGGCACGGTCGGCGACAACCCGGGCCTCGAAAGCTCGGTCGCGGTGTTCATCGACGGCGTCTATCGCAGCCGTACGGGCGTGGGCCTTACCGAACTGGGCCAGATTGACCGCATCGAAGTGCTGCGCGGCCCGCAAGGCACGCTGTTCGGCAGGAACGCCTCGGCGGGCCTCATCTCGATCATCACCGCCAAGCCGCGTTTCGAGACCCAGGTCTCGGGTGCGCTCACTTTCGGCAATTATGACTATCGCCGCGCCGAGCTGTCGGCCACCGGCGGCCTCAGCGACACGATCGCGGCGCGTCTCGACGGCGTCTATGTCACGCGCGACGGCTTTCTCGAAGACGTGATCTCGGGCAGGTCGATCAACGATCGCGACCGCTATCTCGTGCGCGGGCAATTGCTGTTCGAACCGTCGAGCGACCTGTCGATCCGGCTGGTCGGTGATTATGCCAAGCGCGACGAGGAATGCTGCGGCGCGACCTATCTGCCGGCTGTCGATTATACCGCCGCAGGTGAAAGCCCGTCGAGCATCGCGGCGCTGCAGCGTGCGCTCGGCGCCTTCGTCAACGACGATACGTTCGACCGGCGCACCGCGATTACCCCGGGGCGCTCCTATCGCTCGGACGTCGAGGATTATGGCATCTCGGGCGAACTGGTCTATGATTTCGGCGGTGCCGAGCTGACCTCGATCAGCGCTTATCGCTTCAACGAATATATCCGCGGCCAGGATGCCCATTTCAACAATCTGGACATCCTCTATCGTCCGGATGACGGCTCGGGCTTTACCAGGTTCAAGACCTTCACCCAGGAACTGCGGCTTCAGGGCGAAGCGCTGAATGACCGGCTCGACTGGCTGGTCGGCGGCTATTTCGCCAAGGAAGATCTGACGCTCGCCGACAATCTCTCCTATGGCGACGATTATCTTCGCTATGCCAACTGCCTGCTGGCCGCGTCGGCTCTGCCCGCGGCGCTGGCGCCCAATCCCGATCCCAACTCGACATGCATCAATCCCGCCGTCATCGGCGGGGCGCAGGCCCAGCTGAATGCGGGCGTCGCCCAGCTGCAGGCGGGCATCGCGCAGATCCAGGCCGCGCTGGCCGATCCCAACACGCCGCCCGCGGCGATCCCGGGTCTCCAGGCCCAGCTCGCGGCGCTGGTCGCGCAGCTTCAGGCGATCGCTCCCACCGCGGCGCTGGTCAATGCGCTCAATGCCGATCCGACCAACCCCGGCTTCGGTTCGACCGCGGCGGTTCTCGGCTTCGGGTCGATCGATCCCTTCTCGGGGGTCTTCACCCGCGACCGCTACGAGCAGTCGAGCACCAACTTCGCGATCTTCACGCACAATATCTTCGCGCTGACCGATCGCCTCGATCTCACTCTCGGGCTTCGCTACACCAATGAAAGCAAGAAGCTGGCGGTCGATCTCAACGACAACAATACCTTCTGCTCGGCGATCAGCCAGTCGCCGCTGGCGGGCCTGCAGACCCTTCCCTGCGTCATTCCCGCGGCGCCCGGTGGCAACCTTACGGGCAATATCAAGCGCAACGAGGATGAATTCTCGGGGACCGCGGTACTCAGCTACAAGCTGACCGACGATGTGCTGACCTATGCCAGCTATTCGCGCGGCTACAAGGCGGGCGGTTTCAACCTCGACCGTACGCCGCTCGAACGCTTTGGCGGTACCGGCGCGATCGTGCCGGGTGCGACGCTCGATCCGCTCGAATTCGACAGCGAGACCAACGATGCGTTCGAGCTGGGGCTGAAATACAATGGCCGCGGGCTCGACATCAACATCGCTGCCTTCCAGCAGAATTTCTCGGCCTTCCAGCTCAACCAGTTCAACGGGCTGGCCTTCGAGGTCGAGAATATCAATGGCTGCGACAATATCGACGATCCCAATGGCGACAGCGACAATGACCCGACCACGGGCACCTGTCTCGGAGACACCGAAGCGGGCGTTCGTAGCCGTGGTGTCGAATTCGAGGTCTTCTCGCGGCCGATCGACAATGTGACGCTCAATTTCGGCGGCACCTATGTCGATACTAAATATAAGGATGACCTCGTCGGTGCCGACGGCGGTCCGATCAGCCCGAGCCTGTTCCAGCTGCCGGGTCGCCGGATCTCAAACTCGAACCAGTTCACGCTGACCGGTTCGTTCGCATGGACCCCGCCGATCGGCGACTCGGGCCTTACCGGCCTTGTCTATGTCGATGGCCGTCACATGAGCCAGTTCAACACCGGTTCGGACCTCGACATCGAGAAGCTGCAGCCTGCCTTCCAGGTCTTCAATGGCCGTGTCGGCCTGCGCGGACCCGATGATGCCTGGGCGGTCGAACTGTGGGCCCAGAACATCTTCGACGAAGACTATATCCAGGTCGGCTTCGATGCCCCGCTTCAAGGCGGCGGTTCGCGGCGCGGCGTGGATGCGGGCTTCGATACCGCGGCGACACGCCTCTACGGCGCCTTCCTCGGCGAACCGCGTACCTATGGCATCACTCTGCGTGGCAAGCTGACCCCTGCCGCGCGCCGGATGCCCGAGGTCGCACCGCCGCCTCCGCCGCCCCCGCCGCCGCCTCCGGCGACGCAGACCTGCCCGGACGGATCGGTGATCCTGGCGAGCGAAATGTGCCCGCCGCCGCCGCCTCCGCCGCCTCCGCCGCCGCCTCCGGTGGTCGAAGAACGGGGCTAGTTCGTTCTGATGGATAAAGAGGGGCTTGCCGTCGGGCAGGCCCCTTTTTTCATGCCCTCGCGGCGCCGAGCAGCGCGGAGCGCACAAGCTCGGCGGCATCGGCCGACAGTTTTCGACCGTCCTGACCGGTCAGATAGAAGGTGTCGACCGCCCGCTCGCCATAGGTAGTGACATGGGCCGAATGGACGATCGCACCGCTGTCGAAAATCGCATGGGCCAGCCGGGCTAGCAGGGCAGGGCGATCGCGCGCATGGACCTCGATCACGGTAAAGCGGGTCGAGGCGGCGGGCGCGACCATCGCGGCGGGCGCGATGCGGAAAGCCTCGTCGCGCGCCGACATTTCGGTGAAGGGCGGTGGTGCGGGCACCTCGGTATCGGAAAGCACGGCATCGAGCGCGGCGGTCAACCGGTCCTTGCGGCGCCGGTCGCGATAGGCGCGGCCCTGCTGGTCGCAGATCAGGAGATTGTCGAGCGCCATCCCGTCGCTGGTGGTGTGGATGCGCGCATCGATGATGCTCGCCCCTGCACGGGTCAGCGCCGCGCAGATGCGGTAGAAGAGGCCGGGCCGGTCCTCGGCGAACACGCTCACCCTCGTCGCCCCGCTCTCCTTGTCGCTGGCCAGACGGATGCTGGGTTCGACGGGGCCAATGCGCGCTTCTGCTTCGGCCATCTGCCGCGCATTGGCGACCTGCCAATTGAGCGGCTCGGCGAGCCAATAGCTGTCGGGCAGGCGCTTGCCATGCGCACGCATCGCATCGCCGGTCCAACCGAGCTTGCGGCCAAGCGCTTCCTTCTTCTCGGCGACCAGTTCGGTGCGGCCATGCTGCTTGTGGCCCAGCCGCAGCCTTTCCTCGGCGGCCTCGTAAAGGGTCTTGAGCAAGGTCCGCTTCCAGTCGGTCCACACGCCCGGCCCGACCGCGCGGATATCCACCACGGTCAGGATGAAAAGCAGCTTGAGACGCTCCGAGCTTTTGACCCTGCCGACGAAATCCTCGATCGTCTTGGGATCGGCGATGTCGCGCTTGAAGGCAGTCGCCGACAGGAGAAGATGGTAGCGCACCAGCCAGGCCACGGTCTCGGTCTCGGCTTCGTCGAGCCCGAAACGCGGTCCCAGCCGCATCGCGATCTCGGCCCCGAGCTCGCTATGATCGCCTCCGCGGCCCTTGGCGATGTCGTGCAGGAGCACCGCGACATAAAGGGTGCGCCGACTGCTGATCTGCTTGATGAGCGCGGTGGCGAGCGGGTGGTCGGACTTCAGCTCGCCCCGGTCGATCGCCGCCAGGAGCCCGATCGCGCGGATCGTATGCTCGTCGACGGTATAGTGATGATACATGTCGAACTGCATCTGGGCGACGACCCGGCCGAAATCGGGAACGAAGCGGCCGAAGACGCCGGCCTCGTTCATCCAGCGAAGCACCGTGTCGGTGCCTTCCTTGCCGGTGAGAATCTCGAGGAACAGGGCATTGGCCTGCGGATCGTCGCGGACCGCGTCGACCTGCCTCGCCTCGCGCGCCGCGGCGCGCATCGCGTCGGGATGGATTTCGAGGCCCTCGCTCTGGGCGAGCCGGAACATCTGGATGAGCCGCACCGGCTCCTCGCGCAGGAATTGGGCGGAGGGAATGGTGAGCCGGCCCCGGTCGAGCTGGAAACCTTCGAGCCGGCGGGGCCGTCGGCGGATGGTGGGAAGGGCGAAACGGCTGCCCGACTTGGCCATGCGCTCGTCGAGCTGGGCAAGGAACACGCCGGTAAGGTCGCCCACCGCCTTGGCGTTGAGAAAGTAGAATTGCATGAAGCGTTCGACCGCTGATTTGCCCGGCCGGTCCGAATAGTTCATCGCCGCGGCAATCTGGCGCTGCATGTCGAAGCCCAAACGTTCTTCGGCGCGGCCCGCCTCGAGGTGCAGATGGCAACGCACCGACCATAAGAAGCGCTCGGCGCGCTCGAAACGGCGAAACTCGCGCGCGTCGAAAAGGCCCGCATCGACCAGTTCGGCGGGACTGCGCACGCCGAACACATATTTGCCGATCCAGTAGAGGGTGTGCAGGTCACGCAGTCCGCCCTTGCCGTCCTTCACATTGGGCTCGACGAGATAGCGGGTGTCGCCGAGGCGCTCGTGCCGCTCGTCGCGTTCCTTCATCTTGGCGGCGACGAATTCCGCGGCGCTGTCGCCGACGATGTCGCGGCGGAAAGCAGCCATCGACTGGTCGTAAAGCTGCTCGTCACCCCAGATCCAGCGGCTTTCGAGAATGGCGGTTCGGATCGCCATGTCGTCGCGCGACAGGGTCAGCATTTCGGACGGCGTGCGCACCGACTGGCCGACGGTCAGGCCGAGATCCCAGAGAATGTAGAGCAGGGCCTCGATCACCTGCTCGTTCCAGGCCAGCTTGCGCTGGGGGACGATCAGCATCAGATCGAGGTCGCTGTGCGGTGCCATCTCGCCCCGCCCGGTGCCGCCTACGCCCGCGATGGCGATCCGTTCGCCTGACGAGGGATTGGCATTGGGATAGAGGCGCTGGCGGACGAAATCATCGGCCAGCCGCACCAGCTGGTCCGCGAGGAAGCCGTAAGCGGCGGCATGGACGCGCCCGCGATAGGGTTCTTCGGCCACGCGGCGCGCGATCTCCTCGCGGCCCGCCTCGTTGGCCTGCTTGAGAAGGTCGACCGCGCGGTCGCGAAGGTCGGGGCCCGGAGGCAGTCCGGCGATCCGGTCGGCGAGGTCGCGGCGGTCGATGATCGTCCGCCGGTCGTCCACATCCCCGACGCGGAGCGGCTGCATCAGTCGTCCGCCAGCTGCTTGAGCCGGTAAAGCGCGTCGAGCGCTTCGCGCGGGCTGAGGGCGTCGGGATCGATGTCGGAAAGCGCCTTGGCGAGCGGATCGCCTTTCTCCGGCTCCTCGGCTGCCACCGGCATGGCGGCAAAGAGCGGGAGTGCATCGAGCCCCGCCGCAATGCCGCCGCTTGCCTCGCGTCCTTCCTCGAGCTTTTCGAGCACCGCGCGGGCGCGCGACAGCACCTTGGGCGCGAGGCCCGCGAGCTTGGCGACCGCGATACCATAGCTGCGATCGGCGGGTCCGTCGGCGACTTCGTGGAGGAGCACCAGTTCGCCCTTATATTCGCGCGCCCGCACATGGTGCAGCGACAGGGCATCGAGGCGATCGGCGAGCCGGGTAAGCTCATGATAATGGGTGGCGAACAGGGTGCGCGCCTTGATGTCGTCATGCATCGCCTCGACCACCGCCCAGGCGATTGCCAGCCCGTCATAAGTTGAGGTGCCGCGACCGATCTCGTCGAGGATGACGAGGCTGTTGCGGCTCGCCTGGCTGAGGATGGCGGCGGTCTCGACCATTTCGACCATGAAGGTCGAGCGTCCCCGTGCGAGATTGTCGGCCGCGCCGACCCGGCTGAACAGGCGGTCGACCAGACCGATCCGCGCCGAGGCAGCGGGGACATAGCTTCCGGCCTGCGCGAGCAGGGCGATGATCGCGGCCTGTCGCAGAAAGGTCGACTTGCCGCCCATGTTGGGACCGGTGATCAGCCACAGCCGGTCGTTCGGGCCCATTTCCAGATCATTGGCAATGAAGCGTTCGCCGGTCGCCTCGACCGCGGCCTCGACCACCGGATGGCGGCCTCCCTCGATCTCGAGGCAAGGATCCTCGACCAGCGCGGGCAGCGTCCAGCCCCCCTCGACCGCCCGGGCGGCATGGCCCGCCGCGACATCGATCCGGTGCGCGGCGTCGGCGCTGTCGGCCAGCGCCGCGGCGCGTTCGACCACGCGGCGGGTGAGCGCATCGAGATGGCGCGCTTCGCGTTCGAGCGCCTGTCCGGCGGCATCGGTAAGACGTGTCGCTTCCTCATGGAGGTCAGGTGAATTGAAACGCACCGCGCTTGCCATCGTCTGGCGATGGGTGAAGCCCGAATCCTCGGCCATCAGCGCCTCGGCGTGCCGCGATGGCACCTCGATATGATAGCCAAGCACATTGTTGTGGCGGATCTTGAGGGCGTTGATGCCGGTCGCTTTGCGATAGCGGGTCTCCAGCATCGCGATCGCCTTCTTGCCCCCCGAGGCGGCGTCGCGGAGCCCATCGAGCTCGGGATCATAGCCCTCGGCGATATAGCCGCCCTTGGCCGCTTCGACGGGCGGGGAGGGGACGAGCGCGCGTTCCAGTTCGTCGATCAGCGCATCATGGCCCGTGAGGCGCGGAAGCAGGCTCGCGAGCAGTTCGGGGAGATCGGCATCCTCGGCAAGGCGCGCAGACAATGCCCGCGCTTCGCGAAGGCCGTCGCGAAGCTGGCCCAGATCGCGCGGACCCCCGCGCCCCGCGACCAGCCGGCCCAACGCTCGGGCGATGTCGGGCATCGCCTTGAGGAGCCGCCGCACATCGTCGCGCCTGAGCTGGTCGTCGGCGAAATGCTGCACCATCGCGAGCCGCGCCGCGATCGCCGCCCGGTCGGTGAGCGGCGCCGACAGGTCCTGAGCGAGCATCCGGCGCCCGCCCGCGGTGACGCAGCGGTCGACACATTCGAGCAGACTGCCCTTGAGCCCGCCCGACTGGCTGCTGGTGATCTCGAGGCTCTCGCGGGTCGCGGGATCGATCGCCATGTGCGCGCTGCGCTCGATCCGGCGCGGGGGCGCAAGGAAGGTGTCCGCGCCTTTCTGGGTCGCGCCCAAATAGGCAAGAAGGCCACCCGCCGCGCACAATTCGGCGCGTCCGGGTGCGCCGAAGCCGTCAAGCGTCCTGACGCCGAAGCGCAACTTGAGCGCCTTTTCGCCCGCGACGCTGTCGAAGCCTTCGCCCGTCGGCACGGCATCCATGCCCGGCACCTTTTCCTTGGCGATCACTTCGGCGGGGTCGAGGCGCGCCAGTTCGGCGGCGAGGTCGCCCGGTCCGCAGGCCACCAGTTCGAACCGTCCGGTCGAGATGTCGGCAGCAGCGATCGCCCATTCCTCGCCCGCTCTGCCGATGGCAGCGAGCCAGTTGGCCGCGCGGCTTTCGAGAAGATTTTCCTCGGTCAGCGTGCCCGGCGTGACCATGCGGATGATCGCCCGCTCGACCAGCGCCTTCGATCCGCCGCGCTTTTTCGCTTCGGCGGGGGTCTCGACCTGTTCGGCGATCGCGACGCGATGCCCCGCGCGGATGAGCCGGGCGAGATAATTTTCGGCGGCATGGACGGGCACGCCGCACATCGGCACTTCCTCGCCCTTCTCCTTGCCGCGCCGCGTCAGCGCAATGTCGAGACAGGCCGCCGCGACCCTGGCATCCTCGAAGAAAAGTTCGAAGAAATCGCCCATGCGATAGAAGAGAAGGGCATCGCCCGCTTCCTTCTTGAGCGCACGATATTGCGCCATCATCGGCGTCATTTTGGGTTCAGAATCATCGCGGGCCATCGATTGGTCACGCTAGCCGCTTTGATGCGCCTTGCCCATGCTTCAAAGGCGTGACTCTTGTGGGCAAATCCGATTATGGGCGCACTCCTAGAGGAGAGGTTATGACCGACGTAAAGTTTTCGGATACCGAAGCGCTGGATTTCCACGCCCGCGGGCGTCCCGGCAAGATCGAGATCACCCCGACCAAGCCGATGGCGACACAGCGCGACCTTGCGCTCGCTTATTCGCCGGGCGTCGCGGTGCCGGTGAAGGCGATCGCCGAGGATCCGGGCAGCGCCTATGAACTCACGGCCAAGGGCAATCTGGTCGCGGTCATCTCCAACGGTTCGGCAATCCTCGGGCTGGGCAATCTCGGCGCGCTTGCTTCGAAGCCGGTAATGGAAGGCAAGGCGGTCCTCTTCAAGCGCTTCGCCGATGTCGACTCGATCGACCTCGAGCTGGACACCGAGGATTGCGACGCCTTCATCAATGCGGTTGCCCTGATGGGGCCCAGCTTCGGCGGCATCAACCTCGAGGACATCGGCGCGCCCGACTGTTTCGTGATCGAGCAGGCCCTCAAGGAGCGGATGCAGATCCCCGTCTTCCATGACGACCAGCATGGCACCGCGATCATCACCGCGGCGGGGCTTATCAACGCGTGCCGGATCACGGGTCGCAAGATGGAGGAAGTGCGCGTCGTCGTGAACGGTGCGGGCGCGGCGGCGATCGCCTGTGCCGACCTCATCCGCGAGATGGGCGTGAAGCGCGACCATGTCATCATGTGCGACCGCAAGGGCGTCATCCACACTGGCCGCGACGATCTCGACCAGTGGAAATCGGCGCAAGCGGTCGAAACCGACCGCCGTACGCTCGAGGAAGCGCTGGTCGATGCCGATGTCTTCCTTGGCCTCTCGGCAGGCAACGTTCTCAATGGCGAGATGGTCAAGAAGATGGCGCCGCAGCCGATCATCTTCGCGATGGCCAACCCGGACCCCGAGATCACTCCGCCCGAGGCCAAGAAGGCGCGCCCCGACGCGATCGTCGCGACCGGGCGCTCCGACTATCCCAACCAGGTCAACAATGTCCTTGGTTTCCCCTTCATCTTCCGCGGTGCGCTCGACGTGCGCGCCAGCGCGATCAACGAGGAAATGAAGATCGCCGCCGCGCAGGCGCTCGCCGAACTGGCGCGCGAAGCGGTGCCCGAGGAAGTCGCCGCTGCCTATGGCGGTGCCTCGAAGAGCTTCGGTCCGGACTATATCATCCCCGCGCCTTTCGATCCGCGCCTCATCGAGGTCGTGCCGGCAGCGGTCGCGCAGGCGGCGATGGACAGCGGCGTCGCGCAGAAGCCGATCGAGGACATGGACGCCTATCGCGCGACCTTGCGCGCGCGTCTCAATCCCACCGCCGCGGTGATGAGCCTCGCTTTCGAAGCGGCCAAGCGCAATCCCAAGCGCGTGCTGTTCGCAGAGGGCGAGGAAGACAATGTCCTGCGCGCCGCGATCGCCTTCAAGGAAGGCGGCTATGGCACGCCGGTACTGGTCGGCCGCGACGATGTGCATGACAAGCTGCGCGCGCTCGGCGTCGAGGACGCGAGCGAATATGAAGTGCTTAACAGCCGCAATTCGCCGTTGGTGAGCCGGGCGGTCGACTTCATCTACGAACGCCATGCCCGCAACGGCATGCTGCGCCGCCAGGTGGAGCGGATGGTAAACCAGGACCGCAACTATTTCACCGCCGCCATGCTGGCGCTCGGAGAAGGCGATGCGATGATCACGGGCACCACGCGCCCCTTCAGCCAGAGCCTCGCGCAGGTGCGCACGGTAATCGACGACGAGCAGGGTGCCGAGCCCTTTGGCGTCAACATCGTCGCTACCAAGCAGCAGACCGTGCTGATCGCCGATACGGCGGTAAGCGAGCGGCCGAGTGCCGAGCAGCTGGCGGCGATCGCGGTGCGGGCCGCGGCCTTCGCTCGTCGCATGGGCACCGAGCCGCGGGTCGCTTTCATCAGCTACACCACCTTCGGCAACCCCCCGGGCCGCCACATCGAGGAATTGCGCGGTGCGGTGAAGCTGCTCGACCGGATGACCACCGATTTCGAATATGAAGGCGAAATGGGCCCCGATGTCGCGCTCAACTATGAGGCGCAGCGCAAATATTACAGCTTCAGCCGCCTCACCGGTCCCGCCAACATCCTCATCATGCCGGGCCTCCAGTCGGCCAACATTTCCGCCAAGCTGCTGCGCGCGGTGGGCGGCGAGGACGTGCTTGGCCCCTATCTCCTCGGCATGAGCCTGCCAGTGCAGATCGCCCCGATGACCGCCTCGTCGAGCGACCTCGTCACGCTGGCGGTTCTGGCGGCGGGCGGTGCCGACTCGATCCGGCGCGGCAATGCGGCGATGCGCGGCGCGGCGCGCGAAATGGTCGGCTAGATCCGGTCGGCCTGGCTGACCACGTCGGACGCGCGCAGCGCGGCGATGATCGCGTGGAGGTGCGCGAGGTCGTGCAGTTCCACATCGACATGGAAGGTGTGGAAGCTGCCGTCGCGGTGCGCGAGCTGCAGGTTGACGATATTGGCGTCCTTCGCCCCGAAGATGCCCGCCATTTCGCCCAGCGCGCCCGCGACGTCGCGCAGCACGACGGTGATCCGCGCGGTGCCGCCGTCGCTTTCGCCCCATGACAGATCGATCCAGTCGGCATCGACCCCGTTGGCGAGCTTGTCGCAGCCGATGACATGGACGTCGATCGCTTCGTCCTCGCCGCGCACGCCGACGATGCGGTCGCCCGGAATGGGGTGGCAACATTCGGCGAGGTCATAGGCCACGCCGGCGGTCAGCCCCTTGATCGAGATCGCCTGCCGCTGGCCCGGCGTCTTGCGCTTCTTGCGCCGCCGCCCCAACAGTCCCTTCTTCTCGGTGGTCGAACCCGGGACCAGTGCTTCCATCACCGCTTCATCGGTGAGGCGACGACGAGCAATCGCCTTCATCAGCGCATCCTCGTCATCCATCATCAGTGCGCGGGCAGCGGTCTTGACCGGATCCTTGGGCAGATCGCCTTCGAGCCGTTCGACGATTTCCTGAAAGATCTTGCGGCCCAGTTCGATCGTCTCGCCGGCTTCCTTCTGGCGCACGAAGCGGCGAACCGCCGAGCGCGCCTTGCCCGTCGCGACGAAGCGCAGCCAGCTTGGTTGGGGATGCTGCGATTCCGAGGCGAGAATGTCCACCTGGTCGCCATTGTCGAGAAGGGTGCGCAATGGCACCACGCGGCCATTGACCTTCGCGCCAACGGTCTGGTCCCCAAGGTCGGTATGGACCGCATAAGCGAAATCGACCGGCGTGGCGCCCTTGGGCAGCTGGATGAGCTCCCCCTTGGGAGTGAAGGCGAAAATGCGGTCCTGGTACATCGCCATGCGCGTATGCTCGAGCAGTTCCTCGGGGCTGGCGGCATGGTCGAGGATTTCGACGAGATCGGAAATCCACGGCACCTTGATGTCCGCGGCGGGCTTGCCTTCCTTGTAGGCCCAATGGGCAGCGAGGCCACGCTCGGCCTGCTCGTGCATCTCGCGGGTACGGATCTGGATCTCGATCCGCATGTTGCTGTCATGGATGACCGAGGTGTGGAGCGAACGGTATCCGTTGCGCTTCGGTGTCGAGATGAAATCCTTGTAGCGGCCCGGCACCATCGGCCAGCGCTGGTGAATGAGGCCAAGCGCGCGATAGACGTCATCGACCGTATCGACGATCACGCGGAAAGCCATCACGTCGGACAATTGCTCGAAGCTGATGTGCCTTTCGGCCATCTTCTTCCAGATCGAATAGGGGTGCTTCTCGCGCCCCGTGACCTCGGCCGACATGCCATGGTCCTCGAGATGGAGCTGGAGGTTGAGACCGATCCGGTTGACCAGGTCGCCGCCCTGCTCGTTCAGTTGCTCGAGGCGGCGGGTGATCGAGGCATAGGCATCGGGTTCGAGTTCCTTGAAGGCGAGCGTCTGCATCTCCTTCATCATCTCGTACATGCCGATGCGCTCAGCGAGCGGCGCATAGATATCCATCGTCTCGCGGGCGATGCGGCGGCGTTTCTCTTCCTTGGGAATATGGTGGAGTGTGCGCATGTTGTGCAGGCGGTCGGCGAGCTTCACCAATAGCACGCGGATATCGCCCGACAGCGCGAGCAGGAACTTGCGCAAATTCTCAGCCGCGCGCTCGCTTTCGCTCATCGCCTCGACCTTGGACAGCTTGGTCACGCCATCGACCAGCCGAGCGACATTCTCCCCGAACAAATTCTCGATCTGCTCATGGGTCGCGACCGTGTCCTCGATCGTGTCGTGGAGGATCGCGGTGACGATGGTCTCATCGTCGAGCTTGAGATCGGTGAGGATCCCCGCCACCTCGATAGGGTGGCTGAAATAGGGATCCCCGCTGGCGCGCACCTGGGCGCCATGCGCCTTCATCGAGAAGACATAGGCGCGGTTGATGAGCGCCTCGTCCGCCTCCGGGTCATAGGCCCGGACTTTTTCGATCAGTTCATATTGTCTCAGCACAGGCCCTAGATGGGGGGCGAACTACCCTGTTCGCAAGTGCAAAATGGTCTCGAACCGCCGTCTAGCGCGCCTTGGCATTGCATTTGGCGAGGTCCTCTTCGCCGAAGGTGCGCCCGTCGACCGAAAAGCTGCTGATCGTGCCCACTTCCTTGGCAAGGCGCTGGCACAGCACCGCGGGGCGGCTGTCGGCCGAGGCGGCGCGGCACTGGCCTTCGCGGCAATTCCATGCCGCGCCCTTGGTAATCACGCGTGCCGATGCAGGCGATTCGGGCGTGGCGGTCATCATCGGCGCAGCCATCGCCGAAGCGGGAAGAAAAGCGGCAAGGGCAAGAAGGATACGCATGGGTCAGCTCCTCATTTATAGTTGTGTTTTGCAACTCATTAGGAGGTCGATTTTAATTTGCAACTGTTATTTGTTCGCCGACGCGCTAAGGAAAGAAGATTGGACCATCGGGCGGAGTGAAACGAGTTGAGCGGAATCGAACCCGATATCGAGAATTTCAAGAAAGCGGCGCTGCAATGTCCGCTGCCCCATGCGATCGAGTTGATCGGCGAGAAATGGGCCTTTCTCATCCTTCGTGGCGCTTTCAACGGCCTGCGCCATTTCGAACAGTTCCAGGCGGGGCTGGGGATCGCCCGCAATATCCTGTCCGACCGCCTGCAGAAGCTCGTCGGCTGCGACATTCTGAAGCGCGAGCCCGATCCCAGCGACCGGCGCAAGGTCATCTATTCGCTTTCGCCCAAGGGCGAGGCGCTACTCCCGGTCGTCGTGGCCCTGCGCCAGTGGGGCGAGGATTGGTGCCACGGCCAGTCGGACATCGTCCTTGCCGACCAGCGCGACGGAAAGCCCGTGCGGCGGATCCGGCTGATGAGCGAGGATGGCCGCGAACTCGATTTGAAAGACCTGATGTGGCTCGACCGAAGGACCGGCACCGCGCTCAGGCGCGGAGACAGCTGGGACGGCAAGCTCTGACATGAAAAAGGCGGCCCCGAGGGACCGCCTTTTCATTTTTCGAAATTTGCTCGATCAGCTCTTGGGATCATAGTCCGCCGGAGCTGCCGAAGGCGTCGGGCGCGGCGGAGCCGCAGCGGTGAGACGCAGCGCTTCGGCCGATTCCGCGAGGCTCGACACTTCATCGATCTCGTCGTCATCGTCGAGCTGCACGCGCTGCAGGCCGGTGATGATCGCTTCCTCGAGCTGCTTGGGCTTGATCGTCTGCTCGGCAATCTCGCGCAGGGCAACGACCGGATTCTTGTCGCGATCGCGATCGATCGTCAGGTCGGCGCCGCCCGAAATCTGCCGCGCGCGCTGCGCCGACAGCAGCACCAGGTCAAAACGGTTGGGAACCTTGTCGACGCAATCTTCGACTGTAACGCGCGCCATAGCGTGCCTACCTTCTTGTCAGGACGTGGAAAATATCGAGGGGGCGAGATAGGGACGAACCCTCGAAGAGTCAATCAGGCGCCTTGCCAGCAGCCACCGGCTCGGCGAAAGACAAGGGCCATGGCCAGGCCGCCCAAGTCTCCCGATCCCGCCGCACCGCTTCGCCACGAGGTGGCAGGCCATGAATTGCGCCTCCTCGACAGCGGAAAGGACCGTTTCGATGCCCTGATCGAGCGGATCGACGGCGCCCAAAAGAGCCTCCGGCTGCTGTTCTACATGTTCCTCGACGATGAAGCGGGCCAGAAGGTGCTCGAAGCGCTCGTGCGCGCGGCGCGGCGCGGGGTCGAGGTACGGCTCATCATCGATAGTTTCGGGTCAAGCAAGACGCCCGACGACTATTACCGGCCGGTGCGCGAGGCCGGTGGCGACTATCTCATCTTCCACCCGCGCATCGGGCGGCGCTATTTCATCCGCAATCACCAGAAGCTGCTGATTGCCGATGAACGCCATGTCATCGTCGGAGGGGCCAATATCGGCAACGACTATCTCGACGATCATGAGCGGGCATGGCGCGATCTTTGGATCGAACTGAGCGGGCCTTCGGCGGCGCATATTGCCGCCTATTTCGATGCTCTCGATGCCTGGGCGCGCTCGCCCCGCCCGCTGGCACGGCGGCTGCGCGAACTGATCATCCGCTACAGCCAGACCGAAGGGCCGATCCAATGGGTGCTCGCCGGTCCCCTGCCACGCCACAATCCCTGGCCCGGCGCCGTCGCCCGCGAGATCGTCCAGGCCGAGCGCGTCGATCTCGTCGCGGCCTATTTCTCGCCGACGCGTCACATGCTCTGGCGGTTGGGGCGCGTCGCCAGGCGGGGCGGGCAGACGCGCATCCTTACTGCCGCCAAGTCCGACAATGAGGCGACCATCGCGGCGGCGCGCCATACCTATTCGCGGCTTTTGCGGATGGGCGCGCGCATGTGGGAATATCAACGCTGCCGCCTGCACAGCAAACTGCTCGTGATCGACGATGCGGTGCATGTCGGTTCGTCCAATTTCGATTTCCGAAGCCTGCGGCTCAACCTCGAGGTGATGCTGCGGATCGAGGATGCCGACTTTGCGCGCACGATGCGCCAATGGATCGACCGCGAACTGGAAGACAGCGTGGAGATCACGCCCGAGAAGCACCGGCGCCGCGCCAATTGGTGGCGCCGTTTCAAATGGGCGCTGTCGCACTGGCTGGTGACCACCATCGACTATACCGTGTCGAGGCGCCTCAACTTCAACCTGTCGGAAGACTGATCGTCTAGCTGCGCCACGCCCAGAAGAGAGTGGCTGGCGGGATGTTGCGCCATTCGAAGCCGCTGTCGATGCGGTCGAAATGGGGCTGGAGGAACTGCCGCACCTTGGGGCTGAACTGATAGACGAGGAAGGCCCCGCCCGGCGCGATGACATTGGCGGTGGCGCGCCCGATCGTGTCGCCCAGCCCGGGCGGCAGCGTCGAGAAAGGCAGCCCCGAGACGACATAGTCGGCCATGTCGAACCCGTGATCGGCGACGATCTCCTCGACATTGGCAGCCGAGCCATGCACCGCGATCAGCCGCGGATCGTCAATCTCTTCCTTGAGGTGCGCAATGAAATCCTCATTGGTGTCGATCGCGATCAACCGCGCGTCGGGATGCAGCCGGTCGAGGATTTCGCGGGTAAAGGTGCCCACGCCCGGACCATATTCGATGAACAGCCGGCAGGTCTGCCAGTCGACGGGTTCGAGCATCTTGTCGATCAGGATGCGGCTCGAAGGGACCACCGATCCGACCATCACCGGGTTCTTGAAAAAGCCGCGCAGGAATTTCCACCGGCCATGGCGGCGGCGCCGGTTGACGGCCTTGCGCAAGTCGCCTGCCAATGTCCGCGTGAAATTCATCTGACCTGCTTTCCCCCGAACGCAATACACTATCCAGCCCTGGCGATGGCAAATCCAGGTTAAACTTGCAAGCAAGGGCTGTCCTTATCGCGGCGCACAATCTAGGCCCTTGGACATGAATCAGGCCCCCAGTTTCGGCAGGATCGCGGGCAGCGCACTGACTACCCGGCAGTTCCTCCTGCTTTACGCCGCGATGCTGATTGCGGCGGCCGGAAACACCGCGCTCCAATCGGTGATGCCAGCGATCGGACGCGCGATCGAGGTGCCCGATCTCTATGTCGCGCTGACCTTTTCCACTTCGGCGGCACTTTGGGTGGCCTTCGCACCGATCTGGGCGCGGCTCGCCGACGGCAAGGGACGAAAGCCGCTCATCCTTCTCGGCGTGGGGGCGGGCTTCACCTTGTCCTCGCTCTTGTGCGGAATCGTGCTGCTCCTGGGCCTGAAAGGGCTGGTGGGGCCGCTTCTTACCTTCATCCTTTTTGCGGTGGTGCGCGGCTTCTACGGCATCTTCGGTTGCGCGACGCCCAGCGCGACACAAGCCTATCTGGCCGCCAAGACGCGGCGCAGCGCGCGCGTCAACGCGCTCGCGGGCCTGGCTTCGAGCTTCAGTCTCGGCACCATCGTCGGTCCCGCGCTCGCACCGCTGTTCGTCCTTCCCTTCCTGGGGCTGTCGGGGCCGCTGTTCGTCTTCGCGGTGCTCGGCGCATTGGTGTTTGCTTTCATTCTCGCGGGGCTGCCCAACGACCTGGGTCGCCGCCGGGGGCGCGGCGCGGCAATGAGCTATCCCTCGGTCGCGAGTCCGCCCACGGGCGCGAGCGTCCGCGCCGCCACCGGACAGCGGATGAAGAAAAGGCTGCGCTGGCACGACCCGCGTATTCGCGGCTGGATCCTCGCCGGGGTGGCGAGCAACCATGCGATGGCGGCGATCCTGACGGTAGTGGGCTTTTTCACCATTGACCGGCTGGGTCTCGATGCGCGCGGCTCGGAGCGCGAAATTTCGCTGGTGATGATGGCGGGCGCGGCCGCCACCTTGGCAGCGCAATGGGGGCTCATCCCTCGTCTGGGTTGGAGCCCCCGAATGCTCGTGCTGGTCGGCAGTCTCGTCGCCGCGCTGGGCATGGTCGCCACCATGCTCGCGGACAGCCTCTATGCGATCGTGCTTGGTTTCGCGATCCAGCATCTGGGCTTCGGGCTTGTGCGGCCCGGTTTTACCGCCGGCGCGAGCCTTGCTGTGCCGCTTGCCGAACAGGGCGGGGTGGCAGGCATCGTTACTTCGGCCAACGGGCTGGCCTTCGTCGCGGCGCCGACCCTCGGCATCCTCGCCTATGGTGTGGACGCGTTACTACCCTTTACCGTCTGTGCGGCAATCCTGCTGATCCTCGTCGCCTGGGGTTGGCGCCGCCTCTAATCCTTCTCGGGCGTGTCGGGGATGTGGAAACCGATGCCGCCGCGCGGCTTGACCGCATCCGCCTTCAGCGTGTCCTGGATCTTGGCATATTGCTCGATCATCTCCTCGGTCACCGAGGCGCGGGTCTCGCGGAGCGCCGCTTCGAAGTCGGCCATGGTCACCACCGGCTCCTTGTCGTTGCGACGAAGAGCGATAAGACCCGCGCGGCGAGTGAGATCCTCGAGATCGGCGCCCGTAAAGCGTTCGGCCCGGCGAGCGAGATTCTCGAGGTCGACATCCTTCGATAGCGGCATGCCGTCGGTATGGATGGCAAGGATGCGGCGCCGTCCCGCGACATCGGGCGGGCCGACATAGATCAGTTCGTCGAAGCGCCCGGGGCGCAGGAGAGCGGGGTCGATGAGATTGGGACGGTTGGTTGCCCCTATCACTACGACATTGTTCAATTCCTCGAGGCCGTCCATCTCGGCGAGGATGGTGTTGACTACCCGTTCGGTCACCTGCGGCTCGCCCAGTCCGCCGCCACGCGCGGGAACGAGGCTGTCGAGCTCGTCGAAGAAGATCACCGTCGGCGCGACCTGCCGGGCCCGGGCGAAAAGGCGAGCGATCTGCTGCTCGCTCTCGCCATACCATTTGCTCAAAAGGTCGGACGACTTGGTGGCGATGAAATTGGCCTGGCTTCCGCGCGCGGTCGCCTTGGCAAGAAGCGTCTTGCCGGTGCCCGGCGGACCATAGAGCAGGAAGCCCTTGGCCGGACGGATGCCCAGCCGGCGGAAGGCGTCGGGATGGGTGAGCGGAAGCTCGATCCCTTCGCGCAGCTTGTCTCGCGCGGTGTCAAGGCCGCCGATATCGTCCCATTCGACATCGGGCATCTGCACCATCACTTCGCGCATCGCCGAAGGCTGGACACGCTTGAGTGCCTCGGCGAAATCCTCGGTGGTGACCGACAGATTGTCGAGAACCTCGGGCGGGATGGTGTCTTCTTCGAGATTGATCTGCGGCATGATCCGCCGCACCGCTTCCAGCGCGGCCTCACGGGTGAGCGCCGCGATGTCGGCCCCGACGAAGCCATAGGTGCGCTTGGCGAGCCGTTCGATATCGACGTCGTCGGCCAGCGGCATGCCGCGCATGTGAATGCCGAAAATCTCGCGGCGACCCGTCATGTCGGGGACGCCGATCACGATCTCGCGGTCGAAACGACCCGGGCGGCGCAAGGCATCGTCGATCGAATCCGGACGGTTGGTCGCGGCGATCACCACGGTATTCTGGCGCGGCTCTAGACCGTCCATCAGAGTGAGAAGCTGGGCGACGAGCCGCTTTTCGGCTTCGCCCTGCACACGGTCGCGCTTGGGCGCGATCGAATCGATCTCGTCGATGAAGATGATCGAAGGCGCGCTCTTGGCGGCATCCTCGAACAGGCCGCGCAGCTTCTTCTCGCTCTCGCCATAGGCCGATCCCATGATCTCGGGCCCCGCGATATGGAAGAATTTGGCGTCCGATTCATTGGCGACCGCGCGGGCAAGCATGGTCTTGCCGGTCCCGGGCGGGCCGTGGAGCAACACGCCCTTGGGCGGATCGACCCCGAGGCGCTGGAACAGTTCGGGATGGCGCAGCGGCAGTTCGACCATCTCGCGCAGCGCGTCGATCGTGTCGGTCATCCCGCCAAGATCGTCATAGGTAACGCTGGCGCGCCCGTCGGACGGCTCGCGTTCGCCCGCGGGCTGAAGGCTGACTTCGGTATTGGCGTCGATCTGCACGATCCCCGCGGGAACCGTATCGACCACCTTGAGACGGATTTCCTGGAGCGCGAAGGCAGGTGCGTTGAGCAGGCGGCGAAGCTGCTCGGGCATGTCGGCATTGACCCGCTGGTGCCCTGCGGTGGCAACGAAATCGCCCTTGGTCAGCGGGCGGTGGGCAAAGCTGCGGTGCAGTGCCTCGGCGCTTCCCTGCAAGCGGACATTGGCCTGCGCGGGGGCGAACACCACGCGCGTGGCAGGCTTCACGCTGGTGCGCGCGACATTGACGAAGTCGCCCGTGCCCACTCCGGCATTCGACCGCTGCAGGCCGTCGATGCGGATGATGTCGAGGCCCTTGTCGTCATCATAGGCGCTGACCGCCACCGCGGGGGTGACGCGCTTGCCGCGGATCTCGATCGGGTCCCCGTCCTTGAGGCCGAGTTCGCGCATCAGTCCGTCAGGCAGGCGCGCAATGCCGCGCCCGCTGTCGGCGGGCGGCAGGCTCGCGACCTGGACCTTGTTCAGCTTGGCATCCACTTCTGCCATGGAATCTCCTGTCTCGCAGCGGCCGTTGCTTGATTGAACGGCAGGATGGGCTCGAGGTTCAATTTAGGCTGGGCAGCGGACAAAAAAAGGGTCCGGCGCCGAAGGACGCCAGACCCAGTCAGGAGAGTGCCATCGCTGGCCTCGCCATTATTGCAGTGCAACACAAATTGTGCAAGTGCGAAATCGCACCGCAGCATCACTTTTTGATGATGCCCACGATCTTGCGGATCGCCGCACGGGGCAGGAAGCGGTTGGCCTGCGCGCTGAGCTTGTTGGTCATGCCCGGGACGACCACCGCGCGGTTGCGGTCGGCTCCCGCGATCCCCGCATCGACCACCGCGCCGGGCTCGGCCGCCAGCGTCTCGACCGCCTTGTTTCCGCCAAAGCCCGCCACATCGCCGAATTCGGTCGAGGTCGGCCCCGGGCAAAGCGCCGACACATGCACGCCATGGGGCTTCAATTCCTCGTGCAGCGCTTCGCTGAAGCTCAGCACATAGGCCTTGGTGGCAAAATAGACCGCCATGCCGGGCCCCGGCTGGAAGGAAGCGGTCGAAGCGACATTGATGATGGTCCCGCGCCCGCGCTCCTTCATCGGGCCGACCACGCCATGCGCCAGCTCGGTGAGCGCGCCGACATTGAGGTCGATCATTTCGCGCTGCCTGGCGCCGCTCAGCTGGTCGAACCGCCCCACGAGGCCGAACCCCGCATTGTTGACGAGCAGATCGACATGCTCGCCCGCCGCCGTCACGTCGGCCAGCAGCTTTTCGGCGGCACCCGCTTGCGACAGGTCGATGGCGACCGCGCGGGCATTGCCCAGCTCGCTCGCCAGCGCCTCGAGCCGGTCGAGCCGCCGAGCGGCAAGGACGAGCCGATGTCCGCGCGCCGCATAGCGACGCGCGAAATCCACGCCCAGCCCCGCCGAGGCGCCGGTAATCAACGTGACCGGAGCGGTCATTCGCCGATGGTCGCTTTCTCGATCTTGCCCGGGTTCGGCACGGGTTCGCCGGTGGGCAGCTTGTCGACATATTCCATGCCGCTCTCGACCTGGCCCCAGACGGTATATTGACCGTCGAGGAAACGCGCATCGTCGAAGCAGATGAAGAACTGGCTGTTGGCCGAGTTGGGATCGGGAGTCCGCGCCATCGAGCAGGTGCCACGAACGTGCGGGGCCTCGGTGAATTCGGCCTTGAGGTCGGGAAGGTCGCTGCCGCCGGTGCCGGTGCCGGTGGGATCGCCGCCCTGCGCCATGAAGCCCGGGATCACGCGGTGGAAAACCACCCCGTCGTAAAATCCGTCCTTCACCAGCGTGGTGATGCGCTCGACATGGCCGGGTGCAAGGTCGGGGCGCAGCTTGATGACGACATCGCCGCCGGTGGAAAGGGTCAGGGTCAATTTATCGGCCATGGAGGCTTCTCCTCGAGATTGGGTTGGGCGCCCATGTAGGCGGCATGGCGGCGCAAGGCTAGGCCCGCGATCATCGGCTGCGCCGCCAGCCATGTTGCGCTCGCCATCGGCAGCGCATAGGAGGAGCCTGTTCAGCCAGGGGGGATTGCATGACCGAACCAAGCACGCTTCCCCATGAAGAGGATGGCATCCACGACGAGGAGGATCGCCTCCTTCCCCAATATGTGCGCGACGTGCTCGAAGCGGTCGAGGAAGGCCGTGTCGAGGACGCGCTGCGGCTGGTCGAGCCGCTCCATCCCGCCGATGTCGCCGACCTCATCGAACTGGCGCGCGAGGAAGATCGCGTCGCGCTGATTACCGCGCTCGGCCCCGAGGTCGACGCCGACGTCTATGCCGAGATGAACGAGCATGTCCGCGAGCTCGTGATCGAGGAAATGGACCCGCAGGCCGCCGCCGAGCTGACCAGCGAGATGGATACCGACGATGCGGTCGCGGTGCTCGAGGATCTCGAGGAAGAGGACCAGCAGGCGATTCTCGCCGAGATGCAGCCCGATGATCGCGCCGCGGTCGAGGAAGCGCTGTCCTATCCCGAAGAGAGCGCGGGCCGCATCATGCAGCGCGATCTCATCGCGGTGCCCGAGCATTGGAATGTCGGGCAGGTGATCGACTATATGCGCTCGGACGCCGATCTGGCCGACGATTTCTGGGAAGTTTTCGTGGTCGGCCCCAACCATCACCCGGTAGGGACCTGCAAGCTCTCTACGTTGCTGCGCACCCCGCGCAACGTGCCGATCAACGCGATCATGCAGGAAGAGCAGACGCTCATCCCCGCGCAGATGGACCAGGAAGAGGTCGCGCTCAAATTCCAGAAATATGCGCTCATTTCCGCGGCTGTCGTCGATGCCGAGGGGCGGCTCGTCGGGATGGTGACGGTCGATGACATCGTCCACATCGTCCAGGAAGAAGCGGGCGAGGACGCCCTGCTCCTCTCGGGCGCGGGCGAAGGCGACATCAACGAGCCCGTGCGCGAAGCCTATCGCGACCGGGTGCGCTGGCTGATTGCGAATCTGGGCACCGCGCTCATCGCGACCTTCGTGATCTCGATGTTCGAAGGCACCATCGCGAGGCTCGCGATCCTCGCCGCGCTGATGCCGATCGTCGCCGCACTGGGAGGCAATGCGGGGACGCAGGCGCTCGCGGTCACGGTGCGCGCTATCGCCACCAACCAGCTTACCGGCGCCAACCGCTGGCGCGCGGTCAACCGCGAGTTCCGCGTGGCGATCCTCAACGGCGCAACCATCGCCATCCTTCTGGGCGCAGGGGTGACGCTGTTCCTCGACTTCACGCTCGGCTGGGTGATTGCAGCTGCGATCCTTTTCAACATCGTGGTCGCCGGACTGGCCGGGGTGCTCGTGCCGGTCACGCTCGACCGCTTCGGCGCCGACCCCGCGGTGGCTTCCTCGGTCTTCGTTACCACCGTCACCGACACGATGGGCTTCTTCGCCTTTCTCGGCCTCGCCAGCGTGGTCCTGCTCTAAGCCCTTGAAAAGCGCAGTCGATTCCGCCACTTGAAGGCAGGTGTCCGACGCTCTTCCTCCCGTTCACATGACCAAGGTGGCCTTTGGCTGCGCGACCCTGCCCGCGCTCGAAAAGCGCATTGCCGCGCGCTCGAATGGCGGGAAAGTGCGCATCGTCACCAAGCGGCGCCCGCGTCGCCATGAAGAGGTAGTGCGCGGCGGCTGCCTTCACTGGATCGTCAAGCATCGGCTGGTGGCCCGCTCGCCGATTCTCGGGTTCGAGCAGCGCAATGACGGGCGCTGGGACATCGTGCTTTCGGACCGGCTGGAAGCGATCGCGGCCACGCCCAAGCGCGCCCACCAGGGCTGGCGCTATCTTGAGGACAAGGATGCGCCGGGCACCGATGACGACGGTTCGGGCATCGCCGAACTGCCCCCGAGGCTCTACGGAAAGCTGGCGGCGCTGGCGCTGGTCTGACTAGCGGCGGCACCCCGAGATGCTGGCCGCGCCGCGCACCGTCATCGTGCAGGCGGGATTGCCGCTCACCACGATATCAGCGGCTCCCGCAACCGACAGGTCGAGGCTGTCATCGGCGCCGATCCGCACCAGCGCGGGTCCCTCGACCGCCATGCTCAATTCGTCGGCCATGAAATTGGCGGCATCGAGTGCCGATAGGCCCTGCACCTTGATGCTGGCTTGCTTGGCGCTGCCCGCGATCCGTGCGCTCCCCGCGCCCGCGACCAGCAGGGTAAACTCGTCCAGTTCGATCGCCCCAACCTGAAGCGATCCCGCGCCGCGAAGCGCAAGGCCCGCCTTCATTCCCTCAAGCCGGTCGATATCGAGACGACCCGATCCGCTAAGCGATGCACGCTCGATCCGGTGGGTTCCCACTTCGACCAGCAGCGGACCGCCATCGTCGCCGGGATAGGCGCCCCAGGCATCGCGGCGCAGGGAAATGGTGAGCGTCCGGCCGTTCATGCGGATATCGACCGCATTGGTCGCGGCGGCCTTGCCGCTGGCCCGCGCGAAGGGCGCGCTGTCGGTGGTCAGCTTGACATGGATCGCGCCATCGACGCGCAATTGGGTGAAGCTGGTGACGGTATAGTTGCGCTGCTGCGCCGATGCGGGAGCAGCCAGGGCACAAAGCGAAAGGAGAAGGGCGATGATCTTCATGGTCACAGATCATCGCCCGACATGGTTAATTTCTCGACAACAGCCGCATCAGTCGCAGTGAATGTCGCCCGACCCGCTCGACTTGCGCGTGCAGGTCGCGCCACCGGTCACGTCAATGTCGCCCGATCCGGTGACCCGCGCATCGACGCTTTCGGTGACATGGGCGCGAATATCGCCCGATCCGGTGACCGAAAGATTGGCGGTGCGTGCGACGAGGTCGCGGCTGTCGACATCGCCCGATCCCGTCACGCCGACGGTAAGTTCATCGCTCGACCCGGCGGCCTTGATGTCGCCCGACCCGGTGACCGACAGGCTGGTGCGCTGGGCGTTGAGCTGTGCGATTTCGAGATTGCCCGATCCCGACACCCGACCTTCGAAATTGTCGCTTTCGATTAGGTCGATGGCGATCTTGCCCGATCCGCCGAGCGTTGCTTTCTCGATCGCGGGAACCCCGATCGCGACTTTGACCTTGCCCGAGCGCCAATTCCAGTTTCCATCCTTCTGCCGGATGCGCAGTTCGCCATCTTCCTCGCTGATCTCGCTATTCTCGACCAGTTTCTCGGGGCCGCTGATGGTCAGGGAAGGGGCCTGGCCGGTGGTAACGGTCACTTCGTGCGGGCCGCCCACCGAAAGGCTGGTGAAGTCGCCGATGCTGCGCGATTCGCTTACGTCCGCGCCCGGATCGGCCAGCGGAACGTCGCCCCAGTTGCAGCCTGCAAGCAATGCCGCGGCGCCAACGATGCCAAGGATCTTCATTCGATGCTCTCCCATCTGTATTGCTGACTTAATACAGCGAAGCATCGATGGAAGCAAGAATGAAAAAGGGCGCGGGAGCCATCCGGCTCCCCGCGCCCTTCATCTTTGGCTGGAAGGAAAAGCCAGATCAGGCTTCTTCCTTCTCCGCGTTCCAGATCGCCGCGGCTTCGTTGAGGATCTTGAGGATCTTCTTCAATGCGGTCGGCTCGTCGGTCTTTTCCATCGCGGCCAGTTCGCGCGCGAGGCGTGAGGAAGCCGCTTCGAAGATCTGCCGTTCCGAATAGCTCTGCTCGGGCTGGTCGTCGGCGCGGAAGAGATCGCGGGTCACTTCGGCGATCAGGATGAGATCGCCCGAGTTGATCTTGGCTTCATATTCCTGCGCACGGCGCGACCACATGGTGCGCTTGACCTTGGGCTTGCCCTTGAGGGTCTCGAGCGCGTCCTTCATCGCCTTGTCCGAGGACAGCTTGCGCATGCCGGTCGATTCCGCCTTGTTGACGGGAACCCGCAGCGTCATCTTTTCCTTTTCGAAACGCAGGACATAAAGATCGAGCTTGGCACCGGCGATCTCGGTCGACTGGAGTTCGACAACCTTGCCGACACCATGTTTGGGGTACACGACATAATCGCCCACATCGAAGCTAAGCGCTTTACTCGCCATAAAAAATTGCCTTTCGTTAGTCGCCTGTCCCCGGCCCGCCTGCCGTTGTCGTCGCCCCCCAATAGCGATGGTCGGCACGGCCGAGCCAGTCCTCAGCTAAGTCGTTAAGAAAGCGCCGCCATGTGACCATGACGGCTATGCACATATTATATAACAGAAAATGACCTAGATTTCGAGTCCCAGTTGCAGGGGCCCGTCCTCTTCCTCCACGACTGGCGAATGCAACCCGAACCCGAGCAGGCGGACGGGCTTTGGCAGCGGCATCAGCTGGGCGAGAAGATCCTGCCCGATCCGCAGGAAATCCGCCTTTTTTCCGACCGCTCCCGCCATGCTGCGCGACCTGGTGATGATCGTGAAATCGGCGAACTTGACCTTGAGCGTCACCGTGCGGCCCCGGAAATCGGCTTTTTCGATCCGCTCCCAGCTTCGCTCGCCGATCCGCTGCAACTCCTCGGCCAGTCGCTCATGCGCGATCAGGTCCTCGCCGAACGTATCCTCGGTCGAGACCGACTTGCGCTGGCGGCTAGCGCGCACCGGCCGGTCATCGATCCCGCGCGCGATGCGATGGTACCAGCGCCCCGACGATCCGAACCGCGCTTCCAGTTCGGCAAGCGGCCAGGCCGCGAGATCGGCGCCCGTGTGGATGCCGAGCCGCTCCATCTTCTGCGCGGTCTTGGGCCCAACGCCGTGAAAGCGGCTCACCGGGAGCGCCGCGACGAAGGCCGGGCCTTTCGAGGGCGGGATGACGCAGGTGCCATCGGGCTTGTTCTGGTCCGAAGCGAGCTTGGCGATGAACTTGCAGTAGGAAACTCCCGCCGAGGCGGTGAGCCCCGTTTCGGCGCGGATGCGGGCGCGAATGTCCTCGGCGATGGCGCGCGCGCTGCCGAGGCCGTGGCGGTCCTCGCTGACGTCGAGATAGGCTTCATCGAGGCTCAAGGGTTCGATGAGATCGGTATGATGCGCGAAAATCGCCCGGATCTGCTGCGAGACCGCGCGATAGACCTCGAAACGCGGCTTCACGAAGACAAGGTCGGGGCAGCGCCGCCGCGCGGTGACCGAGGGCATGGCCGAACGCACCCCGAACTTGCGCGCTTCATAGCTTGCTGCGGCCACCACGCCGCGATGTCCGCCCCCCACCGCCACCGGTCGGCCGCGTAGCGACGGATCGTCGCGCTGTTCGACGCTGGCGAAGAAGGCATCCATGTCGATATGGATGATCTTGCGCTGGGGGTGGGCGGATTCGTCGGGCACTCTTATCCCTCTAGCGGCTTTTCCTCGCGCTCTCGATATGCTTTAGGGCGCGCAAAGTCAGACCAGCCAGCAGGATTCTCCCATGAACATCCATGAATATCAGGCCAAGGAATTGCTCGCGAAATTCGGCGCGCCCGTGCCCGCCGGCCATGCCGCGATGAGCGTCGAGGAAGCCGTCGAGGCCGCGAAGAAGCTCCCGGGGCCGCTGTGGGTGGTCAAGGCGCAGATCCATGCCGGCGGTCGTGGCAAGGGCAGCTTCAAGGAATTGCCCGAAGGGTCGAAGGGCGGCGTCCGCCTCGCCAAGTCGCTCGACGAAGTGCGCGCCCATGCCGAGGACATGCTCGGCAACACGCTGGTCACAGTCCAGACCGGCGAGGAAGGCAAGGAAGTCCAGCGCCTCTACGTCACCGATGGCGTCGACATTGCCAAGGAATTCTATCTCGCCATGCTCGTCGATCGGGCCACCGGTCGTCTCGCGATCGTCGCCTCGACCGAAGGCGGCATGGATATCGAGGAAGTGGCGCATGAAACGCCCGAGAAGATCCGCACCATCATCGTCGATCCCGCAACCGGCCTGATGCCGCACCATGGCCGCTCGGTCGCCGCCGCGCTCGGCCTTTCGGGTGCGCTCGCCAAGCAGGCCGCCAAGGTTACCGCCTCGCTCTACAAGGCCTTCATGGGCACCGATGCGAGCCAGATCGAGATCAACCCGCTCGCCGTCACCGAGGATGACGAACTGGTCGTCCTCGACGCCAAGGTCGGCTTCGACAGCAATGCGATGTTCCGCCATCCCGAGATCGCCGAACTGCGCGACCTCACCGAGGAAGACCCGATGGAAGTCGAGGCCTCCAAATATGACCTGGCCTACATCAAGCTCGACGGCGACATCGGCTGCATGGTCAACGGCGCGGGCCTCGCCATGGCGACGATGGACATCATCAAGCTCAATGGCGCCTTCCCCGCCAACTTCCTCGACGTCGGCGGCGGTGCCGACAAGGAAAAGGTCACCGCGGCCTTCAAGATCATTCTCTCGGATCCCGCGGTGAAGGGCATCCTCGTCAACATCTTCGGCGGTATCATGCGCTGCGACACCATCGCCGAGGGCATCGTCGCGGCGGCCAAGGAAGTCGATCTCGATGTTCCGCTGGTGGTGCGCCTCGAAGGCACCAATGTCGATAAGGGCAAGGAAATCCTCAACAATTCGGGGCTGCCGATTATCGCCGCCGACGATCTCGGCGATGCCGCCAAGAAAATCGTCGCGCAGGTGAAGGAAGCCGCCTGAAGCCCGATCAGCCGCCGAGCAATTGCACGGCGGCAATGATCACGGTGCCAAGCCCGACCGCGCCCGCGAACAGCATCAGCGCTCCGTCGCGCACGAGGAGAGCCAGGCCGAAGGCGCCGATTGCCGCCATCGGCCCGCTCGCCGCGAGCGGCAGGAATTCGAGCGGCGGCACCGTCAGGCAGAAGAAGAGGATGATGAGCGCGGCGATGCGCACCGCGCGCCCCTGCGTCAGATAAGTCATCCGACCATGAAAATGGCGGTCGAGCCACCGCGCGATGGGCCGCAGCCGCCGCGTCGCCGCCGCCAGTTTCTGCGAAGATATCGCGCGGTTTTCGACGACGTCCGGAATCCACAGATGATGCGCCCCGCGCAACATCTGCACGGCAAGGATCGCGACCAGGATCGCGAGCATGGTGGGCAGTCCCGGGATCGCACCCAGCGGGCTCAGATCGATCAGCGCGGGGATGATGAGCAAGGGGCCGTAGGTGCGCGTCCCCAGCCCGTCGACAATGTCGCCGACCGACACCGATCCATGTTCCTCGGCGATGCGCGACAGACAGTCGACGACGTCCGCCACGCTGTGCGGATCGCAGCAGATGCCATCGCCCTGGTGCATACCCATGAGGCCCCAACCCATGGATGCGCCTGATTGTTGCGAATCCGGTCCGATGCGCCGCTACGGAACTTTGACCATTTGACGCGCGCTTCTCTCCCGACCATATGCGCTGGCAAAACAATCCTCCCAGGAGAGACGCATGAAACTGCTCGTCGCCGTGAAACGGGTGATCGATTATAATGTGAAACCGCGCGTCAAGATGGACGGCAGCGGTGTCGATCTCCAGAATGTGAAGATGTCGATGAACCCCTTCGACGAGATCGCCGTCGAGGAAGCCGTCCGGCTCAAGGAAAAGGGCGTCGCGACCGAAGTCGTCGCGGTCTCGATCGGCCCGGCCAAGGCGCAGGAAACGCTGCGTACCGCGATCGCGATCGGCGCCGACCGCGCCATCCACATCCAGACCGACGAAACGGTCGAACCGCTCGGCGTCGCCAAGCTGCTTGCGAAGGTCGCCGAGGAAGAACAGCCCGATCTCTTCATCCTGGGCAAGCAGGCGATCGACGACGATTCGAACCAGACCGGCCAGATGCTCGCCGCCTTGCTCGACTGGCCCCAGGGCACCTTCGCATCGAAGGTCGAAGTGGATGGCGACAGGGTCGGCGTGACCCGTGAAGTCGATGGCGGCCTCGAAACGGTAAAACTCGCTACCCCCGCGGTGATCACCACCGATCTTCGCCTCAACGAGCCGCGCTATCCGAGCCTTCCCAACATCATGAAGGCCAAGTCCAAGCCGCTCGCGACCAAGACCCCCGAGGATTATGGCGTGGACATCGCGCCGCGTCTCGAGACGCTCGAAGTGACCGAGCCGCCCAAGCGCGAAGCCGGGATCAAGGTGGATTCGGTCGACGACCTCGTCGCCAAGCTCAAAGACATGGGAGTTGCCTGACATGAAAACGCTCGTTCTCGTCGAACATGACGGCAGCGCCATCAAGGATGCCACCCTTTCGACCGTGACCGCCGCCAAGGCATTGGGCGAAATCCATCTGCTCGTCGCGGGCTCCAATGTGGGCGACATCGCCAAGGCCGCCGCCGCGATCGATGGCGTGGGCAAGGTGCATGTCGCCGACGCCGCGCATCTCGAACATCAGCTGGCCGAGGATGTCGCGCCGATCATCATCGACCAGATGGGTCATCATGACGCTTTCCTCGCGCCCGCCACTACCACGGGCAAGAATGTCGCGCCGCGCGTCGCCGCCAAGCTCGACGTGATGCAGATTTCCGACATCATCTCGGTCGAAGGCGAAGATACCTTCACTCGGCCCATCTATGCCGGCAATGCCATCGCCAGGGTGAAGTCGAGCGATGCCAAGAAGGTGATCACCGTTCGCGGCACCGCCTTCGACAAGGCGTCGGCGCAAGGCGGCAGCGCCGAGGTGGAAACGATCGACGCGGGCTCGTCCGGCGGCAAGTCGAGCTTCGTCGGAGCCGAACTGTCCGAAGGAGACCGTCCCGAGCTGACCAGCGCGGGCGTGATCGTTTCGGGTGGCCGTGCCTTCGGTTCGGAAGAAGATTTCCACAAGCTGCTCGACCCGCTCGCCGACAAGCTCAATGCCGCGGTGGGCGCCAGCCGCGCGGCGGTCGATGCGGGCTATGCCCCCAACGACTATCAGGTCGGCCAGACCGGCAAGATCGTTGCTCCCGAAGTCTATATCGCGATCGGCATCTCGGGCGCGATCCAGCATCTTGCCGGGATGAAAGACAGCAAGACGATCATCGCGATCAACAAGGACGAGGAAGCGCCCATTTTCCAGGTCGCCGACATCGGCCTCGTCGCGGACCTCTTCAAGGCGGTGCCCGAACTGACCGAAAAACTCTAGGCCCCCCGAGCCTTCACAAACAAAAGGGCCCGCCGATCGGCGGGCCCTTCCTTTTTTTGCGGCAAGGAAAGTTTTAGCGGCGTTCTTCGTCCGCTTCGGCGCGGGCATGGGCCGAACCATGGCCCGAACCCTGCGCGCCGAGGCTACCCGACACCGGAAGGCTCGCACCATTGGCCTGCGATGCGAGCGAACCCGCGCCGCTGGCCGCGCCCTGCGCGCGTCCGCTTGCCGACTGGCGGGCGGTTGCGGCAACGGCGCCGGTTTCGCGGCGCGCGGCGATCAGGGCGTTGCCAGCAGCATCGGCGCCGCCTTCGGCGCGCCCGCGCGCTTCACCCTGTGCGGCAGCGGCTGAACCCGCTGCGCCCGACAGCGCCGAACCGGCGGCGCTGCCGAGGGCATCGCTGCCCATCGTGCTGACGCTGACGCCGGCATTCTTGCTGGTCGAGGCACGGCCCGAGGCCTGCCCGCTGCCATTCATGCCCGCAACCGACGTGGCGCCACCGGCGATCGCATCGACCGTGCCGGCAAGACCGGCATTGCCCGAAGCCGAACCGCCGCGTGCATCGACACGGCCGTCGGCCGAACCCGAGGCATTGCCCGACACCGCGCCCGAGACGCTGCTGGTCACGGCATCGGCCGCCGACAGGGCGCCGCGGCTGTCGATCCCGCCGACAAGCCCGCCCTGGCCCGAAAGGGTGCCGCGGGTCACGCCGCCTACGGTGCCGTTCACGGCGCCGCCGACGGTATTGTTGATGGTTCCGCCGAGATTGCCGACCAGCTGCGCCGAAGCGGGGGTCGCGGCGAGGGTGGCGGTGCTGGCCATGACCAGTGCGATGAGGTGCGTCTTCATGTCATTCTCCTTGTTGGCGGGGGCCATAACCGCCCCCTTCACAACCCGAAAACGACAGCCGGCGGACGCTTCATCCCGCCATCCATGAAAATTATTTCGCTCCGACCTTTCGCGGGTCGATCCGGCAAGTGACGCAGACAATTCCCTTGCCCACGCGGCCCTTGCCCTTGACCGCTTCCTTCTCGAGCGCGGCGGGCGATCCCGCGCGCAGGAGACGCGCGCTGGCGAGCGGCGCGGCAAAGCTGGTGCCACGCACGGTGCCATAGCCCTTGCCCATCAGCGCGGCCGCCATATCGGCGCCGGGCGCGGCAAAGGCGAGATTGGGGCTGCGCCCCGCTTCGCGCAGGGCGCGTCCCTTGGCATCGACCCCGGTGATGGCGAGCACGCCTTGATAGCTCGCGGGATAGGGAGCAGGCGCGGCGGGGCCGTTATTGCCTACCGCAGCAACGATATGCGCTCCCTTGGCGCGGGCGCGTCGCACCGCGCGCTCGATCAGCGCATTGGGCGGCCCGACGAGCGAGATGTTCACCACATGCGCGCCTTGGGAGACCGCCCAGCCGATTGCGCTGGCGATCGCGGTGGCCGATCCGGCGGCAGGATTGCCGCCATAGACATCGCCGACCAGCAGGTTCGCGCCGCGCGCCGCGCCATGGAAAGCGCCCTGGTGGCCGACCAGCAGCGAAGCGACCGCGGTGCCATGCCCGGTCGCCACGGCCTTGCCCGAAAAGGCACGCTGGCGGACCGACGCGCCCGACAGCGAGGGATGCGCTGCGACGCCGCCATCGATGATCGCGACGGTCGATCCACCGCGTCCCGAAGCGCCTCCCTGAAGCACGGTCGCCGCCGAACTGGCCAGTGCGCCCCCGGCGGGTTCGAAGACATGGTTGTAATCGACTGTCAGGCCCGGCGCGATTTTGCGCAGCCGCTTGATCGCCGAGCGGACGTTGCCCGCCTTGTCGGGCACCGAAACGCGCACGATGCGGATGCCGAGGCCTTCGAGCTCTCGATCCTCGATCGGCGTGAAGCCGGCGGCAGTGGCGGCAGCAAGGCCCGCCGCATCGGGATCGACCAGCAGCAGTTCGCCGCGTCGCACGGGATGATCGTCGCGATCCTCCTCCAGTTCGTCGCGATGCTCGCGAACCAGCCGGTCGAGACGTTCGCGGCGCAGCTTCTTGAGCGTGTCGCCTGACAGTTCGCCCGAAAGCCCGCTCGATCCCAGCCGGTCGAGTGAAGGCGTGACCAGTTCTTGCGCGGCCTCTTCCTGTCCGAGCAATTGATCGACCACCGGCACTCCGCGCGTCGGCAAGGGCGGCAACACGCCCTTCACCGGGCCGGTCACCGAACCCAGGTCGGGTATCAGCTGTGCCGACGAAGGAAGCGTCAGCGCGGCGCAAAGCGATGCGAAGAGAAAAAGGCGGCGTCTGGACATGATGGTTTCCCTATTTATGCATATTCAGGGATGAAACGACAGCCGCCTGACGTTTCATCCCCATGAAGGACGATGAATCTGTTGCACGCCGATTTCGAAGCCGCACTCACCGAGGTTTACCCGAGGTTGCGCCGATTCGCCTACGGGCTGACGTCGCAGGCCGCCGATGCCGACGATTTGGTGCAGCGCGCCTGCGAAAGGGCGATGCGCAAGAGCGACCGGTTCGAGCCGGGCACGCGCTTCGACAGCTGGATGTTCCGGCTGACGCGCAACCTGTGGATCGACACGGTGCGGGCTTCCTCGCGCCGAGCGAGCCGCGAGATCGATGCCGAGGCTGGAAAGTCGGTGGGCTACGATCCGCGTCCCGCGACCGAAGCCGCGATCGATCTTTCGACCGCGCTAGAGGCGATGGGCCACCTGCCCGAGGAACAACGCGAAGTGGTGGCGCTCATCCTCATCGACGGGATGGGCTACCGCGAAACCGCCGAACTGCTCGACCTGCCGATCGGCACGGTGTCGAGCCGCCTCGTGCGCGGGCGCAAGGCGCTCATGGAATTGCTGGGTGAGAAAGACGATGACTGAGGAAGAGGAATTTTTCGCCTGGCTTGATGGCGAATTGGACGGCGAGACCGCCCGGAGGGTGGCCGCAAGGGTTGCCGCCGATCCCGAATTGCAGGCGCTCGCGGCCGATCATCGCGCGTTGGGCGCCAATCTGCGCACCGCCTTCGCTCCGCTGATGGAAGCCACACCGCCACCCCTTCGGAAGAAGCCGCCCGTCGCCGCCAATGACAATCGCGGCTGGCTGCGCGGCGGCGCGGTTGCCGCGAGCCTCGCGCTGGCGGTGCTTCTCGGCCTGCAGTTGGGGCAGGGCGGCGAGGGGGCGATCGCGGTCGAACAGGATGGCCGCATGATCGCTGCAGCCTCGCTTGACGAAGCGCTCGACACGAAGCTGGCGTCCCTTCCCGACGGCGATGTGCGCATCGGCCTGACTTTCCACGACCGCGACGGCCGCACCTGCCGCAGCTTCGAGGCTCCGGCCGCCAGCGGGGTTGCCTGCCACGAGGGAGGCGACTGGGCGCTCGAAGGCATGTTCGCGAGGGAAGGCGAAGATAGCGGCGACTATCGCATGGCCTCGGGTCCCGATCCGCGTCTCGGCGCACTCGTCGATGGCCTCATCGAAGGCGAAGCTTTCGATGCGGACGCCGAACGGGCAGCGCGCGACAATGGCTGGCAGGCCCGGGCGCGCTAACGCCTATTCGCGCAGACTGGTCTCGTCGTCGGCGCCGAAAATCTCGCCCGCCTGCTCGATCTGCCCCTCGCTCGACGGACGGGCGTGGGAGAACCGCAGAATGGCAAAGCCGAGAAGCGCCGAGATGAGCGAACCCATCAGCGTGCCGATCTTGGCGGCATCGACCGCTTCGGGATTGCCCGGGAAAGCCAGCGCGCCGATGAACAGGCTCATCGTGAAGCCGATGCCACACAACGTCGCCGCGCCCCAGATCTGCATCCAGCGTGTGCCGCGCGGCCGCATCGCAAGGCGCGTCTTGCAGGCGATATAGACCGTGCCGAACACGCCGATCTGCTTGCCCACGAACAGGCCCAGCATGATCGCCAGCGGAAGCGGCTGGAACAGGGCGCCCATATTGTCGGGCAGTTCGACCCCCGCGGCGGCAAAGCCGAACACGGGCACGATGCCGAACATCACCCAGGGATGGATGCGATGCTCGAGCGTCTTCAGCGGGCTGCGCTCCTCGCCCTTACCGAGCGGAATGGTGAGCGCTGCCAGCACCCCGGCGATGGTCGCATGGACCCCCGAGGCGAGCACGCAATACCAGAGAAGGAAGAAACCGATCATGTACCAGCGCAGCTTGCGCACGCCATAGAGCGCCATGGTGGACATGATCGCGACCATCCCCGCTGCCCCGGCGAGAGCGAGCGTATTGAGATCGGCGGTATAGACGAGCGCGATGATCGCCACCGCGCCGATGTCATCGACGATCGCGATGGTGACGAGCAATAGCTTGATCGAGGCGGGCGCATGTCGTCCGAGGATCGCAAGCACGCCGATCGCGAAGGCGATGTCGGTCGCCGCCGGGATCGCCCAGCCCGACTGGAGCGAGGGATCGAAGCCGATCACGGTGAGATAGACGAGCGCGGGAACGATCATCCCGCCCAGCGCGGCGATGATCGGCAGGCGCCGGTCCTCGGGCGTGGCCAGCCGCCCTTCGAACCATTCGCGCTTCACTTCGAGCCCGACGAGCAGGAAGAAGATCGCCATCAGCCCGTCGACGATCCAATATTCGACGCTGAACGTCCCGAAACGCGGCCAGGTCGGGCCGAATTTGAATTCGAGGATCGCGTGATAGATATGGGCAAGGCCCGTATTGGCGAAGATCAGCGCAAGCGCGGCGGCCCCGATCAGGACCAGGCCGGCGAGCTTTTCCTCGGATTGGATCTGTTGCGGCGTATTGGGCATGGCCAGCCTGATAGACAGAAGCCATGCCCCGCGTCGATGGGAAACGACGCTTTTTTTGGCACTTTGCCGCCCGCTCGCCCGCATTGGCCGCTTTTCCCCAAAGGCGCCCGGCTTGCGCTTGGCGGCCATTTGTGCGCTCATGCACGGCGCAAGGGGGAGTTTTGCGTCATGAGCGTGGACCCGAGGGCCGATCCTTTCCAACCCCGGCTGGTGCTTCGTTTCGGCATCACGGGCCATCGCCCGCCGCGCCTCGACCCCGACCAGCATGAAGCGATCAAGGCGGCGTGCCGCGAAATCTTCAGGCATAGCGCGCAGGCGCTCGAACAATTGCACGCTCGCCATGGCGACCTTCTGTCCCCGCAGCCGCCGCGCATCAAACTCGTGACCTCGGTCGCCGAAGGGGCCGACGTGCTCGCCGCCGAGGCCGCGCTCGAAGCGGGCGCACGGCTGGCGGTCTGCCTTCCTTTTCCCGAACCGATCTACGCGCGCGATTTCACCGACGATAAATGGGCGCGCTCGAAGAAGCTGGTCGACCAGGCCGATACGGTGATGTCGCTGTCCGAATATGAGGGCGGCGACGAAGCCGGCTACGAGATGGCCGGGCGGCTGATGCTCTCGCAATGCGACATCCTCATTGCGGTCTGGGACGGCGAGGCGGCGCGCGGGCGGGGCGGCACCACCCAGGTGATTGCCGAGGCCGTCGCGATGCACATGCCGGTGATCCATGTCGATGCCGGAGGAAAGGCACCCCCCGAACTGTTGTGGAGCGGCCTCCATGAAGCCGTGCCCGACCGTCCCTCGCTCGACGGCATCAATCGTGCCGATGCCCGGACGGTGCTCGCCGCACTGGTCAATGCCCTGTGCGCGCCGCCCGCCAGGCCCGAACGCGATGCGCTGGTACAATTCACCAGCCCCGCCCGGCGCAAGGCGCGGCGCAATCTCGGCTGGCCGCTGCTGATGGCCCTGTCGGGCGCAAAGTCATGGCGAAAGTTGCAATTCCGCGCGGCCGGGGAAGAAGAAAGTGCCGAATGGCTCCGCCGCCATACGGGTCCGTTCGATGACCATGGCCGCTTCGGAAAAAGGCTCAACGGCCCGCTGCTCGCACGCTTCGGGCGAGCCGATGCGCGTGCCAATCAGTTCGCGCTCCGCTTCCGGTCAAGCTTCGTGACCAATTACGCGCTGGCAGGGCTCGCGGTCTTTCTCGCGCTGGCGGGCCTGCTGTTTCCCGATGCCAAGAAGGCGCTCATCGCCACCGAGCTTTTCGTCATTCTCCTCATCATCGCCAACACTCATGGCGCGCGCCGCAACAATCTCCACCAATGCTGGCTCGACCGGCGCCACCTGGCCGAACGGCTGCGGCTTCTCGCGCTCACCGCCACGCTGGGCCGCCTGTCACTGCGCGACGTCGAGGATGGCACCACCCATCCGGGCTGGGTCAGCTGGTATGCGCGGGCCAGCGCACGCGAGCTGGGACTGCCCGCCGCGCTGGTCGACAAGGCCTATCTCGAAAAGGTGCGCGCTTCGCTCATCGGCCTGATCAACGAGCAGATCGACTATCACCGTGCCAATGCCCGCGCGATGCACCGTGCCGACCATCGCCTGCACCATGCGGGCGACCTACTTTTCATCGGGACGATCCTCGCCTGCGTCGCCTATCTCGCCGTCGCCATCGGCACCGGCAGCGTGGGCAAGCTGTTCGGTGTCGGAATGACCCAGTTGGTAACCTTCGTCACCGCGCTCTTCCCGGCGCTCGCGGCGGCGCTTTACGGGATCCGCATGCAAGGCGATTTCGCCTCGACCGGCGAGCGCTCGTCGGTGATCGCGCAGCGCCTGCTCCAGCTCAAGATCGCCATCGAGGCCGATCCCCTGCGGATCGAGCGGCTCGCCGAACGCTCGCGGCGGCTGGGCGAGATCATGCTCGCGGAGGTGCAGCAATGGCGCCTCCATTACGAGACGCGGCCGCTCAGCCTTCCGGGCTAGCGGCGTTTGCGGGCATGGGGATTCTGATTCTGCAGATGCCAGAATTTTTCCATGTAGAGATAGGTCATCGAGGCGGTCCAGCCGACCATTATGAGACCATTGAGCGCCTCCAGTCCCGAGATCATCCGAAGACCTCCGGTGGGAATGAGATCGCCGATCCCGAGCGTGGTGTAGGAAGAAATGGAGAAATAGAAGGCATCGCCGAGGCTGTGCTTCACGCCCCCGTCGATCGAGCCGAATCCGCCCATCCGCTCCATGCCGAGAAAGGCCAGCGCGTAGATGAACACCTGCGTCAGGTGCGATAGCGTCGCGGCGACCAGCACGACGATGATCCGCGCGCGCGGCGGGATATGCAGATGCGTGAGCCGCGCCGAGGTGAAGCGCAGCGTTTCGTAATGGATGATGATCGTCAGCGAAGCGAGCAGGATGCCGATGAGCAAGGTAGCCATCCCGCCTTCTTAACTAAGATTGCTCGAAGGGTCACCTGCGGCGGATTTGCAGGATGGGGGAGGGTGGTGCCCAGGGACGGGATCGAACCGCCGACACTGCGATTTTCAGTCGCATGCTCTACCAACTGAGCTACCTGGGCACAGGTCATCGCGGCGGGTCCGCCGCGGTTCAGCGAGGCGCTCCCTAACCTTGGTCTTCCTCGCTGTCCAGCCCTTCTATGTCGGCAGGTGGTCCGGGGATGCGATAGCCGTCGCCCAACCAATTCAGAAGGTCGCGGTCCTTACAGCCGCGCGAACAGAAAGGCCTTGTGTCGGGCGAGGATTTCTTGCCGCACTTGGGGCAGCGGGGTTCACTTTTGCTGGGCATAGGCCCCCGAGATGGAGAGGGTGGCGTCGGGCTGCAAGGTCACCTCGCCTCCGACCCGGCGCGACAGCCGTTCAATCCACGCCTCGGGAATCGCGCCCAGCACCGCGGGATGCGCGACCAGCCGGGTTGCACCCACCTCTTTTTCCGCTCGCCGCAACAGCGCCCGTGCCTCGAAAGCAGCCCGGTCGCGCGCCAGCTCGATCAGCGACGCGCGCTCCCGCGGCCGGACGATCTGGACGAAGCCGAAGCCGTTCATCGCGGTGCGCTCGAAGGGTTTGGAAAGATAGGCGTCGATGATCTCCCCGATCTCGCGCCGCGCATCGCGGCCTTCGAGATTGGGAAAGTCGATCCCCACCTGCCCGCCGATATCGAGCCTGCGGATCGCGCGCGCCGCGGCCCAGGCCGCCATCTGCGCCAACTTGTCGGGCTGGAGCCAGCCATCCACGTCGATCATGGTCATCGCGGCGGTGGGCTCGATCCGCAATTCGCCGCCATCGAACCCGATCATGCCGCTGCGCGCTTCCTCGAGCAGATCGTCCCACCCCTCGATCTTCCCGGCACGGCCCTCGGCAAGCGGCGGGGCAGGGCGCGGTTCCTCCTCGGTAAAACGGGCGAGCGCGCGCTTCCACGGCTCGCTTCCGCCCAGCCGCTCGCGCACCACTTCGATCCGAAGACGACTGCCTTCGCTGATGCCGCTCACGCCGCGGGGCAAAAGGAATTGTTCTCCGTCCGCCTCGACGGTGACGCGCGGCGCGACCGCGACCAGCTTGGCGTCGAGCACCGTTCCGGCGGGGATGATGCCCTCGCGCCGCACGCGCGCCTCGACGATCTCGCCATTCTCGATGAGAGCGGCGCGGGTTTCGCCAATGCCCTCCTCGATGATCCAGCCATCGGGATCGGGCGCACTCATGGGATCGGCATGCCCGCGCTTTTCAGCATGTGGCGCGTCTCGGCCAGCGGCAAGCCGACCACGTTGGAATAGCTTCCCGCAATGTGCCGGACATAGACTTCGCCATAGCCCTGCAGCGCATAGCCCCCGGCCTTGCCCTTCCACTCGCCATGCGCGGCATAATGGTCGATTTCCTCGTCGCTCAGCCGCTTCATCGCGATCATCGTCTCGACCACGCGCGACTTGATCCGGTCCTCGCCCGGCACCTTGATCGCGACCCCGGTTAGGACCTTGTGCCGCCGCCCCGACAGGAGCTTCATGCAGGCACGCAGCGTCTCCTCGTCCTCGACCTTGGGGAGGATGCGCCGCCCGACCGCGACCACGGTGTCGGCGGCAAGCACCAGCGCCTCGGGATGGCGCGGCGCGACTGCCGCGGCCTTTTCCTCGGCGAGGCGCAGGGCATGGGGACGCGGCAACTCGCCACGCATCGGCTCCTCGTCGATGTCGGCGGGGTCGACAGCGTCGGGTACGACCCCGATGCGCGCCAATAGGTCGCGGCGTCGCGGGCTCGCCGAGGCGAGGACCAGCTTCATGCGCTTATTTGAACCGGTAGGTGATGCGGCCCTTAGTCAGGTCGTAGGGCGTCAGTTCGACGAGGACTTCGTCGCCGGTCAGGACGCGGATGCGGTTCTTGCGCATCTTTCCGGCAGTATGTCCGAGGATCTCGTGGCCATTCTCCAGCTCGACGCGGAACATCGCGTTGGGCAGCAGTTCGACCACCCGACCCCGCATCTCGAGAAGTTCTTCCTTGGCCATGAACATCCTTTGCGTGTGGTTTCGAGTGGCGCTCCCCTTAGCGGGAAGCGCCTGACATGGAAAGAGAAAGCCTCAACGCGCCGGATTGTGCTGGAAGAGGAAGCCCCTTTATCCACTCGAGCCGATCGCGCCGCCTGATACAAAAAGGGCGGAGGCATCGCTGCCCCCGCCCCATTCGTTCGGATCGAAGTAGGCGTTCGCCTACAACGCGCCGTGACCGGCCAGCGCCGCGAGCAGCAGCAGCGCGACGATGTTGGTGATCTTGATCATCGGGTTGACCGCCGGGCCCGCCGTATCCTTGTACGGGTCGCCCACCGTATCGCCGGTGACCGCTGCCTTGTGCGCTTCGGAACCCTTGCCGCCGAAATTACCGTCTTCGATATATTTCTTGGCATTGTCCCAGGCGCCGCCGCCCGAAGTCATCGACAGGGCGACGAACAGGCCGCCAACGATCACGCCGAGAAGCAGTGCGCCAAGCGCGGCAAAGCCGTTCGCCTGTCCCGCGACCAGCGTGATCACGAAATAGACGACGATCGGGGCCAGCACCGGAAGCAGCGAGGGAACGATCATTTCCTTGATCGCTGCCTTAGTGACGAGATCGACGGTGCGGCCATAGGCCGGGCGCGCCGAACCATCCATGATGCCGGGATTGTCGCGGAACTGCTCGCGCACGTCCTTGACGACATCGCCCGCCGCCCGGCCGACCGCGGTCATGCCCAGCGCGCCGAACAGGTAAGGCAGCAGCGCACCCAGCAGCAGCCCGACGATCACGTAGGGATTCTCGAGGCTGAAATCGACCGTGACATCGGGGAAGAAGATCCCGAGATCGGTCGTATAGGCCGCGAACAGAACCAGCGCGGCAAGCCCCGCCGAACCGATTGCATAGCCCTTGGTGACGGCCTTGGTGGTGTTGCCCACCGCGTCGAGCGCGTCGGTCTTTTCGCGAACGCTTTCATCGAGCCCCGCCATCTCGGCGATGCCGCCGGCATTGTCGGTGACCGGACCATAAGCGTCGAGCGCGACCACCATACCCGCCAGAGCCAGCATCGCGGTGGCGCCATAGGCAATGCCCATGAGACCGGCGAGCTGGTAGGCGATGATGATGCCCGCGACGATCACCAGCGTGGGAAGCGCTGTCGCTTCGAGGCTGATCGCGAGGCCCTGGATGACATTGGTGCCATGCCCGGTCTCGGATGCCTTGGCGATCGACTTCACCGGGCGATAGTTGGTGCCGGTATAATATTCGGTGATCCAGATGATGAGGCCGGTGATGGCGAGGCCCAGCATCGAGCACCAGAAGAGATCCATGCCGGTGAAGCTGGCGAGTTCGCCGCCGCCCAGTTCGGCATTCATGTCGCCCAGCGCCATCTGCGTGACGAGATAGATCAGCGGGATCGACAGGACCGCGGTGACGAGGAAGCCCTTGTACATCGCGCCCATGATCGAATTGCCCTTGCCCAGCCGGACGAAATAGGTGCCGACGATCGAAGTCAGGATGCAGGCCCCGCCGATCAGCAGCGGCAAAGCCATTAGCGGCATCAGGAGATCACCCGCTCCGGTGAGAAGCAGCGCGGTGAGCACCATGGTGGCGCCCACGGTGACGACATAGGTTTCGAAAAGGTCGGCGGCCATGCCGGCGCAGTCGCCGACATTGTCACCGACATTGTCGGCGATCACCGCGGGGTTGCGCGGGTCATCCTCGGGGATGCCTGCCTCGACCTTGCCGACGAGATCGGCGCCGACGTCGGCGGCCTTGGTGAAGATTCCCCCGCCCAGACGCGCGAAGATCGAGATGAGCGATGCGCCGAAGGCCAGCGCGACAAGCGAATCGATCACCAGCCGGTCATTGGCGGCCATGCCCATCGGGCCGGTCAGCACATAGAAGAAGATGGCGATTGCCAGCAGCGCGAGACCCGCGACGAGAAGACCCGTCACCGCCCCGGCGCGAAACGCCACGGTGAGGCCCTTCTGGAGGCTGGTGTTGGCGGCTTCGGCGGTGCGGACGTTGGCGCCCACCGAAATGTTCATTCCGATGAAGCCCGCCACGCCCGACAGGAGCGCGCCGATCACGAAACCGATCGCGGCGGTCTGGCCGAGAAAGAGGAAAACGAGCACCGCGACCACGATGCCGACCATGGTGATCGTCATATATTGACGCTTGAGATAGGCCTTGGCGCCTTCCTGGATCGCGCCGGCCACTTCGGCCATGCGCGTATTGCCCGCGGGCGAGCCAAGCACCTGCCGGCTGGTGATGATGCCGTAGAGCACCGCCACGACGCCGCAGGCAATCGCAATAAGAACCAGATTCATGAACACCCCCAATTGATCGCCCGCCGAAGATCGACGGGCATCCGGGGAAGATGTGTAACGGGTGATTCGGCGGGCGCAACCCGCTCCGCCGATTTAGGAAATCGGTCGGCGGCCTTTAGAGGAGCAGCAGAGCGGTCGCCATGCCCGAGGCCAGACCGGCGGTGCCGATGACCCATTGACGCAGGCTAGGAAGCGCGATGTTCATGTCCCAAATGCTCCGGCAGCGGGATTTGCTCGCCGTCATGTTCGAGGGACAATCCCTCGCCATCCGACAGTTTCCCGACACGGGTAAAGATGGACTTGGGTGGTAAAAACTTTCTTAATTCGCGCGCCTTTCCGGGCGGGAAGGCGGCCAGAAGCGCATAATCGTCGCCCCCCGTCGCCGCGAACAGACGCGCCGTACGATCCTCGCCCCGCGCCGAGCGGAAGGCCGCCGACAAGGGCAGCGCGCCAAGATCGATGCGGGCATGCACGCCGCTCGCCTGCGCGAGCCGGGCGGTATCGAGCAGCAGGCCGTCCGAGATGTCCATCATGGCATGGGCGGCAGGTGCGAGCGCTTCGCCTGCGGCGAGCTGGGGGACGGGACGGCGGTAGATATCGACCAGCGCTCCTTCGGCATCGCGATCCTCGACCAGCAGCGACAGCCCCGCCATCGCATCGCCCAGCGTGCCTACGACCCACAATTCATCGCCCGCCATCGCGCCGTCGCGGGTCGGGCTGTGGCTTCCCGCGCGCCCGATCGCGGTCAGTCCGAGGACGCGGGGCGCGCCCGCCGGAAGCGCGATCGTGTCGCCGCCGAGAAGGGGTAGCCCATAGCTTTCGCAGGCCGCATCGAGCCCGTTGAGGAAACGCTCCTCCCATTCGCCTTCGAGCGCGCCTTCCTGCGGCGGGGCGAGCGTGAGCGACAGCAGCGCACCCGCAGGCGTCGCGCCCTTGGCGGCAAGGTCCGACAGGTTGACCGCGGCGAGCTTCCACCCGACGCTCTCGGGCGGATCGTCGGCGCGGTAATGCACCCCCTCGGCAATGCTGTCATGCGTCAGCACCATGCCGTCGAGATGCGCGGCATCGTCCGACAGCCGGCGCGCGGCGGGATGGGTCGCCATCCGTGCAAGGCGGGCAATGAGCTTGAGTTCGGCGGTCATGGCTTGGCAGCAGGGTTCCCGTAAGGCATCACTCGCTCCCGTTCATCGCATGGAGACCCGATCGATGCCAGTCATGCTCATCGCCCTGTTGCTCGGCTGGCAGCAGCCGGAGGCCCCCGCCATGCCGCAAGTGACGGCGGGTAAGCTCGAACAGAGCCATCTCTCCGCGCCGCACCTGCGGATCGATCGGGTGTGGGTCTGGCTCCCGCCTTCCTACGGGACCGATCCCGAGCGCCGCTATCCGGTGCTCTACATGCATGACGGCCAGAATCTCTTCGACCCGAGCGTCACCTATTACAAAAAGTCATGGGAGCTGGATCAGGCCGTTCCGCGCATGGCCGAGGCAGGCGACCTTCGCGAATGGATCGTGGTAGGGGTCGAAAGCCCGAGAGAACGCTATCTCACTCTTTTCCCCGAAAAGCTGGTCGACCACCTCCCGCCGCACCGCGTCGAAGCGCTGGCGAGCGTGTCGGAGCGCGAGAAGATCGAGCGGGAGGCACTCAAGGGCGATGAATATCTGTCATGGCTCACCGGCACGGTGAAGCCGATGGTCGATCGCACCTATCGCACGCTCGCGGGACCCGAGGACACGGGCGTGATGGGCTCCTCGATGGGCGGGCTGATGAGCCTTTATGCGATTGCCGAATATCCCCATGTCTTCGGGCAGGCTGCGGCGGTCTCGATCCATTATCCGCTGGGCGAACCCGAACAGGAGGATGTCGCCGCCAATGTCGCCGACACCACCGCGGCCTGGGCTTCCTATTTCGAAACCACCGAACTTACCCCCGGCGCGAACCGCATCTACATGGATCATGGCACCGCGACCCTGGATGCCCATTACCCGCCCTATGCCGATGCCTTCGATGCGATGATGGAGGCGCGCGGATGGGGAGGGGCCAATTACATGAGCCGCCGCTACACCGGCGCCGAGCATGACGAGATTGCCTGGGCCGAGCGGATCGACATTCCGCTCGCTTTCCTCGACCGCAACGATCCCTAGTCGCGCACGTCCTTGGCGATCGCGTCGAGCAGGCCGTTGACGAACCCCTTCTCCTTCTTGTCGTAGAAGGCATCGGCGACATCGACATATTCGTCGATCACGCTGCCGCGCGGCACGTCGGCGCGGGCAATGAGTTCATAGGTGCCCGCGCGCAGGATCGCGCGCATCGGCCGGTCGAGCCGTTCGATATTCCACCTCTGGGCCAGCTTGCCCTGGATCTTGGCATCGATTTCCTCGCGCCGCGCCAGCACGCCTGCGACAATATCGTCGAAGAACAGCACCTCGGCCTCGGCATAGGTCACGTCCTCGATCGTCGCGCCGAGGCGATGCTCGTGGAATTCATGGATCAGCTTCGCCGTGGGCGTGCCTTCCATTTCCTGCTGGTAGAGAGCCTGCACGGCGGCGAGCCGGGCGGCACTGCGCGATTGCGATCTGGACATGGGCCGCGCCTCTAGCGCCTAAAGGTCGGCCTTAGCAAGAAATGGCTTGAGCGCCGCCGCGACCTTGTCGGCCGCTTCCCACGGCGCGAAATGCCCCACGCCTTCGAGCCGTTCGATCGAAAGATCGTCGATCAATCCGTCCAGCCCTTCGAGCTGGCAGGGAAGGAGCGCCTTGTCCTCCATCCCCCAGAGGATCTTCACCGGGACATGCACGTCGGGCACTCCCGACATCAGCCAGGCCGGATATTCGCCCGCCTCGTCCATCGCCGGGACGAGGATCGGGCTGGCGCGATACCATGCCAGCATCCCCTCGAGCGCGCCGTCGCCGCCCCATTCTTCCAGATAGGCCTTGCGCTCCTCCGCGCTGATCGAGCCAAGGTCGACATGCGCGCCGAAACTTTTATCGAAAAAGGCATCGAGCCCCATCGCGCGGATCTTCTCTTCCATCCCGGTTTCGCGGAAGCTGCGGATATATTGGCTCGCCGCCCGCTGCGCCTCGTCATCGATGATGCTTTTCTGGAAAATGAGCGGGTGGGGCGAATTGATGATCGCCAGCCGCTCGATCCGCGGCCCGCCCCGCAGCGTCGCCGCCCAGGCCACCGCTCCGCCCCAGTCATGCCCGACGAGCGCGAACCGTTCGATCTCCATCGCGTCGGCAAGCGCCAGCAGGTCCGCGACCAGCACGTCGGTGCGATATGCGTCGAGATTTTGCGGCTTGTCCGACCCGGCAAAGCCGCGAAGATCCGGCATCACCAGCTGGAATTCGCCGAGCAGCGGAGCGAGCTTTCGCCAGGTGCGGTGCGATTCGGGAAAGCCGTGCAACAGAATCACCGGCTTGCCGTCCGCGGCCCCGGCCATCGCGACATTGAGGCTCACGCCCGTCGACAGGGCAATCCGCTTGCTCTCCATCAGGGATAGCTGACCGTCTTGGGGACCTCGGGCAGCGGAATGCGCTCCTGCTCGTCGCCGGGCACCAGCGGGAAACGGCGCGCCTGCCAATCCTCCTTGGCCTGCGCAATGCGCTCGCGCCGCGAAGAAACGAAGTTCCACCACACGTGGCGCGGCGAGGAAAAGGCCTCTCCGCCCAGCAGCATCACCCGCCCGCGCCCCGACAGGCTCGCTTCATGCCCGGGCGCGAGCACATACAGCGTGAAGGGTTCGAGCCGCTCGCCGTCCAGCAGCACCTCGCCTTCAGTCACTAGCACCGCTCGCTCGTCCGACTCGGCATCGATCGGCAGCTTGCCCCCGCCCAGCACGATATCGGCATAGATGGTGGGACTGTGCTGGGGGGTCGCCGCGCTCGCGCCCCACAGGCTCCCCATCAGCACCCGCGCCGACACGCCCTCGTCCTCGATGAACGGCAGGCCCTCTTCGGCGACATGATCGAAGCCGGGCGCAATCTCTTCCTTGTCTTCGGGCAGCGCGAGCCAGGTCTGCATTCCGTACAGCCGGGCGCCTTTTTCACGTTCTTCCTGCGGCGAGCGCTCGGAATGGACGATGCCTTCGCCCGCGGTCATCAGGTTGATCGCACCCGGGCGAATGACCTTGCTCGACCCGATGCTGTCGCGATGGTGGATCGCCCCTTCGAACAGATAGGTGACGGTGGCGAGATTGATGTGCGGATGGGGCCGCACGTCCATCCCCTTGCCGATGTCGAGCTGCGCCGGCCCGAATTCATCGACGAAGATGAAGGGTCCGACCATCGTGCGCGGACGGCTCGGCAGGACGCGGCGTACCTTGAAATCGCCAAGGTCGTGCACGCTCGGCGCGATCGCGCGCACGCCTTCCATCAGGCTTCGCCCGGCGCGAGCGCGCGGATCGACAGGGCATGCACCTGTTCGTCGAGAAGCTCGCCCAGCGCCCGATAGACGAGCCGCTGCCGCTCGATCCGGTTCCTGCCCTCGAACGCGGCGCTCTCGATGGTCAGCGCGAAATGGCTTTCGCCGCGACCGTCATGCCCGGCATGGCCGATATGATGATCGCTCTGGTCGTCGAGATGCATGCGCGTGGGTTCCAGCGCTTCGGTGAGGCGCCGGATCATCTCGCTCGCCACGGGTCCGTTGGGTTTGTCGCTCATCCTTCCTATATATGCGGCATGGGACGAAAAGCCTATGATGGACGGGTCGAGAATGCCGAGGGTCAATGCGCCGCGCCGGGCTGCGCGGAGCCTGGCCAATATCGTGCGCCCGTCACGCCGGGCGATTTCGACGGGCCGGGCGCCTACCGTCTGATGTGCCTCGACCATATCCGCGAACATAATGCCCGCTACGATTTCTTCGCCGGGATGAGCGCGGAAGAGATCCTCGCCGCCCAGTCGCCCATTCCCGAACATGGCCGCCGCGCGCGCGATTTCTCCTTCATGCGCTCGGGCGATCCGGGGCCCGCCTGGGCCGACTTCAACGATCCGCTCGATGCCATCGCGGCACGCTTCAAGGGCGGCGCCTCGGTCGAATGGGCGCGCGCGGCTTCACGTTTTTCGGGCCGCGAGCAGCATGCGCTCGACACGCTCGGCCTCGATGCGCAGGCCGATCTGCATACCGTCCGCCGCCGCTATTCGGCGCTCGTCCGCCAATATCACCCCGACCGCAACGGCGGCGACCGCAGCCACGAAGCGCGGCTCACCCGCGTGATCGAGGCCTGGCAAGTGCTCCGCAAGGCAAGCGCCTTCGCCTGACCCGCTTTCAGGGCGCGCAGGCGCGGTCGAGCGCGGCGATGTCGATCTTCACCATTTCGTTCATCGCGGCAAAGGCGTTCGCGGCCTGTTTCTCGTCGGCAAGCAGATCGAGCAGGCGGCGCGGCGTGACCTGCCAGGCATGGCCGAAACGGTCCACGCACCATCCGCACGCCATCGCCGATCCCCCATCGGCAAGCAGGGCATCCCAGCAACGGTCAGTCTCTTCCTGGTCCCCGGTGACGATCATCAGGCTCGTCGCGGGTGAGGGCCTGAATGCATCACCGCCATTGAGCAGCATCACCCGCTGGCCCGCCACCTCCATGTCGACGGTGATGACATCGCCTTTCGTGCCCGCTGGCCAGTCGTGCGGGGCACGGTTGAGCGACAGGAGCCGGCTGCCGGGAATCGCCCCGGCATAGAGGCGAGCCGCCTCTTCGGCATCTCCGTCATACCAGAGGCAGGGCCGAAGCGCGGAGCTCATGCGTCGACGATAGGCGTGAATCCGCCATAGATCAGCCGCTTGCCATCGAACGGGGTGTCGCCCTTGGGCTGCATCCGCTCGTCCGCTTCCATCTTTTTCCAGGCCTGGTCGCGGGTTTCCTTCGAGGGCCATTCGACGAAGCTGAACACGGTACGCTCGCCATCCTCGGCCAATACCGCCGTATGGAAATCATTCCGCTTTCCCGCCGGGCAGTCGTCCTCGAATGCCTCGACCACGCGGGTCGCGCCATATTCCTTGAAGATGCCCGACATTTCCTGCGCCATTTCGCGATATTTCTCGCGATTGCCCTCGGGCACGGGAACCAGGTAACCGTCGATATAGGCCATCGCACTTCTCCTCCTCGGCAAGGGCGGTAATACCAGCCGTGGCGGAGTCGCTCCTAGGCAATTCGCGCGGGGCGAATTGGGCCCCGCCGGAGCCAAGTGCGCCTGCGAGGCATTGAGGCTCGCGAACCCCTGCTCTAAAGGCCCAAGCATGACAGATTTGCCCAACACGACCGAAGTGAGCCGCGCCGAGACGATCCTCGCCGCGCCCGACAAGATGGTGAAGCTGCGCGATGCCTTCGGGATCGACAGCGACATGGAAGTTCCCGCCTTTTCCGAGGCCGACGAACGGGTGCCCGATCTCGACCCCGCCTACGTCTTCGATCCCGATACGACGATGGCGATCTGCGCGGGCTTCGCCTTCAACCGCCGCGTGATGGTGCAGGGCTATCATGGCACCGGCAAATCGACCCATATCGAACAGGTCGCGGCGCGCCTCAACTGGCCGCTCATCCGCATCAATCTCGATGCCCATATCAGCCGCATCGATCTCATCGGCCGCGATGCCATCGTCCTCAAGGACGGCCAGCAGGTCACCGAGTTCAAGGAAGGCCTCCTGCCCTGGTGCCTTCAGCATCCGGTCGCGCTCGTCTTCGACGAATATGACGCGGGCCGCCCGGACGTGATGTTCGTCATCCAGCGCGTGCTCGAGACCGAGGGCAAGCTGACGCTGCTCGACCAGAACCGCGTCATTCGCCCCAACCCCTATTTCCGGCTGTTCGCGACCACCAACACGGTGGGTCTTGGCGACACCACCGGCCTCTATCACGGCACCCAGGCGATCAACCAGGGCCAGATGGACCGCTGGAACATCGTCACCACGCTCAACTATCTCCCCGCCGAGACCGAGGCGCAGATCGTGCTCGCCAAGTCGGGCGAATATGACAAGCCCGAAGGCAAGGAAACGGTGACCAAGATGATCAAGGTCGCCGATCTCTCGCGGCAGGGCTTCATCAATGGCGACATCTCGACGGTGATGAGCCCGCGCACGGTGATCAGCTGGGCGCAGAATGCGCTCATCTTCGGCGATGTCGGCTTTGCCTTCCGCGTCTCCTTCCTCAACAAGTGCGACGAGGCGGAGCGCCCGGTGATCGCCGAATATTACCAGCGCGTGTTCGGCACCGATCTTCCCGAAAGCGTCGCCAGCCGCGCCTGATGACCGAAAAGCTCGACATCTTCCGACGCGCCCTTGCGGGGGCCGCGCGGGCCATTGCCCGCGACGCGGAGGTCGAGGTCAGCTTCTCCGCCTCGGGCTCGGCCAAGTCGAGCGGGCGCAGCGCGACCGTGGTCTCGCCGGGCCCCGACCTCGCCGAGACGCTGGTCGCCGAAGCGCGCGGTGCCGCCGATGCGCTCGCTCTGAGGCTGCGCCATCACGACCGCTCGCTCCACGGCGCACGAGCGCCCTCCGATCTCGAGGCGCGCAATGTCTTCGACGCGCTCGAAACCGCGCGGATCGAGGCCCTGGGCGCACGCCAGTTTGCGGGGGTGAAGGACAATCTTTCCGCCGCGCTCCGCGCACGGATGCGCAGCGACGCGATCACCCGCGCTCGCACTGCCGAGGAAGTCCCGCTCGAAACCGCGGTCGAACTTCTCGCCCGCCAGCGGCTCACCGGCGAGGAGCCGCCCGTCTCGACCCGCGACGGCCTGTCGCTGATTGCCCCGTGGATCGAGGAGCAGGCAGGCGCCGAACTCGATGCGCTCGCGCTCGCGATCGACGACCAGAAAGCCTTCGCGACCCTTTCGCGCCGCTTGCTCGAGGATCTCGACCTCAAGGTCGAGGATCCCGCCGAGAACCAGCCCGAGGAGAATGAGGAGGAGGAAGAGGGCGAGGACAACGAGGGCGCCGACGAAGGCGAGGAGGACGAAAGCCAGCCCGACGAAGGCGCCGCCGAACAGCGCGGCGAGCAGGAGGAAGGCGAGCAGGAACAGGAAGAGGAAGAGGGCCGCGAAAGCGACGATCCCGCCGACAGCGGCGAAGCGGGAGAGGACAGCCAGCAGCCGCGCGCGGGGCCCCGCCGCAACTGGGCCGACAGCGAGCCGACCGGCTATCGCGTCTTCACCACCGCGCATGACGAGATCATCGCCGCCGACGAACTTTGCGATACCGAGGAACTCGAACGGCTGCGCGCCTATCTCGACCAGCAGATGGAAGGGCTGTCGGGCGTGGTCACGCGGCTTGCCAATCGGCTCCAGCGCCGCCTGATGGCGCAGCAGGCGCGCAGCTGGGATTTCGATCAGGAAGAGGGGCTGCTCGACGCCGCTCGCCTCGCTCGCGTGGTCACCGCGCCGGGACGCTCGCTTTCCTACAAGATCGAGCGCGACACCGATTTCAAGGACACGGTGGTCAGCCTGCTCATCGACAATAGCGGTTCGATGCGTGGGCGCCCCATCTCGATTGCAGCGATCTGCGCCGACATCATGGCGCGCACGCTCGAACGGTGCGCGGTGAAATCCGAAATTCTGGGCTTCACCACCCGCGCCTGGAAAGGCGGGCAGAGCCGCGAGGACTGGCTCGCGGCGGGGCGTCCGGCCAATCCGGGTCGGCTCAACGACACGCGCCACATCATCTACAAGGAAGCCGACGAGCCCTATCGTCACGCCCGGCGCCAATTGGGCCTGATGATGCGCGAAGGCCTGCTGAAGGAAAATATCGACGGCGAGGCACTTCTCTGGGCGCACCAGCGGCTCATCGCGCGCGCCGAGGAACGGCGCATCCTGATGGTCATTTCCGATGGCGCCCCGGTCGACGATTCAACGGGCTCTGCCAATGGCGGCACCTATCTCGAAGCGCATCTGCGCGCGGTCATCGACTGGATCGAAAGCCGCTCGCCGGTGGAACTCGCGGCGATCGGGATCGGCCATGACGTGACGCGCTATTACGACCGCGCGGTCACCATCATGGACGCCGAGCAGCTGGGCGGCGCTCTGGTCGAGCAGCTCGCCGGCCTGTTCGACGCCGATCTTTAAGGAATGAAGGGGTTGCCCCTGGCAGGGACAAAAAAAATGGGCCCGGCACGATCGTCTCGTGCCGAGCCCCCCTCGATACGCGACGCGAGGGAAGAGTGGCCACCTCGCGGCGGCAGCGGGGAAAAGGGGGAAAACCCCGCCTTGCCAAAGACTTATGCCCGATTCGCCTTTCATGGGTACTGAACGGGCCATGCAGCAATCATTCAGGAAAAAACGCCCGTTTTTCAGTGGTTTGCTACTGATTTTCACAGTCCTTTTCTGGGCCAGCCTGCTCAACGCCAACAACATGGTCGATCCGCCCCGCGAATCGCTCCGTACGATTCGTTTCGATCCGGTCGAACTGGAAGCGCCTTCGGGTTGGGCATTGCACGGCGCCTGGACACTTTCGAGCGACGATCCGCGCCTCACGGGCCTGTCGGGGATGGAAGTGATAGGCGGGGAACTGCTGATGGTCAGCGACAGCGGACGCCTGGTGCGCACCTCATTGCCCGTGCCGGGCCCCGATCGCCGCGAGGCACGTTTCGCCGTGCTGCGGGACGGGGAGGGGGGCTCGCTCGGCGGCCATGACAGCGAATCGCTGCATCCCTGGCAGAACGGCCTGCTCGTCGGGTTCGAGCGCCGCCACCGCGCCATGCTGTTCGACGCAAGGACGCTCGCCGCGGCCCGCGAAATCACGCTCGATGGTGCCAGCTGGTCCTACAATGGCGGCGCCGAGGCGTTGGTCGCTTCGGGTGACGCTATCCTTGCTCTGGGGGAAAGCGCGAAGATGGCTTACCGCATCGGCAAGGGCGCGCCCGTCGCCATCCCGATCGTCGGCGCCCCCTCGCGCATCACCGGCGCGACGCGCCTTGCCGACGGCCGCCTCGCGGTCGTGATGCGCACACTCGATTGGGGAGGGTTCGGGACGCAGGTCGCGATCGCCCATGACGAAGGCGAACGGGTGCGAATCGGTACGCCGGTGCGGCTGCCCGTTTCGCGACTGGCCAATATGGAAGCATTGGCGGCCACCCCCATCGCTGGGGGCAGCCGCCTATGGCTGTTGTCGGACGACAACCGCGCGCCTTATCTCAGGCAGTGGCTCGTCGCCTATGACGTGAAGGCCGAAGCCTGGCCTTAGTTGGCCGCGGCCTTCGCCTTGGCGATTTCCCGCTTCAGCTTCTGGACCCGCGGCGACAGCTTGTCGTCGCTGGTCTTCTCGAGCCAATTGTCGAGGCCACCATTATGTTCGACCGAACGCAGGCCATGGGTCGAGACCCGCAGCTTGACACGGCGATCGAGCGCTTCGCTCAGCAGCGTGACATTCTGCAGATTGGGCAGGAAAACCCGCTTGGTCTTGTTGTTGGCGTGGGAAACATTGTTGCCCACCTGCCGGCCCTTGCCGGTCAGTTCGCAAACGCGCGACATAATCTTCAATCCTGGTTTGGCGGAACTATTGTCCCGGAAAGCGCCGCCCCCTACCGTCCCACGGGTCCAACGTCAACCGCTAGACGCCATCGGGAAACCCCGAACGGGTCTGCGCGTTGGCCCCCTGATCTGTTCATCGCGGTGGTTTTGCATATGCGACGTTTGCTCATCCTTCTCATCATCCTCGTCATCGGCGCGATCGCCCTCGTGGCGAGCCCCTTCCTCGACGTCAGCCAGACCCGGCCCGCGACCCTCCCCAAGGTCGAGGCCGACGATGAAAAGATCGTCGCCGAACCCGGCCAGGCCCCGTCCTTCGAGGTCGAGACCGGCACCATCACGATCGGCGATGCCGAAGATGGCGACAATGAAATGCGCAGTGCCGAAACTGCCGGCACCGCTGGTGAAGAGCGACCCACCGCCCCTTGAGGCGTGACAGGAAGCCGCCGGGGCGGTAGCCCCGCTGAAGCATGACGGCTTTTCCGCTTCCCGAACCGATGCGCCGCGCCCTCGCGCTGGCGAAGGACGCCGCGCGTGACGGCGAGGTGCCGGTCGGCGCGGTCGTCACCGGCCCCGACGGTAAGATCATCGCCGAAGCCGCCAATGCCATGCGCACCGCCAACGACCCCACCGCCCATGCCGAAATGGTCGCCATCCGCGCCGCCGCCGAGAAGCTGGGTACCTCCCGGCTCGACGGATGCACCTTGTGGGTCAGCCTCGAACCCTGCGCAATGTGCGCGGGCGCGATCGCTATGGCACGCATCGCCAGGCTCGCCTTCGCGGCCGAGGATCCCAAGGGCGGAGCGATCCTCCACGGCGCACGCTTCTTCAACCAGCCGACCTGCCACCACCGCCCCGAGGTGATGAGCGGCATCGGCGAAGAGGAAGCCGCGCTTCTTCTGCGCGATTTCTTCCGCGACCGGCGATAGAAAAAGGGCGCCTGCCCGAAGGCAAGCGCCCCAATTCTTCAGCTAGGCCGAACGTGTGGGCTTAATAGCCGTAACGCTGGGCGTCCTGCTGGGTCACCGGAACGACCTTGATCTCGACGCGGCGGTTGGCTTCGCGCTTCGCTTCGGTGTCGTCCGGACGATAGAGCAGCTGGCTTTCGCCATAGCCCATGGTCGCCATGCGCTGGGGCTGCACGCCGCGCTGCGCCAGATAGTTGGCGACGGCCTGCGCGCGCCGTTCCGAAAGCTGCTGGTTATAGCTGTCGGAACCCGTCGAATCGGTGTGGCCCATGATGTCGATATAGGTCGACTCATAGCTCGCGAGCGTCTGCGCGACCTCGTTGAGGGTCGACTGGAACTGCGGCTTTACCGTGTAGCTGTTGTGATCGAAGGTGATCCCCGACGGCATGCGGAGGAGAAGATTGTCGCCCTCGCGCACGACATCGACGCCGGTGCCCTGGGTCTGGCGGCGCAATTCCTGTTCCTGCTTGTCCATGTAGGCGCCGACCGCGCCACCCGCGACGGCACCGATGCCCGCGCCGATGATCTTCTCGGTACGGTCGTTCTTGCCGCCGATGAGGTCGCCAAGCAGATAGCCGACCACCGCGCCCGCGCCGGTGCCGACAGCGGCTTCGGTCGAGATGCGGCGTTCGCCGGTGACAGCATCGGTGGTGCACGCACCGAGCGTCGCAATCGCGGCGCCCGCGGCGGCCACGGACATGATCTTCTTGTTCAGCATCCTTGTTCTCCCGTGATGCAAAGTGATGTTGTCATGCCAACATGTGCCCTGAATAATGGTTCCGCAGGTGAACCGATGCTGACCGAGCTCCCGCCTCGGTTCATCTTGCATGCTTGTCGCCGCGCCGTTTCCACGGCATGAGAGGGCCGCGCCATGAGCGAACTTACGCCCTTTCCCTGGATCGATGTCTTCATCATCTTCGCGCTTGTCGCGACCAACGGCCTCTTGTCGATGAGCGAGCTGGCGATCGTCTCCGCGCGCGAAGCACGGCTGAAGGCGCTCGAAAAGGACGGCAGCAGGGGCGCCACGGTCGCGCTCCAGCTGGCGCAGCAGCCCGGCCGCTTTCTCTCGACCGTCCAGATCGGCATCACCCTCATCGGCATCCTCGCAGGTGCCTATTCGGGCGCCAGTCTCGGCGGCCCGGTGAGCGAACGGCTGGTCTATTTCGGCATGGCCCCGGATACCGCCGAGGCGCTTTCGCTCGCGCTGGTGATCGCGCTTACCACCTACGCCAGCCTCGTGATCGGCGAATTGGTGCCGAAGCAATTCGCGCTGCGCACTCCCGAACCCATCGCCGCCGCGGTGGCGCGCCCGATGCTCTTTCTCTCGCGCCTCACCGCGCCACTCGTCTGGCTGCTCGACCGCACCAGCGCTCTTATCTTCCACCTGCTGCGGATGAAGCGCGAAGGCGACAATGCGGTCACCGCCGAGGAACTCCATCTCGTCGTCGCCGAAGCGCAGACCGCGGGGGTTCTCGAGGAAAGCGAGCGGGCGATCATCTCGGGTGTGGTGCGCCTTGCCGACCGCCCGGTGCGCGAGATCATGACTCCGCGCACCGATATCGACTGGATCCACGTCAATGCCGGAGAGGCGGACATCCGCGAGCGGCTGCGCCTCACGCCGCACAGCCGCTTGCCGGTCGCCGACGGGTCGGTCGACAATATCGTCGGCGTGGTGTCCTCACGCGATCTGTTAATGTCGCTGCTCGACGGGCAGCCGCTCGACCTGGCGCGCCTCGCCAAGCCCGCGCCGATCATCCCCGATCTCATGGACGCGATGGATGCTCTGACGGTGCTGCGCGGCGCCGATGTGCCGCTCGCTCTGGTTCATGACGAATATGGTCATCTCGACGGCATCGTCACGCCGGGCTCGATTCTCGTCGCGCTGGCGGGCCAGTTCGCCAATGACGAGGACGAAGGCGAACCGATGATCGAGCGCGAGGACGGCAGCTGGCTGGTCTCGGGCGCTTGCGCTGCCGACCAGCTTTCGGAACGGCTGGGCTTCGATCTGCCTGCGGACCGCGACTATGCCACCGCCGCGGGCTTCGCCCTGTCGGTCCTGCGCCGACTCCCCGAGGAAGGCGAGCGCTTCCAGCATGGTGGCTGGATCTTCGAAATCGTCGACATGGACGGGCGCAAGATCGACAAGCTCATTGCGATGCGCCCCTCGAAGAAGCGCCGCCTGCCGGTACCACGTTCGGCGAAGCTCTAGAGCTTGCCGAACTTCACTTCGTAACCGGCGGTATCGCCCCGCGCGAGATAATCGGCCTGTTCGACGATCCGGTCGCGCTGGAAGCGTCCGGAAAAGGCGCCCAGCTTGGCATCGATGGCCTCGACCTGCGCGGGCGTCAGCTTGGCGATCTGGTCGAAACGGGTGATCCCCATGCCGTTGAGCATCGCCGCCAGCTTGGGGCCCACGCCCTTCAACCGCTTGAGATCGTCGGGCTCCCCGGTCGCACCGGGCAATTGCTCATGCACCTCGGCCTGCAGCGCCTGGCCCGCGATATCGGCGGTCGCTGCCGCGCCCTGGTCGATGATGCTCCGCCCCTCGCCGCTTTTCTCGATCCCTTCCATGTGGGGGCGGCGAAGGCCCTCGTCCTCGGACAGCCGGACCGACTGGCGCGGACGGAAGATGATCCAGCCCGCGATGATGCCAAGGACAATGGCAATCACGATCACGGGCCAATAGGTTTGCAGCAGGGCGTCCATATTCTTTCCTCAAATCTTAGACCATCGGATCGCACGCCGGCGCAAGGCGACCAGGAATGCGACAATCATACCGAATCCAAAGCCCGCGAGCGCGGCAAGTTCCACCTCAACGATCAGCGGGAGAAGGGGGTCGCCGCGCACCGTGCCGCCTTCGGGACGCCACCATTGGACATCGCCGACCGCGGGGATGCCGTCGAGGATGCGCACCAGTTCGCTGCGCTGGAAATCGTCGGCGCGCCCGGTGAGCCACAGTCTGCGCGTGAGCGGCGCGCGCTCCATCGCGACCGCGACCTGCCCGTCCATTTCATAATATTCGAGGTTGAGCCGCGCGATCGTCTCGGTCTCGGCGGTGAAGCGCTGGGCGGCATTGCCGAGCGGACCGTGCCACAGGGCGGCAAAGGCCATGACGATGGCGATGCCGAGAATAGCGGGGCGATACCGCTTCATCCCTTTCGCTCCAGTTCGCGCCATCCGATATCTCCCCGATAGAAGCCGTCGGCAAAACGGATCTTCTCCGCTGCCGCATAGGCCGCGTCGCGCGCACTGGCCAGCGTGTCGCCCGCCGCGGTCACCGCCAGCACGCGCCCGCCCGAAGAGACCAGTTTCCCGCCGTCGCGAGCGGTGCCCGCCTGGAAGACGATCGCGCCATCCTCTTCGGCTTCGTCGATACCCGAAATGGCGCCGCCCTTGGCAGGCGTGCCCGGATAGCCCTTGGCGGCGATGATCACGGTCATCACATGCGCGCTTTCAAGGATGATCTCATCCATCTCGGCCAGCTTTCCGGTCGCGACGCAGTGCAGCATCTCGGCAAAATCGCCGGTGATGCGCGGCATGATCGCCTCGCATTCGGGATCGCCGAACCGGACATTATATTCGATCAGCTTGGGGCCCGTCTCGGTCAGCATCAGACCCGCGTACAGCACGCCGCGGAAGGGCATGCCTTCCTCCACCATCGCGTCGGCGGTACGCTGGACGATGTCCATCATCGCCCGCGCCGCCAGCGTGTCGTCAAGGACGGGGGCAGGAGAATAGGCTCCCATCCCGCCGGTATTGGGGCCGGTATCGCCTTCGCCCACGCGTTTATGGTCCTGCGCCGATGCAAGGAAACGCACCTGGCGGCCATCGACCAGTGCGAACAAGCTGGCCTCCTCGCCCTCGAGAAACTCCTCGATGACCATCGGTCCGTCGCCCGCCGCGCGGATCGCCGCTTCGGCTTCCTCGCGGCTCTGCGCCACGGTCACGCCCTTACCCGCGGCCAGCCCGTCCGCCTTGATCACCACCGGAATGCCGAACCCGCCCAGCGCCTCCAGCGCCGCATCGACCGTCTCGACCCGGACATAATCGGCGGTTGGAATGCCCGCGTGCTTGCACAGGTCCTTGGTAAAGCCCTTCGATCCCTCGAGCTGCGCGGCCTTGGCACTGGGCCCGAAACAGGCGATCCCCGCTTCGGCCAGTGCATCGGCGGCGCCCGCCACCAGCGGTGCCTCGGGTCCGATGACAACAAGGTCGGCCTCGACTTCACGGGCCAGCGCGACGATTGCTTCCGGGTCCTCGACTTTGACCGCCTTCAATTCGTCGGCCCAGCGTTCCATGCCGGGATTGCCGGGCGCGGCGACCAGTTTTTCACAGGCAGGCGATTGCGAAAGTCGCCAGCACAGCGCATCTTCGCGACCGCCCGAACCGATAAGAAGGATTTTCATTGGTAGCCCCTGAACAGAATGACCGCGCCGACCAGCCCGACGGGGGCCTGTTAGCGAAGCAGGAGCGCGGCGACAACGCACCCGCGCTGAGCGTGTCCGAATTGTCCGGCGCGCTCAAGCGAACGGTCGAAGGCACTTTCGCTCATGTGCGCGTGCGCGGCGAGATCTCGGGATGGAAACGCGCTGCCTCGGGCCATTGCTATTTCACCTTGAAGGACGAAAATAGCTGCCTCGATGCCGTGTTGTGGCGCGGGCAGGCGGGGCGGCTAGCCTTCCAGCCCGAAGACGGCGCCGAGGTCGTGGCGACCGGCAAGATCACCACCTATCCGGGCCGTTCCAAATATCAGATCAGCGTCGCGAGCATGGAACTGGCGGGCGAAGGCGCGCTGATGGCGCTGCTCGACCGCCGCCGCAAGGCGCTCGCCGCCGAGGGGCTTTTTGCCCCCGAACGCAAGCGCGAACTGCCCTATTTCCCCCGCGTCATCGGGGTGATCACCAGTCCCACCGGCGCGGTCATCCGCGACATTCTCCACCGCCTCGAAGACCGTTGTCCGACCCATGTGCTGGTCTGGCCCGTGCCGGTGCAGGGCGAAGCCGCCGCCCCCGCGATCGCCGCCGCCATCCGCGGCATGGCGGCACTGACGGGCGATGGTCCCTTGCCGCGTCCCGATTTGATGATCGTCGCGCGCGGCGGCGGCTCGATCGAAGACCTCTGGGCCTTCAACGAGGAAGTGGTGGTGCGCGCCGCCGCCGACTGCACCATCCCGCTCATCAGCGCGGTCGGCCATGAGACTGACACCACGCTCATCGACCATGCCGCCGACAAGCGTGCGCCCACGCCCACCGCCGCTGCCGAAATGGCGGTCCCGGTGCGCCGCGAACTCGTCAACTATGTCGGGGAACTGGGCTTTCGCGCAGGCAAGGCACTGGGACGCGGACTCGACCGCAGCGCCGAGCGGCTGGGCCATGTCGCCGCGCGCCTTCCTTCGCCGCTCCAGCTGATCGACCAGCGCGAACAGAGGGTGGACGATCTCGGCGACCGCCTGTCGCGCGCGCTCGGCGCGCGGGCCCAGCGCGCGCATGGCGACCTCGCCGCCGTCGCAGGTCGGCTCGACCGTCGGCTCATTGACCAGAAGATCCATCGCGGCGAGGAACGGCTCGCGGGGCTCTGGCGACTTGCCCAGCTCGCGCATCCCGACAAGCCGCTGTCGCGCGGCTATGCCCGCATCACCGATGGCGACGGGCGCACGCTCACTCGAGCCGCCGATGCCCGCGAGGCCGCGCGTCTATCTCTCCATTTCGCCGATGGCCAGGTCCATGCCGTGCCCGAAGGCAGCGAAGGTGCGGGCAGCGCGCCGCGAAAGACCGCGCCGGTTGCGCGAAAGCCGCGCAAGTCCTATCGCACCGCCAACCAGCCCGGGCTGTTCGACGCGCCCGGCGATAGCGGAGACGAATGATGTTGATGGGCGGACGCGGCCGCGAAGCGAAAATCCATTACATGGACGCCACTTTCCGGGTGCTGTCGAACGGCGATCATGTGCGCTGTGCGGTGACCGGCGTGGAAATCCCGCTCGAACAGCTTCGCTACTGGTCGGTGGCGCGCCAGGAAGCCTATGTCGATGCCGCCGCCAGCCTCGCGGCCGAACAGCGCGGCTCCAGCTTCTAGCTAGCGGATCCGCCGCACCTTGATCGAGCGGCGACCGTCGATCTTCATCTCGTAGCTTCCCATCATCGCTTTCTCGATGGTCGCGCTGGTGCCCGCCTTGGGCAGGCGGCCCATCTGCCGGTCGTCGATCTGTCGCCAGACGCTCCCGTCCTTCATCGCGACGACCAAATCGCCATGCCCGCTCATCTGCGCCGAAGCGACCTCGACCTCGACCTTGTCGAGATTGTCCTCATCGCCGAGGAGGCCCGCGAAATTGGGGCTAGAGAAACCGAACAGTTCGCGCCGCGCCTCGACCGCCTGTTCGCGGCTAACCACCACCACTTCATCGCTCTCGAGAGCCGCGCCCAGCGCCGCGCTTTCCCGGTCGTAGCAGACCAATCGCTCGGCATCGTCGGCAATGGTCCGGCAGGCCACCACCCGCTGCACCTTGGAGCCATCGGATTGCGCCGCGGCCGGAACGGCGAGAAGGCTGGCGATTATCAGGGGGGCGAACGGTCGAATCATGGAAGGCATGTCCTGTCGGCAAATGGGATGGGATCGGCGGCACTATCATCCACCCGCGCGCGAGGCGCAAGCCGAACGGAGCCCCGTAGGCTCGCGAATGCCCGAAAGACTCAATTTTCCGCCATCCCGTAACGGCACGGCCTCCAAAAAGGGGTTGTGTTCCAAAAGTCACACAGCAGTCACGAAAACCGATCCCCCCCCATACAATGATTGCGTGTGCGCTTTCCTTCACCGTAGAGGCGGCACCGATGCCGAATGCTAATTTTCGGTACGTGTGACTTTCCTTGCGCCCGGGGCGCAGAGATGAAGGGGAACATAATGAAGAAGTTTCACAAGAGCTCGTTGCTGACGAGCACCGTGATCGCCGGCATGGCTTTTGCCAGCCCGGCGTTCGCACAAGACGCCGATGACGACACCGGCCCGGTCGAACAGGTTTCGACCGACGTCGATGCACAGGGTGAAGTCCTCCAGGGCAGCGACCCGATCGTCATCACGGGTACGCGTATTGCGCGCCCGAACGTTGAAAGCGCCAGCCCGGTTACCGTGGTCGGCGAAGAGGCCATCGCCCAGGTCGGCACGACCCGCGTTGAAGACCTCGTCAACTCGCTTCCGCAGGTCACTCCGGGCCAGACCGCGTTCGTCGCCAACGGCGCGACCGGTACGGCAACCGTGGACCTTCGCGGCCTCGGCACTGCTCGTACGCTGGTTCTCGTCAACGGCCGCCGTCTGCAGCCGGGCGATCCCTTCCTGCCCGCGGCCGACCTTAACCAGATCCCGGCTTCGCTCGTGAGCCGTGTTGAAGTCCTCACCGGTGGCGCTTCGTCGACCTACGGTGCCGACGCCGTCGCCGGCGTTGTCAACTTCATCATGGACACCGATTTCGAAGGCGTGCAGCTCGATGCCACCTACGGCGTCTACCAGCATGACAACCGCAACGACGAAAGCTTCAACGGCCGTTCGATCCGCGAAGCGCTTGACGCGCGCGGCTACGAATATCCGCGGGGCAACGTCGTCGATGGTGATACCTTCGACGCGCAGCTGACCATCGGCGCCGGCTTCGATGACGGCCGCGGCAATGTCGTCGGCTATGTTGGCTATCGTCGCATCGGTTCGATCCTCCAGGGCAACCGCGACTATTCGGCTTGCGCCATCAACACCGCAGGACGTTGCGGTGGTTCGTTCAACTCGCCGAACGCGACCGTGGTCGACCCGACCTTCGGTGGCTTCTTCTTCGGTGTTGCCGACGGTTCGGATGACTTCTCGGGCTTCGGTAAGCCGGGTGGCCCGCCGTACAACTACGCGCCGGTCAACTTCTTCCAGCGTCCCGACGTCCGTTGGACCGCTGGTGCCTTCGCCAACTATGAAATCTCGGACGCGGCGGAAGCCTATGCCGAATTCATGTTCATGGATGACCGTTCGGACGCGCAGATCGCCGAATCGGGCACCTTCTTCGGTGAAGTCTACAACCTCTCGTGCGACAGCCCGCTGCTGACGGCTGCTCAGGGCGACGCGCTCTGCGCCGCCATCGACGGCCAGGCTGGTGCCGGCGATACCGCCGTTGACCGCGTTGTTCCGATCCTGATCGGTAAGCGTAACGTCGAAGGTGGTGGTCGTAACGCCGACCTCCGTCACACCGGCTACCGTGCGGTTGCTGGCGTGCGCGGCGACATCACCGAGCGCTTCAGCTACGACATGAGCGCGCAGTATGGCACGACCATCTACTCGAACTTCTACACCAACGACTTCAGCTTCTCGCGTCTGCGCGACGCGATCCAGGCGGTCGAAGTCAACGGTCAGGTGGTTTGCGCCGATCCGATCGCTCGTGCGAACGGCTGCGTTCCCTACAACCCCTTCCAGGGTCAGGGTCTTGTCAACGATCCGCGTAACGGCGTGACCCAGGGCGCTCTGAACTATGTTCTTACGCCGGGTCTCCAGAAGGGTGAAACCGAAGAATGGGTCGCTACCGGCTACATCACCGGCGATCTCTTCAACATCGTTGCTGACGAGCCCGTCTCGGCGGTTGTCGGTGCCGAATATCGTCAGGAAATCCTGGCGCTCGATTCGGACGTCGCTTTCGCTTCGGGTGATCTCGCCGGTCAGGGTGGTCCCTCGCCGTCGGTCTCGGGTGAATTCGACGTGAAGGATGTCTTCGCGGAAATCCTCGTCCCGATCATCACCGACGTTCCGGGTGTGAACCGCCTGGCTCTCGAAGCCGGCTATCGCTACTCCGACTATTCGACGGGTGCGACGACCGACACTTACAAGCTGTTGGCCGAATACTCGCCGATCCCCGAAGTCAAGTTCCGTGGCGGCTACAACCGCGCGGTGCGTGCTGCGAACATTCTCGAACTGTTCTCGCCGCAGGCTCTTGGCCTCTGGTCGGGTACCGACCCCTGCTCGGGTCCGACGCCTGAATTCACCGCGGCGCAGTGCGCCAACACCGGTGTGACGGCTGGCCAGTATGGTTCGATCGCTCCGTCGCCGGCCGATCAGTACAACCAGATCGGTGGCGGTAACCCGAACGTGAACCCGGAAAAGGCTGACACGATTACCGCCGGTGTGGTGATCGAAGGCGGTTCGATCCTTCCGGGCTTCGTTGCCACGGTCGACTATTTCGACATCGAAGTCGAAGATGCGATCTCGGGCATCGGTGCGGAAACCATCCTGCGTCAGTGCGCACTGACGGGTGACGCCCTGTTCTGCTCGCTCGTCCAGCGTGACCCGATCTCGGGTTCGCTCTGGGCCGGTCAGAACGGCTTCATCGTCAACACCCAGCAGAACATCGGTGGTATCACCACTGAAGGTATCGACGTTGGCGTGTCCTACAATCGTGGTCTGGGCGCTGGTCGTCTGAACCTCGACCTGCAGGGCTCCTACCTGATGGAATATGCTGCCAACAGCGGCATCCCCGTCGCTGGTGGTGACGCGATCGTCGACTGCGCCGGCTATGTCGGTTCCTTCTGCGGCTTCCCGCAGCCGGAATGGCGCCACACGTTCCGTGCGGCGTACAACTTCGACAGCGGCGTTGGCCTCTCGTTCCGCTGGCGCCACATCGGATCGGTTGAACTCGACCAGTTCATCAACGATCCGGATCGCGCCTTCTCGGGTACGCCCGATGCCAACGGCAACATCGACGCGCACAACTATTTCGACGCGAGCGTCAACTTCGACGTGACCGACGAATTCGGTTTCCGCGTGGGTGTGAACAACATCCTCGACAAGTCGCCGCCGCTGGTGCCGTCGGCTTATGGTACGGATAACGCCAACACCTGGGCCGGTACTTATGACCCGGTCGGTCGCTTCCTCTTCGTGAGCGGCACGCTGCGCTTCTAAGCGTCAGCACAGGAAAGAATTGGGGGTGGGACTTCGGTCCCGCCCCTTTTTCTTTGCCTGAAACGGATGATGGCCGCCGCTCCGTTCGCGCGGCAGGCAGTCAGCGCGGAACGACGTCGAACGCGACGGTCAGCCGCTCGCCCGCGTCGAAGGGGCGGGTGCCGTGCCAGAAGATCGAAGGAAAGAGCGCCAGCTTCAATGGCGCGGGCGCAATGCTCCCAAGCGGCTCGATGCGTCCCTCGGGATTGATCGGCGGAACCCCGATATCGAGCCAACCCTTGCGATCCGGATCGTCCCCCATGCCCTCGGGCAGGTCGACATAAAGCGCCGAGCTGATCCAGCCATGGCTGTGGATATGCGCGACATGATGACCCTCGGGCAGCAGCCGGATCGACCAGGCCCCCTCGAAACGAAATGCCTCGCGAGGCCGCGCAAGGAAGGGATGACGGGGCTCGACGGGCGGCAACGCATCGACATAGCTGCGCACCGCTTTCTTCAAGGCTCTCCGTAGCGCGATGATCGGCTTGTCGCGCCGTTTCAATAAGGGCCCCAGCGTCTGGGTCCCCCCGCGCGGGCTTTGCCCGAACGGCGGCCCCGAACCCCGGTGGATCGAGCGCAGCAGTTTGGCCAGCGAAGCGCGTTGCGGCTCGTCGAGCGCGATCGTCTGGATGCTGAAAAGCGCATCGCCGCGATAGAACCAGTCGGCCTGCGGATCGGAAAGCGCGCGTAGCGCCGCGCCCAGCCAGGCCCAGCATTCGGGCGCACCGTGCGATGCCACCGCGCCCGCACCGATACGGGCCGCTTCGCACGGCCGTCCGGCGCGCATTTCATGCCGCATCCGCGCGGCATCGAAGGAAGGATCGGCGACGCTCCGGAGATCCGTGAAACGCGTATCGGCCATGTCGGTCTGGCCCATCTCGCTATAGGCTTCGGCGGCAACCATCCGGATCAGCTGCGAGGAAGGGAAGGCCGCTTCGATCTGCGGGAGAAGCTCTGCCAGCCGCGCATGATCCTCCATGCTCTTGAGCGTTCCCAGCCAGGCCGCGTGAAGCAACTCATGGTCGGGCCGCGCCTTGACCGCCTTCGCAAATCCGCTTGCCGGGTCGTCATGCCGCAAGGTCCATTGCAATTGTGCGAGGCATTGCTGCCCCGCGATCCAGTCTGGATAATCCTCGAGAAGGTCGGAGAGGAGAGCGATGGCCTCGTCCTGCCGCCCCTCGGCTTCCAGCGCGCCCGCATATTGCAGGATCATGCCATCGGGTTGGCGATGGCCTTCAAGGCGACGGCCGGTCTGGCGGGCGACCGCTTCGCCCATCTCGCCACGCAAATACAGGGCGAACATGTCGCGCTGCAGGCCCGGCGCGAGCCGATCGACCAGCGGCAAGGCAAGGTCGTTGCGGTCCATGCTCCGCGCCAGTTGCGCCAGTTGCGCGGCGGCCTGCGCCGTTGGTCGTTTTCGCGCAGCCTTTCGCAGAAGCTCGGCTGCTTTTTCCTCGTCGTCCTGCTGCAACGCTGCATGGACGAGTGTTGCCTGATCCCCCATGTCCGCACCGTGCGGCAGGTGGGCAATCCTTGTCCAGCGCCAGTTTCTGGACGCTGAAGACTAAAATGGTTATTCTTGCAGGTTGTGGAGCGGTTTCGACGAGGTGAAAGCCAAGGAGAATACCGATGCAAAAGCTGATCTTGGGAGCAGGGTTGCTGGTAGGCGTTCCGGCGCTAGCCAGCGCCACCGGCCCGGTCGAGGAAGCTGCTGCTGCGGAAGCCGCGCTCAAGACGCAGGAAAAGGATGATGATGCCAACGCCTATGTCTGCAAGAAATTCCCGCCACCCGTAGGCTCGCGCCTCGGACCGCGGCAGATTTGCAAGACCAAGGCGAATTGGAAGATGTTGGAGACGGACATGCAGGACGGGCTGCGCAAGATGCGCAACTCGATCTCGGGTCAATGAAGAGGAGCTACCCCCATGCGTAATGTAATCATCGCCGCCTTCATGGTCGCGGGCATTCCCGCCATGGCTTATGCGGCGGGTCCGGCCGAAGAGGCCGCGGCTGCCGAAGCAGCCAAGAAGACGCAGGAAGAAAAGGGCGGACCGAACGCCTATGTGTGCAAGAAGATGCCTCCGCCCGTGGGCACGCGTCTTCGCGCTCGCCAGATCTGCAAGACCCAGGCCGAATGGGACATGATGGAAGAAGATACCCAGGACGGTCTGCGCAAGATGCAGCGCAAACCCTTCCAGGGCAGTTGAACCCGGCGTCTCTTTCGCTCGGGCGAAAGGAAAATGCGCGGCGCGACCGACGGGTCGCCGCCGCGCTTTTTCTTGGCTAGGCCCGCCGTCCTGTCAGCGACCAGGCCGCTTTCTCGCCCTGCGGCGTGGAGATGAAGGTCGGCCTCTCCCAACGATAGCCGTCGCCCAGCCGCATCGCCCAAACGCGTGGATCGCGGATCGCGGCCTTTTCCATCGCCTCGATGATCGCGATTTCATTGGCTGCGCCTTCGGCAAAATCCGACCAGATCCGCTCGCGCTTATCGGGGGCCTCGCCGATCGACTGGCCCAGTCCGCGCGCCACCTGGTCGACCAGAGGTGCATGTACGCCGCTTTTCTGGCGGATCTCGAAGATCGACCGGGCAAGCACTTGCTTCTCGTCCTCGCGATAGGCCTTGCCGATGCCATCCTCCGACAACGAAGCGAGGATCGCCTTGCGCGCCTTGTTCTGCGCCACCACCGGACTGTCGGCATGGTGCATCACGAATGCCACCGGCGCGCCTTTGCGCAACACGCGGGCGATTTCGGGCCCGACCGTTGCGGGATCGGCATATTCCACCCCGAACTGGCTCACGGCCCCGTCGAATGAGCCCTCGTCCATCGGCAGCTTTTCCATCGATACCCCGGACATCAGCGTCACGCCGTCGACCGCGCTTTCGCCCACCGAAGCAAAGTCTATGCCCGTGATGCTCAATCCGTCGTTTCGGCGTGCCAGCCGCTCGGCGAGCGCGCCGCTCCCGCACCCGAGGTCGATGAGCGACGAGGGTGTATCGAGCCCGCGCGTGAATTCGTCCCAATAGGTGTCGAGGGCGCTGCGAATATCCGCGGCATTGGGCAGGCAGGAGGATTGCTCCCCCTGCTGCCAGAAATGATTCCAGATGTCGGCCTTGTTCATCGCGCTGGCTTAGGGCCTCGGCGCGGCGGCGTGAAGCCCTAAGCTGGGCTGAGCTTCAACTCGCCGTCGCCTTCCTCGACCTTCACCGTCATCCCGTCGCCGATGCGCCCCGCAAGGATCTCGTCAGCCAGCGGGTCCTGCAGATATTTCTGCACCGCCCGCTTCAAGGGCCGGGCGCCATAGACGGGGTCATATCCGACCCGCCCCAGCCAGTTCAGCGCACCCTCGCTCAAGTCGAGCGTGATATGCTTGTCGTCGAGCAGCTTCTGGAGCCGCTTGACCTGGATCTCGACGATCGGGGTCATGTGCGACTGGCTCAGGCGATGGAACAGGATGATCTCGTCGAGGCGGTTGAGGAATTCGGGCCGGAAGTGCCCGCGTACGACTTCCATCACCTGCTCTTCGACCTTGCTCGCTTCCTCGTCCTCGCCCAGCCCGGCAAGATATTGGCTGCCGAGGTTCGAGGTGAGGATGATGATGGTGTTGGTAAAATCGACCGTGCGCCCCTGCCCGTCGGTCAGCCGCCCGTCATCGAGCACTTGGAGAAGGATGTTGAACACGTCCGAATGAGCTTTCTCGACCTCGTCGAACAGCACCACTTGGTAAGGACGCCGCCGCACCGCTTCGGTAAGCACGCCGCCTTCCTCATAGCCGACATAGCCCGGCGGCGCGCCGACCAGCCGAGCGACCGAATGCTTCTCCATGAATTCGCTCATGTCGATCCGCACCATCGCGGAAGGATCGTCGAACAGGAATTCGGCAAGCGCCTTGGTAAGCTCGGTCTTGCCCACGCCCGTCGGCCCGAGAAAGAGGAAGCTGCCCAGCGGCCGTCCCGGGTCCTTCAGCCCCGCACGCGACCGGCGCACCGCCTTGGACACCGCCTGCACGGCCTGGTCCTGCCCGATCACGCGCTTGCCGATCAGCTTTTCCATGTTGATGAGCTTGTCGCGCTCGCCTTCCATCATCTTCTCGACGGGAACCCCGGTCCAGCGCGACACCACCGAGGCGATATCCTCGTCGGTCACTTCCTCGCGCAGCATCGCGCCCTCGGTCGCCGCCGAAGCGGCCTCGAGCTTCTTCTCCAGTTCAGGGATGCGGCCATATTGCAGCTCGCCCGCCTTGGCGAGATCGCCTTCGCGCTGCGCCTGCTCCAGCTCGATCCGTGCTTGGTCGAGCGCGCTCTTGAGGTCGCCCTCGGCGTCGATCTTCTCCTTCTCGGCGCGCCAGCGCTGGGTGAGTTCGGCCGACTGCTCCTCGAGGTCGCCCAATTCCTTGTCGAGCTTCTCGAGCCGGTCCTTCGACGCCTTGTCCTTTTCCTTCTTCAAGGCCTCGCGCTCGATCTTGAGCTGGATGATCTTGCGGTCGAGCGCCTCGATTTCCTCGGGCTTGGATTCCACTTCCATGCGGATCCGGCTCGCTGCCTCGTCCATCAGGTCGATCGCCTTGTCGGGAAGGAAGCGGTCGGTGATGTATCGGTGCGACAGCGTCGCCGCCGCGACCAGCGCCGCATCGGTGATCCGCACGCCATGATGCAGCTCATATTTCTCCTTCAATCCGCGCAGGATCGAGATGGTGTCGGGCACCGTCGGCTCCTCGATCATCACCGGCTGGAATCGCCGTTCGAGCGCCGCATCCTTCTCGACATGCTGGCGATATTCATCGAGCGTGGTCGCGCCGATGACATGCAGTTCTCCGCGCGACAGGGCGGGCTTCAGAAGGTTGCCCGCATCCATCGCCCCTTCGGTCTTCCCGGCGCCCACGATCTGGTGCATTTCGTCGATGAACAGGACGATCTGGCCAACGGACTGCTTGACCTCGTCGACCACGCCCTTGAGCCGTTCCTCGAATTCGCCGCGATATTTGGCGCCCGCGATCAGGCTGCCCATGTCGAGCGAAAGGAGCTGCCGGTCCTTTAGACCGTCGGGAACGTCGCCATTGGCGATGCGCAGCGCGAGCCCCTCGGCGATGGCGGTCTTGCCCACGCCGGGCTCGCCGATCAGCACGGGATTGTTCTTGGTCCGCCGCGCGAGAACCTGGATCGTCCGGCGGATTTCCTCGTCGCGCCCGATCACGGGATCGAGCTTGCCTTCGCGCGCCCGCGCGGTGAGATCGACGGTATATTTCTTGAGCGCATCGTAACGGTCCTCGGCATTCTGCGTGTCGGCGGTGCGGCCCCCGCGCAATTCCTCGATCGCGGCATTGAGCGCCTGTGCCTTCAACCCCGCTTTCTCGAGCGCTTCGCCGACTTCGCCCTTGGCGAGCAAGGCGCCCAGCAGCATCCGCTCGACCGTGACATAGCTGTCGCCCGATTTCTCGGCGACTTCCTGCGCCTTGTCGAGAAGACGCATCAGGTCGCCATCGACCCCCGGCGCCTGGGTCGCGCCCGATCCGGTCACCGCGGGCAGTTTCTCGACCAGCGCGTCGATGTTGCGCCGCGCCGCCTTGGCATTGCCGCCCGCCCGTTCGATGAGGCCCGCGGCCATGCCCTGTTCGTCGTCGAGCAGCGCCTTCACCAGGTGCTGGGGCGCGATCCGCTGATGATTCTCGCGCGCCGCGATGGTCTGCGCGGCCTGCAGGAAGCCCCGCGCGCGTTCGGTCAGTTTTTCCAGGTCCATAAATCCCTCGCCACATCAAACTTTGCCAGTGATGTAGTGTTGCGATACAGCAACACAAGGTGCGGGCCGCGAAACTTTGCTACCCCCCGGTTACGGTGTGCCCCCCGGCTGGTCGGCGCGGGCATTTTCGCGCCGGGCTAGCGCGATCGCGCATTGGCGCCCGCCCTCGGCTTCGCTCACGCCCCAGACGCGATATTTCCAGCTGTCGATATGGAAGCGCAACCCGACATAGAAGCCCAGTCCGACCGAATAGTCACGGCCGCGCCGCGCATGGACGGTGCACAGGCGACTCATCAATTCGCCGCGCTCGAAGGGATAGACGGGCACGAGGTCGAGCGCGAAATGGCTGCGATGGGTGGACCGCGCGCTCCCGCCCGCACAGCTGTTGAGATAGGGATTGCGATAGACCGATACCGCATCGACCGCGCCCACCGCGGGGACGATCTGCTCCTTGGCATAGCGGAGCGTGTTGACGATGCTCGGCCACAATTCGGTGGGCGGCACCTCAAAGGCCGGCTGCCCGCATTTCAGCCAGTCGCTCGCGGTGCGCAGCAATTGCCAGGTCGGGACGACATCGCCCACGCCCGCGCTATCGAGATAGGCTCCATAGGAGGCGACCCGCGCCGCGCGCTCGGGATCGGCGGCGACCCATTGGTGAAAGCCCGCTTCGTCCTGTCCGGCCACGACATACTCATCCGACGGGCGCGCAGTGGGGTATTGCGCCTCGAGATGGGCAGGGGCCGTCGCGGCGAGGAACAGGGCGAGAAGCTTCATCATGTCCTTTCGACGAACGACAGTTGCAAAGGCTCCGTCGTCCTTCCACCTTAATGGCATGACACAATCAGTTGAAGTGGACCTGAACCACAATCTCGGCCGCGAAGAAGCGCGCCGCCGCATCGCCGGCAATATCGGCAGCCTGCCCGAGCATCTGCCCGGCAATGTCGCCGATGTCGCGCATCGCTGGGAAGGCGACACGCTCAAGCTCACGCTGGGCGCGATGGGACAGGAAGTGCTCGGCGATATCGACGTGCGCGAAGACAGCGTCCATGTCACCGTCACCCTGCCGCCCATGCTTGCCTTGTTCGCGGGGGCGATCCAGGCCGCATTGAACCGCAAGGGCAGCGACCTCCTTCTCGAAGATCGAAGCGACGACTAGGCAAGCGCGGCTCGGCTGCTAGTCTCACCGCCGACAACAGGCGGGAGGTAGGGGCATGCGGCATTTTGCGATCGTGGGTTCGGGTCCGGCGGGTTTCTACACTGCCGAGGCGCTGGCCAAGGCCTATGGCGAAAATGCCCGCATCGACATCATCGACCGGCTGCCCGTGCCCTATGGCCTCATCCGTTTCGGGGTCGCGCCCGATCACCAGTCGATCAAGAAGGTCGCGCTTCGCTACGACAAGGTCGCCGCGCTCGATACCGTGCGCTTTGCCGGCAATGTCTCGGTGGGCGATGCCGTCTCGATCGCCGAACTGCGCGAGCTTTACGATGCAGTGATCATGGCCACCGGCGCCCCGCACGACCGCAAGCTCGGCATCCCGAGCGAGGAACTGCCCGGTGTCTTCGGCTCGGCGGCCTTCGTCGGCTGGTATAATGGCCATCCCGACTTTGCCGATATCGAACCGCCGCTGGACAGTGACCATGCGGTGATCGTCGGCAATGGCAATGTCGCGCTCGACTGCGCGCGGATCCTCGCCAAGACCGAAGAGGAGTTCGAAGGTTCGGACATCGTCCGCCACGCGCTCGAAGCGCTCATGGCCTCGAACATCCGCACCATCACCATCCTCGGGCGGCGGGGCCCCCACCAGATCGCGATGACTCCCAAGGAACTGGGCGAACTGGGCCATCTCGATGCGGCCGCACCGATCGTCGATCTCGCCGACTTCCCTCCGGTCGAGGAGGATGAAGCATTGGAAGACCGGGGGCTGGCCAAGTCGGTCGCGATATTGCGCGATTTCGCTTCGCGTCCGTGGGACAAGGAAAAGAAAATCGTCTTCGATTTCTTCGCTCGCCCCGTCCGCGTCGAGGGCGAGGGGAAGGCGCAGGGTGTCACGGTCGAGAGGACCCGTCTCGACGAGGATGGCCGCGCGCGCGGCACCGGCGAGACCTACGAGATCCCGGCAGGCCTCGTCATAAGCTGCATCGGCTATTCGAGCCCCCATATCCCCGGCGTTCCCTACGACCATCGCGGGGGCCGTTATGAAAATGAGAATGGCGTGATCGAGGAGGGTTTCTACGCGGTCGGCTGGGCGCGGCGCGGGCCGTCGGGAACGATTGGCACCAACCGCCCCGACGGCTATGAGGTCGCGGCAACGATCGAGGCCGCGCTCCCGCCCGGCAGCGACGGGGGCAGGAAAGGGCGCGACGGGCTCGAAAAACTGCTCGAATCACGCGACGTGCCGCACACTAGCTTCGCCGACTGGCGCAAGATCGAAGCCGCCGAGGAAGCCGCCGCGCGCGCCGGCAGCCCGCGCGAGAAGATGATCTCGACCGAGGAGATGTTGCGTCTCCTCGGCCATGCATGAATCCTGTGCTTGCATAAGCCCCACGGCGCGGCTAGGGAGCCTTCGCCCTTGCCCCGGTCATCACGACCTATCGAGCGTTAGTCGGGGAGTAGCTCAGCCTGGTAGAGCACTGTCTTCGGGAGGCAGGGGCCGGAGGTTCGAATCCTCTCTCCCCGACCATTTATTTTTCGCGCGCCGCGCTCAGGCATATTCCTCCTTCGTTTCCAGCGCCTTCAACAGCGCTTTGGCGGCGGGTTCGCTCGACGGCGGGTTCTGGCCGGTAATCAGCAGGCCATCGGCCACCACGTGCGGTTGGAAGGTGCCGCCTTCGCTCCATTCGGCGCCCTGTTCCTTAAGCACGTCCTCGAGAAGATAAGGCACCACGTCGGTCAGCCCGACTGCCTCTTCCTCTTCATTGGTAAAGCCGGTCACCTTTCGGCCCTTGACGATCGGGCTGCCATCTTCGGCCTCGACATTCTTAAGGACCGCGGGGGCATGGCACACCAATGCAACGGGCTTGCCCGAACGCAGCGTCTGCTCGATCACCCGCTTGCTATGCTCGTCGACCGCCAGGTCCCACAGCGGGCCGTGCCCGCCGGGATAGAAGACCGCGTCATAATCCTTGGGATTGATGGTCGACAGGCGCTCGCTATTGGCAAGATGCGCCTGCGCGGCTTCGTCTTCTTTGAAGCGGCGCGTGGCATCGGTCTGCGAATCCGGCTCGTCGGACTTGGGGTCGAGCGGCGGCTGGCCACCTTCGGGGCTGGTGATCGTGATATTGTGGCCCGCGTCCTTGAGGACATAATAAGGCGCGGCGAATTCCTCGAGCCAGAAGCCGGTCTTCTCCCCCGTCGTTCCCAGTTCGTCATGGCTGGTCAGCACGATCAGGATGTTCATCGCTCGCTCCTTCATTCTTTCGCTTTCGTCGGGGCAACGCATGGGGCAGCGGCATCTATCCCTTCTGCTAACGGCCAAAAGCGCATAGGGAGGCGACATGGTGCAGAGGAACGACCAGGTGGTGATCGACCACCGCTTCCGTGGCCCCGAGCGATCGGGCAATGGCGGCTATGTGTGCGGGGTGATCGCCGAATGGATCGACGGCCCCGCCGCGATCCGCTTGCTTGCTCCCATCCCGCTCGACGTCCCGCTCCGCCGCGAACTTGACGGCGAAACCGTCCGCCTGCGCGACGATGCGCAAATCTATGGCGAAGGCCGACCGGTGGACGAACCGCTGTTGCTCGACATTCCCATACCGCCAAGCCTCGACGACGTCGCCCGCGCCGCTCCCCATTTTCCGTCCGCCGAGGAACATATCCTGCCCGAATGTTTCGTTTGCGGCCCCAAGCGCGATCGTCCCGATGGCCTGTGCATCTACAGCGGCAACCATCCCGACCGTCCGATCGCGGCGGCGCTCTGGACCCCCGATGCCGCGCTCGCGGGCGAGCGTGGCCTTGTCGATCCCCGCTTCTTCTGGGCCGCGCTCGATTGCCCCAGCTACTTCGCGCTCGGCGAACCGCGCCCGATGGCGCTCCTAGCCCAGCTCGAAGGCCAACTTCTCCGCCCCGTGTGCCCCGGCGAGCCGCTCAAGGTGATGGGCTGGCCGCTCGGCAGCGAGGGCCGCAAGCATCGCTCGGCCTGCGCACTTCTCGATGCGAAGGACGAGCCTGTCGCAATGTCCCGCGCGCTCTGGATTAGCTTCAAATCCGCCTGACACCCACGAGTCGCCGGCCATTCGCCAAATTGTCGAGTCGCGGCGCCCCCTGAAAATCGGCACTTTCCCGCCAATTTCCGCTTACCTTGCCAGCAGCGTTAACATAAATTAATAAGAGACATCGCTCTAGAGAAGCGAGTAGGTCCTGTTGGCCGGATAATTCAGGGCGATGCACACAAGGGGCGTCGACCGGGGCACTTACCTCGTTAACGCATTGATTGACGGTCGCTAATCCGACCGCCGATGCCGCACGTCCCTATCCGGAAAAGGGGTACGGACAATGAAAAAACTGATCTTGAAAGCAACCGTGGCAGGCATGGCGCTGATGAGCGTGCCGACTTTGGTTCTCGTTACGCCAGCAGCGGCGGATGAATGTCTCATTGATACAGATGAGAACTTACTCGCCGAGGAGGTTGGGACAACTGACGGCGCGAACAGCCCCGACAATTTGGCCTGCGGGCGCAGTGCGAATGCAACAGGGGATCGATCGACGGTAATCGGTACAAATGCTGACGCTTCCGCCGCAGCGGCCGGTGGTGTTGCGATCGGTCATGATGCCGACGTGTCTGCAGTCGGAGCTGTCGCAATCGGCGGCGATCAAGATAACGATGGCTTCGGAGCGCAAGCCACGAATGACTATGCAATTTCGATCGGCGCGGAAAGCGCAGCGAGCGGACGCTGGTCGGTGGCGGTCGGCGGGTTCTCGGTCGCGAGTGACCAATGGGCCGTAGCAGTCGGCCATGCTGCCGGTGCGACTGCAAACAGCGCTGTGGCAGTCGGCAACAACGCCCGAGCTGACTTTATCGACAGCGTCGCGCTTGGGGGTAGCGCCGATGTCGGTGGAGTAGGTGCCATAGCGGTTGGCGCTGATGCCAATGCCAACACGGCTAATTCGATCGCTATCGGTGCGCAGAGCGATGCGACCGGATCCAACAGCGTCGCCATCGGCGGTGACGGTGCAGACGGGGACACGCTGGGCGCGCAAGCTACCAACGACAACACCACCGCAGTGGGGAATGACGCGGTCGCCTCGGGCTCCAACAGTACTGCAGTGGGACAGCAGGCAATGGCAACGGGTATCAGCAGCAACGCTCTGGGCCGCAATGCGGTCGCAAGCGGCGACTACACGGTTTCAATCGGACTGGGATCGTCAGCTACCTTGGATCGCTCTGTGGCGCTCGGTGTTGGTTCTGATGTAACCGGGTCCAATGCTACCGGGTTGGGATGGAACGCCGATGTTTTAGCGGCTGGCGGCATAGCCATTGGATCATCCGCCGACGTCACCGCGGCAGCCACCAACGGAATCGCAATCGGTCGACTTTCCGATGCGGCCGCCATTGGCGCAATCGCCATCGGTGGCGACGGAACCGATCTGGGTAGCAATGGTGCCCAGGCAACGGGTGATTACGCTATGGCTATCGGGGTCGATGCGGTCGCCAATAACGCGAGCACTACGGCCGTAGGCAGAGAGGCGGCCGCGACGGGATTGCAATCCTTTGCAATGGGCTACCGGTCGACCTCGTCGGGTCAAAATTC
>NZ_JACICF010000001.1:505316-1612464 GCF_014195685.1 Sphingomicrobium lutaoense | reverse complement strand
GCGGCGTCGATGGCGCTGGGAGGCATGATGGTCGTGCCCGACAGCGACGTAAGCCTCAGCGCGAACATCTCCACCTATCGCGGGGAAACCGGCTTTGCGGCGGGTCTCGTCGCGCGGGTCGCGCCCCGCATCTATGTCTCGGGCGGTTATGCCGGGTCGTCGGAAGGCGGCTCGAACGGTGGCCGCGTGGGTGTGGCGATCGGCTTCTGACGTCCGTACGCCAGAGGGGAAGGCGGGTCAGGCGCTTGTCGCCGGGCCCGCCTTTTCGTCGTCTAGCTCGCGAAGGTAGGATCGAGCCGGTAGGCCTTCCGCAACAGGGCGGGCCAAGCCAGCGCGTTGGCGACCAACGGAAGCCCCGCCGAGCCTTGCTGCGCGGTGATCTCGGGCGATCCCTGCGGCGGTCGGTTGAGCCTCTCGCCCGCCGACAGCGCCATCACCTGCGCCTCGCACGCCCGTTCGAGATAATAGAGGCGGATGAAACATTCGCCGACATTGCCCCCGGTCGCCAGCGTGCCATGGTTGCGCAGGAGCATGAGATTCTTCTCGCCCAGGTCGGCAATGATCCGCTCGCGCTCGTCATGGTCGACGGCAACGCCCTCATAATCGTGGAAGGCGAGGTCGCCGAGGATCAGCATGGCGGTCTGGGTGAGGGGCAGGAGCCCTTCCTCGTTCGCCGACACCGCCTGCCCGTGGGGAGTGTGCAAATGCATCACCGCATGGGCATCCTCGCGCGCCATGTGGACCGCCGAATGGATGGTGAAGCCCGCCGGATTGGTCATGAACGGCGTTGTGTTCACCGCATGACCATTCTTGTCGACCTTGACCAGCGAGGAAGCGGTCACTTCCTCGAACATGAGGTTATAGGGATTGAGCAGGAAATGATGCTCGGGCCCCGGCACCCGCGCGGACAGGTGGGTGAAAATGAGATCGTCCCAGCCATAACAAGCGACCAGCCGGTAGGCGGCGGCCAGGTCGACGCGGATCTTCCATTCCTCCTCGCTCACCTTGCCCTTGAGGCTGGGGATCTCGACCGAGGCGAGCGCTTCGACGCCTTCCATCGACTTGGCCATGGTCTCGGCGCGGTTCATGCCCGGGGCTCCTGCAGATCGGGATGCGCGGCGGCAAAGGCGGGATGGCCGCTCGCGGTCTCGTCGGCGCGGCGCAGGGTCGGAAAATCGCTCACCGGCACCGAGAAACGACGCGCATTGTAAAGCTGGGGAACAAGGCAGATGTCGGCCAGCGTGGGCTCGTCGCCGAAAAGATAGGCGCCCGCATGGGGCCGCGCCATTTCCTCGAGAGCGGCAAAACCCTCGCGCACCCAGTGGCGATACCAGGCATCCTTGGCATCCTCGTCGACCCCCAGCTCGCCTTTCAGATATTTGAGCACCCGGAGATTGTTGAGCGGGTGGATATCGCAGGCCACCGCCAGCGCCATCGCGAGGACATGCGCCCGCGCGTCGGGATCGGCGGGAACGAAGGGCGGCTCCTCATAATGCGCGTCGAGCCAGTCGAGGATCGCGAGGCTCTGCCCCATCTTCTGCTCGCCCGCGATCAGCAGGGGAACGAGCCCCTGCGGATTGAGCGCCCTGTAATCGGCGTCATTCTGCGCGCCCTCGACGAGGTTGACCTTGCGCTGCTCGTAGCGCGCGCCCTTGAGGTTGAGGCCGATGCGCACCCGGTAGGAAGCCGAGGACCGGAAATAGTCGTAGAGGATCAGTTCGCTCATCAGGAGACAGATTGGGACGGCGCGGGCTTCGCGTCAATCTCGCGCCGTCTCGCCGAGAAAGGGCGCTGCGACGTCGCGCGGAACGCGGATCGGCCGCCCGCTCGCCCGGTCGATGATCGCCCAGCTGGTGCGCGCGTTGACGAGGGGGCGGCCATCGGCGCCGATGAATTCCATCAGCCGGTCGAAACGCGCGCCGCGCGGCGCATCGCCCACCCATGTCCGCGCGGTCGCTTCCTCGCCGTCGCGAAGCGGGCGCAGATAGTCGATCTCGTGCCGCGTCACGACCCAGATATAGTCTTGCTGCTGCGCTTGCGTGGCCACGCTTTCCCAATGCGTGGTGGCGACCTTCTGGATCCACTGGACCCAGGTCGCATTGTTGACATGGCCCAACTCGTCGATGTCCTCGCTCCGGGCGCGGATCAGGGCCTCGAAAACGGGCTTCATGACAGGCGCAGGCGGCCTTCGGCGTCGCTTTTCACGTGGATCCCCACATGGGCGAGCAATTGGATCAGCCGGGCGCGCGGATCGCGGCTCCCGGTCTCTTGCATGGTGGCGATGATCTCGACCGCTTCACGGGGGCCACCCGCCTTGCGCATCGCGCCCAGCCAGTCGGCGACGCTCACCGTGCCATCCTCGCGATTTTCCTCGAGCAGCCGCGACCAGAAGGTGAAAAGGTCGCCGCCGCGCTTTTTCTCGACCGCTTCGGCGGCGAGGGTGAAGACCGCGCCGCAGGCATAGAAGACGTCTTGCCCGTGCCGCTCGGGCGCGGTGCGCAGCGCCCCGTCGGCCGACAGGCGCGCGCAATCCTCGATCGCCTGTTCGATGACGGGGCGGCTGTCATGCCCGGGATCGATCATCTCGGCGACGCGCTGCGCGATGAGATCGGCACCGCCCTCGGTGGTCCAGGCCTCGCCGGGCGGGCCGTAACCCACCGTGTTGCCCAGCCAGAAATGCGCCGCTTCATGCGCGATGAACTGGCGCGCATAGCCATAAGCGGTGGGCGAGGGGGTTTTCAGCATCGCGCCCTCGATCTGCATCACGATGGTGTCCCCCACCACGCTGCCGCCAAGGCTCACGCGCTGCTTGGGCGCGCCGTTCCACGCCACGATCAGTTCGGGGCGCTCGCCGCTTCGCTCGCCCAGCCGCCGGCGGTAGAGCGCCATGATCTCGGGCACTTCCTCGGTCAATTGCCGGGCCAGCCATCGCGGCAGGCCGGGGTCGATTACCGTGGCGATATCCTCGCTTCCCCCGGCCTCGACATCGCCGACCAGCACATAGGCAGGAGTTTCGAGGCGTACCGAGCGGCGCTCGCGTCCGCGATGGTGGAGAGGCAGGTCGCTTGCTTCGAAACGGACGAGCGCATTGCCTCCGCGATAGTTGGGCAGGGCATTGATGTCGGCGCCCAGCGCGCGCACCGCCTCGACCGTCGGGGCGGGACGCATCGCGAAATGGTCCGAAAAGATCGCCATCGTCCCGTCGGTGAATCGCACCACGGGTGTATATTCGGCAGTGAGAAGGCCGGTGAAGGGCGTCATCCGCACCTTCACTTCACGCGGCAGGCGATTGCCCCTCGTTGCGACCAGCGCATCGTGCAGCCCGATCCGCCGCAGCGCGACGCCCGGCGTCTCGACCTTCCAATGGCCCACCCGCCAGCTTTCGCCGGTGCCGCGCACCACCCCCGACCGCTGGAAGATGAACAAGGGCGCGGGCTCGTCGAATTCAAAGGTGACGAGCAGTTCACCTACGCTCTGCGGGGCGACCCGCGCGGTCATGGTGGGCGCCGCGCGCACGTCCCCCGCACCGGCGGGCGCGGCGATGGCCGCTGCCGCCAGCGCGAGCGCGAGGACGCGGCGCACCACCATCTAGTCCGCGATCTGCGTCAGGACGAAGGTATAGGCCTCGGCGGTTTCGTAGAGGCTGTTCCACCGCCCCGACTTGCCGCCGTGGCCCGCACCCATGTTCATCTTCATCAGGAGAAGATTGTCATCGGTCTTGGTGGCACGCAGCTTGGCGGTCCACTTGGCCGGCTCCCAATAGGTCACGCGCGGATCATTGAGCCCGCCGGTGATGAGCATCGGGGGATAATCCTGCGCCGTCACATTGTCATAGGGGCTGTAGGACAGGATGAGCTTGAACGCCTCGGGATCGGTGATGGGATTGCCCCATTCGTTCCACTCGCCGGGCGTCAGCGGCAGCGTATCGTCGAGCATGGTGTTGAGAACGTCAACGAACGGCACGTCGGCGACCACCGCCCCGAACAGTTCGGGGGCCTGGTTGACCACCGCGCCCATCAGTTCGCCACCCGCGCTTCCGCCCTGCGCGGCGACGCGGCCTTCCCTGGCATAACCCTTGGCAATGAGCCCGCGGGTCACGTCGACGAAATCGTTGAAGGTGTTGGTGCGCTTCTTCAATTTGCCGTCGAGAAACCATTGGTAGCCCATGTCGTCGCCGCCACGGATGTGCGCGATGGCATAGGCAAATCCCCGGTCGACAAGGCTCAACCGGCTGGTCGAGAAGCTGGGCGGAATGGCATAGCCATAGGCGCCATAGGCATAGACGAACAATTTGCCCGTGCCGTCCAATGCGAAATCCTTGCGCCGCATCACCGACACCGGGACCTTGGCGCCATCCCGCGCCTCGATCATCAACCGGTCGACGGTATAGAGCTCGGGATCGTAACCCGACGGGATTTCCTGCACCTTCAGAGTCTCGAGCTTCCGCTCGGCGGCATGATAGTCATAGACCGTCGAAGGCGTGACCATCGAGGAATAACCGATCCGATAGGCATCGGGCGCATATTCGGGATTGCCTGCCCAGCCCGCCGAATAGGCTTCCTCGGCAAAGGGCACCCGCTCTTCCTCGCCGCTTTCGTAATCGCGCAGGATAAGCTGGTCGAGCCCGTCGACCCGCGTGTCGAGAAGCAGGTGATCGCGATGCGCGGTCGCTCCCTGGATATAGACCCGGTCCGACCCCGCGATCACCGTGTTCCACACGCCCGGATTGGCCGGATCGGCCTCGGCCAGCCGGAAATTCACATGGTTGTCGTTGGTGACGATCCAGAATTTCCCGTGCGCCGCATCGACATCATATTGGATATCAGGCCGCCGCCGCATGATCAGCACCGGCTCGGCAGTCGGATCGTCCGAAGGAACGAAACGCGTCTCGTCCGACGAATTCTCCCCCGTCTCGATGAAGATGAACTGCTCGTCGGTCGACATGCCCACCCCGACGGTGAAGGCAACATCCTCCTTCTCCTCGTAGACCACATGGTCCTTGGCCGGATCGCCTCCGAGCGGATGATAGAGCGCGCGATAGCTGCGCCACTGGTCGTTGACCTCGGTATAGACGATACCGTCCGATCCGCGTGTCCACACCGGCTGCCCGATCCCCACCTCGGTAACGGTCTCGATGATTTTCCCGCTCTCGATATCGCGCAGCACCAGCTTGAACCGCTCGGCACCATTGTCATCGACCATGGTGGCAAGCTTGGTTCCGTCGGGACTGACCGCAAAGCCGCCCAGCCGGTAATATTCCTTCCCTTCGGCCTCGGCATTCTCGTCATAGATGAGCGTGCCGCCCTCGGGCTTCACGTCGGCATCGGTGCCGGTAACGGGCTTGCGATACCAGAGCCGATATTGCGTCCCCTCCTTGAAGGCCGACCAGTACATATAGTCCCCGTCCTTGACGGGCACCGAGGCGTCATCTTCCTTGATGCGCGCCTTCATTTCCTGGAACAGCTTCTCGGTGAACTCCTTGTGCGGCGCCATATGCGCCTCGAAATAGGCATTCTCGGCTTTGAGATAATCGAGCACATCCTCGTCATCCACCTTGGGATAGCTCTGGTCCTTGAGCCAGTGATAGGGGTCCTCGACGGTAATGCCGTGATGCTCGAAGCTGTGGGGGCGCTGCTCGGCAACGGGGGGCTTGGGCAATTCACTCTCCTGTTGGGCGGATGCGGGCGCCATCGCGGCCAGCATGGCGGCGCCCAGATATGCGTTGATCATGGCTTCATCCCGATATGGTGTCGCCCCGACACTATCGCCATCACCGCATATATCCAGCACCAGATGATGGCCGCTCTCGAAAGGCTGGCCTTTATGCCCGCCCCGCCCGGCGTTATATCAGCGCCAAGAAAGGCCGCGTCCCTCCAAAAAGGGGCGAGTCCCACCCCCAGACGACAGATGCAAGGAAGTCCCCATGTCCAGCTATGCCGACCGCCTTCAGGCGCTCCGAACCCAGCTTAAGTCCGACAATCTCGACGGTTTCGTGGTGCCGCTCACCGACGAGCATATGTCCGAATATGTCGGCAGCTACGCCAAGCGGCTCTCATGGCTGACGGGGTTCGACGGCTCGGCGGGCGCCGCCGCGGTCCTCCCCGAAGACGCCGCGATCTTCACCGACGGTCGCTACACCATCCAGGTCCGTGCGCAGGTCGATGGCGACCTTTACAGCTATGAAAGCGTGCCCGACACCTCGATCGCCGAATGGCTGCGCGCCAACGCCCCCGAAGGCGGCCGCATCGGCTATGATCCCTGGCTCCATACCCAGGCCTGGGTGAAGCAGGCGAGCAAGGCGCTCGAAGCGCGCGGCGCCAAGCTCATCCCGGTCGAGCGCAATCCCATCGACGCGATCTGGGTCGATCGCCCCGAGCCCAGCCGCGCGCATCTCGTCACCTATGATGAAAAGCTCGCGGGCCGCTCCTCGGCGGACAAGCGCCACGAAATCGCCGACTGGCTCGAAAAGGAAGGCGCCGATGCCGCAGTGCTCGCCGCGCTCGACAGCATCGCCTGGACCTTCAATGTGCGCGGCGCCGATGTCTCGCACACCCCGGTTGCGCTGGCCTATGCGCTCGTTGGCAAGGACGGCACCGCCGATCTCTTCGTCAATCCCGAAAAGATTACCGACGAGGTGCGCCAGCATCTCGGCAATGGCGTGCGGGTTCATGACCGCGATGCGTTCGAATCCTTCCTCCAGACCGAAATGAAGGGCAAAAGCGTCGCGGTCGATCCCGAACGTTCGGTCGCCGCGATCGAGCAGGCGCTCGTGGCGGGCGGCGCCAAGGTCATCGCTCGGCGCGATCCCGCGGTGCTTCCCAAGGCGATCAAGAATGAGGCCGAACAGGAAGGCCATCGCCAGGCCCAGCTGCGCGACGGCGCGGTCATCGCCAAGTTCTTGAAATGGCTCGAGGAAGAGGCTCCCAAGGGCGAACTCGACGAACTCGCCGTCGCGGCCAGGCTCTACGACCTTCGCGAAGCCACCGGCGCGCTCAAGGACATCAGCTTCGACACCATTTCGGGCGCGGGCCCCAATGGCGCGCTCCCGCACTATCGCGTCGATGAGAAAAGCAATCGGCGGCTCGAGATGAACTCGATCTATCTCGTCGATTCGGGCGGGCAATATCTCGACGGCACCACCGACATCACCCGCACGGTGATCATCGGCGAGCCGACCGACGAAGTGCGCGACCGCTTCACTCGCGTCCTAAAGGGGCATATCGCGATCGCCCGCGCACGCTGGCCCGAAGGCATTTCGGGCGGGCGGCTCGACAGTTTCGCTCGCCAATATCTGTGGGAAGCGGGGCTCGATTATGGCCATGGCACGGGTCATGGCGTGGGCGCCTTTCTCGCGGTCCACGAAGGCCCGCAGCGCATTTCGCCCCCGGGCGGCGCCTATGCGGGCACCGACGAGCCGCTGCGCGCGGGCATGATCCTTTCCAACGAGCCCGGCTATTACAAGGCAGGCGAATATGGGATCCGCATCGAGAATCTCGTGCTGGTCAAGGAAATCGACGTGCCTGGCGCCGAAAAGCAGGTGCTCGGTTTCGAGACGCTCACCTTCGCGCCGATCGACCGCCGCCTGATCGACGTGTCGATGCTCACCGACGAAGAACGGCAATGGGTCGACGACTATCATGCCGAAACGCTCGAGAAGATCGGCCCGTCGCTCGAAGGCGAGGAGCGCGAATGGCTCGAACGGCAGTGCGCGCCGCTCGCCTAGCGGGCGCGCGCCTGCCCTGAAGGAGAGAGAGAATGATCGGTTATGTCACGCTCGGGACCAATGACCGTGAACGGTCGGCCCAATTCTACGACGCGGTCGCGGGCGCGATGGGCGTCGGACGGATGTTCGAAACCGATCAGTTCATCGCCTGGGGCGAGATGGGCGGCGCGCCGGGGCTTGCCGCGACTCGTCCGCATGACGGGAAGACCGCGACCCCGGGCAATGGCACGATGGTCGCCCTGCAGGTCGACAGCGTCGACATGGTCCACAAGGTCCATCGCACCGCGCTCAACCATGGCGGCACTGACGAAGGCGCGCCCGGGCCGCGCGGCGACGACGGCTTCTATGCCGGCTATTTCCGCGATCCCGACGGCAACAAGCTCAACGTCTTTACGATGGTGAAATAGCGCCGCTGCCGCTCAGTCGGAATTGCCTTTGCCGGGCGTTTCGTCCTTGGGCGGAGGCGGGGCGGGGCGCGCCTGCGCCTTGCGGCGGCGAAGGTTGGCGCGCAGCGCCTCGGCAAGGCGCCGGGCCTTCTCGTCCTTGTCCTGGCTCATGGGCCGGCCCTAAATTATCGCATCGCGCCTGCCAAGCCGGGTTGACAGTGGGCAGGCCCTATGGTCTTAGCGCGCCGCTTACCGACTTCGCTGCCGTAGCTCAGGGGTAGAGCACTCCCTTGGTAAGGGAGAGGTCGAGAGTTCAAATCTCTCCGGCAGCACCAGTCCCGAAAAACCCCTCATACATCGTCGGTCGGCGTGATCTTGGAGATCACGTCGCGGATCGTCGTGTAGAGAAGCGCCACAGTCATCGCGAGCAGCGCGATCACCATGACCGTGATTGCGAACAGGACGTTGTAGAGCCAGATGAACCAGTCGGAGGGCAGTTCCTCGAACTCGCCCACCGGAAAGACCAGCGCGAGGAGTAGCGCGAGGCTCGCCATCAGCGAAATCGTCGCGACCTGCGCGACGCGGTTGACGCGCCGCCACACATCGTCGTCGAAATCGGCGTCGAGGCGGCGGATCATGCTCGTGATGGTCAGCATGAGGGCGAGGATGGTCGCCGAAGCGGTGGCACTTGCCGAGCCGAGGTAAAGGCCCGATGATGCCAGCGTATCGACCAGCTTGATGGCTTCGCCGCGACCGTAGATCGACCCGATCGCATAGCGCGCGCCGCCGCCGAGCAGGATGAAGAATAGCAATATGCCCACGGCACCCGGATGGGAACGCATTGGCCTCTCCCGTGATTATCTGTTGGTGACGCAACGGTTCGGATGGCCGCAAATATCCATCGGACTGGCAAGGGGGAGCATCGGAACGGGAAGCACTATGGTCGGCGGTACGCCCAGCGAGGAACAGGACAGCAACGAGCTGGCGGAGGAACGCACCAATCTCGCCGAGGACCGCACGCTGATGGCGGTCGAACGCACGATGGCGAGCTGGATGGGCTCCTCGATGGGCGCGATCGGTGTCGGGCTGGGCTTCCGCGCGCTCTTTGACAAGGTCGAGCCTGCCTGGGTGCCCAAGGCGGTGGCGACCTTCTTCATGCTGCTCGCGATCATCATCGTGATCAGTGCCGAACGGCGCGCCTGCGACGCGCTCGACCGCATGTCCTCAAGCTGGGTCGAACCCCCCTCGAGCAGGGGCCTGCGCTTCGCGGCCTATGGCATCGCGACGGGCGCGGCACTGTTGATTGTCGGAATCTGGCTGGTTTTCGGATAGGGGCCTTTTCCCATGACTGACCTTGATGACGAATTCGATCCCGTCGACGAGATGACGGGCCGCGGCGGAATGCTTGCCATCGGCCTCCTCGTGCTGGCGATCCTGATGCTCGTGTTCCTGTTTCGCGATGAGCTGGGGATCGGCACGCCGCAGGTCGATATCTCGATCCCCGACGACCTCGGCGTCGCCGCGCCGCCCGCGCCGGACGAGACGACGGCCGACAATGTCATGGCCGACAATGCCATGGCGGCCCCCGCCGATTGACTTGGCGCGCGCGTCCCGTCACCACCCGGGCACCCAGATCAGGAGGGCCAGAAGTGAATTATCTTTCGGGCTTTGGCAGCCATGTCGAAACGGAAGCGGTCGATGGCGCGCTTCCCGTCGGCCGCAACAATCCGCAGCGTCCGGCCTTCGGCCTCTATGCCGAACAATTCTCCGCGAGCGCCTTCACCATGCCGCGCCACGAAAACCGGCGCAGCTGGCTCTACCGCATGCGTCCCACCGCCGATCATCCGCCTTACGCCCCCTATGACGGCAATGCGCTTCTCACCGCTACCGGCGCGCCCGGCCCGCTCGCGCCCAATCGCCTGCGCTGGGATCCGCCCGAACTGCCCGCGGGCAAGGATTTCGTCGACGGGCTGGTGACCATGCTCGCGACCCGCGATCCCGCTGACCTCGAAGGCGTCGCTTTCCATCTCTACCGCGCCGACCGCCCGATGGAAAAACGCATCTTCTTCTCGGCCGATGGCGAACTTCTCATCCTCCCGCAGGAAGGACGGCTCCATCTCTTCACCGAAATGGGCCGCCTCGATGTCGATCCCGGCATGATGGCGCTCATTCCGCGCGGCATCCGTTTCCGCGTCGACCTGCCCGAAGGCTCCTCGCGCGGCTATGTCGCCGAAAATTACGGTGCGCCCTTCCGCTTGCCCGATCTCGGGCCGATCGGTGCCAACGGGCTTGCCAATCCGCGCGATTTCGAAATGCCTGTCGCTGCCTATGAGAATGTGGATGGCGATCATGAACTCGTCCAGAAACAGGGCGGGGCGCTGTGGACCGCAACGCTCGACCATTCGCCGCTCGACGTCGTCGCCTGGCACGGCAATGTCGCTCCGTGCCGCTACGACCTGTCGCGCTTCAACACGATGGGAACGGTCAGCTTCGACCATCCCGATCCCTCGATCTTCACCGTGCTCACTTCGCCCAGCGATACGCCGGGCCGCGCCAATGCCGATTTCGTGATCTTCCCGCCGCGCTGGATGGTCGCCGAGGACACCTTCCGCCCGCCCTGGTTCCACCGCAACGTGATGAGCGAGGCGATGGGCCTCATAAAGGGCGAATATGACGCCAAGGCCGAGGGCTTCCGCCCGGGCGGGGTCAGCCTCCACAATATCATGAGCGGGCATGGCCCCGACGTCGACAGTTGGAGAAAAGCCAGCGAAGCCGCGTTGAAGCCGGAGAAGCTGGACGGCACGCTCGCCTTCATGGTCGAGACCTGCTGGCCCTACCGCCCGACCGACTATGCCTGTGAACATGCCCAGAGCGACTATGACGCCGCATGGGCCGACTTTCCCAAAGCAAGGATCAAATGATGACTTTCGATGCCACCCACGACCCCGCCCTCCAAAGCTGGGTCAAGAGCGCCAACGGACATGAGGATTTCCCGATCCAGAACCTCCCGCTCGGCGTCTTCTCGCTTGCCGAGGGCGATGACCGCATCGGCGCCGGGATCGGCGACAGGATCGTCGATCTCGCCGCGCTCGCCGATGCCGGCCTCCTCGAAGGCGACTGGACCGAAACCCTCGGCGAAGACCGCCTCAACGCGCTGTTCGGCCAGGGCTATGAGGCGATGGGCGAATTGCGCGCCCAGCTCTCGGCGCTGCTCTCCGACGAGGGCCGCCGCTCGGCGGTCGAACCCCATCTCCACGACCAGTCGGCGGTGGAAATGCAGCTCCCCGCGCATGTCGGCGACTATACCGATTTCTATGTCGGCATCCATCACGCGACCAATGTCGGCACGCTGTTCCGCCCCGATAACCCCTTGCTTCCAAACTATAAATATGTCCCGATCGGCTATCACGGCCGCGCCAGTTCGGTCCGCCCTTCCGGCCATCCGGTGGTGCGTCCGCAAGGCCAGCGAAAGGCCCCCGACGAGGACGTCCCCGCCCGCGGCCCCTCGGCCCGTCTCGACTATGAACTCGAAATGGGAATCTGGGTCGGCGAAGGCAACGCGCTCGGCGATCCTATCCCCGTCGAGGAAGCGAGCCAGCATATCGCGGGCTATTGCCTCCTGAACGACTGGTCGGCCCGCGACCTCCAGGCCTGGGAATATCAACCGCTCGGCCCCTTCCTCGCCAAGAGCTTCCTGACTACCGTCAGCCCCTGGGTCATCACCCCTCAGGCGCTCGCGCCATTCATGAAGCCGATGCCCCCGCGCCCCGAAGGCGATCCCGCTCCGCTCCCCTATCTCGACGGTGGGCCGAAGGATGCCGCGCTCGGCATCAGTCTCGAGGTCTTCCTGCAGACCGAGAAGATGCGACAGGAGGGCGAAGCGCCGCACCGCCTCAGCCATGGCGACGCGACCAGCGCGATGTATTGGTCGGCGGCGCAGATCGTCACGCACCATGCCTCGAACGGCTGCAACCTGCAGCCCGGCGATCTCATCGGCACCGGGACACTCTCGACCGAAGAGGAAGCGGGCTATGGCTCGATGCTCGAACTGAGCAAGGGCGGCAAGCAGCCGATCACGCTTCCCAATGGCGAGACCCGCACCTTCCTCGAGGATGGTGACGAAGTGACGCTCAAGGCGCGCTGCGAGAAGGAAGGGGCGGCCTCGATCGGTCTCGGAAGCTGCACGGGGCGGGTGCTTCCCGCACGCGGTAGTTGACCCTGTTACTGGCAGCGGGCGCGGCCTTCCTTTGCGGGTCGCGCACCTTTGCCACGCTGGCGCTGACCTGCTGGTTCGTCAGCCTCGGGCTTGTCGATGTCGGCGATGCGCCGCTCAAATGGCTGGGCGCTCCGGCACTCGCCGCAATCCTGTCGCTTCTCGCGTTCGGCGAAATCTATGCCGACAAGCAGCCGCAGATGAAGGCGCGGACCCGTCCGCCTCCGCTAATCGCGCGGATGGTGTCGGGCGCGCTGGTGGGCGCAACAGTGGGCGCTTCGAGTGACCTTGCGCTCGCGGGCGCGGCCCTCGGTACGGCCTCTGCGGCACTCGGGACGTTGGCAACTTTCCAGGTCCGACGCTGGCTGGCGGAGCGCCTGGGCCGGGACCTGCCGGCGGCGATCGTGGAAGACGTGGTGGTCGTTGCGGCCAGCTTGGCCGTCCTGACCGCTTCTTGAGCGCCTGCAAGATTGATCGGGCGAAGAAAATCGGCTTTGATACCCGGAGCTAATCCCGATTGACATGACGGGCCGACCAGCCCCGCGGCCTCTCCAAGGGCATCTTCAGAAGCACGAGGAATAAATTGATGGCAATCCGCTGGCCCCTTTTCATCCGGCGCACCCATAAATGGCTTGCGCTGTTTGTCGGCGTGCAGGCCGCGATATGGGCAGCGAGCGGAATGTATATGGTCGCCGTTCACATCGATTATATCCATGGCGACCATTTGGTCCGCACGCCCGAGATGACGGGGCAGGATCTATCCGGGTTGGTACCGCCGGCCGATGTCGCGGCGCGAGATGCCGGTACGCGCGAGGTGAAGCTGCAGCAACTTCTTGGCAAACCGGTCTGGAAGGTCAGCTCGGAACAGGGTGCCTATATCGTCGACGCGAGAAGCGGCGAACGCATTCCCGAGCTAGACAAGTCCCTGGCGGTCGAGATCGCCTCCTCGCTTTATACGGGCGAGCCCGAAATCGTATCGGCACGTTTGCTCGACGAAGCGCCGCAGGAAATGGGATCGCGCAAACCCCCTTTCTGGCGGATCCAGTTCGAAGGCTGGAACGAGCCGACATTCTACATCTCCCCGACCACGGGCGAACTGATCGGTCGGCGGCACAATCTGTGGCGGATTTTCGATATCGCCTGGATGCTGCACATCATGGATTATGACGAGCGGTCGGACGTGAACAATCCGCTACTTCGGGTAGCGACATGGAGCGTGGTCGCCATGGCGCTGGCGGGCGCGTGGCTTCTCTACTGGTCCTTCCCGCGCAGAAAGAAAAAGAAGAAAGTGAAGGCCGTCGCATGAAGATGGAAAGCTCCATCAAGGCTCGCAAGTCGGTCTTCACGCACATCCTTTGGCGCAAGATCCACAAATGGGTGGGACTGATTCTCGGATTACAGTTCGTACTCTGGTCAATAAGCGGCGCGGTAATGGCGCTGCTCGACGCGGAGAAGGTCGGTGGCCACGCGGCACCGGCGCCTGCGCCCGCGATCAGCATGGACGAGACGGCCGGACCGGTCGGTTCGTTAGGCTCGGTCGAGGCAATCAGCTTTCGCCAGCTCGCAGACCGGCCGGTATATGAACTGACCGCCCAAGGCGAGACGAAAGTCGTGGATGCGCGGACGCTCGAGCCCGTCGAAATTGACAAGGGTCTGGCCGAACGGGTGGCGCGAGAAGCGTTCGGCCATGAGACCGCGCTGGTTTCCGTCGATCGGCTGGAAAAAGCCAATCTCGAGGCTCGCGGGCATGGCGGGCCGATTTGGCGACTGGATTTCGCCGATGAGGAAAACAGCAGCAGCTATGTCTCCGCCACGACGGGCAGGCCGCTCGTCAATCGCGGCGACACCTGGCGGACTTTCGATTTCGTGTGGATGCTCCACAACATGGACTATGTGAACCGGACGAGTTTTAACCACCCGCTGATCATCTTCGTCGCGTTCGGCACCCTGTGGCTGGCCTTCACCGGATTCTACTTGTTGTTCAAGAGCTTCCGGCGGCGGGAGTTCAACTGGATCCTGGGGCGCAAGCGCACGCGTTGAACCCGGGCCGCGTCAGGCCCACCCGTCGTGACAAACAATCGATCTGCGCAGGAAAGTGGTGCCGCTTACAGGACTCGAACCTGTGACCCCCTCATTACGAATGAGGTGCTCTACCAGCTGAGCTAAAGCGGCAATGCTAGTGGAAGCGCGGCGCATCTAACAGCAGTCTGCCCATCCGGCAAGCATTTGTCGCATCACCCTGTGGCTCGCCATGCTTAACGCTTTTGTAAACCATTTCGGTGAAACTCGCCTCCAAACGGAAAGTGAATATGCCTTGGGGAGCGAACATGGCTTATCAGGACCAGATCGACGCAGCGGACGCCGTCGCGCCCGACGAGGACGTCGCCGAAGCCATCGGTCTTGATGAACGCCGCATGCATGTGCGGGCCTATAATTACTGGTGCTCTCTGCTCGATGGTCGCGACTATCCCTCGATCGAGGATGTCGATCCCGGCGATGTCGAGGATTTCGCCGCGCACAGCGTCCTCCTCGATTATTCCGCAGGGGGCGATGACCCCGCGACGCCCTATGTCGGCGAAGCGATCCGCAAGGAATGCGACCTTGAAGGCGGAATCAAGCGGATCAGCGATGTTCCGCCGCGCTCGCTCCTGTCGCGCCTGACCGACCATTATATGCAGATCATCGCCAATCGCGCGCCGGTCGGCTTCGAAGCCGAATTCGTCAACCAGCGCGGCCACAACATCTCCTATCGCGGCATTCTCATGCCGCTTTCGTCGGATGGCGAAACGATCGATTTCATCTACGGCGTCATCAACTGGAAGGATGCCGGCGTCGATCAGGGCGCGAATGTCGCGCTCGCTCCCGCGCTTGCGCCGGTCGAGGAGGAGGTCGAGGACCAGCCTTTGCCGCCCGCCAATGACGAGGAACATCTGGCTTGGGAAGACGGGCCGCTCGCCGAGGCGCCGCTTGAGCTCGACGAGCCCCTCGAGGAGGATTTTGCCGCGCCCGCTCTCGATCAGAGCGCGGGGCTCGCGGATTGGCTGCAGGCGGCGCGTTCGAGCGCCGAGGTCTGCAAGGCCGCTGATGGCCGGAGCCGCGCCGCGCTCTACGATGCGCTGGGGCTGGCCTATGACTTCTCGGTCGCGGCCGAGCGCCGTCCCGAGGATTATCAGCAGCTTCTCGAAGATGCCGGAGTGAAGGCGCAGGCCCGCGCTCCGATGACGCCGATCGTCAAACTCGTGTTCGGGGCCGATTACGACAAGGCGCGCCTCACCGAATTTTCCACCGCTCTCGCCTATGCGCATCGCACGCAAGTCGAGTTCGGCCAGTTCGTTTCGACCGTCGAGGCGACCGAAGGCGGGCTGAAGGGCATGGTCAAGGCCGAGCGCGCCGCGCGCCGCGGCGACCAGCCCCCCGTCGACAAGGCCGCCGAGGCGCGAGCGAAGATGCGCGATGCCGAGCCGCTGCAGGAGGCCGATTTCGATGGCGAATTCGCGCTGATGGTCGCGCGTCGCAATCCCGACGGCTCGATCGCGATGGTCGCCATTCTCGAAGATGAAAAGCTCGTTGATCGCGCCCTCATCAAGGCAGCGCGCTAAGCCCGCTTTCTCCTGAAACTTCGCTTGTCGGCCCGCCCTGCGCGGGTCTATAGGCCGCGCCCAATGCGCAAGGGTTCGAGGAGCCGAGAGGAAATGGCATCAAGGTCGCGCACCAGTCGTGAACTGGTGGACACGTTGGAAGAGGCGCTGCGCAAATCGGCGCTGCCAGGCGAACTTGAAGGAATGGAGGAAGGGGGGCTTTCCGAAGCTGCGCGCTTCGTGGCCGACCTTGCCCAGCAGCGGAAGCGGGGCGAACTGGCGATCGCCATCGAATCGATGAGTGCCTCGGCCGGCCGTCGCCGGATGCGCATGGCACTGGTCAATGACGACATGCCCTTCCTTGTCGATTCCATTGCCGCGGCGATCGCCGCCAAGGGCCTTTCGGTCTATCGTCTCCTGCACCCGATCATCGACATCGAACGCACCAAGGACGGCACGCTCAAGGGCCTGGGCGGCGACCATGCCGAATCGATGATCTACATCGAACTCGATCGCGCCGATGCGAAAGGTCGCCATGATCTGTCGGTCGAACTTCGCGAAACGCTCGACCATGTGCGCGCGGCCGTCACGGACTGGCCCAAGATGCTCGAGAAGATGCGCGACGATGCCAAGCATCTCGAGCCCGACGAACCCGAAGCGGCGGCCTTTCTCGAATGGCTGACCGAGAATCATTTCACGCTGCTCGGTCATGCCGACCTGACGGCGAAGGGCTACAAGAACGGTCTGGGGCTTCTGCGCGGCGATTTCCGCCTGTGGGCGCGGGCCATCGACGATGCGGCGCGCGAGGCGCTGATCGAGGAGGGGCGGCCCTATCTACTCATGAAGGCGGACCGCATGTCGCCGGTGCATCGCCATGTCCCGCTCGACGTGATCATGATCCGGCGTGGCAAGACCGTCTCGCTGCATTGCGGCCTGTGGACCAGTTCGGCGCTGCGGGCTCCCGCCGAACAGGTGCCGATCCTTCGCCAGCGGCTGCGCGCGCTCGATGAGGAATTGGGTTTCGCGCCGTCGAGCCATGGCGGCAAGGCACTCACGCATGCGATCTCGACGCTGCCGCATGACCTCGTCGTGAGTTTCGAGCCGGACGCGGTGCGCGAGGCGGCGCTGACCGCCATGTCGCTGGCCGATCGTCCGCGCCCGACGATGCTCATTCTCCAGGGGGCGCTGCGCCGTCACCTCTACGCCTTCGTCTGGCTGCCGCGCGACGAACTTTCGACGTCGCGGCGGACCGCCATCGCGATGATGATCGAGGATGAGGTCGGCGCGCCGATCACCAGTTGGGCGGTCGAGCTTGGAGATGGCGAACTCGCGCTGCTGCGCTTCACCATGGCCACCGATCCGAGCGTCGACATGCCCGATGTCGATGCGCTCGACGAAGCGCTGGTCGAGATGGTCCGGGGCTGGACCCCGGCGGTCGAGAGCGAGCTGGTCGAACTGGTCGGGCCGGGCCGGGCAACGCGCCTTGCGCTCACCTATCTGCCCGCGATGCCCGAAAGCTATCGCAGCCGCACCGCGCCCGAAGATGGCGCGGCGGACATCCTGCGGATCGTGGGCCTCGACGAAGCCGCCGACGAGCGCGATGCGCGCCTTTACCGCTCCGATTTCGACGGCGAATGCCAACTTCATCTCAAGACCTATCGTCGCGGCGGACTCATTCCGCTGTCGGACGCGGTGCCGGTGCTCGAGAATTTCGGCTTTCGCGTGCTGGAGGAAATTCCCACTGCGCTAGCCGACGGTGCGCTCGGCTATATCCATACCTTCCACCTCGAACTGCCGCCTGGCAGCGATGTGGATGCGATCCTCGAGCGCGCCGAAACAGTCGAGCAGGCGATTGCCGCGACCATGGCTGGCGAGGCCGAGAACGACCAGTTCAACCAGCTTGTCCTTCTTGCGGGGCTCGAGCCGCGCGCGGTCGTGTGGCTGCGCGCCTGGTTCCGCTATCTGCGCCAGACCGGGGTCGCCTTCGGCCTCATCACCATGGTCGATGCGCTGCGCCGCGCGCCCGAGGCGAGCAAGGCGCTGATCGACACCTTTGTCGCCGCGCATGATCCAGCGTTGGAGGGCAAGCGCGACGAAGCCATGGCCGATGCGATCGACCGGTTCGACACCGCGCTTCTCAAGGTGCAGTCGATCGACGACGACCGCATCCTGCGCCTGTTCCGCGCGGTCGTGACCTCGACGCTGCGCACCAACGCCTTCGCGATGAAGGAAGGCGAAGCGCTTGCCTTCAAGATCAAGTCGGAGGGCATTCCGGGGCTTCCCGCGCCAGTGCCGTGGCGCGAGATCTGGGTCTACAGCCCGCGCGTCGAAGGCATCCACCTGCGTGGCGGTCCGGTGGCCCGTGGCGGGCTTCGCTGGTCCGACCGGCGCGACGACTTCCGCACCGAGATCCTCGGGCTGGTCAAGGCGCAAATGGTCAAGAATGCCGTCATCGTTCCGACCGGCGCGAAGGGCGGCTTCTATGCCAAGCAGCTCCCCGACCGCGATGCCGACCGTGACGGCTGGCTCGCCGAGGGGACCGAAAGCTATCGCATCTTCATCCGCTCGCTCCTGTCGATCACCGACAACATCATCGAGGACGAGGTGGTGCATCCCGACAATGTCGTGGTGCATGATGGCGAGGATCCCTATTTCGTGGTCGCTGCCGACAAGGGCACCGCGGCATTTTCGGACGTTGCCAATGCCATCGCGCTCGAGCGCAATTTCTGGCTCGGCGACGCTTTCGCCAGCGGCGGCTCGAACGGCTATGACCACAAGGCGATGGGCATCACCGCGCGCGGTGCCTGGGTGTCGGTGCAGCGGCATTTCCTCGAACGCGGAGTCGACGTCCAGACCGACACGATCCGTGTCGTCGGCTGCGGCGACATGTCGGGTGACGTGTTCGGCAACGGGATGCTCCTGTCGAAAACCCTGAAGCTCGTCGCGGCTTTCGATCACCGCCATATCTTCATCGATCCCAATCCCGATCCCGCGGCAAGCTGGGAGGAGCGCAAGCGCCTCTTTGACCTGCCGCGTTCGAGCTGGGACGATTATGATCGCGACGTGCTGTCGCCCGGGGCGATGATCGTCCCGCGCACGCAGAAGTCGATCACGCTCACCAAGCAGGCGCAGGAACTGCTGGGCCTCGAGGAAAAGACGCTCGGACCGGGGGCGATCATTTCGGCGATCCTCAAGAGCAATGTCGACCTCATCTGGTTCGGTGGGATCGGCACCTACATCAAGGCGTCGAGCGAATCGCACAATGACGTGGGAGATCCGTCCAACGACGGTCTTCGCGTCGATGCCGCCGATGTACAGGCGATCGCCATCGGTGAAGGTGCGAACCTCGGCATCACGCAAGCCGGGCGGATCGAGTTCGCGTTGGGCGGGGGCCGGATCAACACCGACTTCATCGACAATAGCGCGGGCGTCGATTGCTCGGACAATGAGGTCAACATCAAGATTCCGCTCAACCGCGAAATGCGCGAAGGGCGGCTGGCCGAAAAGGACCGCAATGCGCTCCTCGAGAAGATGACCGAGGAAGTGGCCGCGATCGTGCTCGAAGACAACCGGCTGCAGACCTTGGCGCTGTCGGTCGCCGAAGCGCGCGGCCCAACCGGGCTTCCGGGCTTCGTGCGCACCATCGAGATGCTCGAAGCGCTGGGCCGCATCAACCGCAAGGTCGAGGGGCTGGCCAGCTCCGAGGCGCTGTTGCGGCGCGGGCAGGACAACCAGGGCCTGACGCGGCCCGAACTGTCGGTCGTGCTGTCCATGTCCAAGATCGCGCTGCAGGACGCCGCCGAGCGGCTCAACCTGTGCGAAGACCCGCTGATGGAACAGGAATTGTTCGCGGCCTTCCCGGTGCCGATGCGCAAGAAGCATGCCGATGCGATCGCCGCGCACCGCCTCGAGAACGAGATCATCGCAACCAAGGTCGCCAACCGCCTCGTCAACCGTCTCGGGCCGTCGGTCGCGCTCGACATGACCGAGGAAGAAGGCGCTGCCCTCAGCCAGGTGGTCGTGGCCTTCCTCGTCGCCGAGGAACTGCTGGGCCTGAAGCAGATCTGGGCCAAGATCGAGCAGGCCGACATCGACGAGCCGGCGCGCATCGAACTTTTCGCCACTGCTGCCCGCTCGATCCGCGTGCACCTGTCGGACATTCTGCGATCGGCGGGATCGGAAAGCTCGGTCTCCAAGCTGGTCGAGATGTTCCGTCCGCAATTCAAGCGGGTGCAGGGCGCGACCCAGCGGCTTATCCGTGCCGAAGTGCGCGGCGAAGCCGAGGCGCGGCGCGAACGGTTGCTGGCGCTGGGCGCGGGTGAGGAACTGGTCGACAGCCTCGTTCGGCTGTACGAACTCGACGGCGTGTTCGGGCTGGCGGCGCTGGCCGCTCGCAAGGAAAGCGACATTCTCGAGCTGACCAAGGCCTATACCAAGCTGGGCGAAGTTCTGGGGATCGACTGGGCGCAGCAACAGCTTGCCCGCTACATTCCCGAGGATCAGTGGGAGCGGCTTCTCGTGGCGGGTCTTGCCCGCGACTTCGAGCAGCTCCGCATCGACTTCCTCGCGCGGCAACGCGGCAATGATCCCGAAGGGTCGGTGGATCGCTGGACCGAACGGCACGGCGCCCGCATTGACCAATTCCGCAAGCTCATCGTTCGGGCGCAGCGGCTCGGCGGGGTGACCGCCCCGATGCTCGCGCAGATCGCCAACCAGGCCCGCATCCTCCTTGGGCGCTGATGACCGGCCTCTGAAGACTGCTCTGCTAGTCCCCGCGAAATGGGACCCGCAGTTCCATGAACTTGGCCGCATGCGCGACATGCTGGCGAAAGGCGGGATCCATGCCGAGCCGGTAAAGTGGAACGAGGCCGATGATGCCCTTCTGCGCGGCGTCGACGCGGTGCTGCCGCTGATCGCCTGGGGTTATCATCTCGATCCTGGCCGCTGGTTCGACCTTCTTGACCGCATTGCCTTTCGCAAGGTGCCGGTTGCCAATCCGGTCGATGTCCTACGCTGGTCGAGCGACAAGAATTACCTGTCGGACCTCGATGACAAAGGGGTGACCATCGTTCCGTCGATCTTCGGCCATGGCGACCGTGCGGCGGAGCTGCTGCTGCGGGCGCGCGAACGGTTCGAGGGAAGCGAATTAATCGTCAAGCCGGTGATCTCGGGTTCGGCGGCAGGCACCTATCGCCTCGGCCCTGACGATCCGATGCCCGACGATCTTTCGGGCAAGCGGATCATCGTCCAGCCTTTCCTGCCGGCAATTCTCGAAGACGGCGAACAGAGCCTCATCTATTTTGGCGGGCAGTTCAGTCATGCTGCCGTGAAGAAGGCCAAGCCCGGCGATTTCCGCGTCCAGCCGGAGTTTGGCGGAAGCGAGGAGAGGATCGAGCCGTCTCCCGCAGTGCGCGCGCTGGCCGACAACGCGCTTGCCGCGGTGCCGGGCGACACCGCTTATGCGCGGATCGACGTGGTCGAGGATGAAGGCACACCGCGCATCATGGAAGTCGAACTGGTCGAGCCCGATCTGTTTCTGCGCTATGCTCCCGACGAGGGGTCGGCATTCGTGTCGGCGGTTTCCGATATGCTGAGAGCGTCGAGATAAAGCCACTGGCGGATCGCGCTCGCGAGGTTCGCGGGATTGAGCCCGTCGGCTTCGTAGCGCATGAGATCGATCTGCGCGATCAGCGCATTGACGGGTAGGCCGCGCCGGTTCGCGGCCTCGACTAGCGCTTCCCAGAAGATGGGCTCGAGACTGATCGAGGTCTCATGTCCGGCAATGGTGACCGACCGCTTGGCCGGCGGAGCGATGCGAGGCATCAATACATGTGCTGGCCGCCGTTGATCGACAGCGTCGAGCCGGTGATGAAGCCCGCGTCCTCGTCGACGAGGAAAGCCACGCCGCGCGCGATTTCCTCAGCCTTGCCGAGGCGGTTGACGGGAATGCGCGCGACGATCTTTTCGAGCACATTGTCGGGGACCGCCGCGACCATGTCGGTGTCAATATAGCCGGGCGCGATGGCGTTCACCGTGACGCCCCGCCGCGCGCCTTCCTGTGCGAGCGCCTTGGTGAAACCGTGAATGCCCGACTTGGCGGCGGCATAGTTGACCTGCCCATATTGTCCCGCCTGCCCGTTGATCGAGCCGATATTGACGATGCGGCCGTAGCCCCGCTCGCTCATGCCGTCGAAACAGCATTTGGCGGTGTTGAAGCAGCCGCCGAGATTGGTGTCGATCACCTGCTGCCATTGCTCGCGCGTCTGTTTCTTCATCGTCGCGTCGCGGGTGATGCCCGCATTGTTGACCAGCACATCGACCGACCCGAGATCTTCCTCGATCTTGCGGAAGCCTTCGCAGCATTGATCATAGTCGGCGACGTCGAACTTGTAAGTCGGGATGCCGGTGCGTTCGGAAAATTGGGCGGCTGCCTGGTCGTTGCCCGCATAGGTGGCGGCGACCTTCATTCCCTTGTCCTTCAAGGCGACGCTGATCGCTTCGCCGATCCCGCGGGTCCCGCCCGTTACCACTGCCACTCGCTGCATCGTCTTCCCCTTTTCCCGGAGGTGGCGTCAGTCGATCCACCCCGATAGTTCGCGCCTCACCAAGGCCTCTAGCATAGTGATCGAGGCCGCGCTGTCATTGAGGCAATCGAGCCGCGCGAAATCGGTTCCTCCGGCGGCGAGAAAATCCTCCCTGCCGCGAATTCCCAGCTCCTCGATTGTCTCGAGACAGTCGGCGGAAAATCCCGGCGCGGCAATCGCGATCTTCTTCACCCCCTCGCCCGGATAGGCCTTGAGCCGGTCGTCGGTGGCGGGTTCGAGCCATTTCGCGCGACCGAAACGCGACTGGAAGGCAATGTCGACATCTAGCGTCAGCCGCTCACCAAGGAGGCGGGCGGTCTTCTGGCAATGGCAATGATAGGGATCGCCGAGATGCAGCGTTCGTTCGGGCATGCCGTGGAAGGACAGGAGCAGCCGGTCGGGAGCGAAATCGAGCATGTCGAGCTGGCGACGCAAATCGCGTTCGAGCGCGTCGATGTAGTGCGGATCGTCATGATAGGGCGGCATGCTGCGGATCGCGGGCTGCCAGCGCTGTCCTGCCATCCAGTCGCCCAGCGCATCCATCGCGCTGGCGGTCGTCGCGGCGCAATATTGGGGATAGAGCGGAGCGAAGAGGATGCGCCGTGCGCCCGCGGCCCAAAGCCGGTCGAGCGCATCGCCGACCGACGGATTTCCATACCGCATCGCCCAATCGACCAGCACCTCGGGACCGAGCCGTCGTGCGAGGCTCTCGGACTGGCGGCGCGTAATGGCGGCGAGCGGCGAACCTTCCTCGCTCCATACTTCGCGATAGGCGGCAGCGCTTTTCGTCGGCCGGGTATTGAGGATGATGCCGCGCAGGATCGGTTGCCAGGCAATGGGCGGAATCTCGATCACGCGCCGATCGGAGAGGAACTGCTTGAGATAGCGGCGCACCGCACCCGTTTCGGGCGCATCGGGCGTACCCAGATTGGCGATCAGCACGCCGACGCGCGGCGGAGTGACGGGCGGATGATCTGCGGGCCGGTTCATCGCGCCATGCCTTGGCGCGTGAAGGGGAGGGCGCGCAAGCGTTTACTGCCCCGCGCGACCAGCGCATTGGCGATCGCGGGGGCAAGCACCGCGCTGGCAAGCGAGGACACGCCCCCCGCTTCGCCGATGCCCTGATCGACCAGCATCACGTCGATGTCTGGAAGCGCGGGTGGTCGCGCGGGCGCGCGGGCAAGGGGCATGGCCGCGCGGTAGGATGGCGGCGGCTGGAGAAGCGACTGGAGATTGGCGATGAGACCCGCCTCGACCTGGCGACGCACCATGTCGGGATAGATCGCACGGCCGCAATCGACCGCTGCGACGAGGCGAGTGACGATGGGTGCATCCACGCCTTCCTCGGCTTCGGCAATCAGGGCGATCGCGCTTCCGTCGAGCGAAGCGAGGGCAAGACCCATGCTGGTCGAATTCCAGCGTGCGCGCTGCCCGACCTTTTGCACCAGCCGGGCAAGGCGAACATTGCCACCAAGCATGGAGATGCGAAAGGCGAGGGGCTCGGCACCGATCGCACGGGCAACCTCGTCGATCGTGGATTCGACCGCGAAATTGTGCAGCATCGCGGCATGGCCGCGGCGATAGCCCGTGCGGATGGGCAGGTCCGCCTTGGCCATCGCCACCTTGAGTTCGGGGATGCCGTAGGGTGGAACCAGTGCCACCTGATCGGGCTCGCCATGCTCCTTGCCCGCCAGCCTCGCCATCGCAGCGCCGAGACCGCCCGCGCCGACATATCTCGCCCGCCATGCGGCGATGCGTCCCTCGGGCGAGGGAACGGCTTCGATCCGCGCAAGCATCGGCGGACCCACGGAATCCATTCGCGCGGCATGGGCGTGCGACAAGCGGAGCGACACGGGCTTGCGGCTTTCCATCGCGACGATCGCGGCAATGGGCGCGGCCTCATCCTCGAGCATGCGACCATCGGGCCCGCCGGCGGGGAGAGGGATGAGCATCACCTTGTCCTCGGAAAGTCCGGTCGCAATGGCAACGCGCCGCCGGGTGGCCCCCGGGGCCTGGCTGCCGGACCAGACCTGCATCACGCCATCGCTTCCCAATCGCGCGCAAGCGGCGACGGCTTCGAGCGTGTCGTGGAGGAAGGGGTGCGCGCTGAATTCGCCCCCCAGCCGCGCATCGGACCCGTCGACAATGTCATCGGCATCGCCTTTGTCGACGAGCGTGCGCATCGTTCCGCGCTCCATTGCCCGCTGCATCCGCGCGGCGACCCCTTTTTCGTCGATACCGGGGCTACGCACGCGAATATCGGCAGCGATGATCGCCTGTTCGGCCTCCCAGGAGGTGTCGGCCAGCGCGGCGACCCATTGCGGGCGCTCGATCAGGGCAAGGGTGGTTTCGCGTTCGGTGGCGCGGGCGCGGTCGATTGCGCTGATCGACCCGAACGGCGGTGCGAGCCGCGCGGCGGCATGCACCATGCCCGGCAAGCGCACGTCGGCGGCGAAACGCCAGCTGCCCTGCGCTTTGGCCGGCCCGTCGAAGCGGCGGAGATTTTCGAGTTTGGCCAGGTTCGGTGCGGCGGAGTCCGGCCGGGGCAATGCACGCCCTGCCGCATCTTCCACCAGCTCGGCGAAAGGGACGCTTCGCTGTCCATGCCGGACCGCGCCCCTTTCGGCGCGCAATTCGACGACGGGTACATCGAGGCGACGCGAGGCTTCGCGCAATAGGGCGGTGCGGGCGGTCGCGGCTGCCGATCGCACCGGGCCTTCAAAGGCGCGGATGCTGCTCGCGCCTGCCGTGACCTGCAAGCCAGACCCTCCGAATTCTTCGGCGAGCACTTCATTTTCGAGGCCGGGAGCGGGAAGGGCGGGTTCGATGGCGACTTCCTGCGGATCGGCACCCAGTTCGGCGGCTATGACGCCCGCCAGCGTGGTCCAGATTCCCTGGCCTGTCTCCACTTGTGGGAGCGCGGCGGTCACCCGGCCTTCGCGGTCGATCCGGAGATAATGGTCGAAACGCGCTTCATCGCCCGCCATGCCGTGCGGAACGGAGGGTCGGCGCGGCCAGAGGGCAATGGCGACGATCAATCCCGCTCCGACACCGCCGCCGATCAGCAGGCCGCGTCGATCGACCTCGGGCAATTTCATTCAGCCGCCATAGTCGGACTTGAGCCGGACGCGGTCGATCTTGCCGGTGCCAAGGCGCGGCAGGGGTTTATCGACGAACAGGATCCGGTCGGGAATCTTGAAGGCCGCCAGCTTGTCGGACAGGAATTCGCACATCTCGTCGGCGGAAAGCTGCTGTCCCTCGTGCAGGTGCAGGATCGCGATCGGCACTTCGCCAAGCCGGTCGTCGGCCACGCCGAACACCGCGGCCTCGGCAACGGCTTCATGTGCGTAGATCGCGGCTTCGACTTCGGCCGCGGCGATATTTTCGCCGCCGCGGATGATAATGTCCTTCTTTCGGTCGACGATGTAGAGATAGCCATCCTCGTCGAGCATCCCGATATCGCCGGTCTTGAGATAGCCGTCTTCGGTGAAAGCTGCCTTGGTGGCCGCAGGATTGCGCCAGTAACCCTTGATGCTCGCGGCGCTGCGGATGCAGATTTCGCCGACGCCACCGACCGGCAGTTCATTCCCCTGGTCGTCGATGATTTTCAGTTCGACGAGGGGATGTTGCGGGCGCCCCGTGGACTTGGGCTTGGCGCCATAATTGTCCCAGAAGTTGGTGCAGCCCACTGCATTGGTCTCGGTAAGGCCATATCCGAGAGCGGGTTGGGAATCGCCCATTTCCTCCTGCAGCCGCTTGACATGCGCCACCGGCCTCGGTGCGCCGCCCGCCGCCACGTCGGTGAGGCTGGAGAGGTCGTATTTCTCCCGGTCCGGATGGTTCATGAGCTCGAGGCTCATCGTCGGCACGCCGATGAAATAGGTCACTTTTTCCTTCTCGATGAGCCGCATCGCTTCCTCGGCGTCCCAGCGGTCCATGAGCACCATGGTGCGGCCCACGACGAAACTGTTGAGAAGGACGGGCACTTCCCCCGTCACGTGGAAAAGCGGCACCGACAAAAGGGTCTTGGGCGGATTCTTGGGCGGGCGGTTCTCGGACTGGAGAATGCCGAGCAGCACCATCAGGCTAAGTGCATAGGCATACACCCCGGTGATCACCTGGCGATGGGTGGACAAGGCGCCCTTGGCTTCGCCGGTCGAACCCGAGGTGAACAGGATCGTCGCATCATCATCGCCGCTTACCTCGGGAAGCGCGACGTCCGCCGATGCCTTCTTGAGCAGTTCGGCCAGCCCTTCCTCGACCGGCGCGTAGATGTCGATGGTCTCGACTTTCCATTCGCCCTCGATTTCGCGAATGCGCTCTGCGCGCGGCGCATCGGCCAGCGTCAGGGCGGGCTCGGTGAGAGTGAAGGCATGTTCGAGTTCGCGCCGCTGCCACCAGCCGTTCATCAAGGTGGCGATCCCGCCTGCCTTGAGGACAGCCATGTAGGAGACCACCCAGGCCGCGCAATTCTTCATCGCGATGGCGACGCGGTCGCCCTTGCGGATGCCGCGCGCAACAAGCGCGGTGGCGAGCCGGTCGGACAATTGGTCAAGTTCGGCAAAGGTCAGCCGCTCGGCAGGCGTAACGATCGCCTCGGTTTCTCCGTTGAGTGCGCAGAAGGTCTTGAAAAAGAGCGGAAAGTTGTCCGGAAAATTGGTGACGATCGCACGGCCTTCGGCGTCCTGGCCGATCTTGAGACGGCCTCCTTCGCCCACGACCGCCGCCAGAACCGCGTCATATTTCTGATCGAGGGCGCTCGCCATGCATCACTCCTTTGCCTTTTGCTGCATGCACCCTATGAGGCATCTGGCATAAGGGGAAGAGATGACGACGCCGACCACCATGGAAAATGACGCGATTGCCTTTCCGGACCTCGGTCTGGACCCGGTCCTGTTCGATTTCGGTTTTTACGAGCTGCGTTGGTATTCGCTCGCCTATCTAGCGGGCATCTTCGTCGGCTATTGGTATCTTCTGAAGCTGGCCAAACAGCCGGGTTCGCCGATCGCGCGCCGCCATGCCGACGATCTCGTTTTCTATGGCGCGCTGGGCGTGATCCTCGGCGGGCGGCTCGGATACGTCCTCTTCTACAATCTTGGCTATTATCTCGAAAATCCGCTGCAGATCCTCAACCTGCGCGACGGGGGAATGAGCTTTCACGGCGGGGTCATCGGCACCTCGCTGGCGATCATCTATCTCAGCTGGCGAGAGAAGCTCCAATGGCTGCGCGTCCATGACTATGTCGCCTGCACGGTGCCTTTCGGGCTTTTCTTCGGGCGGCTCGCCAATTTCGTGAACCAGGAGTTGTGGGGCGCCCCCACCGACGTGCCCTGGGCAGTGCGTTTCCAGGAAAATGTCGGGGGCGTGCTGATGCTCGGACCGCCGCGCCATCCCAGCCAGCTTTATGAAGCGGCGCTCGAAGGTGTGCTCTTGTTCATCATCCTCGCGCTGATGTTTTGGAAGACCAAGGCGCGCTATTATCCCGGAATGCTCGTGGGGGCCTTCATTTTCTTCTACGGGCTGTTCCGTTTCGGGCTCGAATATGTGCGCGAGGCCGATCCGCACCTTGCCGAATTCGCGGCGACGACCGGGCTCCAGATGGGCCAGTGGCTTTCGCTGCCGATGATCCTCGGCGGGCTCTATCTCATGGTCACCGCGAAAAAGCGGCGCCAGCGGGTCGATCCCATTCTCGGTTCAGAAAGCGTGGCGTGAATTTCTCCGACCGGCTGAAGGCGCGGATCGAGGCCGAAGGGCCGCTGCCGGTCGATCGGTTCATGGCGATGTGCAACGCGCATTATTATGCCACTCGCGACCCCCTGGGGGCCGAGGGAGACTTCACGACTGCGCCCGAAATCAGCCAGATGTTTGGCGAAATGGTCGGCGCAGCGCTCGCCGACTGCTGGCACCGCGCGGGCTCGCCCGTCGACGCCGGCTATGCCGAGCTGGGGCCTGGTCGGGGAACATTGGCGAAGGACGCGATGCGCGTGCTTCGCTCCGTCGGCTTCAATGGCGAAGTGCATTTCGTCGAGACCAGTCCCCCATTGCGCCGCCGGCAGGCCGAGGCGCTTCCCGCAGCGCATTTTCACGAGGCGATCGCCGAACTGCCGGACCGGCCGCTGCTTCTCGTCGCGAACGAGTTTTTCGATGCCTTGCCCGTGCGCCAGCGGGTAGGCGAAGAGGAGCGGCACGTCGTCGTCAGGGATAACGCTTTCGCCCTTGATCCGGCATCGGGCGATATCCGCGAAATATCGCCAGCACGCATCGCCGCGGCCCGCGCGCTCGCCGATCATCTTGCCGATCATGGCGGCGCTGCGCTCATCATCGATTATGGCTATGGACGGGGCGAGACCGGCGACACCTTGCAGGCCGTGAAGAATCACTGTTTCGTCGACCCACTCGCCGAGCCCGGCGAAGCGGACCTTACCGCCCATGTCGATTTCGCCGCGCTGGCGACCGCGGCGGCGGGCGAGGGCGTGAAAACGAGCGGAATGATCACCCAAGGCAATTGGCTCGAGACGCTTGGCATCGGGCCGCGTGCTGCCGCGCTCGCCGCGAAGAATCCCGAGCGCGCCGAGGAGATTGCCGCCCAGCGGCGGCGCCTTTGCGAGGAAATGGGCAGTCTTTTCAAGATCATGGCCTTCCATCATCCGGGCTGGCCCTTGCCGGCGGGACTGTCAGCAGCATGAGCGATACGCTCGACAAGGTCGTTTCGCCCGATATCGCCATGCCCCACGCTTTCTTCGGGCGGGCAGGCGGGCGGTCGAAAGGCGAGGTCGCAGGTCTCAACTGTGGCTTGGGGTCGCAGGACGACCCGGCGCGGGTGCGCGCCAATCGCCGGATGGCGGCTGATGCGCTGATTGCCGATGCACCATTGGCATCGGTGCACCAGGTCCATTCTCCAACCGCGATCATCGCCGATCGCGCCTTGCCGATCGAAAAGCGTCCACATGCCGACGCGATCGCCACCGCGACGCCTGGCCTTCTCGTCGGGATCGTGACCGCCGATTGTGCGCCGGTGCTGCTGGCCGATGAGGAAGCCGGGGTGGTTGCGGCGGCGCATGCCGGTTGGAGAGGCGCGCTGGCGGGGGTCACCGACCAGGCGATCGGCGCGATGATCCGTCTTGGCGCGCGGCCAAAGTCGATTGCGGCGGCGGTCGGCCCCTGTATCGCGCAGCGCAGTTATGAAGTGGACGAAGCCTTCCCCGAGCCCTTCCTCGAGGAAGATCCTGTCAATGCCCGCTTCTTTGCCGAGGGCGCGTCGGGCAAGCCGCATTTCGACCTGGAATCCTATGTCGCCGCTCGGCTGGCGGCGGCGGGCATCTCGAGCATCTGGCTTGCCGGGCTCGATACCTATGCGCTTGAAAAGCGCTTTTTCAGCTATCGCCGAGCAACCCATCGGGGCGAAGCCAACTATGGCCGACAGATCAGCATGATTGGCATTGCTCCTCCGGAACGCTAAGCGGGCGTCCGAACCCCCAAGATTGGAGCTATCCCGTGAGCGAAGGCCGCAAACCCAAGAACCCTGCCACCCATATCGGCAACCATAAGCTCGATCCCGCCACCATGATGATGGGATATGGCTTCGATCCTTCCCTTTCCGAAGGATCGTTGAAGCCGCCGGTCTTCCACACCTCGACCTTCGTTTTCGAGAAGGCCGCCGACGGCAAGCATTTCTTCGAAGGCATCACGGGCAAGCGGCCCGGCGGCACCGACGGGCTGGTCTATGCGCGCTTCAACAATCCCAACCAGGAAATCCTCGAGGATCGCCTGGCGCTCTGGGAAGATGCCGAGGAAGCCCTGGTCTTTTCCTCGGGCATGACCGCCATCTCGATCCTGCTCCTCACCTTTGCCCGCCCGGGCGATGTCATTGTCATGTCGGGGCCGCTCTATGCCGCGACCGAGACAATCATCATGAAGATCCTGTCGCAATTCGGGATCGGCCATGTCGATTTCCCGGCAGGCGCCACGCGCGAGGAAATCGATGCCGCGCTCGCCAAGGCCAAGGACATGGCCGACGAAAAGGGCGGCAAGGTCTCGATGATCTATCTCGAAAGCCCGGGCAATCCGACCAATGCGCTCGTCGATGTCGAAGCAGTCCATGCCGCGCGCAGCGCCGCTTTCGACGAGGCTTCGCGCCCGCCGATCGCGATCGACAATACGTTCCTCGGCCCGCTCTGGGCCAAGCCCCAGAACCAGGGCGCCGACATTTCGGTCTACAGCCTGACCAAATATGCGGGCGGCCATTCGGATCTCGTCGCGGGTGGCCTCACCGGCAAGAAGGCGCTGCTCGACAAGGTCCGCCCGATGCGCAACACGCTCGGCGGCATCTGCGATGCCAACACCGCATGGATGCTTCTCCGCAGCCTCGAAACCCTCGAACTGCGCATGTCGCGCGCGGGTGAAAATGCCGAGAAAGTCTGCGCTTTTCTTCGCGACCACCCCAAGGTCGACCGCGTCGGTTATCTGGGCTTCCTCGAGGAGGGTAGCCGCCAGAAGGACATTTACGACCGCCATTGCCTGGGCGCGGGCTCGACCTTCTCGCTCTATCTGAAGGGCGGCGAAGCCGAGGCCTTCCGATTCCTCGATGCCTTGAAAATCGCCAAGCTGGCGGTGAGCCTTGGCGGAACCGAGACGCTTGCCTCGGCTCCCGCCGCGATGACGCATCTCTCGGTGCCCGATGAACGGCGCGCCGCACTCGACATCAGCGACAGCCTGGTGCGCATCTCGATCGGTGTGGAAAAGGCCGAGGATCTGATTGCCGACTTCGCCAACGCACTCGACGCGGTCTGATCGAGAGGGTGAAGGCCCCCGCGTTAGGGCGCGGGGGCCTTAGCCCCAGTCCTCGATCCGCCAGCCCCGTTCTTCGGCGAGGCGTTGCAGCTTTCCGTGCGGATTGACCGCGACGGGTTCGTCCGACCATTCGAACACCGGCTTGTCGCTGGCATGGTCCGAATAGAAACGGATCTTGCCCGGCGAGATTTCGTGCGTCGCGACCCAGTCGTCGATCATCCTCTTCTTGGCGGGGCCGTAGCAATTCTCGCCATCGATCTTGGCATGGACGACTTCGTCGAGGCCAAGGACGCTGTTGGTGCCGATGCAATCGTCAAAGCCCAGCCGGTCGGCGATTTCCTTGGCATAGAATCGATAGCTGGCCGTCGCCATCACCACGCGCCGTCCCTCCGCCTTGTCGCGGGCAATCGCCCCCACTGCGCCCGGACGGATGTTCGAAGCGATCTGCCGGTCGGCGAAGCTTTTGACCAGCGGCTCGAGTTCCGCCGGGCTGCGACGCCTGCCGAGCAGGAGGAAATGGTTGATTTCCTTCAGCTCTCCCCGGTCGACCAGCTTGGCCAGATAGGCCAGCATCGAGCCGATCACGAGGGGAAGCAGCAATAGCCGCCACGGCGAACGGCGCATCGCGCAATGCAACAGGAAGGGAGTATAGGTGGCGCGGCGCGTCACCGTCCGGTCCATGTCGTAGATTGCAAGATCGGTCATGCCCGTCCTTCCACTATTTCGGTCACCAGCTCGAAGTCGGCCTGCTTGTCGACATCGACTGCCGCAAGGGGGTTGGCCATCTCGACCGCGCGGACCGAAATGCCGAGCGAGCGGCCGACCCGGTCCAATGTCTGCTGCAACGTCCTGAGCCGCAGGACCGATCCCAACAGGAGTGCCGGACCGAGCGCGGCGATCATCTTCCAGCCCTTCTTGCGGTCCTGCTCGACCCCTCGCCACAGCGCGATCGCACGCGCCGCGCGGGGCGAGGAGAATGCGAAGAGATTGGCTCCCGAATAGGCCCCTCCGCGAAACTTGAGCCAGGTGCGGCGTGTGCCTGGCAGCCGTTCCATCAGTGGCCTTTTCTCGACCAGCCCGATGGCAAGGTCCGCGCCTTCGGCCTTGGCGATGAAATCGGCGATCATGTCGGGATCGAGCAGCGCATGATCGGCGGTGGTGACAAGGATCGGGAAACGCGTTTCGGGGTCGGCCAGCACCGCCTCGAGCGTGGCGGCAATGGTGCCTTCCGAAATGCCGAGCTTGAGGCGCGCATTTTCGGGCAGGGCGGGGGAAAGCCGCACCGGGTCCTGGGTGAGGATGGTAACTTCGTCGATCTCGCGGGACCCGAGCAGGCTTTCGGCGACCCTTGCCACCATGGGCTTTCCGCCGACCGGGATGAGGGCCTTCAGGGAGACGCCATGGGCCTCGGCGAACGGGTCCGCGCCGGGTCTCGACCCTGCCAGCAGCAGCGCATTCCAGCGAGTCATGACAACCAGCTGGTGACGGCCTCGCCGCGCATCCGGCGGCTTTCGGCCTGCGTCAGACGCACCGCATGGAAGATGAGACTGACGATCGTCCAGAGGGCGACCAGTTCGAGGCCCACGTCAGGCCGGCCGAGAGCGAGCGCGACGACGAGAATGAGCATGTTGGGATTGCGCCGGGCGGTGATCAGGCGGAAGCGGCTGTCGATGCGGCGCCAAACATGGATGTGCATCCCGTAGCGGCGCATGAAGATGCCTTCGATTACGCGCTGAACGACATAGCCGCCGATGATCGCGGCGAGGATCAGGGCTTCATAGACCGGCTCGTAGCGGAATGCCCCGCCTGCGTAGATTTTCAGACCCTCGGCCCAGGCCCACCACCAGAAAGGCGGATGCACGAGGTCGATGCCATGGTCGAAGATATTGCCCCAATAGGAACTGGTGCCCGTGCAGCGTGCCAATTTGCCATCGACGGTATCGAGCACCATGAAGCCGAAGCCGCTGGCGACGCCCCACCAATAATGGCCCTGCCAGAACAGGAAGAAGGCCGCGACGCACAGGATCGCGCCGACCGCGGTGACCATGTTGGGGCTCAGCCCGGCCGCTGCCGCCCAGCGCGTGAGATGGAAGGCAGGCCGCCGCCACAGATAAAGCGTCAGAAGGTCGGTCACCCCCTTGTAGCTGGCATCGTAAAGCGCCTTTTCCACCTCGATCCGGTTGTCGGTGCGCAAGGGCATGATGAATGGCCGCTCGCGCTTGCGGAGCGCATGATAGTTGAGCTCGGTGGTCGCGGGGTCGATGGCGACCAGTCCGCCATCTTCGAGGCGCTTTTCGCCATGAATCGCAGCCAGGACCGCCTCTCGCTCGGCGGCGCGGGTGCAATGGGCAAGGACGGGACGACCCTCGACCACCAGCACATGGCCCGGATTGGCGATCAGATGGTTCAGCCAAGCCGGATCCCAGGCAAAGGCAAGGTCGGCAATGACGGTGCCCCTTTCGCCTTCGCTGGCGAGGCCGTCCTCGGTGCCGGGAGCCAGGCCCGCCTTTTCGGCGATGCGATAGGCACGTTGCCGCGCATCGAGCCCATAGAGACGGGCCGTCTGGTCGCCGACGGGGACAAACAGGATGGGTCGTTGGGGAGCGCCGAGATCGTTCATTCAACATTCGCCCTATAGGTCAAAAGCGGGCAAGAAAAGGGCAGCCGCACCTTGGATCGGCGAGGGTGGAGTTTGACTTGCCGCGCTGCGCTTATTCGCGCAAGGGTGGCGACGATGGTGGAGGAAACCGAAACATCGCCCGACGGGGGGCCGCACCGCCTGGCGATCGAGGGCGCGCTGACGATCAGCCGCCTGGGCGGAATTCGCCGCGACATCGATGCGGCTCCCGATCCTCTTACGCTGGACGTCTCGGGCGTCGACCGCATCGACACGGTCGGGGCCTGGCTGCTGCATCGCACGGTGCGCGATCGCGGCGCGACCATCGTGGGCCAGTCACCCGAGATCAACGACCTCATCGGCCAGGTGGCCGATGCCGATCCAGGCGCTCCGGTCCAGCGCGAAAAGCCGCCACGGCCGCTCGCATTTCTCGCCGAACTGGGCGAATGGACCATCGAATTCGGCCGCACTTTCGTCGGTCTCCTGGGTTTTTTTGGCTCGGTCATCCTCGGCTTCGCTTCGCTCATTCGTCATCCCAAGCGCTTCCGTTTCAACGCGGTAGTTCAGCGCTTCGACCTGGTCGGGGTGCGGGCGCTGGGCATCATCGGCCTGATGAGCTTCCTCATCGGGATCGTCGTCGGGCAGCAGGGCGCGGTGCAACTCCAGCAGTTCGGTGCCGAAGTCTATACGATCAACCTCATCGGCCGCTTGACGCTGCGCGAATTGGGAACACTGATGACCGCGATCATGGTCGCGGGCCGCTCCGGCAGCGCCTTCGCCGCGCAGATCGGCACGATGAAGATCACCGAGGAAATCGACGCGATGCGCACGATCGGGGTTTCGCCGGTCGAGGCGCTCGTCATTCCTCGCCTCCTCGCGGCGGTGGTGATGATGCCGCTTCTTGCTTTCTTCTCGATGGTGCTGACGCTCGCGGGTGGCGGGCTCTTCTGTTGGCTGGTGCTCGAAATCCCGCCCCTCACCTATATCTCGCGGCTCCAGGAAGTGATCCCCATTACCGATCTGTGGGTCGGTCTCATCAAGGCGCCGATCTTCGGCTTCATCATCGCATTGGCGGGTTGTTTCCAAGGCATGCAGGTCAAGGGCAATAGCGAGGAAGTGGGCCTGCGCACCACGACCGCGGTGGTGCAGTCGATCTTCATGGTGATCGTCCTCGACGCGGTCTTCGCGGTCTTCTTCTCGCAGGTGGGCTGGAACTGATGGCGTGCGACGAAATCATCACCGTGCGCGGGTTGAGCAACGCCTTTGGCGAGCAATATGTGCACAAGGATCTCGATCTTACTGTTTGTCGCGGCGAGATCCTCGGCGTGGTCGGCGGCTCGGGAACGGGCAAGTCGGTGCTGATGCGCTCGATCATCGGGCTCCAGCAGCCCGTCAGCGGCGAGATCGAGGTGCTCGGCGAACCGATGGTCGATCGCGACGAGGCCGAGGCCAAGAATATCCGGCGGCGCTGGGGCATCCTGTTCCAGAATGGCGCTCTTTTCTCGACGCTCACGGTCGCCGAGAATGTGCAGGTGCCGATCCGCGAATATTTCCCTTACATCAAGGGCGAACTGCTCGACGAGATCGCGGCCTACAAGATCGCCATGTCGGGCCTGCCCGCCAATGCGGGACCCAAATATCCGTCCGAACTGTCGGGCGGGATGCGCAAGCGCGCGGCGCTCGCCCGGGCCTTGGCGCTCGATCCCGAGCTGTTGTTTCTCGACGAGCCGACCGCGGGTCTCGATCCCATCGGCGCGGCGGCTTTCGACGAATTGATCGTCAAGCTGAAACAAAAGCTCGATCTCACCGTATTTCTCATCACGCATGACCTCGATACGCTGCACGCCATCTGTGATCGCGTCGCGGTGCTGGCCGACCAGAAGGTGATTGCGGTCGGCACCATTGAGGAATTGCTCGCAATGGACCATCCTTGGATCCAGGAATATTTCAACGGCCCACGCGGAAGAGCTGCAAGCGGGCATAAGACAGGGGCTAGTGTGGGCTGATGGAAACGCGTTCCAACCATATCCTCGTCGGCGCCGTCACGCTGAGCCTTCTGATCGCTCTTCTGGGCTTCACGGTGTGGATCGCGGGTCTCTCGGCTGCGACCAAGATCTGCTACGACGTCTATTTCGCCGAGGGCGTGGGCGGACTCAACCGCGGCTCGAACGTCAGCTTCTCGGGCGTGCCCGTGGGCGAAGTGGAATCGATCAGCCTCCTTCCCGACAATCCCGAATTCGTCTGGGTCCGCATTTCGGTCGACAGCGACACGCCCGTGCTGCAGGGCACGCAGGCCCAGATTTCGGGGGTCGGCTTCACCGGCGTTTCCGAAATCCAGCTCGATGGCGCGATCGAAGGCGCCAAGCCGCTTACCGACGTGGGGCCGCAGGGCTGCCCGGTGATTCCGGCGAGCGCGAGCGTCCTCGACACCGTGCTCAACTCGGCGCCCGAACTGATCGACCGCATCCAGCGCCTCACCGAGCGCATGACCGAATTGCTTTCGGACGAGAACCAGAATTCGATCTCGGACATTCTCGAGAATATCGAACGGACCACCGATACGCTCGCGGCGCGCGCGCCCGATCTTGCCGATGCGGTCGCCGATGCGCGCGTGGCTGCGCGGCAGGCAGGCATCGCCGCCGAGCGATGGGGACAGGTTGCCGACAGTACCGACCGCATCCTCAACGAAAATGCAGGGCCCGCGATGGAAGACCTGCAAAGCGCGATCAAGTCGATCGAGGGCGCGGCCGCCAATCTCGACGGCGCGATCAATGATGCGCGGCCAGGTCTCCAGACCTTCTCGAAATCCACGCTTCCCGAGGCCGACCGCCTGGTGCGCGACCTGCGCCAACTGACGGACAGCCTCGACGATTTCACTCGCCGTCTCAACGAAGAAGGGGTGGGCGGAGCGCTCAAGCCCCAGAAGCTTCCCGACTACAAGCCGCGATGAAAGGCTCACCGATGATCCGACTTCTCACCATCGCCGCCTTGCCGCTGGCGCTTGCTGCCTGTCTCGGTGGTCGCGACCTGCCGCCGACGCTCGCGACGCTCAGCACCGCCGCGCCCGCGCCCGCCTCGATCGCCCGCACCGCCAGCCCCGAAAATTCGCTCACCATCGAAATGCCGGTGGTCCCGCAGGCGCTGTCAGTCACGCGCGTGCCGGTTCATGTGGGCCCGACCGCGATCGCCTATGTCGAGGATGTCGTCTGGGTCGATCGTCCCGCGACGCTGTTCCAGCAGCTACTTGCCGAGACGGTGACGCGCATGACGGGACGCGTCGTGCTCGATCCCCGGCAGGCGCTGATCGATCCCGGCACTCGCGTCACCGGCACGCTCCAGCATTTCGGCTATCATGCCGATACGGGCGAAGTGGTGGTGGTCTATGATGCGGCGCTCAACCGCGGCGACCGTGTCGAAAGCCGCCGGTTCGAGGCGCGGCGCCCCGCCGACGGCACCGCCGCGACGGTGCCGCAGGCGCTGAACGTCGCGGCGAACGAAGTGGCGGCGGCCGTCGCGGACTGGTTGGCGCGCTAGACTTCGTCAGCCAAGGCTCTTGGACACCTGTTCGTAGACATCCTTTGACAGTCCCTCGCTGGAGGCAATCGTCTCCAGTGCTTCCTTCATCAGGCGCGCCCGATCGGGAACGTAGCGCCGCCAGCGGCCGAGCGGCGGTACCATCCGCGCGGCGACCTGCGGATTGATCCGGTCGGCCTCGATGACCATCTTCGCGAGCAGTGCATAGCCGCGACCGCTGGAATGGTGGAACGCCCACTGGTTGGCCGCGAAATTGCTGATCAGCGAACGCAGGCGATTGGGGTTCTTCAAGGTGAAATCAGGGTGGTCGACGAGCTTTTCGACCCGCTCGAGCGTATCGGGGCGCTGCGCCGCAGCCTGGAGCGCGAACCATTTGTCGAGAACGAGGCTGTTACCCTTGTAGCGCTCGTAGAAGGCGTCGAAGGCTAGCTGGCGCTCCTCGGCCTCAAGGCCGCTGAGGATCATCAGCGCGGTCTGGCGATCGGTCATATTGTCGGCCCGGTCGTAAAGCGCCTTGGCCAGCCGCGCACCTTCCTCCGGCTCACCCGCCGCCAGCAGTCCCAGCGCCTCGCGGCGGAGCGCCCGGATCCCCTTGGCCTCGACCGACAGATCATCGCCCGCGGCCTCGATGGCCTGCGCCTCGACAAGCTCGGTGCCAAGCGCGGCGCCAATCTCTTCCGCAAGCGTCGAGCGCGCCCGATGCACCTGGTCGGGATCGATTTCCTCCAGGCGCTCGCCGATCATCGCTTCGCTGGGCAGACGGATCGCCTCGGCTTTCAGCGCCTTGTCGAGGGTGTCGTCGTTCAAGGTCCGCCGCACCGCCTCGATCACCGGATCGGCGGGCGGCACCTCTTCGCCGCGCGCGGCAGGCAAGAGCGAATGGAGCATCAACTCCTGCATGGCTTCGTAACGGGCGAAGGGATTGGCATCCATCGCCGCCAGCGTCGCCAGTTCGTCATCGCTTCGGTCGCTTTCGATGATGACCGGCGCGGAGAAATCGCGATTGATCGACAGGATGACCGGCTCGGTCACATTGTCGAAGACAATTTCATCCTCGGCCTTGTCGAACAGGATGAGCCGTTCCTCGATCTCGCGCCCGCTTTGCGCCGACAGCAGCGCGGTCTTGAGCGGCAGCACCATCGGCGCCTTGCCGGTCTGGCCCGGCGTGTCGGGAACCGTCTGCTCAAGCTGCAGCCTCGCGACATTCGCTTTCTCGTCGCGGATGAGGCGCGCCTTCACGCGCGGCGTGCCGGCCTGGCTGTACCAGAGCCTGAACTGTTCAAGATCGACACCGCCTGCCTCTTCCATGCAGCGCACGAAATCCTCGCAGGTCGCAGCTTCGCCATCGTGGCGCTCGAAATAGAGGTCGGTCGCAGCGCGGAATTTCTCGGGGCCGAGGATGGTGTGCATCATCCGTATCAGTTCGGCACCCTTGTTATAGACCGTCGCAGTGTAGAAATTGGTGATCTCGATATAGCTTTCGGGGCGCACGGGGTGCGCCAGCGGCCCGGAATCCTCCGGGAACTGGATCGCACGAAGCACCCGGACATCCTCGATCCGCTTGACCGCTTCCGAGGTCATCGCCTGGCTGAAGCATTGGTCGCGGAACACGGTGAAGCCTTCCTTGAGGCTCAACTGGAACCAGTCACGGCAGGTTACTCGGTTGCCTGACCAATTATGGAAATATTCATGCGCGACCACGCCCGCGATCGCGTCGAAATCGGCATCGGTCGCGCTGTCCGCATCGGCGAGGATGTAGCGCGAGTTGAAGATGTTGAGGCCCTTGTTCTCCATCGCGCCGAAGTTGAAATCGTCCACCGCGACGATGTTGAAAAGATCGAGGTCATATTCGCGGCCATAGACCTCCTCGTCCCACTTCATGCTGTCCTTGAGTGCCTGCATCGCATGGCGCGTGCGCGGCAGATCGGCTTCGCGCACCCAGATGTTGAGCTCGACTTCGCGGCCGCTCATCGTCGTGAAACGGTCGCGATTGGCCTTAAGGTCGCCCGCGACGAGAGCGAACAGATAGCTTGGCTTGGGGAAAGGGTCTTCCCAGCGCGCAAAATGGCGGCCATCGTCAAGCTTGCCTTGCTCGACGAGATTGCCGTTGGCGAGGAGGATCGGGAATTTCTCCGCATCGGCCCGCATCGTGACCGCATAGGTCGAAAGCACGTCGGGCCGATCGGGGTGGAAGGTGATCCGGCGGAAGCCCTCGCTTTCGCACTGGGTGCACAAAAGTCCGCCCGAAGCATAAAGCCCCATCAACTGACTGTTGCGATCAGGATGGATCTCGACTTCGGTTGCGACCTGGGCAGCGTCCCTGTCCATTTCGACCAGCAAGTCGTCGCCCTCCATGCCCGAGCGCGCCTTTTCGCCGTCGATCTCCACGGTCACGGGCTTCAGACCGTCTCCCGCGAGGCGGAGCGGCCGGTCATGCTCGCCATTGCGCTCGACCCGCAGGGTGGCCCGCACCCGTGTCGTCGCCGGGTCGAGATCCATGTCCAGTTCGACATGACGCACCCACCAGTCAGGTTCGCGATAGTCCTTGCGAAAGGTCGGGGCGTGATCGGGCGCAGTGGGCGCTTCGGGGTTCATGCGGGCGTCGGCCATTTCAACTCCTCATGCCGCGTCGGGGTTGGTGACAAGCTGCGGGCGTCGCCGCGCGGAAACGGCGATCAGCATCCCGCCGATCGCCAGCGCGGCGCCGCCTATAGCCAGCGTCGTCCATTCGAAACCCTCGAACAGGGTCGATAGTGCCATGGCGATGATGGGAACGATCGCGCTCGAATAGGCTGCCTTGCCCGGCCCGATTCGCCGCACCACCGGATAATAAAGCGAAAAGCAGATGACCGAAGCGGCGAGCGATAGCCAAAGAAGGCCGATCCAATAACCCGCGCGCGCTTCGAAAACGGGAGGGCCCGTCATCGTCCAGGCAATGAGAATGTCGCACAATGCCCCGATCCCCATCGCCCAGGCGAGCAAAGCGAACAGCGGATATTGCTTCACCTGTTCGCGTGCCTGGTAGACGTTGGAAATCGCCGCGGCGACCAGCCCGACGATGGTCCAGCCTACCCCGGTCCATAGCGCGGTTACGGTCAGGTCGGGTCGCGCCTCCAGTTCGTGAAGGAAGAGAAGAATGATCCCTCCGATGGCGACGAGGCTGGCGGCAAGGAAACGTCCCGTTGGGCGATGGCCGAGCCACCACCAAGCAAGCAGCGCATTGGGGAGCATGAGCAAGGCGAATACCGTCGCGACGAGCCCCGAAGTGATATGATGCTCGGCCATGTAGACCGCGTTGAAATTGGCGCAGAATTGCGAGATGCCGACCACCGAGGCGACGGCGAGCATTCCTTGGGTGGGCCGGAGCGACTGTCCGCGCCAATGCGCCACCGCTGCCATGCCGATCGTCGCGATGATGAAGCGGTAGGCCACCGACCATTGCGCCGGGACGCTGCCCAGCTGGTCACGGATCACGATCCAGGTCGATCCCCAGATGAGCGTGAAGATGATGAAGGGGAGGACGACATGCAGGAATGTCTCGCGGCGCTCGCTCACAGGGATCGGATCGCCTCGGCCAGTTTCTCGACTTCGCTCATGTCCTGGTTCCAGCTGGTGACGAGCCGCACTTCGCCCGGCCCCCAATCGTAGAAATCGAAGCCTTGCGCCCGAAGCGACGCCGCTTCGTCCGCGCTCATCGCGACGAACAGTTCGTTGGCTTCGACAGGAAGGTTGAGGCGATTGCCGCAGGCTTCGCCCAGCAAGGCAGCGGCGCGGTTCGCGGCGCGCGCATTGTCGAGCCACAGGTCATCATCGAGCATCGCGAGGATCTGCGCCGCGGCATAGCGCCCTTTGGACGAGAGATGGCCCGACCGCTTCTTCATGACTTCGACCAGGCCATAGAGATCGGTGTCGAAGAGGATGAGCGCCTCGGCATTCATCCCGCCATTCTTGATGAAGCCGAAGGACAGTGCCTGCACCCCGGCCTTCCAGGTAAGGTCGGCGGGACTTTCGCCGCGAAAGGCCACGGCATTGGCAAAGCGCGCCCCGTCCATGTGAAAGCCGAGATCGTGCTTGCGCGCCATCTCGCCGATCGCCGCGACTTCGGCGGCGCTGTAGGATTGCCCATATTCGGTGGCGTTGGTGATCGACAGCGCGCGCGGCTGAACCTGGTGCACGTCCTTGCGCACCCGGCCGACAGCCTCGTCGATCGCAGCGGGCGGGATTTTCGCACCCTTGCCTTCGAGTAGCGTGAGCTTGGCCCCATGAGTGAAAAAGCCCGGCGCACCCGCTTCGTCCTGTTCGATATGTGCCATTTCGTGCGTGAGGATGCTGCCATGCGGCGGACATAGCGCCGCGAGCGCCAGGCAATTGGCAGCGGTCCCCGTGGTCACCCAAAAGGCCCGGACCTCGGTTTCGAACAGGTCGGAAAAGGCCGCGTCGAGCCGCTGGCTCCATTCGTCTCCATCATAGGCGGCGGTCTGGCAATTCGCCGATTGGATGGCGTCCATCACCGCAGGGCAGGCAGGGGCGGCATTGTCGGAGAAAAAGCGCATTGCCCGCCCATGCGGCAGGAGCGCACGATCGTCAATCTGGCCGATGCGGGTAAAAAAGGGGCCGGACCTGGTGAGCAGATCCGGCCAGTCACTTTGGGAACATCATGAAGAAAGCTGTGCAGCTTTCCCCTCGCTTTTAGGCAGTGTTTGGTTAACCTTCGATTACCATTTTGGCTCCAGCCGCAGAAAAACGGTTCGGCGAACGCGATCTTGTCCCGGGGGAAAGACCATGAAACGCGAGGCCTATGAGCAGCATCTCGAGGCGCTCGAGCATGAGCTGGTGGGCATGGCGCGCTGGGCCAAGGCGAAGGGCGAACGCATCGTCGTGCTGCTCGAGGGACGCGACACGGCGGGCAAGGGCGGTACGATCAAGGCGATCTTGGCGCGTATCAATCCGCGTCAATGCCGCACCGTCGCCTTGTCGAAACCGAGCGAGGTGGAGCGGGGGCAGTGGTATTTCCAGCGCTATGTCGCGCACCTGCCGACGGCGGGCGAGATCGTGCTGTTCGATCGCAGCTGGTACAATCGCGCGGGGGTCGAACGGGTCATGGGCTTCGCCACGGCCGAGCAGGTCGACCTTTTCCTCGCGCAGGTTCCGACCTTCGAGAAGATGCTCGTCGACGATGGCATCCGCTTGTTCAAATATTGGCTGAGCTGCGACCAGGAAGCGCAGGAAGAGCGCTTTGCCGAACGGCTGGCCGACCCGCTCAAAAGGTGGAAGCTGTCGCCCATCGACATCGCGGCGCGCACGAAGTTCGACGAATATACGAAGGCGCGCGAAGCGATGTTCGCCGCGACGCATAGCGACCATGCGCCTTGGACCGTGGTCGATTATAATGACCAGCGGCTGGGCCGGCTGACGCTCATCCGCGATCTTCTCGACCGCCTGCCCGATACCAGCGTGCCCGAGGAAGAGGTCGTCTGGCCCGCGCTCGGCCACTCGCCGCTCGGTGAGGACTTCGAGCGGCTTCAGCCCATTCCCCACTTCCCGCTCGGCGAAGCGGAGCGGGGCTGAACATATCCTAGCGCCGGGGGTAGGGGATGGCGGCGCCGTGATCGTAGCTGATGCTTTCGAACAGCCGGAAGCGGTTCTCGGTGCGCATCCATTTCCAGACATGCATGTAGCGCGCGCCGCCCCGCTGCACCCACTCGCCATCTTCCCATTCGAAAAAGCTGTGCGTGCCTTCCTCGAGCGCGCCCCAATCGCCCAGCCGCCGGACGACGCGTGTGCCGGGCGTGAGGAGGCGGCGATTGCGATAGCCTGCGCTTTCCCCGCCGGGTGCGCGCCTGGCGCATTGATCGGCCACCGACTTCAGGAAGGCAGCACCGGTCGGAAGGACGAGCCCTTCGAGATCGTGGAGCATCCGGAAATCGGGATGGACCAATTCCTCGAGCGCTGCGGCATTGCAGCCTTCGAAGGCGAAATGGAACAGCTCGGCATCGCGGTCCTCGATGCGCTGGACGACTTCGGGCTGCGGCGGCATATCGCATTTCACCGCGGCGGCGGCCAGCGCGAGAGCAAGGCTGATCATGAGCGAACTCCTACTGTATTATGAAGTTAATACAGCAACGGGTATGATGCACAAGTTCAGAAGGGATTGACCGTATAGCCCTGCCGCTGGAGCAGCGCATGGGCAGTCATCGCCGACAGTGCGACTTCGACGCCGGGGAGCAGGTCTTCATTGGCGACGTCCTGCGCCGCCGCGCTCTGTCCGCAGACGCTGATGCGCGTGCCATGGGCCAGCAGCCCGGCGACCAGTTCGGCATTGGGGTTGGCCTTGCCCTCGAACTTCTCGCCGAACCGCTCGTCACGGGTCAGTGCGAAAACCGCCGGACCATGCACCACCACGGCGGGCCGGATCGCATCGGCGGGGACGCCCGCGGCGGCATGCATGTTGATGAAGCGGGCAATGGATTGCAGCGTGCGGCTCTTCCCGTCCTCGCCCAGCTCGACCGCGTCGAAGGCATGCATCAGCACCGTGCCCTGCGGGATATCCATGGTCGCCTCGACCGACGCGTGGGGGCCATGACCCTCGATGATGGGACCGGTGGGCCAGTCGGCGGGCTGGGCGGCGAGGAGCAAGGCAAGTAGCATGATGTCTTTCCTACATGGGCTTGGAGGATGAAAGGCGGGCATGGCAGTTCGCCGCGCGGACGGCAAATCTTGCCAGACGAGGGCGCATCGCGGAAAGAAGCGGAATGAACGAACGATCGACAGCGATGAGCGTCATCGGGGCCCTGTTCCTGATCTTCGGCGCATGGGCCATTTTCGGCATCCTGATGACCAGCGATTCCGAGGCTTTCGCGGAAGTGGTGGCATCGAGCAGCCTTGGCCGCGAAGGCGTGCTGGCGACCAACATCCTCGGCGGGCTGATCACGATGGCGAGCGGCTATGGCGTTCTCAAGGGAATGAACTGGTCGCGTTATCTGTGGACCGGCTGGTCGATCCTCGCGCTGATCATCGGCCTCCTCACCGCACCCTTCAGCAACCTCGCGCTCGTCAACCTCGCGATCATCGCGCTCTTCGCCTACTACCTCTTCCGCCCCCAGGCGAACGCCTGGTTCGGGGGCACGGCCGACGGCTAATCGATAGGGCGTACCGGTCGTTCAGGCCGCCAGGGAGTGACGCAGATTTTCGGCGAGTCCGGAGAACCGGTCGACTTCACACTTGAGCTGGTTGTGCAAGGTCTTGCCGTCGGCTTGACGCAGCCACCCTTTTTCGACCTCCTCGATTTTTCCGTTTGGGCTGAAGGACAAGGTCCAGATCCACTGTCCGCGCGTATCGACGCTGATGGTCCCGACAGCATGAACGATCCGGTTGCGCTGCTCGATCGCGAGAGCGAGGGCCAAAAGCGACTTGCCGAGCTTGGCGCGTAAAGGTGGAAACGGCCCGTCTCCATCCATTGCCTTGCGTAGATGTTCGATCCGTTGACTGAACATCCTCGGCTGCTTGATGTCGCCCATCGTGCCGTTTTTTGCCAGCGCAGCGAGCAATAATGCCGAAGCATGTTCGATGCGCGCGAAGCGGTCGACGCAATAGCCCCGCCAGCCGTTGAAGGCAGAAACCGCCTGTGCGTGGATCTCGCGGAGAGGCGGATCAACCTCGATGGGCTCCATCTTGCTCATTGTCGCCGTTTAACCTGATATGCTTACGCACTGGTTGACGATGGGGTGGCATGAGAAGCAATGGCGATGATCGCGGAGGAGGCTATGACCGGCCTTCAACCAAAAGTACCCGGCAACGGCGCCACTGGTTCGGCGCGCATGTCCAGCCAGTGTGGAAAGACGGAAAGGCTCGTGTCGAGTTGAGAGGCAAGCGTAGCGAGAGCATCAGTTGGACCTTCGTCGGCATCGTCGCATTGATCGCGGCGCTTGGCGGGACAGCGGTCGGGATCGGCATGGCGCGCGAGGATGGCGGTGGCCGCGCGGGTCAGATCATCGAGGAGGTCGCCAGCAGTTTCACGGGAGGCTTTTCGATCTGCCACGAAGGCGGAGGCTATAATTGCGTGGTCGATGGCGACACCATCTACATCGAAGGGCAGAAGATCCGCATCCTCGACATCGACGCCCCCGAAACCCACGACTACCGCTGCCCCGAGGAAAAGGCGCTGGGCGATCGGGCCACCCGTCGCCTGCACCAACTGGTCAACAGCGGCCAGGTCACCGCCGCCCGCGCACCCGGCGAACGAGACGAAGACCGCTACGGCCGCAAGCTAAGTGTGGTGATGGTGGACGGTGTCTCGGTGGGCAATGTGCTGGTCGGCGAAGGACTAGCGCGGCCTTATGGCGGCGGGCGCCGGAGCTGGTGCTAGTCATCTAAATCGGTCAAATTGTTACTATCTGTGCGCGGCCTCGACAACGAAAACGATCTTTGCTGCAGCAAGATTTAGTGCGTACTGCGCAATGTACATTTCGTGACGCCTCGGAGTCGCGCCTTGGCCGTGCGCGCCCTCCTCATTCCGAACCTTTGGCAGACCAGAAGCAAGAGTTGCGACTAGCTGATCGAAAGAACCATCGAGGTGGCGAGGCCAAAGCCCGTTCTTCCGCACCACCTTTAAGAGGTCTGACGCCCTAGAGCCTTCCCTTCACTCCCATCTCTTCATCTCGCAAATCGCTTTTAAGGTGCTTTCGAAAGATTTTGCTGCTTCCACAACAGTCGCTTCGTAATCCCCTTCTCGGAAATATCTGTGAGCTTCCAAAAACTCATCTTTCGGACCTTCGAAACCAGGACGAGATATTAGCGTAAGTGCGGGCTTTATAACTTCCTCATGGGTGTATGTTGAATCAAGGCGAAAAGCATGTCCGTCCTCAAACTGAAAACCGAATCCACTCTTCCTAAACCTGTAATTAATCTCGTCTATTGCGTCGGTGGGCGTAGCGGCGATCCCTCTCGTTTCTCTTTCGACGCTGCTCCAATCTGAGATAATTCGCTCAATATACCGTGTGGATATCTCAACCACGTCAACGAATTGTTCCGCGGAACAACTGCCCAAGAACGAGATTACGTTTTGGCCTTCGGTCAGTTCGTTTCCCAAGCGGTGCACACCGTATTCGCGACATATAGTTTTGTGAATAAACTCCCACGCGGAAGGGTTGTGAGGTGGCGGTGACCAACAGTTAGGACCCAGATGTTCATGGGGGCCAATAGCGTCGATCAAGATTTGCTGTGCTTGAACCCGAAGCTTCTGCGGCACCTCTTCGTACTGATAAATCTCATCATTTTCCGAAGGCTTAGTCCGCTCGGAAAACAGTGGAATGATCATTTCCCTACTCCGCAGCGCCCTCAAACATATCCGCTTCGTCCTCGGCGCCGTCTTCGTCGTTCGACGCTTTCGCTTTCTGGCGGCGGTCGAAATTGTGCCAGACGTCGTTCCAGTCGCCTCGGGTCGCGGCCTTCGAATATTCGGTCGCGCGGGTTTCGAAGAAGTTGGCATGTTCGACGCCATTGAGCAGCGGCGCGAGCCAGGGGAGGGGATGTTCCTCGACCATGTAGATGGGCTTGAAGCCCAGCTGCCCCAGCCGCCAGTCGGCGATGTAGCGGATATATTTCTTGATATCCTTGGGCGTCATGCCCTCGACCGGCCCCAGTTCGAAGGCAAGGTCGATGAAATTGTCTTCGAGCCGCACCACCTTCTGGCAGCAGTCGATGATGTCGTCCTTCACGCTCTTGGTCAGGCAGTCGCGTTCCTTGACGAATTCGTGGAACATGCGGGTGATGCCTTCGCAGTGCAGCGATTCATCGCGCACCGACCAGCTGACGATCTGCCCCATGCCCTTCATCTTGTTGAAGCGCGGGAAGTTCATCAGCATGGCGAAGCTGGCGAACAGCTGAAGCCCCTCGGTGAAGCCGCCGAACATCGCCAGCGTCTTGGCGATATCCTCGTCCGTATCGACCCCGAACTGGTTCATATAGTCATGCTTGTCGGCCATTTCCTTATATTGGAGGAAAGCCGAATATTCGCTTTCGGGCATGCCGATCGTGTCGAGCAGATGGCTGTAGGCCGCGATGTGGATCGTCTCCATGTTGGAGAAAGCGGCGAGCATCATCTTCACTTCGGTGGGCTTGAACACCCGGCCATATTTGTCGTGATAGCAGTCCTGCACCTCGACATCGGCCTGGGTGAAGAAGCGGAAGATCTGCGTCAGGAGGTTGCGCTCATGCTCGGTAAGCTTCTGCGCCCAGTCGCGGCAGTCCTCGCCCAGCGGCACTTCCTCGGGCATCCAGTGCACCTGCTGCTGCTTTTTCCAATATTCATAGGCCCAGGGATATTCGAAGGGCTTGTAGGCTTTACGGGCTTCCAAGAGGGACATGAAAAAGCTCCTTAGGTGCGAACGATGTGGCCGATAGCGGCGATGATAAAGAGAATGGCGGCGGCATAGAAGAGGAGGGCGACGAGGCGGCGCTTGCCCGCCTCCATCTTCGCATTGCTGCCGAAGCTGATGCCCAGGCCGGCAAGGGCAATGGCGACCAGGAAGAAGAGGATGGTCAGCATCGCCTAGCCCTCCATCGCGTCATAGGCGGCAAAGCCGAGGGCGATCGCCATCATCGCTCCGCCCATCAGGCGGAAATTGGCGCGGACCGCGGGCATCTCCTTGCGCCGGGCAAGAAAGATGAGCGCAAGTCCGAGAACCGCGAGGATGATCGCCACGGCCTTCATCACCCTGCTTCCGGCAAGGTCAGCAGCAGGGTGACGATGGCGATCGTGGCCAACGGCCCCACCGCCATCATCAACAGACCGGCCTTGCGGTACGTGAAGGGCAAGCCTTGCAGCGCCTCGGCAAGATCGTGGCCAAACAAGGACCGTCCGCTGCGATAGATAGTAAGGCCGTTCAGAAAAACAGCAGGCCCCAGCAGCACCGCGACAATCAGGAAAAGGAGGCGTTCCGTCTCCATCTTACTGGCACGCCAGACATTCGTCATAATCGGTCGAGGGCAGCTCATATTTGGCGGCCTCGGGTGTGTTGTCCTTTTCCACCCCGCCCGCGAAACCGGCGCGCTGCACCGACTTGGAACGCAGATAGTAAAGCGACTTGATGCCCAGTTCCCAGGCGCGGAAGTGGAGCATCAACAAATCCCACTTGTCGACATCGGCCGGGATGAAGAGATTGAGGCTCTGTGCCTGGTCGATCATCGGCGCGCGGTCGCCCGCCAGTTCGAGCAGCCAGCGCTGGTCGATCTCGAAGCTGGTCTTGAAGGTCGCTTTCTCTTCCTCGCTGAGGAAGTCGAGATGCTGGACCGAGCCGCCCTTCTCGAGGATCGAATTCCACACCTGTTCGCTATTCTTCGACTTCTCGGTGAGAAGCTTTTCGAGATAGGGATTCTTCACCACGAAGCTGCCCGACAGCGTCTTGTGGGTATAGATGTTGGCGGGAATGGGCTCGATGCAGGCCGAGGTGCCGCCCGCGATGATCGAGATCGACGCGGTCGGCGCGATCGCCATCTTGCACGAGAAGCGTTCCATCGCGCCCATGTCGGCGGCGTCGGGGCAGGGACCGCGCTCCTTGGCGAGCATCATCGAGGCCTCATCGACCTGCGCGCGGATATGCTTGAAGATCTTCATGTTCCACGACTTGGCCATTGCGCCTTCGAAAGGCAGGCCGCGGGCCTGGAGGAAGCTGTGGAAGCCCATCACGCCGAGGCCAACCGAACGCTCGCGCTCGGCCGAATATTTGGCGCGTGCCATCTCGTCGGGAGCGCGAGCGATATAGTCGGACAGGACATTGTCGAGGAAGCGCATCACGTCTTCGATGAAACGCTTGTTGCCGTTCCACTCGTCCCACGTCTCGAGGTTCAGGGAGGAAAGGCAGCAGACCGCGGTGCGATCGGCGCCGAGATGGTCCTTGCCGGTCGGCAGGGTGATTTCCGAACAGAGGTTCGAGGTCGACACCTTGAGGCCCAGGTCGCGATGATGCTTGGGCATCGAATTGTTCACCGTGTCGGCGAAGACGATATAGGGCTCGCCCGTCGCCAGCCGGGTCTCGACCAGCTTCTGAAACAAGGCGCGGGCATTGACGGTGCCGCGCACTTCGCCGGTCTTGGGCGACTTGAGATCGAACTGCTCGCCGTCGCGCACCGCTTCCATGAACTCGTCGGTGATAAGCACGCCATGGTGGAGGTTGAGCGCCTTGCGATTGAAGTCGCCCGAGGGTTTGCGGATCTCGAGAAACTCCTCGATCTCGGGGTGCGAGATGTCGAGATAGCAGGCCGCCGATCCGCGCCGCAGCGAACCCTGGCTGATCGCCAGCGTCAGGCTGTCCATCACGCGCACGAAGGGAATGATGCCGCTGGTCTTGCCGTTGAGGCCAACCGGCTCGCCGATGCCGCGGACATTGCCCCAATAGGTGCCGATGCCGCCGCCCTTGGACGCCAGCCAGACATTCTCGTTCCAGGTGTTGACGATGCCGTCGAGGCTGTCGTCGACACTGTTGAGATAGCAGGAGATGGGCAGGCCGCGGCCGGTGCCGCCGTTCGACAGGACCGGCGTGGCGGGCATCACCCAGAGGTTGGAGATATAGTCGTACATGCGCTGGGCATGCGCCTGGTCATCCGAATAGGCATCGGCCACGCGGGCGAACAGGTCCTGGAACTTCTCGCCGGGCAGCAGGTATCGGTCGCGCAGCGTCTCCTTGCCGAACTCGGTCAGCTTGGCATCGCGCGTCTCGTCGGTCCGGATGGCGAACCGGCGATCGTTGACCTTCTTGGAATCGGAGACCGTGACATCGTCGGCGGTGACTTCATTTCCGGTCGAAAGATCCATGCTGCATCCCCGTAATCGTTGGGCTCCGGGCGGCGGAGCGATGTTCCTGTTATGTTCGAATCGTGTGGATACACCCGATCCGACCCCGTTTGAAGCGAAATCGAGTCATTTCAGGGACTTGTCCCCGATATCCCCGCAACACACAGCCCTGCTCATGCCGGAAATCACAATTTCCAGCCCCAACAGCTATATGTTGAGCGTTTCCCCCGTTCGCAACACTACCCATTGTGCCTAATCCCAAACGGGACACAAGAGTCTTTTTTGCAACTTTGGCCTCAATTAACGCTTGCCTAACGCTAAATCCGCAGAACTGCTGGCCTTTTCAAAATCAAAAAATTTCGTTTCGATTCCGGCCCGGTCGGGCCTGTTGCAGCGCACATAAGAGAGGCGCTCCGGCGGGCAAAAAGGAGGCGCCCCGAAGGCGCCTCCCGATGGTCTGCGATGCGGACTTGGAATCAGCCTGCGGATTCGTCGCCTTCGGTCGGACAATCACCGACGCGGCGCCCCGTCACCGTCCGGCTCATCGCATAGTCGCCGGTCGAGGCGAGCGCGGTCAGGGTGCGAACGTCCGTCTCGAACGACTCGGCTTCATAAGTGCCATTGGCCGACAGATTGACCTGCCCCGATACGCCCGACCGGGTGCAGCGCAGATCCGACTGGAAGCGGCCCGGCCGGACATAGGGATTGCGCAAGGCACAATCGTCATCGCCTTCGGCATAGAGCGCCGGGGTCGAGATACCTTCGCTTGCGACGCAGACCTGCTTGGTCAATTCCTGGCCGGCTTCGAGCGGGGTCGCGGGCTCGGCTCCGTCGGCCGAAGCGAGCTTGTCGACCGTCACCGACACTTCATAGAGCCCCGGCTCCAACAGCTCGGCTTTCTGCTTGGGTGCATTTTCCTCCGACGCCGGAGCGGGCGCGCCATCGCAGGCAGCCACGCCCAGTCCGGCCAGCACGATCATCATCCTTTTCATATCACTCTCCCCCTTTACTGATGGTCAGCCGCAGTCGCCGAGGCGCTGTGCGGTCATGTCGATGGTGCGGTGGCTTCCGTCCCCGTTGGCGGCGCGCATGGCGATCACGAAACCGTCGGCGCGATAGCTGGCGGTCAACTGCAATTCCTGCGCGACCCCGTCGGCAATGCAGCGCATGTCGGCGCTGAGATCGGGCCCGCGAAAATCGAATTGGCGATAGGCGCAATCGGCACGCCCGCCGGTAATGAGCGCGGCGACCGGATCGGCAAGCTGCTCCTTTGTCAGGCAGGCGCGCGTGGTGCCGCCTTCGCCCGCTGCCACGTTCTCGCCGTCGATCCGGACATGGCTTTCATATTCGCCGGGACGCGGCAGGTGCGGCGCGGCAGCACCCAGCCGCTTGGCGACCTCGTCTTCGGAAATGAACCGCCCCGCGGGCTCGCTGCCCTGGCTGCACCCGGCAAGCGCCGCGCCCAAAAAGAGGACGACGGCCTTGCAGTAACGCTCCCCTATTCGCATCGGGCGAGACTGGAACGGCGCTGGCGGCTTGGCAAGGGGGATCAGCAGTTGCCGGTGCGCTTGCCCGTCACATGGGCGGTCATCGTCATGCTTCCCTGCGGTCCGCTGAAGCGCATGACATTGTGGCTCTGATAGCTGGTGGCGTCGTAAGTGCCGGTCATGGTCATATCCATCTTGCCCATTCCGCCGGTGCACACCGCTACCGAGTCGAGCTTGCCTCCCGCCATGTCGAACTTCTTATATTGGCACTGGCCCTCGGTCTGCCGAAACATCTCCTCGGGCGCTTCCTCGACCTGTTTCTGGGTAAGGCAATAGCTGTGGCTGCGCGGCTTGCCCTTCATCATCGCCACCGCCCCGGCAGGCATGCCGGGCGCCGACACATCGACGATTGTCGCGGTGCTGATCCATTGTCCAGCGCGCGGCGGCGCGGCGGCACTTGCGAGCAACAGCGAGGCGGCCGGGATGGCGATCAGTGTGGCAGGGTGCATGGCGTTCATCCCTTACTGGCGAGGTCGCTCTCCATAGCATGGCGGGGCGGCACCGGCCATCGTGCGCAGGTCCGCTCCATTGTCATTGGCGGCTGCGTCGCCATATAGCGGCCTATGGCGATCCAGATCCGCACCAGCCTGGCCGAGCCGGATACCGGCGAGGAATTCAAGCCCCACCGTCCCGCCCGGCCCGACAAGGCCGAAGGCGGTCGCAAGTTCGTTCTCAGGAGCGATTTCGAACCGGCGGGCGACCAGCCGACCGCGATCCGCGAGCTGACCGAGGGTATCCGCGACCATGGCGAGAACAGCCAGGTACTTCTGGGGGTCACCGGGTCGGGCAAGACCTTCACCATGGCCAAGATCATCGAGACGCTCCAGCGGCCCTCGCTGATCCTTGCGCCCAACAAGATCCTCGCCGCGCAGCTCTATGGCGAATTCAAGAGCTTCTTTCCGGACAATGCAGTCGAATATTTCGTATCCTATTACGACTATTACCAGCCCGAAGCCTATGTGCCCCGCACCGACACCTATATCGAGAAGGAAAGCTCGATCAACGAAGCGATCGACCGGATGCGGCACAGCGCCACGCGGTCGCTTCTCGAACGCGATGACGTGATCATCGTCGCCTCGGTCAGCTGCCTTTACGGCATCGGCTCGGTCGAGACCTATTCGGCGATGACCTTCAGCCTCAAGAAGGACCAGAGCGTCGACCAGCGCGAGATCATCCGCAAGCTCGTGGCGCTCCAGTACAAGCGCAACGACACCAATTTCGCGCGCGGCTCCTTCCGCGTCCGCGGCGACAATCTCGAGATCTTCCCCTCGCACTATGAAGACATGGCCTGGCGCATCAGCTTCTTCGGCGACGAGATTGAGGAGATTTCCGAATTCGATCCTCTCACCGGCAAGACGGGCGCCAAGCTCGACAGCGTGAAGATCTACGCCAATTCACATTATGTGACGCCGGGCCCGACGCTCAAGCAGGCTACCGAGGCGATCCGCCACGAGCTGTCCGAGCGGCTCAAGGAACTGGAAGCGGAGGGCAAGCTGCTCGAAGCGCAGCGGCTCGAACAGCGCACCAATTTCGATCTCGAGATGATCGCCGCGACCGGCAGCTGCGCGGGCATCGAGAATTATTCTCGCTTCCTCACGGGTCGCCTGCCGGGCGAACCGCCGCCCACGCTGTTCGAATATCTGCCCGACAACGCGCTTCTGTTCGTCGATGAAAGCCACCAGACGGTACCCCAGATCGGCGCGATGGCGCGAGGCGACCACCGCCGCAAGATCACGCTCGCCGAACATGGCTTCCGCTTGCCAAGCTGCATCGACAACCGGCCCCTGCGTTTCAATGAATGGGACGCGATGCGCCCGCTCACGACCTTCGTCTCGGCCACTCCGGGGCCGTGGGAATTGGAGCAGACGGGCGGGGTCTTTTCCGAACAGGTCATCCGTCCCACCGGCCTCATCGACCCCCCGGTGGAGATCAAGCCGGTCGAGGACCAGGTCGACGATCTGGTCAGCGAGGTGCGCAAGGTCGCCAAGGCTGGCTATCGCAGCCTCGTCACGACCCTCACCAAGCGCATGGCCGAGGATCTCACCGAATATATGCACGAGCAGGGCATCAAGGTCCGCTACATGCATTCGGACGTGGAGACCCTCGAGCGTATCGAGCTCATCCGCGACCTGCGCATGGGCGTTTTCGACGTGCTCATCGGCATCAATCTCTTGCGCGAGGGCCTCGACATTCCCGAATGCGGCCTCGTCGCCATCCTCGATGCCGACAAGGAAGGCTTCCTCCGCTCCGAGACGTCGCTCATCCAGACGATCGGCCGCGCCGCGCGCAATGTCGATGGTCGCGTCATTCTCTACGCCGACCGGGTCACGGGCTCGATGGAACGCGCCCTGAACGAGACGCAACGCCGCCGGGAAAAACAGCTCGCCTACAATGAGGAACATGGCATCACCCCCGAAAGCGTGCGCCGCGAGGTGGCCGATCTCCTTGCCGACGTGAAGGAAGCCTCCGATCCGCGCGGCAAGAAGGGCAAGGACACCCCGCCGCTCGCCGGGCATAACCTGCGCGCCTATATTGGCGAACTCGAAGAGAAGATGCGCAAAGCCGCCGCCGATCTCGAGTTTGAGGAAGCCGCTCGCCTCCGCGATGAAATCCGCAAGCTCGAGGAGGACGAACTGGGCATCCCCGATGCCGAGCGCGCCGCTCCGCGAGTGGGTTATTCGAACGCCGGTCGTCCCGGCACGCGCAAGACCCGCTTCGGCAAGACTCGCTACAAGAAGATGGGCGGGCGGCCTTAACCCATTGTCCCGGGTTCGCTGCTACAATGGCGGACATGAAGGGATTTCAACCCGATCCGCTGGAAAAGGCGCTCAAGGCCGAACTGGGTGCCGGTGAACATCTGCGCTGGCATGGCCGCGCCAACATGGGCGTCGCCAACCTAGCGGCATTCGGCATCTGGTTGTTCGCCATCCCCTGGACGGGCTTCGCGCTCTTCTGGACCTTCATGGCGTGGCACGGCGTCAATGAAAGCGGCGAGATGGGCTTGATGCGCTATGCCTTTCCCGCCTTCGGCATTCCGTTCATCCTCATTGGCCTCGGGATGCTCGCCGCGCCCTTCCTGGGGCTGTTCACCAACCGCGAGATCATTCACGGAGTGACCAACCGCCGCCTCATCACGCTCATCAAGGTCGGGAAAAGCCTCAAGGTCAAAAGCCTCCAGGCGCATCAGATCGGCCCGGTGACCCGCTGGGAAGGAAAGGCGGGACGCGGCAAGATCTCGATCGAGACCCACACCAGCCGCGACAGCGAAGGGAGCAGGAGGACCGAAACCGTCGATCTCATCGGCATCGACGAGGTGCGCCGCGTCGGCGAACTGGTGCGCGACCTGTCGCGAAGCGCGGACGAGAAGGCTTCGCTCGCGCGCTAGCCTAGAACAGCCCGAGGATCAGCCCGAAAAGGGTGAACTGCAGCGTGTGATATCCGCCGTTCACCAGCCAGAGACCGAGCGGACGCCCCTCGAACAGATAGGAAATGCCGAAACTGGTGGCGACCCAGCCCAGCCCCGCGACGAAACCATACATTGCCCCCGTTGCCGGGTCGACATCGCCGAGGAACATGGCAAAGGCGGCCACCGCGACAAGATTGAGCAGGAAAGCGGTCCCGTAGATCTTGCCCATATTGGCTTCCTTCATGCTCTCCTCGGTCACCCCGACAAGGCCCATCCAGGTCTTGCCGAAGATCGGGCCGTACCAGATGCCGCCAAGCACGAAGGCACTCACTGCCGCGACCAGCACGGCGATCCAGTTGATGTCCATCTTCCCATCCCCTCCTGTTGCCCGAGCTTAGCGCAAGACCCCTGCGGCCGCCTGCCTGCGGGCGTAATAAAGTAACGCCACGGCGATGAGGATGATCACGATCGGCATGATGTCGAAGATGCCGCCGCTCATCCCTTCGGGCTTGTCCGCCATGAACATGTCGTAGCCGAGGCTGACCACGGCCCCCACCAGTGAAACCGCGAAACTGTGCACGGCGTAGCGGCTTCTGAGTAGAAGCAGCACCGAGCCCAGGACCGCGCCCCAAACTCCCAGTCCCCAGCCGATATCGGCAACCAGCGGGAAGCTGTCGATATATTCCATCAGCTCGTCATAATCGACCGGCAGCGCGCTCAGATAGGCTTCGTTGCGCGTGCGCGTCATCAGATAGTCGAAGGCGCCATAGGCGTTCCACAAGAGTGAAACGATCCCGACGATCCAGAGATGGGTGGGAGCCTTGCTTCTTTCCATTTTCATTCCCCTTGTTGCGCAAAGCCGGGCCGGGCCCGAGCATGATCAGGTCAGGACGCCGCGCCGCGCCATGTTGCGGCTGTAGAGCCAGAGAAGAACCAGCTGCAGGCCGATAAGCAAAGCGAACACATGGGTGCCGGTCGTCAGCACGCCGGGTGGCGGGGTCGCCACCAGATACATGTAGGCGCCGGTCACGAGATAGGCGATGAAGGCGATGAGGAAGGTCGGCGCGGCGATCCGCCGCCGAAGGAGGATCAGCACGGCCCCGCCGATCGCGAACCAGACCGACACACCCCAGGCTGCTTCCATCCAGAAGGGAAAGCCTTCGTAGAATGCGATCATCTCGGGAGTGAGCATCGCTTGGTAGGCGGCATTGCCCGTCTGCATCATGATGTAGTCGTAGCCCCCGCCTGCATTGAACAGGAGCGCCGCAAGGCCGACCAGCCACAAGTGCCACGGCGTCGCGCGATCTCTCGTCATCATGCTGCCTCCCCCCGGAAGAAATTCATCATGCCCCCGAAACGATAGGCGGTCAATCGGAGGTGAAGAGGCTTCGTCATATAGCCGCTTTGCTGAAGAGGGAGCCTTGGCAAGTCCCGTGGGTGCCTTACATAGGGTCTATGAAAAACTTGCTGGTCCTCTGCTCCGCCTCCTTGCTTATCACTGCTTGCGCCCGGGTCGAACCGGTCGACGACAATGCCCTCGAAGCGGTGGATCCGATCGATTCCTCCGAGCTCATCGAGACGCAGGACGATGCCGCCGCGCGTACGCCGGGCCTGCGCTTCGCCTGGCGCATGGACAACGATACGGGCGCGGCGGTCTGGGGCCCGCAGGGCCAGCCTGCCGGCACCGACCCCAAACTCTCGGTGCTCTGCACCAAGGACGGTGGCCAGCCGCAATTGACGATCACTCGCTATGCGATCGGCGATGCCGAAGCGGGCGCGGGAACGCTCCGCGTCAGCGGCAACGGCGCGTCGGCGATGATCCCGGTGGCGATGGCGACCGGCGACAGCCAGGGACAGTGGACCGCCAATGTCGGGCCTGGAGACCTGATGCGCAGTCTCGCCAATGCTTTCGCGGGCATCGGCATGGTCGATATCACGCTCAGCGGCGCAGAGCCACTGCAGGTCGCCAGCGCCAAGCGCGTCCGCGACATCTTCGCAAATTGTGCCGGCCCTGCCGAAGCCGAAGGTGGCGAAGACGACGGCACAGCGATCGGCAATAGCCAGGGCTAGTCGGCGCGCGGGGTTGTCCATTCGGCGGTGACAGCGTCGCCGCTACCCGCGGCGGTCTGCACATCCTCGAGCCCGGCCTGCTCCAGCGCCTGCCGAACGATCTCCACATTGTCGCTGCTGCCCGTGATGAGGACGGGGAAGGAAATTCGCTCGCCCGCCCATGCGATCAGCCGGACCGCACGCGCATCGGGGACGCCATCTTCGCTGATCGCGACATCCGGAAGCGATCGCGCGGGCGGGATCAATTGCACCGTCCAGTCGGGAACAGTGGCGGCGATCCGCAGTTCGAGTCGGCGATAGGCCGACAGGGTCGCGCCCTCGATCGGACGGGCTCGCACGACCGCGCGGCGCCGCTCGCGGTCAATCAGCACATCGTCGCGCGGCACCCCGCCCACCAGCGCCATCAGGTCGACGAGGCGATCGATCGTGCGCTGGGTGGCCTCGGCCTGCTGGCGGTTGCGCGCTGCGGCCAGTTCGGCCTCTTCGGCGGCCCGGCTGGCGATGGGCACGCGGAATTGCTCGATCTCGACCGCGACCGGAACGCCCAGCTGCTGCGACAGCAATTCCTGCGCGCGGGTGGACGCTTCTCCCCGATATTCGGAAGTGAAAACCGCCGCCGAGACGGTCACCGGATCGCTGTCGGTGTTGACATTGATCGACTGGAAACGCGCGCGATTGTCGAACTGCGCTGCAAGAACCTGGTTGGCGGCACGGGTGGCGCGGGCTTCCCAGGCAATCTGTCCCAGCGAGAAATAGAGCGGGATGGCGAGGACCAGCAGCGAAAGGGCGATCACGACCGACTGGATGGCGCTGCGCTTTTTCGAAAGATTGGTCCGGAAACCGTAGAGCCTCGCCATCACCGCCGAGGTCGCGGCGATGGTCACGAGGTTGGTGATGAACAGCATCAGCGCCCCGCCGAACACCGTCCAGTTCAACGTCGCGAGCCCGAAGCCCACCACGCCCAATGGGGGCATCAAGGCAACCGCAATCGCAACGCCGACGATCGTGCCTGCGCGTCCGCGGATCATCGCATAGGATCCGGCCAATCCCGAGAAGAGCGCCACCGCAAGGTCGAGAAGGCTCGGCTGGGTGCGCCCCGCGATCTCGGGGGTCACCGTCTGGATCGGGCTCATCCAGCTGATCAGCGCACTCAGGAGGATCGCGGCGATGACGCCGATGAACAATGTCCGGCCACTGACGCGCAGCCATTTGACGTCCCAGATCGCGATCGCGAAGCCCGCGCCGATGATCGGCCCCATCAACGGCGACAGCAGCATCGCCCCGATGACCACCGCAGGCGAGGAGAGGATAAGGCCCAATACCGCGATGCCCGCCGACATGCTGGTCATGAAGATGTAGCGGCCCGACAGGTCGCACTCTTCCTTGGTGCGGCGGATGACGTCGAGTTGGTCAACCGTCTTGACCATGTTGCGGCGCCACCATTGCCGCGCGAGGGCAACGATCTTCAACCGCTCGTCGGCGTGGGGATTGGTCTTCGCTTCCGTTTCGGGCGCGGCAGTCTGATCGGCAGTCATGCCGTCGATTAACTCGCTTTAACCGACAAAAAAAGGGGCGGCGCGCAGCCTGGCCGCGCGCCGCCCATTCTTGCCTTTGTGGCTCGTCAGAAGCCGAGCGAGAAAGCGACGTTGGCCGCGGTCTCGTTGCCGTCGTCCTTGCTCACCGTCGTGGTCGCCGACACGTCGAGGCGAAGCGCGGTAGCAATCTGCGCCGAGAAGCCGCCGGCGATCCGGCCATAGATGCTGTCGTCGGGCTCGCCCACGTCCCAGCTGTTGACGATCTCGGGGCTCGAGGTCTGGCTGAAACGGAAGATGCGTCCGTCGCCGTCGAGTTCCTTTTCGAGAAGCACCGCCGCATAGGGACGCAGCTGCACGCCATTGCCGCCGAAATCGCCGCGCAGTTCGGCACCGACCGAACCGCGAAGCGAGGAATGTTCGATATCCTCGACAATGAGGTTGAGCGCGTCGTCACCGCTTTCGGTGTAGCCATCGACATCGACGCTTGCATAGTCGAGCGCGATGACCGGGCCGAGGCGGACCTTCCCGACATTGGCGAGATAGCCGATCTTGGCGCCGGCCACCATGTGATCGCCGTCGAAATCGGCTTCGCGTTCGAGCGCTTCGACCTGCTCGACGCCTTCGCGTTCCATTTCATGGTCGTCGCTGCCAAAACCGCCATAGGCCTGCGCGAACAAGGGGCCGATGGCGAAGCTGCCGAAGGCGCCGATCTGGATGCTCGTCGCTTCGGCATCGGCCGAACCGCCGACATAATGGGCCTGCGGCATCGAGTAGCGTCCGACGAGGCCGAGCGTGCCGTTGCCGAACCCATATTCGAGCCCGCCCGAGACGCCGACGCTGCGGATCTCCATCGGATCCTGCGTCATCGTGATGTTGGTGTTGCGGCTGTAGCCGTCGCCCCCGAGGAACAGCTTCAGGCCCTCGGCCATGTCGCCATCACGCGGCGCGCCGACATCGGCGCGGTTGGTGAGTACCCGGCCGAAGGCGCGGGCATTGTCCATCGCCATTTCCGAAGAAGCGGCGAGCGTCAGCGGCGCCTCGAGCTGCTTGGCGACATATTTGCCGACGATGTCGAAGCCCCGGCTGGTGAGGTGGAGCTGGTCGAAATAGAAGAGATACTGGTTCGCGGTGGTCTGCGAGATGATGCAGGTCGTGTCGGGCGGGCACGCCTCGCCGACCAGACCGAAGGCCGCGAGATTGGCGTTGACGGCATCGCCGACCGCGTTGAGGTCGAGATAATGCACCATCACCCCATTGGCCGCATAACCCGCCAGCGTCTGGCGCATGTCGGCGAGGAAGGCGGTCGAATAGGCGTTGCGGACCTCGAAGGCGTCGGGATCGGGATCGAAGGCGACTTCGGGGATGAAAGCGGTGTTGCCGGCAAGGAAACTGATGTTGCGCGCGCCGGCATTGACGAGGAGGTCGAGGCCCGCCGCGGCTTGTGCGGCGGATAGCTGGCCGGCGGCGGTGGCGCCGGCGAGGGTGCCGCCGTTCTGCTGGTAGAAGCGGGCGTCGTTGCCGCCGATCGAGATGGCGAGGAGATCGTTGGGGTCGAAGCTGCCCGAGACGGTGGGGAAGACCCCGCCGCCGCCGCCGAGGAAGGCGCCATATTCGGTCTGGAAGCCCAGGGGCGGGCCGTTGGTGTTGCGATTGTCGGTGAGGGCGCCGCCGATCGCGAAATTGTCGATCGGCACGTCGAGGAGGGCGCCGAGCGTGTCGATATAGTTGGAACCGCCCGAGAAGCGGCCGGAGGTATAGGCGCCCGTGGAAATCGGATCGATGCCGACCAGGGCGAAGAAATTGCCATCGTCGGCATAGCTGTCGCCGAAAGCGACGATGCGATCGACGCGCTGCGCCGAGGCCTGCGCGGGCAAGGCCAGCATGGCCGCGCCGGCTAGCAGGCTGCCGGCAAGAAGACGTGTCCTGGTCATATTCTCTCTCCTGATTGCCGTCTTGCCGACGGCCCAACCTTTTGCGCCGCCATTCTTGCCTCGCCCGGCATGGCAACACAAGTGACGCAAAAGCCACAACTGACGCGGGTGTCAGTAAACGGCAAATGGATAACTGGATAAAAATGCTGTCCTACAAGTAACCGATATGGTTACAAGCGCTGCGACTCGGGAAGGCGGAGGACAAGATGAAGAAGCGGGATTTGGGGACCAGCGCCTCGGGCGAGGTGCTGGCGGAGGGATTGATCGAGGCAGTGATCGAGCGCGAGGGAGGCTATGTCGACCATCCCGCCGACCGCGGCGGGCCGACGCGCTTTGGCATCACGCAGGCGGTCGCGCGACAGCATGGATGGACCGAAGCGATGCGCGACTTTCCGCGCAGCGAAGCGGTGGCCATCTACAAGCGGTTGTTCTGGCTGCGTCCGCGGCTCGACCAGGTTGCCAGGCGCGTGCCGCGCATCGCCGCCGAACTGTTCGACACCGGGGTCAACATGGGACCCGGCGTGGCGGTGACCTTTCTCCAGCGCGCGCTCACCGCGCTCAACCGGCAAGGCAAGGATTATCCCGACCTGACCCCCGACGGGCGGATCGGGCCGCGCACGCTGGAAGCGCTCGACGGCTATCTTGCCGCGCGCGGCGAGAAAGGCGGGGAGACCGTGCTGTTGCGCGCGCTCGAGGCCCTGCAGGGCGAGCGCTACCTGAGGCTCGCCGAGCGGCGGCCCGCCAACGAGGCCTTTCTCTACGGCTGGCTGGCCAACCGCCTCGGCGCCCACGCCTGAGCCGGGCCGATCCCATTTCATCAATTGAGGAGAGCGTGACATGACCATCGTCGATGCCCTGATCGGGCCTGTATCCAAATTGCTCGACAAGCTCATTCCCGACAAGGAAGCGCGGGCACGGGCCAAGCTCGAACTGATCGAGTTGCAGGGGCGGCAGGAACTGGAGGAACTCAATCTCCAGCTTTCGGCGATCATTGCCGAAGCCCGGTCGGCCGATTCCTGGACCAGCCGCGCGCGGCCGAGCTTCATGTATGTGATGTATCTCCTCATCCTGTTCACGGTGCCGATGGGCGTGATCAGCGCCTTCGAACCCGAAGTGGCGACGGGAATCTCGACCGGAATGACCGCCTATCTTCGGGGCATTCCCGAGAGCCTCTACGCCCTGTTCGGCACGGGCTACCTCGGCTACACCGCGGCCCGTACCTACGGGAAAGTCAAAGGGGTCGAGAGGTGAGAGACGTGCCCGGCAAGACCTTGCCGACACGCAGCAGCCGGATGAAGCGCCGCGCCCTTCGGGCGGGGCGCAGGCTGCGGATCGGGGGCGAGAAGTTGCTGTGGGGGATGGAGCGCGTCGGCCTCAGCCCGGTGGCGATGCTCGACCTCGGCAGCCGCCTCATGGGCGACAAGGCGCGCCACCTCGTCGCGGGCGCGGCCTATGGCGGCGAAACGCGCCAGCGGCTCGACATCTGGGCACCGCGCGGCGAGCAGAGCGGTCCCTTGCCGGTGGTCCTCTTCTTCTATGGCGGCGGCTGGGTGATGGGCGAGCGTACCGATTTCGCATTCGTCGGCCGCGCGCTGGCAGCGGCGGGATTCCTCGCCGTGATGGCCGATTACCGCCTCGCGCCCGGCAGCCGCTTTCCCGATTTCATCGAGGATGGCGCACTGGCGATGAAATGGGTCCGCAACCATGTCGCGGGGATGGGCGGCGATCCCGACCGCATCGCGGTCGCCGGGCACAGCGCGGGGGGGCATCTGGCCGCGCTGCTCGCGCTCGATCCGCGCTACCTGCGCTCGGTCGGGCTCGACGAGCGGGTGATCCGCGCGACGGTGCTATTGTCGGCGCCCACCGATTTCCTGCCCTTCGTCGATCCGCGCGCGAAGAAGGCCCTGGGCCAATGGCCGCGGCCCGAGGAAACCCAGCCGATCACCTATGCGCGCGGCGACGCGCCGCCGATACTGCTGATTCACGGGACCAGCGACATCATCGTGCGCGCGCGCAATTCGCAGGTGCTGGCGCGGGCCATCGAGGATCAGGGCGGCAAGGTCGAACTCATCCTCTATCGCGGCGCGAGCCATTCGGACCCGATCAAGGGGTTCAGCCCCCTGTTCCGGCGCGGCAACCGAACGCTAACCGACGTGACCGGCTTCCTGAAGCGCAGGCTGGCCTGACTTGCGCCCTGCGCTGCTTGTGCCCACATGAGGGGCCAAGGCACAGCGGAGAGGCAGATTGGAACAGTTTCACGGCACCACGATCCTCGGAGTGAAGAAGGGCGGCACCACGGTCATCGCGGGTGACGGGCAGGTGAGCCTTGGCAACACGGTGATCAAGCCCAATGCGACCAAGGTGCGCAGGCTGGGCAAGGACGGCAATGTCATCGGCGGCTTCGCCGGGGCGACCGCCGATGCCTTCACCCTGTTCGAGCGGCTCGAGAAAAAACTCGAGGCGCATTCGGGCAAATTGCTCCGCGCCGCGGTCGAACTGGCCAAGGACTGGCGCACCGACAAATATCTGCGCAACCTGGAAGCGATGATGATCGTGGCCGATGCCGACAGCCTGCTGGTCATTACCGGCAATGGCGACGTGCTCGAGCCCGAGGGCGGGATCACCGCGATCGGATCGGGTGGCAATTATGCGCTCGCCGCCGCGCGCGCGCTCGACGAATATGAAGCCGATCCAGAGAAGCTGGCGCGGCGCGCGATGGCGATCGCCGCCGAAGTCTGTGTCTTCACCAACGACCGGCTGACGATCGAAACGGTCTGAGCCTGTGTCGCGGGGCTTCACCGACCGGCTCGCGACCCGAGAGGACCTGCCCGCGCTGCACGCGCTGATGGAAGCGTCAATCGACCGGCTGCAGTCGGAATTTCTCGACCCCGCCCAGGTCGCGGCGAGCCACGAGGTCATGGGGCTCGACCGCCAGCTCATCGACGACGGTACCTATATCTGCCTGTTCGACGGGGAAATGCTCGTCGGCTGCGGGGGATGGAGCGGCCGCAAGACCCTGTTCGGGGGCGATCACAGCCTCGCGCAGCGCGCTCCCGAGCGGCTCGATCCTTCCACCGAGGCGGCGCGCATCCGTGCCATGTACACTCATCCCGACCATGTCCGTCGCGGGGTGGGGCAGGCGATCCTCGACCTTGCCGAGCGAGCGGCAAAGGCCGCCGGTTTCCGGCGCGCCGAGCTGATGTCCACGCTGGCAGGGGAGCCCTTCTACGCCCGAGCAGGCTATCGCGAAGTCGAGCGCAGCGGTCATCGGGGGAGCAATGGCTCCTTCGTGCCGCTGATCCTGATGGAGAAGCCGCTTTCCTGAGCGCGGCTTGAAGCCTTGGCCCGCGCGCCCCACCTTCCGGGGCATGAACCAGGATTTCCAGATCGTCCGCGACGGCGCGGACCCGCTTACCCCCAAGGCCATCGTGGCGGCGCTCGACGAGCATATCGTGGGGCAGAAGGACGCCAAGAAGGCAGTCGCCGTGGCGCTTCGCAACCGCTGGCGTCGCCAGCAATTGTCCGATGAACTCAAGGCCGAGGTCACCCCCAAGAATATCCTGATGATCGGGCCCACCGGCTGCGGCAAGACCGAGATCTCGCGCCGTCTCGCCAAGCTGGCGCAGGCGCCCTTCGTCAAGGTCGAGGCGACCAAGTTCACCGAGGTCGGATATGTCGGGCGCGATGTCGAGCAGATCGCCCGCGACCTCGTCGAGGACGCAGTGCGACTCGAACGCGGACGGCGCCGCGAAAAGGTGCGCGCCGCCGCCGAGGAAGCCGCGATCGAGCGGCTGCTCGATGCGCTCACCGGCAAGGGGTCGAGCGAAGCCACGCGACAGAGTTTCCTTCGCCGTCTCGAGGATGGCAGCCTCGACGAGGCCGAAGTCGAGATCGACGTCACCGAGCAGCCCGCCATGCCCTTCGACATGAATGGCGGCGGGGGCATGGGGATGATCAACCTTGGCGACATGATGCAGAAGCTGGGCGGGGCGGCACCCAAGAAAAGGCGTAAGCTCAAGGTCCGTGCCGCCTTCGACCGGCTGGTCGAGGAAGAGGCCGACAAGCGGCTTGATCCCGACGATGTCAATCGTGCCGCGCTCGAGAATGCCGAGGCCAATGGCATCGTCTTCCTCGACGAGGTCGACAAGATCGCGGTGAGCGACGTGCGCGGCGGATCGGTGAGCCGCGAAGGCGTGCAGCGCGATCTCCTGCCGCTGATCGAGGGAACCACGGTCGCGACCAAATATGGGCCGATCAAGACCGACCATATCCTGTTCATCGCGAGCGGCGCCTTCCATGTCGCCAAGCCGAGCGACATGCTTCCCGAACTGCAGGGCCGCCTGCCGATCCGTGTCGAGCTGCGTGCGCTGACCAAGGACGATTTCGTGCAGATCCTCAAGGATACGCGCGCCAGCCTCACCGAGCAGTATCGTGCGCTGCTGGAGACCGAGGAAGTCACCATCGAATTTGCCGACGACGGGATCGAGGCGCTCGCGAGGATCGCCGCCGAAGTGAACGAGACGGTCGAGAATATCGGTGCGCGCCGCCTCCAGACGGTGATGGAGAAATTGCTCGAGGACATCAGCTTCGAAGCCGAGGAAAAGGCCGGGCAGACGGTGACCATCGATGCCGCCTTCGTCGAGAAGCAGCTTTCGGGGATTGCCGGCAATACCGACCTGTCGCGCTACGTCCTCTAGTCGAAGGGCAGGGGACGCGTTTCGGGTGGGGGATCGTGGCGCCATGCCAGTCCCTTGGCGAAGGGCGTCCAGAGGCTTGCCTCCACCCCCGCGATGCGCAGCTTGTCATTGACCCACTGGTTGCAGGTGCGGACCGCGTTGAAGGTGCCGCGCCCTTCATAGAAGGCATCGCTGTCCCAATAGCCCGGATGGTCGATGCGCTGTGGGCGACCTTCGCCGTCGAGATCGAAATCGGCGCGGATCGCGCGCGCCAGCCGGCGATATTCCTCGGGGCGCATGAGGATGCGCGAGACCGCGATGCTGGCCGGATCGCCGACCCATTGGACATGCATGATACGCTCGCCCGCGACCAGGGAATTGAGCGCGGTCCCGGCTTTCAGTTCGGCCCAGGTCGGGGTGTCGAGATAGATGCCGCGGTCGCCTGCGCCGATCATCACCCAGGGCGCCCTTGGCTGGAGGCCGGGGTTGCCGAAATCCTGCGGCGGGAAGTCTCCGCGCCAGTCGATCGAGCCCATCGACGCGGGCATGATGATGTCGAGATGGACGCCGTTCGAGGCGATGTAGACGGGGATGCCCCGTTCGGGCTCTTTCCAGTCGCGATTAACGGGAATGGCCGCGCCGAGCAGCGCCGCGACGAAATAGAGCGCGGGCAGCGCGAGCAGGGCGGCGAGCAGGCGGCGGGGCCAGTTTTTCTTTTTCTTCCTGCGGGGCATTGCCCGACACCATGAAGCCTGCCGTCGGGCTTGTCAGCAGGCTTGCGAGGAAATGCGGTTCCGGCCTTCTTCCTTGGCGCGGTAGAGCTGCCGGTCGGCGGCCTCGATCAGCGCGGAGGCGTCCTGTCCCGGCTGGGCGGTGGCGATGCCGATCGAGGCGGTGACCACCGGGCTGTTGGGATTGGCGTCATGTGGAATCGCGCGGGACTCGATTGCGGCGCGAAGCAAGCGCGCGACGCGAGTCGCCGCCGAGAGGCTCGCGCCGGGGAGGAGCACTGCGAATTCCTCTCCGCCGAAGCGGGCGACCATGTCGGTCGAACGGCTGAGATGGGTCGAGAGCGTTTCGGCCACTTCGCGTAGGCAGGTATCGCCTGCCGAATGGCCGTAATGGTCGTTGAACAGCTTGAAATAATCGACGTCGATGAGGAGCAGCGAGAGGCTGCTGTCCTCTTCGCGGAGGGCGCGGTCCATCGCGCGGTCGAAGGCGCGCCGGTTGGCGATGCCGGTAAGCGCGTCCTGATAGGCGAGATCATTGAGCTCGCCGTGCGAATCGCGGAGCTTTTCGTACATTTCCTCGAGGTCGAGGGTGCGTTTGCGGATGAGCTGTTCGAGCTGGTGGCCGCGCCGTTCGATGCGGCGGGCGCGCCAGTTGCGGAAGAAAGCGCCGCGCGCCACGCCGCCGGGAACCGCGCCGAGCATGCGGCGGAGCCAAGTCTGGCGGCGGCTGCGGACGCGGAAGCTGTAGAGAGTGACCACCGGGCCTTCGCCGTAGAGCGGGGAGCGCATCTGGGCCTGGAGCGAATAGCGGCCGGGCGGGAGCGAGCTGTAGGCGACGGTGTTGAGCGGGCCCCAGGCCGACCAGTGCGGATCGAAGCCGAGGAGGCGGTAGCGAAGTTCGCACGAGCGTTCGTCGAAGAGCCAACCGGTCGCGAAGTCGAATTCGACGCGCCAGCGGCCGGTGTCGGCCTTGTGGCGGCCGGTCGAGCCGATGGGTTCGGTGCCGCCCGACCAGCGCTGGTCGTAGAGGCGGGGCTCGGGGCGGTCCTCGCGGTCGAGCTTGCCGAGCTTGACCTTGGCGAGGCCCGAGGAAAGCCCGCAGTAGAGCGCGCCGTCGGGAGCTTTCACCAGTGCGCGGCTGGTGGTGAATTCCCAGTCGCTTCCGGCCGAATCGTCGATGAGGCGGAGAAGCTGTTCGCCGCTAGCCGGGTCATATTCGACAAGGCCGCGGGTCGAGCCCGCGAACAGGCGGTCGCCCTCGAGGACGAGCAGCGCCCAGGCGCAGATCGGTTCGGCAGTCTCGACGATGGTGGCGGGTGCGGCGCCCGGGTCGATGCGCGAGATGCGGTTGTCATGCGCGATGAAGATGCGGTGCTGGTCATCCTCGACGATGGCATAGGCATTGCAATCGTCGGGCATGTCGGGACCCGCGATGGAGCGCAATTCGCCCGCTTCGTAAATCCAGACGCCGCGCCCGAGGCAGGCGATCCAGATGCGGTTCGCATGGTCGCGGAAGAGCGAATAGACATAGCCGAGGCTGTTGCCCTCCTCGTCGAGCAGTTCGCGCGCGCCTTCGTCGGTGAGGAGCGTGAGGCCCGCGGTCGAGCCGATCAGCAGTCCTTCGTCGAGTTCGAGAAGTGCGCGGCAGGGAGCGGCGAGAAAGGGCGAGGGGGCGTGCGGTTGGGGTTGGCCGGGGCCGACCTTCCATAAGCCGTCGTCGCTGGCGGCATAGCGGATGCCCGCACGGGTCTGGATGAGGTCCCAAATGCGCGCGCCCTTGAGCAGGTGGCACCCTTCGGGCGTGAGAAGGCCATTGGTGCCGCCGATCGCGCTGCCCGCAGGAAGCGAGGACAGGCACAGGACCGATCCGATCGGCATATCGTCATGATAGGTGACGAGGCGGCGCGAGGCGCCGATGCGCGCGATCCCGCCGCTTTCGGTCGAGACCCAGATATTGCCCCAGCCGTCGGCGCGCATGTCGTTGATGTCGGCATTGTCGAGGATGGTCGCGGCGCGGGCATAACCCTCGCCCTTGGGCCGGAAATGCAGGAGCTTTCGCTCGGAGGCGATGAAGATGTCCTTGCCATCGCCGCACAGGGCGGTGACGCGCCCGCTGCCGGCGTGGATCGCCTTGAGGTGACCGTCGGGGGCGATGATCGCGAAGCCGCGGCGCCCGCCGACGAGAATCGCATGATCGCGCAAGGCGACGCAGCGGCGCACCGGCCCGATCGCGCCAAGGCCCGGCGAGACAATCGGAGTGGCTTCGCCGTCCGAAAGGATCGCCAAACCTTCGTTGCCAAGAGCGAGCACGAGCCCGTGATCGCCGAGCGAGCAGATGTCGTGGATCGTCGAATCGGCAAGGGGAGTGATCGCGGTCCAGTCCTCGCCGTCGCGCATGAACAGGTCCGAGGGGCCGAGCGCATACATCTGGTCGCCGCACAAGGCGATGCGGTCGATGACGCCGACCGGATGCCAGCTGCGCGAAACGGGAGTGGGCTCGACCGGGTCGAAGGATTGGAGACCGCGGTCCGAACCCACCCACAACAGGCCGTCCTGGTCCACCGCAAGAGCGCGCAACCCATGGCATTCGAGACCTGCCGGGCGAGCGAACATATTGACGCGCACCCCGTCGTAGCGCGCGAGCCCCGAGGAGGTGGCTGCCCAGAGGCTGCCTTCATGGTCGATGCAGCATTCGTGGACCTGCGCCGAACCCAGCCCTTCGCGCCGCCCGATCCACGACAAAGGCATGCGCCCGCCGCGAATCAGTTCGGGGCGGAGCGCCGGGCGCTCGGCGATGGGTGACAGGGTTTCGGCGCTCGTCATCGGCAGGGTCTTGTCGGCATGACGCTGCAATAGCGCGGCAGGGTTAACAAGCCCTTCATTCGGTTCCGAGCATTCAATCCGATCCGGACTTAGTCCGGAAGGAAAATGGTCGGGGAGACAGGATTCGAACCTGCGACCCCCACACCCCCAGTGTGATGCGCTACCAGGCTGCGCTACTCCCCGACCGTGCCGGACGCTTATGGGCGGCCCGACAGGCTGCGCCCTCTAGCCATTGCGCGAGCGGCTTGCAAGCACCACATGCTTGCCCCTTCGGGGGCGGGCGTGATAGGCGGCGTGCCAATTCACCAACGACCTGTCATCCTGCCCCCGGTTGGAAGACCCTTATCCAAGAGACATTCATGACCTTTTCGACCCTTACTGCCCTGCTTCTCGCGGCTGCGGCGCCTTCGTCGGGTGCCGCGGGCTTTTTCGTCCAGATGTTTCCGCTGCTGCTGATTTTCGTCATCTTCTGGTTCCTGCTCATTCGCCCGCAACAGAAGCGGATGAAGGAGCACCAGGCGCTGATCGCGGCGGTGAAGAAGAACGACCGCGTGGTCACCGGCGGTGGCCTCATCGGCAAGGTGACCAAGGTGAGCGACGATGAAGTCGAGGTCGAACTGGCGACCGGGGTCAAGGTCAAGGCGGTCAAGTCCACCCTGACCACCGTCCTCGATCCCAAGGCCGGCAAGCCGGCGAACGACTGATGCTCGACTTTCCGCGCTGGAAGATCCTGTCGATCTGGGGGATCATCATCCTCGGCATCATCCTGGCGATTCCGAGCCTGCTTCCCGAGGAAAAGGTCGAGGCCTATCCCGACTTCCTGCCTTCGGCGCGAATCAATCTCGGCCTCGACCTTGCGGGCGGTAGCTATCTGCTTCTCGAAGCCGATGCCGAAGACCTGACCAAGCAGCGTTTCCAGCAGATGGAAGACGCGGTCCAGACCGAGATGCGAGGCGAACCGCGCATCCGGATCGGCGAGATCTCGACGCGCGGCGGGCGCGTTTCCTTCATGGTGCGCGATGCGAGCCAGGTCGACGATGCGGTCGAACGGATGCGCCGCGTGACCCAGCCCGTGGGCCTCACCGGCGCGCGCGACTGGAACGTGCAGGTGATGGATTCGACCCGCATCGTCCTGACGCCTTCCGATGCGGGCAACGAGGAAGCGCTGCAGAATGCGGTGACGGTGGCGCGCGACGTGGTGCGCAAGCGTATCGACCCGCAGGGCACCAAGGAAATCACCGTGCGCACGCAGGGTTCGAACCGCGTGCTGGTGCAGGTTCCGGGGGTCGAGAATCCCGAGGAACTGAAGGACCTTATCGGCAAGACCGCGCGGCTCGAGTTCAAGCTCTTGTGCGAGAATGCCGATCAGGTGCAGCTGGCGCAGGGCATCGCCCCCATCGGTTGCGAAATCCTGCCGATGGAAGACGGTTCGGGGACCATCGCTCTCCAGCGCCGCGTCATCGTGTCGGGCGACCAGCTGATCAGCGCCAACCAGAGCTTTGACGAGAATGGCGCGCCCGCCATCGCCTTCCGCTTCAACAGCATCGGCGCGCAGCGCTTCGGCCGGACGACGCAGGAAAATGTCGGCAAGCAATTCGCCATCATCCTCGACGGGCAGGTGCTGTCGGCGCCGACGATCATTTCGCCGATTCTCGGCGGCAACGGACAGATCACGGGCAATTTCACCGTCGAGAGCGCCAATGCGCTTGCCATCGCCCTGTCCTCGGGCAAGCTGCCGGTGAAACTGGACGTGGTCGAAGAACGCAGCGTGTCGGGCGAACTGGGACGCGATTCGATCGAAAAAGGCGCGCTTGCCTCGATCGTCGCGACGCTCGCGGTGCTGCTCTACATGATGATGACCTACGGGCGGTTCGGCGTCTATGCCAATGCCGCGCTGATCGTGAACGCCTTCCTCATCCTCGCGGTGATGGCGATCTTCAACGCGACGCTGACCTTGCCCGGCATCGCCGGTTTCGTTCTGACCATCGGTGCGGCGGTCGACGCCAACGTGCTGATCAACGAGCGTATCCGCGAGGAATTGCGGCGCGGACGGCGGATCGTCGATGCCATCGAGCATGGCTATGACGAAGCCAAGACCGCGATTTTCGACGCCAATATCACCAACACCATCGCCGCGGCGCTGATGTTCTGGTTCGGCTCGGGTCCGATCCGCGGGTTCGCCGTGGTGCTTCTCATCGGGATCATCACCTCGGTATGGACCGCGGTGAACTTCACCCGGATGCTCGTGGCGCTATGGGTAAGGGCCAAGCGGCCCAAGACCATCAACATCTGACGGGACGCGATAGATAATGAAACTGATCAAACTCGTTCCCGACAACACCAACATCGACTTCATGCGCTGGCGCAAGATCGCCATCGCGCTGACGATGAGCCTCGCCATCCTCGGCTTCGTCATCACCGGCGTGCGCGGGCTCAACCTCGGCATCGACTTCGTCGGCGGGCAGACCGTGCAGGCCGATTTCGCCGAAGCGGTCGATATCGAGGAGTTGCGCGGCAAGGTGAACCAGCTGGGCGCGGGCGATGCCTCGATCCAGGAATTCGGCGATCCGACCACCTTCCAGATCCGCCTGCCCAAGCCCGACGGGCCCGAGGAAGCCGCCGCGCAGGTGGTGACCGACCTTCGCGCCATGCTGCAGGCCGAATATCCGGGTGTCGAAGTCGGCAGCGGCCAATCGGTGTCGGGCAACGTCTCCGAGGAACTGGCGACCGACGGGGCATTGAGCCTCATCTTCGCCATGCTGGGGATTGCGACCTATATCTGGTTCCGCTTCGAATGGCAGTTCGGGGTGGGCGCGCTGGCGACGCTGTTCCACGATATCGGGCTGTTACTTGCCTTTTTCTCGATCACCCAGTTGCAGGTCGACCTCAACATCGTCGCGGCCTTCCTGACCGTGGTCGGCTATACGCTCAATGACACGGTGGTGATCTACGACCGCATCCGCGAGAATCTGCGCAAGTTTCGCAAGATGGGGATCGTGCCGCTCATCAACCTGTCCTTGAACGAGACGCTGAGCCGCACCATCGCGACCTCGGTGGCGCTGCTTCTGGCGATCGGGGCGCTGCTCATCTTCGGACCCGAAGTCATTTTCGGCCTGACGATCTGCATCTTCCTGGGGCTGTTTATCGGCACCTATTCGTCGATCTACGTGTCGGCGCCGCTGCTCGTCTTCCTCGGGGTGAACCCCGACAGTTTCGTCCATGACGAGGAAGATGTGGCGGGCGCGCGTCCGCAGACCGAGGGCATCGGGGGCTGAACCGCGTTTCATGGCGCCTCTCGATGCTTGGAAAGCGGGGCGCCCATGGCTAAGGATATCCACATGACCAAGACCGTCCGGACCGCTGTCCTCCTTACCGCCGCCACGCTCGGCCTGTCGGCCTGTGCCAACAACCGGCTCGATACCAAGCTCGATACCCAATATGTCGCGCGCGACGTGAACACGCTCTACGCGCTCGCCAAGGATCGCGCTGATCGCGGCCAGTGGAAGCAGGCCGCCGCGCTGTTCCTCGAGGTCGAGCGGCAGCATCCCTATTCGGTGTGGGCCCGCCGGGCGCAGCTGATGGGCGCCTTCGCCCATTACATGAGCAAGGATTATATCGAATCGGTGGGCGCGGCGCAGCGCTTCCTCACCATCCATCCGGGCAACAAGGACGCGCCTTATGCGACCTACATGGTCGCCATGTCCTATTATCAGCAGATCGAGGATATCGAGCGCGACCAGAAAATCACCCAGCAGGCGCGCGATGCCTTCCAGACGCTGGTGCGACGCCATCCCAATACGCGCTATGCCGCCGATGCGCGATTGAAGCTCGATCTCATCAACGATCATCTCGCGGGCAAGGAAATGGAGATCGGCCGTTTCTACCAGCAGCAGCGCAACTGGCTGCCGGCGACGATGCGGTTCCGCAACGTGATCGACAATTACCAGACCACCAGCCATGCGCCCGAGGCGCTGCATCGGCTGGTCGAGAGCTATCTCGCGCTCGGCATCCCCGCCGAGGCGCAGAAGGCCGCGGCGGTGCTGGGCGCCAACTATCCCGAAAGCAAGTGGTACGACCGCAGCTACAAGCTGATCCAGCGGTACGTCCCGCAGGGGTGAGCGCGAGGGGCCCCGGCGCATGCTGAGGCATTTGTCGATCCGCGACGTGGTGCTGGTCGAAAGGCTGGACCTTGAATTCGAAGCCGGGCTTGGCGTCCTGACGGGCGAAACGGGGGCCGGCAAATCCATCCTGCTCGATGCCCTCGGGCTGGCGCTGGGGGCGCGGGCGGACAGCGCGCTCGTTCGATCAGGCGCCGACAAGGCGGAGGCGCGGGCCGAGCTGGAAGTGCCGGCGGGCCATGCGGCCTATGCCATCCTCGAAGAACAGGGCGTGGAGATCGAGCCGGGCGAGCCGATCCTGCTTGCGCGGACGGTCAAAGGCGACGGCGGGAGCCGGGCGCGGGCGTGCGGCACGAGCATCGCGGCGCGGTCGCTGCGCGACCTGGGCTCGGCGTTGGTCGAGATCCATGGCCAGCATGACGATCGCGGACTGCTCGATCCCAAGGGGCATCAGCGCCTGCTCGACGCGTTCGGGCAGATCGATACCGCGCCGGTGGGCGAGGCCTGGACGGCGCTTCGCGCAGCGCAGCGGGCGCATGCCGAGGCCAAGGCCGAAGTCGAGGCCGCCGAGGCGGATCGCGACTTTCTCGACCATGCGGTGGCCGAGCTCGAGCAATTGTCGCCGCGCGAGGGCGAGGAAGCCGAGCTGGCCGATCTGCGGCAACGGATGAAGGACGCGGCGCGGATCGAGGATGACCTCGAGGGGCTCGATCCCCTGTTGTCGGGGGCCGAGGGGGCCTTGTCGCAGATGCGGCAGGCGGCGCGGCGGTTACAGCGGGTGGCGGAAATCCATCCTTCGCTGGCCGAGGCGCTGGCGGCGACCGACCGGGCGATCATCGAGGCCGACAGTGCCGAGGAGAAGATCATCGAGGCGCGGCGCGAATTGGTGCATGACCCCGCCGAACTCGATGCCGCCGAGGAGCGGCTGTTCGCGATCCGGGGATTGGCTCGCAAGCATCGGGTCGAGCCTGACGGGCTGGTGGCGCTCTTGGAAGAAATGCGGGCGAAGCGCGATGCCATCGCGACGGGCGCCGAGCGGCTGGCGGCGCTCGAGAAGGCGATTGGCGAAGCACAGGCTGCCTATGACGAAGCGGCGGCCAAGGTAAGGTCCGAGCGGGGCGAAGCGGCGGCGCGGCTCGATGCGCGGGTGGCGGCGGAGTTGAAGCCATTGAAGCTCGATGCCGCGCGCTTTGCGACGCGGGTTGCCGAAGGCGTGCCGGGGCCGAGCGGAGTGGACGAGGTCAGCTTCACCATCTCGACCAACCCGGGGTCGCCTTTCGGGCCCTTGTCCAAGATTGCGTCGGGCGGGGAATTGTCGCGTTTCATCCTCGCCTTGAAGGTGGCGCTGGCCGAGGTCGGGAGCGCGGGGACGATCATCTTCGACGAGATCGACCGGGGCGTCGGCGGTGCGGTCGCGAGCGCGATCGGCGAGCGGCTGCACCGGCTGGCGAACGACGCTCAGGTGCTGGTGGTGACCCATTCGCCGCAGGTCGCGGCGCGCGCGGCGCATCATTACCGGATCGAGAAAGTGACCGAGGGGGGCGTGACGCGCACCCATGTGCGCAAACTGTCGGCCGAGGAACGGCGAGAGGAAATCGCGCGTATGCTTTCGGGAAGCGACATTACCGACGAAGCCCGCGCACAGGCCGCGAAACTGATGGAGGCAGCATGACCAACCGCAACGAGATCAGCCAGAGCCATGAAGGCAGCGAACTTCGCCACCTCGTGATGGACGACGGGTCGGGGACGGCGCGGCCGGGCGTGGTGATTTTCCCGAGCGTGATGAACCGCGGGCCCGTCGAGGAGGACCATGCGACGCGGCTGGTGGAACTAGGCTATTCGGCGCTGTGCGCGGACACCTTCGGCAGCGATCTCATTGCCACGGGCGACAAGGAGAGGATGTTCGGCGAGATGAACCGGCACCTAGAAAACCGGGGCGGTTACGTGAAGCGCCTCGCGGCGATCCTCGACCTCGCCAAGGAGCATGACAGTTTCGATGGTTCCAAGATCGCGGTGATGGGCTTCTGCTTCGGCGGGCTGTGCACGCTTGACCTTGCGCGGTCGGGCGCCGAATTCGCGGTCGCTGGCAGCTTTCACGGGCTGTTGAAGCCTGCGCCTTTTTCGGGCGAGCATCGCATCACGCCGTCGGTCGCGGTTTTCCATGGCTGGGACGATCCGATGGCGCCGCCCGAGGATGTGGTCGCGCTGGGCAAGGAACTGACGAAAGGGCAATGCGACTGGCAGGTGCACGCCTATGGCAATGTCGGCCATGGCTTCACCAATCCCGATGCGCACCAGATGGAAATCGAGGGGGTGGAATATGACCGCACCGCCGCGATGCGCAGCTGGGACAGCTTTACCGACCTGCTTGCCGAGAAGATGCGCTAGTGGATCCTTCGCGATTGTCGGAAGCCGAAGCCGCCAACCGGCTGATGCGGCTGGCGCGGGAGATTGCCCGGCATGACGCGGCCTACCATGACCGCGACGATCCCGAGATCACCGATGCCGAATATGACGCGCTCGTCGCCGAGAGCAAGGCGATCGAAGAGGCCTTTCCCCATCTCGTACGCGAGGACAGCCCGTCCAGGAAAGTCGGCCATGTGCCGTCCTCGCCCTTGTCCAAGGTTCGCCATGCGCAGGCGATGCTCAGCCTCGACAATGCGTTCAGCGACGAGGAAGTGCGCGAATTCGTAGGGCGGGTGCGGCGTTTCCTGAGCCTCGGCGAGGAAGAGCAAGTCGCGATCACTGCCGAGCCCAAGATCGACGGCCTGTCCTGTTCGCTCCGCTACGAGAAGGGCGAACTGGTGCTGGCGGCGACGCGGGGCGATGGCACGGTGGGCGAGGATGTGACCGCCAATGCGCGGACCATCGCCGATATCCCCGAGCGGCTGGACAAGGTCCCCGACGTGCTCGAGGTGCGCGGCGAGGTCTATATGTCCAAGGAGGATTTCGCATCACTCAACGCGCGGCAGGAGGAAGCAGGCGGCAAGATCTTTGCCAATCCGCGCAATGCCGCCGCGGGCAGTTTCCGCCAGAAGGATGCCAAGGTCACCGCGGCGCGCCCGCTGCGCTTTTTCGCGCATGGCTGGGGCGAAGTGACGAGCGAGCCCGAGCCGACGCAGGCCGGGATGATGCAGTGGATCGCGAGCCTCGGCTTCCCACTCGCCGAGCCGTTCGTTCGCTGTGAAACGGTCGAGGAAGCGCTGGCCATCTACGAGCGGATCGGCAGCGAGCGGGCGGGTCTGCCCTATGATATCGACGGGGTGGTCTACAAGGTCGACCGGCTCGACTGGCAGGCGCGGCTGGGCAAGGTGGCCAAGGCCCCGCGCTGGGCATTGGCGCACAAATTCCCCGCCGAGCAGGCCGAGACCGTCCTCGAGGCGATCGACATCCAAGTCGGGCGGACGGGCAAGCTGACCCCGGTGGGGCGGCTTCAGCCGGTAGGCGTGGGGGGCGTGATCGTTTCCAATGTCACGCTGCACAATCGCGACGAGATCGAGCGGCTGGGACTGCGCGTCGGAGACCGGGTGCGCATCCAGCGCGCGGGCGATGTCATTCCGCAGGTGGTGGAAAATCTTACTCGCGAGGAAAAGCGGCCCGCCTATGTCTTTCCCGACCATTGCCCCGAATGCGGTTCCGAAGCGGTCGCCGAGGAAGGCGAAGTCGATGTGCGCTGCACCGGAGGCCTTATTTGCCCCGCGCAACGTTTCGAACGACTGAAACATTTCGTGTCGCGTGGAGCGATGGATATCGACGGTTTGGGCGCCAAGAGCCTCGAGGAATTCCTTGACCTCGGCTGGGTGAAGAAACCCTCGGACATCTTCACATTGAAGGAGCATCGCGCCGACCTTCTGAAGCGCGAGGGCTGGCAGGAAAAGTCGGTCGACAATCTCCTCGCCGCGATCGAAGCGCGCAAGGGGTTCGATCCGGCGCGTTTCCTGTTCGGGCTGGGCATCCGCCATGTCGGCGCGGTGACCGCGAAGGACCTGATGAAGGCATTCGGGTCGGTTGCGGCGCTGGAAATGGTCGCGCGCTCGGACGATGCGCTGGCACAATTGTCGGCGGTGGACGGCGTGGGCGAAGTGGTCGCGCAGGCGATCGTGGATTTCTTCCACGAGGAGCATAATCGCGACGAGGTGGCGCGGCTTCTCGAGCGGGCGCGGCCTGCCGATTATGTCAGCGATGTCATCGAAACGGCGTGGAGCGGCAAGACGATCGTCTTTACCGGTAAATTGGAAGCGGTGAGCCGCGATGAAGCCAAGGCGCAGGCCGAACGGATGGGTGCCAAGGCGGCGGGATCGGTGTCGAAGAAAACCGACCTGCTGGTCGCGGGGCCGGGTGCGGGGTCGAAGCTCAAGAAAGCCGAGGAGCTGGGTGTGCCGGTGATGAGCGAGGAAGAATGGCTGGCCGAGGTGGCGAAGGCTTAGTCACCGATGCAGGTATCGCACATCGGAAAAACCGAAGTGCTGTTCCCTTCGTTGATACCAAATCTGCATCCGCAGTGCATGCACTCATAAGGTTTGGCAGAAGCTGAGATTGGCGTCTGAGCGGGCTCGGATTCCTTCTTCCGACGGTGCCAATTGGCTTTCTCTTCGTCAGTAAAAGGCATCATTTCTTCTCCAATACCAGAACTCGCCACTCCCCTTCGCCCGCTTCCGCCACGCTCAACCCTTCGGCTTCATAGGCCGCGATGACGTCTTCGGCCTGTGTGTCGAGGAGCCCCGCCAGCACGACCGTCGCCTGGTCGGCGAGGCTCGCGGCGAAGCTGGGGGCGAGTTCCTTCAATGGCCCCGCGAGGATGTTGGCGATGAGGAGGTCGAAGGGGGCGCGGGCCTCCAGCATGGGGTGTTGCATGCCGTCGGCGGTGGCGAGCAGCAGTTCGCCCGCGCCATGGCCGATGGGGACCTGGTTGATGAGCGCATTTTCCTCGCTCACCGCGACCGCGACGGGATCGATATCGGTGGCGATGGCCTTGGCGTCCGGCCACAGCTTCAGCGCCGCGAAGGCGAGCAGGCCGGTGCCGGTGCCGATATCGGCGACGTTGGTGTAGCGGCGGCCGGCCTTTTCGAGCCGGTCCAATGCTGCGAGGCAGCCCTTGGTGGTGGCGTGCTGGCCGGTGCCGAAGGCGAGCCCCGCGTCAATCTCGAAATTGACCGTGTCGGCGGGGCGCTGGCTGTGGTGCATCGGGGTGTGGACGAAGAAGCGGCCCGCGCGGATGGGCTCGAGGCCCGACTGGCTCATCGTTACCCAGTCGGTATCATCGTCCATGCGTTCGAGATGCGGGTCGCCTTCGCTGGCGAGCTGTTCGAGCAGCTTCAATTCGTCCCAGCCGGGTTCATGGTCGAAATAGGCGTGAAGGCGCCATTCATCGGGCTTGGCCGGATCGGGTTCCTCGGCGACCAGCACGGGGGGCGAAGGATGGTCGTTGAAAAGCGCATCGCCTTCGGCGCTGATCTTTTCGGCTTCGGCCTTGGTGCAATCGAGGGTGACGCGCCAGCTCATTGTTCCTGCTCCCTTGCCAGCGCGCATCGAGGCGCGTGGCGATCGCTTCCGAATAGTCGCGGCAGCCATTTTCGTCGACCAGCGGGGCGGCGCCTGCGAGCCGCTCGATCATATTGCTTGCCGAGGGGTGGGGGGTGAGAAGGATGTCGCAGCGCAGTGCGGCGACCTTCGCAAGGCTTGCGCGATAGGCGGCGAGGCGGTCCGGATGGTCCGAGAAGCGGTAATCCTCGCTGCTTACGGGCGAGAGACTTTCGGCATAGACGAGCTGGTGGCAGATGGCTCCGTCGCAGCTTCCCCAGGTCCAGCTCAGGGCGCCGGGACTGTGGCCCGGGGTGGCCACGGCCTTGAGCGAGAGGTGGCCGACGCGGATCTCCTCGCCGTCAGTCACGGTGCGGTCGGCAGGTGCGATGGGGAAGGGCGGGTGCATTCCCGATTGCGGATCGTCGGCGAGGGGGATGCCGCGCGCCAGCGCCCTTGCGCCTTCGGGCGAAGCGATGACTTGCGCGCCGGTGGCCTGCGCGAGACGCGCCATTCCGCCGACATGGTCGAAATGCTCATGGCTGTGGAGAAGGATCTTCACGTCGGCCGGATCGAAGCCGAGGCGGCGGATGTTGCGAAGCACGATCTCGGCGCCGGCCTCGGTGCCGCTGTCGATAAGGATATGGCCGTCATCGCCGGTGATGAGGATCGAGGCGATGCCGCAGGTCCCGACGAGATAGCTGTTGCCATGGATGCGGAGGGGCGGGGCGGGCTTGTCCCATTCGTCCCAATCCTCGCATTGGGCGGCGAAGCGCGGGCCTTCGCTTGAAAGCGGGGCACGTTCGGGGGCGATGCGCGGCGGGGTCTTCTGCACGGGGATGGTCGCCATGCAGCCCGCCAGCATGAGCGCGGCGAGAGCGGGGAGCGCCCTAGCGGACAAAGCTGGCCCCGTTGACGTCGATCACCGCGCCGGTGGCGCTGGCGGGGGCATCGGTGGCGAGCCAACGGATCGTTTCGCCTACCTCTTCGGGGGTGGCGACTCGGCCCAGCGGGATGTCGGCGAGCATCTTCGCTCCGCCCCGGCTCTCGACATAATCCTCGGCCATGCCGGTCATGGTGAAGCCCGGGCAGACCGCGAAGGCGAGGACATTCTCGCTGGCGTAGGCGCGGGCGATCGACTTGGTCATCGCGACCATGCCGCCCTTCGATGCGGCATAATGCCAGTGGCGCGCGCTGTCGCCGCGATAGGCGGCGCGGCTGGCGACATTGACGATGCGGCCGCCCGCGGGCTCATGGCTGCGATATTCGGCGAGGGCGAGGCGGCAGAGGTCGGCGCTGGCCTGCAGGTTGACGGTCATGGTGCGCTGCCAGGCGGCGTGCCATTCTTCTTCGCTCGCATTGTCCTCGACCGGCTCGAAGATGCCGGCATTGTTGATGAGGACATCGATCCGCTCGTCGAGCGCTTCGAAGGCCTGTTGCCACAGTTCGGCGGGCGCGCCGGGATCGGTGAAGTCGGCGGCGATGAGGCCGTCGCCGCCCCTGGTCGACTGGCCGACGACCTTGTGGCCGTCGGCTTTCAGGGCTGCCATGGCCGCCGCGCCGATGCCGCGGCTGGCCCCGGTGATGAGAATGTTCATGGCCCTGAGCGATAGACCTGCCGGGCGGCGGCGGGAAGGGGCCTCAGGCGGCGAAGCGCGAGAGGAAGGCTCGGGTAGTGTCGCGGAAGCGGGCGATCTGGTCGGAGAAGCGGCCGAAGCCCTGTTCGACCCCGTCGATGTCATGCGCGACCTGTTCGGTATCGGCACGGATCGTGGCGATGGTCGAGCTCATCGAATCGGCGGCGAGCGCGGTTTCGTCGACCGCGGCGGTGATGGTGGTCACGGTCTGTGCCTGTTGTTCCATCGCGGTGCGGATGCGGTCGGCGGAGACCTGAACCTCTTCGACGGTGGCCTGGATCGAGGCATTGCTGTCGACCGTCTGGCGGGTCGCGGCGGTGATCGCGCTGATCTTGGCGGTAATGTCGTCGGTGGCGCGGGCGGTCTGGCTGGCGAGCGATTTGACTTCCTGCGCGACGACCGCGAAGCCGCGGCCCGCATCGCCTGCACGCGCGGCCTCGATGGTGGCGTTGAGCGCGAGGAGATTGGTCTGACCGGCGATGTCGCGGATGAGACCGAGGATCGATTCGATCGCTTCGACATGACCCGAGAGCGCCTGGCTCATTTCCACGGCGTCGCGGGCTTCCTCGCCGGCGCGGCTGGCGACCTTGGCGGCGCCTTCGACCTCGGTTCGAGCGTCCTCGATGGCGCGGATGAGGCCCGCGGCGGTCTGCGCGGCTTCGCGCATTGCGGTGGCAGACTGTTCGGCGGCGGCGGCGACTTCGCTCGTCTTGCCGAGCATGCCGCGCGCGGCGGCGGCGGTGCGGGTCGATTGCTGGCGCAGCTTGTCGCTGTCGCTGGTGCAGTCCTGGACGACGCCCATCACCTGCTCGTTGAAGCGGGCGGCCTGCTCCTTCTGCATTTCCTCGGCTTCGCGGCGCGAGATGGCGAGCGAATGGTGGACATAGCAGTCGGTAGCGATCGCCTGGATCTCGGAGATGGCGCGGGCGAGGCTGACGATCGTGGCTTCGTCGTCGCAGCGGCGGCGCAGGCTGGCGAAGATCGCTTCGGTTTCGGCGGAGACCGCGGCAAGGATGGTCGACAAGGTGATGTCGCGCTGGGCCGCGCGGTTGACCGTGTCGCCTATGAAGCCGGTCCATTCGGGACGGCCGAGATTTTCGAAGCGGCCGCGCAGGCAGATCATCAGGTCGCGGGCCAATGCCTCGATGCGCTCGGGGCTCTTGTCCTCGGGGCAGACCTCGCTGGAGGCGGCGTAGCGGCGAGCGAAGGCGAGCGCGATGTCATGCTCGTCTTCCTTCACGAAGGCCCAGATGCGCCGGGCATCGGCGGGGAGTTCGCCATTCTCGTTATAGAAGCGCAGTCCGCGCGCGATATCGTAATTGCCCTTGCCTGCCTGCTCAACGAGGGTGCTCATCGATCATTCGCCTCAATCAACTGTGGATACGGCATCCTTCATGTCGGGAAATGGTTAAGGGGGAGTTAGTCCTGCTCGCTTTTTGCCCGATTGGCGGGGCGCTGCCTTGCCTCTCCTCGCGGCACCGCCTAAGCGGTCGCAAACCGCGTCAAAGCGAATGAGGTTAAAATGACGTCCAGGCCCGATCGTCCATTGTCGCCGCATCTCGGCATCTACACCTGGGGACCGCATATGCTGGTCTCGATCCTGCACCGTATCACCGGCGCGGGGCTGACGCTCGCGGGGCTCGCGATCCTCACCTGGTGGCTGATGGCGCTGTCGGGCGACAAGGAAGGCTATGAGCTTTTCGCCTTTGCCGCCGGGCATCCCGTCGGTCTCGTGATCCTGTTCGGGCTCGTCTGGGCCTTCTGGCAGCATCTCTTCTCGGGACTGCGCCACCTCGTTCTCGACATCGGCGCGGGCTATGAGCTCAAGACCAACAAATTCTGGGCGGTGATGACGATCATCGCCGCGGCGGTGATGACGCTGGTCACCTTCTTTCTGTTCATGGGAGGCGTGGAATGAGCCGTGGCAAAAGCGCGACGCCGCTCGCCAAGGTGCGCGGGCTGGGTGCCTCGGGGCATGGCGGCGAGCATTGGCTGGCCGAACGTTTCACCAGCGTGGCCCTCGTCCTCCTGTCGATCTGGCTGGTCGCGGCGCTCCTGATGCTGCCCGACCTCAGCCAGTCGACGCTGACCAATTTCCTGTCGCGTCCGCTCGGCGCGGTGCCGATGGCGCTGTTCGTGATCACCGCCTTCCTCCACGGGCTTCATGGCCTCAAGGTCGTGGTGGACGATTATGTCCATGAGGAAGGCAACCGGATCGCCTCGCACTATTTCCTGACCATGGCCGCGATCGCGGGGGCATCGTTGTCCCTCTTTGCGCTGGCCTCCATCGCTTTCGGAGCCTGATTTTCCATGAGCTACAAGATCATCGATCATGTCTATGACGTCGTGGTGGTGGGTGCCGGCGGATCGGGCCTGCGCGCCACCATGGGCGCGGCCGAAAAGGGCCTCAAGACCGCTTGCGTGACCAAGGTCTTTCCGACCCGTTCGCACACCGTCGCCGCGCAGGGCGGGATCGCCGCGAGCCTCGGCAACATGGGGCCCGACCATTGGACCTGGCACATGTACGATACCGTCAAGGGTTCGGACTGGCTGGGCGACCAGGACGCGATCGAATATCTGTGCCGGGAGGCGCCTGCCGCGGTCTATGAGCTCGAGCATGCGGGCATGCCGTTCAGCCGCACCGAGCAGGGCGAGATCTACCAGCGCGCCTTTGGCGGGATGACGCAGAACATGGGCAAGGGTCCGGCGGCGCAGCGCACCTGCGCGGCGGCCGACCGTACCGGCCATGCGATGCTCCACACGCTCTACCAGCAGAGCCTCAAATATGACGCGGATTTCTTCATCGAATATTTCGCGCTCGACCTGATCATGGAGGACGGGGTGTGCCGCGGGATCGTGGCGCTGTGCCTCGACGACGGGTCGATCCACCGCTTCCGCGCGCAGGCCGTGGTGCTGGCCACCGGCGGCTATGGCCGTGCCTATTATTCGGCGACCTCGGCGCATACCTGCACGGGCGATGGCAATGCGATGGTGCTGCGCGCCGGGCTGCCGCTGCAGGACATGGAATTCGTCCAGTTCCACCCGACCGGCATCTATGGCGCGGGTGTGCTGATTACCGAGGGCGCGCGCGGCGAAGGCGGCTATCTGACCAATTCCGAAGGCGAGCGTTTCATGGAACGCTATGCCCCTTCGGCCAAGGACCTTGCCAGCCGCGACGTGGTGTCGCGTTCGATGGCGATGGAAATCCGCGAGGGCCGCGGCGTGGGCGAGGAAAAGGACCATATCTTCCTTCACCTCGACCATATCGATCCCGACATCCTCGCCGAGCGGTTGCCGGGCATTACCGAGACCGCCAAGATCTTCGCCGGGGTCGATCTGACCCGCGCGCCGATCCCCGTGGTGCCGACGGTGCATTACAACATGGGCGGCATCCCCACCAATTATCATGGCGAAGTGGTGACGCTGAAGGATGGCAATCCCGATTCGGTGGTGCCGGGCCTGTTCGCGGTGGGCGAGGCAGCCTGTGTGAGCGTGCATGGCGCCAACCGCCTCGGATCGAACAGCCTCATCGACCTCGTCGTGTTCGGTCGCGCGGCGGGCCTCCGGCTGGCCGAGATCATCGAGCCCGGCAAGCCCGGCCCCAATCTGCGCGACGATGCGGCGGACCTTTCGCTCGAACGGCTCGACCATTTCCGCAATGCCGACGGCAAGACGCCGACCGCCGACATCCGCCTTACCATGCAGAAGACGATGCAGGCCGATTGCGCGGTGTTCCGCACCGAGCGCACACTGGCCGAGGGGGTCGAGAAGATCGACCGCATCTACACCGAGATGCAGGACGTGTCGGTGGCCGACCGCAGCCTCATCTGGAACTCGGATCTGATCGAGACGCTCGAGCTCGACAATCTCCTGCTCCAGGCCAAGGCGACGATCCACCTCGCGGCCAACCGCAAGGAAAGCCGCGGCGCGCATATGCACGAGGATTATCCCGACCGCGACGATGCCAACTGGATGAAGCACAGCCTCGTCTGGGTCGACGGTTGGGGCGGCAAGGGCGGATCGGTGAAGATCGATTACCGTCCGGTGCATGATTATACCCTTACCGACGGCATCGATTATATCGAGCCCAAGAAGCGGGTTTATTAAAAGGTCGCTCCCCGAGGCCGTAGGAAAATCGAGACGCCCCGCTTTCCCTCCCTGGAAGGCGGGGCGTTCCTGTTCCGGGCGGCCCATCGCACCACCCTTGACGACGAACCGTGCATTTCTGTAGACGAACCGTTGAGCGGCTTTTGCGAGGAGGCAGGCGATGGGTTGGCGGCAGGGAGAAAAAAGTCCGGGCCAGAAGCTGGTTCTTGCCATCCTCATCGGGCTGCTTCTCGCCATTCCGCTCTTCTCGGTCTGGGCATTGGTCTATGACCGGCAGAGCCAATCCGAAGTCGCGCAGGGGTCGATCACCGAGGGCTGGGGCGGGCCGCAGGCGATTTCGGGACCGGTGCTTGCCATTCCCTACAGCTATACGCGCAACGAGACCCGGGTCGAGGACGGCCAGCGGATTACCACCGCGCGTGAAGTCGAAGGTGAATTGCTGCTGTCGCCCGAAATCCTCGAACTCGATCTCCAGCTTGCCCCCGAGCGGCGGGCGCGCTCGATCTACGAAGCGGTCGTCTATGAAGCGGGGGCCGAGGGGATCGCGCGCTTCGCCTTTCCGCCCGATCTCGACCGTTACAAGGTCGATCCCGACAGCCTGCGGCTCGATGATGCTGAACTGCGCTTCGGCCTGTCGGATCCCAAGGGGATCGGTGCCGACCCGCAGGTCGCGGTCAACGGTGTGGCCCAGCGGCTGCAGCCGGGCGGCGGGTCGAAGGGCGGATCGGGCTTTTTCGCTTTCGTCGACGCCTCCTCGCTTCGCGACGGGGTGATCGTCGCTGAGTTCGCCTTCGATTTTCGCGGATCGGCGTCGGTGGGGCTTGTGCCGACTGCGGGCCGGACCCAATTCGGCCTTGCTTCGAGCTGGCCGCACCCGAGCTTCATCGGTGGCTTCATTCCCGACGAGCGCGAGATTTCGGGCGAGGGGTTCAGCGCGACGTACCGGATCGGCAATCTCGCGCTGGGCAAGAGCCTCGTCTCGCTCGACAGCCAGCCGGGCACGCCGACCATCGACCGTTCGGGCGGGCGGGTCATGACCGCCGAGCCGATGGCGCTTGTCGACCTCATCGAGCCGGTCGATCTTTATTCGCGGGTCAACCGCGCGACCAAATATGGTTTCCTGCACATCGGTTTCACTTTCCTTGCGCTCCTGATGTTCGACGTGATCGGCGGGCGGCGCATTTGGGGGGTGGCCTATCTGCTCGTCGGAGCGGCGCTGGTGCTGTTCTTCGTGCTGCTGCTTGCCTTTGCCGAGGTGATCGGCTTCGCGCCCGCCTATCTCATTGCTTCGGCGGCGATCGCCGCCCTGGTCACGGCCTATTGCGCGGCGATCCTCAAAAGTTGGCGACGGGCGCTGGCAGTGGGCGGGCTGCTCGCGCTTCTCTATGCCGCGCTTTATATTCTCCTGGGGCTCGAGGAATATGCGCTGCTCATCGGTTCGCTGATGATCTTCGCGGCGCTGGCGGCGGTGATGTATGCCACGCGCAACCTCGATTGGGGGCGTGCCGGGGACGCGGCCGAGCAAAACGCCTAGTCAAGCCAAGGGGGAGCGGCTAAGTCCGCTCCCCATGTCCGATCATCACAAGCCTTCCGATCCGGTCTTTCCTTCGTCCAAGACCGACGCCGCCGCGGCGCGTTACACGCCCACCAGCCCGCAGACCGAAAGCGAGGCCTACAAGCTCGCTTTCCAGGATACCGACTTTCTGCTTCGCGACGATCTGCGTCCCGTGCGCTTCCAGCTCGAGCTGTTGAAGCCCGAGCTTCTGATGAACGAAGCCAATATCGCGTCGCTGTTCGTGATGTATGGTTCGGCGCGCGTGCCCGAGCCTGCCAAGGCGCAGAAGATGCTCGACGAGGCCAAGGACGATTGGCGGCGCAAGGTTGCCGAGCGGCTGGTCGCCAAGTCGAAATATTATGACGAGGCGCGTAAGCTGGCGCGGATCGCGAGCAGCTATCCCGTCGACGAGAATGGCGACCGCCATTTCGTGGTGACCACCGGGGGTGGCCCGAGCTTCATGGAAGCGGGCAATCGCGGCGCCGCCGACGAAGGCAAGGAATCGATCGGGCTCAATATCGTGCTTCCGCACGAGCAGTTGCCCAACGAATATGTGACCCCCGACCTCAGCTTCCAGTTTCACTATTTCGCGCTGCGCAAGATGCATTTCCTGATGCGCGCCCGCGCGGTCGCGGTTTTCCCGGGCGGGTTCGGGACGTTCGACGAACTGTTCGAACTACTCACCCTCATCCAGACCGGTAAGGTGCGGCCGATGCCCGTCCTGCTGTTCGGCAAGGAAGAATTCTGGGACCGGGTGATCGATCTCGATGCGCTGGCGCTCGAAGGGACGATTTCGCGGCGCGATCTCGATCTCATCACCTGGTGCGAGACCGCCGAGGAAGCTTGGGCCGAGGTGTGCCGGGTCTATGACACCTGCCACCACCCCTGAGTGAGGCTAGCAGCTGCCTTCGGTGCGCGCCTTTTCGGCGGCGGCGACGAATTCCCCGGGCGTGAGCGAAGCGATTTCCTTCGCGATGGCATCCCAGGCGAGGTCATCGGCGCCTTTGAAGCGGATGCAGCTTTTGCCCATGTCGAGCTTTAGGCCCGCTTTCTCATGGGCGGCCTCGAGGCGGGCTTGCGCTTCCTTCGAGATGTAGCTGCAATTGAGGTAGAGCGCGTTGTGGCGCTTTTGCGCGGCGAGGCTGACATAGCCGAGCGGCTGGCCGTTGTAGGTTGGGCCGGAGACGTCGAGCGGGACGGTCCAGCCGATCATGCCGAACGCCATTTCTTCCCGATAGCCTTCGGGCATCGCGGCATTGATGCGCTCGCGCAGGTCGGCGATGACCGCGCGCCGGTCTTCGGGAAGCCGGGCGAGATAGTCGGCGACGGTCCGTGCGGATGACTGGACCATCGCCGCGTTATCCTATTGCTTTTCGGGGACGTTCAGACCGCCGTCCGGGCCTTCGGCCACTTCGCCGACGCCGGCTTCGAGTTCGGGCGAATCTTCGGCGAGCTGCGCATCGCCTTCGGCGGCGGCGTCCTCGGCCGCGGCTTCTTCCTCGCTCACCGGCGGGGGCGGCGGGGGAACGGCGAGCGGGCTGCCGTCATTCTGGTTGAGATAGAGCAGGAGGTCAGCGCGTTCCTGCGGATCGCCAAGGCCCGCGAAGCTCATCTTGGTGCCCGGCGCGTAGCGCGCGGGTCGGGCGAGCCATGCGTCCATTTCTTCCCAGGTCCAGGTGCCGCCAATGCCCTTCAGGGCATCCGAATAGGCAAAGCCCGCATGGCCGGCGATCGGATTGCCCATCACGCCGTAGAGCGCGGGACCGATGCCGTTGGCACCGCCCGGCGCGATGGTGTGGCAGGCGGTGCATTTCTTGAAGACATTTTCACCGCGGGTCGCGTCGGCCGTCGCGAGGTAGAAGGAAACCGGCATTTCCTCTTCGGCTTCGCCGCCGCCGGCCGTGGCCTCGGCGACATAGGAAGGGCAATAGCCGCCTTCGTCTTCACAGGCTTCGGCATCCTTGCCGCTGAAATACTCGCCCGTCACGATGGTCGCGCCAAGGGCGACGATGCCCGCAAAGAGCGCCCAGCCAGCGATGGTATTGTTGCGATTGTCCATGGGATTCCCGAAACGATGAAAAGGATGGTTCGCCGCCCTTTAAGGCGCACGCGCACGACATTCAAGCGGTCTCGCCCGATGGGCGGGGTTCAGGCCAGCATCCGCTCGGCGGCCCTGGCATAGAGCGTGGGCAGGCCCGCTTCGTCGAGACGGTCGAGCGGATGCCACCAGCCTTCAAGTCCCGAGGGATCGTCGCGCTCCTCGATCCGGAGGGTCAGCGCGAAATGGGTGAAGACGTGGCGGACGCTCACTGCCTTGCAGGCGGGCGGCGCGCCGTCTTGCCATTCGGGACCCGGCAGCGCGGCCATGCCGCCGAGCATTCCCCTGGCGGGTCGGCGAACGAGGAACAGCCGGTCGTCGCGGCGGATCCACCAGGCAGTGCCGAATCGTTCGGGGCGGACTTTCTTCGGCGGGCGGGGCGGGAAGGAGGCGGGATCGCCGCTGGCGTAAGCGGCGCAGTCCGTTGACAGCGGGCAGAGATGGCACGCCGGATTGGCCGGACGGCAGATGGTGGCGCCGAGATCCATCAGCGCTTGCGCCATTTCGCCCGCTGGGGCGCCCGAATAGAGGTCATCGGCGAGCGCCCGGATGCGCTTGCGGTCCGATCTCACTGGCCTGTCGAGGGCATGGAGGCGAGCGATGACCCGTTCGACATTGGTGTCGATGACGGTCGCAGGGCGCCCGAAGGCAATCGCGGCGATTGCGGCGGCGCTATAGTCGCCGATGCCCGGCAGCTGGCGCAGCGCTGCTTCGCTGTCGGGGAAGCCGCCCATCGCGACCACTGCCTGCGCGCAGGCATGGAGATTGCGGGCGCGGGCATAATAGCCGAGCCCCGCCCACTCGGCGAGCAAGTCATCGAGCGGAGCGGCAGCCAGCGCCTCGACCGTGGGCCAGCGTTCGAGGAAGCGGGCGAAGCGGGTGGTAACCGTCGCGACGCTCGTCTGCTGGAGCATGATTTCGGAAAGCCAGACGCGGTAGGGATCGCGCGGGCCGTCATGGCCCGGCGGATAACGCCACGGCAGATCGCGCGCGCTTTGCCGATAATGGTCGAGCAGGGCAATTTGGCGATTGGCGGGCATGGCCGCGCTATGGCATGGTCGCGCGCGATGACCAAACCCCCCAGACCCAAATCCGGCCGCAAGCAGGGCGAACGCGTGGGCAAGGTGCGCCGCGCGGGCGACCTGGTGGGCGACATCGGCGGGGTGGCCTTCAAGCGATTCGGCTTCATCCAGGGCGCGATCGTCCATCGCTGGCCCGAAATCGTCGGCGAACGATATGCCAAAGTAAGCCTGCCCGAATCGATCCGCTTTCCCGCCGGGCGCAAGGCGGGCGGCACGCTGACGCTGCTGGTCGACGGCGCCCATGCCCCGCTGATCCAGCATCTTGCCCCCATGATCATGGAAAAGGTGAATGCCTTTTTCGGCCATGGGGCGATCGCCAAGGTGGTGTTCCGGCAGGGCCGCATCCCTGAACCCCGCAAGGCAGTGAAGCGGCCACAGCCACGCCCGGTCCCGCGCGAGCTGGGCGAGGGATTGCGCGAGATCGCCGATCCCGAATTGCGCGCGGTACTTGAATCCATGGCCGCCGGACTTGAAAAGGACGGCCCCCCGACCATCATTCCCGTCGGCAAGCTGACCGACCAGATTTCCAAACGGAGAGACAACGACCAATGAAATCCATCACCAAAATGATCGCCGCCGGTGCCACGCTGGCGCTCGCTTCCTGCGGTTCGGGCGGCGATGACTTGCCCGTCGCCGACGAGCCGATCGAGGCCGTCGAGGCGCCCGATGGCGGCGACTGGAGCGAAATGGTCACCACCACCGATGCAGGCGGCTATGTGCTGGGCAATCCCGATGCGCCGGTGAAGCTCGTCGAATATGGCAGCTACACTTGCCCGGCCTGCGCCAATTTCGACCAGAACGGGGTCGAGCCGCTGGTCGAGAATTATGTCAAATCGGGCCGCGTTTCCTACGAATATCGCAACTATGTCCGCGATCCGCTCGACATCACCGCGGCGATCCTCGCGCGGTGCGGGACCAAGGAAAGCTTCTTCCCGATGACCCATGCCCTCTTTGCCCAGCAGCGCAACTGGGCGGCGCAGGGGCAGCAGGCGCTGGCCGAGCGCGGACAGCAGATCCAGGCGCTCCCCGCCGCCGAGCGTTCCAAGGCGATCGCCGAGGCCTCGGGCCTGCTGGCCTTCGCCACGCAGCGGGGCCTGCCGTCGGCCAAGGCCGAGGCCTGCCTTGCCGACGAAGCCAATGCCGCCAAGCTGGTCGAGATCGCCAATGTCGCGAACCAGGATTATGAGATCCCGGGCACGCCGACCTTCCTTCTCAATGGAACGCGGGTCGACAATGCTTCGCAGTGGCCGGCGCTCGAGCCGATCGTCAAGGCAGCGGTCGGCGAGAAATAATGCGTCTTCCACTCCTCCTCGCGGCGCTGGCCATGCCCGTCATGGCCGCGCCCGCATGGTCGAGCGAGCCGCAGGTGGCGGCAGCCGAGGACTGGACCGGCACGGTCGCCCGCACCGAGGCGGGCGGCTATCGCATCGGCAATCCCGATGCGACGGTGCAGCTCGTCGAATTCGTGTCGATGACCTGCGGCCATTGCGCGCATTTCCATCATGAAGGGATGTCGCCGCTCCTGGCCGGATATGTCGCCACGGGGCAGGTCTCGCTCGAGATGCGCAACTTCGTGCTCAACTTGCCCGACATGATCGCGTCGAGCGTGGCGCGCTGTTCGGCCGAGCCGCGCTTTTTCGACGTGACCGCCGCGCTTCTCGAGAAGCAGGACGAGTGGACCGGTGCTTTCCGCCGGGTCGACAAGGAAAAGGGCCAGGCGCTTGTCGATGCCAAGGATCTGCACGGCCTCGCCCAGATGGGCGGGGTCGCGGGGATCGCGCTCGATGGTGATGCGGGGGTCGGCGCCGATGCGCTTCGCGAGTGCATGAACGAATTGTCGGTGGTCGACGAGTTGCTGGCGATGCGCCGCACCGCGCATCAAGAGCATGGGGTGAGCAGCACGCCCTCCTTCCTGATAAATGATCGCTTGGTGCCCGTTCACGACTGGTCTAGCCTCAAGCCATTGATCGACAAGGCCTTGGCCGAGTAGCGATTCGTTTGGGGAGGGGCATGACGCGATGAAGTTCCGGCGGCTGAAACTCAGCGGCTTCAAGAGCTTCGTCGAACCTGCCGAACTGCGGATCGAACCGGGCCTCACCGGGGTGGTCGGCCCCAATGGCTGCGGCAAATCCAATCTTCTCGAAGCGATCCGCTGGGTGATGGGCGAAGGCTCGCCCAAGAGCCTGCGCGGCGGCGGAATGGAAGATGTCATCTTCGCCGGCACCGAAGCGCGGCCCGCGCGCGATTTCGCCGAAGTCTCGCTTCTGATCGAGCGGTCGCGCGAGGAAGCGGGCGAGGATGCGGGCGAAACCGAAGTCACGCGCCGGATCGAGCGCGGAGCGGGGTCGGCCTATCGCATCAATGGCCGCGATGTGCGCGCCAAGGATGTCGCACTTCTGTTTGCCGATGCCGCGACCGGTGCCCATTCGCCCGCGCTCGTCAGCCAGGGCAAGATCGGGCAGGTCATCGCTGCCAAGCCCACCGAGCGGCGCAAGATGCTCGAGGAAGCGGCGGGGATCGCGGGGCTTCACCAGCGGCGCAAGGATGCCGAGCAGAAGTTGCGTGCGGCCGAGAGCAATCTCGAACGGCTCGACCATCTCCTTGGCGAGCAGGCGGCGCGCGCGGCCGCGCTCAAGCGGCAGGCGCGGGCAGCCGAGCGCTATCGCCTCCTGACCGAGAAGATCCGCCTTGCCGAAGCGAGATTGATCGCCGCGCAATGGCAGGATGCCGACAAGAGCGCGCGGCGTGCGGCAAGCGAGGCCGAGGAAGCCGCGAAGAAGACTTCCGAACTCGAAACCCGGCGGAAGCAAGCGCAGGAACGCCAGGCCGAGGCCGCCAAGGCATTAGCGAGCGCGCGCGAGGATGCGGTCTACGCCCGGTCGGCGGGGCAGGATTTGGCGCATCGGCTCGCGACCGCGCGGGCTGAGCGCGACACGGTGTTGCGGCGGCTCGACGAACTCGACCGCGCCTTTGCCGCGGTGGCCGCCGAGACGGCGCGCGAGGAAGCGCTCAAACAGGATGCCGCCAAGGCGATCGCCGCGCTGGAAGAAGAGCGCGAGCGGATCGAGAAGCAGCTCGGGGATAGCGAAGGCGAAGCCGAGCGGAGCGCCGAACTGCTGGGCAAGGCCGAGAAGGAAGCGCGCGATGCCGAAGCGGCGCTGGCCGACCTGCTGGCGCGCGAAGCGGCGCTGCGCGCCGAGCGGCGGGTGGCCGAGGCGTCATTGGAAAGCGCCGAGGCGCAGGCCGCGCGGGTGCGCGCCGAGCTCGAAAGGGTCGAAGCGCAGGCGAGCGACTTGGGTGACGGAAGCGCAGAACATGAAGCGCTGAAAGAGGCCGAGAAGGAAGCCGAGGTGGCCGCCAAGGCGGCCCGCGATGCCGAGGCCGCGATCGCTACCGCCGAACGGGCGCGGGTCAAGGCGGTCGAACAGCGCGATGCCGCCGAAGCCGCGCTGGGCGAAGCAAGAGCCGCCTTGTCGGCGGCGCAGAGCGAAGCGCGCGCGATCGACGAGGCGCTGGCGCAGTCGGGGCAGGGCGCGATTGCCGGGCTGAAGGCCGCGCCGGGATATGAGAAGGCGCTGGCCGCGGCTCTCGGCGACGATATCGAGGCCGAGTTGGGCGGCGATGCGCCGCGCCGCTGGGTCGATCCCGGCGACGGGCAGGATCCGCCGCTTCCCGACGGGCTGGTTCCGCTGGCAGCGCGGGTCGAGGCGCCTCCGCAGCTTCGCCGCCGATTGGCGATGGTCGCGGTGGCCGACCGCGACGAGGGGCAGGAATTGAAGGCCGGGCAGCGGCTGGTGACGCGCGAAGGCAAGTTGCGGCGCTGGGACGGGTTTGTCGCCGAAGGAAGCGGCGCGGCGGCGGCCGAACGGCTGGTTCGGGTCAACCGGCGCGATGCGCTCGCCAAGACGATGCCCGCGCTCGAGAAAGCTGTGGCCGACGCCGAGGCCCGGCGCAAAGCCGCGAGCGCGGCGGTCGCCAAGGCCAAGGCGGATGGCGAGAATGCGCGCGAAGCGATGGCCGATGCCGAGCGGCGGGGCCGCGAAGCAGGGCGGGCGGGCGACGTGGCTCGCACCGCGATCGAGCGGATGGCCAGCCGCCGCGAGACGATTTCGCAGCGGCGCGACGAGTTGAAGCCGCTGCTGCAGGCTGCCGAGGAAGCGCGCAGGGAAGCGCGGCAGGCCTTGGAGAAGCTGCCTTCAGGCGAGACGCTCAAGGACGATATCCGTACAGCGCGCGACCATGCCGCCAAGGCGGGGCAGCGGGTCGCCGAACAGCGGGCGGCGGCGGCGACGCGGCAACGCGAGATGCAGGCGGCGCGCGAACGCCATGCCGCGGCTGGCAAGGAGCAGGGTGATTGGCGGACGCGCGCGCGCGATGCCGAGAAGCGGCTCGAGGAAACCGCCGAGCGTGCCGAGCGGCAAGCGAGCGAGCGCGAGGAGTTGAAGGACCAGCCTGCGGCGCTGGCAGAGAAGATTGCCGCGCTCGAAGCGGAGAGCGGGGCGGGGAATGCCGCGATCAGCAAGGCAAGTGCGCTCGAGGCGCAGATGGCCGAACGGCTGCGCGCTGCCGAAGTGGTCCTGCACGATGCCGCCGAGGCCTTTGCCAGTGCGCGCGAGCGGCGGGCTGCAGCGCTGGCGCGGGCGGAAGCCGCCGAGGCGCGGCGAGCCGACTTTGCGCGCGCATCGGGAGAGGCCTTCGGATGCCCGCCGCAGATGCTGTGTGAGCGCTTCGGGTTCGAGATGGAAGCGCTGGGCGGAGCGGGCGAGGAAAAGGCCGAGCATGACCGGCTGGTCGGCGACCGCGAGCGGATCGGGCCCGTCAATCTCGTTGCCGAGCAGGAATTGAAGGAGCTCGAGGAAAGCCAGACCGCCAATGTGAGCGAGAAGGAAGAGCTGGAAGAAGCGATCGCGCGGCTGCGCGGGTCGATTGGCCATCTCAACCGCGAGGGGCGCACCCGGCTCCTGGCGGCGTTCGAGGAAGTGAACGAGCATTTCAAGAGCCTGTTCAGCACGCTGTTCGGGGGCGGGCGCGCGCATCTCGAGCTGATCGACAGCGATGATCCGCTCGAGGCGGGGCTGGAAATCATGGCGCAGCCGCCGGGCAAGAAACTGGCGGCGCTGACCCTGCTTTCGGGTGGGGAGCAGGCGCTGACGGCGGTGGCGCTGATCTTTGCGTTGTTCCTTACCAATCCGGCGCCGATCTGCGTGCTCGACGAAGTCGATGCCCCGCTCGACGATGCCAATGTCGAGCGCTTCTGCGACCTTCTCGAGCGGATGAACCGCGAAACCGATACGCGCTATCTCATCGTCACCCATAATGCGGTGACGATGAGCCGGATGGACCGGCTTTACGGGGTTACCATGATCGAACGCGGCGTGAGCCGCCTCGTATCGGTGGACCTGGGCGATGCCGAGGAAATGCTCGCCGCCGAGTGATTGCACGAAAAACGGCAGTTTTTAGCGAACCTTGCGAAAGGGCGAGGGCGCTTGCCGATGTACTTTCCAATTTGTTCGGAGAAAGTTCAGGGAACGCTATTGCGAATGACTATCATTAACACTACACAGGCCCCCGACTCATACACCGGGAGCTGTAATTCGTGCTTAAACATATCCATCTTCGCCATAGCCTGCTGACCGCCACTGCCCTGGTGGCACTGCCCCAGATGGCCTCTGCCACCGACATGTCTGCCGCGGGCGCGGAGATGGTCGAAGCCGAGCCGATCGTCATCACCGGTGTGCGCGATGGTTATGGCCAGAAGTCGAGCAGCACCGCGACCAAGATCGAGACCGATCTCAACGACACGCCCCAGGCCATCGCGGTCGTCACCGCCGAGCAGATCGCCGACCAGGCACTGCGGTCGGTGGGCGATGCCCTGCGCTACGTGCCGGGCGTCACGGTCAATGCGGGCGAAGGGCATCGCGACCAGGTTGCCATTCGTGGCCAGCTGACCACCGCCGACTTCTTCACCAACGGTCTTCGCGACGATGTCCAGCATTATCGCGGCCTCTACAATGTCGAGCGGATCGAAGTGCTCAAGGGCCCCAACGCGCTGATCTTCGGGCGCGGTGGCGGTGGCGGGATCGTCAACCGCGTGACCAAGCGGCCCTTCTCGGACCGCTACATGGCGGGCGCACTGTCGATCGACAGCGAAGGCGCGGGTTTTGTCGAATTCGATCTCAACAGCCCGCTCGGCGACACGGTCGATGGGCGCGTCAACGCGGTCTATGAGCGGATGGACAATTTCCGGGATATCGAGGGCGACCGCTGGGCAGTGAACCCGACGCTGGGTTGGCGCATCGGCGCCGACACCAAGCTCACGCTCGGCTATGAATATGCCGAGGACGACCGCGATGTCGATCGCGGCATCCCCTCGGCGCGCGACGGTTCGATCGCCGACCCCGCCCGCGCGGTCGAGGGTTTCGACGAGACTTTCTTCGGCACCCGCGGCCTCAACCGCACGACCATGGAAAAGCATGTCGTCGACATGACGCTCGACCATGACTTTTCGGATGCCCTGCGCTTCACCTCGAAGGCGCTCTATGGCGATTATGACAAGCTCTATCGCAACGCGGTGCCGTCGAGCGCGGTGACCGACGTGGACGGCGTGCCGAGCGTCAAGGTCAGCGCCTATGAGGACATGACGCTGCGCGAGAACTTCCTGTGGCAGAACGACCTTGTCGCGAGCTTCGCCACCGGCATGATTTCGCACCAGCTGCTGGTCGGTGCCGACTATGCCAACCAGGACACCGATGCGGCGCGCCTGCGCGGTTTCTTCGACACGCTGCCGGCCGACCAGAAGAGCCCCAACGGTCGCGAGACCTTCGTGCCGCTGGCCGATCCCTTCGTCATTCCGCCGCTTACTTTCCGTGGCGGTTCGGGCGAGCGCGGCGCGCATAGCGATGTCGAGGCAATCGGCGTCTATGTGCAGGACCAGCTGTCGATCGGCGAGCATGTCGACCTGATCGCGGGCCTTCGCCATGATTGGCTCGACATCCGGGTGCAGGATTTCGTCGGCGGCACCGACCTGTCGCGTTCGGACAATCTGTGGAGCCCGCGTCTTGGCCTCGTCCTCAAGCCCAACGAGGATCTGAGCTTCTATGCGAGCTGGAGCCGCAGCTACCTTCCCCAGTCGGGTGACCAGTTCAACAGCCTGAGCCCGACCACCGCGAGCCTCAAGCCCGAGCGTTTCACCAACAGCGAGATCGGCGTGAAATATCGCCTCGCCGACGGGCTCGACCTGTCGCTGGCGGCCTATCGCCTCGACCGCGAGAATACCCGTGCGCTCGATCCCCTCTCCAACGAGACGGTGCTGACCGGTGCGCAGCGCAGCGAAGGCGTGGAAATCGACGTATCGGGCAAGATCGGCCGTCTGTCGCTGTCGGGCGGGATGGCGTTCCAGGACGCCGAGATCCGCCGCGATACCGCGGCCGCGCCCGCGGGCCGGACGCTGCCCTTCGTGCCCGATTTCACGGCATCGCTCTGGGGTCGCTATGACATTGCCGACGGCCTGGCCGCGGGTCTTGGCATCAGCCACCAGGACGATATCTTCGCTTCGATTTCGAACGAAGTGGTAGTCGATGGCTTCACCCGCGTCGATGCGGCGCTGTTCTACGATGTGACCGACAATGTCGCGCTGCAGCTCAATGTCGACAATCTTCTCGGCGAAGAGGGCATCGGGCAGGCCTATAACGACAACAATCTCTACCCGCTGGCGCCGCGCACCGCGCGGGCCACGCTGCGCTTCGCCTTCTAGGCGGCGAGCGCGTCCGCCCGCTGGGCGGCGCGGCGCAGATCCTCGACGAAGCGGGCGCGCTCATCACGGCGCGCCCCTTCATCGGGCAGGCGCAGCAGATAGCTGGGGTGCACGGTCACCCGGCACTCGCTTCCGTCGGGGAGAATGATTCCCTCTTCGCGTACCTTCGAGATTGTGACGGCCTTGCCCATGAGCGCGCGGGCCGCACTGGCGCCCAGTGCGACGACAAGCGGCGGGCGAACCAGCGCCCGTTCCTGTTCGAGCCACCAGTTGCAGGCCTTGATCTCGCCCACCGTGGGGGTCTGGTGGATCCGCCGCTTGCCGCGTTGGACGAATTTGAAATGCTTGACCGCGTTGGTGACATAGCATCGGTCGCGCTCGATCCCCGCTTCGGCCATTGCCTCGTCGAGAAGCGCGCCTGCAGGACCGACGAAGGGGCGGCCTGCCAGATCTTCCTGGTCGCCCGGCTGTTCGCCGACAATGAAAAGGCGCGGCGATAGCGGGCCTTCGCCGAACACGGGCTGGGTGGCGTCGCAATAAAGATCGCAGCGGCGGCAGGTCTGGATGTCGTGGCGCAATGCCTCCCAGGCCGCCTGCGCGTTGGATGGCGGCGGCGGCGGTTCGGCTTCGCTCCGGCTTTTCTCGATCATCGCGGCTTCGCGGGCCTGCGCCCCGGCGAGAAGTTCGCCGATCGCCGCGGTCTCGGGCATATTCTTCCAATATTTGCGCGGCATTTCGGCGGTCATCGCCTTCACCTTCACCCGCGCGGGATTGAAGATCGACTTGTAATAGGCCTTCCACGTCTCCTCGACCGGGTCGCCATCGGGCGCATCGCGCCGGGTCGCGCCTGGACTGGTGGTGAGCGTCTCCCCGTCCCAATGGATGCTGAGATCGGGGGTGAGGATCGACCAGCGCATGTTGGTGAAGCGGCGCATGAAGAAGCCCGCTTCGCGCCGCACGATATGGTTGTCGGGTTCGAACCAGGCGACCATGCGCACGCCATCTTCTTCCTCGACTTCGCGGAAGCGGACGAAAGCGTGCATCTTGTGCGCGTCGCGGCGCACTTCCTTTTCCATCGCGCGCAGCCTCGTGACCAAAGGGTCGGCGCGGTCCTGCAGCGCGGCGCGGTCACCCTTGAGGCGCCACAGCATGGCGTAGAGCAAGCCGAAGCGTTCGGGATCGCGGTGGCAGATCGCGGTGCGCGCCAGCGAGATGAAATCCTTGCCCACGGTAACGGGCGCGCCGGTCGCAGGGGGAAGCGAAGCGTCGTCGGCCCCGAACAGGTCGCTTTCCGCGCCCGCGACCTGCCAGCTGACCCGTTCGGGCGGGACATCGGCAGCGAGCAGGCGTCGCGCCGCGTCGCGCCAGCCGTCGAAATCGTCGGGCGCGTCGAGCGTGATGCGGTGAAACCGCGTCCGGTCGGGAGCGGGGGGCGTCATGCCATGCGCTATTCGCGCTCGTCCCCGTCATCCACGCCGTCGAGCGCGCGCTGATATTCCTCGGGCTTGCGCGCCTCGAACTTCTTGCGGAGTTCCTGCACCTTGGCGTCGCTCAAGCCGTCGGCGGCGGCGGGGAACATGTCCTTCTCCTCCTCCTCGATATGGTGGAGATAATCGTGCTGGAGCTTTTTGAAGGTCGTCATCCAGCCCGGCGAGGACATGTCGGTTTCCTCGAGCTTCGTGATGAGATCCTCGATCTCCTTATGCTCGGAAACCGAATGCTGGCCGTCGTGGCGAAGTTCGGGATTGGCGAGCATCGTGGCGTAGAGCGTCTCTTCCTCGGCGGCGGCATGGGCCTTCACCTCGGTCTTGAAGTTGGCGAAGAGCGCGCGCCGGTCCTCGCTGTCGCCGCTGGTGACCGCGAGCCGCGTGAGCAGTTCGCGGTGGCGGTCATGGTCTTCCTTCAAACGGTCGAAAATGTCGGTTCGGGCCATGCCTTTTCTCCTTTGCTATTCCCAACGCGGCGAACGACGCGCCGGTTTCAGGCGGCGTTCGCCGGAGGCGGAGCGAAGAGGTCGAGCTGGGCGGGAGCGGGCATCAGAAGCGCCTTCAGATTGGCGCGGTCGGTAAGCAGCGTCGGACGCCAGTCAGCAGTGACGATGAAGGGGCGCACCTTCTTCAGGCTGACGGTGAGGCGCGCGATGTCGTCGAGGCGGAGCGAGCGGAAGCGGCGCGATGCGAGGATGCGGCCCACCGCCTTGGTGCCGAGCCCCGGCACGCGAAGCAATTGTTCGCGGGTGGCGCGGTTCACGTCGACCGGGAATTGTTCGCGGAACTTCAAGGCGAAGGCGAGCTTGGGGTCGATGTCGAGCGGGAGCATGCCCTTGTCGTCGGTGGTGGCGACGACCTCCTTGGGCGTGAAGCCGTAGAAGCGCATCAGCCAGTCCGACTGGTAGAGCCGATGTTCGCGCATCAGCGGCGGACGCGTGAGCGGGAGCACCGCGCTCGGCTCGGGAATGGGGGAGAAGGCGCTGTAATAGACGCGGCGCAGGCCAAAGCGGTCGTAGAGCGTACGAGCGCGGGTCACGATCGCGCCGTCATTGGCATCGTCGGCGCCGACGATCATCTGGGTCGACTGGCCGCCGGGCGCGAAACGCGGCGCCGAGCGATATTTGCGGCGCGCGTCGCGGGCGTCGACGATCGAACTTTTCATGTCCTTCATCGCGCCCTCGATGCGCTTGTCGTCCTTTTCGGGAGCAAGCTTGCGGAGGCCCGAACGGGTGGGAAGTTCGACATTGATCGAGACGCGGTCGGCATGGAGGCCCGCCTGGCGCACCAGTTCGGGATCGGCGTCTGGGATCGTCTTCAGATGGATATATCCACGGAAGTCATGATCTTCGCGGAGCGAGCGCGCGACCTCGACCAATTGCTCCATCGTATAGTTGGACGAGCCGATGATGCCCGAGGAGAGGAAGAGACCCTCGATATAGTTGCGCTTGTAGAAATTGAGCGTGAGCTGGACGACTTCCTGCGCGGTGAAGCGCGCGCGGCGGACATTGGAGGACTTGCGGTTGATGCAATAATGGCAGTCGAAGATGCAGCTGTTGGTGAGCAGGATCTTCAGCAAGCTGATGCAGCGGCCGTCGGGGGCATAGGCGTGGCAGATACCCATGCCTTCGGTCGAGCCCATGCCCTTGCCGCCGCGACTGTCGCGGCGCGACGAACCCGACGACGCGCAGGATGCGTCATATTTGGCGGCATCCGCGAGAATTTCCAACTTCTGCTGAGTGTCGAGCCGGGCCATCTGTTCCTTATATGTTCTCGCGCGGCCCAGCGCTAGTCGGCTAGCCGACACAAGGGTGAAAAAATGCGCATGTTCCGGTGAGGCGGGGCGCAATTGGTCGAAAGGAGCCTTGCAAGCGCGGCGCGAGCCTTTAGCTTCCGCGCCCGAACAGGGAGATCAAAGTCCATGCGCAGTTTCGCCATTCTCGCCGTCGCAATCATGAGCGCGGCCCCCGCCCTTGCCGGTCCGCAGGAAGATTTTGCCGACCTTACCGAGCGTTATTGGGAGTTCGTCCTCGAGGATAATCCGACGCTCGCATCGTCGCTGGCGATCGAGGGGCATGATGACAAGCTGTACGATTATTCGATCGAGGCGATGGACCGGCGGGCCGCCATGTCGGCGCGCTTCCTTTCCGAACTGCGGCAAATTCCCGACAGCGGGCTCGACGAGGAGACGCGCATTTCCAAGGCAATCCTCGAACGCAGCCTGTCGGAAGCGGTCGAGGCCAATGAATTCGGCCAGCGGCTGATGCTCTTCACCAACCGGTCGGGCTGGCACCAGGCGATTGCCGGGCTGGGGCGCAATCTCAAGTTCGACGATGTCGAGGACTATGAGAATTATCTGAAGCGGCTGGCGGCCTATCCCGCGCAGAATGACACCGCGATCGCCGTGTCGCGCAAGGCCGTCGAGGGCGGCTATACGCTGCCCTGCGTGGCGATGGTCGATTTCGAACAGTCGATCAGCGGGGTCATTCCCGAGGACGCTTCGGAAAGCCGCCTGTACGAGCCGTTCCGCGGCGAAGCGCCCGACATGATCGATGCGGCTACCTGGCGCGATCTGCAGCAGCGCGCGCTCAAGCTGATCGATGGGCGGCTGCGGCTCGCCTATGGCGAGCATGCGCGCTGGTACCGCGACGAATATGCGCCTTATTGTTCGACCGAGGTGGGCGTGTCGGCGCAACCGGGCGGGGCGGAATATTATGATTTCCGCATCCGCCAGATGACCACCACCGAATTGAGCGCCGACGAGATTCACCAGATTGGGCTTGAAGAAGTGGCGCGGATCCGCAGCGAGATGGAGAAGGTCGCCGCCGAAGCAGGCTTCGAAAGCCGCGAAGCCTTTATCGAGGATCTGCGGACCAATCCCAAATATTATGCCGAAACGCCCGAGGCGCTGATGCAATATGTCGCGCGCGAGGCGAAGAAGATCGACGGGATGATGCCGACCCTGTTCGGGCATCTGGCGCGCCTGCCCTATGGCATCCGCGAGATCCCCGCGGAAATCGCTCCCGGCACCACCACGGCCTATTACAACCCGGGCAGCCCCGAGAATGGCATCGCCGGAACCTATTATGTCAACACCTCCAAGCTCGACCAGCGGCCCTTGTGGGAGGTGCCCGCACTGACCGTGCATGAGGGAGTGCCGGGCCATCACCACCAGATCGCCATTCAGCAGGAACTGGACATGCCCGCATGGCGCAAGAATGGCACCTTCTTCACGGCCTTCGTCGAGGGCTGGGGTCTCTATTCGGAGCGGCTGGGTATCGAGATGGGGCTGTATGACACGCCAGCCAAGGACATGGGGCGCCTCAGCTACGAGATGTGGCGCGCCGCCCGACTGGTGGTCGATACCGGCTTACACTCGAAGAATTGGTCGAAGCAGCAGGCGGTCGATTTCATGACCGAGAATACCGCCTTGAGCGAGGCCAATATCGATGCCGAGGTCAATCGCTACATCTCATGGCCCGGACAGGCGCTCGCCTACAAGATCGGCGAACTCAAGATCCGCGAATTGCGGGGCCGGGCGCGCGATGAACTGGGCGAGGATTTCGACCTGCGCGAATTCCATGACGTGGTGCTCGGGCAGGGTTCGGTCCCGCTCGACGTGCTCGAGATGCAGGTGATGAACTGGGTCGCCGCGAAGAAAAGCGGCGACTGATCATTCGGGGGCGGTTTCGTCCGCCTCGAGCTGCTTGCGCTTCGCCACGGCTTCGTCGATTTCCTTCTGCAGGCAACCTTGGCCCGCGGCGGGACCGACGGCGGTGCACTGCGGCAGGCCGGTCTCGTTATTCTGTTCGAGATAGCGCACGCGGGCGGCCCAGCTCTGGTTCTCGACCCGCTCGGCAGTGCGGCGGAATTCCTGGGGGATGCGGAAACGCTCTTCCTCGCCGAGCCGCTTGCAAACCACGATCTCGTCTTCGGCGGCGCGGGGGCAGGGATCGTCGCCATAGACGACCACCTCGACCTGGCTGCGCTGCGCCGAAGCCGGAGCGCTGACGAGCGATGCGGCCATGCCGGCAGTGGCGGCGAGGGTAACAATGCGGTTCAACATCTGGCTCTTCCTTTCACTGGACCGACGCGAGGGGTGCGCGCGCCCGGTCCCAAGTCAAATACGTTTTGCGACGGCGATGGCTGCACGGCAACCCAGCCGAATCATCCCGGTGAGAAGCGGATAGGCGAGCGCTTCTTCCGACCCATGTTCGCGGGCGGTGTCGCGATGTTCCAATTCCTCTTCGCGGAACTGTTCGATATCGGCGGAAAGTTCGGGATCGCTGTCGCCCAATTGTTCAAGCTGTTCGGCATAATGGCGGTCGATCTCGGTCTCGACCGCATCGGTGCAGGCCATCGCGGCCTTTTCACCCAGGAGCGCGGTTGCCGCGCCCAGTGTGAAGCCCGCCACGTTCCAGAAGGGCTGGAGAAGGGTGGGGCGCACGCCCCGTTCGACGATGAGCTGGTCGAAGCGCGCCAGATGGCGTTCTTCCTGGCTGGCCATGCGCGCGACCTGATGCGCCGCGGCGCTGCGATCGCCCAGAACGGCTAGCTGCCCGGCATAGATGCGGGTCGCGCCATATTCGCCCGCATGGTCGACGCGGATCATCGAATCGACATCGACCTTGCGATCGCCGGGCTGCCAGTCGCTCATGCCTTCTTCCCCTTCACGAGGCCGATCGCGATGAGAGCGGCGGTGCCGAGCGAGATGATCGCGTTCCAGCCCGCCATCGAGACCGACAAGAATTCCCACTGGACCTGGTCGCAGCGGATGACCGGCGCATTCATGATCTCGTCGAGAAGCGCGCCGGGATCGGTGGTCGAGGAGCCCGCCGAGCAAGCGGTGACGCCTTCGTAGAAGCCCATTTCCACCCCGACATGATAGACGCCGATCGCGCCCGAAACGGCAATCGCTGCCGCAGCGAGGCCGACGAGCAGGCGCGAACGCGGCGCATTCGCCGGAGCGGTGAAGCTGGCGAGTGCGAGCAGGATCGCCGCTGCGTGGGGCCAGCGCTGCCAATAGCACATGTCGCAGGGGAAGAGCCCGCCGATATATTGCGAGCCGAGCGCCCCGGCGAGGAGCGCCGAGGGAACGAACAGCGCGAGGAGCCGCAGGTTGCGCGGCGATGCGAGCTGCCTTTCGACGGGAGGAGCGAGCATCAGTTGGAACCGCTCGCCTGCTGGACGCGCGGTGCGAGCGATGCGACCCGCTGCAGCGTCTTCACGGCATAGTGCAGCTGGTAATCCTCGATGCCCTGCTTTTCCAGTTCCTCGGCGGTGGCGGAGAAACGCGGATCGACCGCTTCGCCATCATCCTCGAGAACCTCGTCCTCGACACCGGCCTGCGCGACGAGATGGCGGCGAAGATCGGCCTCGCGAAGCCGCGGCCGGTCGAAATAATCGGGGTCGGAAAGCTGGGGCACGTTGATGTCGGGTTCGATCCCGCCGGCCTGCACCGAACGGCCCGAAGGCGTGTAGTAACGTGCCGTGGTCAAGCGAAGCGCGCTTTTCGGGCCGGTCTGAATGACCGACTGGACGCTGCCCTTGCCGAAGCTGCGTTCGCCCATCACGACCGCGCGGCGGTGGTCCTGCAGCGCGCCCGCGACGATTTCGGACGCCGAGGCCGAGCCCGAGTCGATGAGCACGATCACCGGACGGCCTTCAGCGATGTCGCCTTTCTTGGCGAACCAGCGGTCGATGTCATTTTTCGCACGACCGCGCTCGGAAACGATTTCGCCCCGTTCGAGGAAAGCGTCGGTGACTTCGACGGCCTGGTCGAGGAGACCGCCGGGATTGGAGCGCAGATCGACCACATAGCCGATCGGCTTGCGGCCGAGCGAGCGTTCGATCGAGCGAACGGCATCCTCGACCCCGTCGCCGGTGGCGGCCGAGAAGCTGTTGATGTTGATGATGCCGACCCCGTCCTTCACTTCCCATTTGACGGGCTTCAGTTCGATCACTTCGCGCTTGATGGTGACATCGAAGGGCTTGTCGCGGCCCGGGCGCACCACGGTCAGCGTGGTCTCGGTACCGGGACGGCCGCGCATCTTCTCGACCGCTTCATCGAGGCTGAGGCCGAACAGGAGTTCGCCATCGAGATGAGTGATGAAATCGCCGGCCTTCATTCCGGCGCGGTGCGCGGGCGTGTCCTCGGTCGGGCTGATCACCACCACTGCGCCGTCGCGCTGGCTGACCGTGAGGCCGAGCCCGCCATAATTGCCGTCGGTGGTGAGGCGCATATTGTTGAAATCGCTGGCTTCGACATAGCTGCTGTGCGGGTCGAGCGAGGCCAGCATTCCGTCGATCGCGCCCTTGATCAACGTGTGATCGTCGACTTCCTCGACATAGTTGGCGCGGACCTGCTGGAAGACCGACAGGAAATTTTCCAATTCGCGATAGGTATCGACATCCTGCGCGGCCAGCGTCGCGCTGGTCATCGGAACCGCCGAAAGCGCCCCTACGACCGCCAACGGGGGCAGGAAGGTGGCAGCGAATTTCTTCATGCAAACATCCTTTGTCAAAGCGGCTCGCATCTTAACCGGTTCGAGCGCCATTTGACATGATTTTAGATGAACCTGCGATGAGAGCAGGCGAACGTGGGGCGCCCCGATGCCATAGTTCGACCCCGACAGGGCCTTGCGCCCGTCCGAGCGAGGCGCCCGCGCGCACCTGTTCGCCTTCCTCAAGGGTGGTCGCGACGCCGGTGAGCAGGCTCGCCCAGCCATCGCCATGGTCGATGATTACCACCCCGTCGAAACTGCGGAAGGCACCTGCATAGGCGATGCGCCCGTCGGCGGGGGCGATCAGCCGGGCGCCCCTCGGGGTATCGAGCAGCAGGCCGCGCGAGCGGATGCCGCCTTCCGACAGGCTTCCGAGGCCGCGCCGGACCGGTGCCGCGACGGGCAGGCGATAGCCCTGAGGTCCCTCGATGCGAAGCGGGCGAGCGGCGATTTGCGACGGGCGCGGCGGGGCGGGATCATATTGGGCAAGGGCGCGGGCCTGCGCGCGGCTTTCGCGGCGGCGGGCGGCACTGTCGCCGAGGTCGGCCAAATTTTCGGCGACCGCAATGCGCTGGCTGTCGGCGCGGAAGGCGGCATCGGTGAGCGCCTGCGCGGCGGCGAGCGCGGCGGCTTCCTCCTCGGCGAAGCGGGCGCGGCGGGCATCGCGCACGGCGATGCGTCGTTCGAGATCGGCCAGTTCGCGGCGTGCCGCCTCGGCCATGCTGCGCTGGCGGGCGGCGTCGGCACGGATCGCACGGGCGCGCTTTTCGAGCGCGGCAAGGCTCGATTCCACGAGCGCCTGGACACGCACCAGTTCATCGACCGACTGGCTGTCGACGAGCGCGAGAAGCGGCGGCTGGCGACCGGCGATGACCAGCCCGGCGAGCAGGCCCGACAGCGGCGCCTTTTCGGCACGGATGCGCTCTTCGCGGGCAGCGATTTCGCGCCGGATCGCGGCGAGTTTGAGGCTCGCCTCGGTGATGCGCGCCTCGTCGGCGGCAATCTGTTCGGCGAGCGCGGCGCGGCGGGCGGCGAGCCTTTCGGCATCGCTGCCGGCTTTTTCGGCCTCGGCGGCGAGGCTGCGGGCGCGTTCCTCGGCTTGCTCGGCCTGGCGGCTGGCCTCGGCAAGCCGGTCATCGACGCCGGGCGCGCGGCTGTCCTGCGCGGCGGCGGCGGCGCCGAGGAGAAGGAGAAGAGCGAGCGGGGCGCGCCTCATCCGCCCGTGCGTCCTTCGCGGTGATAGGGGTGGCCCGAGAGGATCGCGACCGCGCGAAACAATTGTTCGGCAAGCATCGCGCGGCACAGCATATGCGGCCAGGTCGCGGGTCCGAAGGAGAAAAGAAGGTCGGCCTCGCGAGTCAGTTCCTCGCTGTGACCGTCGGCGGCGCCGATCAGGAACTGGGTTTCGCGCACCCCTTCGTCCCGCCAGCGGCCCAGCAGTTTTGCGAAATCGGCCGAGCGCATGGCCTTGCCCCGCTCATCGAGCACAATGGTCTTCGCGCCGTCGCGCGCGGGCAAATTGCCGCCGGTGTCGGGCAGTTCGGTGACGCGGGTTTTCCAGTTGATCCGCTTCAGATAGCGGTCGGTCAGTTCGGCTTCGGGAGATCGGCCGATCTTCCCGCGGGCGACGATATGCAGCAGCATGTCCGCCCGCCGGCAGGATCAGGCCGAACCCGTGGACGGCTCGTCGCCGAAGGCCCACATGCGTTCGAGATTGTAGAAGCTGCGCACTTCGGGCCGGAACAGGTGGACGATCACGTCGTCGGCATCGATCAGCACCCAGTCGGCCACGGGCAGGCCTTCAATCCGCACCGGGCGGCCGAATTCCTTCTTGATCCGCTCGGCCAGCTTCTGCGCCATCGCGCCCACCTGGCGCGACGAGCGGCCCGAGGCGATCACCATATAGTCGGCGATCGAGGATTTGCCGGCCAGCGGGATCGAGACGATTTCCTCGCCCTTGTCATCGTCGAGGCTTTTCATCACGAGCGCGTGCAGCTTCTCGATCTCCTCGGGAGTGGCAGGCGGGGACTTGCGACCGGTCTCACTCAAGGCGTGCGATTCAGCCAAATTCATTCCTTTTCAATACGGCCAGGCAGGGCCTTGGAAGCCCTGTCCTTGTGCCAATCGGGGTTGAGCGCGCGCAAGCGTGTAGCGGATGTCGGATCGGGCGGTAAACGCAGGAACGTGATCGCCGGAACACTCCATTCGGTCCACTGTCTTGCCTTGGCCGAGGGGCGGACGAACCACCTGAGCCAGCCCATCGCGCGCGCCGCGCGGGCATCGTCATGATACCCCGGGCGGCTCAGCACTGCAATCGCTACGCTTTTAGCGAGGCGGCGCCAGTCCTTCCATTGGTGAAATTGGGCAACAGTATCCTCGCCCATCAGCCAGATGAAATCATGCTGGGGATGGCGTTCGAGAAGCTTTTCGAGCGTGTCCACGGTGTAGCGGGTCCCGACCTGCCGTTCGAAGTCGGACACGCGGATGGGAGCGCGGCGAGCCATCGCGCGGGCCGAGGCGAAGCGGGCTTCGTAGGGGGCCATGCCCTTGGCGGATTTCAGAGGATTTCCGGGCGAAACCAGCCACCAGACCTCGTCCAGCCCGAGCGCTTCCCTCGCATGGAGGCTCACCTTGCGATGACCGAAATGGGCCGGATTGAAACTGCCGCCGAGGAGACCGATGCGCGCCATGCAGACGGCGCTAGCATGCACATTTTGCCTGCGCCACCGCGATGGCCTAACAGGAGGGGGCCTGAATGAAGGGGAAGGGGCGATGAGCGAACTGGAAGCGGCAGCCGAAGTCGCGGGCGGCGCCATGCTGGGCCGCGCGGTCGAGCCGGTGAGCGACGGCAAGGGCGGCGAAGTCACGCCGGGACCGGGTGATTGCCTCAATTGCGCGGCGCCTCTCGAGGGCCATTATTGCTCCAACTGCGGGCAGAAGGTGCAAATCCATCGCACGCTCGGCGGGCTGGTCCATGACATCGTCCATGGCGTTCTCCATCTCGACGGCAAGTTCTGGAACACGCTGCCGCTTCTCGTCTGGAGACCGGGGAAACTGACGCGGCGCTATGTCGCGGGGCAGCGCGCGCGCTTCATCAGCCCCATCGCCTTCTACCTGTTCACCGTGGTGGCGATGTTCGCGCTGGTCGTCTCGGTGGGCGATGTCAAAAGCGAGGACGTGACCTTCGGGGGCGCGGCGGCTGCCGATACGATCGAGGAACAGGAAGCACGGATCGCGGGCCTCGAGGAAGCGCTGGCCGAACTCGAAGAGCAGCAGGGATATGGAACCGAGGGGATCCGGACCGGGCTTGAGGCCGCGCTGGAGACCGCCGAGGAACAGCTGGAAGTGATGCGCGCCGAGGATGCGGGCATCGAGCCGCCGCCCGCGCGGCAAGTCTCGATCACCAGCAGCGACAGTCTCAAGCCGCTGGTCGAGGAACAGTTCGAAAAGGCGCGCGCCAACCCGGGGCTGTTTCTCTACAAGGTCCAGACCAAGGCCTACAAGTTGAGCTGGCTGCTCATCCCGCTGTCATTGCCCTTCCTGTGGCTGCTTTTCCCCTTCTCGCGGACATGGCGCATGTATGACCATGCGGTGTTCATCACCTATTCGATCAGCTTCATGATGCTGCTGGTGATCGCGGTGGGGATTGCCTCGCGCTTCGGCTTCGGCGAACTGGCCGGCGTGGCGGCGCTTTTCTATGCGCCCTTCCACATGTTTCGGCAGCTGCGCGGCACCTATGGCCTGTCGCGCCTGTCGGCCCTCGTCCGGACAGTGCTTCTCATCCTGGCGGCCTTCATCGTGCTCGCGCTGTTCGCGGCGCTGATGCTGGTCCTCGGCGCGGTGGGCTAGGCGGTCGCGGGACCGCCGATGCCGCCCTTCCTGGGGCGCTTGGCCTTGGGGATCGAGCTGCCTGCCGCCGGGATGGTCGGGGCGCTCGGCCCGCCACGGTCGATCGAGCCGCCGTCGAGCAGAGTCTTGATCTCGTCGCCCGACAGGGTCTCATATTCGAGCAGCGCCTGGGCGAGCGTCTCGAGTTCGTCGCCATGCTCGGTGAGAACGGTCCGCGCCCGGTCATAGGCCTGGTCGATGATGCGACGGATTTCCTTGTCGATCTTCTGCGCGGTCTCGGCAGAGACGTTCATCCCCTGGCTCTGGGAGTAGCCGAGGAAGGTCTCGCCCTGCTGTTCCTCATATTGGACCGGGCCCATTTCGTCGGACATCCCCCACTGGGTGACCATGTCGCGCGCAAGCTTGGTCGCGTACTGGATGTCGCCCGAGGCGCCCGAGGAGACCTTTTCATAGCCGAAGATGATTTCCTCGGCGACGCGGCCACCCATCGCCACGGCAAGGTTCGCGTGCATCTTGTCGCGGTGGTAGGAATAGCTGTCGCGTTCGGGCAGGCGCATCACCATGCCGAGCGCGCGGCCGCGCGGGATGATGGTCGCCTTGTGGATGGGGTCGGACGCCGGTTCGTGGAGCGCGACGATCGCATGGCCCGCTTCGTGATAGGCGGTCATCTTCTTCTCGTCCTCGGTCATCACCATGGACTTGCGCTCGGCGCCCATCATGACCTTGTCCTTGGCTTCCTCGAATTCGCTCATCGCGACGAGGCGCTTGCCCTTGCGGGCGGCCATCAGGGCGGCCTCGTTGACGAGGTTGGCAAGATCGGCGCCCGAGAAGCCGGGCGTACCGCGCGCGATTACGCGCGGATCGACGTCGGGAGCGAGCGGCACCTTGCGCATATGGACGATGAGAATCTTCTCGCGGCCCTCGATGTCGGGGCGCGGCACGACGACCTGACGGTCGAAACGGCCCGGGCGCAGGAGCGCCGGGTCGAGAACGTCGGGGCGGTTGGTGGCGGCGATGATGATGATGCCTTCATTGGCATCGAAGCCGTCCATTTCGACGAGCAGCTGGTTCAAGGTCTGTTCGCGCTCGTCATTGCCATTGCCGAGGCCCGCGCCCCGATGGCGGCCGACCGCGTCGATTTCGTCGATGAAGATGATGCAGGGCGCGTTCTTCTTGGCCTGCTCGAACATGTCGCGCACGCGGCTGGCGCCGACGCCGACGAACATCTCGACGAAGTCGGAGCCCGAAATGGTGAAGAAAGGCACCCCTGCCTCACCCGCGATGGCGCGGGCGAGCAGCGTCTTGCCGGTGCCGGGCGAGCCGACCAGCAGCGCGCCCTTGGGAATCTTGCCGCCGAGACGGGCGAACTTGCCCGGATCCTTCAGGAATTCGACGATTTCCTGCAGTTCCTCGCGCGCTTCGTCGATGCCCGCGACATCGTCGAAGGTCGCTTTCTGCTTGTTCTCGGTGAGCATCCGCGCCTTGGACTTGCCAAAGCCCATCGCGCCGCCGCCGGCATTCTTCTGCATCTGGCGGATGACGAAGAAGGTGATCCCGAGGATGAGGAGGAAGGGCAGCGAGTTGATCAGCAGATATTGCCACAGGCTGCCCTGTTCTTCCTGCTGGACCTTGACCGAGATGCCCTGTTCGATGAGCCGGTCGCCAATATTGGTATCGGGCGGCGCGGTGGTGGTGAACGGGGTGTCGCCGTCGAGCGTGCCCGCGATCTGGGCATTGCCGCTGGGCGTGGTTGCCATGGTGACCGACTTCACCTTGCCTTCGTCGACCTGCTTGACGAATTCGCTGTAGGGAATGGCTTCGCCTTCCTCGGCGTCGGAAGGTCCGCTCAACGCCTGGACGAACAGCACCATGCCGAAGATGATCGCGACCCACAGGAAGAGGGAGCGCGTCCAATTGTTCTGCGGCGGCTGCGGAGGCTGGTTCTGGTCCATGACGATCTAGGTTTCCGGCAAAATGCTTGATGTGCGCTTAAGATAGGGTGCGGAAGGGCGCCCTACAACGCCCGACGCGGCGGGGCCGGGGCAATTCGCCAATTTTCGCCCTTTACCGAGAGCAAAAGACCCCCGAGCGCGGCTTGGCGGCCCTCGAAAAGCCCGTCGATCGCGCGCGCGAGGTCGGGGCCGCGAGGCGGGCTGCGGTGGAGCGAGTCGAAGGCCATGAGAAGGATGCGGCGGAGAATTTCGCGCGGCAGGCCGCGATGCGCGAAGAGAAGCCCGTCTCCATCCTCCTTCACGCGGTGCGGATAGATGAGTCGTGCCGCCCAGCCGAGGGCCTGTTCGGCCTCGGCGAGATGTGCCGCGCTTTCGGCGAATTTGGCGGCGTCGCCAAAGCCTGCTTCGCGCAGTGCCTCGCGAAGGCGCGCCCGGTCGTGGGACGGATCCTTGTTCATGGGATCGTCGATGATCGGCAGGCCCGTGGCTTCGACCAGCGCCCGCAAGGTCGCGCGGGGCCAGTGAAGGAGGGGACGCACGAGCGTCACCTTTTCGCCCAGCGGACGCTGTTCGCGGATCGCGGTGAGACCCGAAAGGCCCGCGCCGCGTGCGAGGCGCATCAGCATGGTCTCGGCCTGGTCCTCGGCATGATGGGCGGTGGCGATATGGGTCAGCCCTTCGCCGGTCGCCCAATGGGCGAGGCGGGCATAGCGGATCTTGCGGGCGCTGGCCTCGATATTGGAAATCGGGGGGCCTTCGGGCCAATCGGCCTTGAGGATGGAGTGCGGGATTTCGCGATCGAGGCAGATCGAGCGGACCTGCCGCGCTTCCTCCGCGCTTTCGCGGCGCAGGCCATGATCGACCGTGACCGCGCGCACCGCGCCCGGCCGTGCGGCGGCGGCGAGCAGGAGAAGCGCGAGGCTGTCGGCTCCGCCCGACACCGCGAGGCCGAGCGGGGCGGTGCCGGGAACGAGCCGGTCGAGATCGACGGCGAAACGGCGAACGGCGCTTTCGTCAGGAAGCGACCCGTCCGCCATCAGCTAGTTCCTAGCCGCACTTGGCATCGCGCATCGCGGCGGGAAGGCGTTCGCGCAGATAGTCGCGCATGTTCGCGCCATAGACGTCGTTGAGTTCCTCATAGGCCTTGCAGGCCTGTCCCGGCTGGTTGAGGCGCATCAGCGCCTGGCCGAGGAAATAGAGGCTGTCGGCGGCGCGTTCGCCGTCGGGATCGCTGCGGTAATTGGCCAGCAGTGCTTCGGCGGCGGCGCGCGGTTCGCCCTTGTCGAGAAGCGCGCGGCCGATGAGATTGCGTGCCCAGCTCACGCGGCGATGACCCGGAAAGGAGGATTCCATTGCCCGAAGCACGGTGATCGCTTCGTCATTGTTGCCGCTGTTCCACAGGCGATAGCCCTGCGTATAGGCCTCCTCTCCCGCTGCCTCGAACGAAGGGTCGTTGGCGGGAACGGGCTTCACGGTCGTGTTGGCCTGCGCGGCGCGCGGAGCGGGCGGCGGCGGAGCGGCCTCTTCCTCTTCCGCGGGTTCGGGGCGGTTTTCATAACGCGGGGTCGAGACTGCGGGGCGCGTTTCGTCCTCGACCACCACCGAGCGGCGCGAGGCGGCTTCCTGTGCGGCGCGAAGGCGCGCCAGCTCGGCTTCCATCTGGCCGAGGCGATATTGCGCCTCTTCGGAATTGCGGATGAGTTCGGTCATCTGCCGTTCGAGCGTGTCGACGCGGCCGGTGAGAACGTCCACCGACGAGCGGCTGGCGACCGGATCGTCGTAGAAACCCGCGGTATCGGCGGGGCGGCCATCGGGGAAGACCTGCTTCTGGACCTGGCGGACCTGCTTCTCCAGCCGCTCGATCCTCTCGCGGTTTTCGCGTTCGCGCTTGCGGTCGTCCTGGGCGTGGGCCGGAACCGCGATCAGCGAAGTGGTGACGAGGAAGGCGGTGAGGATGGGAAGTCGCATGGTCAATCTCGTGAATTCTGGTGAAACGCTGTGATGGAAAAGACGAGCTTACTCGCCGCTGAATGTCAGGGATTGGCGGGCGGAGGCGCGGTGCCGCCGCTTGCCCCGCCGGTCGTACCGGTGGGTGCCGGTGCGGATTGCGCAGGTTGCGAGCCGCCCAGCAGATCGGAGCCGAGAAGGCTAACATTCTGGACGCGGACGCCCGCGGGCCCGACCTGCGGGGCATCGCGGTTGCCGACGCTGATGCGCAGCACTTCGGGGCGGGCGGTTTCGAGCATCGGCGCATTGGCATCGCTCGGCACCACGAAGGTTTCGCCTGCCGCGAGTTCGCGGGCGATGAGGACCTGGTTGCCGTCGGTCACGCGCACCCAGGCGGCCTCGTTGGCGATGATCACCACATTGTCGGCGGGGACGATCGCGGCCTCGGGCTCGCTTTCCTCGGCCTGCGTGCCGATGGTCGTGAGCGCGGGCGGATCGACGTCGCCGTCGCTGCTGAGCGAACGTTCGTTGTACCAGATGAAGAAGGCGATCGCGCCGATCAGCAGGATGAGCGCGGTCCAGATCAGCCAGCCGGGCATCGCGCGGTTGGGATCGGCGGGTTCGAATCCCTCGACCGTCTCGACGGGAGAACGGAAGCCGTCCATTTCCTCGCGAAGCTGGGCGCCCGCCTCGTCGCGGTCGAGGCCCACTTCGCTGGCGTAGGACTTGACGAAACCCATCGTGTAGGTGGGCGCCGGAAGCCGCGCGAAATCGGCATTTTCAAGGCTTTCGATATGGCGCTTGGGGATGCGCGTCTTGGCCGCGATATCCTCGATGCTCAGACCCTTCGCCTCGCGCGCTTCGCGAAGCCGCTGACCGATCGGGGTGACCCCCGGCAATTCGTCCTGAACGCTCTCTTCTTCCATCGCCCACTCCCAAGATTGGCGCACTGTCACGCAGCCCATCGGCGCAGTCAATGGCCATCCGCCAAGCCGGTGGATTAAGTCCTAGCCGAGATCGACCTTCTGCCGTTTCGCCCAGTCGGTGAGACTGCGGCGCACGTCGCGCGGCGGCTTGGCCAGGACCTTGCGCATCTTCTTGCGAACCTTCTCCGCGTCGAGCGAACGGACCATCGCCTTGATGGGTCCCATCGCGGCCGGCGTGATCGAGAAATTCTCGATCCCGATCCCGATGAGCGCCATCGCTTCGAGCGGGCGCCCGCCCATTTCTCCGCAGATCCGCACGGGGACGCCGGCCTCGTTGGCCTGGTCGGCGATCCGCTTGAGGAAGCGGAGGATGGCGGGCGATAGCCAGTCGTAGCGTTCGGCGAGGCGCGGTTCGGCGCGGTCCGCGGCAAAGAGGAACTGAGTGAGGTCGTTGGTGCCGATCGACAGGAAATCGAGCTGGGGCAGGAGGATGTCGAGCGTCTCGGCAAGGCTCGGCACCTCGAGCATGCAGCCATATTCGATGCGGGTGGGCAGCATCCGCTTGCGCGAATGGCACCATTCGACCTGCTCTTCGAAGAGGGCGCGCGCTTCCTCGAACTCCCACGGTTCGGAGACCATCGGGAACATCACCTTGAGCGTGCGTCCTCCGGCAGCTTCGACGAGAGCGCGGGCCTGCGCCTTCATGAGGGCGGCGCGATCGAGACTGAGCCGGAGCGCGCGCCAGCCCATCGCCGGATTTTCGGCCTCGTCCTTCTCGTCCATCAGATAGGGGAGCGCCTTGTCGCCGCCGATGTCGAGCGTGCGAAAGACGACCGGGCGGTCGCCCGCCGCGTCGAGGACTTCACGGTAGAGCTTGAGCTGGCTTTCGCGGCCCGGCAGCGTCGCCGCGACGAGGAACTGGAACTCGGTGCGGAAGAGGCCGATGCCTTCGGCGCCGGAAGCATCGAGCATCGCGGCATCGTCGGCGAGACCCGCATTGACCATCAGCGTGACGCGGGTGCCGTCCCTTGTCTCGGCCTTCTTGTCGCGAATCGCGGCATATTCCTCGCGGCGCTTCTGGCTGGTCGCCATGCGCTGGTCGAAGGTGGCGGCGATGCCGCGTCCCGGACGGACGATGACAATGCCCTGGTCGCCATCGACGAGGATGGTGTCGCCTTCCGCAACGATATGACGGATATCCTCGATGCGTCCGACGACGGGGACGCCCATGGCGCGCGCGACGATGGTGACATGCGCGGTGAGCGAGCCTTCCTGGAGCACCACGCCCTTCAGGCGGCGGCGATCATAGTCGAGCAGTTCGGCGGGCCCGAGATTGCGGGCGATGAGGATGGTGTCTTCCTGGAGCCCGGTCTGCGCCGCAGTGCCGACACGTCCGGCGACGATCCGCAGAAGGCGGTTGGACAGATCCTCGAGGTCGTGCATCCGCTCGGCCAGCAGGGGATCGTCGATGTCGCGCATGCGCGCGCGGGTGCGCTGCTGGACGCGCTCGATCGCCGCCTCGGCGGTGAGGCCGCTGTCGATCGCTTCGTTGATGCGCCGCGACCAGCCTTCGTCATAGGCGAACATCTTGTAGGTCTCGAGGATCTCCTCATGCTCGCCGCCGACGCCGAACTCGGCATCGCGGGTCATATGATCGATCTGTTCGCGCATCTTGCGGAAGGCTGCATAGACGCGCGCGCGCTCGGCCTCGGTATCCTCGGCGACGGTATGTTCGACGGTGACCTTGGGCTGGTGGAAGACCGCCTTGCCGCGCGCCATGCCGGTGACGAGCTTGAGCCCTGCAAGGCGCTGCGCGCCGGTTTCGCGGTTTCGACCGCGTGTGCCGTCGGCGATGCCCGCATTGGCGAGCAGCTCGGACAGGACCATCGCGACCGTCTGGAGTGCTTCGATCTCGACATCGAGATATTTGCGCGTGTCCTCGTGCTGGACGGTGAGGACGCCGATCGGCTCCTCGCGGCGGACGATGGGGATGCCCGCGAAACTGTGGAAATCCTCTTCGCCCGTTTCGGGGCGGTAGGCATATTGCGGATGGCTCGAGGCTTCGTCGAGATTGAGGATGCGCCCTTCCTCGGCAATCGTGCCGACGAGGCCTTCGCCCAGCCCCAGCCGGGTGACATGGACGGCTTCCTTGTTGAGGCCGTGGGTGGCGTAGAGTTCGAGCGCCCCGTCGCGCAGCACGTAGATCGAGCAGACTTCGCTGGCCATGGATTCGGCAATGAGGTCGACCACCCGGTCGAGCTTCGCCTGGGTCGAGCCGCGACCCGCCATGATGTCATGGAGCCCCGTCAGGATGTCCCGGGCAGCAGTGGCGGCGCTTTCTGGCATGGGGGAGGGGCTAGCAGAGCCGCACGGCGGGCGGAAGCACCCTTATTTCCCCCCGCTTCGGACCCTTTGTTGCTGGCAGCCCCGCCACCGCCTCTGTCAGTCTTCCCGCCGAATGACAGGGAATCAGGAAAGGCGCCCCGGCAGGCGGCACGATAGCCGCACCGTCCGGGGCATTTTTCCTTCACATGAAAGGCACCATCAATGGCGAGTTTCGAGCGCTTCTGCCGCTTCCTGGACAAGCTCTGCGAGAATGGCCGCGACCGGCTCCTCGCGCTTGACCATGCCGACCGACTGACCGGCCATGACGCTTCCGGTCTCGACGTCGCCGTCAATGACCGCGCGCTTGAGAGCGCCGGCCCAGTAATGCTCGATCTGGAGCTGGGCCTCGGCCATCTCGACCTCCCCCGTGTCGAGCGCCTGGGCGACCTCGCGCTGCTTGGCGGCGAAGGCTTCCATCTCTTTGTTCTTGAGCGCCCGAACGGGAATCACGGGCAGCCGGGGATCAATCTGAACTGAGGGAATGGCATCGCGCGCCGATGCGCGAATGAACATGCGTTTGAAATTCTCATGCGCGATACATTCGGTGGCGCAGACGAAACGGGTGCCGATCTGGACGCCCACCGCGCCCATTTCGAGATAGGCGGCGATCGCTTCGCCGCGGCCGATTCCGCCCGCGACGAACACCGGAACCTGCTCGGCGACCGCGGGGAGAATCTCCTGCGCGAGCACGCTGGTGGCGACCGGGCCGATATGACCGCCGGCTTCCATGCCTTCGATCACGAGGGCATCGCATCCGGAACGGATCAATTTCTTGGCGAGCGCGAGCGCCGGCGCGAAGGCGATCAGCTTGGCGCCGCCTTTCTTGATGCGCTCGATCGCCTTGCCCGAGGGCAGGCCGCCCGCGAGAACGATATGGCCGACTTCATGTTCGAGGCAGATGTCGATCAGCCGGTCGAGATCGGGGTGCATGGTAATGAGGTTCACGCCGAACGGCCGGTCGGTCATCTCGCGCGTGGCGGCGATTTCCTTGTCGAGCAGTTCGGGCGGCATCGCGCCGCAGGCAATCACCCCGAAGCCCCCGGCATTGGAAATCGCCGAGACGAGGTTGCGCTCGGAAATCCAGCTCATCGCGCCGCCCATGATCGCATGGTCGCAGCCGAGAAATTCGGTGCCACGCTGCATCAGCTGGGCGAGCCGAGCCGCGCCGCCCGCGTCGGGCAGGGGCCGGGTTTCGGGAATCAAGCCTTCACCACTCATCAAATCATTCCTGTTCCTGGTCCAGTTCGAAGGCGCTGTGCAGCGCGCGCACCGCGGTGTCCACATCCTCTTCGCCGATCAGCACGCTGACGCGGATTTCGGAGGCGTTCGCCGCGAGGATGTTGATCTGGCGGTCGGCCAGCGTGTCGAACATCCGGCTCGACAGCGCGGGATCCGAGCGGATGCCCACGCCGACGATCGAGATCTTGGCGATCCGGTCATCGCTCTTGAGTTCGGCATAGCCGATATCGTCCCGCGCATCTTCGAGGAGCGACAGTGCCTTGGCCAGCGATGGCCGCGGCACGGTGAAATTGAGATCGCTCTGCCCCGCGCCTTCGGTGGCGGCGTGGACGATCATGTCGATGGGAATGCCCGCATCGGCCAGCGGGCGCGTCGCATCGGCGAGCGCCCCCGACTGATCCTTGATGCGCGTCAAAGTGATGCGCGCCTCGTTCCGGTCGGCGGCGATGCCTGCGATGGCGGTGCGTTCCATATCCTCTCCCAGTTCGGCGACGATTTCGGTACCCGGCAAATCCTCGAAGGCGGAGACCACGCGCAGCGGCATATTCTCGCGCATCGCCAGCCCCACGCTGCGGACCTGCAGCACCTTGGCGCCTGCACCCGCCAGTTCGAGCATTTCCTCGAAGGTGACCTGTTTGAGCTTGCGTGCCTTGGGGACGATGCGCGGATCGGTGGTATAGACGCCATCGACATCGGTGTAGATGTCGCAGCGGTCGGCCTTCACCCCCGCGGCGATCGCCACCGCGCTGGTGTCCGATCCGCCGCGTCCGAGCGTGGCGACGCGGCCATCCTCGCTGACGCCCTGGAAGCCCGGGATGACGCAGACCTGTCCGCCAGTCAGCGCTTCGTCGAGCAGACCTGCCTCGATCTTCTCGACCCGCGCATTGCCATGCACGCCGCTGGCGCGGACCAGCTGCCAGCCCATGAAGCTGCGGGCATCGACGCCCATGTTCTGGAGCGTCATCGCAAGAAGGCCCGAAGTGACCTGTTCGCCGCTGGCGACCACCACGTCATATTCGCGAGGATCGTGTAGAGCGGCGGCTTCCTTGCACAACTGGACGAGGCGGTCGGTTTCCCCCGCCATCGCCGAAACCACCACGAGGACCTGATTGCCTGCCGCGGCTTCGCGCGACACGAGGCCCGCGACATGGCGGATCCGCTCGATGCCTGCCATCGAGGTCCCGCCGAATTTCATCACGATGCGTTGAGGCTCGCCCATAAGGGTTCATGCTGGTAGGGAGCAGGCATGACGAACACAAGCAGCATCGTAGACCGCGAAGCCGCCCATTTCGGATCGATGGCCGCCGATTGGTGGGATCCCAAGGGCAAGAGCGCGATGCTCCACAAGCTCAATCCGGTGCGGCTGCAATATCTGCGCGACCGCATCGACCAGCATTTCGATTGCGACGAATGCCAATTCCGCCCGCTCGAGGGAAAGAGTGCGCTGGATGTCGGCTGCGGAGCGGGGCTGCTGGCCGAACCGCTGGCGCGGCTGGGTGCGAAGGTGACGGGTGTCGATGCCGCCGCCGAGGTGATCGCGGTCGCGCGCGGCCATGCGGAAGAGCAGGGGCTCGAAATCGACTATCGGGTCGGGGGCGTCGAAGATGTCGAGGGGCAATTCGACCTGGTGACCGCGATGGAAGTCATCGAGCATGTCGCCGAACCGACCGCGTTCGTGGCGGCGCTCGAAAAGCGGCTCGCGCCCGGCGGGCTGCTCGTCATGTCGACGCCCAACCGCACCGCCTGGTCAAAGCTGCTGACCATCACGCTCGCCGAGGGGATGGGGAAGATCCCGCGCGGCACGCATGACTATGACCAGTTCATCCCGCCCGAGGAATTGCAGGCGATGCTTGGCACGGTCGGTCTCGAGGTCGAGGATGTCACGGGGATCGCGATGGGGCCGATGAAAGGGCTGCATCTCAGCGACGACATGCGGCTCAACTATCTGGTGAGCGCCCGCCGGGCCTGAGGGATCAGGGCGGCCTGACCCCGTCGATCGGGCTCGCTGGCGCGACCCGTCGGCCGGCCGTCGCGATCTCTTCGACATAAGCCCGCCTTCGCCTTGCGAAGCCGCACTCATGCTCGGTCGCTCCTGCTAGAAGTCGACCTTGTCGTAATGCGCGGGGGGCGCGATATTTTCCATGCGCTCGCCGAGCAGCGGGCGGAAGCAGGGGCGCGATTTCATCACGCTGTACCAGTCCTTGGTCTGCTGGTGGCCGCGCCAGTCGAGCGCGCCGAGATAGTCGATCACCGACAGGTGCGCCGCGGCGGTGAAATCGGCGAGGCTGAGGCTGCTGCCCGCCAGCCAGCGGCGGTTGTCGAGCAGATAGTCGAGATAGTCGATATAATTATTGCCCACGCGCATCGCCTGGCGCAGCGCGCCCGTATCGGGGGCCTGGCGGCTGACGAGCCGTTTCATCATCCTCTCGTGCATCAGCGGGGCGACGACATCGCCATAGAGCCGCTCGTCGATGAACTGCACGAGGCGGCGCACCTCGGCACGGGCGCGGGCATTGCCGTCGAGCATCGGCGCCTTTTCGGTGGTTTCCTCGAAATATTCGACGATCGGCTGCGATCCGATCAGCACCGCCTTGGTCTCGACCTCGACGATCACGGGGGTTTCGCCCGCGGGGTTCATGTCGATGAATTCGTCGCGCTTTTCCCAGGGATTTTCACGCACCAGTTCGTGCGGAATGCCTTTTTCGCCCAAGACGAGGCGCACCTTGCGGGAAAAGGGGCACAGGGGAAATTGGAAAAGTTGCCACATATCAAGCGGCACTAAGAAAAGCCGCCGCGCCCGTCCAGCGGGCACGGCGACTTATCAACAGAAAAGAAGGGCTATTCGCCTGACCCGGCAGCCTCGGTGCGCATCTCGGCGGCGCGGGCGCGCAACTCGGCGGCCTCGGCTTCGAGCTCTTCCGCCATTTCCTCGAGATGCTCGGGCGTGTCTTCGTGCGCCGCGCAATCCTCTTCCCCTTCCTCACAGGCCTCGATCTCGGGTTCGGGGAACATCGGCGGCAGGTGGGCAGTGCGCGCTTCGAGCGTTTCGACGAGGCCCGGCATGCCTTCGACAAAGTCGGGGAGGCCCGCGAAGACCGCGCGGTAGAAGGTCGGTTCGAACGATGCGGTCCAATTGGTGTGGACGAACTTCTGCCCCGCCGCCGTGTCGGCGAAGGCGGCGAGTTCGCGAAGCTCGCTATCGGTGAACTTCTCGGCGAACAGTTCGGCCAGGACCGCGCGCATCTTGGGTTCGGACTTGTCGAAGACCGGCGGCAGTTCGGACTTCAGAACATCGCGGACGATGTCGAAACGTTCGTCGAAATGCTCGTCTTCGCCCTTGAGGATGCCGCGCAGCGTCTTGTCGCCGAACATGGCGAGCATGAATTCGGCGCCTGCCTCCATCTGCTCGGTGGTGGGCAATTCTTCGCTCGCCTCGCCCGCTTCCTCGGCGGCGATCGGAGCCAGAACGCCGAATGCCTGGATGAGTTCGGTCATGCCGAAGTCGCGGGCGAGCGTCTTGATCGGCGTGTCGAGCATCATCGTCGCGAAATCGTCGAGCATATAGTTGACGACATATTCGGCTTCGCCCTCGGGCCAGTAGAGATCGACCGCATCGAGCGCGAGGGCGCGCCGTTCGGGGCTAAGGGCAGGCGCTTGGGCGGTGGCCGCGCTTTGGCTTTCCTGCGGCAGGCTGGCGCTGGCCGCGGGCGCGGCAAGGCCGATCGACAGCGCGGTGAGGCTGGTGGTGACGATGTGCATGATGTTTCCCCCGTTGAACCTGTCTATTCGGCCTTGGTGCCGAGCGCTTCGAGCCGTTCCTCGATCCCCTCGCCCGGCGGCGGCAGGTGGCTCGTCCGTTCCACGACCTTCTCGATCGCGGCGGGCATGACTTCCATGAGTTTGGGTGTCATTTCGCCCATTACGGCGAGATATTCGGGATCCATGTAGGTCGACATGAATTTGGACGCGAAGCCGCTACCTTCCGGCGTCGCGAAGAAGCGGTTCGCGGCGGCCAGTTCGATGGCGCTATAGTGCCGGTCGAACGCCTGGGCGAGGCGCGCCTTCATCATCGGTTCGACCTCGATCATCACTGGAGCCATCGCCTTGAACGTGACGTCCATGGTAATGCGCTGACGTTCCTCGAAATACGGATCGATAACCGCCATCAGTTCACCCAGCGTCATGCCGGACAGGCGCGCCTCCATGTCGGCGCGCTGCTCATCGTCAATCTGGTTGCCGATCATTTCGATGATCTGATCGGTCGACAGCGACGACATGGAGCCCAGGATGACATCGGTCATCGGACCCGCCATCTGCTCCATCATGGTTTCGCTGGTTCCCTCGGGCCAGAGCGCGTCGACCGCGGCGGTGGCTTGCGGGCTGGCCGAGGCGGTTTCGGCATAAGCGGGTGTGGCCACGCCGAGCGACAATGCGCCCAGCGTGCAGATGATCGATCGCAGCAATGGAATTCCCCCGGTTAAACTATCGGGGACCCTTCAATCATATTGCGCCGAGCCACACAAGCGCGGCCGCCCCGACCGCGATACGGTACCAGGCGAAGGGAGCGAATCCGTAGCGGGTAACGACCGCCATAAAGGCCTTCACCACGATATAGGCGACGATGAAGCTGACGAAGGCGCCGAGCCCGATCCAGCCGAGTTCACTGGCGACGATGCTGTCGCGCGCCTTGAACATTTGCAGCGCGGTGGCGCCGGTGAGCGTGGGCACCGCGAGGAAGAAGCTGAATTCGGCAGCGGTCTTGCGGTCGATGCCGAAGCTCATCGCGCCCATGATGGTCGCACCCGATCGGCTGACGCCCGGGATCATCGCGAGGCACTGGACCAGGCCGATGAGAAGCGACTTCTTGAAGCTCATCGTCGCGACCGCGCCCCCGACCTGGTCTTCGGGGATGTCGGGGCGGGCAGGGGGGTCGGCCCATTTCTCGATGATGAGGATGGCAATGCCGCCCACGATCAGCGCCCACGCCACGACCACCGCATTTTCGAGGAGGTCGTCGATATATTCGCCGAGCGCGAGGCCCAGCACGACCGCAGGAGTGAAGGCGACGAGCAGGTTGCGCGTGAAGGCGATGGCGCCCGGGCTTTTTTCGAAAAGGCCGGTGAGCACGCCCCAGAAGGTCTTCCAGTAAAGGATGACCACCGCGAGAATGGCGCCCGGCTGAATGGCGATGTTGAATAGCGCCCAGCGTTCGGCGTCATAGCCCATCAACTCGGTCGCGAGGATGAGATGGCCGGTCGAGGAGACGGGCAGATATTCGGTGAGACCCTCGACGATGCCGAGGATGATGACGAGCCAGAGAATGGGCATGGGTCTATGCCGTCTCGCTGACGGCGAAGCGGCCGCCCTTTCGATAGCGACCGAGCCATTCAGGCGCGGCCTGTGCGAGCGGGGTCGCCTCGATGCCCATGTCGGCAAGGCCCGGGCGTGCCGGATCGGCGACATTGTCGGACTGGAGCATCAGCCACTGGTCGCGGCTGATCGGCGCGCCCGGCAGGAAGCCGAGCCGCGACATGGCATCGCCGACGAAATCGGGAAGGTCGACGATCTGGGGGGAGCGACCCGCCATGCGCGCGATCCGTTCATTGAGTTCGTGCATCGTCAAAACGTCGGGGCCGGCAATGTCATAGGTCTTGCCGCCGTGCCGGTCGGGACGGAGCGCGGCCTCGGCGATCGCCTTGCCGAGGTCGCCCGCGAAGACCGGTTGGAAACGGCACTTGGGCGCGAGGACCGGCAGGAAGGGCAGGATCGACATGGAGGCGAAGCGGTTGGTGAATTCGTCTTCGGGGCCGAACACGACGCTGGGGCGCAGGATGGTCGCGCCCGGGAAGGCATCGCGAACCGCCTGTTCGCCTTCGCCCTTGGTGCGGCCATAGACCGAGGTGGCATCCGGATCGGCGCCGATCGCGCTAACATGGACGAAGGCCTTGGCACCTGCTTCCTTGGCGGCGAGGGCGGCAGTGCGGGCGCCTTCGACATGGACCGATTCGAGATCGCCGTCGAAAGTGCCGACGAGATTGATCACCGCCGAAGCGTTGACCACCGCGCGCTGGACCGTCGCGGGGCGAGTGAGGTCCGCGGGCATGAGCGCGACCTGGCCGACATCGCCGAGCGGCTGAAGCCGGCTGGCGCGCTTGGGCTGCCGCTCGGCCACGCGCAGGCGGACATCATGCTTGAGCAGATGTTCGCAGGCGTAGCGGCCAATGAAGCCGCCGCCGCCGAAGACGGTGATGATGGGAATGGAATTGGGGTCGCTCATCTGCCTACCGATCACGCTTTCGTAATGGAGGCATCCCTTGGGCCAAGCACGGGTCGCTTGGCAAGGGGGGGAAAGAGCAGGGCCGTCCTCGGAGGGGATATGATGAGGCTTTCACGCGGCCCTGCTCGATCCTTTGGGCGGGTGGCCGTCACCAAGGGATTGAGGGGCCTTGGTGCCGACGCGCCCGACTGCCGGGCGGAGCGTCAAGGGGAATGGCCGGAACGGACCGGGCGCCGGGAAGGGATGTCATCGCGGGCGGAGCACGCCATACCCCTCGCCGCTCGATCCTCTTCGCACGGGCCTTTGCGGCTCGTCCCTGCCGTCGACTATTCGCCTGGCAGTGAGGCCATGTTAAAGCGCGGCAGATGAAAAGCTGTTGAAGCAAGAGGGTAAATGGCGGGGAAGCCATGATGCCTTTCGCACAGCGCAATCGGGCCGGAATCGGGGCCCCCCACAAGGATGTGTTGACAAGGAAGGCAGCACTCCCTTAAGCGCCGCGGCCTACCTGCTGGAAACAGCCCGTGCCCAGGTGGCGGAATTGGTAGACGCACCGTCTTCAGGTGGCGGCGCTCGTAAGGGCGTGGAGGTTCGAGTCCTCTCCTGGGCACCATCTTTTCTTTTACCGTTGATCGTCGGTGTGGCCTAGGCCGCCCCGTGCGAGGCTGGGCGCGAGGGCGCGGCCTCTCGGGGCCACCGCTGAGCAGCGTGGTGCATCGCCGTTCCGCCAAGGGTGGCGAGAAGGCCGACGGCCAGGCTGTCGAAGATCAAGAGCGACCAGACCGCCGCCTCCGGAGCGCCGAATGCCCAGTCATGATTCTTGCCATGCAGAAATTGCAGCGGGATCCACACCATCGCCGTAAAGACGAGCAGGCGGATGGCGGCGAACCAGCCGTCACGGAAAACATCCCGCAATCCGGTCACCCGGTCTCCGGAAATGCCGCGCACCAGAAGCACCAGCAAGGGCAGGGTAGCGATCCCCAAGGCCATGTCGATCCAGCCGGCTTTTTCCTCCCCGATGCTATCGCGCAGCAAGGTTCCGGGCAGCGCCGCCAGCGCAATCAGGACAATCGCGACCGCAACTTTCGCCCATGCCACGGACGCCAGGTTCCACCATCGACCTTCGGTTCGGTCGGCTCCCCAGAAGCGGATGGTGGCGAGAATCGCTAGCAACAGTCCTGCAAGCTTGGCAGCGCCGAACGCCATTCTCGTGGGATTTTCCGAGATGACGCGACCGGCCTCGCGGCTTTCGAACATGCCGAGCTGGATCTCGGCCACGTGCTGGGCGAATTCCGGCAGAACGACCAGTGCGGGAATGATGGGCGCAAGGGCCCAGATGCGGATGCCATCGCGAAGCACCGCCCACATGCGGTCACGCAAGAGTTTAAACACGCTTAACTACCCCCCCCCCCCCGATCAGCTCACGGTCTTCGGTGAAGAAATCGCCGGCCCCATGTCTGCTGTCGACCGGTCTATCAAGCGAGGCAGCCGAGGCAAGGCCGATAAACCGAAAAAGGCCGGGGGTGACCCGGCCTTTTCCTTTGCCAGTTTGACGCGCCTCGTCAGAGGACGGGGGTGAACTGCCCGAGGGTGGGGATGGTGGTACGAAGATCGCGCAGGAAGCGGCGAGTCGCGCTTTCACCGACGACGACGATATCATTGGCGAAGACTACCGGATCCTCGAACTTGCCCGAACGGATGTCCTTGAGGTCGAACATCGCGGCCATCTTCTGGCCGCCCGCCTGGCGGAACACGATCACCCGGCTGAGGCTGGCGGTTTCATCGGCGCCGCGGGCCATCGCGACGGCCTGCTGGAGCGTCAGCGTGCCGACGATGGGATAAATGCCCGGCTGGCGCACCGCGCCATCGACGGTGACAGTGTTGGCGCGCGCCTCGATGATGCTCACCGAGACCTGCGGGTCCTTGAGATAGCGACCGCGCAGCTTGTCCTCGACCGTCTTGGCAAGTTCCTCGGGGGTCTTGCCGCCGGCGAGCACCGCCCCCGCGAGCGGCATGGAGAAATAGCCCGCCGAATCGACGGTGCCCTTGCGGGTCATTTCCTCGACGCCGAACACGGCGATCTCGATCTCGTCATTGGCGCCGATGCGATAGTCGGCGAAATTGCGAGTCAGCGCATCGGGATCGGGCGGAGGAAGCTTGTCCGCGACCGCGACGGCGGTCGAACCTTCATCAAGGCCGACGGAGCTGGCGCAGCCGGCAAGTGCGGCCGCGGCGATCAGGAAAGACGCATGTTTGAACAATGGAATACTCCAGTCCGAAATTATGGGCGATCCATATCGCCTGGATGATGGCCTCCGCCTGAATGGCAGGCAGCGGCGATGTGCCAGGACATTAGGAGATTGGGCGCAATCGCATCAAGCGCAAAGAAAAAAGGCCGGGAAACCATAGGTTTCCCGGCCCCCAATTCTGTCGATGAAAACGATCAGCCACCGCTAACAGGTACAGGTACAGGCGGAATCACGCCTACATCGTCGTCGTCGCTGTCGAGGACAATCGCAGCAATTAAAGCAAGCCCCACCATCATAGAAGCGAAGATAAACGCACGGTCATCCGAGGTGTCTTCGTTATCCTCCTGCAAGCCGACCATCGAAGTGGTCGCTGAAGGAATGGCAGCAGCCGGGCGAACCGAGGCGGCACTGACTGGCGTCGCCAAAAGGCTCAAAACCGCGAAACTTAGGACTGCTTTTTTCACTACTCTTCTCCCAAACACAACTAGCCAGGCTTAGCCCAAGCTCACCGGAAGAGTTTCTTCCTCTTCGTCGTCAAGCAGGGTGATAATGCCCCAAATGAACAGGCCAGCCGCAATCGCGCCAACGACCAAGGTGCCGGCATCCCAGCCATAGCTGCCATCATCATCGATAGCAGTGGTTGCCGAAGTGGTCATCGTCGGCACAGCCGCAGCCGGTCGCGTGGCAGCGCCAGCAGCCGTCATCGGAGCAGCGATCAGTGCAGCCGCAGCAGCAGCGCAAAGCGTCTTTTTCACAATCATTACTAAAACCCCTCTTCTTCGAGTTCTCAGCCGCCTAACATAAGGCATTACACGGAGCAACCCTAACTCACGGACGGACATAGAGTTGCATCGACCTTAAAAAACGGTGAATTTCGGGGAAAAGATTGTCGATTTAGCAACAGGTAAACCGGCTCTCCCCCTGCCGCCCGATTGTCCCCAAGCACGCAATTTATGTTAGTTTTTCGGCAGTTAGCAGGTGCAGCATCGTCCCCGGCGGCATCCCGTTACCCGTTTTGCCCCATGGCGGGCCAATCCCGTCGAAGAGCTGGCAGGCCGCTTCGAACGCTCTGACAAGTCGGGATAAACTGTTGCGCCGTTGCGACAGAAAGTCCGCTTTATCACGGCGTCGACGCTCCTCGTGCGACTCGCTAGAAACGAATCATGACAATCTATTCGCTTGGCGAGCTTTCGCCTTCGATTGACGCTACGGCATGGGCCGCTCCCAGTGCCGATCTCATCGGCGACGTGCGTCTCCACGCCCGGTCGAGCGTATGGTTCGGAGCGGTGATCCGCGCCGACAACACGCCCATCATCCTGGGCGAGGAAAGTAATTTCCAGGATGGGGCGATCGGCCATTCGGACCCCGATGCGCCGCTCATCATCGGCAAGCGGGTCACGGTCGGGCACCAGGCGATCCTCCATGGCTGCACGGTCGAGGACGAGGCGCTGATCGGCATGGGTGCGCGCATCCTCAATGGCGCGGTGATCGGGAGCCAGTCGATCGTCGGGGCAGGCGCGCTGGTGACCGAAGGGAAGGAGTTTGCGCCCCGCAGCCTGATCGTGGGCACGCCTGCGCGAGTGCTGCGCACGCTGGACGAGGAGCAGGTCGAGATGCTGCGCGCCTCGGCGGCACTTTATGCGCGCAAGGCCGCCGATTATGCCCGGCAGCTGAAGGCACATGGATGAGGGCAAGGCACATCGGCGCCACTTGAACCCGCTAAAAAGCGGGCGAAATATCGGACCATGATCGACATCCGACCTTTTGCTTCGCTGGGCCATGCCCGTCATGGCTGGCTCGATGCCCGCCACCATTTCAGCTTTGGCGGCTATCATGACCCCGCGCGCATGGGCTGGGGCGCGATCCGCGTGTGGAACGACGACCGCATCGCTCCGCACAGCGGTTTTCCGCCGCACCCGCACCGCGACATGGAAATCATCACCTATGTCCGCAGCGGCGCGATCAGCCATGAGGATTCGCTGGGCAACAAGGGGCGGACCAAGGCAGGCGATGTCCAGGTAATGAGCGCGGGAAGCGGCGTCATCCATGCCGAATATAATCGCGAGGACGTGGAAACCACGCTGTTCCAGATCTGGATCGAGACCGATCGTCCGGGCGTCGCGCCGTCATGGGGAATGAAGCCTTTTCCCAAGGAAGCGCGGCAGGATAGCCTGCAATTGCTTGCTAGCGGGGAGCGGAGTGACGGGGCGCTCGACATCCATGCCGATGCGCGCGTCTATGGCGCCACGATCGTTAAGGGCGGCACGATCGAGCATGCCGCCGATCCGGCGCGTCATTATTATCTTGTTCCCTCAGGCCGTATCGAGGTGAACGGGGTCGAGGCGGGCGCGCGTGACGGCGTGGCGATCCACGGGGAGAGCGCCATTCAGATCCACGCAATGGAAGATGTGGAACTGGTGCTCGTGGATGCACGATAGGCCGCAACTGGCTTGACCCCGGCCGCATCCTGCTATTCGGGTCGCTGACATGATTCGGGGTGGGAAAATCGGAATGACGGCCCTCTGGCTGGCTGCATTGGCTGCGCAAGGCGCGGTGGCGACGCCGCCGGGCAATTATGAAGCCCTGCCGCCGGGCGAGGTCGACCTGCGTCCCGACGCGGTCGGGCCTGAAAGCCTGCGCGATTTCAACCTGGGTGGCGAGCGGCAGAGCCCGCCGCCACCTGCGCCGCGTGAGCCCGCGCCACAGCCGCGGGCCTCGCAGCCCGTTCCCCCACCGGTGCAGCCTGCCCCGCGTCAGGCGCCGCCGGTCACGCCCACGCGCATGCCCGAACCGCCCGCCGTCGAATCAGGACCGCGCCCCGATGCCGCGCCCGCGACGGCCACACCTGCGCCCCCGACCGAAATCATGACCGAAACGGCGCCTGCGCCCGCCACGAGCGCGCCGGTGCTGCCTCCGCCCGCGCGGGTCGATCTGCCGGGTGTTCCGCAGGACCAGGGGCCGCCAAGCTGGATGTGGGCGATCGTGGGGCTGCTCGCTCTGTTGATCGGCTATGCGATCTTCCGGTCGCGTCGGCCCGTTCCCGCCGCCGGTCCCACCGAAGCGCCGGTGCCGCTCCAGCGCGCGTCCTCCAGTGATACGGGGAGTTCCAAACCCGCGGCCGCTCGCGAACCCGCGCCTGCCGCTCCTGCCCCCGCGCCGCCTCCGCCGCCCGCGCCGTCGAGCGAGGGCTTCGTCGGTATCAAGCAGGCGCCCGACCTACTGCTCGACCTTACGCCGCTACGCGCGGCATTGACCGAGGAAGAGTTCAGCATCGATTATGCGGTGACCATGGCCAATCGAGGCACCGGTCCCGCGCTCGATATCGGGATCGACAGCGCGATGGTGATGGCGGGGCCGCAGCAGGAACAGAAGATCGCCGAATTCATCGCCCATCCTCCCGCCGAGGGGAAGGTCGCGCTGCAGATGCTCAACAGCCATGGGCAGGCGCAGCTACGCGGGACGATTCGCCTGCCGATCGCGCAGATGACGGTCATTCCGCTCGAAGGACGGCAGCTCATCATGCCGACGCTGGTCCTGCTCCCGCGTCATCGCCACGGGCGGGGCAAGCCCGCGCGCTTCGTCATCGGGCGCAAGCCCCGTGAAGGCGACAAGCTGGCTCCGATGCGCGCCGATCTCGGGCCGCGCAGCTGGCGCGATCTGATGGCGAAGAAGGCCTAGATCTCAGTCGAGCGGCGGAGCGTTATAGCTGTGCCAGGCAAGGATCGCCGCGGCGCCCCGATGCGGTGACCAGGGCAGCGCCCATTCGCGCAGCAAATTTTCGGCAGGGCGTTCCTCATGCCCCAGCATCCGCCCGATTTCCTTCTGCACGGCTAAATCGCCAGCAGGAAAGGCGTCGGGGCGACCCTCGGCGAACAGGAGATAGATCTCGGCCGACCAGCGACCGATGCCCTTGATCCGGGTCAGCGCCTCGATGGCTTCCTCGTCGTCCTCGGGCAGGTGGGTGAGGTCGAGTTCGCCCGTATGGACGAGCCCGGCGAGGCTGCGGGCATAGCCGGCCTTCTGGCGTGACAGGCCCGCCGCGCGCATTTCCTCGTCGCTTGCCTTGCTCATCGCTTCGAGATCGGGGTCGGTCCCGAAACGCTGCGTGAGCTTCGCCCACATCGAATTGGCGGCGGCGACGCTGACCTGCTGCCCGACGATGGTGCGGAGCAGGGTCGCGGCGCCCGTGGGCCGCAGGCGCGGCTCAGGCCTGCCATGCTGTTCGAGCGCGGCGGCGAAGCGCGGTTCGATCCCGACCAACGCATCGAGGCTGGTATCGAGGCTCTTTTGCGTCGCGACCATCAGGCGATGCTTGCCGCATAAAGACTGATCGCGGCGGCGTTGGAGACATTGAGGCTTTCCATCCGCTCGCTGATCGGCAGCCTGGCGAGGGCATCGCAATGGTCGCGCACATTGGCGCGCATTCCCGGCCCTTCGGCGCCGAGCACCAGTGCGACCCGGTCGGGACCGAGCGCCTCGGCAAGCGTCGTGTCGGCTTCGCCCGCCAGCCCGATCCGCCAGAAGCCCGCTTCGGCCATTTCATCGAGCGCGCGCGACAGGTTGACGACGCGCACCCAGGGAACTGTTTCAAGCGCGCCCGACGCAGCCTTGGCCAGCACGCCGCCTTCGGGTGGGGCATGGCGGTCCTGCGTGACGATGGCGACGGCATCAAAGGCCGCCGCCGAGCGCAGGATGGCGCCGACATTATGCGGATCGGTGACCTGGTCGAGGACGAGGATCACCGCCTTTTCCAGCGCATCGGCAAGCACGTCGCCGAGCCAGATATCCTCGAGCGGTTCGCATTCGATCACCACGCCCTGATGCGGTGCGTCGGCGGGAACGAGGCGGCCGAGATCGGGCGCTTCGGCCATCACCACCTGCACCTCGGGCGGGAATTGCATGAAGTTCGCGGCCTCGCGCGTCGCCCAGGCCTTGAGGACGGTGCGGTCGGGATTATCCAGCGCTGCGGCGACAGCATGCTTGCCCCAGAAACGGGGACGGTTGGGGTTGCCCCCGCTCTTGTTCTTGCGTTTGCGAGCCATGGTGGCGGCTTAGTGGGCGCCCGCGTGCGAGTCTAGCGATGGCAGGCCGCTTTTGCTTTCCGCCGTCAGCGCAAGATCTTATCGAGCGCCTTGCCCCTTGCAAGTTCATCGACCAATTTGTCGAGCCGCCGGATATTGCGCACCAGCGGATCCTCGATTTCCTCGACGCGGATCCCGCAGATGACGCCTTTGACCTGATCGGCATTTTCATGGATCTGCGGCGCTTCGTCGAAGAAGGTTTCGAGCGTCACCGAGCTTTCGATCTGCCTTGCCAGCCCAGCGTCATCATGGCCCGTCAGCCATTTGATGACGCGATCGAGATCCTCTTTCGTCTGGCCCTTCTTCTCGACCTTTTCGATGTAGAGCGGATAGATTTGCGAAATCTCATATTCGCCGATGGACTTGCGCGGCATGGCTAGCCGACTTTCTCGGCATCGAGCGCATAGCCCGCGCTACGCACGGTGCGAATGAGATCCGGCCCGCCATGTTCGCCGAGCGCCATGCGCAGGCGGCGGATGTGGACGTCGACAGTACGTAGCTCGATATCCTCGCTGTGCGGCCAGACATTCTCGAGGAGTTGTTGGCGCGAGAAGACGCGGCCCGGATTTTCGAGGAAATGGCGGAGCAGCCGATATTCGGTGGGACCGAGCTGGATGGGCTTGCCGTCGCGCGTCACCCGGTGCGCGGCAAGGTCCATCTCCACCCCGCCATAGTCGATCTGTTCGGCGGCAAGGGCAGGGCGCACGCGGCGCAGCACCGCGCCCGCGCGGGCGACCAGTTCCTTCGGGCTGAAGGGCTTGGTGATATAATCGTCAGCGCCGGTTTCGAGGCCGCGGATGCGGTCGTCTTCCTCGCCCCGCGCGGTTAGCATGATGATCGGCTTGTTAGCGGTCGCGCTCTTGCGGCGGAGGCGGCGGCAGACTTCGATGCCGCTGATGCCCTCGATCATCCAGTCGAGCAGGATGAGGTCGGGATCAATTTCCTCGACCAGAATGAGCGCTTCCTCGCCGTCGCCGGTACGGGTGACCTCATAGCCCGCCTTTTCGAAATGGTAGCTGATGAGGTCGGCGAGCGGCCGATCATCCTCGACAAGGAGCACGCTGGCCCGCTGCATCGTGGTGGGTTCGGCCGCGCCCGCCATCAATTATCGGCCTCGCCTTCCTCGACCTTGGCGATGCGGTCGGGCAGATGCTCGCCGGTGGCGGCATAATAGACCATCTCGGCGATGTTGGTGGCATGATCGCCCACGCGCTCGATATTCTTGGCGATGAACAGGAGATGCGCGGCCTGGCCGATATTGTGCTGATTTTCCATCATGTGGGTGAGCAGCGTGCGGAAGATCGAATTGTAGAAATCGTCGACCGCCTGGTCGCGTTCATAGACGCGCATCGCGGCTTCGGCATCGCGCTCGACGAAGGCGTTCAGCACGTCATGCACCATCTCGGTGGCGATGCGCGCCATTTCGGGCATGAGCGACAGAGGCTCGATGTCACGGCTCGCTTCGAGCTTGGGAATGCGCTTGGCGATATTCTTCGCATAGTCGCCGATCCGTTCGACCACCGCCGAGATCTTGAGCGCGGCGACGACATCGCGAAGGTCGCCCGCCATCGGGGCGCGCAGGGCAATGACCTGGATCGCGCGCTTCTCGGTCTCGATTTCGAGGGCGTCGAGCTTGGCGTCGTTGGCGATCACTTCCTTGGCGGCATCGAGATCGCGCGTCTGGAGGCAGCGGATCGCTTCGCGGATGGCATGTTCGGCCAGCCCGCCCATCTGGCTGATGAGCGCGCGCAGCCGGTTGAGATCGTCATCAAATGCCTTGAGCGTATGGCCCGTGGTCTCTTCGTTCATGTCCGTCTCCGATCAGCCGTAGCGGCCGGTGATGTAATCCTGCGTGCGCTTGGCCTTGGGATTGGTGAAAATCTCGCTGGTCTTTCCATATTCGACGAGCTCGCCGAGGTGGAAGAAAGCCGTGCGCTGCGACACGCGTGCCGCCTGCTGCATATTGTGGGTGACGATCGCGATCGCGTAGCGGCCGCGCAGTTCGTGGATCAGTTCCTCGATCTTCGCGGTGGCGATAGGATCGAGCGCCGAGCAAGGTTCGTCCATCAGGATGACCTCGGGATCGACCGCGATGGCGCGGGCGATGCACAGGCGCTGCTGCTGGCCCCCAGACAAAGCGGTGCCGCTTTCGTCGAGCCGGTCCTTCACTTCGTCCCACAGGCCTGCACGGCGCAGCGAGCTTTCGACGATCTGGTCCATCTCCGACTTGCTCGAGGTGAGGCCGTGAATGCGCGGGCCGTAGGCGATATTCTCGTAGATCGACTTGGGGAAGGGATTGGGCTTCTGGAAGACCATGCCGACCCGGGCACGCAGCTGCACCACGTCCATCGCCGGCGCATGGATATCCTCGCCGTCCAGTTCGATATGGCCGGTGACGCGCGCGGAGGGGATGGTGTCGTTCATGCGGTTGAGGGTGCGCAGGAAAGTCGACTTGCCGCAGCCCGACGGGCCGATGAAGGCCGTCACCTTGTCATCGAAGATGTTGATCGAGACGTCGTTGATCGCCTGCTTCTCGCCATAGAAGACGTTGACGTGCTGGGCGCGCATCTTGGGTTTGCGGCCCTGGTCCACTTCGGCGACCGGCAAGGGATCGGGAGCGGTGTCGACCTTCTCGGCCTTGGTGGTGGTGATGTCGTTCATAAGCTTTGGCCTACCAGCGCTGTTCGAAGCGGTTTCGGAGATAGATGGCGAGCCCGTTCATCAATAGCATGAAGATGAGCAGGACGATGATGGCGGCGCTGGTCTTCTCGACGAAGCCGCGATCGACTTCGTCCGACCAGAGGAAGATCTGCACCGGCAGCACGCTCGCCGGATCGGTGAAGCCCTGCGGCGGGCTGGTGATGAAGGCGCGCATGCCGATCAGCAGCAGAGGCGCGGTCTCGCCCAATGCACGTGCCAGCCCGATGATGGTGCCGGTCAGGATGCCGGGTAGCGCGAGCGGCAGGACATGGTGGAACACGACCTGCATCTTCGATGCGCCCACGCCGAGCGCCGCGTCGCGGATCGAGGGAGGCACTGCCTTGATGGCATTGCGCCCCGCGATCACGATCACCGGCATGGTCATCAGCGCCAGCGTCAGGCCGCCGACGATCGGGGCTGATCGCGGCAGGTGCATGAAATTGAGGAAGACCGCGAGGCCGAGCAGGCCGAAGATGATCGAAGGCACCGCCGCCAGATTGTTGATCGAGACCTCGACCATGTCGGTCCAGCGGTTCCGGGGCGCGAATTCCTCGAGATAGATGGCCGACAGGACGCCGATCGGGAAAGCCAGCACCATCGTCACGATGATGGTGAGGAGGCTGCCCTTGAGCGCGCCCCATACGCCCACCGCGCTGGGGTCGGTCGCGTCGGAAGCGGTGAGGAAGGTCGAGTTGAAGCTGCGCGACAGATCGCCCTTGGCCTCGACCAGTGCGACCAGCGCCTCGCTTTCGACATCGCCTTCGTCCTTGGCGGCGATCTCGACCTTGGAAGAAACGGGCAGTTCGACCGTCACCTTGCGGGTGAGCATCGAGGGATCCTCGACGAGCTTGTCGCCCAGCGCCCGTTCGGCGCCGTCGGTGAACAATTCCTCGGCCTCGGGGCCATATTGGGCGATCGCGGCTTCGCGGATGGTGGCCGACAGGTTGGCGCCGGCAACGATACCCTGCGCGCCCGGGCCTTCGAGGCTCTGCGGGTCGATGATCACGTCGGAGGCCGGGAAGTCGATCGTCACCGGCGCTTCCATGCGGGTGAAGCCGCCGATGCCCTTGGCCGCCATGGTGACGAGCAGGAAGGCGAGGAACAGCACCGAGATGCCGACCGCGACCAGCCCGAAGAAGCGGAAGCGCCGTTCGGCGGCATAGCGCTTCTTCACGCGGGTGGTCATCGACCCGTCGGTCCAGCGGCTGGCACCGTTTCCGGGCCCGTCGACCGCGGCAGGCGTGTGCGTCGACACGGCGGCGGCACCGGCCTCGGCCGAGCCTGCGCGTTCCAGATCGCTATTCATACGCTTCCCGATATTTGCGGACCACGCGCAGGGCGTAGAGGTTGAGAACAAGGGTGATGACGAACAGTACCAGCCCCAGCGCGAAGGCGGCGAGCGTCTTGGCGCTGTCGAATTCCTGGTCGCCGGTGAGCAGCTGGACGATCTGGGTCGTCACGGTGGTCACGCTGGCGAACGGATTGGCGGTGAGATTGGCAGCAAGACCCGCGGCCATCACCACGATCATCGTCTCGCCGATCGCGCGGCTGACCGCGAGAAGGATGCCCCCGACGACGCCCGGCAGGGCGGCGGGAAGGACGACCTTCTTGATCGTTTCCGACTTGGTCGCGCCGAGCGCCAGCGAACCGTCATTCATCGCCTGGGGCACGGCCGCGATGCTGTCGTCGGCCATCGAGGAGACGAAGGGGATGATCATGATGCCCATGACGAGGCCCGCCGCCAGCGCGCTTTCGCTGCTGGCGCTCTCGATCCCGATCGACACCGCGAAGCCGCGCACCGCCGGAGCCACCGTGAGCGCGGCGAAATAGCCGTAGACGACCGTGGGAACGCCCGCGAGAATCTCGAGGATGGGCTTGAGCCACTGGCGCACCCGGGCGGGCGCATATTGGGTCAGGAAGATCGCGCTCATCAGGCCGAGCGGGATCGCGACGATCATCGCGATGATCGCGCCGATGAAGATGGTGCCCCAGAAGAGCGGGATCGAGCCGAAAGCGCCCGAAGAGCCTGCCTGGTCGGCACGGATCGCCATCTGCGGGCTCCATTGCGTACCGAACAGGAATTCGCCCGGCGACACCATCTGGAAGAAACGCAGCGTCTCGAAGAGCAGCGACAGGACGATACCGAGCGTGGTGAGAATTGCGATCAGCGACGCGGCAACCAGCAGCCCCATGATCCACCGCTCCACGCCGGTGCGGGCGCGGAACTGCACTCCGAGGCGTCGAAGCGCGAAGAAGAGCCCGCCGAACGCGAGCAGAAGCGCGATGACCCCGCCGATGGTCGAGAAGCGCGACATGGCCGCGCCGTAGATCGGCGCCAGCTCGTTTGACTGGCTGTTGTAGCCCGCGCTGATCCGGCCCGAGGCGATGTCGCGCGCTTCGGCGACGATCTGGGCGCGCTGGATGTCGAAATCGGGAAGCGCCTGGCCTTGCGGCGTGGCAAGCACGGCCTGCTGGATCAGCCCGTCCTGGACGGGCGCCCAGATGGCAAGGAAGAGAAGTGCCGGAACCGCCGTCCAGATGATCGCGTAGAATGCGTGATAATTGGGCAGGCTGTTCAAGCGCGCACCGCCCTGGCGCAGCGTCAACGCCCGGTTTCGGGCATAGACGCCGGCCAGAACGGCAACGACGAGAATGGCAACGAGATAGATCGTCAGCGACATGGTCTCGCTGCCCTCCCTTTTACTTCAGCTGGGCGCCGTCGAGCTTCGTCATTTCCGAAGCGACCTTGGCCGATGCAGCACGTTCGGCATCCGCCAACGGAACGAGACCACGGCTGTTGAGAATGCCGCCCTTGTCCCAGGCCTGCGAATAGGCCTTCACGAATTCGCGAAGCGCGGGCTTCACCTCGGCATGCTGGCCCTTCACATAGATGAAGAGCTTGCGCGCGCCGGGATATTCCAGCTTCGAGATGGTTTCTTCGGTCGGGGTCACCCCGCCGATCGAAACCGGCTGAACCTTGTCGGCATTTTCCTCGAGGAAGCTGTAGCCGAGGACGCCGAGCGTCCCGGGGTCGGCCGCGACCTTCTGGACGAGCAGATTGTCATTCTCGCCCGCCTCGACGAAGGCACCGTCCTCGCGGATCTTGGTGCAGACGGTCTTGTGCTGGTCCTTGTCGGCTTCCTTGAGCGCTTCCATTTCGGGATTGGCGTCGCAGCCCGCTTCGAGGATCAGCTCGGCGAAGCTGTCGCGGGTGCCGCTGGTGGGCGGCGGGCCGAGCACGCGGATCTTGATCGCGGGCAGGTCCGGATTGACGTCGGCCCAGGTCTGGGCGGTCTGTTCCTTGCCATAGGGGTTGGCGGCGAGAGCCTTGTAGATGTCCTCGACGGTGAGGTTGATCGGGGCTTCGCCCTGCGCCTGGATAAGCGTGAGGCCGTCGATGCCGACCGCCAGTTCGACAATGTCGGTGACGCCGGCCTGCTGGCACATTTCGAATTCGCTCGCCTTCATGCGGCGCGAGGCGTTGACGACGTCGGGATGCTCCTGGCCGACGCCCGCGCAGAAGAGCTTCATGCCCGAACCCGTGCCGGTCGATTCGACCTTCACGCGAGTGCCGGGATTGGCACGCTCGAACTGTTCGGCGACCGCGGTGGTGAAGGGATAGACGGTCGATGAACCCACGATGTTGATTTCGCTGGTTCCCGCAGCACCGCTACCGCCACCGCATGCAGCGACCAGGGCCGCGAGCGGCAAGGCAAAAAGTGATTTCTTCATGTGATTCTCCACTGATTCGACCGGTTCCCCCTCGGCCATGGCCACGCCCTAGCCGCGAATACGCTGGTCTTTGTGACACTATGGTTTCAGTTTGATGACAGCGGCTCTCCCGACGCGGCGCGGTCGCGGTCTGGAAGGGGGAAATCGACGGTGACGCGCGTGCCTGCGCCTGGCGCGCTGGCGATGTCGAGCGAAGCGCGGTGCCGTTCGGCGATATGCTTGACGATGGCGAGCCCGAGGCCCGTTCCTCCGCCTTCGCGGCTGCGCGCGGCATCGACGCGGTAGAAGCGCTCGGTCAGACGCGGCAGATGTTGCGGCTCGATCCCCGGACCATGGTCGCGAACGGTCAGACGCACCCGCCCGCGAACCAGCGCGGTCGCGATCTCGATTCGACAATCCTCGGGCCCCGATCCGTAGCGGATCGCATTGGCGATTAGATTGTCGGCAAGCTGCGACAATTGGGGTCCGTCGCCGAGGATCTCGGGCAGGTCATCGGCGAGGCGGGAGACGATCTCGCATTCGCGCCGTTGTGCGAGCGGCGCATTTTGTTCGATGACCCGGGCAATCAGCGCCGACAGGTCGATACGGCTGCGCGGCTGGACGAACCGGTCGGCCTCGATGCGCGACAGGCCCATCAGGTCCTCGACGATCTGGAGCATCCGCTTGGCCTCGCTCTGGATGGTGCTCGCGAAGCGGCGGCGGGTTTCCTCGTCGGGAGCATCCTCGTCGGCAAGCGTTTCGGCATAGCCGAGGATGGTCGCGATCGGTGTGCGCAACTCATGGCTGGCGTTGGCCACGAAATCGACGCGCATCTTCTCGGCGGCGCGGGCCGCGGCGCGATCGACGAGGCGGATGAGCATCTCGCCATCGTCGAGCGGGACGCCGATCACTCGCCAGGGCCGCTCGGTTCGGCCGACGCCCTCGACATTGACTTCGCCGCGCCGTGCTGCCGCGACCATGTCGAGCACCTTGGGGTGGCGAATGACCAGGCGGATATCCTCGCCGACGATGCGCTGGCCGAGGAGATCGCGCGCAGCGCGGTTGGCGGCACGGACCTGACGCTTCTCGATGATCAGCGCAGGCTCGTCGATCGCCTCGAGAATGGGGGTCATGCTGGCCATGACGGCCCCTCTAGACGGTGGACAGGTCGCTTTCCAGCGATTCCCCGATCCGCTTGCGGAAGCGCCACACGGCAACCGCGATGATGAGAAGGATGGGGTAGGACCAGAATTTCTCGGCCGCGGCATAGGCCTGCGGCAAAAGGTCGAGGCGCGAGGCCTTCATCAGGTGCGAAAGGCTGGCGGTAAGGTGGAGGCCCGCGATCCACAGCGGCCAGAAGCGCTGGGAGCGAAGGGCGATGCCGACGAAAACGGCAAGCAAGGCCATGTCGACCAGCGCGACGCCGACTTCGACGCGGCCATATCGCTCGCTCAAGGGAGAGACGAGCGCGACGGTGAGGATGGCGGCGAGGACGCAGGCAGTCGCGGCAAGCTTCTGTTCGCCATTGCCGCGCACCATGGCGTAGAGCGCGACGATGATCAGCAGGGTCCAGAAAAGTGCCGGTGCCATCGTCTTGCCGTCATTCCTAAGAGGTGGAGAAAGTGGGTGGCCGGGCTGCGAAGGGGTGCAGCCCGGCGCAAGGGTTTAGGCGACGACGCGCAGATCGGCAAAGCCTTCTGCGGGCGGACATTCGCTGCCATCTCCGAAACCGGTGGTGCGCAGGCCCGGAACCGACTGCTGGGTTTCCTTGAGGACCATGTGGGCGTCGGCCATTCCGCCGCGGGCGGCAACCAGTGCCTGGACGGTCTGGGCGACATGTTCGAAGGCGGCATGGCCGGTCGCAGTGGCGATACGCGCGGTCGAACGTGCGTGGATCATGCGGCTCTGCAGCTCGGCGATTTCGGCGAGCGCGGTCTCGATGCTGTCTTCGACGGCACGAACCTGGGTGGCAACTTCAAAAGCGGCATTTTCGATCATCTGCTTGCGCATGGCTACTCCTTCGGAGCCGGACGCGTTTTCATAGCGCGCGGCCCAATCGATTATCGAGGAAGCAGACAACGGCAGGCGCCTTGCGGGAGCTAGCCTTTCAGAAGCCGCGCAAGGCTCTCCAGACCAGCCAGATACATCCCGGCGGAGAATGTGGCACCCATCGCGATGATGGCGATCCACAACAGCCGGGTGCCAACGCCCATTTCGTTGCGAGGTTGATTCCTCGTGGCGAACGGCAATGGCAGGGAGATCCGGCCACTCACGTGACCCTGCTCGGTTTTAGGCCCCGCAAAACCGGAACTCCCTGCACGATCAGCGTGCCGAATCTGATTGCTGATCGCCTCATCGGTTTGGCGGGGTTCGGTCGGGGCGGGAATGTGCGACGATTGATGTATCAACCGTTGATATGGGGCGCGGACCTGCGCGACGAGGCGCGCGGCCTGCTGTCGACGAGAAACCCCAAGGATCTGAAGGGACTGGCGGATGCGCTGATCGACGGTGTGCGGAGAAATATCGAGTTCGGCGGCGATTTCCTTCGACGACAGGTGCGCGTCGACCAGCTCCAGGCACTCCAATTGGCCCGGGCTCAGTTTCTCGACACGCTGCGTCAGGTCATCGCTTTCTCTGGTCATCGGTCTCACGCTTGCAATCATCATCTGCCCCCACATCGCCCGTGCTTTACGCATCGGCGATGCTTCTACCCTCATGCTCATGATGCATGCGGGCACATATCTACGCGAAACTCGGGCCGGAAACTACCACCCACCTCCCCAACGGATGAGGAGGCCAAGCGTTTCAACCGCGCAACGACATGCACTGCAAGACCGAATCGTTCCGGACTGCGTATCGGATGGGAAATGGAGGGATGGTGGTGGACAGGGCTGGATTCGAACCAGCGTACGCTTGCGCGGGCAGATTTACAGTCTGCTGCCTTTAACCACTCGGCCACCTGTCCACAGATGCAAGGCAGGCGCGCCAAATGGCGGGCCATGCCGCGACTGTCAACCGCCAATCCCGCAGGAAATGGGCCACCATGTCCCCGCCTCAGCAGGCAACGACATTGGCGGCCAGTCCGCCAAGGCTGGTTTCCTTATATTTGCTCGACATGTCGAGGCCGGTCTGGCGCATCGTCTCGATCACCTGGTCGAGCGAAACGCGCGGGCTTTCATCGGCGTGAAGCGCCAGCCGAGCGGCGTTGACGGCCTTTACCGCGGCAATCGCATTGCGCTCGATGCAGGGGATCTGCACCAGCCCGCCGACAGGATCGCAGGTCAGCCCCAGATTATGCTCCATGCCGATCTCGGCGGCGGCGCAAATCTGCGCGTTGGTGCCGCCCCAGACCGCGGCGAGCCCGCCGGCCGCCATCGAGCAGGCCACGCCCACTTCGCCCTGGCAGCCCATTTCGGCACCCGAGATCGATGCGCGCTGCTTGTAGAGAAGGCCGATTCCTGCGGCGGTCAGCAGGAAACGGCGCGACTTGGCGACGACCGGCTCGCTGCCCTCGGCGCAATAATGACGCATCACCGCCGGAATGATTCCCGCCGCGCCATTGGTGGGGGCGGTCACGACGCGTCCGCCGGCGGCATTTTCCTCGTTCACCGCCATGGCGAAGAGGTTGAGCCAGTCCATGAGATTTTCGGGCTCGTTGGTGCGCGACCCGCTTTGTAGCTGGCGGTAGATCGAGGGCGCGCGGCGGCGAACCTTGAGATTGCCGGGCAGCATGCCTTCCTTCGACAGGCCCGCATCGATGCATTCCATCATGGTGCGCGCGATGAGGTCGAGCCCTTCATGGGTTTCCTCTTCGCTTCGGTAAGCCGCCTCGTTGGCGAGCACCAGTTCGCAGATGGCGAGACCTTCGGCTTCGCAGCGCTCGACCAGTTCGGCAGCCGAGGCGAAAGGATAGGGCACCTGTCGCCCGCTCGAAACCAGGTCGCGTTCGGCGGTTCTCGAAAGTTGATCGGCGGTTGCGTGGAAGCCTCCGCCGGTCGAATAATATTCGCCCCTCGCGATTTCTTCGCCATTCGCATCGATCACCGAAAGCAGCATGCCGTTGGGATGAAGCGCGGGAATGATATCGCGCTTGAGGACGATGTCGCATTCGGGATCGAAGGCGATCTCCTTTTCCCCGAGCAGTCGCAGGCGGCCGGTGCGGCGCGCTTCGGCAACCTCGCCATAGGCGGTTTTGCAGTCGATCGTTTCGGGCTGGTGGCCGAGGAGACCAATGATGCAGGCATCGGGTGTACCATGACCTTCGCCGGTGAGCGCCAACGATCCCAGCAGCTCGACCTTTACCCGCGCGATGCGCTGGAACTGCTCCGCGCCGAGCTGCCCGAGGAAGTCGCGCACGATGCGGATGGGGCCCACCGTGTGGGAACTCGACGGGCCGATCCCGATGCGGAAAAGGTCAAGCGCGGAAATCATGGATCATGCCCTTAGGCAAAGCGGTGCGTGCGTCCAAGCATGGACATCACATCACGGCATATCGGGGATGGAGCGGGTAACGGGAATCGAACCCGTATATCCAGCTTGGAAGGCTGGTGTTCTACCGTTGAACTATACCCGCGCACTTTTCGCGCGCTGCCTCTGCCATCATGCGGGCCATCTGGTCAACAGGCTTCAACCGGCCTTGCCCGCGAAGCGGTCGGCGGCCCGCACAAGCCCGTCGAGGATGCCGGGCTCGTTGAACAGGTGGCCGCCGTCGGGAACGATCTGCAACTCGGCCTCGGGCCAGGCTTTCTTGAGTTGCCAGGCGGCATGGGGCGGAGTGCAGCAGTCGTGCCGACCTTGGACGATGATTGTCGGGATATGCCGGATCTTGTCGACGCCTTCGAGCAGCTGGTTTTCCTCCAGCCAGCAATGATGCGAGAAGAAATGGTTCTCGATCCGCGCCACCGCGACCGCATGGTCGTCCTCGGTGAAGCTGTTCATCACTTCCTCGTTTGGGAGGAGCGTGACGGTGACGCCTTCCCAGCGGCTCCAGGCCTTGGCGGCCTCGACCTTCAATCGCTCGTCATCACCGGTGAGGATCTGGCGGAAGGCGCCGATCGGGTCATCGCGGCCTTCGGGCGGCAGCGGAGCGAGAAACTTCTCATATTCCTCGGGATAGAGTTCGGACGCGCCATAGCGGTAGAGCCAGTTTTCCTCGCGCTCGCTGCCGAGGAAGATGCCGCGCAGGACGAGCTCGGTGACGCGGTCGGGATGGGTCTGGGCATAGGCAAGGCTGAGGGTCGATCCCCAGCTTCCGCCGAACACCATCCAGCGCTCGTGCCCGCAATGTTCGCGCAGCTTCTCGATGTCGGCGACGAGGTGCCAGGTAGTATTATTCTCGAGGCTGGCGAAGGGGGTCGAGCGACCGCAACCGCGCTGCTCGAACAGGGTGATGTCGTAAAGCTCGGGATCGAACTGGCGCCGGTGGTCGGGGCTGATGCCCCCGCCCGGACCGCCGTGGAGAAAGACGACGGGCTTGGCGCCCTTCGTGCCGCACCGTTCATAGTATAGGCGATGGCCGTCGCCGACATCGAGATGTCCGCTCTCATAGGGTTCGATCGGCGGATAGAGGCCACGGCGCGCGTTCATAATATCTCCCGGCATGAAAAGGGCGGCGGATGCTTAGCGCACCCGCCGCCCTCTTGCAGCCCAAAGTTGGGATTTACAGCGTGAAGCCGATTTCGACCCCGAAGATCCGCGGCTCGTTCACGAACCCGGTGAGGTTGTTGAAGTCAATCCCGCCGACGGCGCTTTCATTGTTGGTGATGTTCCGCACGAAGGCCGCAACGTCATAGGTGTCGGTGCGGTAGCCGATGCGGAGGCCGCCTTCCATGAGGTGATCGTCCGAGAATTCGACCGATTCGTAGAGGAAGAAGTTGATCTTCGAGCGGTAGTACCAGTCGGTGAAGAAATAGAGATCGCCCACGCCCCAGGGATGTTCGTAGCCCGCGGTCCAGTTGGCGGTCCACTTGGGTGCCTGCGGAAGCGGGTTTCCGTCGATCTCGAAGATGGCGGGGTTGAAGCCGACCGCGGGGACGAGGACGGGGTCCTTGACCGTGCAGGGCGCACCGCAACCCGCGACGCCGAGGCCCGGGCTGTCGATCTCGGTGTCATTGTAGCTGAGGCCGCCCGTCAGCGTGAGGCCGGGGGTCGGCTTGGCGGTCAGCTCGGCTTCGAAGCCCTGGCCGCGCACCTTGTCGGCATTGAGGAGGGTGGTGAAATTGTTGCCACCGCCCACGGCCGTGAGCTGCAGGTCCTCGGTCACGAAATGATAGCCACCAAGGTTGAAGCGCACACGGTTGTCGAGAAGCTCCGTCTTGATGCCGGCTTCATAGGACATGGTGGTTTCGCTGTCGGCGATCGAGATGTCGCGACCGAACAGCAAGCGACCCTGGATCGAGGGAGCGCGATAGCCGCGAGCCACGCGGGCGTAGAGATTGACATCGTCCGACGCGGCATAGTTGGCGGCGACGTCCCAGGTGATGACATCATCCTCTACCGAGCGGGTCATCGTCGGCACGGGGCCGCCGAAACCGAGGAAGCCCGGACGCTTGTCTTCGGGGCGCGAGGCCGAGAAGTCGCGTTCGTCATGGTTGTAGCGGATACCGGCCTGCAGGTTGAGGCCATTGTCGAATTCGTAATTGACCGAGCCGAAGATGCCCAGCGCTTCCGATTCCTGCCGCTGCAGCGCAATCGCCGAGGGTTCGAGATCCTGCGGCGTGCCGAAATCGAAGCTCGAGATGTCGAGCTTCTCGTTGAAGTAGAAGACGCCAGCCTGATAGCCGAGCCCGCGCGCATTGTTCGAGGCGATGCGGACTTCCTGCGTGAACTGGTCGAGGCTCGGGACATTGTCCTGGCTCTGCGCCGAGAAGGGAATGAAGCCCGGCCCCATGTCGGGGGCGAAGACATTGCCGAAGCCGCCGTCGATGTCGCCGCGGCTCTGCAGGTTGCCGTTCCAATAGCTCGTCACCGAGTAGAGCGTCGCGGGACCGAAGTCGTAATCGGCGTGCGCGCCGACGTTCCAGCTTTCGAGATTCTGGAAGTTGACGCCGTCGTGACGAACCTCGCGGCGGTCGAAATCGCCACCGTCGATGCCGATCAGCTCGTTCGAACCGGTGGCGAAGCTGTTGGCGCGGAAAATGCGCGCCGAGCCGCGCTGGTCGCGAAGCTGGCCGACGAGGCGAAGCGAGAAGGTATCGCTGGGGTCGATCGCGATCTGGAGACGGCCGGCGATGTCGTCATAGCCTTCCAGGTCGTTGTCATCGAGAAGATCGTCGACATTGTCGATCCAGTCGTCGCGGTGCTGCCACAGCGAGGAGGCGCGAACCGAGACGCTGTTGCCGATGTCGAATCCGACCGCGGCCTCGACATTGATCGTGTTATAGCTGCCCCACGAGGCGCGGAAGATATTGTCGGCGCTGCCGCCCGGCTTGACCGTGTCGAACTTGACGATGCCGGCAGGCGTGTTGCGGCCGAAGAGCGTGCCTTGCGGCCCGCGCAGCACTTCGATGCGGTCGAGGTCGAAGGCGGGGAAACCCTTGAGGATCGGATTTTCCAGAACGACTTCGTCATAGACGAGGCTGACCGGCTGCGAGGCGTTGAGGTCGAAGTCGGTATTGCCGAGCCCGCGGATGTAGAAGCGCGGGAAGGTGCGGCCGAACGAGCTTTCGACATTGAGGCTGGGGACGCGGCCCGCGAGTCCGCGGATGTCGGCACCGCCCGCGGTGACGGCGGCGAGCGTGTCGTCGCCCACGGTCGCGACCGAAATCGGCACGTCCTGCAGATCCTGTTCGCGGCGCTGCGCGGTAATGACGATCGCGCCGATGCCTTCCTCGGCATCCTGGATGGCGGTGTCGTCGTCGGCGGTTGCCTGAGCATGGGCAGGCATTGCGAAAGCCGTCGCGGCGGCAACGGCGGCAAGCGAAGTCAGTGGCGAAGTCAGTGGCTGGGTGAAGCGCATCGGACCAATCTCTTTCCTGTCGGCTGGAGCGGCCCCGGTGCCCGCTCCCGATGCTTCGGGCGCTCTAACCTTGCGAAGCCGCGAGTCAACGGCCCGCGTGGCGCGATGCGAAATCTTCACATTTCCATGGCGCGGCGGCCACAGATTTTTCGCGCAAATTCAGAAACTTTGTTCTTCGTAGATATGGCTGACATCGCCATTCCAGCGCCCGTGATAGGCTTCGAGCAACCGATCGGCCGGGCACATGCCGCTGGCCGTGATCTCGCGCAGCGGATCGAGGAAGCCCACTTCATTGTCGCCCGCGCCGTTCATCTCGGCCCGCTCGATGAGGCCGTCGGCGGCGATGTCGATGATTTCGGCAGCGAATTCGCGCATCGACCGGCCATCGGGTACCCGCGCATCGAGCGCGAGGCGCGGAACCTCGACGCGCAGTGCCTCGCGTTCCTCGATCGACCAGTTCTTCACCAGGTCCCATGCGGCATCGAGCGCGCTTTGCGAATAGAGAAGCCCGACCCACAGCGCGGGCAAAGCACAGATGCGGTTCCATGGCCCGCCATCGGCGCCGCGCATTTCAAGAAAGCTCTTGAGGCGCACTTCGGGGAAGGGCGTCGACATATGGTCGGTCCAGTCGGCCATGGTCGGCGTTTCGCCTGGCAGAGCGGGAAGCTCGCCCTTCAGGAAGGCGCGGAAATCCTGTCCGGCGCAGTCGATATAGTCGCCGTCGCGAAAGACGAAATACATCGGCACGTCGAGAACATAATCGCACCACCGTTCATAGCCGAAGCCCTCTTCAAAGACGAAGGGCAGCATGCCGGTGCGGTCGGGATCGGTGTCTTCCCAGACATGGCTGCGGAAGCTCTTGAAGCCGTTGGGCTTGCCCTTGAGGAAAGGCGAATTGGCGAACAGCGCGGTGGCCACCGGCTGGAGCGCGAGGCTGGTGCGGAATTTCTGCACCATGTCAGCCTCGGAGGAATAGTCGAGATTGGTCTGGATGGTGCAGGTGCGCTGCATCATGTCGAGGCCGAGATCGCCCTTGGTGGGCATGTATCGGCGCATGATGCCGTAGCGCCCCTTGGGCATCCAGGGCAGTTCGTCGCGCCTTTTGTCGGGCCACATGCCGACGCCGAGGAAGCCGAGGCCCAGGCGGTCGCCCACCGCCTTGACTTGTTCGAGATGGCGGCCCGCCTCGGCGCAGGTCTCGTGAAGGTCGCGCAGCGCCGCGCCCGACAGTTCAAGCTGGCCCGAAGGTTCGAGGCTGATCGTCCCGTCGGGACCGGTAAGCGCGATGATCTTGCCATGCTCCTCGACGGGCGACCAACCAAACTCGGTCAGTCCCGTCAGGAGGTCGCGGATCCCGCCTTCTTCATCCCAGCTTGGCGCGCGATGGTCCTCGAAGCGATAGACGAACTTCTCATGTTCGGTGCCGATGCGCCATTTCTCGCGGGGCTTCTCGCCACCCGTGAAGACCGAGAGAAGATCGTCGCGCCCCTCGATCGGGGGGCTTTCGCTAAGGTCGGTGCGGGTGGTCATGGCATCGCCCTAGTCTCTGGACCGCTTCAGGCAAAGTCATTTCCAATCGCCCGTCGAAGCCATGAAGGCTGCCAATGCGGCGAGCGCCGCGGTCTCGGCACGAAGGATGCGCGGGCCAAGTGAAATCGCGGTCGCTCCCGGGGCCCTACGGATCGCCTCTGCTTCCTCCGGGGTGAAACCGCCTTCGGGGCCCACCAGCAGGGTGGCAGGGGCGGGGGCGAAGCTGTCGATGGCGGGGGCACCGCCGGTCTCGTCGGCGAAATAGAGCGGATGGCCGTCATGCGCCTTGAGCATCGCCTCGAGCTTCATGGGCGGGTCGAGCCTCGCGACCGCGGTGCGGCCGCATTGTTCGGCGGCCTCGATGGCATGTGCCTCGAGGCGGTCCATCTTCACGTCACGGACGATCGTTCGCTGCGTCACCACCGGAAGGAGGCGCGATGCGCCCAGTTCGACTGCCTTTTCGACAAGCCAGTCGATCCGGCCTTTCTTGATCGGCGCGAAGGCCAGCGTCACGTCGAGCAGTCGTTCCTGCTCGCTTGTCTGCCGCTCGGCCCGCAGGCTCATCTTCTTCCTGCCCGCTTCCTCGACCGTTACGAGCCATTCGCCATCGCTGCCGTTGAAGGCAAGGAGCGTATCGCCTTCGCCAAGGCGCATGACATTGAAAAGATAATTGGCCTGCGCCTTGTCGAGGGTGACGAGCGCTCCGGGCTGGAGCGGCTGGTCGACGAAAAGGCGGGGACCGGACGTGGGCGGCCATGCGGGAGTAGCGGGCATGGCCTTTCCCTTAACCGCCGATGGAACGGGCGTCACGCCCGCGGATTGTTCGACTATGGCAGGCGAGAAGATCGAGCCGATTGTCGAGGAAGGCAAGAATGTCTGGCGCATCGCGCGCGCCAGCGAGGCCGCGATGATTGTCGACGCCGCCGATTATTTCCGGACCATCGGCAAGGCGATGCGCAAGGCGAAAGAGCGTATCTTCATCGTCGGCTGGGATTTCGACACGCGCATCTCGCTCGATCCCGAGGACGACCATGAATATGGCGATTCGCTGGGCCACCTATTCATCGAGTTGGCAAGAGAACGGCCGACCCGCGAAATCGACGTGCTCAAGTGGAATTTCGGCGCGCTCAAGCAATTTCTCTCGCTGCGCGCGATCTACTGGCTGTTTCGCTGGTGGCTGGCCAAAAATATCCACATGAAATTCGACAGCGCCCATCCTCCCGGGTGCAGCCATCACCAGAAGATCGTGGTGATCGACGAACATCTCGCCGCGTGCGGCGGCATCGATATCTCCAGCCGCCGCTGGGACACGCCCGACCATGAGCCGGATGACGAGCGTCGCAAGACTCCCAACGATCGCAGTTACGGACCCTGGCACGACACGACCATGCTGATGCGCGGGCCGATTGCCGGGGTGCTGGGTGAACTGGGGCGCGAGCGGTGGAAGATGGCGACTTCGAAGAAGCTCGACCCCGTGCCGTCGGGGAAGGTCGAATGGCCCAGCGATATCCGCGTGCAGTTCAACGATGTCGACGTGGGCATCGCCCGCACCCGGGCGAGCTATCGCGATGTCGACGAAGTGCGCGAGAATGAGCAGCTTGCCATCGACATGATCTGCGCCGCCGATCGGCTGGTCTATATCGAGAATCAATATTTCACCGCGCCCCGCGTCGCCGCCGCTATCGCGGCGCGGCTGAACGCGCCCGATCCGCCCGAAATCGTCATGGTCATGCCGCGCCGGGGCGATGGCTGGCTCGAATCGGTGGCGATGGACGGCACCCGGCAGAAGCTGATGCAGGCAATCCAGCGCCTTCGCGAAGGCGACCGGTTCCGCATCTATGTGCCGGTCAATCGTGCCGGGGAGGACATCTATGTCCATGCGAAGGTGGCGATCGTCGATGACCGGCTGCTTCGCGTGGGCTCCGCCAATCTCAACAACCGGTCGATGGGCCTCGACAGCGAATGCGACGTGGTGATCGACAGCGCGCTGCCTTCGAATCACGGCACCGAGGCATCGATCCGGGCGCTGCGCCATCGCCTGCTCGGCGAGCATCTGGGCGTCGATCCGCTGGTCGTCGAAAAGGCCGAAGAGGCGGAAGGCAGCCTGATCGCGGCGATCGAGCGGCTGCGCGGCGAGGGCAAGACTCTCACACCGCTCGAAGCCGACCCGCTTTCCGATCTCGACCAGTTCGTCGCCGAACATGAATTGCTCGATCCCGAGACCACCGAGGAAATGTTCGAACCGATCGCGCGCAAGAATCTCAGCCAGCGCTGGCTGCGGAGCCGCAAGCGCCTGCGCCGCCTCGTCCGTGGACGCCACTGACCGGCCTCGACATTCGGCGCGGGCCGAGTCAAAGCCTCTGCCAGCATGACCATCGAGACCGTCCCGGACAGCGAACGCAAGGGCTTCATCGGCGCCTTGCCGAGGGCATGGCGGCCCTATGCCTCGCTGATGCGGCTCGACCGGCCGATCGGCAGCTGGCTGCTTTTCTGGCCCTGCGCCTGGAGCCTGGTGCTCGCCGGTGTCGGAGGGCGCTGGCACCTGTTCGGCTGGTTCGCGCTCGGTGCCTTCGCGATGCGCTCGGCAGGCTGTGCCTATAACGATATCGTCGATCGCGACCTCGACCGGAAAGTAGAGCGCACGCGCCTTCGCCCGCTAGCAAGCGGACGCCTGTCGCCCGGCAAGGCCTGGGCGCTGGTGATTGCGCTTTGCCTCGTCGGCCTTGTGGTGCTGATCCAGCTTCCGCCGGTTGCCGCTGCGACCGCGCTGGCGAGCCTTGCATTGGTGGCGGCCTATCCCTTCATGAAGCGCATCACCTGGTGGCCGCAGGCCTGGCTGGGGCTGGTCTTTTCCTGGGGGGCGCTGGTCGGCTGGCCCGCCGTGACCGGAGAATTGGAGCTTCCCGCCTTTCTCCTTTGGGCGGGAACGGTCTTCTGGGTGATCGGCTATGACACCATCTACGCCATCCAGGATATCGAGGACGATGCGCTGGTGGGCGTCAAATCCTCTGCCCGCGCGCTTGGCTCGCGCGCCCGGCCCGGGGTGGCATTCCTTTATGCTGTCGCGCTGATCCTGTGGGGCGCGGCCCTGTGGCAGGTGAAGGCGAGCTGGCTTGCCCCCCTCGCGCTCGCCCCGGCGGCGATCCATCTCGGTCGGCAGGTAGCACGCATCGACCCGAAGGACGGGGAGGGGGCGCTTGCTCTTTTCCGTTCGAACCGCTTCGCCGGTGCGCTGGTCTTCGCCGCTTGCGCGGTGGTCGGCTTGTCCTGACGCCCAAGGCTCCCTAGTTCGCATCCCATGAAAACTCCCCAGGAAGCCCGCCGCCTTGCCCAGGATCTCGTCCAACGCGCGCTCGATGCCGGTGCCGATGCCGCCGATGCCGCTTATGTGGCGAGCCGCTCCTCCTCGGTCGAAGTGCGCGATGGCGCGCTCGAGGATGTCAGCCGGTCCGAAGGCGAGAAGATCGGTTTGCGCCTGTTCCTCGGAAGCAAGTCGGCTAGCGTCGCGGCTTCCGATTTTTCGGAGGCATCGCAAGCTGAGCTGGTCGAACGGTTGATGGCGATGGCGCGCGAAGCGCCCGAAGATCCCTATGCGGGTCTTGCGCCCGAAGAACTTCTTCTGAAGGGCGACTTCCCCGAACTCGACCTCGACGATGGCTATGAGCCCGATCCCGCGCTGCTCAAGGAACGGGCGCTTGCCGCCGAAGCCGCCCTGCTCGGCGTCGAGGGCGTCGCCAAGTCCACCGGGGCCTCGGCCAGCGCCTCGGGCAGCGTCAATGCGATCGCGACGAGCCATGGCTTCTGCGGCGCGCACAAGGCCAGTGGGCATGGCGTCTCGGCGGGCGGCATCGCGGGCGAAGGCAACGCCATGGAACGCGATTATGACTGGCATTCGGCGCACCATTTCGAGGATCTCGACGATCCGGCCGAAATCGGCCGTTCGGCGGGCGAGCGGGCCATCGCGCGCGTCGGGCCCAAGCGCATCGGCGGCGGCGTGATGCCCGTGCTGTTCGACCCGCGCGTGGCATCCAGCCTGCTCACCCATTTGTCGGGTGCGATCAACGGCGCGGCGGTGGCGCGGCGTACCAGTTTCCTCAAGGACAGGATGGGCGAACGGGTCTTTGCCGAGGGCGTTGACGTGCTCGACGATCCACTCCGCCGGCGCGGCCTTCGCAGTCACGGGTTCGATGGCGAGGGCCTTCCCGTCAAGCGCATGAAGATGGTCGAAGATGGCGTCCTCAAGAGCTGGTTCGCCGCCAGCGCGGCTGCCCGCCAGCTGGGGACCGCACCCACTGGCCATGCGCACCGCGGCAGCGGCGCGCCGGGCGCGGGGCCGAGCAATTTCCATTTCGCGCCGGGCAAGCGCAGTCGCGAGGAATTGATGGCCGCCTATCCGCGCATGCTGCTCGTCACCGAACTGATCGGGCAGGGCGTCAACATGGTCACCGGCGATTATTCGCGCGGAGCAGCGGGCTTCCTCGTCGAAAATGGCGAAATTGCCCATCCGGTGAGCGAAATCACCATCGCGTCCAATCTCAGGGACATGTTCGCGGCGCTCGAACCGGGCAGCGATCTCGAACTGCGGCGCGGCGTGGATGCGCCCACCGTGCTGGTTCCCGAAATGACCGTGGGAAGCGCCTGAGAGGGCGCCGCCCGATAATCGTCTAGCGGCTCATGGACGGGCGATAGCTCCGCGCCCAGAAGACATGGGTGATCTTGCGACGCCCGTTGCCCAATTCCTTCACGAAGGTGTCGGGCCGGCCCGCGCCGTCATGGCCGATCGCGCGGCCCCAGTCGCCCATTTCCTGTCCCGCGGGATGATCCTGGCCCACTTCGCGGAAGGTCAGCGCGTCATTGCCGCACTTGCGCCACCCGCCCCGGCATGGCGGCGGAGGCGGATCGCCGCCGCCCGTGTCGAGGTGGGCGTACATCGTCTCCAGCATTTCATAATCATGGGCATTGGGCTGCTCGTTCCCCGTCGGGTCGTTGCTGTAATCCATGCAGGTCCCGAGGTTGGCATTGTTGAAATTCTCGTCCTGGTGATCGAGCCCGATGTCGTGCGCCAGTTCCTGGCACATGACGAGATTGCGCCAGTCCGAGCGATTATAGCTGGGCGTGTCGAAATAGCTGTCGTTCACCTGCGTGGTGCCTTGGGTGATATGGCTTCCATCGGCCCAGATGGTGGCGATGCCCAGCCAGCCCCTGAACCCATAGGTGTCCGAACAGACGAGGATCTCCCCGGCGAGCGGATTGCATTTCTTGGTCCGCACCTGCCCGCTGAGGTCATTGCCCCGGATGAAATTGAGCACCGACGACTTGTTCCACTCGACGATCGAATGGTCCACGCTGGCGTCCCATTGGCTGCCCACCGCAGTATGGATCGTCAATAACAGGGGATTGGCGTCCCTTGCCCAATGATAATCGCCCCACTGGTGATCGGCACTCGCCGGGCCAGCGGTCAGCACGACCAGCGTTGCCAGCGAAGCGGTAATTGCTCCTTTTCGCATGTTCCGTCCCCTTTTCTCGCGTGCGGCATCCGGCCGCGCGGGGAAAGGAACAGGCGCGGCGATGCGCGGCGCTTATTGTCTGCCTCGCGGAGGCGGGGGTCAAGTTTGGGGAGACTGGGGCTCCACGCCCAACCTCGGGATCTCGATCTTGGGGCAGCGGTTCATCACCACCTTGAGGCCGGCAGCTTCGGCGCGCGCGGCGGCTTCTTCGTCGACGACGCCCAACTGCATCCAGATCGCCTTCGCGCCGATCAGGATCGCCTGGTCGACGAGCGGCCCCACGCGCGAGGAATTGACGAACATGTCGACCATGTCGATCGGCACGCCGATCTGCGACAGCTCGCGCCAGACATATTCGCCATGGACATGCTCGCCCGTGATGCGCGGATTGACGGGCATCACCCGATACCCTTTTTCCTGGAGATAATGCATCACCCCGTAGCTGGCGCGTGCCGGATTGTCCGACGCACCGACCATCGCGATGGCGCGCGTTTCCTTCAACAGCTGGGCAATGTCTTTATCGCGGGTAAGCGGCATGATTTTCTCCTTTGCCGCCCAAACGCATCAGCGCTTCGCTTTCTCCAATTGCGCGAGCAGCGCGCGCGCCAGCCCGGCAAAGGTATCGGCGGCCGGACCCGATCCGGCAGCCGGCGGCTGGCCGGCGTCGGAGGCTTCGCGAAGGCTTGCGCTCAAGGGCAATCGCCCGAGGAAAGGAATGTCGAGATCACGCGCCGAGGCTTCGGCGCCGCCGGTGCCGAAGGGATCGCTTTCCTCGCCGCAATGGGGGCAGCGATAGCCTGCCATATTCTCGATGAGGCCGAGCACCGGAACGCCGGTCTTGCCGAACAGGTCGACCGCCCGGGTGGCGTCGATCAGCGACAGATCCTGCGGTGTCGAGACGATCACCGCGCCATCGGGCCGCGATTTCTGGACGAGCGAGAGTTGCACGTCGCCCGTGCCCGGCGGCAAGTCGATGAGCAGGATTTCGCAATTCCCCCAATCGCCTTCGACGAGCTGGTTGAGCGCGCCCGCCGCCATCGGCCCGCGCCACGCCAGTGCCTGGCCCTCGCCCACCAACTGGCCGACCGACAGCAGTTTGACGCCCTGCGCCTCGACCGGAATGAGTTGCTTGTCGCGTGCTTCGGGCCGGGTCTTCGCACCCAGCAGGGTGGGCTGCGAGGGGCCGTAGATGTCGGCGTCGATCAGGCCCACCTTGCGGCCCATCTTCGCCAGCGCGACCGCGAGATTGGCCGACACGGTCGACTTGCCGACCCCGCCCTTTCCCGATCCGATCGCGATCAGCGTGCGCTGCGGCTTCGACGCGCTCATCGCGACCTGGACCGCGCTGACTTCGGGGATGGCAAGCGCGGCTTCGCGCAGCCGTGCCTCGAGCGCGTCGCGCTGTTCGCCATCAAGACCGCTCGCCTCGACCACCAGCATCGCGGTGCCGTCCCTGAAACGGCGCGAACGGATGCGACCGGCATCGGGATGGCTGTTGAGAAGGTGGAGCGGAGCGTCTTTGTCGGTCATGGCTCGCCAGATAGGCGGCTTTTCGATCAACGCCACTTCTTTTTAGCCCATGCCCTTCCTATAAAGACGGCATGAGCATCTTTCCCAGAGGCCTGAAGTGGGGCCTTTTCAGCGAAAACAAGGGGCCCTGGGGCAGTGGTCCCAAGGGCGGCGACGACGGCAAGGGCGACAAGCCCGGCGGTCCGTGGAAAAAGCCGACGGTTCCGCCTCCGGGCGGCGGCCGCCAGTTGGGCAATGTCTCCTCGCTTGACGACTGGCTGCGCAAGAACAAGGGCCGCTTCGGCGGCGGCGGAAAGGGCGGCGGACCGGGCCAATTGCCGGGCCTGCCCAGCGGCAATCTCCTTTTCTGGGGACTGATCGCCTTCGGTCTCCTCTGGCTCGCCTTCACTTCGATCCATCGCATCGCGCCCGCCGAACGCGGCGTGATCCTGCAGATGGGCCGCTATGCGGGGACGCTCAATCCGGGCATCGGCTTCACGCTGCCCGCGCCCTTTGCCAGCGTGACCAAGGTCAATGTCGAGGAAATCCATGAAATCGACCTCGGCACCGACAGCGCCGAGACGCTGATGCTGACGGGCGACGAGAATATCATCGACATCGCCTATCAGGTGCGTTGGAATATCCGCGATCCCGAGCAGTTCGAATTCGAGATCGCCAACCAGGAAGACACGATCCGGCAGGTCGCCGAAAGCGCGATGCGCCAAGTGATCGCCCAGTCGAGCCTGCAGGACGCGATCGGCGACGGCCGTTCGGAGATCGAGGCCGCGGTGCGCCAGGAAATGCAGGCGACCCTCGACAGCTATGACGCTGGTGTGCGTATCCAGGGCGTGGCGATCAAGCAGGCCGACCCGCCCGAGGAAGTCAACGACGCCTTCAAGGAAGTCACCGCCGCGCAGCAGGATGCGCAAAGCTATATCAACCAGGCGCGTGCCTATGCGCTCCAGCTCACCGCCAAGGCGCAGGGCGAGGCCGAGGCCTTCGACAAGGTCTATGAGGAATATCGCCTGGCACCGCGCGTCACGCGCCGCCGCATGTATTATGAAACGATGGAACGAGTGCTTCAGGGCGTCGACAAGACCATCATCGAAGCGCCGGGCGTGACGCCCTATCTGCCGCTACCCGAAGTCAATCGCCGCCGTTCGGCGCCGGCCTCGCCGCAGGCCTCGCAATCGGGCGGAGGAGGCCAGTAATGACCGCATTGATCAAGCGCCACCCGATGGCCAGCCTGTTCGTGGGCTTCTTCCTGCTCGTCACCATTCTCTCGAGCATCCATTTCGTCGACGAGACCGAACAGGGCATCAAGGTCCGCTTCGGCAAGCCGGTGGCGACCATCAACAAATATCGACCCGACGATCCCTTCGGTGACGAAGGCGCGGGCGTGGCGTTCCGCCTGCCCTTCGCCGAGGAACTGGTGATGATCGACAAGCGCGTGCGCGACCTCGACATGGAGCCGCAGCAGGTCCTGTCGACCGACCAGCTGCGCCTGCAGGTCGATGCCTTCGCCCGCTATCGCATCGTCGATCCGCTGCGGCTCTATGTCGCGGCCGGCAGCCTCGAGAATTTCGAGCAGGCAGTCGAGCCCGTGCTCGGCTCGCAGCTTCGCAACGAATTGGGCAAGCGACCCTTCGCCTCGCTCCTTTCGCCCGAGCGCGAAGGCGTGATGGAGAATATCCGCGCCGGCCTCGACCGGGTCGCGGGCCAATATGGCGCCGAAATCATCGATGTTCGCATCAAGAAGGCCGACCTGCCCGACGGGACGCCGCTGCAATCGGCCTATCAGCGGATGCGCACCGCGCGCGAACAGGAAGCCCGCTCGATCCGCGCGCAGGGTGCCAAGCAGGCGCAGATCATCCGCGCGCAGGCCGATGCCGAGGCCGCGCGCACCTACGCCGCCAGCTTCGGCAAGGACCCGGATTTCTACGATTTCTACCGCGCCATGCAGTCCTACCAGTCGACCTTCGTCGACGGTGAGGACGGCGACAAGGGCGCCACCTCGATCGTCCTGTCGCCGGACAATGAATATCTGAAGGAATTCACGGGCAACTGACCAACGGGCTGCTGCGTTCGACGAACGGGAACGCCTATTCAATGGGCGTTCATGCGCTGAACCTAGCGTCGCCTTATTGCCTGTTTTATGAGAGGAAGAGAATGCTGAGGGAGTTTCGAACCGTGCGCTACGCTTATGGAATTGCCGCTGCTCTGCTGCTCGGGGGCACGGCCTATTCGATGACCACCGGCACGACGGTCGGACAAGTGGCGCAGAACGCGCCGCGCCCCGTCCCGGTCGCCGGCGCGCCCGAGAGCTTCGCCGACCTCGCCGAGCGTCTAGCGCCCACCGTGGTCAACATCTCGACCCGCCAGCGCATCCCCGTTCGCCGCCAGGCCGATCCCTTCCAGGAATTCTTCCGCCGTTTCCAGAACCAGCCGCCGAGCCAGGACGATGGCGAGGAAGGTCCCACCCGCGAGACCGGTTCCCTGGGATCGGGCTTCATCATCTCGCCCGACGGTTATATCGTCACCAACAACCATCTCATCCAGTCGCGCACCGGCAATGGCACGGTGGACGAAGTTATCGTCACGCTGACCGACCGAACCGAATATGACGCGCGTATCGTGGGCCGCGATGAAAGCTCGGACCTCGCGCTTCTCAAGATCGACGGCGCCAACCTTCCCTATGTGAACTGGGGCAATAGCGACAATGTGCGCGTCGGCGACTGGGTCATCGCGATCGGCAACCCCTACGGCTTCGACGGCACCGTCACCGCGGGCATCGTCTCGGCGATCCAGCGTGGGGTGAACACCGGTCCGAACCGCTACATCCAGACCGATGCCTCGATCAACCAGGGCAATTCGGGCGGTCCGATGTTCGACATGGCCGGAAACGTGGTGGGCGTGAACTCCGCGCTCATCTCGCCGACTGGCGCCAGCGTCGGGATCGGGCTTGCCATTCCCGCCGACCAGGCGCGTCCGGTGATCGAAGCGCTCCGCCGCGGCGAACGTCCGCAGCGCGGCTATCTCGGTGTCGGTCTTCAGGGCCTCGACGAGGATATCGCCGCGGGCCTCGGCCTGCCGAGCGAGCGGGGCGAACTGGTACGTACCATCGTTCCGGGCGAAGCCGCCCAGAAGGCAGGCATCCGCCAGGGCGACGTGATCATCGCCATCAACGGCCAGGAAGTGAACCAGGACCAGACGGTAAGCTATCTTGCCGCCCGCCTGCGTCCGGGCACGAAGGTGCCGGTGGTGATCATCCGCGATGGCCGCCGCCAGACGCTCGAACTTACCGTGGGCGAACGGCCCACCGAAGAGGAGATGCGCCGCGCCCAGCAGGAATCGGGCGATGGCATGGTCGAGGAAGACCGTGCCCAGACCCGCGAACTCGGCATGGCGCTCCAGCCGCTTACCGACCGGATCCGCAATGCGCTGCGTCTTGACGATGATCTGCAGGGCGTGATCATCACCCGCGTCGATCCGTCGAGCGATGCCTTCGAGAAGGGCCTGCGCCGCGGTGACGTGATCATGTCGGTGAACCGCCAGCGCGTGACCAGCCCCGAACAGGTCGAACAGGCCGTCGGTGCGGCACGCGATGCGGGCCGGTCGAGCGTGCTCATGCTGATCAAGCGCGGCCGCGCGCCCGAGGCCTTCATCGGCATTCGTATCGCCGACTAAAGGTTGCGGCCAAGGACGGATAAGGCTTAGGCTCCTCTTCCAGCCGGAAGGGGAGCCTAACTTATGGATGGTGGCATTTATCTCGGGACCGCCAACGGCGAGCCACAATATCTGAGGCTCGACAAGGCCAATCGGCACGGCCTCATCGCGGGGGCGACCGGGACCGGCAAGACGATTTCCCTGCAAGGCATCGCCGAGGGCTTTTCCAGCCATGGCGTGCCCTGTTTCGTTTCCGACGTGAAAGGCGATCTGGCGGGCCTCGCGATGCCCGGCTCGGCTACCCACAAGCTGCACAAACCCTTCACCGAACGCGCAGCCGAAATCGGTGATGACGATTATGGCTATGAAGCCTTCCCGGTGCAGTTCTGGGACCTGTTCGGAAAGCAGGGCCATCCGGTCCGCACCACGGTCAGCGAGATGGGGCCGCTCCTCCTGTCACGGCTGATGGAGCTCACCGACACGCAGGAAGGCGTGCTGACCATCGCTTTCCATGTCGCCGACGAGGACGGGCTTCTCCTCCTCGATCTCGATGATCTCCAGTCGATCCTCCACCATATCGGGGAGCGGCGGAAGGAATTGACGCTCGAATATGGCAATGTCTCGACCGCCAGTATCGGGGCGATCCAGCGCAAGCTTCTCCAGCTGCGCAGCCAGGGCGCGGACCAGTTCTTCGGCGAGCCCGCGCTCAAGCTCGACGATTTCATCCGCACAGACGAGGAAGGCAAAGGCGTCATCAACATCCTTGCCGCCGACCAGCTGATGCAGTCGCCGCGCCTCTATGCGACTTTCCTTCTCTGGCTCCTGTCCGAACTGTTCGAAACGCTTCCCGAGGTGGGCGACCCCGACAAGCCCAAGCTCGTCTTCTTCTTCGACGAGGCGCATCTGCTCTTCGACGATGCTCCCAAGGCACTGATGGACAAGGTCGAACAGGTCGTCCGGCTGATCCGCTCGAAGGGCGTCTCGGTGATCTTCATCACCCAGAACCCGATCGACATTCCCGACGATGTCGCAGGTCAGCTTGGCAACCGGGTGCAGCATGCGCTCCGCGCCTTCACCCCGCGCGACGAAAAGGCAGTGAAGGCGGCGGCCGATACGTTTCGGGAAAATCCCGAGGTCGACGTGCAGGAAGTGATTACCGAATTGCGCGTGGGCGAGGCGCTGGTTTCCACGCTCGGCCCCAAGGGCGCGCCAAGCCCCGTCGAACGGGTGCTGATGAAGCCCCCGCGCGCCCGCGCCGGGCCGCTTACCGAACAGGAGCGCAAGGTCATGATGGCATCCGATCCGGTTGGGGCCAAATATGACGAGCCGCTGGACCGCGTAAGCGCCGAGGAAGTTCTCGCCGAGCGCGCGACCGAAGCCGCCGAGCAGGCTGCAGCGGCAGAAAAGGCCGAGGCCGAAGCCAAGGAACGCGAGGCCGAGCTCAAGCGGCGCGAACGCGAAGCGCGCAGTCGCCGTCCGCGTAGCGGCCGATCGCGCCAGACGACTACCGAAAAGATGGTGGTGTCCGCGGGCCGTTCGATGGCCAGTTCGCTGGGGCGCAAGATCGGCGATGCGATCATCCGCGGCATCCTGGGAGGCATGAAGCGTGGCCGCTGATCCCTGTATCGACGATGTCAAAAGGCTCGAAGGCGAATGGCGCGATGCGCTGTTCAAGAAGGATGAGGCCGCGCTTCGCCGGCTGATCCATCCCGAGTTCAAGCTGGTGGGAATCCGCTCGTCAGGGTCGATCGCGGTCGATCTCGAAGGCTGGATCGAAGCCCTGCAGCGCATGGATGTGGCGAGCCTCGATGTGCGCGTCACCGATTGCGTCTGCCTCGACAATCTGCTCGTCGCCACGGTCGATGCGCGCTGGAAAGTGCGCTATCTGGGCCAGCTCATCGACGAACGGGTGCTGCTCACTGATGTCTGGGTCTGCTGCGAAGGCGACTGGCAGGTGGTGCGCCGCCATTCCTCTCCCGTGCCGCCGGGCGTTCACCTCGGCGAGGAAAGCTAGCCCCGACCGCGATAGGAAGCGACGCCCTGGTCGGGCAGCCACAGTCCCTCGGGGGGCGTGCCGCTTTGCCAGAAAACATCGATCGGGATGCCGCCGCGCGGGTACCAGTAACCGCCGATCCGCAACCAGCGCGGTTTCATCTCCTCGAACAGGCGCTGGCCGATCCCCACCGTGCAATCCTCGTGGAAGGCCTGGTGATTGCGGAACGCGCCCAGGAACAGCTTGAGGCTCTTCGATTCGACGATCGTCTCGCCGGGCGCATAATCGATGACGAGATGCGCGAAATCGGGCTGGCCGGTGACCGGGCAGAGCGACGTGAACTCGGGCGCGGCAAAGCGCACGAGATAGAGTTCCCTCGCGCGCGGATTGGGGACATAATCGAGCTCCGCCTGTTCGGGACTGGCGGGCAGGGCGCTGTTCTGGCCAAGATGCTTCGGTGTCATAGCCCTGCGCCCCTAGCAGGGACAAAAGGCTTCGCCTATCCCCGGGGCGCGTGAAGGGAGAGAAGCATGGACGACCTGGTCAGCACCGACTGGCTCGAACCGAGGCTGGGCGAAGAGGATCTGCGCATTCTCGATGCCAGCTTCCACTTGCCCGCCAGCGGACGCGAGGCGCGCGCCGAGTTCGCAGAGACGCATATCCCGGGCGCGCAGTTTCTCGATATCGACGAGGTGGCCGATCGCGACCATCCCGCGCCGCACATGCTGCCCTCCCCCGAGATATTTGCCGCGGCGATGGAGCAGTTGGGGGTCGGCAGCGATGACCGGATCATCGTCTATGACAACAGCCCGCTGCGCACTGCGGCACGCGGCTGGTTCATGCTTCGCCATTTCGGGGCGCGGCAGGTCGCGATCCTCGATGGGGGGATGCAGAAATGGGTGGCCGAAGGGCGTCCGGTCGAAAGCGGCGCGCCGCGCAGCGGAATGGCGACCTTTGTTTCCCGTTCGCCGCAGATGAGCCTGATCGACAAGGCAGAAATCCTCGCGGGCAATGCCGGTCCGATCGTCGATGCCCGGGGACCCGAGCGTTTCGCGGGAAAGGTGCCCGAGCCTCGCGAGGGGCTCGAAGCCGGTCATATCCCGGGCGCCGCGAACCTGCCTTATTCGGCGCTGTTCCGCGATGACGGTCGCTACAAGGCGCGGGCGGCGCTCGAAGCGGCCTTTGCCGGGGCGGGCGTCGATCCTTCCCGACCCTTCACGGCGAGTTGCGGTTCGGGGGTCACCGCCTGCTCGCTCATTTTCGCGGCGCGGCTGCTCGGGCATGAAGGACATGCGCTCTATGACGGAAGCTGGTCGGAATGGGGTGCCGATCCCGACACGCCCAAGGAAAAGAGCGCCGCCTAGAGGGTCAGGAGCCCGTCGAGACCGTCGATCCCGCCGCGCAACTCGGCCGCCAGCTTCTCCATGCCATCGGCGACCCGGTCGTTCCCGGCGGACTGGACTGCGGTGATCGCGGCAAGGCCGGCGATGGCCGCTTCGGCAACCGCGTCGGCCCGTTCCTCGAAGGCATGGCGTTCGGCTGCGCCGGCGCGGGGCCAGGATGCCCCCATTTCATCGATGGCCACTCCGACCGGCCCGACTTCCTCGGCCGCGGCGATCGCCTGCTTCAGGCTTTCAAGGCGCTCGAGGGCTTCGAGATAAGGCTCCCCGCCCTGGGAAGCGCGTGCGGGCGAATCGGTGAGGAAGGAAATCATGCTCCATCGCTAAAAGAGCATGGTAAAGAATCCCTGAATCAATCTCCTTGAGGAGAAGTTTAGCCCTTGTTCGATGCCGCGTCGCGCAGGATCCAGCCGCGCTGGGGAATGGTCTCGATGAACTCGGCGCCATTCGATGCCGACCGCAATTTCTTGCGCAGCTTGGAGATGAAGACGTCGATGATCTTGGGCTGCGGCTGGTCGTCGGCGCGCCGATAGAGATGCTTCAGGAGCATGTTGCGCGTCACGACATTGTTGCGCGCATAAGCGAGCAGTTCGAGCACGCGATATTCCATCTCGGTGATGCCGATGGGATTGCCGTCGATGCGGATGAGCCGCTGCACCGGATCGACGGCGAGGCGGCCGTCGCACAGCGTTTCGGGCATTTCCTGCCCCTGCGCCTTGAGGCTGGCGAGCAGTTTGGAGGCTGCTTCCTCGCTATCCTCCTGGCTGACCGAGGAAGGCGAACCCAGCACCGCCGACTGGATTTCGGCGAGGCTCTGCTGCGCTTCGGCGACGAGGGCAAGGCCGTCGTCGAGACGGCGCTTGGCCCTTTCCAGCTGGCTTTCGAGGTCGACCAGCTTGGAGGAGATGTTGTTCGTCGCCATACGCTTCCCCAATCGCTCTTCTTACTGCGGCACGTCGGCCGTTGCGTCCTGCCCGTCGGTTTCGGGGGCAGCGATGATCTTCGAGGTATCGGCGCCCTTGTCGACGACGCGGGTGTCCGGATCGCCGGCGGTCGAACGCGTGCCGACGGTGCCGCTGTTGCTGCCCGCCGCCTCGATCGCGGCGCGTTCCACTGCGCTGCGGGGAGCAGGGCCGCCGAACAGGGCTTCGATCGCCTGCGCCTGCGCGCCGGTCGCGGTCGAGGACACCGTGCCCGCAGCGGGCGGCTCGAGCGTATAGTCGGGCGGAATGACGAGCGGCGCGTTGCGCTGCACCGCGAATTCGTCGAGCGAACCGCCGCTGCCGCAGGCGGTCAGCGCCAGGGGAGCAGCAAGCAGGATGAGCGTCTTACGCATTCGATTTCTCCTTGGGGGCCGCCATGAAAAAGGCCCGGATCAATAATATCACGACACCGATGCTAATGGCCGCATCGGCAATGTTGAAGACATAAAAGGGCCGGAAGTCACCGAAATGCAAGTCGAGGAAGTCGACAACATAGCCGAGACGAACCCTATCCACGATATTCCCCAGCGCGCCGCCGAGGATCATCGCGAGGCCGATCTGGTCCCAGCGCTGCGTTTCGCGGCGGAGCCACCAGCCCACGATCGCGGCAATCGCCGCGGTTCCCGCGACCAGCAGCCAGCGCGAAAGGTCATCCTGCGCCTGGAGCATGCCCAGGCTGATCCCGCGGTTTTCGACATAGGTGAAGGCGAAGATGGGCAGGAGGTCGATCCGGCCGACTTCGCGAAGCTCGAGCGGCCCGAGCATGATGAACTTGGTGATCTGGTCGGCAATGAAGATTGCGAGGGCGATCAGATAGGCGGTGGTGCGGTTCATTTCAGCACCTCTTCGCAACGGGCGCAGAGGTCGCCGTCTTCCTTGACCTCGGGCAAGTGACGCCAGCAGCGGCCGCACTTGGCGTGGTCGGTCGGTGTGACGGATAGCTGGGTGCCGGGGTGGACGGTGGAGGTGATGAAGAGTTCCTCGAGGAGCGTAGGATCTTCCCTACTGTCGACGGTGACCTCGGCCTGCAGGCTGGAGCGGATCTTCTTTTCGGCGCGGAGCGGTTCGATCGCCTCGTTGACCTGTTCGCGGAGCGCGATGAGCTTTTCCCAGCGGGCCGCGAGCGCTTCGTCCCGATGGTCGCCGATTTCGGGCCACTCGAGCAAATGGACGCTGCCGCCGTCGGGATAGCGGGTGCCCCATACCTCTTCGGTGGTGAAGACGAGGACGGGAGCGAGCCAGCGGACCATCGCGTGGAAGAGCATGTCGAGCAGGGTGCGATAGCTGCGCCGCTTCAAGCCGCCGGGCGCATCGCAATAGAGACAGTCCTTGCGGATATCGAAGAAGAAAGCGCTCAATTCCTCGTTGGCGAAGTCGGTGAGCATGCGCACATAGCTGTTGAAGTCGAAATCATCGACCGCGCGGCGCAGCTTGTGATCGAGCGTCGAGAGCTGGTGCAGCATGTAGCGTTCGAGTTCGGGCATGTCGGCGGGAGCGACGCATTCGTCCTCGCGGAAGCCGTCTAAGGCGCCGAGCATGTAGCGGAAGTTGTTGCGCAGCTTTCGATACTGGTCCGAGACGCCCTTCAAAATTTCATCGCCGATGCGATGGTCCTCGGTGAAATCGACGCTCAGCGCCCAGAGGCGGATGATGTCGGCGCCGCTGGTTTCCATCACCTTCAGGGGATTGACGGTGTTGCCGAGGCTTTTGGACATCTTCTTGCCCCTGGCGTCCATCGTGAAGCCATGGGTGAGCACGGCTTCATAGGGCGCGCGGCCGCGCGTGCCGCAGCTTTCCAAGAGGCTCGACTGGAACCAGCCGCGATGCTGATCCGAGCCTTCGAGATAGAGATCGGCGGGCCAGCGCTGTTCGGACCAGTCGCCGCTTTCGAGGACGAAGGCATGGGTCGAGCCGGAATCGAACCAGACGTCGAGAATGTCGCGGACCATTTCATAATCGTCGGGATCGCGGCCTGCGCCCAAGAACTCGGCGGCGCGCGCTTCGTCCCAGGCATCGACGCCTTCTTCGCGGATCGCGGCGGTGATGCGGGCATTGACCTCGGGATCGACGAGCAGTTCGCCCGTTTTCTTCTCGACGAACAGGGCGATCGGCACGCCCCAGGCGCGCTGGCGGCTGATCAGCCAGTCGGGGCGGCCCTCGACCATCGCCTGGATGCGGCGGCGGCCCTTTTCGGGGACGAAGCGCACGCGGTCGATCTCGTCCATCGCGATTTCGCGCAGCGTGGGGAAATCGTCGACACCGCCATTGTCATTGGGTTCGCCCCCTTCTTCCTCCCACCGTTCCTCGGCGAGGCTCTTGGGATCGAGATGGTGGAGGGGACGGTCGATGGCGATGAACCATTGCGGAGTGCAGCGGTAGATGACCTTGGCCTTCGAGCGCCAGCTGTGCGGATAGCTGTGGGCATAGTCGGCGCTGGCCGACAGCAGCGCGCCCGCTTCCCTGAGGTCCGAACAGATCGGGCCATCGGGGGCATTGAAGGGCTTGTTGATCACGCTGCGGCGCCGTTCGTCGTCGCCGCCGAGCCAGGGCCAGTCGTCGCGGTAGCGGCCATCGCCCATCACCGCAAAGACGGGGTCGATGCCATTGGCCTTGCACAGTTCGAAATCGTCCTCGCCATGGTCGGGGGCCATGTGGACGATGCCGGTGCCGCTGTCGGTGGTGACGAAATGGCCCGCGAGCAGCGGACGCGGGCGAGCATAGAAGCCGCCGAGATGATGCATCGGGTGGCGAGCGACGGTGCCAGCGAGTTCGGTGCCTTTGAACCGCATCCCCTTGGTGAGAGACCGTTCGCTGCCGATCCGTGCCTGGAAAGCATCGAACAGACTTTCGGCGACGAGCCATTTCTCGCCCTGACTGCCTTCGGCCAGCACATAGTCGACCTCGGGCCCGTAGGCGAGCGCCTGGTTCACGGGGATCGTCCACGGCGTCGTCGTCCAGACCACCGCGTGCGCGCCGACGAGTTCGGACAGCTTGCTCTCGACGATCTCGAAGGCGACGTCGATCTGGGGGCTGTCGGCCAGATCCTCATATTCGACCTCGGCGTCGGCGAGCGCGGTTTGCTCGACCGGGGACCACATCACCGGCTTGGCGCCGCGATAGAGCTGGCCCGTCTCGGCGAACTTGAACAGTTCGGCGACGATCTGCGCCTCGGCCTCGGGGCGCATGGTGAGATAGGGGCGGTCATAATCGCCGATATTGCCGAGCCGCTTGAACTGCTCGGTCTGCACCTTCACCCATTTGGCGGCATAGTCGCGGCATTCGGCGCGGAATTCCTTCGCCGGGACGTCATTCTTGTCGCGCTTCTTCTTGCGATACTGTTCCTCGATCTTCCATTCGATCGGGAGACCGTGGCAGTCCCAGCCCGGCACGTAAGGCACGTCCTTACCCAGAAGGCTTTGCGTGCGGACCACCATGTCCTTGATGGTCTTGTTAAGGGCATGGCCGATATGGATATCGCCATTGGCATAGGGCGGGCCGTCGTGGAGAATGAATTTCTCGCGCCCCGCGCGCGCCTTGCGCAGCTGGCCATAGACATCCTCTTCTTCCCACTTGGCGAGGATCAGCGGCTCTTTCTGGGGGAGGCCCGCCTTCATCGGGAAGTCGGTCTTCGGCAAAAAGACCGTTTCTTTGTAATTGGGTTTGTCGGACATATCGGGCGTGGGCCTTATTCGGTAGGAACGCCCGCGGCAAGCAGTCGCTTGGCCTCGGCGGCATCCATGTCCATCTGGCGCTTCAATGCGTCCATGTCGTGGAAGGCGGCCTCGGGGCGGAGATAGTGAAGGAGATCGACCTCGATCGCCTGGCCGTAGAGATCGCCCGAAAATTCGAACAGATGTGCTTCCAGGAGTTCCTTGGGCGGATCGAACATCGGGCGCACGCCGAGATTGGCGACCCCGTCATGTTCGCTGCCGTCGGCGAGGCGCACGCGCACCGCATAGATGCCGTAGGCAGGCCTCAGATAATGGCCGAGTTCGACATTGGCCGTGGGCCAGCCCAGTTCGCGCCCGCGCTTGTCGCCATGAACAACCGTGCCGCGAATCGCGAAGGGGCGAGTGAGGAGGCGCGTGGCGGTATGCGGATCGCCTGCCTGCAGCGCCTCGCGGATGCGGCTGGAGGAGATGATGCCCTCTTCGCTTTCGACCGGGGCGACGGCCTCGGCCTCGATCCCCGCGGCGGGGCCAAGCGCCTTCAGGAGGTCGGCATTGCCGCCGCGGCCCTTGCCGAAGGTGAAATCCTCTCCCGTGACCACGCCCGCCGCGCCGAGCCTTTTGCCGAGGAGCTCGGTGACGAAATCCTCGGCGCTGGTGGAGGCAAGCGCATCGTCGAAGGCGAAAACGAGCATGGCATCGGCGCCCGCGCCCGCGAACAATCGCTCGCGCTGGTCGAGGTCGGTCAGGCGAAAGGGCTTGGCATCGGGGCGGAAGTGGCGCACCGGATGCGGATCGAAGGTGGCGACGATCGCGGGGCGTCCCTCGTGCGCGGCGCGCGCCACCGCCCGCCCGACCACGGCCTGGTGGCCGAGATGAAAACCGTCGAAATTGCCTAGCGCCAGGATGGCACCGCGCAAGGCATCGGGGATGGGTGTATCAAGAGTGAGCCGCTGCATCGGCATTGCTCTATAGATCAGGCGCGGTGTTGCAAGTGCGAAGGCTTGACTCCGACCCTTCCCAAATCTACATGGCGCACATCCCGCGAGGACGGAACTCGGCGGCGCACTTGTTGCGCGCGCCATTTTTTCGTTGTTTCGACGGGAAAATAAACGCTTTGAGATGGAATCGTCGGGTGCCCGCGGTTCCGTGGAGCCGAGGAGTAGAATTTTTATGGCACGTATTGCGGGTGTCAACATCCCGACCAACAAGCGCGTCGAAATCGCGCTGACCTACATCCATGGTATCGGTCACACGACCGCCAAGGAAATCACCAAGAAGCTGAAGATCGCGCCGGAACGTCGCGTGTCGGACCTCACGGACCAGGAAATCCTGCACATCCGCGAGACCATCGACGCCGATTACACGGTGGAAGGCGACCTGCGCCGCGAGACCGCGATGAACATCAAGCGTCTCATGGACCTCGCCTGCTATCGCGGCCTTCGTCACCGCAAGGGCCTGCCGGTCCGCGGCCAGCGCACGCATACCAATGCGCGCACCCGCAAGGGCAAGGCCAAGCCGATCGCCGGCAAGAAGAAGTAAGCGGCCGGTCCGCTTTCTTCCATAGCATCAAGCTTTAAGGAATTTTCGAAATGGCACGTGAACCGCAACGCGTTCGTCGCCGGGAACGCAAGAACATCACCGCTGGCGTCGCGCATGTGAACGCCTCGTTCAACAATACCATGATCACCATCACCGACGCGCAGGGCAATGCGATCAGCTGGTCCTCCGCGGGCATGATGGGTTTCAAGGGCAGCCGCAAGTCGACGCCCTATGCCGCGCAGGTCGCCGCCGAAGATGCGGGCCGCAAGGCACAGGAACATGGGGTGCGCACCCTGGAAGTCGAAGTGAAGGGTCCCGGCTCGGGCCGCGAAAGCGCGCTGCGTGCGTTGCAGGCGGTCGGTTTCACCATCACCTCGATCCGCGACGTGACGCCGATTCCGCACAATGGCGTGCGTCCGTCCAAGCGTCGCCGCGTCTAAGCGCCCTCGCGCTGATCGCAACCCGACGGGACCTGACGTCAGTCCCATCGGTTGACAGATAAAGACAAGAAAGGCGGGGGACGCCCCGCCGCAGGGCAAGGAAACCTATGTCGATCAACGCTAAAAATTGGCAGGAACTGAAGAAGCCCAACGGCCTCGACCGCAAGCCCGGCACCGATGCCAAGCGCAAGGCGACCTTCATCGCCGAACCGCTCGAACGTGGCTATGGCATGACGCTCGGCAACTCGCTGCGTCGCGTTCTCCTGTCGTCGCTGCAGGGTGCCGCCGTCACCTCGATCAAGATCGAAGGCGTTCTGCACGAATTCTCCAGCCTCGCGGGTGTGCGCGAGGACGTGACGGACATCGTCCTCAACGTGAAGCAGATCGCGCTCAAGATGGAAGGCGAAGGCCCCAAGCGCCTGCAGCTTTCGGCAACCGGCCCGGGTGAAGTCACCGCCGGCCAGATCGCCTGCCCGGGCGACATCGAGGTCACCAACCCCGACCTCGTCATCTGCCATCTCGACGAAGGCGCGACGCTCAACATGGAACTGACCGCCGATGTCGGGAAGGGCTATGTCCCCGCCGCGATGAACCGTCCGGCCGATGCGCCGATCGGCCTCATCCCGGTCGACAGCCTCTACAGCCCGATCAAGCAGGTCGCCTACAAGGTGGACAACACCCGCGTCGGCCAGGACCTCGACTATGACAAGCTGTCGCTGACCATCGAGACCGACGGCACCGTGACCCCTGAAGATGCCGCCGCCTATGCCGCGCGCATCCTGCAGGACCAGCTCCAGCTGTTCGTCCACTTCGACGACAGCGCGATCGCTCCGGCGCCCGCGCAGAGCCAGGGTGCTGCCGAAGGTGGCCAGGACACCAACCAGCTCAACCGTTACCTCTTGAAGAAGGTCGACGAACTCGAGCTGTCGGTGCGTTCGGCCAACTGCCTCAAGAACGACAACATCATCTATATCGGCGATCTCGTTCAGAAGACCGAAGCCGAGATGCTGCGTACGCCGAACTTCGGCCGCAAGTCCTTGAACGAGATCAAGGAAGTGCTGGCTTCGATGGGTCTGCGCCTGGGTATGGAAATCCCCGGCTGGCCGCCCGAGAATATCGAGGAAATGGCGAAGAAGCTCGAGCAGGAACTGCTTGGCTAGGCTGTCTCTCGCCTGACAGAAGTGGGGCCGCTTCTTCGGGGGCGGCCCTTCTTTCTTCGAGGGAAGCGATTGCTTGACTCTGCGGGCCGAATCCTCTTTAGGCGCGCGGGTGTGAGAAGCGGGGGGCCGACCTTCCGCTCTTTTCATGTGACGGGATATGGGGCGGCTCCCTTAAAGTCCGCCTGGCTGGGATTACCTCGTACGGATCCCCGACGAACGGAGAAGAGATTATGCGCCATCGTGTTGGCCATCGTAAATTGCAGCGTACCTCGAGCCACCGCGCGGCCCTGCTGCGCAACATGGCGGCGGCCCTGATCAAGCATGAGCAGATCAAGACCACCACCGCCAAGGCCAAGGAACTGCGTCCCTATATCGAAAAGCTGATCACGCTGGCCAAGAAGGGCGGGCTTTCGAACCGTCGCCTGGCTTATTCGCGCCTCATGGACGATGCGCAGCTGACCAAACTGTTCGACGTGCTGGCGGACCGCTACAAGGATCGTGACGGCGGTTACAGCCGCGTGATCAAGGCGGGCATCCGTGCTTCGGACGCCGCGCCGATGGCGGTGATCGAGCTCGTCGATCGCGATGTCGATGCCAAGGGACAGGACTCCGGTCCGGTCGAAGTGGCCGAAGACGCGGACGCCTGAGCGAAACGCGATAAGCGGGGCTCTGGCCCCCTAGACATGAGGGCGCTGGCTGTTCATTCACTCGGCGCCCTTTTTCTATGCGGAGATCATCATGCGTTTTTTGTCCCTTGCTGCCATCCTGATGGCGACCACGGCGTGCACCACCACCATGGATGAGCCGGGGAAGGTGCCGCAGGTCGATCCGGTGAGCGCGATGGAAAAGGGTGCGCCGATCATCGCCTATCCCGAGACGCGCAAGGGCGATGTCGTGGAGACGATCCACGGGGTAACGCTGGCCGATCCCTATCGCTGGCTCGAAAATGACGTGCGCGAGGATGCCGAGGTGGCGGCCTGGGTCGAGGCGCAGAACGAAGTCACCGATGCCTTTCTCGACACGCTTGACGGGCGGGCCTGGTTCAAGGCGCGGATGACCGAGCTTTACGATTACGAGCGGATCGGGGTGCCGACCGAAAAGGGCGGGCATTATTTCTACCGCAAGAATGACGGGCTGCAGCCGCAGTCGGTCCTTTATGTCCGGCACGGCCTCGACGGCGAGGAAAAGGTGCTGATCGATCCCAATCTGTGGGCCGAGGACGGGGCCACCGCGCTGGCGGGTTATGTGCCCACCGAGGACGGATCGAAGATCCTCTATGCGATCCAGGACGGCGGTTCGGACTGGCGCACCATCAAGGTGATGGATGTCGCGACCGGCAGAATCCATGACGACGAAGTCGAGTGGGTCAAATTTTCCGGCATGGACTGGGCCAAGGACGGATCGGGTTTCTATTATTCGCGCTTCCCGGCGGTCGAGGCCGAAGGCAAGTTCACGGGCCTCAACGAGAACCAGGCAGTCTATTTCCACAAGCTGGGCACGCCCCAGTCGGCGGACGTCAAGGTGTTCGCGCGGCCCGACCGGCCCGATCTCAACAATATCGCGCAGGTGAGCGATGACGGGCGCTGGCTGATCACTACTTCGTCGAGCGGCACCGACGACCGTTATGAAATCGCGCTCATCGATCTTGAGCAGCCGAGCGCGGGGCCGCGGGTGCTGATCCCCGGATACGACTGGAACTACAGCTATGTCGGCAATGTCGGGAGCGACTTCTATTTCATCACCAACGAAGGGGCGCCGCGCCTCAAGCTAGTGAAGATGGACATCCGCCAGGGCACGCCCGAGAAAGTCACGATCATCGCCGAGGACGAGGCCACGCTCGACGGAGTGAGCATGGTGGGGGGCAAGCTGATTGCCAACTATCTGGTCGATGCCAAGAGCGAGATCCGCGTTCATGCGCTCGACGGCTCGCTTGAGCGCAAGGTCGAGCTGCCCGGCATCGGCAGCGCCGACGGTTTCGGCGGCGACATGGACGATCGCCAGACCTTCTACAGCTTCTCGAGCTTCGCCCAGCCCGCGACGGTCTATCGCTACGACATCGCCAGCGGCAAGAGCGAGGTCTGGGCCGCGCCTGAAGTGGCGTTCGACCCGGCCGACTATTCGACCGAGCAGGTCTTCTACACCTCGAAGGACGGGACGCGCATCCCGATGTTCATCACCCGCAAGAAAGGTGTCGAGGGACCCGTGCCGACGCTGCTCTACGGCTATGGCGGGTTCAACATCTCGGTCACGCCGGGCTTCAATCCGGTGCGGCTTGCCTGGCTCGATGCCGGGGGCGCCTATGCGGTCGCGAACATCCGTGGCGGGGGCGAATATGGCAAGGCGTGGCACGATGCCGGACGCCGCTTCAAGAAGCAGAATGTCTTCGACGATTTCGCCGCGGCGGGCGAATGGCTGAAAGCCAATGGCGTGACCACGCGCGATGGCCTCGCGATCGAGGGCCGGTCGAACGGCGGCCTGCTGGTCGGTGCGTCGATCAACCAGCGGCCCGATCTTTTCGATGCGGGCCATGCCGCGGTGGGCGTGATGGACATGCTGCGCTTCGACCGCTTCACCGCCGGGCGCTATTGGGTGGACGATTATAACTATCCGTCCAAACCCGAGGATTTCCGCTACAACCTGACCTACTCGCCCTATCATAACATCAAGGCCGAGATCGATTATCCCGCGGTGCTGGTGACCACTGCCGACACCGATGACCGCGTGGTGCCGGGACATAGCTTCAAATATGTCGCGCGCCTGCAGGAAATGGCGGGCCCCGAGGACGAGCCGATGCTGATCCGCATCGAGACCCGCGCCGGGCATGGATCGGGCAAGCCCACCGACAAGATCATCGAGGAAGCCAGCGACGTCGCGGCCTTCCTCGCCCATTTCACGGGCCTGTCGGTTCCCGCGAGCGAATAGAATGGATCGGCCCGGCTCCCTTTTTCGAGGAGACGGGCCGAGCCTTTCCTAGAGGCCGATCGAAACGCCCAATTGGGCAGTGACCTTGCCGTCGCCGCTATTGCCCGCGAGCCCGCAGCCGACCGCCAGCCGGTCGCCGATCCGCCCGGTAAGGCTGCCTGCCAGCGCCTGCGCGCTACCATGGGTGGCGGCATTGATCGAGAGAGTAAGAGGCGCGCTGGTGCGCATAAGAAAGGGCCGGAAGATCGCTCCTCCGGCCCCGCCAAGGTGACGGCTGTTGCCCGCTCGATCAGTAGCGAACGACGCAGCGCTGGCGCGGTGCGGGCATCACCGCCCGGACCTTGCCTTTCTTGGAATAGACCGAGACGCAGCGGTTGCCTTGCGGATTGTACCACAAGCTTTCCATGCTCTTGCGGTCGCGGCTGTAGTGGCTGATCTGGCGCCAGCCGCCATGGCGTAGCATGTCATAGGCGCGGGCGTCGCGTTCGCCCACGACCCGGGCAGGAGCGATGGTGGGGCCGCTGCGAAAGCGGTCGTCATGACGGGTATAGCGGTCGTGATAGTGATAGCGGTCGCGGCCGTCGTAGCGATGCTGATCGTCATAACGGTCGTCGCGGTCATAACGATGATGATCCTCATGACGGTCATGGCGAGTATAGCGGTCGTGATCGCGGTAGCGGTCGCCTGCATAGCGGCGATGTTCCTGCATCACCTGCTCGGCATAGCGCAGTTCGCGACCATCGCAGGCACGCGAGGCATCGACGCGCTGGCCGCGCCGGTCGAATTCGACTTGGCAGTCGCGCGCCATGGTGACGCTGGTCCCGCGTGCATGGTCGCGGACATGGGGATAGGATTGGGCTTGGGCGGGAGCGGCGAGGGCCAGCATTCCGGCGGTCGCAATCGCGGCAGTGGTAACGACTTTAAGCATCATGACACCTCGGACTCTCATTGTTTGGAGAGCCCCTTATGCCTGGTCGAGGTTGAACGGATGATGCGTTGCCCGTTCAGCAGCGGGTAAGGCACCCGCCGCCGAACGCGCGAGGTGTGGCTAGAGTCCGAAGGTGACCGCGCCGCGCACGCCGACCTTGCCGCTTCCGGTGTCGCCCGCGACGCCGCCCGAGAGATAGACGCCATCGGAGACACGGCCGTTGAGCGAGCCCGCGAAGGCGGTTTCGCCGGCATAGGACTGACCGGAGCGTTGGCCCGAAGGCAGGGAAAACCGCGTTTCCTTGCTGAACGGGGGACAACATTTCCGTTCAGCATCAATGAATTGCGACATTGCTAGAAGGGAGGGCGTTCGCCGGAGAAGCGGCGTTTAAACCAGCACCAGGGAGATCGCGTCCATGTCGATCAAGAAGAAGCTTTTCATCGGGGCCGCTGGCCTCACTGCCGCCGCCGGGATGGCCGCCGTCCCCGCACAGGCACAATATTATCCTAACTCGGGATATAACAACAACAACACGACCGGCCAGGTGGTCGGCGCCATCATCAGGGGCATCCTGGGCGCCGGTAACTATGGCAGCTATCCTTACGGCAACTATGGTTATGGCGACCGCTATGGCTATGGCATGTCGGAGCGCACTGCGGTCGATCGCTGCGCCCGCGCTGTCGAGGCGAGGCTGAACCATCAGGGCCGCTATGGCGCCTATGACCGATACAACAGCCGCTACGACCGTTATGGCTATGACAATTATCGCGGCCATGCGCGGGTTGCCGGGATCACCGACGTTCGCCGCAAGAGCTATGGCCTCAAGGTCTATGGCGTGGCGATGTCGGGTCATTCGGCGAGCCAGTACGACCGCTACAACCGCCATGGTTATGGCTACAACACTGCGCCCGACCTCAAGTGGGACTGCAAGATCGATCGCAGCGGACGGATCCGCGACATCGATATCGAGCGCAACGACCGTCGCTATCGCCGCTACTAGAGTTCAGCGAAGCGGGAATGAGGAAGGCGTGGCCGGAAGGCCTCGCCTTTTTCATGCGTGGCGGCGCATCTGCCCCGCGCCCAGGAGCGCTTCCACGCGGACCAGAAGTTCGTCGGGATCGCAGGGCTTTCTCACATAGTCGTCGGCGCCTGCCTGATAAGCGATCGCTTCGTCGGCGCGGCTGGTGCGGCCGGTAAGCATCATCACCGGGATCGAGCCGCCGGTATGGGCGCGCACTTCGCGCAGCGCCTAGATGCCAGTGGTGCCGGGCATTGAGCAATCGAGGATGAGAAGGTCGGGCATCTTGCGCGCGGTCACCTCGGCAACGGCCTCGCCGTCGCCGGTCGCGCCGACGATGTGGCCTGCCTGTTCAAGAAGCGTGCGGACGAGGAAGATGGTGGTGGGATCGTCATCGGCGATGATGATGCGGGCCATGGCAACACTTCTCCTGGGTGGGAGAGGCCAGTCTGGCGGCACAAGGTGAAAAGCCAATTGCCGAAGGGTCCGAAACGGACCGAGCCCGGCAGGGGGGTACAGCAGCCTTTCTAATCTAGATTATTGTCCTATTCAATTTTCAGCGGAAAACTGGCATATAGCCATGCCTTGAGCGGCAGCCGAGTCGGGCCGAGCCGCCGAGAAAGGAGGGCGCCCGTGGGGGAGCGCCGATACAAGGCCTTCCTGTCCTATTCCCACCGCGACAAGGCGGTCGCCAACTGGCTGCACCGTGCGCTCGAGACCTACCGGTTGCCCGAGGACCTTGTCGCCGAGGGGGCGCCCGAGCGACTCCATCCCATCTTCAAGGACCGCGAGGAACTGGCCGCCGCCGATGATCTGGGCGCGGCGATCCGCGAAGCGATCCACGAGAGCCAAGCGATGATCGTGCTATGCTCGCCAGACGCGGCGGCATCGCCCTGGATCGCCAAGGAAGTCGATGCCTTCAAGCGCGAGCATGGCGATCGCGATGTCTATCCGGTCGTGGTGGCGGGCGAACCGCCCGACAATTTTCCTCCACCGCTTCGGACCCATTATGAGCATGGCGCGCCCGGCGAGGGACTTGCCGAGCCGGTCGCGGCGGATTTGCGGCCCGAAGGCGACGGCCGCAAGCTCGCGAGGCTCAAGCTGGTCGCGGGGCTGGCGGGGGTGCCGCTCGACCGGCTGGTGCAGCGCGACCAGGCGCGCAAGCAGAAGAGGCTGGCGATGGTCGCGGCGGCGTCGCTGCTGGGCATGGTGGGGACGAGCGGGCTGGCGCTCTATGCCATCGACCAGCGCGACGAGGCCCGCGAGCAGCGCGCCGAGGCCGACGGGCTGATCGAATTCATGCTCACCGATCTTCGCAAGCAGCTGGAACCTGTCGGGCGGCTCGAACTGCTCGACAGCGTGGGCGCGCGCGCGCTCGATTACTATGCGCGGCAGAAATTGAAGGAGATGTCGCACAGCGAATTGGGACGACGGGCGCGGGCGGTGCAATTGGTCGCCGAAGTGCAGAATTTGCGCGGCAACAATGAGGCCGCGCTTCCGGCTTTCCGCGAAGCGGCGCGCACCACCGCCGAACTGCTGGAGCGGCGGCCGGACGATCCCGAGGCGATGTTCAACCATGGGCAGAGCCTGTTCTGGGTGGGCTATATCGCATGGCAGCATGAACGGCTGGACGAAGCGCGGCGCGCGCTGCGCGGCTATGCCGACATTTCCGAACGGCTGGCCGCCAAGGACCGGACCAACCTCGATTGGCAGATGGAAGCGGCCTATTCGCAGACCAATCTCGGCGCGCTGGCGGTCGAGGAAGGACGGCATGAGGAAGCGCTGGCCTATTTCGAGCAGGGAGTGCGCGATACCGAACGGGTCGCCCAAGCCGAGGGACGCCCGCCTGCGCGAATGATCTCTGTCGCCGAGGCGGAAAGCTGGGTTTCCACGACGCTGGCCAGCCTCGGGCGCTGGCGCGATTCGGCCCGCTCGCGAATGCGCCAGATCGAGGTCTATCGATCGATCCTGGAGCAGGATGCGAACAATCATGACGCGCTCCAGGGGCTGGTCTTCGCGCTGGGCCAGATGGGCATGATCCACATGATGACCGGCGAGCATCGCGCCGCGCAAAGCGATCTCGACGAAGCGATCGCGGGAGCGCGGACGCTGCGCGCCGCCGATGCGGACAATACGCTGTCGGTCGAACTGGCGCTCGATGCCTGGATCAACCGGGGGCTTCTCCATTTCGCGCAGGGGCGCGACCAACTGGCGCGGGAGGATTTCCGCACCGCGCGGGAGCTGGCCGCCGATCTCGCCCGCCGCGACCGGGACAATCCGGTCTGGAACAAGGACAATCTCGCGCGGGTGGACCTGCATGAAGCGCTGACCGTCGAGAAGGCGATGGCGCCGCGCGCGATGGCGGAACTGGCGGGTCGATGGATATCGCGGCTCGCCGACGAGCCGGTCAAATATGAATGGGAACTGGTGGCCGCGCATTTGCTGCACGGCGAAGCGATGCGCCGCGAAGGACGGGCCGGCGATGCGCGGACCGCCTGGCGCAAGGCGCTGGCGGTGGCAGGCAAGGAGGCCGACCCGAACGGTTATCGTTCGCTGGCGCTCAAGGCGGCGGCGGCCGAGCGGTTGGGCGAGCGGTCGCGGGCGCGCGAATATCGTGGCCGGTTGCAGAGGATGGGGATCGACCCGCCGATCGACGAGGGTTTGACGAGTTCATAGGGCAGGAGGCGTTGGTGAAGGTGCGGCCCGTGGCCGCTCGTGCCCCTTGGAGGAGGAAGCGGAACGGCCGCTTCCCGTGACAAAGGAGAAGCAAGGATGAGCAAGCAGACGAGCGGCGTGGGTGCCGTCACCATTACGGTCGATGACCAGCGGCAGGTGAGCTATGATCCGGAGGACGTCACGCCCGATGAAAACAACAATATCGAGATGACGCTGCAATCATCGGGGACCAAGCAATGGTCCTTCATGCAGAACAACCCGGTGACGATCGCCAACCCGCAGGATTTCACCAGCCGGTTGATCGACGACACCCATCTCAACGTCAATGACACGGGTGCCGACAAGGCACGCAACCCGACGCACCAATACACGGTGCATGTGGTGAGCAATACCGGCGAACATTGCGATTTCGACCCGATCATCCGAGATCGGGGCAATTGAGCGCCGAGCGGGCGGTCCTTCGAAAGAAGGGCCGCCCGTCCTTATTCAGGGCAGGAGTTTTTTCAACGGGAGGAGAAAGGGAGATGGCACAGGTAGTAAGTGTGGACGTCAGCGTGAAGGATGTCGTCTGGGACAGCGTCGACAATGTCTATCGCGGGCAGTTCAAATATCAGCAGAAGAGCCCGTCCAATCCCAAAATTATCGGGAAAACCGGCAATATCGATGCGAGCGCGGTGAACGATTCGCTCGATCTTACCTTCAATCTCAAGACCAAGAAGGTGAAGATCGGCGGCACCGATTATGACGTGTCGCTGAAAAATCCGGTCAATCAGAGTGTGCTTCTCGGCAACGGGATTCTCGACAAGCCCACCAACCCCGCGCCGCCCTCGGGTGGGCCCATCACCGTCAATCCCGGCGGCACGGACAGCTTCGTGATGAGTGACAGCAATGATAATGGCGGCAAATACAGTTATGCGCTGGAACTCCATGTCGACAAGGATGGAGGCCAGAAGCTGATGGACGATCCGATCATCATCAACCGCCAGCCGAGCGCCTGACGGCCTTTCCGACGGCCAGCCGCCCCCGCTGGACAGCGGGGCGGCGCGCCCCTATCGAACGCGCCAATCGAAGTGGCGCGAAAGGCTTGGGGCATGAGTGTGGCGGAAGAAGTTGGCGAGACGATCCTGATCGTCGATTTCGGGAGCCAGGTCACCCAGCTCATTGCGCGCCGCGTGCGCGAAGCGGGCGTCTATTGCGAGATCGCGCCCTTCGCCACTGCCGAAGAAGCCTTCGAACGGTTGAAGCCGGGCGGGATCATCCTGTCGGGTTCGCCCGCGGGCGTGCCCGAGGAAGGCTCTCCGCGCGCGCCGCAGATCCTGTTCGACAGCGGGCTTCCCATCCTCGGCATCTGTTATGGCCAGCAGGTCATGACCCACCAGCTCGGCGGGCGGGTCGAGGCCGGGGACAGCGGCGAATTCGGCCGGGCTTTCCTGACCGTCACCAAGCAATGCGCCCTGTTCGAGGGGATGTGGGAAGTGGGCGAGCGCCACCAGGTGTGGATGAGCCATGGCGACAAGGTCACCCAGTTCGCGCCCGGTTTCGAGATCGTCGCCACCAGCGACGGCGCGCCCTTCGCGGTGATCGCCGACGAGAAACGCAAATATTATGGCACCCAATTCCATCCCGAAGTGGTGCACACTCCCGACGGGGCGCGGCTCCTGGCCAATTTCGTCCACCATGTCTGCGGGCTCAAGGGCGACTGGACGATGGGCGCCTATCGCGAAGCCAAGATCGCCGACATCCGCGCGCAGGTGGGCGACGGCAGGGTCATCTGCGGCCTGTCGGGCGGAGTCGATTCCTCGGTCGCCGCAATCCTCATCCATGAAGCGATCGGCGACCAGCTGACGTGCGTGTTCGTCGATCATGGCTTGCTTCGCCTCAACGAGCGCGAGCAGGTCGAGACGCTGTTCCGCGACCATTACAACATCCCGCTCGTCGTGGTGGATGCCGAGGAACGCTTCATGAAGGGGCTCGAAGGGGTCACCGATCCCGAGGCCAAGCGCAAGTTCATCGGCGGCGAATTCATCGGGGTGTTCGAGGAAGAAGCGAAGAAGCTGGGCGGGGCCGATTTCCTCGCGCAGGGGACGCTTTATCCCGATGTCATCGAGAGCGTGAGCTTCACCGGCGGGCCCTCGGTGACGATCAAGAGCCATCATAATGTCGGCGGGCTGCCCGAGCGGATGAACATGGAGCTGGTCGAGCCCTTGCGCGAACTGTTCAAGGACGAAGTGCGCGAACTGGGGCGCGAACTGGGGCTCAATGACCAGTTCGTCGGGCGGCATCCCTTCCCGGGGCCGGGTCTCGCGATCCGCATTCCGGGCGAAGTCACCAAGGAGCGGTGCGACATCCTTCGCAAGGCCGATGCCATCTATCTCGACGAGATCCGCAAGGCCGGGCTCTACGATGCGATCTGGCAGGCCTTCGCGGTGCTGCTGCCGGTGCGCACGGTCGGAGTGATGGGCGATTATCGCACCTATGACAGCGTCTGCGCCTTGCGCGCGGTGACCAGCGTCGATGGCATGACCGCCGATGTCTATCCCTTCGACGCGGGCTTTCTCACCAATTGCGCGACGCGGATCGTCAACGAGGTAAAGGGGGTCAACCGCGTGGTCTACGACTATACCTCCAAGCCGCCCGGAACGATCGAATGGGAATGACGGGGGGGCGCGCGCAGGCATGACCTCGCCGCACGCCCGGCTGGTCTCGGGCTCCATCGCGGGCCATCTGTGGGCGCAGACCTCGCCCATGCTGCTGGGCGTGGCGGCGATCATGTCGGTGGGCATCATCGATGCCTATTTCATCGGCCAGCTGGGCTCGGCCGAATTGGCCGCGGTGAGCTTCATCTTTCCGGTGACGGTGGCGCTGTCGAGCCTTGGCGTGGGGCTGATGGCGGGAACGAGTTCGGTGGTGAGCCGGGCGCTGGGCGAAGGCGATCATGACAAGGCCTGGTCGCGGGGCAATCTCGCCATCGCGCTGGCAGCGATCGCGGGATTGAGTTTCGCGGGGTTGCTGCTGCTCGTCCGCTTGCCGCTGTTCCGCCTGATGCAGGCGGAACCCGAACTGCTTCCGCTGATCGATGCCTATATGGTGCCTTTCGCGATGGGCTATCCGCTGTTCTTCCTGATGTTCGGGATCAACGGGGGGTTGCGCGGGCAGGGGGCGGCCAAACGGTCCTCGGCGATCCTCATTGCCTACGCGGCGGCCAATTGGGTTCTCGATCCCATTCTCATCACCGGGGCTTTCGGCTTTGCGGGGTTCGGGATCGCGGGGGCGGCCTATGCGACCATCGGCGGATGGATGATCGCCGCGACGCTGGGCTTCTTCATGTTGCAGAGCGGGACGATCCCCTTTTCGCTCAACCGGTTGCGCGGGCTCGACTGGGGGGTCGGGACGAAGGCCATCGCGCGGGTGGCAGGGCCGGCGGCCTTTTCCAATTCGGTCAATCCCATCGGCCTTGCGGTACTGACCGCGCTGGTCGCGGCGAGCGGGCAGGACGCGGTGGCGGGCTTTGGCGCGGGCGGGCGCTTGCAGAGTTTCGCGGTGGTGCCCCTTCTTGCCCTGTCGGGGTCGATCGGGGCGATCGTCGGGCAGAATTGGGGAGCGAGGCGGATCGACCGGGTGCATCGTGCGCTCCTGCTGGCGGGTGGCTTCTGTCTTGCCTACGGGCTGGTGACCGCTGCGGCGCTGGTGTGGGCGCGCGAGCCGCTGGCGGCTTTGTTCAGCGAGGACGAGGCGATCCGCGCAGAGATCGGGCGCTATCTGGCGATCGCGGCCTGGGGCTATGCCGGATATGGGCTTCTCATCATGGGCAATGGCGCGTTGAACGCGGTCGACAAGGCGGGAGCGGCGCTGGCGCAGTCGCTGGTGCGGGTGCTTTTGGTGATGGTGCCGACGGGGCTGGTCCTGCGTGCCGCATGGGGCGCCGAGGGCGTCTACGCGGCCGAGCTGGCGGCCAATCTTGCCGGGGGGACGATCGCGGCGGCGATGCTTTACTGGCTGTTCTGGCGGCATCCCGAGGCGATCCACGAGCAGAGCTGAAGCGAAGGCCCCTTCACGCGGGGAGTTGCAGCGGCGGGGGCGGGGCGCTAGGGGGCGGCCATGGCTGACATCACACTTTACGGCATTCCCAATTGCGACACGGTCAAGAAGACCCGCGCATGGTTCGAGAAGCGCCAGATTCCCTACAGCTTTCATGACTATAAGAAGGCCGGGATCGAGAAGGAAAAGCTCGAACTGTGGGTGCTCGAAAAGGGGTGGGAGCCGATCCTCAACAAGCGCGGCACCACCTTCCGCCAGCTTCCCGACGTGCTCAAGGAAGATATCGACGGGGACAAGGCGATCATGCTGATGAGCGCGCATCCCTCGATGATCAAGCGGCCGATCGTCGAGATCGATGGCGAGCTGATCGTCGGCTATGATTCGACGGCGTACGAGACGCTGCTCGGCCTCTAGCCATCCGGAACATCGCGGGGGCGCCTTCCGTTCATGGCATCGAAGGAGAGATGCCATGGTCAAGGCGATGTGGAACGGCGAAGTCATCGCCGAGAGCGACGATACGGTCGTCGTCGAGGACAATCATTATTTCCCGCGCGACAGCGTGAAGATGGACCGGCTGGTGCCGTCCGAGCACACAAGCCATTGTCCGTGGAAGGGCGAGGCTTCCTATTATTCGATCAAGGCCGGCGGGGTGACCAATGCCGACGCGGCCTGGACCTACAAGGAACCCAAGGAAGCGGCGAGCGAGATCAAGGATCGCATCGCCTTCTGGAACGGGGTCGAGGTCAGCTAGCCATTCCCGCGAGCCGGGCGACGAGCAGTTCGCGGCGGGTCTCGCTGCGGTCGATGATGCGCGCAAAGAGGCTGACGACCAATCCGGTCAGGGCAAGCGCGGCATAGGGTACGACCGGCCAGTGCGAAGTGCTCGACAGCATCAGGAGGCCCGCGCCGAGCGCCGAAAGCATCAGCAGCATGTCGGCCCCGAACATGGTCATGGTGCGCAGCCGCACCGTGCCCCCGACAAGCATCATCAGCCCGCATACCAGCCAGGCAGCGATCACCATGCGGTCGCCCTGCGCCACGCCGAGGCGCGTGGTGGCGGCCAGGCCCGGCACCCCGATCCAGTGCGCGAGCGCAAAGACCGAGACGCCGAGGCCGCCGAGCGCCGCGACCCGGTCACAGAAATTGCGACCGGCATGCGGCGATGCCGGGACGGGACGCTGGCGAGGGGTGGGTGCCATTTGCGTCGCGCCAGTGGCGTCGGGAAGAGGTGCCATGACCAGGGAGCCTAGCGGCGGGCCATGAGCGCGCGCTGTTCGAGCGCAGTGCGTTCGCGGACGGCCTTGTCGAGACGGTCCTGCGCCTTGCGGAGCGCCGAGGCCGATTTGGATTCGCGTTCCTCGGCCTTGCGCCATTTCTTCGCGCCGTCTTCATGCTTGCGTTCGTGAAGCGCCCAGTCGTCGGCGGATTCGGCAAGCTTCTTCGCCCATCTGTCGGCCATTTCGGCATGGCCGGTGGGCGGAGGCGAAGCGAGCAGCCGCTCGTAAGACTGGCGTGCGTCGGCCGAACGGGACAAGGCCCGGTCCTTGGTCGCGGCGATCTCGGCAAGCTTGCTCATGTCGCGGGCATGGTCGGTATGGAGGCGGTTCACGTCGCGGCGCAGCTCGGCCTCCTTCTCGGATAGCTTGACCCATTCGCCTTCGGCGGGCGAACCCGCGATCGAGGCGGGCGGAATGGCCTGAGCGAGCGCGGGAGCGCCACAGGCGAGCGACAGGGCCGAGGCCATGGTGAAGACAGTCAGTTTGATCACGGGAAATCCTTTCATTCCCCGCCTGTAACGGTACGCCCTTATCCGGTATATCGGGATTGTCTGAAGGTTAAATCCGGTATAACCGGATAATCATGCAGATCGATTTCCTCCGGACCTTCGTGGCGGCGGCTCGCGCCGGGAGTTTCGGTGCGACGGGGTTGGTGGTCCATGCCAGCGCCTCGACGGTTACCGACCGGTTGCAGCGGCTCGAGGAGCGGCTGGGGGTGCGATTGTTCGAGCGCGACCGCGGAGGGTGCCGGTTGACCGTGGCGGGCAACCGGCTGCTGCCGGTCGCCGAGCGGATCGTCGATGCATGGGACGGAGCGCGCGCCGATGCCCAGCTTGCCGAGCGGTTCACCGACCGTATCGTCATTGGCGGGCAGACCGCGCTTTGGCCGGGCCTGATGCAGCATTGGCTGGTCGAGGCGCGGGCCGCGCATCCCGCGCTGGCGTTCGAGGTGACCGCAGGGGCATCGGCGCGGCTGGGGCGCGACCTAGTGGCCGGGCTGATGGACCTGGCGGTGACCTATGCGCCGCTGCTCGAGCCCGGGATCGCCGCGCGCAAGCTGGTCGACGACCAGCTCATCCTCGTTACCGGGGGCGAGCCGTCGCGATGGCGCGAGGATTATGTGCAGGTCGAATGGGGCGGAGTCATCGGGCGGCAGATGATGGCGATGATCGACTTGCCGCCCGGCAATGGCCTTGTCCTCGATCTCGGCGCGCAGGCGGCGCATTGGTTGGCCGAACAGGCGATGGCGGGCTTCATGCCCGCGCGGCTGGTGCGCGAGCGGATCGCTTCGGGCGAATTGCGGCGGGTGGAGGAGGTCGAACCCTTCGACTATCCGATCTTCGCTTGCTGGCGCCGATCGGCCCAGCATCCGGCGGCCGAGGAATTGATCGGGTCGCTGGGGCGCTTCCTACGCTAGATCCAGCGCTTGGTCGCGGCCTTGTAGGCGCGATAATCGTCCCCGAACTTGCGTTCCATATAGCTCTCTTCGCGGCGGATGACGCCCCGGTCGATCACCACCACCGCAAGCACGAACAGCGCCAAGAGGAGGAGGCAGGCGGCGATCAGCGTGATGCCGAAGAAGATGAGCGCCATCCCCAGATACATGGGATTGCGCGTTCGCCGGTAGATGCCGCCGGTGACCAGCGCGGTGGTCTCCTCCCAGGGTTCGGGCGGGGTTTTGGCCTGGCCGAAGCGGAGCAGCGCGAGGACGATGATCACCGCGCCCGCCGCCGCCAGCGCGCCGCCAGTGAGGGCACGCGGCAGCCAGGGCAGGATGGTTTCGGGAACGTCCATGCCGCCGATGGTGGCGTGGATCCACAGCCCCAGAGCGAGCGGGATGCCGTAGATCAGCGGAGGCGGAGCGATGACGCCCGCGATATCCTTGTCCTTGCCTGCCATCCGAGCCGGTCCTTCCCCAGATCTGGCCCCAGTTTTCGCCAGCCTAGCGCGCTCGCCCGCCCCCCGCTAGAAGCTTGGGCCATGAGCAAGATCACGATCGATACCGATACCAGCCGGGCGACGCCCGCGCCCAAGCCGGGCAAGCGCATGACGGTGCCCAAGATCCGGGCGCGCAAGGGCGATCCCGAGGCCGAACCGCTGGTGATGCTGACTGCCTATACGATGCGGCAGGCGCAACTGCTCGACGCGCATTGCGACATGCTGCTGGTCGGGGACAGCCTCGGCAACGTGATCTACGGGCTCGACAGCACCGTGCCGGTCACCATCGAGATGATGATCAACCATGGCGCGGCGGTGGTGCGCGGATCCTGGCACGCGCAGGTGACCGTGGACATGCCCTTCGGCAGCTATGAGGAATCGAAGGAAGTCGCCTTTCGCAATGCCAGTCGCATCCTCAAGGAAACCGGCGCGAGCGCGGTCAAGCTCGAGGGCGGGGAAGCGATGGCCGAGACCATCCATTTCCTCAACGCGCGGGGCATTCCGGTGATCGGTCATGTCGGCCTCACTCCGCAGGCGATCAACCTCCTCGGCAGCTATCGCGCGCGGGGGCGCGACGAAGCCGAAGCCGCCAAGGTGCTCGCCGATGCGCGTGCGGTGGCCGAAGCGGGAGCCTTCGCGCTCGTGATCGAAGGCGTGATGGAAGAGATTGCCGACGAGATCACCGAAAGCGTGGATATCCCGACGATCGGCATCGGCGCCTCGGCAAAGTGCGACGGGCAGGTGCTGGTGACCGAGGACATGCTGGGGCTGTTCGAGCGGGTTCCGCGCTTCGTCAAACGCTATCATGACCTTGCCGGCGAGATGAGCGATGCGGTCGAGCGCTATGCCGCCGAAGTGCGCAGCCGCAGCTTTCCCACCGATGAGCAGACCTATCGTCCCAAGGGCTGAAGCCTGCCCGTCGCGCCAGGCGCGGCGGGGGAGGGGTCATGTCCCCTTTGCCTTTGGCAAAACGCCGCGCTAGGGGGTAGCCAGCTTCTGTTCACCCGGGGTGGGAAAGAAGCGAGTCACAATCACGTCCGCCCCGTCCAGCGAAGAGGTCCCCATTGGCGCTGCCCCCCAATGACGCTCCTGTCAGTTTCGAACGCGAAGTGGATGAGAATCTGCGCCGCGACCAGATGGCCGACTTTGCCAGGAAATATGGCAAGTGGATCGTTTTCGGCCTGATCCTGTTCCTCGGCGCGGTGGCGTTCAGCCTGTGGTGGCAGGACCGCGAGGACAAGATCGCGGGCAAGCATGGCGAGGAAATGGCGCTCATCCTGCGCGACATCGAGAACAACCGCATGGACGATGTGCCGGCGCGGCTCGATGCACTCGCCGCCGAAAGCGAGGGGGCGGCGCGCGCGACCGCTCTCATGACCCGGGCCTCGGTGGCGCTTCGCCAGGGCGACCGCGCCAAGGCAATCGAGAGCTATGCCGCGGTGGCGGGCGACGAAGACCTGCCCGCGCCCTATCGCGAACTGGCGACCCTCCGCCAGACGCTGCTGGAGTATAACGATCTCGACCCCGATACCGTCATCGCCCGCATGCAGCCGCTCGCGCAGCAGGGCGAACCCTTTTACGGCACCGCCGCCGAGCTGACCGCGATCGCCATGGAGCGCGCGGGTCGAACCGCCGAAGCGGCCAAGCTTTTCGAAACCATCGCGCAGGACAGCGCGGTTCCCCAGACCTTGCGCAGCCGCGCCGAGCAGATGGCCAGCAGCCTTGCCGCCGCCGCGGCGGTGAAATCCTCCGCCGAAGCTGCCCCCGCACAGGAAGAAGAATCCGAATGATGAAGAGCCTTCGTACCGCGATCGTCCTGACCCTTGCCGCGACCACCCTTTCGGGCTGCGGCATCTTCAAGAAAGCGCAGCGTGGCACTCCGGTGCTCGGCGAGCGCGTGCCGGTGCTGGGCGCCGAACTGGAAATCGGGATCGATCCGGCGACCGCGGCGATGCCGATGAGCCTGCCGGTGCAGACCGCCAATGCCAGCTGGGAGCAGTCGGGCGGCAATGCCAACAAGTCGATGGGGCATCTCGCGCTCAATACGGGCGACGGGCTCAATTACACTTGGGGCGCTTCGATCGGCGAAGGCAATTCGCGCGAAGCCCGCATGGGCGGATCGCCGATCGTGGTTGGCGGGCGCGTCTATACGATGGACACGCGCGCGGTGGTGCGCGCCTTCGACGCCAAGACCGGCGCGCAGGCCTGGATGCTCAACTTTGGCGGGGGGCAGGGCAATGCCTCCTCGCTTTATGGCGGCGGCCTCGCCTTCGGCAACGGGCGTATCTATGCCACCAACGGCCTTGGCCAGGTGGGGGCGATCGACCCCGTCTCGGGCAGCCTCGTCTGGCAGGTCAAGCCGGTGGGTCCGCTGCGCGGCGCGCCGTCGGTGTCGGGCGACACCGTCTATGTCACCAGCCAGGACAATCAGATCATCGCGCTCAATGCCGCCAATGGCGAAACGCGCTGGAACCAGGCCGCGACGCTGGAAGTCGCGGGCGTGTTCGGGGCATCCTCGCCCGCGGTCGCGCGCGGCACCGTGGTCGCCGGTTTCTCCTCGGGCGAACTCAATGCCTATCGTTATGAGAACGGCCGGCTCGTCTGGTCGGACACGCTGGCGCGGACAAGCATTTCGCGCTCGGTGAGCTCGATTTCGGACGTCGATGCCGATCCGGTGATCGACAATGGGCAGGTGATTGCCATCGGGCAGGGCGGGCGCATGGTCGCGCTCGATCTCCTGTCGGGGCAGCGCATCTGGGAACTCAACATGGCGGGCATCGCCACTCCCTGGGTCGCGGGTGAATGGGTGTTCGTGGTCAATGACGATGCCCAGCTGATGGCGATTTCGCGGGCGACCGGACGGGTGCGCTGGATCAACCAGCTGCCGGCTTTCCGCAACGCGAAGAAGCGGCGCGACCCGATCAATTATGTCGGGCCGGTGCTGGCCGGGGACCGGCTGATCGTGGCCGGATCGAACGGCGCGCTCATCACCATCAATCCCAATGACGGCGCCTTCATCCAGCAGCAGGACGTGGGTGCGTCGGTGACTCTGCAGCCGGTGGTGGCCGACAATATGCTCTACATCGTCACGGGCGAAGGGCGGCTGATCGCCTATCAATAGGCGCTAAATGCTTGACCGGCGCGGCCGGGGCGGGCAGGGCGCGCTGCCATGGCCCTCCCTGTCGTAGCAATCGTCGGTCGACCCAATGTCGGAAAATCCACCCTTTTCAATCGGCTGGTGGGTAAGCGGATCGCGCTGGTCGATGATCGGCCAGGGGTGACGCGCGACCGGCGCGAAGGCACGGGCATCCTCCTGGGCACCGAATTCAAGGTCATCGATACCGCGGGGTTCGAAACCGACGATCCCGAGACGCTGCCGGGGCGGATGCGCGTGCAGACCGAAGCGGCCGTCCGCGAGGCCGATGTCGCGCTGTTCCTTATCGACGGGCGCGCGGGAGTGATGCCGCTCGACGAGGAAGTCGCGGGCTGGCTTCGCGCCATCGACACGCCGGTGATCGTCGCCGCCAACAAGGCGGAGGGATCGGCGGGGGAAACGGGGAGGCTCGAGGCCTTTTCGCTGGGCTTTGGTGAACCCTTTGGCCTGTCGGCCGAGCATGGCGAGGGGATCGTCGACCTGTTCGAGGGACTGCGGCCGTTCATTGGGCGCGAGGATGAGGAAAGCGGCGGGGCCGAGGACGAGGAAGAAGAGGGCGGACCGCTCAAGCTTGCCATCGTCGGGCGGCCCAATGCGGGCAAGTCGACCCTCATCAACAAGATGCTGGGGCAGGAGCGGCTCATCACCGGCCCCGAGGCGGGGATCACCCGCGATGCGATCACGATCGACTGGGAGCATGGCGGACGCAAGGTCCAGCTGGTCGATACCGCGGGGCTGCGCAAGCGCGCCAAGGTGCAGGACAAGCTGGAGAAACTCTCGACCATCGACACCAAGCGGTCGATCGACATGGCCGAGGTGGTGGTGCTTCTGCTCGATGCGACGCGCGGGCTGGAGGCACAGGACCTGCGCATCGCCGACCAGGTTCTCGAAGAGGGCCGCGCGCTCATCATCGCGATCAACAAGTGGGACGTGGCGGACAATGCCTCGAGCCTGTTCAACGGGATCAAGGCGGCGCTGGTCGACGGGTTGAGCCAGGTGAAGGGCGTGCCCGTGCTGACCGTGTCGGCCAAGACCGGCAAGGGCATCGACGTCCTTATCGAGGCGGCCTTCACGTTGCGTGACCAATGGTCGAAGCGGGTGCCGACGGGCGAACTCAACCGCTGGTTCGACGATGCCATCGAGGCGCATCAGCCGCCCGCGCCCAAGGGCCAGCGGATCAAGCTGCGCTACATCACGCAGGTCAAGTCGCGCCCGCCCACCTTCGTCATCTTCGGCAATCGGCTCGACATGCTGCCGGCGAGCTATGTGCGCTATCTCGAAAATTCGATGCGCGACGACCTCGACCTGGGGCCGGTGCCCATCCGGGTGAACCTCCGGATGCAGAAGAACCCTTATCACAAGCGGGCGCGCAAGGCCTGAGCGGCTTGCGTGCGCGGCAATCCGCAGCGGCGAAGCGTCAACCTAAAATTTACCTGCGGGGCGTAGCTGTCGGGCATGATCATTGCCCGGGCGATGTGGGGCCGCGCGGGTAACGGAGAGGGTGATGCAGCAAGGCGTCGAGATTATCGACTGGCGTTATTTCGAGAAGGCGCGGGCCGAGTTGGGGCCGGGCTTCATCCGGATTCTCGGCTATTTCCGGGAAGATGGAGCCACGGCGGTCGCCAATATCAAGGCGGCGATGCACGCGCAGGACCCCGTCAAGCTCATCATTCCCTCGCACACCCTCAAGGGAGAAAGCCGCCAGTTCGGTGCCGAGCCGCTGGCCGATGTCGCCGAGAAGATCGAGATGACCGCCCGCCAGGCCGTCGAGGAAGGACGCTATCCCGACGAATTGGTGCCCGACGTGGTCAAGCTCGAGCAATTGTTCGGACAGACCGTGGCGGCATTTGACGAGCGGATCAGCCCGCTCAAGCGGCGCGACCGGCCGACCTTCGGGCAGAAGGCCGCCAACACTGTTTTCGGTCGCTCGGGCTAGGCGGCCGCGCTCGCCCGGCCCATGGGCTGGAGCGAGAAGCGCGAGAGGCTGCGCCACAGCCATTCGAAGGGGCCGTAGCGGAAGCGGTCGAGCCAGGGTTTGGACCAGAGCAGCATCAGCGCCCACATCCCGATGACGAACAGGTAGAGCCCCGCGCGGCCGACCTCGCCATAAAGGCCGAGGCCGTAGCCGTAGAAGATCGTGGTCATCACGATCGAGGTCATCAGATAATTGGTGAAGGCCATTCGCCCCGCAGCGCCGATGCGGGTGGCGAGCGGGCCTTCAAGCGCGCCCTTGGCGAGCCAGGTGACAAGCGCCGCCCAGCCGATCGCCATCAACACGTCGAAGGGCATCGAAAGGACCAGCGTGCTGTTGAGCACGACGATCGCGTCATAATCGCTTTGCACCTGCCAGACGAGCAGAGCGAGATTGGCGGGCACGCCGATGGCGAAAAGGGTGATCGCCCATTTGCGATAGCGCTCCCTTGGCCACTCGCCGGTGAGGAAGCCCGATTTGAACAGCGCCATGCCGACCAGCATCAGCCCGAGCGTTTCGGGAAGGAGGAAAAGGGCGTTGGTGAAGGGCTTGAAGCGCCATTCGACGAACCGCTTGTCGACGATCTCTTCGTAGCTGCCCCGATGAAGCTCGAGATGTTCGCGGACCTTGGCCTCGGATTCGGGCGTGTTGGCGCCGAAAAACCCCTCGGTCTGCGTCAGCGCCTGGTCCAAGGATTTACGCTGCTCGGCGGTGAGGTCGGGATTGTCGGCCATCCGGAAAGCGAGATTCTGCGAACCGACGAAGAGGAAGCCCAGGGTGAGCATCACGATCGCCCAGATGCGCAGCACTTTCACGCTGCAGTTGCGCCAGAAGAAAAGGAAGAGGCCCGCGATGGCGTAGATGGCGAGGATGTCGCCCCACCAGATGAACCAGAAATGCACCAGCCCGAAGGCAAGGAGCCAGATCATCCGGGCATAGTGGCGCACCGCCGGGCGGTCGCTTTTCGCCATCGCCCGTTCGATGACAAGCAGTGTCGAAGCGCCGAACAGGATCGAGAAGAGCCCGCGCATCTTGCTGTCGACAAGGACGAAGTTGAACGCCCAGACGAGCCAGTCGATGCCGCTGTCGCCCCCATAGGCCGCGGGATTGAAATACATCGCGCCGGGACCGGCGAAGGCGTAGATGTTCATTGCCAGGATGCCCATCACCGCGACCCCGCGAATGATGTCGAGCGTCAGGATGCGCGTGCGCGTGGTCGTCGCCATATTTCCCCCCGGTTCAAGCGTCCGAAGATCCATGCATAGCCGATCGCGCCAATAAGCGCGATGGCCTCAGAACCAGCTGCTGATCTGTTCGAGGGGTTTCTTTTTGGTGGCGTGGACCGGGACGGTCGCGTCTTCGGCAGGATGGCCGGCGACGATGATCATCATCGGCTTTTCATCGCCGGGGCGATTGCAGATCTCGCGCAGGAAGCCCATCGGCGAAGGCGTGTGGGTGAGAGTGGCAAGGCCCGCCTTGTGGAGGCTGGCGAGAAGCAGGCCGCAAGCGATGCCGCAGCTTTCGGTGACATAATAATTCTGCTTCTTCTCGCCGGGTTCGATCCCGCCCTTCCGTTGGCCGAAGACCACGATGTGCCAGGGCGCGATGTCGAGATAGGATTTGTCCTCGTCGGTGCCGATGGGGGCGAGCGCTTCGAGCCATTCCTGCCCCGCCTTGCCCGCGTAGAAGGCCTTTTCCTCGACCTCGGCGGCTTCGCGGATGCGGTGCTTCATGTCGGCGTCCGAAATCACCGCGAAATGCCAGGGCTGGTGGTTGGCGCCGTTGGGGGCGGTGCCTGCGGCGAGGATCGCCTGTTCGATCACTTCGCGCGGAACGGGCTTGTCCGAGAACATCCGGCACGAGCGGCGCGATGCCATGTCGAGATAGAAGGAACGCGCCCGGGCGATGCGCTCGCTGTCGCTGAGGTCGGGCAGGTTGGTGTAGGGGATCGAGGGCACGTCTTGCATGCCCCCGCTTTTACAAGCCGACGCGCCGCCGTCCAGCCCGCTCAGCCGTCGGCGGGCTTGGACTGGAGCTGGATATAGTTTTCGAGGCCCATCTGGCGGATCATGTCGAACTGCGTCTCGATCTCGTCGACATGGTCTTCCTCGGCCGAGAGGATCGAGACGAAAAGGTCGCGGCTGACATAGTCCTGGACATTTTCGCAATGGCGGATCGCGCCCTTGAGCTGTTCGATCGCTTCGCGTTCGACCTCGAGGTCGGCTTTCAGGATTTCCTCGACGCTTTCGCCGATGCGCAGCTGGCCGAGTGCCTGGAAATTGGGAAGCCCGCCGAGATAGAGGATGCGCTTTGCCAGTTCGTCGGCATGCTTCATTTCCTCAATCGATTCCTCGCGCTCATGCTCGGCGAGGCGAGTGACGCCCCAGTCGTCGAGCAAGCGGTAGTGGAGCCAATATTGGTTGACCGCCGTCAGCTCGTTCTTGAGCGTCTCGTTGAGCAGTTCGATTACCTTGCCATCGCCCTTCATGTTCGGACCCCTTTCGCACGCAGCATTAAGCCTTCGCGGCGCTTAATGCAAAGCGAAAAAGTGGCGGAAAATCGGGAAAAAGTTGCGATTGCGACTGATTATCAGCCGCGGAGACGGATCAGGCCGCGGTCTTGTTCGCGGCGACGCCGAGCGCCTTTTCCTCGGCGATGATATGATCGGCATGATCCTCGCAGCCGCCGCACTGGAATTCGCAGCCCATCGAGCGATAGGCGCTCACGGCGCAGGGGTGCCCCTTGCGCGCGGCGTCACGGATGTCCCGTTCGCGAATCACGTTGCAGCTGCAAATAATCATGCGAGCCAATATAGGCTAATGCGAATGAGTTGCAATAATTAAGATGCAGCGCCCCGGAAGGGGTGTCAGAGTTCGCCTTCCATCAGCGTCGGAAAGAAGCCTTCATGCGCGGCGCGCAGCCGGTCGAGCGCGATGCTGTCGTTGCCGTCGAGGGTGATCTGGCCATCGTCGCGGGTGGTACCGAGGGGTTCGAGCGCTATGCCATTTTCCTTGGCGCTCTTGCGCAGGGCGTCGGGATCGGTGGTGGTGACGACATAGCGGGCCTGGTCCTCGCCGAAGAGCATCGCCGCGCGGTTGCGGGCATTGAGCCGTTCGAGATGGAGATCGGCACCCATGCCGCCCGCGAGTGCCATTTCGGCGAGCGCGACGAGCAAGCCGCCATCGGATATGTCGTGGACCGCGCTGACGAGACCCTCGCCGATCGCGGTGCGGACGAATTCGCCATGGCGCCGTTCCAGCTCGAGATCGACGGGCGGCGGAGGGCCTTCCTCGCGGCCATGCACTTCCTTGAGGAACACCGACTGGCCGAGATGGTGCGGGGTTTCGCCGACGAGGAAAATCTGTTCGTCGGCGGCCTTGAAGGCGAGGCTGGCCGATTTTTCCCAATCGTCGAGCAGGCCCACGCCGCCGATCGCGGGAGTGGGGAGGATCGCCATGCTCGAGCCGTCGTCGAGGCGGGTCTCGTTGTAGAGCGAGACGTTGCCCGAGACGATCGGATAGTCGAGCGCGCGGCAGGCTTCGCCCATGCCTTCGAGGCAGCCGACGAACTGGCCCATGATCTCGGGGCGCTGCGGATTGGCGAAGTTGAGGCAATTGGTGACCGCGAGCGGGCGTGCGCCCACTGCCGAGAGATTGCGGTAGGTCTCGGCGATCGCCTGCTTGCCGCCTTCGCGCGGGTCGGCGAAGCAGTAGCGCGGCGTGCAGTCGGTGGTGATGCCAAGCGCCTTGGTGGTTCCATGAACGCGCACCACCGCGGCATCGCCGCCGGGCTTCTGGACGGTGTTCGCGCCGACCTGGCTGTCATATTGCTGCCAGATCCAGCGGCGGCTGGCGAGCGCGGGGGAGCCCATCATCGCTTCGAGATCGGCCATCACGTCCTTGCTGTCGGGCTCGTCCTCGAGCGGAGCGGGGCGCGGGGTCTCGACATAGGGGCGGTCATATTCGGGGGCTTCGTCGGCGAGCGGGCCGAGCGGGATGTCGCACACCGTCTCGCCTTCGAAGGTGAGGACCATGTGGCCGCCCTCGGTGACTTCGCCGATAACCGCGAAGTCGAGTTCCCATTTCTCGAAGATGGCTTTCGCCATCTCTTCCTTGCCGGGCTTCAGCACCATTAGCATGCGCTCCTGGCTTTCCGAGAGCATCATTTCATAGGGCGTCATGCCTTCCTCGCGGCACGGCACCTTGTCCATGTCGAGGCGGATGCCGACCCCGCCATTGGTCGCCATCTCGACCGAGGAGGAAGTGAGGCCCGCCGCGCCCATGTCCTGGATCGCGACGATCGCGTCGGTCGCCATCAGTTCGAGGCAGGCCTCGATCAGGAGCTTTTCGGTGAAGGGGTCGCCGACCTGGACGGTGGGGCGCTTCTCTTCGCTATCCTCGTCGAAATCGGCGCTGGCCATGGTCGCGCCGTGGATGCCGTCGCGGCCGGTCTTCGAGCCGACATAGACGATCGGATTGCCCACGCCCGTGGCCGCCGAATAGAAGATGCGGTCGGCATCGGCGACGCCCACCGTCATCGCGTTGACGAGGATGTTTCCATCATAGGCGCGGTGGAAATTGGTTTCGCCGCCGACGGTGGGGACGCCCACGCAATTGCCATAGCCGCCGATCCCCGCGACCACGCCCGCGATGAGGTGGCGCATCTTGGGATGGTCGGGACGCCCGAAGCGCAGCGCGTTCATGTTGGCGACGGGACGCGCGCCCATGGTGAAGACGTCGCGAAGGATCCCGCCCACGCCGGTCGCCGCGCCCTGGTAGGGTTCGATGTAGGAGGGGTGGTTATGGCTTTCCATCTTGAAGATGGCGGCCTGGCCGTCGCCGATGTCGATCACCCCGGCATTCTCGCCCGGCCCACAGATCACCCAGGGCGCCTCGGTGGGCAGCTTCTTGAGGTGGAGGCGCGAGGATTTGTAGGAGCAATGCTCCGACCACATCACCGAGAAGATGCCCAACTCGACGAGATTGGGTTCGCGGCCGATGGCAGCGACGATCCGGTCATATTCCTCGGGCGAAAGGCCGTGTTCGGCAACGATTTCGGGGGTGATCTCGGTCATGGCGCAGGTCCATAGCGCCGAGGGGGGTGCGGGGCTAGTCGCAACCGTGCGGGGACGGCGAAATTTGCAGGGACTCGGAGGCGAGGCGCATAAGGCGGATTGCCTTGAGAGGGAGAAGCACCATGGCACAGCCCGTTCCCGAAGGTTTTCATAGCGTAACGCCCTATCTGACCGTCGACGATGCCGCGGCGGCGATCGATTTCTACAAAAGGGCTTTCGGCGCCGAGGAAGTGATGCGTCTCGAAATGGGGGATGGCATCGGCCATGCCGAAGTGAAGATCGGCGACAGCCATCTCATGCTGTCGGACGAATGGCCCGACCATGGCAAGCTGGGCCCCAAGTCGCGCGGCGGCACGAGCACCTCGATGATGCTCTATGTCGAGGATTGCGACCGGGCCTTCCGGCAGGCGGTCGATGCCGGAGCCACCGAAGTGCGTCCGGTCGAAGATCAATTCTATGGCGACCGGTCGGGCACCCTGACCGATCCGTTCGGGCATGAATGGACGATCGGCACGCACAAGGAGGATTTGTCCACCGAGACGATCCAGCGGCGTATGCACGAGATGATGGCCGCGCAGGCATGAAAAAAGCCCCGGCCGCAATGGCCGGGGCTCTCATGAATTTCGGATCGGACGAGCGAACGCCTCAGCGTTTGCAGGTCTGGCCGTTGTAGGTGATGCTGGCATCCGAGGGGGCACCCTTGACGGTGACGCCTTCGCCCGTGAACGTGCCGGCTTCCTCGCCTTCGACGGCGGTCACGCCCGCTTCGCCTTCGGGGGTGACGCGGACGCTGTTTTCTTCGCCCGTCTGGATGAAGTCGACCTGGACGAGACTGTTGTCGGCGCAGCGATAGTCTTCGCTGCCGACCATCACCGGAATGGGGCCGATCGGCTCGGCATTGGCGAGCTGGTTGGCCATCGGATCGGCGGGGCCGCCCACGACATCGGGTTCGTCATTCTGGCCACAAGCGCCGAGAATGGCGGTCGCAGCGATGCAGAAGCTGAGGACATTCTTTTTCATGCGCGCCCCTTTCGCGGGTGCAGCATCCTTCGTCAACCCCGATTGCAAAGCGGATCGACGAGCGGATAGGATAAGGCGATGGCATTAGCTTCCGATCATAGTCAGCGGATCCGCATCGGCCTTACCGGGCTGGGCGTGGTCTTTCTCATGGTGGTGCTGGGCAGCGCCATCGGCGGCGGAACCGAGGAAGAGGTGCCGGTCGCCAACGAGGTGGTCGCGCCGTCGCCGCGCGAGCCGCTGGCCGAGATCGGGGCAGCGCCCGGGTCGGCCGCCGAAGTCGACGCCGATGCCGCCGAGGCGCAGGCCGAGGCCAAGGCAGGCGCCAAGGCCGAGGACATGGTTGCCGAGGAATTGAAGGACGAGCTGGCCGGAGAAAGCCGCCCGCAATGATGCGCCGCGCGATGACCCTGCTGGCCGCGCTCGCGCTCGGGGCCTGCGCTTCGGAAGGCAATGGCGAATCGCCGCCTCCCGCCGAAGCCGGGCAGCCGCCGCTGGCGATGTTGACCAGCCTGCCGCTGATGTTCGGGGAAGAATTCTCGATCGAGGGCGCGGGGTCGCCCGCGCTGAGCGCGCTGCAAAGCGAATGGCAGGTGCAGGCGGTGGCAACCACCGATGCGCGCGAACTGGCGCCGCATGACCTTTTGCTGATGGCGCATGCGCCGGTGCAGACCGCCGAGGGTCTGGTCGATCTCGACGCCTGGGTGCGCGGCGGGGGGCGGCTGTTGCTGCTCGCCGATCCGCGGCTCGACTGGCCGAGCGACCTGCCGATGGGCGACCGGCGCCGTCCGATTCCCTTTTTCGCGGACACCGGGCTGCTCGGTCATTGGGGGCTGGTGCTGCACGGGCCGATCGCCGACGGGCCGGTGAGCGTCGATGTCGAAGGGCGCGACGTGATGACCAGCAGTCCGGGCCGTTTCGCCGCGACCGGCGAGGCATGCGCGCTGCGCGCCAATGGTTTCATCGCCACCTGCGCGCTCGGCAAGGGGCAGGTGACGCTGATCGCCGATGCCGATTTCCTGCGCGCCGAGCGCCAGGGCGATGCGGGGCTGGCCTTTCTGCTTTCCGAGCTGGCGCAGCTTTCGGCCCGATGAGCCGAGTCGGCGGCAAACCGCACTTTCCAACAGATTTATCCACAGGCTTTTCCCGATCGGGGAGGGGTCCGCCCATGTCATGACGTGCCGTAAAAAGTCGCGGAAATCCGCGAAGTGGCATGAGAATCCATGAAATGGCATAAAATCCCATTGTATCCCGCAGCGAGATGCGTTACCCACAAAGGGTTAGCGCGGGGCTACCCATTGCATGGTGCGATGATCCGGTGACCGGGCGGCGATGCCGCTCGCCTGGACACGGGAGAGGTTTGCCTCCGCTCGGGGAAGCAGCAGGGTGGCACTCGAACATCTTTTCCAGGGAAGCGCGCTCAACGCGGTAGACGCCAAAGGGCGTGTCTCCGTGCCCGCATTCCTGCGATCGGTGATCGAACGGCGCGGCGACGCGCGCACCATCGTGCTGGCGAAACATGACCTTTTCGATGCGCTGTCGGCCTATGATCCCGCTTATGCCGCACTGAAGCATGAAAAGCTCGAACGGCGGGCCGAGAAGCTCGAGACTTCGGACGGCTCCGACCTCGAATATATGCGCACCTCGATGATGGCCTTCGGTGCCACCGAGGAAGTTCCCTATGACAAATCCGGACGGATCGTCCTGCCCCCGATGATGCGCCGCAAGGGCCTTATCGAGGACCTCGCGCTGTTCATCGGCGTCGGCGAGACCTTCCAGATCTGGAACCCCCGAATTTTCCTCGGCGACGACCGCATCCCCGAGGACATGAAGGACATCGCCCGTTTCCGCATGGAAGAACGGGGGATCAGCGAATGAGCGCCCGGCCACCACATATCCCTGTGCTTCTCGACGAGGTGGTCGCGGCGCTCACCCCTACTCCCGACGACGTGATCGTCGACGGCACCTTCGGGGCCGGCGGCTACACGCGGGCCATTCTTGCCGCGGGGGCGGGGCGGGTGATCGGTCTCGACCGCGATCCGGATGCGATCGCGGCCGGGCCGGCACGCGTCCCATCGGATCGCCTCACGCTCATCGAAACCGAATTCTCGCGCATGGACGAAGCGGTCGGCGACAAGGTCGACGGCGTGGTGCTCGACATCGGCATCTCCTCGATGCAGATCGACCAGCCCGAACGCGGCTTTTCCTTCCAGGCCGACGGGCCGCTCGACATGCGGATGAGCCAGGCCGGCCAGACCGCCGCCGAATTTCTCAACCATGCCGACGAGGCCGAGATCGCGCGGGTCATCAAGACCTATGGCGAAGAGCCGCGCGCGCGCCGCGTCGCCGCCGCGATCGTCAAGGCGCGCCCCTTGAGCCGCACCGGCGAACTCGCCGACGTGGTTCGCGGCGCGCTGGGCCATCATGCGGGGATGAAGGTCGATCCGGCGACCCGCACCTTCCAGGCCATTCGCATCTATCTCAATGCCGAGCTCGAGGAGCTGGAGGCGGGGCTGCGCGCCGCCGAACGCATGCTCAAGCCCGGCGGCCGGCTCGCGGTCGTGACCTTTCACAGTCTCGAGGACCGGATCGTCAAACGGTTCCTGCGCGATCGTAGCGGGAACCGGCCCCAGGGGTCGCGTCACCGTCCCGTCGCGGCCCCTGGCCCTGAACCCACATTCACCAACATCGCCAAGCCCGTCGGCCCTTCGGACGACGAATTGGCCCGGAACCCGCGCGCGCGCTCGGCACGGCTGCGGTCGGCAGTCCGCACCGACGCGCCCGCGTGGGACGAGAGGGAGGCAGCATGAGAGGCTTCGGTCCCATCCTCTGGGCGTGCGGCGTCGCTTTCGCAGCCCTGTCCTGTTATCTGGTATCGCTTCAGGTGGCGTCCGAACGGGCGCAGCTCGAAGATGTCGAGCGCGAGATCCTCGCGGTTACCCGCGAGATCCGCGAACTGGAAACCGAGATCGGCACGCGCGGGCGGCTCGCCCAGCTCGAGCAGTGGAACGTCCGCTTTCTCCAGCTTTCGGCGCCTCGCGCCGGACAGTTTCTCGATGGCAGTTTCCAGCTGGCAACGCTGACGCGGCCCGAAGAGAAGCCCGTGGTCGAGGCGCCGGTCATCCTGGCCGCCGCGCCCGCCGAGGAAAGCGTTTCGCGTGAAGATCTGCTGGTGCAGGCATCGCTGCCCGCGCCGGTCGAGCCCAAGCGGGCCAAGAAAATCGCCCCGGCTCCGGTGCAGGTGAGCGCGGCCGATCCGCTTGCCCCCTTGCCAGCGCGCGAACAAGCGTCCAACGCTGGCCGCGAGGATGAGCGCAGCCCGATGGCATTCATCTCCACCAAGGAATCAAGCCCGGCACGATGAACGCACCCATGCCCAACCTCGTCGCCAAGCCCGAGCGGCTGCGGCTGGTCGGGCAGAAGCGCAAGCTCCTGGCCATGATGCACCAGCGCCTGATGCTGGTGCTGATCCTTTTTGCCGGGGCGATCCTCCTCGTCGCGGGGCGGATCGGCTGGCTTGCCGCATTCGGTGACAGTTCCTCCGAGCGCGCGGGCGTGGGCGCCTTCGTCCCGGCACGAGGCGACATCATCGACCGCGAAGGCGAAGCGCTGGCCCGCACCATCGATGCCTGGTCGATCGCGGTGCAGCCGCCCAAGGTCATCGGCAACAAGCTGGACCTTGCGCGCAAGCTCGCCGAGATCATGCCCGACCGCGACGAGGGACAATATTACGAACTGCTCTCCTCGGACCGCAATTTCATCTATCTTTCGCGCCGTGCCAGCCCGCGGCTCGTCGAGCGGGTCAACGCGCTGGGCGAGCCCGGCATCCAGCTAATGCGCGAGCCTGACCGGCTCTATCCCCAGACCGCGCTGGCGGCCCATGTGATCGGCTATACCGATGTCGACGGCAATGGCGTCGCGGGGGCCGAGCGCGCCTTCGACGAATGGCTCACCGATCCCTCGCGCCGCGCCGAGCCGGTGCAGCTGTCGATCTCGAGCCGTATCCAGCAGGCGTTGAAGGCCGAACTGGCGCACGCCATGGAGAAATATTCGGCGATCGGGGCGGCGGGCGTCATCATGGACATCCACACCGGCGAAATCCTCGCGATGACGAGCCTGCCGCAGCTCAATCCCAATGTCGCGGGCGAAGGCTCGGCCGATGCGCGGTTCAACCGCGCGAGCCTTGGCGTCTATGAACTCGGATCGACCTTCAAGCCCTTCACCGTCGCGATGGCGATGGACGAGGGGATCGTGAAGAGCTTTTCGCAAATGTATCCCTGCCCCAAGAAGCTAACCATCGGGAAGCGCACGATCGGCGATACCCATCCCTTCGGGCGCGCCTGCTCGGTGGCCGAGATCATGCAGGAAAGCTCCAACGTCGGGACCGCGCAGATCGCGCTCCAGCTGGGTGCCAAGCGGCAGGAAGAATATCTGCGCAAGATGGGCTTTCTCGACCGGCTGGGCCATGAGCTGCCCGAGCGCGGGCGCACGCTTTATCCGCGCGACTGGAGCGAGATCGCCACCGCGACGGTGGGCTATGGCCATGGAATTGCGGTGACGCCGCTCCATCTGGCGACCGGCTATGCGACGCTTCTGAATGGCGGGCTCTATCGCAAGCCGACCATCCTCAAGGTCGGGCCCGGCCATCCCGCCGCCAAGGGCGAGCGGGTTTTTTCCGAGGACACCAGCTACAAGATGCGCGCGCTTTTGCGGATGGTGGTCACCCATGGCACGGGGCGCAAAGCCGAGGCCAAGGGCTATCGCGTCGGGGGCAAGACCGGGACTGCGGAGAAACTGGTGAACGGCCGCTATTCGCGCCAGCTGGTCGTTAACAGCTTCGCGGGCGTTTTCCCCATGGACGAACCCCGCTATGTGGCGGTCGTGATGCTTGACGAACCCAAGGGAACCAAGGAAACATTCGGTTTCCGCACGGCCGGGTGGAACGTCGCGCCGGTCGTTTCCGGAACGATCAGCCGCATCGCACCGATGCTGGGGGTTCGTCCCGACGAATCCCGCGAACCCGAACTGGATAGCGTTCTGCCCTATTTGTACGAAAACAAGGATTAGGCTTTTGAAATTGTGCGACCTGGTACGCCGGGGAAGCGACCAGAAAGTCACCGGCTTCGCGATCGACCATCGCAAGGTCGTGCCGGGCAATGTCTTCGGGGCCTTCCAGGGCGCCAAGTTCAACGGCGAGGATTTCATCGAAGAAGCGGTGGAGCGCGGAGCGATCGCGGTGGTGACGCGCCCCGGGGTCGAGACCGGCCGCGCTTTCCGCATCGAGAGCGACAATGTGCGCGCGACCTTCGCCGAACTCGCCGGGCGTTATTATGCGCCTTACCCCGACGAGATCGTCGCGGTGACCGGGACCAACGGCAAGACTTCCACGGTCGAGATGACGCGCCAGATCTGGCGGATGACGGGCAAGCGTTCGGCCTCGATCGGGACGTTGGGCGTGACCACTGGCGATGACCAGGTGAAGACCGGCCTGACCACCCCCGACATCGTCACCTTCCTGTCGAACATGGCGGGGATGCGGCGGATGGGGATCAGCCATGTCGCCTATGAGGCGTCGAGCCACGGGCTTGACCAGCACCGCTCCGAAGGGCTGCCAGTGAAGGTCGGCGCCTTCACCAATTTCTCGCGCGACCATCTCGATTATCACAAGGACATGGACGCCTATTTCGCGGCGAAGATGCGCTTGTTCACCGATGTGGTGGTCGATGGCGGGGCCGCGGTGGTGTGGACCGATGATCCGCGCTCGGACGAAGTGATCGCGCACGTCAAGGAACGCGGGTTGCGGCTGCTCACGGTCGGTGAGCGGGGGGATACGATCCGGCTGGGCGAGCGCCGCTCGACTCCGCTGGGGCAGGCGCTCAACATCGTGCATGACGGTGAACAGCGGTTGTTGAAGCTGCCGCTGATCGGGGCCTACCAGGCTGCCAACGTGCTCGTCGCGGCGGGGCTGGCGCTGGCGACCGGAGGCGACTGGGAGAAGATCTTCGGGGCGATGACGAGATTGTCGCCGGTGCGCGGTCGGTTGGAACGGGCGGTGATCAGCCGCAAGGGCGCGCCCGTCTATGTCGATTATGCCCATACGCCCGACGCGCTCGAGGCGGCGATCGCCGCGCTTCGCCCCCATGTCGAAGGGCGGCTCATCACCCTGTTCGGAGCGGGCGGGGACCGCGACACGGGCAAGCGGGTGCCGATGGGCGAAGTTGCCGCGGCAGGGAGCGATCTCGTGATCGTCACCGATGACAATCCGCGCAGCGAGGATCCCGATGCGATCCGCGCCGAGATCATGAAGGGCGCGCCCGATGCGCTCAACATCGCCGGGCGGCGCGATGCCATTGCGGCCGCGATCAAGGAAGCGCGCGCGGGCGATATCGTCCTGCTCGCGGGCAAGGGGCATGAACAGGGGCAGATCGTCGGCGACAAAGTCTTGCCGTTCGACGATGTCGAAGTGGCGCGGGAGTGTGCGGTATGAGCGTTCTGTGGACCGCCGAGGAAATCGCCGCCGCGACCGGCGGGGAAATTCATGGGAACTTCGCCGTCGGGGGCGTGACCTTCGATAGCCGCGAAGTCGAGCCCGGCGACCTGTTCGTCGCCATGCCCGGCACGCGTCATGACGGCCACCAGTTCGTTCCCATGGCTTTCCAGAAAGGCGCGCATGGCGCCTTGGTGAGCGAGGAAGTGAAGGGGCCGCATATCCTCGTTCCGGATGTCGCGGCGGCGCTTGACGCGCTGGCGCGCGCGGCGCGCGAGCGGCTTTCCGAGGATGCGGTGGTCATTGGCGTCACGGGGTCGGTCGGCAAAACCTCGACCAAGGAAGCGCTCTATGCGGCGCTCGAACGCAGCGCGCGGGGACGAGCGCACCGTTCGGTCAAGAGCTATAACAACCATACGGGCGTGCCGCTGAGCGTGGCCCGCACGCCGCGCGACGTGCGCTTCGCGGTCTTTGAAATGGGAATGAACCATGCGGGCGAAATTGCCGAACTGGTCAAGCTGGTGCGGCCGCATATCGCGCTGGTCACTGCCATCGCGCCCGCGCATATCGAGAATCTCGGCACCATCGAGGCGATCGCCGACGCCAAGGCCGAAATCTTCACCGGGCTGGAGGAAGGCGGGACCGCGATCCTGCCCGAGGATTCGCCGCACCGCGACCGGCTGATCCGCGCGGCGCGGGGCAAGACCCGGCATATCCTCACTTTCGGCAGCAAGGATGCCGATGCGGCACTTCTCCATGCGGTGCCCGCGCGGAGCGGCGGGAGCCTGGTGACGGCCCGGCTGCGCGGGCGCGAAGTCACTTACACCATCGCGCAGAAAGGCGACCATTGGATCGCCAATTCGCTGGCGGTGCTGGCCGCGGTCGAGGCGGCGGGCGGCGATGTCGCGCAGGCCGGGCTGGCGCTGGCCGACATGGCCGGGCTCAAAGGACGCGGCGAGCGCCATGTCATTCCGGTCGATGACGGCCAGGCGCTGCTGATCGATGAAAGCTATAATGCCAATTCGGCGTCGATGAAGGCGACGCTGGCAAGCCTCGGGCGCGAGGAGGGGCGCAAGATCGCGGTTCTCGGTGCGATGAAGGAATTGGGCGAGCAGAGCGCGCAGCTCCATGCCGATCTTGCCGCGCCGATCCTCGATGCGGGGATCGAACAGCTCATCCTGGTCGGCGAGGAAATGGCGCCGCTCGAGGCAGCCCTGGAAGGCAAGGTCCCCCTGGCGCGGGTCGACGATGCCGGCGAAGCGACCGACGCCGCAAAGGCGATTTTGCGGCCCGGGGACGCGATCCTCGTCAAGGCGAGCAACTCGGTAGGACTTGCGAAACTGGTCGAAGCACTGGCAGGGGGGCGTCCATGCTCTACCTGATCGCCGAACAGCTGGGCTTTCCCGGCGTCCTGAACCTCATCCGCTACATCACATTCCGTGCGGGGGCGGCGACGGCGACCGCGCTGATCATCGGGCTGATCCTCGGGCCGCCGCTCATCAACTGGCTGCGGAAAAAGCAGGGCAAGGGCCAGCCGATCCGCGCCGACGGACCGCAGACCCATCTTGCCAAGCGTGGCACCCCCACCATGGGTGGCCTGCTCATCCTCATTTCGGTGATGATTTCGGTCCTTCTTTGGATGGACCTGTCCAATCCTTTCGTCTGGGCCTGCATCATGGTCACCGTGGGCTTTGGCGCGATCGGTTTTCTCGACGATTATGCGAAGGTGAAGAAAGCCCATCATGGCGGCATCTCGGGCAAGATGCGGCTGCTTCTGGAATTTGCCATCGCGGGCTTTGCGACATGGGCAATGGTGCGCGTGTCGGGCACCGAGCTCTACCTGCCTTTCGTGCAGGGCGCGCTGTTCGATATCGGCTGGCTTTACATTCCCTTCGGCGCCTTCGTGATCGTTGCCTTCGGTAATGCGGTCAACCTGACCGACGGGCTCGACGGGCTGGCGACCATGCCGGTGATCATCGCGGCGGTTGCCTTTACCCTCATCGCCTATCTCGTCGGCAACGCCATCTTCGCCGAATATCTGGGCATTCCCAACGTGCTGGGCGTAGGCGATCTTACCGTGCTCCTGCTTGCCATCGTGGGAGCGGGGCTGGCCTTTCTCTGGTTCAATGCGCCGCCGGCGGCGGTGTTCATGGGCGATACCGGTAGCCTTGCACTGGGCGGCGCGCTGGGCGCGGTCGCGGTGGCGACCCATCATGAATTCGTGCTGGCGATCATCGGCGGGCTGTTCGTGCTCGAGGCGGTGAGCGTGATCGTGCAGGTCTTCTTCTACAAGCGGACGGGCAAGCGGATCTTTCGCATGGCGCCGATCCACCATCATTTCGAACAGCTTGGCTGGTCCGAGCCGACCGTGGTGATCCGTTTCTGGATCATCAGCTTCGTTCTCGCGCTGGCGGGCCTTAGCACCCTGAAACTGCGGTGATCCTGAGCGAGGCCTGGCAGGGCAAATCCTACGCTGTCTACGGGCTGGCCCGTTCGGGGCTGGCGAGCGTCGAGGCGCTGGTGCGCTCGGGCGCCAAGGTTGCCTGCTGGGACGCCAGGGAAGAAGCGCGTGCCAAGGCCTCGCCATGGGCTAGCCGAGTCGATTTCGAGACCGAGGGGCTGGATGGTTATGACGCGCTGATCGTGTCGCCCGGCGTGCCGATCAACCGGCACTGGATCGCCGACATGGCAAGGAAGGCCGATGTGTCGGTCATCGGCGACATCGAACTGTTCGCGCAGGCGAGGGCCGGGCTTCCCGATCATGCAGTGGTGGGGATCACCGGAACCAACGGCAAGTCGACGACGACTGCGCTGATCCATCATATCCTCAAGGAAGCGGGGGTGCCGACGAGCATGGGGGGCAATATCGGGCTGCCCATTCTCGAGCAGGAGCCGCTGCCCTTCGGTGGGGTCTATGTGCTCGAGCTGTCGAGCTTCCAGATCGATTTGACCCGCAGCCTCGATTGCGAGGTCGCGGTGCTTTTGAACGTCACGCCCGATCATCTCGACCGCTATGCCGATTTCGATGCCTACAAGGCCTCGAAGGAGCGGCTGTTCGCCATGCAGTCCGAGGAGGGGGTGGCGATCGTCGAGCCCGACGGGTCGGGTCTCGACACGGGCAAATGGCCGAGCCTCCAGGGCCCGCACAATGCCCAGAATGCCGCTGCCGCGGTGATGGCCTGTGCGGCGCTCGGTCTCGAACAGGCGGAAATCGAGGCGGGGCTCGCCAGCTATGGAGGGTTGCCGCACCGGATGGAGCGGGTGGCCGAGAAGGATGGCGTGCTGTTCGTCAACGATTCGAAGGCGACCAACCCGACCGCGACCGCGCCCGCGCTGGCGGCCTATCCGCATATTCGCTGGATCGCGGGAGGGCAGGCCAAGACCGACAATCTCGACGATCTCGAGCCGCATTTTTCCAATGTCGCGCGGGCCTATCTGATTGGCGAAGCCGCCGACCTGTTCGGCCGGTTGCTCGACGGCAGGGTCGATGCGGTGCAATGCGGGACGATCGACGAAGCGGTGAAACAGGCGGCTGCGGATGCGGAGGCAGGGGACACGGTGCTGCTGTCGCCGGCCTGCGCCAGTTTCGACCAGTTCGACCATTATGAAGCGCGCGGCGATGCCTTCCGGAAGGCGGTGGAGGCCCTGTGAAGAGTTTTGCCGACAAGGCCCGTTACGGGCGCGCCGACCGCTCGATGATGGGGCGCTGGTTCTGGGAAGTGGACAAGGTGCTCCTCCTGATGATCGCGATGCTGATCGGCATCGGGCTCATTGCGGTCGCCGCGGCCAGTCCGGCGGGCGCGCGGCGCCTGTCAGGCGGAGCGGTAAAGGTCCCCGAACTCTATTTCTTCTACCGGCAGATCGCCTGGATCACCCTGTCGATCCCGATCATGTTGTTCATCTCGATGATGAACCGCGACATGGCGCGGCGGTTGAGCCTCGTCGGGGCGGGGGTGGCTTTCGTCGCGCTGCTTCTCGTGCCTTTCATCGGATCGGAGACCAATGGCGCGCAGCGCTGGATCGACCTCGGCATCTCGCGCTTCCAGCCGTCGGAGTTTCTGAAGCCCTTCTATGTCGTCGCGCTGGCATGGCTGTTCAGCCTGAAGGACAAGGGGCTGCCGACCGGGCTGATTTCGGCTGCGATGTTCGGGGCGGTCGCGGTGCTCCTGATGGCGCAACCCGATTTCGGATCGACGATCATCTTCGGCGCGGTCTGGGCGGGGATGTTCGCGCTGGCCGGGGCCAATATGCGCCTGTTGGGCGCGATGGGCGTGGCCGCGCTGGTCGGGATCATTCTGGCCTATTTCTTCTATGATGTCGCGCAGACGCGCATCGATGCCTTCCTTTTCGGCGAGGGCGACAATTTCCAGACGCAGAATGCGATGCGCACGCTGACCGCGGGCGGGCTGTTCGGCATGGGGCCCGGCGCAGGACGCTTCAAATTCACCCTGCCCGAACCGCATACCGATTATATCTTCTCGGTGATCGGCGAGGAATTCGGGCTGATTGCCTGCCTGGTCATCGCGCTTCTCTATCTTGGGATCATGGCGCGGGTGCTGGTGCGGCTGCTCGACGAGGAAGATCCCTTTGCCATTCTCGCGGCATCGGGGCTGGCGATGATGTTCGGGCTGCAGGCCTTCATCAACATGGCGGTCAACGTCCAGATCGCGCCGTCGAAGGGCATGACGCTGCCCTTCATTTCCTACGGCGGTTCCTCCATGCTGGCCTTGTCGATCATGATCGGATTGCTGCTCGCCTTCACGCGTGCGAACCCTTATCTCAACCGGTCACCCTATGTGGTCAAATGGAGCGGATCATGAATGTCATCCTCGCAGCGGGCGGAACCGGCGGTCACATGATCCCGGCGCATGCGCTGGCCGATGAACTGAAGCGGCGCGGGCATGGCGTGATGCTGGTCACCGACCAGCGCGGCGCGGGCATCCCCGCGATCTTCGACGATGTCGAGACCCATGTGCTTCCCGCCGGGCGCCTGCAGGGCGGGCCGCTCGGCATGATCCGGACGATCTGGAACGTCTACAAGGGCACGCGCGCGGCCAGCGAACTTTACGAAAGCTATCCGCCCGACGTGGTGGTGGGCTTTGGCGGCTATCCGGCCCTGCCGTCGTTGCTGGCGGCGCAGCGGCGCGGCATCCCGACGCTGCTGCACGAGCAGAATGCGGTGCTCGGACGCGTCAATCGTGCGCTGGCGGGCAAGGCCAAGGCGGTCGCCACTGCCTATCGCAAGGTCCAGCGGCTGAAGGACCAGGGCAAGGCGGTACTGGTCGGCAATCCGGTCCGCGCCGAAATCCAGCGGCTGGGCGAAATTCCCTTTCCGGCCTTCGACGAAAGCAGCCCGCTGCATATTCTCGTGACCGGCGGGAGCCAGGGCGCGCGCGTGCTGGGCGAGGTCGTGCCAGCGGCGATGGGGCGGCTTCCCGAGGAACTCAAGCACCGCTTGAATATTGTTCAACAGTGCCGACCCGAGGATATCGACGATGTCCGACAGGCCTATGTCGACCTCGATATTCCCGCGGAGACCATGACCTATATCGAAGACATGCCGGGCCGGATCGGCGATGCCCATCTGGTGATCGCCCGTGCGGGTGCCTCGACCATCGCCGAACTGACCGTCGCCGGTCGGCCCGCGATTCTCGTGCCGCTGCCGAGTGCGACCGACAATCACCAGACTTATAATGCCATGGACATGGCCGAGGGCGGGGGAGCGCGGATGATCCGGCAGGAGAATTTCACCGCCGAGACGCTGGCCGCGCAGGTCGCCGAAATCTGTTCCGATCCGCAGGCGCTTGCCAACGCCGCGCAGCGCTCGCTCGCGATCGGCAAGCCCCATGCCGCGTCCGAACTGGCCGACCTGGTCGAGCGGGTTGCGGCGGGGGACAATCCAATGCCCACCGATCCCGTTCGCGCGCAGCGCCCCGCTCCGCGAACCGGCGGGATGGGGGTGCCCGCATGAAGGCCCTGGGGCGCGACATCGGGATCATCCATTTCGTCGGCATCGGCGGGATCGGCATGTCGGGGATCGCCGAGGTGATGTGCGAACTGGGTTACCAGGTCCAGGGCAGCGACATGAAGGAAGGGCCGACGGTCGAGAAATTGCGGTCCAAGGGGATCGAGGTGAAGATCGGGCATGACCGGGACAATCTCGGCGATGCCGCGGTGGTTGTCTGTTCGACCGCCATTTCGCGCGGCAATCCCGAAGTCGAGGCGGCGATCGAGAAGCGCCTGCCGCTGGTCAAGCGAAGCGAGATGCTGGCCGAACTGATGCGGATGCAGGCGACCATCGCGGTCGCGGGCACCCATGGCAAGACCACCACCACCTCGATGATCGCGGCGATGCTCGACCATGGCGGGATCGAGCCCACCGTCATCAATGGCGGGATCATCAATCGCTACGGTTCGAATGCGCGGTTGGGCAAATCGGACTGGATGGTGGTCGAGGCCGACGAGTCCGATGGCAGCTTCCTGCGGCTCGACGGCACGGTCGCGGTGGTGACCAATATCGATCCCGAGCATCTCGAGCATTATGGCGGGTTCGACAAGGTCAAGGACGCTTTCTGCCAGTTCATCGAGAATGTGCCTTTCTACGGTCTCGCGGTGATGTGCATCGACCATCCCGAGGTGCAGAATGTCCTCAGCCGCATCCAGGACCGGCGCATCCAGACCTATGGTTTTTCGGCCGCCGCCGATATCCGCGCCGACAATGTGCGGTCCGAAAATGGCGGCAGCCGTTTCGACGTGGTGATCACCGATCGCGACGGCGAGAGCCGTACGCTTCGCGATGTCTTCCTGCCCATGCCCGGGCGGCATAATGTCCAGAATGCGCTTGCCGCGATCGCGGTCGGGCTCGAACTGGGGATGAGCGACGAAGCGGTCACGCAGGGCTTTGCCGACTTCGACGGCGTGAAGCGGCGTTTCACCCGCGTCGGCGAAGTCGATGGCGCGATCATCATCGATGATTATGCCCATCACCCGGTCGAGATCCGCGCGGTGTTGAGCGCGGCGCGCGAAGCGGTGTCGGACAGCGATGGCGGGCGGGTGATCGCTGTGGCGCAGCCGCACCGCTACAGCCGTCTTCACGATTTGATGGACGAGTTCCAGACCGCTTTCAACGAAGCCGATATCGTGATGATCACGCCCGTCTATGCCGCGGGGGAGGAGCCGATCGAGGGGATCGACGCCGAGGCGCTGGCCGATGGCCTGCGCGCACGCGGGCACCGCATGGTGCGCACGGTGAAGGACGAGGAGGATCTGGCCGAAGCGCTTCGCGACATTGCCGCCGAGGGCGACCTGGTCCTGTGCATGGGCGCGGGCGACATCACCCGCTGGGCCGCGGGGCTGGCCGATGGAATCAGGAAGGCGCGTGTTTCGAAATGACTGAAATGCCCTCCGTTCGAGGCAAGTTGAAGAAGGATGCGCCGCTGGCGAAGCTTGTCTGGTTCAAGGCCGGCGGTCATGCCGACTGGCTGTTCGAGCCTGCCGACCGTGACGATCTTGTCGAATTCATCGCTTCGATACCCGAGACCATGCCGGTGATGGCGCTGGGCCTCGGGTCGAACATGATCATCCGCGATGGCGGGGTCGAGGGCGTGGTGGTGAAGCTCGGCAAGGCCTTCGCCTCGGTCGAGAAGCTGGACGATGTGACGCTCAAATGCGGAGGCGGAGCGCATGGCGTTCTCGTGTCCTCGGCGGCGCGCGATGCGGGGATCGGCGGGCTGGAATTCCTGCGCTCGATACCGGGCACGGTGGGCGGTTTCGTCCGCATGAATGGCGGCGCCTATGGGCGCGAGACCTGCGAAATCCTCATCGAGGCCGAGGTGCTGCTGCGCGACGGAAGCGTGCGCACGCTGTCGAACGAGGAGCTGGGCTACAGCTATCGGCACAGCGAACTGCCCGAGGGCGCGATCGTCCTGTCGGCGACCTTTCGCGGCCATCCCGAAAAGCCCGAGGCGATCCAGGCCGAGATGGACCGCATCCAGGAAGCGCGCGAGAATTCGCAGCCGGTCCGCACCCGCACCGGCGGTTCGACCTTCAAGAATCCCGAGGGTGGGAAGGCCTGGGAGCATGTCGACGCGGCAGGATGCCGCGGCCTCACCCGCGGCGACGCGCAGGTGTCGGAGAAACATTGCAACTTCCTCATCAATCTCGGTAACGCTTCGGCAAGCGACATCGAGCAGTTGGGCGAGGATGTTCGCGACAAGGTGAAGGCCCATTCGGGCGTGGAACTGGAATGGGAAATCCAGCGGGTAGGACGGAAATCCGGGTGAACAAGGATCTCATTGTCGTCGTTCTGATGGGCGGTTGGTCCGCCGAGCGCGAAGTCTCCTTGATGAGCGGCAAGGGAGTGGTCGCAGCGCTCGAGGAGCGCGGATGGAAGAATGTCACCGCGCTCGACATGGACCGCGACATAGCCGCGAAACTTGCCGAACTGCGCCCCGATGTCGTCTTCAACGCGCTGCACGGCACGCCGGGCGAGGATGGCAGCGTGCAGGGCCTGATGGACATCATGGGCATCCGCTACACCCACTCGGGCGTGACCACCTCGGCGGTGGCGATCGACAAGCAGCTCACCAAGGCGGTGCTCGAACCGCATGGCATTCCGATGCCGCCCGGAAAAGTGGTCGAAAGCGCTTCGCTTTTCGAAGGCGATCCCCTTCCTCGTCCTTTCGTCCTCAAGCCCGTCAACGAGGGGTCGAGCGTCGGCATCGCGATCGTCACCGAGGACAGCAATGTCGGCCATCCGATTTCGGCCAAGGCCGAGGGTCCGTGGCAGAAGTTCGACCGGCTTTTGGCCGAGACCTTCATCGAGGGACGCGAACTCACCGTTTCGGTGCTGGGCGAAGAAGCCTTTTGCGTCACCGAATTGAAGCCCAAGGCGGGCTTTTACGACTATGAGGCCAAATATACCGACGGGAAGACCGACCATATCTGCCCCGCGCACATCCCCGACGACGTCGCCGAGGCGATGAAAGCACATGCCGTCGAAGCGCATCGCATTCTTGGTTGCAAGGGCGTGTCGCGCTCCGATTTCCGCTGGGACGACGAAAAGGGCATGGACGGCATCTTCCTTCTCGAGACCAATACCCAACCCGGCATGACCCCGCTCAGCCTCGTGCCCGAACAGGCGCGCGCGATCGGGATGAGCTATGGCGAACTCGTCGAGAAGATCATCGCGGAGGCGCTTTCGCGATGAGCGCCAAGCATGTGAAACGCAGTGCCCCCAAGCGGCGAAGCGCGCGGCGGACCCGCAAGGCCGCTCCGCGCAAGAATGCCGCCGGCGGCGCGCAGGCAGGAGCCGACAGGGTTGCCCGTTTCGCATTCTTCGCCTTTGCCGCGGTCATCGGCATCGCCATTCTCTTCGCGCTCGACCTGCCCGGCAAGGCCGCTCGGGCGGCCGGGGAAGGCGTGGGCTCGATGGGCTTTCGCGTGAAGAGCGTCGATGTTCAGGGCATCGAGCGGATGGATCCCGAACCCGTCTATCGCATCGCGCTCAACCAGCGCACCACCGCCCTGCCGCTGGTCGATACCTCGGACGTGCGGCGCCGCCTGCTCGATTTCGGCTGGGTGCATGATGCGCGCGTGTCGCGCCGCTATCCCGACACGCTGGTGATCGACATCGTCGAGCGCGAGCCTGCCGCGCTGTGGCAGGACGACGGGCGGCTGATGCTGATCGATGCAGAGGGCAGGATCCTCGACCGGGTGCCGATCAGCGAGATGCCCGACCTGCCGCTTCTGCTCGGCCCCGGCGCGCCCGCCAACTATGCCCAGCTGGCGCGGATCCTCGACCGCGAGCCCGCGCTCAAGAGCCAGCTTGCCTCGGCGCGCTGGGTCGGGCGGCGGCGCTGGGACCTCAATGTGACGAGCGGGGAAATCCTCGTCCTTCCCGAAGGCGAGAAAGCCGCGTCCGAGGCGCTTGCGAGCTTCATGAAGAACGATCGTGCCAATCCGCTCCTGGGCCTCGGGGTGAAGCGCTACGACCTGCGCATTCCGGGCCAGGCGATCGCGCGGATGCCGGGGCCGGTCGAGGAATTGCGCGACGGGGGAGGCGCCTGATGGCTGCGCTCGGCGAAGCGCCCATTGCCGCGCTCGACATCGGTTCGTCCAAGGTCTCCGCGCTGGTCGTCCAGAAGGATGATGACGGCGCGATCAAGGTGCTGGGATCGGGGCAGCGCGAGTCCAAGGGCGTCAAGCGCGGCTATATCACCGACATGGAAATCTCCGAGGTGGCGGTTCGCGAGGCGGTCGATCTTGCCGAGCGGATGAGCGGAGTGACCGTCGATGAGGTCTGGGCGGGATTTGCCGCGGGCGGACTGGTCAGCGACGTCGCGAATGTCGAAGTCGAACTGGGCGGCCATCCGGTCGAGGAAAGCGACATCGCCGAACTCCTGGCGGCGGGGCGCGCGGCGATCGACCGCGAAGGGCAGGTCGTTCTCCATGCCCATCCCGCGCTTTACACCATCGATGGTGTGCAGGGCGTCAAGAACCCGCGCGGGCTCCATGCCGGACGACTGGGGGTCGATATCCATGTGATTGCCGCCGACGAGGCGCCTTTGCGCAACCTCGATTATGTCATCCGATCGGCGCATCTTGGCGTCCGCGCCATCGTCGCTTCGACCGCCGCCTCGGCCGAGGCCGTCCTTACCGAGGACGAGCGCGACCTCGGCGTCGCGCTGGTCGAACTTGGTGCCGATGTCACCAATGTCTCGCTCCATGCGGGGGGAATGCTGGTCGGACTGCGTTCGATCCCGCTTGGCGCGCGCGATGTCACCGAGGATATCGCGATGGCATTCGGCGTGCCGCGCCGCGATGCCGAGCGGATGAAATGTTTCTATGGCTCGGCGATGCAGAGCCCGCGCGACAATCACGAGATGATCGATGCGCAGGTCGGCGCCTCGGGCGAGCCGATGCGCATCACCCGCGCGCAGCTCGTCACCGTCATCCGCCAGCGCACCGAGGAAATCTGCAACGAAGTCGATGCGGCGCTGCGGAGCCTTGGCTTTTCGGGGCCGGTCGGGCGGCAGGTCGTGGTGACCGGCGGCGGGGCCGAGCTCAAGAATGTCGATGACTATATGGGCGGGGTGCTGGGTCGGCAGGTTCGGGTCGGACGGCCGCGCGGGCTGCCCGGGCTTCCCGATGCGCTGTCGGGGCCGGCTTCGGCGACGCTCATCGGCCTTGCGCTGATGGCAGCCAAGGGCGACGACGGATTGCATGACATCGCGCTAAAGGAAGCGGCGCGCACGGCGCGCAGCGGGGGCCTGTTGTCGCGCCTCATCCGCGCGCTCAAGGAAGGTTATTAGGTCCGGATTGCAGGCATTTGTTGCGCGAAAGACTCAGCAATTGTCCTATATTGAATCAAATCCTAACTTTTTTGGGCCCGCGTTAACTTTTTGCTTGGGCGGTGCATCGGGCTGTGCAAGGATTCGCAGCAAGTGTTGAACCAGTAGTGAGGTCAGGGGGCCAATCATGAGCATTGATCTGATGCGTCCGGAAGTCGATGAACTTCGTCCCAGAATCAGCGTGATCGGGGTCGGCGGCGCCGGTGGCAATGCGGTCGCCAACATGATCCGCGCCGATGTCCAGGGCGTCGAATTCCTCGTCGCCAATACCGATGCGCAGGCGCTCAATGCCTCCGATGCCGATACGCGCATCCAGCTTGGCCTCAAGATCACCCAGGGTCTGGGTGCGGGTTCGCGGCCCGAGATCGGCCGTGCCGCCGCCGAGGAAACGCTCGAGGAAATCGAAGCGGCGCTCGAGGGGGCACACATGTGCTTCATCGCTGCGGGGATGGGCGGCGGAACCGGTACCGGCGCTGCGCCGGTGATCGCCAAGACCGCTCGCAACAAGGGTATCCTGACCGTCGGCGTGGTGACCAAGCCCTTCGCCTTCGAAGGTGCGCGCCGGATGCGTTCGGCCGACAGCGGCATCGAGGAACTGCAGCAGCATGTCGACACGCTGATCGTCATTCCCAACCAGAATCTCTTCCGCCTCGCCAATGCCGACACCACCTTCAAGGAGGCCTTCGAGATGGCCGACGAGGTGCTGCAGCAGGGCGTGCGCGGGATCACCGACCTTATGGTCATGCCGGGCCTCATCAACCTCGACTTTGCCGACGTGCGGTCGGTGATGGGCGAGATGGGCAAGGCGATGATGGGCACCGGCGAGGCCGAGGGCGACAATCGCGCCATCGAAGCCGCCGAAAAGGCCATTTCCAACCCGCTGCTCGACGGGGTGAGCATGAAGGGCGCCAAGGGCGTCATCATCTCGATCACCGGCGGCATGGACATGAAGCTGATGGAAGTCGACGAAGCGGCCAGCCACATCAAGGAACTGGTTGACGACGATGCCAACATCATCTGGGGTTCGGCCTTCAACGACAGCCTCGACGGCAAGATCCGCGTGAGCGTGGTCGCCACGGGTATCGACGGCGAGGAAGGCGTGATGCCCGCGGGCGGCACCACCCAGGCAAGCGGGCAGGCGGGCAAGGTCTTCACCTTCCCGAGCGCCAAGCCCGCGACCCCGACGAGCGCCGCGCCCGTCACCGAGACCCCGGCGCCGACCGCGCCCACGGTGCAGCAGGACGACGAGGGCAGTGACGAGGGCGACGATCTCCTCGACCTCACTGCCGAGGACGAAGCGGGCGACGAACTGCTTCTCGACAATGAGGAAGTGCTGACCACGCCCGTCACCAAGCCGCCGTTCGTGCCGAGTGACAATGACGATGTCGTCACCTCCGAAGGCAGCGCCGAGCGCGACGAGGGCGGCAAGGATGCCGACACGGGCAAGGCCGCGGGGGGCACGCTGTTCGAGCGCATGTCCAACATCGCGCGCGGTTCGGGAGCGGGCGAATCGGGTTCGGGCGAGGGGCCGAGCCTACGCCGCGAACCTCTTGATATTCCGCGTTTTCTTAACCGGCAGAATAACCAATAGGCAGTTAACGCCGGCGACCGGTCATTCACCGTTCGCCGGCAACGTCCTGTCGCGCCGCGTCTCTTCGGACAGGTGAAAGACAGGCGAGGTCTGGCATGGGAGCAATATGCAGACCCGTATCCTCAAAAACGCCCTGACCAGCGCGCTCGCGGCGACGGCTCTTGCCGTGGCCATGCCCGCTTCCGCTCAACATAGTGGCGAACCGCCCGCCGACGTGTTGAAGCGCCAGCTCCAGACGCTCAATTCGCGTCCCAATGACATGGAGGCGCTGGTCGCGGCCGGCTATGCCTCGCTCGATCTGGGCGACTATCCCGCGGCGGGGGGCTTTTTCGGCCGCGCCGCCGACGTCAATCCCAACGATCCGCGCCCGCAGGCGGGGATGGGCGCGGTGATGGCCGAGAATGGCGAAGCCGAACGGGCGCTCGCCTATTTCGCGGCGGCCGAGCGGCTGGGCGCCTCGCCCGCGCAGTTCGGGGTCGATCGCGGCCTTGCCTATGACCTCATCGGCCAGTTGAAGGCTGCCGAGGCCGATTATCGCAAGGGGCTTGGCACCCATCGCGACGCGCAGGCGCGCCGCCGCCTCGCGCTCAATCTGGCGATGCAGGGTGACCGTACCGCGGCGCTCGCATTCCTGAAGCCGCTGCTCGATGCCGGCGATCCCGCCGCGCAGCGCGGGCGCGCCTTCGTGCTGGCGCTGACGGGCGATCTCGACGGTGCACGGCGCGCTTTCGACAGCGCGATGCCCGGCACGGCCGATCGCATCGATCCCTTCATTCGCAAGCTCGGCATCATCGCGGTGCCGCAAAAGGCGGCCGCGGTGCACCTCGGCCGGTTCCCGAGCGACGATCAAATCCAACTTTCCTCGCGCGTGCCGACGCCGCAGGCGCGCACGGTGCCCCAGCGCAGCGTCGCCGAGAATGTATCGCGGCCCGAGCCGCGTCCGGCACCCGAAGCCCAGCGCAGCGCCGACCAGGAAGATGGTCGGCGGGTTCGCCGCTTCCGCCAGGTGGTCGCCGAGCGGCCCACGCCGCATGGCCCCGACCGGCGCGTCAAGCTGGTCGAGATCAACCCCGACCCCGACGATGACGTGGACAGGGCCGAGCCCGAGAACAACCAAAACGCGCCCTCTCCGGGCCTGAGCGATTTCACGCTGCCCTCGGCTGCTGCCGCGGCGCAGCATTCGCGCGTCGAGAGCGTCTCCCTGCCTCCTGCCGAGCGGCAGGAGCCGCGGCGTCCGGCCTCGTCGCGACTAGCGGGGATCGACGAGGCGCTCGAACGGCTCCCCGCGCAGGGTTCGCAGCCGCGCACCGAAGTCCCGCCTGCGCCGCGTCCGCGCTACGAGCCGCCGCCCGCGCCGCGCCCGCGCTTCGAGGCGCCGCGCGCGGAACCGCAACGCGCTGCGCCGCAGCCCGCACCGCAGCCCGATATCGGGGTGGCGGGCACCTATTGGGTGCAGCTGGCGGGCGGATCGCGCAAGGACGCCATGCCCTATGAATGGCGGCGGATTTCGCGGCAGGCAGGCAATGTTCTCAATGGCCAGACCGGCCATGTCACGCAGGGGGTCGATTTCTTCCGCCTGCTGGTCGGGCCTTTCCGGTCCGATGACGAAGCGCAGGAAATGGTCAACAAGCTGCGCGCCGAGGGTGTCGACAGTTTTACATGGCAACGGCGCCCCGCGCTGCTCCGGATCGAGAAAATCGGGAGTTGATGCGCGCGCTGGGGGCACTGGCCGCGGATCCCGCACGATCGCGCGGCCGTCGGCATTGCGAGGATGATCGCGGCCCGCGCGGCCCGCGCGATGCCTTCCAGCGTGATCGCGACCGGATCATCCATTCGGTGGCCTTTCGCCGCTTGCGTCACAAGACGCAGGTTTTCGCCGCGCCCGATGGCGACCATTTCCGCGTCCGCCTGACCCACAGCCTCGAAGTCGCGCAGATCGGCAGGGCGATGGCGCGCACGCTGGGGCTCAACGAGGATCTGACCGAGGCGCTGTGCCTCGCGCACGACCTTGGCCATCCGCCGTTCGGCCATGGCGGCGAGGATGCACTCGAGCGCGAACTGGAGAGCGCGGGGGGCTTTGACCATAATGCCCATTCGCTTCGGTTGGTGACGCTGCTCGAGACGCCTTATCCGGGCTTCGACGGGCTCAATCTCACCTGGGAAATGCTCGAGGGGCTGGCCAAGCATAATGGCCCGATTTCGCAGCCGAGCTGGGCGATGGCCGAGGCCGACGCCGGGCACGGGCTGGAATTGGGAAGCTGGCCCTCGCTCGAAGCGCAGGTCGCGGCGATTGCCGACGATATCGCCTATGACAATCATGACGTGGACGACGGGTTGCGGGCGGGCATTCTCGATCTTGAGGCGCTGGTCGAAGGAGTGCCGCTGGTAAAACGGCACTGGGATGCGATCGAGGCGCGCCATCCGGGCATCGCGCCGCCCCGCAAGCAGGCGGCATTGGTCCGCGACATGATCGGAACGATGGTGAGCGACGTGCTGACCGAAACGAAGCGGCGGGTGCGTGAAGCGGGCGTCGAGACGCTGGACGATGTCCGGGCCGCGGGTCGCCAGCTGGCGGGTTTCTCACCCGAGATGGAAGCGCAGGAGCGGCAGCTGAAGCGCCATCTTTACGCGCATCTCTACGATAGCGAGGCGCTGCGGCCCATCCGCGTCGAGGCACAGCGGATCGTGGGCGACCTGGCACAGAAGTTGAAGGACGAGCCGGGACTGCTTCCCAAGGGCTGGCAGCGCGGCGAGGGCGAGGAAGCTTTGCTGCGCGGAATTGGCGATTATATTGCAGGCATGACCGACACTTTCGCCATCCGCCGCCACGAGGAGTGGATCGGGCCGGTGGACCTTCCGGACCGGTTCTAGGTGCGGATCGCACTCATCGGCGCAACGGGCCTGATCGGCCGGTCGCTGGTGCCCATGCTTGCCCGGCACGATCTCCTGACGCTGGGACGGCGAGAAAGTCTGCCTTTCATGCCGCATCATCGCGAGAAGGTCGGGCCGATCGAGGATTGGCCCGGGCTGCTCGAAGGCGACGGAGTTGATGTCGCCATCGCGGCGATCGGGACGACATGGGCGAAGGTGCGCGACTGGGAGAAGTTCGAGGCGATCGACCGTCATGGAGTGACCAGCTTTGCGGAAGGAGCGCGACGCGCAGGCGCGCGGCAACTGATCGTGATCTCCTCGGCGCTCGCCGATGCCGACAGTCGCAATCGCTATCTTGCGATCAAGGGTCGGATGGAAGCCGATGTGCGCAAGCTCGGGTTCGAGCGGGTCGATGTCGTGAGGCCCGGCCTTTTGCGTGGAAAGCGGGGAAGCGACCGCAGACCGGGCGAACGGTTCGGCATTCTCATTTCGCCGCTGCTCAACCTCCTGCTGCGCGGACCGTTGGAGAAATATCAGGCAATCGATGCCGAGCAGGTCGCGCGCGCCGTCGCGGCGCTGGTGGGCAAGGCCGGTGGCGGCGTCTTCATCCATCACAATCGCGAGTTGAAGGCGCTGGGGGAATGATCCGGCCCTTCTCGGCGCGACGTCCGATCATCATGGGCGCGATCTTCGGTTCCTATCTGGGACTGTTCCTGTGGGGAATGTTGCTGGTGGCGCGCGACATGGTACCGAGCGGACCGGCCTGGGCGCTGCCCCTCATGATATTGGTCTATGGTGCCTTCATCGTTCCGGTCGCCGCGCTGGGGCTTCTTCTTTTCGGATTGCCCGCCGCGCGCGCGGTGGGCGGCGACTTTCGTGCGCCATGGCTTCCGCTGGCGGCGGTCGTGATGGGAGCGATCGCGGGCAATCTGCTGGTCGCGGGCGTGCTGATCCTCACTACCGGGAGATGGGGGACGCCGGGGGGAATCGATCCCCTGGGACCGGGTACGCTGATCGGGGCGGCGACGGGCCTCGCCTTCTGGTGGTTCGAGCGACAGTGGCGTGCCGACGACGCCGATCGGCGCCAGCGCGAGGGCGAGTGGAGCGGTGATTTCGACCCCGACGACCTATAAAAAAGGGGATTTTTCGTACATTTTGCCCACACAACTATTCTGGAGCGGAAAAACTTTCATGATGCCAACGGTCGCCTCCAAGCGGCACACCGTTCTGTTTTCGGACGATTAATTCCTAGGTTTGAACGACTCGTTTAACTTATGTTATACGGCGGGGTCTTTTGCGGAAGGGGCAGCGAAGATGTTTATGGCATTGGCGATGCTGGCGGCGGCAAGCGAAACGGACAAGAAGGTGGAGACCGACTGGGGCATTCGCCTGGTCGGGCGACCCGAATATGTCGATCCCGCCCTTGCGCCCATTCCGGCGGCATTCGACCTTGGTGCGGTGGCCAGTCTTGGCGGACAATATGGCCGCGTGACGAGCCTGCGCCGAAGCCCCGAGCATAACCGGCGCGTTGGCGGGGTTCCCAACAGCCATCACATCCGTGGCCGGGCGATCGACATCGCGCGGCGGGCAGGCGTGACCCATGGCCAGATCGATGCCGCCTATCGCCGTGCGGGATACCGGCTGATCGAAAGCCTCGACGAAGGCGATCATAGCCATTTCGCCTTCGGCGACCCGCTGGCGCCGCGGCCCAGCGTGCAGATCGTCGGCGGGAACGAACCGACCAAATGGCGGATCATCACGCCGCCGTCGTCGGGACGCTGAAGCTTCCATCTCTTTGCACGGGTGACGAATGGCGAGGGCTGCGCTAGAGGCGCGCCTGACCTTGAATCGCTTTGGAAAAATCCATGTCGCTTTATGCCCGTTTCGCCACCGCGCTGGACGCCATTCTCGATGACCTGACCGCCGCGGGGACGCTGCCTGCCGACCTGCCGCGCAAGAATGTCTCGGTCGAGCCGCCGCGCGATGCCTCGCATGGCGACCTTGCCACCAATGCGGCGATGGTGCTGGCCAAGCCCGCCGGGACCAATCCGCGCGCGCTTGCGGGCGAGATCGCTTCGCGGCTGGAGAAGGTAGAGGGCGTGACCGCGGTCGAGATCGCCGGGCCGGGCTTCATCAACATCCGCCTCGACGAGGTCGCGTGGCGCGACGAACTGGCGGCGATCCATGCCGCCGGTGCCGATTACGGGCGCAGCCGCACCGGTGAGGGCGAAGCGGTCAATATCGAATATGTCTCGGCCAATCCGACCGGCCCGATGCACATGGGCCATTGCCGCGGCGCGGTGGTGGGCGATGCGCTGGCGAGCCTGCTCGAATGGGCGGGCTATCGCGTGGTGCGCGAATATTATGTCAACGATGCAGGCAGCCAGGTCGATACGCTCGCCCGCTCGGCGCACCTGCGTTACCGCGAGGCATTGGGCGAGGACGTGGGCGAGATCCCCGAGGGCCTTTATCCCGGTGACTATCTGAAGCCCGTCGGCGCGATGCTCGCCGAGGAATATGGCGACCGCTGGGTGGGCAAGGCCGAGAGCGAGTGGCTGCCCCTGTTCAAGAAGCGCACCGTCGCCGCGATGATGGATCTCATCCGCGTGGACCTCGCGCTGCTCGGCATCCATCACGACGTCTTCGCGTCCGAAGCCGAACTGCAGGAAGCGGGCAAGGTCGACGAGGCGATGCGCACGCTCATGGACAAGGGGCTGGTCTATGAAGGCACGCTGGAGCCGCCCAAGGGCGAGGTTCCCGACGATTGGGAACCGGTCGAACTGACGCTGTTCCGCTCGACCCGCTTCGGCGACGACCAGGACCGGCCGATGAAGAAGTCGGACGGCAGCTGGACCTATTTCGGCGCCGATGCCGCCTATCACCTCCAGAAGGCGAAAGGGGTCGATCATCTCGTCAACATCTGGGGCGCCGATCATGCCGGGACGGTGAAGCGCGTCCAGTCGGCGGTCACCGCGCTCACCGACGGCAAGGTCGATCTCGACGTCAAGCTCGTCCAGATGGTCAAGCTGATGCGCGCGGGCGAACCGATCAAGATGTCCAAGCGGTCGGGCAATTTCGTCACGCTGGCCGACGTGGTGCGCGAAGTGGGCAAGGACGTGGTGCGCTTCATGATGCTCACCCGCAAGGCCGACGCGATGCTCGAATTCGACTTTGCCAAGGTGGTCGAGGCTTCGAAGGACAATCCGGTCTTCTATGTCCAATATGCCCATGCGCGCATTTCGTCCCTGCATCGCAAGGCCAAGGCTCTGGGGCTCGACAAGGGCGAAGCCGACCTTTCGCTGCTCGACGGCGAGGAACTGGCTCTGGTGCAGAAGGCCGCGCAATTCCCGCGCATCGTCGAGCAGGCCGCGCTAGCGCATGAGCCGCACCGCATCGCCTTCTATCTCTACGACCTTGCCGCGGCGCTGCATGCGGCGTGGAATCGCGGTAACGACCATCCCGAAAAACGCTTCCTCATCGAGGACAATCCCGAAGTGAGCAGATCGCGTCTGGCATTGGCGCGCGGCATCGGGCAGGTTCTTCGCAACGGGCTCAAGATCATGGGGGTCGAGGCCGCCGAGGAGATGCGCTGATGGTCGAGACGCGGACGGGCTATGACGAGGATCGGCTTCCCTGGCTGGAAGCGGTCGACGACGAGGATGCGCCGCGCGCGATCAGCGCCGGCAAGATGACCGCCTTCATCGCGGTCGTCCTGGTCGCCATGGGTCTGGTTGCCGCGACCATGTTCTGGCTCGGGCGCAATGACGAAACGGTGGGCGGGGCTCCCGAACTCATCGCCGCGCCCGACACGCCGATCAAGGTCAAGCCCGACGATCCGGGCGGTCTCGACGTCGACGGCGACAGCGAAACCGCCTTCGCCACCTCGGCGGGCGAGGAGCCCGATGCGCGGATCGACGAGGAGAAGCTGGTCGAGGCACCGGTAATCGCGGTCAAGGAACCCGCGCCGGCACCGCCCAAGCCCGCTCCGCGCGCCGCGCCGAGCGAGCCCGAACCCGCTGCTCCCGCCGCCGCCGCGCCAAGCGGGCCGCAAGTGCAGCTGGGGGCCTATTCGACGCTGGCCAAGGCCGAAACCGGCTGGGTGCTGCTGTCGAGCAATTTCCCCGAAGTGGCGGCCCTGAAGAAGAATATCGTCGAGGCGCGCGTCAACGGGCGCAAGCTCTACCGCCTGCGTGCCGTGGCGCCTGACCGGGCCGCGGCGCAGGCCGCCTGCGATGCCTTGAAGGCTGACGGCGAAAGCTGCGTTCCGGTGAATTGATGCGCGCTGCGATCTACGGGCTTTCGGGCCCCAAACTGACCGACGCCGAACGATCCTTTCTGAAGGATGCCGATCCGCAGGGGATCATCCTCTTCGCGCGCAATTGCGAGACGCCCGACCAGCTCCGGCGGCTGACCGACGATCTGCGCTCGCTTTCGGGCCGCGACAATCTGGCTATCCTCATCGACCAGGAAGGCGGTCGGGTAGCGCGGATGAAAGCGCCGTCCTGGCCTCTTTTTCCGCCGATGGGCGACTTTGCGAAACTCTATGCCCGCGCGCCGTCGAGCGCGATCGAGGCGGCGCGGGTCAATGCCCGTGCACTGGGCCTCATGCTCCGCGAGGTGGGGATCAATGTCGATGCGCTGCCGCTTCTCGATGTTCGCCAGCCCGATGCCGACGAGATCATCGGCGACCGCGCGCTGGGTGACGATCCGATGCAGGTGGCGGCGCTGGGCCGGGCCGTGCTCGACGGGCTGGCATCGGCAGGCGTGTCGGGGATCGTCAAGCATATCCCGGGGCATGGCCGCGCCCTGGTCGACAGCCACAAGGAATTGCCCGTGGTCGAAGCGACGGGCCCGGAATTGGATGCCGATCTCCAGCCCTTCGAGACGCTCAACTGGGCGCCGGTGGGGATGATGGCGCATGTCGTCTATAGCTGCTGGGATCCCGACCACCCCGCCAGCCAGTCCGAAACGGTGATCCGCGATATCGTGCGCGGGCGCATCGGTTTTACCGGCTGGCTGATGAGCGACGATATCGGGATGGAAGCACTCGATGGCGACATGGGCGCGCGTGCGATGGGCGTGCTGCGGGCAGGCTGCGATAGCGCGCTCCATTGTTCAGGCAAGATGGACGAGATGGAGTTGATCGCGGGCCATGTGCCGCCTGCCAGCGCGGCCAATGTGAAGCGCATGGAAGCCGCACTCGACTGGGCCGGGCAACGGCTGGTCGAGGACGAGCGCGAACCCGACCTTGCGGCGAGCATGGCCAAGCGCGACGAACTGCTGGCGCTGGCCTGAAAATGCGCTAGGCTGGCGGCATGGGGGAGCCCTTATTCGCCAGCGAACGCAGCCGCGAGGGACAGCTGCATCTCGACCTAGACGGGTGGGAAGGTCCGCTTGACCTTTTGCTCAGCCTCGCGCGCAACCAGAAGGTCGATCTGACCCAGATCTCGATCCTCGACCTCGTCGAGCAATATCTGGCTTTCGTCGAGAAGGCCAAGGAAGTGAAGCTCGAGCTGGCGGCCGACTATCTCGTGATGGCGGCCTGGCTGGCCTATCTCAAGAGCTGCCTTCTCCTTCCCAAGGATCCCGAAGCCGATCCCAGCCCCGAGGAACTGGCGCTTCGCCTGCAGCAGCGGCTGATGCGGCTCGACGCGATGCGCGATGCGGGGGCGCGCCTGCTCGCGCGGGACCGAGTGGGGCGCGATGTCTTCGTGCGCGGGGCGCCCGAGGGTTTGAAGCTCATCCGCCGCGCGGCCTGGCAGTCGAGCGCCTTCGATCTCTATGCCGCCTATGGTCGCGTCCGGGCGCGCACCCAGCCCGCGGTGCACATGGTCCATGACCGGCGCGTGATGACGCTCGAGGATGCGATTCACCGGGTTCAGCAGATGCTCGGCATCGCGGTCGAATGGACCACGCTCGAAGCCTTTCTGCCCGCGACCGACGACCCCGCTTTCCGCAAGTCCTGTCTTGCCTCTTCCTTCCTCGCCGCGCTCGAACTGGCGCGGCAGGGCAAGCTGGCGCTCGAGCAGGAGGAAGCCTTTTCGGATATCCGGGTGAAGGCTGCCTGATGGAAGACGTCACCCGCGCGGTCGAGGCAATTCTCTTCGCCAGCGAGGAGCCGCTCAGCGTGGAGGCGATCGAGGGGCATGTCGGCGAAAATCTCGCGGTCGAGGGCGCGGTGAAAGAGGCGCTCGGCGCGCTTGCCGAACATTATGAGGGGCGCGGCATCGAATTGGTGGAGCGGGGCGGCCGCTGGCATTTCCAGACCGCGCCCGATCTTTCGCACCACCTTCGACGCGAGCGCGAGGAGCCGCGGCGGTTGAGCCGGGCGGCGACCGAGACGCTGGCGATCATCGCTTATCACGAGCCGGTGACCCGCGCCGAGATCGAAGCGATTCGCGGTGTGCAGATTTCCAAGGGGACGCTCGACGTGCTGATGGAAGCCGAGTGGGTCCGCACTGCCGGACGGCGCGAGACGCCGGGACGACCGCTGCAATATGCGACCACTCGCGAATTCCTCACCCATTTCGGGCTGGGCAGCCGCCGCAACCTGCCGGGGATCGACGATCTCAAGGCGGCGGGGCTGCTCGATCCGCTCGACGAAGAAGCGCTGCAACTCGAACTGGAATCGGACGAGACGCTGGCAAGTGAGGACGAAGAGGACTAAGTTCTCCGGCAACTGCATTTTCGGAGATTAGTCATGAGCCAGATCGGCCTCCCCGGTATCCTTATCCTGGCATTGCTGCTGCTGCTCCTGTTTGGGCGCAACCGCTTTTCCAACATGATGGGCGATGTTGCCAAGGGTTTGAAAAACTTCAAGAAAGGCCTGTCCGACGAGGATGAGGCCGCCAATCACCAGGCGCCGCCGCGCCAGCTGCCGCGCGAGGACAAGGCCATCGATGCCCAAGTGACGGGCGAACGCGAGCGCGAACAGCGGTAGGAAAGACGGGCCGATGTTCGGCGTCGACGGTGTCGAAATCCTTGTCGTGGCGATCGCCGCGCTGCTTGTCATCGGACCCAAGGACCTGCCGCTCGCGATGCGGACGGTCGGTCGCTGGGTGGGCAAGGTGCGCGGCTATGCCCGCCATTTCAACGCCGGGATCGACGCGGTGATGCGCGAAGCCGAACTGGAAGCGATGGAAAAGGAATGGCGCGAGCAGAATGCCCGCATCATGGCCAAATATCCGCAGGTCGAAAGCGGCGACCCCGGCACAAGCGGGGACGTGCCGCATGGCGAAGATGGCAAGGGTCAGACGCGCCTTCCGCTTGACGAGGAAGCCGACAAAAGGCCGCCCGGGGAGCGCGAGCTTCCGTGAAAGATCTCGATAATACCAAGGCGCCGCTACTCGACCATCTGATCGAGTTGCGAAAAAGGCTGCTGCTGGTGGTGGCGACGCTGTTCGTGACCTTTTTCGCCTGTCTCTATTTCGCCAAGCCGATCTTCGCGATGCTGGTGCAGCCCCTGCTCGAGGCAGGGCAGGGGCGGCTCGTCTTCATCGACCTGTTCGAAGCCTTTTTCGTGGAGATGAAGGTCGCTTTCTTCGCGTCGCTGATGATCACCTTCCCGGTGCTGGCGACCCAATTGTGGCGCTTTGTCGCGCCGGGCCTCTATGCGCGCGAGAAGAAGGCATTCCTGCCCTTTCTCTTGCTCACGCCCTTCTTTTTCGCGGGCGGCGCAGCCTTTGCCTATTTCATTGCGATGCCCTGGGCGCTGCATTTCCTCCTCGGCTTCGAGGGCAATATCGGCGGGGTCGAGCGCGAGGCGCTGCCGGGCGTGGGCAATTACCTGTCCTTCGTGACGCGCTTCCTGTTCGGCTTCGGGGTCGCTTTCCTACTGCCGATCCTCATTCTCGTTCTCGAGCGGGCAGGTCTGGTCACGCGCGAGCAGCTGGTGCGGGGGCGGCGTTATGCGCTGGTCGCCGCATTCCTTCTCGGCGCGATCCTGACCCCGCCGGACGCGGTGAGCCAGGTGATGCTCGCGCTACCGCTCTATGCGCTCTACGAGGGCGCGATCCTTGCCATCCGCCTGACGCGGCCGCGTCGCGAAGCCGAGGCCGCCTCGCAGGACGAAGCACTCTCTTAGCTGGAAGGATTTCTCTCGGGATTTCGGGCAAAAAAGTGGGCCCGAAATCGCCACCGGGGGGGGGGAGGGTTGGCAATTCCGGGCCCATGTAGTTGGATAGCGAGAGCGGGGGGGCAAAAGGTCACTATCCGTGTGATTAAACGCCCATTTTTCGGGGACGGTTCCTTGGAAAAGTGAATTTTTTTTGACAGGGCCGTAACGATCCCGCTTTCCTCTAATTTTCGGGGAAAATCGGGAGGTCCACGGCATAGCTGCCGAGCCGCTTGTCCAGGGGCGAACGCAGCTGCCGCGCCAACCCCGCGACGATGCGATCGAATTGCAGCCGCTGTGTGTCGTCATCGGCATCGTCGACCAGCGCCTCGCTGGCGATGGTGAGGCGGGCGGTAAGCTCGGTCACCTTGCGCAAGCTGATCTCGATCGGGGTCGGCTGGTTCTTGTTGATGATATATTCGACCACCTCGGTAATGAGGAAGGCCGCCGCGACGGCCACGTCCTGCGTGGTCGATACCGCGTCGAGTTCGAGATCGAAGGCCGAGCTGGCGCTGCCCGGGGGAGCGCTCGACCGCAGGCTCGACGCCAGTTCGGTGACGAGGGGGCGCATCTGGATTCCGCGGCTTTCCTCGACTTCGGCAAAATGGTTGCGGTGGACAACCGCGAGCGCCTCGACTCGGCGGCCGATGCCCGCGTAGGCGGCCTGTGCTTCGCCGCCTTCGGCGCCCCGCGAATGGATGTTCAGCAAAGAGGCCACGACCTGGAGATTGTTCTTCACCCGGTGATGGACCTCGCGCACAAGCTTGCGCTGGCCTTCGAGTGCGCTGGCAGTGACCTGCTCGGACTGTTCGATGCGGCCGACGGTGTGGACGAAGGCATCGCCGAGATCGCGGATCTCGGTCGCGGGACCGAGACGGGCGGGCAGGTCGAAGCGATGTTCGTCGGGATCGTAATTGGCGACCGCGCGGCGCAATTTGCGCAGGGGCCGGATGAGAAGGCGGTCCATCAGGAGCCAGCTCAGGAGCAGGGCGATGGCGAACATCAGGACCGGAAGGAAGATGAGCAGCCGGTCCGACACGGTAAGGTCGGCGACATCGACTGCCATATGCGCCTTCAGTCGGCCGCTTGCGATGTCGCTGCTGCCGGTGCGCTGTTCGCCCGAGATGATCGCCCCGTCGCCGATGAGGGTGAGCGAGCCGTTGCGTCCCGCGAGTGTCATCATGTCGATGCCCGGCGCGGCGGCTTCGACCGTGTCGCGCAGCTGGTCGATGGGTACGAGGCTGGTGGCGCTGCCGCCGGGAACGCCGACGCGGGTGACGACGCCGTCACCATCTTCGGCGAGCCAGACCGCGATTCCGCCTGCGGGTACATCCTCACCGCGGCGCACTTCGCCGATTTCGCTGTCGTTGCACAATTGCCGGCCGTCGGCGGAAGTGAGGATGAAACGCTGGCTGAGCGCGGGGGTGATTTCGAGCGATTTGGCCGCCGCGGTGCAGGGGTCGGAGGTGTTGGCGGCAAAGGCGCCGTTGGCCGCGACGCGAAGCGCCAGGGCGTTGCGCGCGATGAGGGCATCGACGGCGCGGGCCGCGCTGACCATCTTGCCATCGGCCTGGCCGAGGATTGCGCGCTGGGTCTGGCGCACCTCGCTGACCGCGGACCATGTCAGCAGCGCCCCGATCGGCGCGAGCGCAATCGTCAGGTAGAGCAGCAGTTTGACCGGCGTCGAAAGGGCCGCCGCGCTTGCTGCAAGGCGCGAAGTCATCGAAGGACGCCCGTCCTAGCTGAGCTTGCCGAGAAGGTCCTTGAACTCATCGGGAATTTCTTCGCGAAGGGTATCATCATAGACCGAACGCAAAGCCCGGCCCACCGGGTCCGGACTTTGTGCAGCCTTTTTCGAAGTCCCCTTTTTCCCGTCGGAAGAAGTGGCACGCCGAGCCTCATCACTTTTCTTGCCACTCAACCCATCTTCCCCTTCGCGCGGGTACTCGCGCGCCATAAACCGCTCCATTACGAACGCGAACCCTGTGGCGGGCGCGCAAAATCGCGTGTCACTAAAACCATTGCGACAGCAAGGTCAACGCAAAGGCTTCAGGCGGTGAAACCAAAGTCCGCCTGCTTTGTTCCATATCCGAACGAGGCGGTGCCGGGGTGGGTCGCATCAGCGCAACAACTTGGCCCCAGCCTACTTGAAACATTGCCGCGAGGGTCCCAAAACAGCCCGGACGGTGCCTGAGGAGATTAGTATGTCGCTTGGTGATAAGCTCGCCCCCCACCTGCCTTTCCTGCGTCGTTATGCGCGCGCATTGACCGGCAGCCAGCAGCATGGCGACAATTTCGTTCGCAGCACGCTGGAAACGATTATCGCCAGCCCCGAGGATTTTCCTTCCGACGTCGATCCCCGGCTCGGTCTCTACCGGACGTTCCACGCCATCTGGTCGACCGCGCATCTCGAAGATAGCGGCGAGCCCGGCGGCGACGATGCCGAAAGCATCGCGCAGGCGCGCCTTTCGCGGATCACCCCGCTGTCGCGCCAGGCGCTTCTCCTCACCAGCCTCGAAGGCTTCTCCAACGAGGACACGGCCTATCTGATCGACGTGCCCGCCGAGGATGTCGAAAAGCTGGTGTCCGAAGCGACCAAGGAAATCGAGCGCCAAACCCATGCCGATGTCCTCATTATCGAGGACGAGCCGATCATCGCGATGGATATCGAGACGATCGTCCGCGACCTGGGGCATAATGTCACGGGCGTTGCGGTGACTCGCGACGAAGCGGTGGCGCAGGCCAAGGCCGACCGGCCGAGCCTCGTTCTGGCCGACATCCAGCTCGCCGACGACAGTTCGGGCATCGATGCGGTCAAGGACATCCTCAAGGACTTCAAGGTGCCGGTGATCTTCATCACCGCCTTCCCCGAACGTCTCCTGACGGGTTCGCGTCCCGAGCCGACCTTCCTGATCACCAAGCCTTTCCAGAGGGCAACCGTGAAAGCGGCGATCAGCCAGGCGCTCTTCTTCGACGCGGCCACCGTTCCCGCCTAAGGGTCTTTTCGCACGCAAATCCTTGTGAAGGTGGCCATGGCTACCTACATTCATTTCGCTGTCATGATGATCGCGTAACATGGCGCCCATGTCGCGACGCCACAGTTTGGGGGTTTCCTTGGCCAAGAAAAATCCTGCAGAGCCGCCGGCGGAAAGTCGCCCGGATCCGGTTCCCTTGCCGGATGACGAATTCAAGGAGCAGTTGGCGCAGGTCATTCCGCACCTGCGTGCGTTCGGCCGCAGCCTTTCGGGCAATCGCGATACCGCCGACGACCTGGTCCAGGAAACGCTTCTGAAGGCATGGGCGGCGCGCAAGCGCTTTCAGGCCGGCACCAATATGCGCGCATGGACCTTCATCATCCTTCGCAATCTCTTTCTCAGCCAGATGCGCCGGGCGCGCTTCAAGGGCGAGTGGGACGATGTCACCGCCGCCAAGATCCTCGCCGCACCGGCCGCGCAGGACAAGCATGTGGACCTGGGCGATATGCAGCGCGCATTGCTCCAGCTTCCCCAGCCGCAGCGCGAAGCGCTCATTCTCGTCGGGGCGGGTGGCTTTGCCTATGAAGAAGCGGCGCAGATCTGCGGTTGTGCGGTGGGGACGATCAAGAGCCGCGTCGCGCGTGGCCGCGTCGCGCTCGACAATCTGCTCGAATCCAACGACCTGCCTTCGCGCCGCCAGCAGGGCGGCGATCCCGAGCGTTCGGCGCTCGAATCGATCATGAACGAGGTCGACCAGCTGTCGGGCGACAGCGAGAATTAACCGCTACAGGCGTTCAGCTTTTCGAGAAGGTGCGCGAAAGGGTCTTCGCGGTCGTCCACTTCGGGCTCCGCGAAGGCGCGGTGCAATGCGGCCGCGATACAGGCATCAGAGGGTTCAGCTTCGATGCGGATGACGCTTTCAGCGTTCTCAGAACCCTTCCCTGCCACCAAGGCGCTTTCCTGTTCCATTCTCGGACATAACGACCCAAAGCCGTTCAGGTTTCGCCTTTGCGTCAAATCGTGCATCAGCGAAGGATGAATCGTTCCGAACGCCTCCACGCCCTCGAAAGAGCGCGGGAAAACGCGCCTTTTCTGCGCGGTGCGGCGTCGCGCTGGCCCGAATGTGTCGACCTATTTGTCGAACAGGGGCCCGATGTCGCGCTGGCAGGGTTCGAAATCGACGGAAATCTGCCGCTTTCAGCGCAATTGCGGCGCCGCCGCGATGCCTTGGCGCTTGTCACCGCGCTTGCCGACCTGTCGGGCGACTGGACGCTCGAACAGGTGACGCGCAGCCTGTCCGATTTTGCCGACGGAGCGATCGACCGGGCGTTGGGCGCGGCAATCGACGAGCGGGTGCCGGGCGCGCCACTTCTCGGCTTTTCGGTGATTGCGCTGGGCAAATTGGGGAGCCGCGAGCTCAACTACAGTTCGGACATCGATCTCATCCTTCTTTACGATCCCGATCATCTGCCGAGGCGCGAGAAGGACGATGCGGGCGAGAGCGCGGTGCGGATCGCGCGGCGTTTCGTGCAACTGCTCCAGGAACGCGATGCCGATGGCTATGTCGCGAGGGTCGATCTGCGCCTGCGCCCCGCCAGTGAAGTCACGCCCATCGCCTTGCCGGTCAATGCCGCCATTTCGCATTATGAAAGCCAGGCACTCGGCTGGGAGCGGGCGGCCTTCATCCGCGCCCGCGCGGCGGGTGGCGACATGGCGCTGGGACAGCGGTTCTTGGAGTCGATCCAGCCTTTCATCTGGCGGCGGGCCATCGATTATGGCGTGATCGAGGAAATCCGCCGCGTGGGGCAGCGCATCCGCGACCATTATGCGGGCGGGCAGAATTTCGGGCCGGGCTATGATCTCAAGCGGGGCCGTGGAGGCATCCGCGAAGTCGAATTCTTCCTCCAGGCCCAGCAGCTGATCCATGGTGGACGCGATCCGTCGCTTCGCCAGCCCGCGACGCTCGACGCCGCGGCGGCGCTGCGGCTGGCGGGGCATCTCGACGGGCATGGAGCAGAGGTGCTTTCCAATGCCTATCGGGCGCTGCGTAGCGCCGAACATCGGGTACAGATGATCGGCGACAAGCAGACGCACGAACTGCCCAAGCGCGAGGAAGCGCTCGACGCGGTGGCGCGGCTCGACGGCTGCGGCGATGGCAAGGCCTTCATCGAGAGCCTGCGGCCCCATGTCCATGAGATCGCACAGCGGTTCGACCGAATCGTTGCCGACGGCCCCGCTCACCTTCCCGCCAATCCCGAGCGGCTCGCCGAGGCGCTGAAGCGCTATGGCCTCGATGATCCCGAGGCGGCGGTGCGCCTTATCGGCAACTGGCGCTCGGGGCGGGTGCGCTCCCTGCGCTCGGGCCCGGCGCGCGCGGCCTTCGAGGCGATGCTGCCAACCATGGTCGAGGCAATCGCGGCGGCGCCCGACCCCGTCCATGCGCTCAACCGCTTTGCCGACATCGTAGAGGGCATCCCGAGCGGGATCAATTTCTACCGGCTGATCGAGGCGCGCCCCGAACTGGCGCGGCTGCTCGCGCGGATCCTGTCGCACGCGCCCGCGCTGGCGCAGCAATTGGGGCGGCGTCCTTCGCTGCTCGACGGGCTGCTCGACCGCTCGACTTTCGACCCCTTGCCCGATGCCGAGAGCTTTGCCGAGACATTGGAAGAGGAAACCGCGCCGCTCGAATATGACCTCGCGCTCGACCGGGCGCGCGCGCTGGTAGGGGAGAAAAGGTTCGCGCTGGGGGTGCAGCTTATCGACGGCAAGGCCGACCCGCTCGAGATCGCGGCGGGCTATTCGCGCGTTGCCGAGGGCGCGATCCAGGCGCTGGCGGCGCGCACGATCCGCGAATTCGAAATCCAGCATGGCCGGTTCGACAATGACGGGCTGGTGATCCTTGGGCTGGGAAGGCTCGGAGGCGAGACGCTCACCTTCGCTTCCGATCTCGACATCATCTTCCTTTTCGACGCGCCGACCGGGGAAGCCTCGAACGGGGCGCGTCCCCTGGGCCCGAGCGACTATTACAACCGGCTGGCGAGCCGCATCATCTCGGCGTTGAGCGTGCCGACCGCCGCCGGGCCTTTGTACGAAGTCGACACGCGGCTGCGTCCGCAGGGCGTGAAGGGCAGCCTCGCGACATCGATCCATGCCTTCCATGCCTATCAGCTGCGCGAAGCCTGGACCTGGGAGCATATGGCGCTCACCCGTGCGCGGCCGGTGTTCGGCTCGGCCGCCGCGCAGCAGAAGGCCTGCGAAGTGCTGGCCGATATCTTCGGCGCCGAGCGCGACCCCGCGAAGACCATCGCCGATGCCGCCGCGATGCGCGAGGAGATGGCGCAGCACAAGCCGCCGCGCGGCAAGCTCGACCTCAAGCTGGGGCCTGGCGGTCTAGTCGATGGCGAATTCGCCATCCACACCCGCCAGCTCATCAGCCGCGAAGGGCTCGATCCCGATCTCGAAGTCGTGATCAACGCTCTCCATGCAAGGGAATTGGCGCCCGACAGCCTGCTCGACGACATGAAATTGCTGACCGGGATGCTGGTGATCCTGCGGCTGGTCGCGCCCGATACGCGCGGGCCGTCGCGCAGTGCGCGGGAGCTTCTGGCCGAGTTGACCGGTTATCCCGATTGGAAAGCGCTCATGGCAGCGCATGATGCGGCGCGATCGCGGATCGCGGACTATTGGAAACAGGTGAAGGAAGATCGATGATCAAGGAAGGTGAGCGGGCTCCCGCTGTGACCATCAAGACCGTGCGCGGGGACGAGATCCGGGCCGACCGTCCGGGGATGCCGCTGGTCGTCTATTTCTACCCCAGGGACGATACGCCGGGCTGCACCACCGAGGCCAAGGATTTCACCGAACATCTCGCTTCCTTCGAGGAAGCGGGAGTGCGCGTCGTCGGAGTGAGCCGCGACAGCGAGGAAAAACACCGCAGGTTCATCGACAAGCATGACCTGTCGGTGCCACTGGCGAGTGACGAGAAAGGCAAGATTTCGGACGCGTTCGGGACCTGGGACCTCAAGAAGTTCATGGGCCGCGAATTCATGGGCATGATCCGATCGACCTTCCTCATCGACCGAGAAGGAAAGGTCGTGCGCGCCTGGCCCAAGGTGCGGGTGAAGGGCCATGTCGAGGAGGTGCTCGAAGCCGCGCGATCGCTCTAGCGGGCAGGGGCATCGCAACCCACTTGGAAAAGCCCGCCGTCTCATGCTAGCGCGGCGCGCGACCATATTATCGAAGGATCATCACGTGGCCGAATTCACGCTTCCCGCCAATTCCAAGATCATGAAGGGCCGGAAATATGCGGCGCAGGAAGGCAGCCGGCTGAAGCAGTTCAAGATCTATCGCTACGATCCCGATACCGGCGCCAATCCGCGCTACGACACCTATACCATCGATCTCGACAAGTGCGGCCCGATGGTTCTCGACGCGATCATCAAGATCAAGAACGAGATCGACCCGACGCTGACCTTCCGCCGTTCGTGCCGCGAAGGTATCTGCGGTTCGTGCGCGATGAACATGGAAGGCAAGAACGGGCTGGCCTGCACCACCGCAATCGAGGATTACAAGGGCACGATCACGATCACGCCACTGCCGCACATGGAAGTGGTCAAGGACCTCGTTCCCGACTTCACCCATTTCTACGCCCAATATGCGAGCGTGCAGCCCTGGCTCCAGTCCGCGACGCCCGAACCCTCGGGCCGCGAGCGGCTGCAGGCCCCCGAGGACCGTGCCAAGCTCGACGGGCTCTACGAATGCATCCTATGCGCCTGCTGCTCGACCAGCTGCCCCTCCTACTGGTGGAATTCGGACCGTTTCCTCGGTCCGGCGGCGCTGCTCGCGGCCTATCGCTGGCTCGCCGACAGCCGCGATGAAGCGACCGGTGACCGGCTCGACTATCTCAACGATGCCTATCGCCTCTATCGCTGCCACACGATCATGAACTGCGCCAATGCGTGCCCCAAGGGTCTCAACCCTGCCAAGGCGATCGCCGAGACCAAGAAGCTGATCGCCGAGCGCGCGGCTTGACCGAGGCGCGGGTTCCCGCGGGGGCCGAGCCGCACCCCGACCATGACGGCTGGTATTGGTGGGGTGGCTGGCGCGATCCTGACAGTTTTGCCGCGCAGGTCGGCCCGATGCTGTTTCGCCCGGGCGAGAAGGAAGGCACCGGCGTGGTGCGGATGTTCCCCGAGGAACGCCATCTCAATCCCGGCGGATCGATCCATGGCGGCTGCGTGATGAGCTTCATCGACATGGCGCTGTTCGCGGGCGCTTTCTGCGCGGGGATGGAGCGGGCGCATTATGTCACGCTTGACTGCCATACGCGCTTTCTCGCGCGGGGGCGCGCGGGCAGTCCGCTCGATGCCCATGTCACCATGCTGCGCCAGACGCCGGGCGGACTGGTCTTTCTTTCGGGCCATGTCGAGCAGGACGGACAGCCGCGCTATGCCTTCAGCGGCAGCCTGAAGCGGGTGCGCGATCCCCGGGAAAAGGGCGATGACGACCGTAAGTGATGCCTATCGTGCGCTGGTCGCCGCGGGCGAATTGAAGCCCGATGCCGACCAGGAGCGCGCCGCGCACGCCCTTGACCGATTTGCTGCCGACCTGGGGCGGACGCGCAAGGGCTTTCTTTCGCGATTGTTCGGACGCGAGACCCCCGCGCCCTGCGGGGTCTATATGTGGGGCGGAGTGGGGCGCGGCAAATCCATGCTGATGGATCTTGCCTATGAAGCGATTCCGGCGAGCCCCAAGCGGCGGGCCCATTTCCATGCCTTCATGCTCGAGGTACACATGCGGTTGAAGGCGCTGCGCGACCAGGGCGCCGAGGATCCGCTGATCCGCGCCGCCGAGGAAATCGCGTCCGAGGCGCGCTTCCTCGCTTTCGACGAGATGCAGGTCACCAACACCGCCGACGCGATGATCATGGGGCGGCTGTTCACCGCGCTGATCGACGAGGGCGTAGGGATCATCACCACATCGAACCGGCCGCCTGCCGATCTTTACAAGGACGGGCTCAACCGCGAGCTGTTCCTGCCCTTCATCCGGCTCATCGAGGCGCAGATGAAGGTGATCGAGCTCGACGGGCCGACCGACTATCGGCTCGACCGGATGAAGGGGCTCGACCTGTGGCACGTGCCCAACGGGCCCGAGGCCACCGAGAAATTATCCGAAGCCTTCTTCCGCCTGACCGACCATGAAGTGCGGCGCGAGGAAGTGCCCTCGATGGAGCTGGACGTGGGCGCGGGGCGCAGCCTCCATGTCCCGAAGGCATTGAAGGGCGTGGCGGTGTTCAGTTTCAAGCGACTGTGCGGGCAGCCGCGGGGCGCCGCGGACTATCTGGCGATCGCGCAGAATTTCCACACGGTGATCATCGTTGGCATCCCGGTGATGGGGCCTGAAATGCGCAACGAGGCAGCGCGTTTCGTTACGTTGATCGATGCGCTCTACGAGCATCGCGTGAAGCTGCTGGCCTCGGCCGACGCCGAGCCATCGGGGCTCTATCCCGCGGGCGACGGCAGTTTCGAATTCGAGCGGACCGTGAGCCGCCTCGAGGAAATGCAGAGCCGCGATTATCTCGAGGCCGGGCACGGACAAGCCGAGGACCAATGAAAAGGGCCGCCCCCCGGGCACGGGGGACGGCCCTCATGAAGGGCGGTTGCACTCGCCCTTTTAAAGGATCGCGTTGAGCACTTCGCGGACGATCCGCGTGGTCGGGTCGACGCGGTAGATGTAATTGTTGTCGTAGATGTAGCGATCGCGCGGATCGAGATCATAATGACGACGCAGGTCGCGCGGGATGCGGTCATAGGCGGTGTAGCCCGAGAAGGTGCGATCGAAGCGATAGCCCTGCTCGTACATCTTCTTCGCCTGGCCCGGCGGCATGCAGCCATTATGCTTCTTGGCGAGGCCGGGAGGGCAGGCCTTCATGGCATGACCCTTCATCTTGTGGCCCTTGTGCATCTGGGCATGGTTCGCCTTGCCTGCCTTGGCGTGCGAGGGCGGACCGGCCAGCGCCGGAGTGGTCGCAAAGGCGAGGGCGGCCCCGCCGAGAATGAGAAACTTGTTCATCACGAAACTTCTCCTGTTTCTTTTGCCCTTTTTTACGTTTCAATCGCTGAATTGTTGCTGACCAGTCCGGTCAGGGAGGCCTTAACCATCTCGCCTCGTCGGCCTTGGCCGTCAGCTGGTCGATAACCGCGCACTTTCAGGGGTTTGACGCGGAAGGCGGGATCGGCTGAAAAGAGGGGGGTGAGGCGCCCATCCCGGCGCTGACGGGAGAACTTTCATGCTTGCACCCATCCTGGCCCTCTTTCTTTTCGCCGCGCATCCCGGCCATGACGGCGGTCTCGAGGAAGTGCCTACTCAGACGGCTTTGGAGCATGCGGCCTGGATGGAAGGACGCTGGGTCGGGACCGGCATGGGGGGCGATGTGGAGGAAGTCTGGTCGCCGGCGCAGGGCGGGCAGATGGTCGGGCATCTCACCTATGCGCGCGACGGCAAGGTCATCTTCTACGAGCTGATGCTGCTTCGCCCCTCCGAGGGCGCGCTCGAAATGCTGGTCAAGCATTTCGACGGCGATTTCACCGCCTGGGAGGAAAAGGACGAGTGGATCCGCTTCGCGCCTGAAACCACCGATCCCGGCGTGCTGCTGTTCAAGGGGCTGACCATCTTCCACGATGCGGGGCGGATGGACGCGACGGTGCGGATGAAACAGGCCGACGGAAGCGTGAAGGACGTCCTTTTCCAGCTCGAACGCGCCGAATAGCCCTTTTGTCGATGCCCTTGGTGCGCTGGTCGATGGCTGGCGGCCTGACCCTGCTCGGCAGGACGCGGCCATGCTATGAGCCTTCCGACAAGCCCGCGTGGCCCCCTCGCGGGCAGGAAGGAGAGGGCATATGATGGCACCGGCAATCCTGGTCGCCGTCCTGGGACTGGCGACAGCCCAGGCGGACGCGGTGGACGGCAAGCGACAGTTGGAGCGGCTGGAGACACAAGATCCCGCCTATTTCTCGGATCCGGTCTGTCCGGGCATCGGCGGACTGCCCGCCGATCTTGCCGTCGCGGTGCTCGGGGAAGCGCGCTCGCTGCTCGATCAGAATGGCGTCGAAACCGGGGCCGACGGACAGTGCGAGCCCAACCTTTTCATCATCGTCACGCCCGATACCGGCGAAGCGGTGAAATCGCTGAAGCGCAGCCAGCCGACGGTGTTCAACAACATGTCGGCCCCCGACGTGCGCCGCCTGACCGACGGGAGCGCGCCGGTGCGCGCTTTCCGCAGTTCGATCCTGCGCGGGGCCGACGGGCGGTCGATCCAGACCGGCGGCGACCAGGTGCATGGCCAGTCGGGCGCACGGGGCGGAGAACAGTTGAGCGTGACCAGCTCCTCGCGGATCAGCGGCACGACCCGGCGCGATGTCGAACAGAGCTTCGTCTATATCGAGGCCGAAGCGATCAAGGGCCTCACGCTGCGGCAGATCGGCCATTATGCCGCGATGGTGGGGACGCTTCCGCTGGCCTCGTCGCGGCTGGACGATATCGACCAGCCGTCTATCCTGACGCTGTTCAGCGATCCCGACGATCGGCAGGCCGAAGCGACCGCGTTTGACAAGGCTCTGCTGGCCGCCGCGCGCTGAGGGTAAATCCGCCCGCAAATTGACTGCAAAAAGGGCAATGCCGGTTGCCCTTCCACCAGTGCGCCGCTAGGTGCAGCGCAACACGGCGCGATGCGCCCGATTCAAGAGGTGGAAGGACCCCCATGGCTCGCAAGAAAATCGCTCTGATCGGTGCCGGCATGATCGGCGGCACGCTCGCCCATCTGGCCGCCAAGAAGGTGATGGGGGACATCGTCCTGTTCGACATCGCCGAGGGTCTGCCGCAGGGCAAGGCATTGGACCTGTCGCAATGCGGTCCGGTCGAGGGTTTCGACGCCAAGATCACCGGCACCAACGATTATGCCGACATCGCCGGCGCCGACGTGGTGATCGTCACCGCGGGCGTTCCGCGCAAGCCCGGCATGAGCCGCGATGACCTTCTCGGCATCAATTTGAAGGTAATGAAAGCGGTCGGCGAAGGCATCAAGAACAATTGCCCCGATGCTTTCGTCATCTGCATCACCAACCCCCTGGACGCGATGGTCTGGGCGCTGCGCGAATTTTCAGGGCTCCCGCACAACAAGGTCGTCGGCATGGCGGGCGTGCTCGACAGCGCGCGCTTCGCGACCTTCCTCGCCTGGGAATTCGATGTCTCGGTGAAGGATGTGAACGCCTTCGTGCTGGGCGGGCATGGCGACACGATGGTGCCGGTGCTGAGCTATTCGACGGTCAACGGTATTCCGGTCAACGACCTCGCCAAGATCAAGGGCATCAGCGAAGAGCGCATCGACGACATCGTCCAGCGCACCCGCGGCGGCGGCGGCGAGATCGTCGGCCTCCTGAAGACCGGCAGCGCCTATTACGCCCCGGCTACCAGCGCGATCGCGATGGCCGAGGCCTATCTGGGCGACCAGAAGCGCGTCCTGCCCTGCGCGGCCTATGTCGAAGGCAAGTACGGCGTCGACGGTCTTTATGTCGGCGTGCCCGCGATGATCGGCGCCAATGGCATCGAGGACGTGATCGAGATCGAACTGTCGGACGAAGAGAAGAAGAATCTCGGCGTCTCGATCGATGCGGTCGAAGAACTGGTGGATGCCTGCAAGAAGCTCGACGAAAGCCTCGCCTGATCCACTGCCCTTGGCCCCGGCTGGCCCCTGCTGAACAGATTTCGGAGAAGAAGTAGATGAGCATTCTCGTCGACAAGAATACCAAGGTCATCACCCAGGGGATGACCGGCGACACCGGCACTTTCCACACCCAGCAGGCCATGGATTATGGCACGCAGATGGTGGCGGGCGTGACGCCCGGCAAAGGCGGCACCGAGCATCTGGGCCTGCCGGTTTTCGATACCGTTGCCGAAGCGCGCGACGCGACCGGCGCCGATGCCTCGGTCATCTATGTCCCGCCGCCCTTCGCCGCGGATTCCATCCTCGAAGCCATTGCCGCCGAAATCCCGCTGATCGTCGCGATCACCGAGGGCATCCCGGTGCTCGACATGGTCAAGGTCAAGCGCGCGCTGGAAGGCTCCAAGTCGCGCCTCATCGGGCCCAACTGCCCGGGCGTGCTGACGCCGGGCGAATGCAAGATCGGCATCATGCCGGGCAAGATCTTTAAGAAGGGCAGTGTCGGCGTGGTCTCGCGCTCGGGCACGCTCACTTATGAAGCGGTGTTCCAGACCACCAATGAAGGCCTTGGCCAGACCACTGCGGTCGGCATTGGCGGCGATCCCGTCAACGGCACCAACTTCATCGACGTGCTCGAGCTCTTCCTCGCCGACGATGCGACGGAAAGCATCATCATGATCGGTGAAATCGGCGGCGACGCCGAAGAGCAGGCCGCGCAATTCCTCGCCGACGAAGCGAAGAAGGGCCGCTCCAAGCCGACCGTCGGCTTCATCGCGGGTCGCACTGCGCCTCCGGGTCGCCGCATGGGCCATGCCGGCGCGATCGTCTCGGGCGGCAAGGGCGGTGCCGAGGACAAGATCGCCGCAATGGAAGCAGCGGGCATCCGCGTATCGCCGAGCCCGTCGGAACTGGGAACGACTCTCAAGGCGCTGTTGAACGGCTAGGGAACCGGTCGATAGCCCCCGTCATTCGCTAATGTAGCGAGGAAGGCGAATTATGGACGCGATGAGCGTGGAGCGTGAGGAAGGTCCGAGCTGGCAGCGGGACAATTGGCCGCTGTCGGTACTCGACGATGTGAACCTGGGCCTCGACCCGACGCAGGCGGTCATCGAGCAGGCGCGCGAACAGGCCGCCGACGCGATCGTCCGCGCGGGCGGCGGCTCGCTTGACGATCCGGCGGTGCAGCATGCTGCCGATGCCTCGAACCGGGCGATGATGCTCATCCGCACCTATCGCGTGCGCGGGCACCTGGCCGCGCGGCTCGATCCGCTGGGCCTCAGCCACCATGATTTTCCCAAGGAACTGACCCCCGAATATCACGGCTTCACCAACCTCGAGGAAGAAGTGTGGCTAGGCGGGGTGCTCGGCTTCGACCGCGCGACGATCCGCCAGATCGTCGGGGTGCTGCAGAATAATTACTGCGGCACGGTCGGTACCGAATATATGCATATCAACGACCTGGAGGAGCGTCGCTTCATCCAGGACCGGGTCGAAGGCAAGGATGCCGAGATCCATTTCACCCCCGAGGGCAAGCAGGCGATCCTGCAGAAGGTCATCGAGGCGGAGGAATGGGAAAAATTCCTCGCCAAGAAATATGTCGGGACCAAGCGGTTCGGGCTCGACGGCGGCGAAAGCGCGATCCCTGCCCTCGAAGCGGTGATCAAATATGGTGGCCAGCTCGGCGTCACCGAGATGACCATCGGCATGGCGCATCGCGGGCGTTTGAACGTGCTCGCCAATGTCATGGGCAAGCCCTACCGCGCGATCTTCCATGAATTCGCTGGCGGAGCGACCAATCCCGCCGATGTCGGCGGCTCGGGCGACGTCAAATACCATCTCGGCACTTCATCGGACCGCGAGTTCGACGGCAACAAGGTGCATCTCTCGCTGGTCCCCAATCCTTCGCATCTCGAGGCGGTGGACCCGGTGGTGCTGGGCAAGTGCCGCGCGGTGATGACGCTGCGCGGGGACAAGCATGGCAAGACCGTCATGCCGATCCTGCTGCACGGCGATGCGGCCTTCGCCGGACAGGGCGTGGTCGCCGAATGCCTGATGATGAGCGGGCTTCAGGGCTATGCCACGGGCGGCACGATCCACTTCATCATCAACAACCAGGTGGGCTTCACCACGAGCCCGCAGTTCGCGCGCTCCTCGCCCTATCCCTCGGACATCGCCAAGTCGATCCAGGCGCCGATCCTCCACGTCAATGCCGACGATCCCGAAGCGGTGACCTGGTGCTGCAAGCTGGCGATCGAATATCGCCAGACCTTCGGCCGCGACATCGTGATCGACATGTGGTGCTATCGCCGTTTCGGCCATAACGAGGGCGACGAACCCAAATTCACCCAGCCGCTCATGTATGACGCGATCCGTTCGCAGCCGCCGATCAGCAAGATCTATTCGGAGCGGCTGATCGAGGAAGGCGTGGTCGACCAGGGCTGGATCGACGGCGTGCGCCAGCAATTCATCAGCCATCTCGACGAGGAGTTCGAGGCGGGCAAGGCCTATGAGCCCGACAAGGCCGACTGGTTCGGCGGACGCTGGTCGAAGCTGCGCCTGCCCGACGAGGATGTCTCGGGGCGGCGCAATACCGGCACCGCGATCGATGCCGAGACCTACGACAAATTGGCCGATGTCCTCACCCACGTCCCCGAGGACCTGGCGATCCACAAGACCTTGAAGCGCATCCTCGCGGCCAAGAAGAAAGTGCTCGAGGAAGGCGAAGGGATCGACTGGGCGACCGGCGAGGCGCTGGCGTTCGGTAGCCTGCTTCTCGACGGGATGGGCGTCCGCCTTTCGGGACAGGATTCCGGGCGCGGCACCTTCTCGCAGCGTCATGCCGCATGGCTCGACCAGCAGACCGGCGAGAAATTCATTCCCTTGCGCGAGATGCGCACCGGTGGCCCCCGTTTCGAGGTGCGCGACAGCCCGCTTTCGGAATTCGGCGTGCTCGGCTTCGAATATGGCTTTTCGATCGCCGACCCGATGACCCTGGTGCTGTGGGAAGCGCAGTTCGGTGATTTCGCCAATGGCGCGCAGGTGATGATCGACCAGTTCATCTCCAGCGGCGAAGCCAAGTGGCTGCGCGCCTCGGGCCTCACCATGCTCTTGCCGCACGGCTATGAAGGGCAGGGGCCCGAACATTCCTCGGCGCGCCTCGAGCGCTATCTGCAGCTGTGCGCCGAAGACAATATGCAGGTGTGCAATATCACCACGCCCGCCAATTATTTCCATGTGCTTCGCCGCCAGATGATGCGCGATTTCCGCAAGCCGCTCATCATCATGACGCCCAAGTCGCTGCTCCGGCACAAGCTGGCGGTGTCGAGCCGCGAGGAATTCATCGGCGAAGGGCATTTCTTCCGCATCAAGTCGGATCTCAATCCGCCCGCGCCCGAAAAGACGCGGCGCCTCGTGCTTTGCTCGGGCAAGGTTGCCTATGACCTCATCGAGGAACGCGACAAGCTCGGGCTCGACGATGTGCAGATCGTGCGGATCGAGCAGCTCTATCCCTTCCCCAGCGAGCCGCTGGTCAAACGCCTCGAGGCGATGACCAACCTCGAGGAAGTGATCTGGGCGCAGGAAGAGCCGAAGAACCAGGGCAGCTGGTTCTTCGTCGAACCCTATCTGGAAGAATGTCTCGGCGAGGCCGGGTTCAAGGGCATGCGGCCCCGTTATGCGGGGCGCGCGGCGTCGGCTTCGCCCGCCACCGGGCTTGCCACGCGCCATGCCAAGCAGCAGGCAGCCTTGATTGCCGAGGCTTTGGGGCATAGCAGCCCCGATACGAAGTAAGAGAAAAGGAACGTCATGGCCACCGAGGTCAAGGTCCCCACGCTGGGCGAATCGATTACCGAAGCCACTGTCGGCGAATGGCTCAAGCAGCCGGGCGATGCGGTTGAGGCCGACGAGGCGATCGCCAGCCTCGAAACCGACAAGGTGTCGGTTGACGTGCCTTCCCCCGTCGCGGGCGTGATGGGCGAGCAGAAATTCTCCGAGGGCGACACCGTCGAGGTCGGCACCGTCATCGCGACGATCAAGGATGGCGAAGCCGCCGAAGCGCCCGCCGCCAAGGCCGAGCATGAGCCGGGACCCGGTGAGAATATCGCGGTCGAGGACGAGGTCGCCGAGGACAATGAAGAAATGGAACATGGCGCGGGCACCGAGCCCGTGACCTTGTCGCCCGCGGTGCGCCGCGCGGTCCTCGAACATGGCGTCGATCCCTCCAAGATCAGCGGCACCGGCAAGGACGGGCGCATCACCAAGGATGACGTGATCGCGGCCGCCAAGGCCAAGGACGCCGCCCCCAAGGCCGACAAGCCTGCCGCCACGCCTGCGCCCGCCGCGCAGCCCGCGCAGAAGCCGTCGCCTTCGGCCAAGGGCGTGTCGGGCGAGCGGCGCGAGGAGCGGGTCAAGATGAGCCGCCTTCGCCAGACCATCGCCAAGCGCCTCAAGGATGCGCAGAACACCGCGGCGCTGCTCACCACCTTCAACGATGTCGACATGACCGCGGTGATGGAAGCGCGCGCCAAATATAAGGACGAGTTCGCCAAGAAGCATGGCATCCGTCTCGGCTTCATGGGCTTCTTCACCAAGGCCGTCGCGCTGGCCGCCAAGGACGTGCCCTCGGTCAATGCCCGCATCGACGGGGACGAGATCGTCTATCACGACTATCTCGATGTCTCGGTCGCGGTATCGGCGCCCAAGGGGCTGGTCGTGCCGGTCATCCGCTCGGCCGACCGGATGAGCTTCGCCGAAATCGAGACGACCATCGCCGACTTCGGCGAGCGCGCCAAGGAAGGCACGCTCAGCATGGAGGAAATGCAGGGGGGGACCTTCACCATCTCGAATGGCGGAGTGTTCGGCAGCCTGCTTTCGACCCCGATCATCAACCCGCCCCAGTCGGCGGTGCTCGGCATGCACCGGATCGAGGAGCGCCCCGTCGCGGTGAATGGCGAAGTCAAGATCCGCCCGATGATGTATCTCGCGCTGAGCTATGACCACCGGCTGGTCGATGGCCGCGAAGCGGTGACCTTCCTCGTCCGGATCAAGGAAGCGATCGAGGATCCCACGCGCCTGTTGATTGACCTTTAGGGCAGGCCCATTTGGCAATTGCACGGCGGGCCGCTAGTGACGCCCGCGAACGACATGGATCGGCGCCGCGACGCGCCAGAGGGAAATGAGAATGGCTGAATTCGACTATGACGTCCTGGTGATCGGTGCCGGACCCGGCGGTTATGTGGCGGCAATCCGCGCCGCGCAGCTGGGGCTCAAGACCGCTTGTGCCGAAGGGCGCGAGACGCTGGGCGGGACCTGCCTCAACGTCGGCTGCATTCCCTCCAAGGCGATGCTGCATGCGTCCGAATATTATGACGCCGCGGCGAACGGCACGATGGAGAGCATGGGCGTGGAAGTGAAGCCCAAGCTCAACCTCGACAAGATGCACGGCCAGCGCCGCGATGCGGTCAAGCAGCTGACCGGCGGGATCGAATTCCTGTTCAAGAAGAACAAGGTCGACTGGCTCAAGGGCTATGCCACCTTCAAGGACGCGCACAGCGTCGAAGTCGCCGGCAAGACCGTGACCGCCAAGAATATCGTGATTGCGACAGGTTCGTCGGTGACCCCCCTTCCGGGCGTGGAAATCGATGAGAAGATCATTGTCTCCTCGACTGGCGCGCTCGAACTCGAGAAAGTGCCCGAGCACATGGTCGTCATCGGCGGCGGCGTGATCGGCCTCGAACTCGGCAGCGTGTGGCGCCGTTTGGGCGCCAAGGTGACCTGCGTCGAGTTTCTCGACCAGATCCTGCCCGGCATGGACGACGATATCCGCAAGGAAGCGCACAAGATCTTCAAGAAGCAGGGCATCGACTTCAAGCTTTCGACCAAGGTGACCGCGGTCGAGGTCAAGGGCAAGAAGGCGACGCTGACGATGGAGCCTGCCAAGGGCGGCGACAGCGAGACGCTGGAAGCCGACTGCGTGCTCGTCGCGATCGGGCGTCGCCCGAACACGGAAGGCCTGGGCCTCGAAGCCATCGGGCTGGAAGTCAACAAGCGCGGCCAGATCGAAACCGATCATGACTTCCGCACCAAGGTCGACGGCGTCTGGGCGATCGGCGATGTCGTGCCGGGCCCCATGCTTGCCCACAAGGCCGAGGATGAAGGCATTGCCGTGGCCGAGAATATCGCGGGCCTGACGGGCATCGTGAACCACGACATCATTCCGGGCGTGGTCTACACTTTCCCCGAAATCGCGGGCGTTGGCCTGACCGAAGCCGAGGCGAAGGAAAAATATGGCGAGGTCAAGGTCGGCAAGTTCCCGATGCTTGCCAACAGTCGTGCCAAGACCAATCACGAACCCGATGGTTCGGTGAAGATCATCGCCGATGCCAAGACCGATCGCGTGGTCGGCGTGTGGTGCATCGCGGTACCTGCCGGCACCATGATCGCGCAGGCTGCCCAGGCAATGGAATTCGGCGCAACGAGCGAGGATATCGCCTATACCTGCCACGCACATCCGACGCATTCGGAAGCGATCAAGGAAGCGGCGATGGCAGTTCAGGGCAAGCCCATCCACATCTAGCGGACTTGGCAAATGGGCTCCCGCCGCTCTAGCAAGAGGGGCGAGGAGCATTGCCGATGATCAATCGCAAGAGACTGCGTAAATGGCACCTCTGGCTGGGATGGCTGGTCGGGGTGCCATTTCTCATCTGGACCGTCTCGGGCCTCGTGATGGTCTGGAAGCCGATCGAGGAAGTGCGCGGCACCGACCTGATCGCGCCTGCAACCGCCTTCCAGCTTGAAAGCGAACCCGTCCTGCCTGCAGCGGCGCGGGGCGTTCCCATCGAGGGCGCGCGGATCGAGCATCGCATGGGCGGGCCGCGCTGGGTCGTGGGATTGAGCGACGGGTCCGAACGGCTCGCCGATCCTGCGACGGGGCAATGGCTACCGGCCTACGGCGCCGACGAAGCTTCGGCCGAAGTGATGGCGCGTTACCAGGGCGACAGCCGCATCCGGAGCGTTTCGCGCACCGATCCCGACGACCCGCCGATGGACTGGCGCCGCCCGGTCGCGGCGTGGCAGGTCGAGATGGAGAATGGCGACCGCTTCTATGTCGACGAAGCGACCGGGGCGATCAGCGCGCGGCGCACCAGCTGGTGGCGGGTGTTCGACTTTTTCTGGGGGCTGCACATCATGGACCTCCAGACCCGCGAGGACACCTCGAACCTTTGGATCAAGAGCTTTGCGATCTTCTCGATCGTGATGACCGTGCTCGCGCTCATCCTCCTGCCCATGTCGACGGGCCGCAAGAAGCGCCGCAAGCGGCGATCAGCCGGCGAATAAGCGAGCGAGCCAGCCCCGAGGCGGCGGCGATGCGGGGCGCGCCTGCGGGCCGCAGTCGAGACAGCGCAGCTGGATCGTCGGACCCGACAGCATTTCCTCGACATCGGCGAGCGCCTGGCGAACCAGCGCTTCGGGGGCGGGCGCGAGCAGCGCGAAGGCATCGGCGGAGCGCTCGGCGTGCGCGTCGCTGGCGAATATTCCGAGAAGGCTGTCGGCAAAGGGGCTCTTTCGCTCGATATAGAAAAGCTCGCCATCCTCATCGTCTGCCAGCTCACGGGCGAGCGCGATGGCCTCGTCCATTCCGCCGAAGCGGTCGATCAGGCCGACCTGATGCGCCGATCCGCCATCCCATACGCGGCCACCGCCGATTGCGTCGACCCGTTCGACCGGAAGGTCGCGCGCCTCCGAAACAATGGTCAGGAAGCGTTTGTAGACATCCTCGACGCCAGCCTGGAGAAAAGCATTGGCCGCGGGCGAGAGGCCTTCGAGAAGATCGGGCTGGCCCGACAGTGGGGTGGTGGCCACGCCGTCCGCGCCGATTCCCAGCTTTTCGAGGCTTCCCTCGAAGCTCGGCAGCATGGCGAAGACGCCGATCGAGCCAGTGATGCTCGAGGGTTCGGCAACGATCTTGTCGGCGGCAGTGGCGACCCAATAGCCGCCCGAAGCCGCGACGTTGCCGAAGCTGGCAACCACCGGAACGCCCTTGGCCTTCACCGCGAGAATGGCCTGGCGGATGCGCTCCGAAGCGAGGGCCGAGCCGCCCGGGCTATCGATGCGGACGATCAAGGCGTCGAGATCGCGCTGCGCGGCGGCCTCTTCGATTGCCATGGCGATGCTCGCGCCTGCCGCGGTGCCGGGGCCGGCGGTGCCATCGACGATCGTGCCCGCGACCGTCACCACGCCGATCTTGCCCGAAGGCTTTTCGACCATGCGCGCGGCATAATCCTCGACGAGGGTGTGGCGGAAACCGCCCTTGCCATCCTCGCCGCCCAGTTCGGCGAGGCGCTTTACATAATCGGTGCGGCTGGCCAGTTGGTCGACCAGCCCCGCCATGAGCGCCGCGCGGCTGAGGTCGCCGTCGGCGGCCTCGATCATGCCGACCGGGTCGTCGAGCGCGAGATCGAGCTGTGCCTTGGGACGCGCGGCCGCGACATCCTCGCGCCAGCTTTCGAGAAGCGCGCCCGCCAACTGGCGGCGGTTGGCGCGCGATTCCTCGCTCATGTCCGAGCGGGTATAGGGTTCGACCGCGCTCTTATAGTCGCCCGCCCGGTAGACATTGGCGGTGACGCCGATCCGGTCGAAGAATTCGCCATAATAGAGGCTGCTCCCGCCGGGGCCGGCAAAGGCCACCGCGCCCATCGGGTTGAGCCAGATTTCGCTGGCATGGGAGGCAAGCTGGTAGGCATCGTCCGAATAGGCAGTGGCGAAGGCGATCACCGGCTTGTCGTCCTTGCGCAATTCCTCGATCGCGTCCGCCAGTTCGCCAAGCGCCGCCTGGCCGCCGCCCAGGAAACCGTCGAGATCGAGCGCGACCGCCTTGATGCGGTCGTCCTCGCGCGCTTCGCGGAGTGCCTCGACAAGGGTGCGCAGACGATATTCGCCCGCCCGGTTCGACAGGCCCGTCGCCATCAGGAGGGGATCGGGCGCCGAAGGCTCCTCGACCACCACGCCGTCGAGATCGACCCAGAGCACGCCTTCGCGCACCTGCGCGGGGGCTGCGGACAGCGCGACATAGAGAAGGCCGAAGAAAAGGATCATGAAGATGAGCACCAGCCCGTCCTTGATCCCGACCAGCAATTTCCACAATGCGCGCGCGAATGACATTGAATGGGCCTCTCTTCCGGTGTTGGGCACAAGATAGGGAGGCGGGGGCGTTGCGCCACCCTTATTCGCTGGACGGCGGGGGCAATGGCCGATAGCGGGTCGGGACGATGAGCGGAGCGGACACTTCCCTTCACGGATGGAAGCGCGAACTTCGCGCCACGCTGCAGCTTGCCTGGCCGCTCATTCTCGCCAATCTGACGATGGCCTCGATCCAGGCAATCGACACTTTTTTCCTCGGCCGCCTCGGGGCGCATGAACTGGCGGCGGCGGCTCTGGCGCTCAACCTCGCCTTTGCGCTCAACCTCATCGCACTCGGGCTGATCACCGCGGCATCGCCGATGATGGCGAGCGCGCTCGGGCGCGGGCGGGGACGCGTGAAGGAAGTGCGGCGCAGCTTCCGCCAGTCGCTTTGGCTCGCCGTCACCATCACCATCCCGATCTGGCTTCTGCTCATCAATGCCGAGACGCTGATCGGCTGGCTGGGGCAGGAGCCCGAACTGGCGCGCGATGCGCAGGTCTTCCTCTGGGGCTATCTGTGGTCGACCTTTTTCTTTCTCCTGTTCAACGCGCTGCGCAATTTCCTTGCCGCGCTCGAACGGCCGGGCTGGATGCTGCTCATTTCCATTTCGGGCATCCCGATCAACAGCCTGCTCGATTACGGGCTGATCTTCGGCGGTTTCGGGCTGCCCGCGCTGGGCCTGTTCGGTGCAGGGCTGGCCTCGACGATCACCTGGATGCTGATGGTCGGCGCGATGCTCTTCGTGGTGCTGCGCGACCGGCAGTTCCGCCGTTTCCACTTGCTCGCGCGGCTGTGGCGGCCCGACTGGCCGCGTTATCGCACGATGTGGGCGCTGGGTCTGCCGATCGGGCTCGCAATGGGGTTCGAAGGCGGGGTCTTCTCGGCGGCGGCCTATCTGATGGGGCTGGTCGGTGCCGACGAGCTTGCCGCCCACGCCATTGCGCTCCAGATCGCGGCGCTGTCCTTCATGGTGCCCTGGGGCATTGCCCAGGCCGCGACCGTGCGTGTCGGGATCATGGCGGGGCGCGGCGACAAGGCCGGCATTTCGCGGGCGGGCTGGACGGCATGGACGCTGGGCGTCGGCTTCATGAGCGTGATGGCGATCTTCCTCTGGCTGTTCCCGCGCGAACTCATCGGCCTGTTCCTTGCCGACACGCCCGAAAATGCGCATGTGCTCGCGCTCGGGGCATCCTTCCTCGTGGTCGCCGCCATCTTCCAGATCGTCGATGGTGCGCAGGTCGTGGGCGCAGGCGTGCTGCGCGGGCTGCACGACACTAAGATCCCGATGGTCTTCACCTTCGTCGGCTATTGGTTGATCGGCATCGGGGTCGGCGCCTGGCTCGCCTTCGAGGCGGGATGGGATGGCGTCGGTATCTGGACCGGGCTGGCCGTGGGTCTCGCGATCGTCGCGATCCTCATGCTCGCTCGCTGGATGATGCGGGAAAAGCTGGGCCTGACGCAGCCGCGCTGAGCGTCAAAAAATTTCGCGTGCGAACCGTTGACTCCGCTCGCCCTCCATCCCACATCCGCCGCGACGTTGGCACTCTCTTTGGAAGAGTGCCAGTCGTGAACATTGGACCAACACTAGAACAGAAGAGGGGCCCCATGGGTTTCAAACCGCTTCACGACCGTGTCCTCGTCCGCCGTGTCGAGGCCGAAGAAAAGACCGCTGGCGGGATCATCATCCCCGATAGCGCCAAGGAAAAGCCGCAGGAAGGCGAAGTCGTCGCCGTCGGTTCGGGTGCGCGCGCCGAAAACGGCACCGTCACGCCGCTCGACGTCAAGGCCGGTGACAAGATCCTGTTCGGCAAGTGGTCGGGCACCGAAATCAAGCTCGACGGCGAAGATCTCATCATCATGAAGGAAAGCGACATTCTCGGCGTCATGGCCTGAGGCGCCCGCTTTTCCCAATCTCCCAATTCACTGACAGAAAGGCATTCGAAATGGCTGCCAAAGACGTAAAATTCTCCCGCGATGCGCGCGAGCGCATCATGAAGGGCGTCGACATCCTCGCCGACGCCGTGAAGGTCACGCTCGGCCCCAAGGGTCGCAATGTCGTGATCGACAAGTCGTTCGGCGCGCCGCGCATCACCAAGGACGGTGTTTCGGTCGCCAAGGAAATCGAACTCAAGGACAAGTTCGAGAACATGGGCGCACAGATGCTGCGCGAAGTCGCCTCCAAGACCAACGACGTTGCCGGTGACGGCACCACCACCGCCACGGTGCTGGCCCAGTCGATCGTCCAGGAAGGCATGAAGTCGGTTGCCGCCGGTATGAACCCGATGGATCTGAAACGTGGCATCGACCTCGCGGTCGGCAAGGTTGTCGAAGACCTCAAGGGCCGTTCGAAGCCCGTCGCCGGTTCGGAAGAAATCGCGCAGGTCGGCATCATCTCGGCCAATGGCGACCGTGAAGTCGGCGAGAAGATCGCCGAAGCCATGGAAAAGGTCGGCAAGGAAGGCGTGATCACCGTCGAGGAAGCCAAGGGTCTCGAATTCGAACTCGACGTCGTCGAGGGCATGCAGTTCGACCGCGGCTATCTGTCGCCTTACTTCATCACCGATCCGGAGAAGATGCAGGTCGAACTCAACGATCCCTACATCCTCATCCACGAGAAGAAGCTCTCGAACCTCCAGGCGATGCTTCCGATCCTCGAAAATGTCGTGCAGTCGGGTCGCCCGCTGCTGATCATTGCCGAGGACATCGAAGGCGAAGCGCTTGCGACGCTGGTCGTCAACAAGCTGCGCGGCGGTCTCAAGGTTGCCGCGGTCAAGGCTCCGGGCTTCGGCGATCGCCGCAAGGCGATGCTCGAGGATATCGCCATCCTGACGGGCGGCGAGATGATCTCGGAAGACCTCGGCATCAAGCTCGAGAATGTCACGCTCAACATGCTGGGCACCGCCAAGCGCGTCACCATCGACAAGGATAACACCACCATCGTCGACGGTGCGGGCGAGAAGGACCAGATCGAAGGCCGTACCGCCGCGATCCGCCAGCAGATTGAGAACACCACCAGCGACTATGACCGCGAGAAGCTGCAGGAACGTCTTGCCAAGCTCGCGGGCGGCGTGGCCGTCATCAAGGTCGGCGGTGCCACCGAAGTCGAGGTGAAGGAACGCAAGGACCGTGTCGACGACGCGCTCCACGCGACCCGCGCCGCGGTCGAGGAAGGCATCGTTCCGGGCGGCGGTACCGCGCTGCTTTACGCCACCTCGGCTCTCGACGGCCTCAAGGGTGACAATGACGACCAGACCCGCGGCATCGACATCGTTCGCCGCGCGCTGCAGGCGCCGGTTCGCCAGATCGCCCAGAATGCGGGCTTCGACGGCGCCGTCGTCGCGGGCAAGCTGATCGACGGCAACGACCCGACGATGGGCTTCAATGCCGCCAACGACCAGTATGAAAACCTGGTCGCTTCGGGCGTCATCGATCCGACCAAGGTCGTTCGCACCGCGCTGCAGGATGCCGCGTCGGTCGCGGGCCTGCTCATCACCACCGAAGCGACCGTGGCCGAGCTGCCCGAGGACAAGTCCTCGGCTCCGGCCATGCCGGGTGGCATGGGCGGCATGGGCGGCATGGACTTCTAAGTCCTGCCCGTTCAGCCAGTCTGACAAAGGGAAAGGCCGGGGTTTTTGCCCCGGCCTTTTTCTATGGGGCTTCCTGCCCGTTTCCGATCCCGTCCGCTTCGGCATCGAGCCGGTCGAGCATCGCCTCGGCCTCGTCGAGCTTCTGAACTTCCTCGTCGGTCGGGCGATCGACCGAGCCGGAGCAGGAGGCAAGCAGGACCGCTGCGGGGAAAAGGGGGAGGAATGCGGGTTTCATGGGCAGTCAACGTGTCAGGCAATGAAAAAGGGCCGCCCGGCAGTGCCGGGCGACCCTTTCGAAAAGCGATAAGCTTGGAAAAGCTTACATTTCGCCTTCGACTTCGGCTTCCACTTCAGCAGCGGCAGCGTCGGTCTCAGCGGCAGCTTCAGCAGCTGCGCCTTCCATGGCGTCCATGGCGTTGTCGGCCATCATGTCCGCTTCGTCAGCGGCATTGTCGACGGCTTCGCCAGCGACGGCCATGTCGTTTTCCATCGCTTCTTCAGTCTGGGTTTCGCAGGCAGCGAGGCCGAGTGCGAGAACCGAAACGGTCAGTGCAACCTTCTTCATGATACTTCATTCCTTGCATTGCGTGCCCGCTCACCGCGCGCACAAGGCAGAGCCTGCCGTCATCGGGCAGGCCTGCGGGTGCAAATAGACGGTTCATTGCAGTCACGCAATCGTCATTTTTGTCAGTGGCCGGTTGAGAAATTCACCGAGCGGCAACTTCGCGCGGGTGATTGACGGACATAAAGACTTGTTTATATGATTATCCGATGAGCGGGGGTGGAAGACTTTCGACACTTTTTCAGGCGCTTGCCGATCCCACCCGCTTGCGCATCCTCTCGCTCGTCCGCTCAATGGAGCTGGCAGTGGGCGAACTGGCGGGTGCACTGGGGCAGAGCCAGCCGCGCGTGTCGCGCCACTTGCGGATCCTCGAGGAAGCCGGATTGATCCGCCGCCGAAGGGAAGGGGCCTGGGTGTTCGTCGAAATGGGTGATTCGGCGCTCACCGGGCCGCTCGCCGAACTGATCGACGAAGCCACCAACGAGGAAGATCGGCGCCGTTTTGCCGAGGATGCGGCGCGGCTGGAGGCGGTGCGCGACGAACGCGCCGAGGCCGCCGAGCGATGGTTCGCCGAGAAAGCGGGCGAGTGGGACCAACTCCGTTCGCTCCATGTCGAGGAAGCGCGGATGGAAAGCGCCATCGCCCGGGCACTGGGACCCGGGCCGTTGGGCCGCCTCGTCGACATCGGGACCGGCACGGGGCGCATGATCCAGCTGTTCTCGGCGCGGGCGAGCGAGGCCATCGGTATCGACCGGAGCACCGAGATGCTTCGGCTCGCGCGGGTCAAGCTCGACGCAGCGGGCGTCACCAATGCCAGTCTGCGCCAGGGCGACATGTTCGCGCTGCCGCTCCGCGATGCCTCGGCCGACTGCGTCATCCTGCACCTTGTCCTTCATTATGCCGAGAACCCCGCCAAGGCGATCAGCGAAGCGGCGCGTATTCTCAAGCCCGGCGGGCAGATGCTGATCGCAGATTTCGCCCCCCATGATCATGAGGAATTGCGCAAGGTTCATCGCCATCGTCGGCTGGGCTTTTCCGACCGCGCCATGGCCGACTGGCTCGCCGCCGCAGGGCTCGAAGGCGACGATCCGGTCAAGCTGGAGGGTGGCCAATTGACGGTGAGCATCTGGCGCGCCGAGCAGCCGGGTCGCCGCGACGGCGGAAGGAGAGCGGCATGAATCTTACTTCCACGCCCGCACCCGCGCCCTTGTTCGAGCGCTGCCATGGCGACATCGACGTGAGCTTCGAATTCTTCCCGCCGCGCAGCGAAGCGATGCAGGAGCGGCTGTGGCAGTCGATCGGCAGGCTGGCGCCGCTCGAGCCGCGTTTCGTGTCGGTCACCTATGGTGCGGGCGGCTCCACCCGCGAGCGTACCCATTCGACCGTCAAGCGCATCCTCGAGGAAACCGACCTCACGCCTGCCGCGCATCTCACCTGCGTCGATGCCAGCCGCGAGGAAGTGCAGGAAGTCGCGCGCGACTATTGGGATGCGGGGGTGCGCCATATCGTCGCGCTGCGCGGCGATCCGCCTGATGGCCAGCCGTTCAGCGCGCATCCCGACGGCTATGCCAATGCCGCCGAACTGGTCGCGGGCCTCAAGGAAGTGGCCGATTTCGACATTTCGGTCGCCGCCTATCCCGAAGGCCATCCCGAAGCGCGCAGCGCCGATGCCGACCTCGATCACCTGCTGCGCAAGATCGACGCGGGGGCCGAGCGGGCAATCACGCAATTCTTCTTTTCCGCCGATGCCTTCTTCCGGCTGCGCGATGCGCTGGCGGCGAGGGGCCGCAACATCGAGCTGGTGCCCGGCGTCCTGCCCGTTACCAATGTCGAACGGACGCGCGAATTCGCGCGCAAATGCGGGTCGGCCATTCCCGACTGGCTCGACCAAAAGTTCGAGGGGCTCGATGCGCTTCCCGATGCGCGGCGGCTGGTCGCGGCGACGGTGGCGACCGAGATGTGCGGGCGACTCTATGCGGGCGGGGTGCGCCATTTCCATTTCTACACGCTCAACCGGGCGAGCCTCAGCTGGACCATCTGCCATATGCTGGGGGTCAAGGGGTGAGCGCCGCCCGACGCTTCCGCGACATGGCCGCGCGGCGGGTGTTGGTGAAGGACGGCGCCTATGGCACCGCGATCCAGTCACTGGGGTTGGGCGAAGCGGATTTCGCGGGCGACGTCGCGACCAACGGGCCGCAGCAGGGCAATAACGACCTTCTCAACCTCACCGCCCCCGAAGCGGTCGAGCAGATCTGTCGCGGCTTTGCCGAAGCCGGAGCGCATGTCCTTGCCACCAACAGCTTCAACGCCAATGCGATCAGCCAGGCCGATTATGGCGCGGGTCACCTGGTGGGCGACGTCAACCGCTCCGCGGCGGCGATCACGCGGCGCATCGCCGACGAATTCTCCAGCGCCGATGCGCCCCGCTTCGTCGCGGGAGCGGTCGGGCCGACCAACAAGACCCTGTCGCTTTCCCCCGACGTATCCGATCCCGCCTATCGCGAGATCGACTTCGACGAGCTGGTCGCAGTCTATGCCGAGCAGGTCGAGGCGCTCGCCCAAGGCGGAGTGGATTTCATCCTCATCGAGACGATCTTCGACACGCTCAACGCCAAGGCGGCGATCGTGGCGGTGCGCGAAGTCGAGGAAAAGCTGGGCGGGTCGCTGCCGATGATGCTGTCGATGACGCTCACTGACCTGTCGGGGCGCAACCTGTCGGGCCATACGGTCGAGGCATTCTGGGCGATGGTCGCCCATGCCGAGCCCTTGACCATCGGGCTCAACTGCAGCTTCGGCGCTCATGCGCTTCGCCCGCATCTCAAGGCCTTGAGCGGCCGGGCGTCGGGGCTTGTCATGGCCTATGCCAATGCCGGGCTTCCCAATGATCTGGGCGAATATGAGGAAGGCCCCGAACAGACCGCCGCACAGGTCGCCGAATGGCTCGACGAAGGGCTGGTCAATGTCGTGGGGGGCTGTTGCGGGACGACCGCCGAACATATCGCGGCGATCGCCGAGGTGGCCGGAAAGGCCCGTCCCCGCGAGCCGCGGCCTGCCGACCCCGCATTGTGGCTCGCAGGGCAATCGCCGCTTCGGGTGGCGTCATGAGCCGGATCGACCCGCCTGCCGCCGACCAGGTCGCGAGCCGCTTCGTGATGATCGGCGAGCGCACCAATGTCACGGGCTCGGCACGTTTTCGAAAGTTGATCAGCCAGGGTGATTATGATGCTGCGGTGGAAGTCGCCCGGACGCAGGTCGCCAATGGCGCGCAGATCATCGACGTGAATATGGACGAAGCGCTGCTCGACAGCGAGCAGGCAATGACCATCTTCCTCAAGCGCATCGCCGCCGAACCCGACATCGCCGCCGTGCCGGTGATGATCGACAGTTCACGCTGGTCGGTGATCGAGGCCGGGCTGAAGGTCGTGCCGGGCAAGCCGATCGTCAATTCGATCAGCCTCAAGGAAGGGGAGGAGGCTTTCCTCGACCTGGCGCGCAAGGTGCGGAACCATGGCGCGGCGGTGGTGGTCATGGCCTTCGATGAGAAAGGACAGGCCGACACCCGGGCGCGCAAGGTGGAAATCTGCCAGCGGGCCTATCGGCTTTTGACCGGGGACGGATTTCCGGCCGAGGACATCATCTTCGATCCCAATATCTTCGCGGTGGCAACCGGGATCGACGAGCATCGCCGCTATGCGGTCGATTTCATCGATGCGTGCCGCGATCTGAAAAAGCTCTGCCCCGGGGCGCATCTGTCGGGCGGGCTCTCCAACTTGAGTTTCTCCTTCCGCGGCAATGAAGTGGTGCGCCGCGCGTTGCACAGCGTCTTTCTCTATCATGCCATTCCCGCCGGGCTGGACATGGCGATTGTCAATGCCGGGCAGCTCGACGTCTATGACGAGATCGACCCCCAGCTCCGCAATGCGTGCGAGGCGGTGATTTTCGACCGCGATTCCGGGGCGACCGAGCGGCTCGTGGGCCTGGCGCAGGAAAGCGCCGGCAGTGGCACCAAGGAGGAGGGACAGGACGAGGCGTGGCGCGATGCGCCGGTGGGCGAGCGGCTGACCCATGCGCTCGTCCGAGGCATCGACCGCCATGTCGTCGAAGATGTCGAGGAAGCGCGGCAGGCGATGGGGCGCGCGATCCTGGTCATCGAGGGGCCGCTGATGGACGGGATGAACCGCGTCGGCGACCTTTTCGGCTCGGGCCAGATGTTCCTGCCGCAGGTGGTGAAATCGGCGCGGGTGATGAAGAAAGCGGTCGCCCAGCTTCTTCCACATATCGAGGCCGAAAGCGATGGCGGCGCGCGCTCGGGCAAGGGGCGGATCGTGATGGCGACGGTGAAAGGCGATGTGCACGACATCGGCAAGAATATCGTCGGCGTGGTGCTGCAATGTAATGGCTATGAGATTATCGACCTCGGGGTGATGGTCGGCTGGCCCGACATCCTGGCCGCGGCGAAACGGCATGATGCCGACATGATCGGCCTGTCGGGCCTCATCACGCCCAGCCTCGATGAAATGGTCGCCAATGCGAGCGAAATGGAACGCGAGGGCCTGTCGATCCCCTTGCTGATCGGCGGCGCGACCACCAGCCGGGTGCATACCGCGCTCAAGATCGCGCCCGAATATTCGGGTCCGGTCGTGCATGTGAACGATGCCAGCCGCGCGGTCGGGGTGGCGGGAAAGCTGATGGGGGACGAGCGTGCGCCTTTCGCCAGCGAGGTGGGCGAGGAATATGCGGCGATCCGCGAAGGGCGGGCAAAGCGCGGCAAGAGCCCGCTCCTCCCTCTTTCCGAAGCGCGTTCGAATGCGGCGCCGATCGACGAAGCGGACAAGGCTCCGCCGCCGCGCGAAGCGGGTCCGCATCGGTTCGACCGTTGGCCGCTCGGCGATCTGCGGCGCTTCATCGACTGGACACCTTTCTTCCGCAGCTGGGAATTGCACGGCACCTATCCCGCCATCCTCGAGGACGTGGTGGTAGGGGCAAGCGCGCGCGAGCTCCATTCCGATGCGCAGGCGATGCTCGACCGGTTGATCGAAGAGGAATGGCTGACTGCGCGCGGCGTCGCCGCGATCTGGCCCGCGCATCGCGATGGCGACGATATCATCGCGGACGGGACGCGTTTGCCCATGCTGCGCCAGCAGGTGAAGAAGCGCGAAGGACGTAGCAATGACTGCCTCGCCGATTTCATCGCCGAAAAGGACGACCATCTCGGCGGCTTCGCGGTGGCAATCCACGGAGCCGCCGAGAAGGCCCGTGCCTTCGAGAGCCAGGGCGATGATTACCAGGCGATCCTCTTGAAGGCGCTCGCCGACCGGCTGGCCGAAGCCTTTGCCGAGCGGCTGCACGCCCATGTGCGCACCCGATTGTGGGGTTATGCGCCCGAGGAGCATCTGACCAACGAGCAGTTGATCGCGGAGAAATATCAGGGGATCCGGCCGGCGCCGGGCTATCCGGCCTGTCCCGATCATAGCCTCAAGCCACTGCTGTTCGAGCTACTCGGCGGTGATCCTGCGGGCATCGAATTGACCGAGACCTTCGCGATGTGGCCTGCCAGCGCGGTGAGCGGCTTCTATCTTGCGCATCCACAGGCGCGCTATTTCGGGGTGGCGCGGATCGGGGAAGACCAGCTGGCTGATTATGCGCGGCGGTGCGGCGTCGAGGTCGAGGAAGCCCGCGAGATGCTGCGCGCCAATCTCGACGATGGGGCCGCGGCAAGCTAGGGGCGCGGCATGTTGATGCGCCTGCTACTGATTCTGGCTGCTTTTTTCACTGCCCTTCCTGCCGCCGCGCAGGACACGCATCTCGTTCCGCAGCTGCTCGCCGAAGGGCCGCTGCCTCTTGAAGGCGGCGAAGTGACGCTGGCGCTGCATTTCAAGACCGAGCCCGGCTGGCATGGCTATTGGCTCAACCCCGGCGATGCGGGGCTGCCGCTCAGCGTCGATTGGACCCTGCCGGAAGGCGCGTCGATCTCCGACTTCCAATATCCGACGCCCGTGCGCTTCGATGCCTTCGGGCTGGTGAACTATGTCTACAAGAAGGACCATGCGCTGCTCGCGACCCTGCGGGTGCCCCAAGCGCCTGCGGGCGCCCTGACGATCCGGGGCGAAGGGCGCTGGCTCGCCTGCACCGACAAGGTCTGCGTGCCCGAAAAGGGGAGTTTCTCGCTGGTTCTTCCGGTAGGCGAAGGTCCCGACCGCAGCGCCGAGTTCGACCAGTTCCGTCGCAAGCTGCCTCGCCCGATCGCCACTCCCGCGACTTTCGAGGCCCAAGGCGATCGCCTGTCGCTTGCCATTCCGGTGCCCGCCAGCCTCGAAATCGGCAAGCCCGAGATCTTCATCGCCGAAAATGGAGTGGTCGATTATGCCGCGCCCTACCGCTTCCGGCGCGTGGGCGACCAGTTGGTGGCCGACCTGGTCCGAAAGGGCGAAGCGGTGCCCGAGAGCGTCAGCGGCGTGCTTGCCATCGACGGGGGGCAGGGACTGTCCTTCACGGCCATGCCGGGCGACGTGCCGGGCGGCGGAAAGTCGGTCGGCGAAGCGGGGCTGGCGGTTGTCCTCATCGCGATCGCGGGGGCGCTGGTCGGCGGCATGCTTCTCAACCTCATGCCCTGCGTCTTTCCCATCCTTGCGATGAAGGCGGTGCACCTCGGGCGCGCGGGCGGCGATCCGCGCGAGGCACGGCGCGATGCGCTCGGCTATCTGGCCGGTGCGGTAATCGGGACCGCTTCGCTGGGCCTTCTGCTTCTGGCGATCCGCGCGGGAGGCAATGCCGCGGGCTGGGCCTTCCAGCTGCAGGACCCGCGAACCATCTTCATCCTGCTGCTTCTGGCCGCGGCGATCACCTTCAATCTTGCGGGGCTGTTCCGACTGCCGGTGCTGGCGGGTAATGTGCGTACCAGTGGCAGTGTCGGCACCGGTGCGCTGGCCGCCTTCGTCGCGACGCCCTGCGCGGGGCCGTTCCTGGGGGCGGCGCTCGGGACCGCGCTCATTCTTCCTGCCATGGGCGCGCTCGGCGTGTTTGCCGCGCTCGGGCTTGGCCTTGCTCTTCCCTTCGTGCTGGTCGCTTTTGTCCCGGCGCTTCGCCGCCGCCTGCCGAGCCCCGGTCCGTGGATGGCGCGCTTCCAGCGCTGGCTGGCGATTCCCATGGCAGCGACCGTGGCCGCGACGCTGTGGCTGCTGTGGCGGTTGAGCGGTGAGACGGCGCTCTGGCTGGGCGTCGCGGCAGTGCTGCTGCTCGGCCTGCTTTTATGGCTGTCGAACAAGGCGCGCTGGCTCGGCTGGGCAGCGCTGGTCGCGGGGCTTGCCATGGCGACAGGCGGCGCGATGCTCCTGCCGGATCGGCCCTCCGCCGAAAGCCGCATTCCCGAAGGCACTCTCGCCTGGAGCGAGGAAGCGGTCGCGAAGGCGCGAAACGAGGGCAAGACCGTCTTCGTCTATTTCACCGCCGACTGGTGCCTGACCTGCAAGGCCAATGAAGCCGGCGCGATTCAGCGCGATGCGGTGCAGGAAGTGTTCGACGAGGCGGGAGTGGTCACCTTCGTCGGCGACTGGACCGATGGCGATCCGGCGATCACCCGCTTCCTCGAGGAAAGGGGACGCGCGGCGGTGCCACTCTACCTCTGGTATGCGCCGGGAGCGGAGGAGCCCGAGGAACTGCCCCAGATCCTCACGCCCTCCATGCTCATCAGCCGCGCTCAGTCGCGCGAATAGACTTTCCGTCCGCCGACCCAGGACTGGAGCACCTGCGTTTCGGCCAGTGCATCGGCATCGACTGCCGTGGGATCGCGGTCGACGATGATGAAATCGGCATATTGGCCTGCCTCGAGGCTGCCGAACTTCTTTTCGGCAAACCCGGCATGGGCCGCGCCCGTGGTGAAGGCGGCAAGCGCCTGTCCGAAGCTCAATTTTTCGTTCGCGAGCCATCCGCCCTGCGGCTGGCCCTTGGCGTCCTCGCGGCTGATGGCGACCTTCAGCCCGACAAAGGGGTTGGGATGTTCGACCGGAAAGTCCGAACCGAAGGCCAGCCGTGCGCCGGAATCGAGGATCGATTTCCAGGCATAGGCGGCGCCCAGCCGGTCGGGGCCGAGGCGCTTTTCAGCCATCTGCCAGTCCGAGCTCTGGTGGACGGGCTGCATCGATGCGATGATCCCCGCCCGGGCGATGCGCGGCAGGTCGGCAGGGTCGAGGATCTGGACATGCTCGATCCGGTGGCGGGCATTGTCGCCGCCGCCCAGCCGTTCGAAAATGCCGATCACCGTGTCGTTGGCGGCATCGCCGATCGCGTGGATCGCCATCTGGAAACCGCGGCTGGCCCCGGTGATCGCCTGCTGTTCGAGGAGCGGCATCGGCGTGACCGGTAGGCCGCTGCTGGCCGGAGCATCCTCATAAGGCTGCTTGAGGAGCGCGCCGCGTGAACCGAGCGCGCCGTCCGAGTAAAGCTTGATGCCGCCCATCCGCAGCTTGCCGTCATAGAGCCAGGGCGTGGGGCCGGTGCCCGCGATGGTCAGCGCGGGCTCGAGCCCGCCCGAATAGCTCATGATGCGGAGCTTGAGGCTGCCTCGGTCGCCCGCACGGCGCATCGCGTGCCAGTCGCCTACGGCGGTACCCATGTCGGCGACCGCGGTGAGGCCATGGGACAATGCGAATTGCTGCGCCGCCGCCAAGGCAAGGTCGAGCGTGGCGGCATCGTTCTGTGGAACCGCCTTCGCCACCAACTGCTCGGCGGTGTCGATGAACAGGCCGGTGGGCTGGCCGTCCTCGCCCATCACCATTTCGCCCCCTTCGGGAACGGTGGACGCGGCAGTGACGCCCGCGGCTTTCATCGCCGCGCTATTGGCGATGGCGGCATGGCCGTCGACGCGGCCCAGCCAGACCGGGCGATCGGGAACGACCGCGTCGAGGTCGCTGGCGCGCGGCATCCGCCCGTCGGCGAACAATTCCTGGTTCCAGCCACGACCGGTAATCCAGGGAAGGTCGGGGTTGGCCGCCGCATAGTCGGCGACCCGCTGCTTAAGCTCGGCAATCGAGGCGGTTCCCGTGAGGTCGAGCTGCATGGTCGCAAGGCCCAGGCCGATGACATGGCCATGCGCATCGATGAGGCCCGGCATCATCGTGCGCCCTTCCATGTCGAGCACGAAATCGGCCTCGGGCCGTTCCACGCCTTGAGCAACGAGCTGCACGACCTTGCCGTCGTCGGAGACGAGGAGAGCGTCGAACCGTTCGATCCGTCCCTCTTCGTCGGCGCGCAGGCCGTTCACATTATCATAGAGCGTGTCGGCGCTGGCAGGCGCCGCAAGGGCGACGAGGGCGACGGTGGCAAGCAGAGTACGCATGAGGATCTTCCCGGACGATAGTTGAGCTTTGCGCCCCGCATAGCATTGTCGGCGCGATGCGGAAGGGCTAGGCGCAAGCCTTATGAGCGTAACCATCGACGATATCCGCGCCGCCGCCGCCCGCATCGAGGGTCAGGTGGTCAGGACGCCCATGAACCTGAGCCGCACCCTTTCCGACATCGCGGGAGCGGAAATCTGGCTCAAGTTTGAGAATCTCCAGTTCACCGCCGCCTACAAGGAGCGGGGCGCGCTCAACAAGCTGTTGCAGCTCACCGATGATGAGAAGAAGCGCGGCGTGATCGCGGCTTCGGCGGGCAATCATGCGCAGGCGGTCGCCTATCATGGTGCGCGCCTCGGCATCCCGGTCACCATCGTGATGCCCGAGCCCACGCCCACCATCAAGGTCGTCCAGACCGAACAGCATGGCGCGCATGTCGTCCTGCACGGGCGGGTCTATGACGATGCCTATGCCCATGCCCGCTCGCTCGAGGAAGAGGGCGGGCTGGTGTTCGTCCATCCTTTCGACGATCCCGAGGTGATCGCGGGGCAGGGGACCATTGCGCTCGAGATGCTCGAGGCCGCGCCCGACCTCGATTGCCTCGTCGTGCCGATCGGCGGCGGCGGGCTGATGAGCGGGATCGCCACCGCCGCCAAGGCGATCAGGCCCGATATCGAGATGATCGGGGTCGAGGCGCTGATGTTTCCGGCGATGAAGAATGTCATCGAAGGCAATGCGCTCGAACTGGGCGGAGACACGCTGGCCGAAGGGATCGCGGTCAAGGACCCGGGCTATCTCACCCGCGAGATCATCCGCGAGAAGGTGAAGCGGATCGACCTCGTTCCCGAGGCCGCGATCGAGCATGCCGTCGCTCTACTGGTCGGAATCGAGAAGACCGTGGTCGAAGGCGCGGGCGCGGCGGGGCTGGCGGCGATTCTCGAGGAGCCCGACAAATATCGCGGCCGCAAGGTCGGCACCGTTCTGTGCGGCGGTAATATCGACAGCCATCTGCTCGCCAATGTGCTGGTCCGCGAACTGGTGCGTTGCGGGCGCATCGCGCGGCTGCGCATCGCGGCGCAGGATCGTCCGGGCGCGCTGGCGGCGATCACCCGCATTTTCCACGAATGCGGGGTCAATATCATCGAGACCAACCATCACCGCGTGTTCACCGCGCTGCCCGCCAAGGATTCGCTGATCGAAGTGGAATGCGAAGCGCGCGACAGCGAAGCGATCGACCAGCTGATCGAGCGGCTTCGCGCCGCCGAGTTCAAGGTCGAACGCACCACCATCATGCGCGACTGACCGACTTCCTGCCGAGCCTTGCGCTGTCCGAAAGCGGGACAGGCAGCCGGATTAACGCTGAAAAGCGGGCCCATCCGCTTTTCAAATGCGTTTCGACCCCGCATAGGCTATTAAGGAACTGGTAACCAATTGGCAGGAGTCGACCGGCGGTGAGCGCACCATTTCGCTTTCCGAAATTCTTCGTCACCAATCCTGCGCCTTGTCCCTATCTCGAGGGGAAGGTGGAGCGAAAGGTGTTTACCGAGCTCAATGGTCGCCATGCCGCCGAACTCAACGAAGCTCTGGGCCGGATCGGTTTTCGCCGCTCGCAGTCGGTCGCCTACCGGCCGTCCTGCGTTGAATGTTCGGCCTGCGTCTCGGTGCGCGTGCGCACCGCCGATTTCGCGCCGACCCGATCGCAGCGCCGCCTCATTCGCCGCAATGCCGATATCGAGGTGACCGCCTGCAAGCCCTGGACGACCGACGAGCAATATCAGCTTCTCCAGCACTATCTCGCGCATCGTCATCCCGGCGGCGGAATGGCCGAGATGGACGAGCATGATTATGCCGACATGGTCGAGCAGACGCCGGTCCAGACCTATGTGGTCGAATATCGCGAGCCTGCAGGCGAGGACGGCCAGCCGGGCAAGCTGATCGGGGCTTGCCTGTCGGACCAGCAGGGCGACGGCCTGTCGATGATCTACAGTTTCTTCGATACCGGTCCCGACGCGCGCCAGGGCCTCGGCAACTATATCATCCTCGACCATATCCTGCGCGCCAAGCGGGCGGGGCTTCCCTATGTCTATCTCGGTTATTGGGTCGAGGGATCGGACCGCATGGCCTACAAGGCCAAGTTCCGCCCGCTCGAAAGGCTTGGCCGCGATGGCTGGCGCCCCATGGAAGAACCGCGCTCCGCCGATCCTGCCGAACGGCGCAAGGACCTGCCGGCAAGGACACCGAGCCAGCGGACGCTGCCGCTTAAATAAACTTCTTGCGGTTGCTAACGGTCCGGGTCACGCGCTCATAGGGTCAAAAAGAAAGGGCGGCGTTCCCCCCGGACGCCGCCCTTAGCCCCATTGGCTCCCGCCAGACTTTCTAATTCTTTCAGGCCGCCGCTTCGTCGGCGCCCTTGTCTTCTTCCTGGTCGCGCAGCACATAGCCGCGGCCCCAGACCGTCTCGATATAATTGTCGCCCCCGCAAGCGAGGCTCAATTTCTTGCGAAGCTTGCAGATGAAGACGTCGATGATCTTGAGTTCGGGCTCGTCCATCCCGCCATAGAGATGGTTGAGGAACATTTCCTTGGTGAGCGTGGTGCCCTTGCGGAGCGAGAGAAGCTCCAGCATCGCATATTCCTTGCCCGTAAGGTGGACGCGGTTGCCATCCACTTCGACCGTCTTGGCATCGAGGTTGACCGCCAGCTTGCCGGTGCGGATGACCGACTGCGAATGGCCCTTCGAACGGCGGACGATCGCGTGGATGCGGGCAACGAGTTCGTCGCGGTGGAAAGGCTTGGTGACATAATCGTCGGCGCCGAAGCCCAGCGCGCGCACCTTGGAATCCATTTCGCCGATGCCCGACAGGATGAGGACCGGCGTCTGCACCTTGGCGGTGCGCAGTTTCTTCAGGACGTCATAACCGTGCATATCGGGCAGGTTGAGGTCGAGAAGAATGATGTCGTAATCGTAGAGCTTGCCCAGATCGAGGCCCTCTTCGCCCAGATCGGTGGTGTAGGTGTTGAAGCCTTCGGTCGACAACATGAGCTCAATGCTCTGCGCGATCGTGGCCTCATCTTCGATCAGGAGTACCCGCATCTGTTCTTTCCCCCGTTACTGCGCCCGACTTCAGCACCGGTTCGTGCAAAATCCCTGCGGGCCTTTAACGACGTCTAAGCGTCCATTAACCATGACCTATCTGGCGGCAAAAGGTTAACAAAGGTTGAAAAGGTTAATTTTTGTTCTTTTTGCGGGGGCGTGACCCCAAAGACTCAGTTTCGATCAAGGCTTGTCTGTAGGGAAACGCCATGCGAGGGCGCGTTCCATGTCCCTGGAAGACCATATTCTTTTCGTCGATGCCGACGTCATTTTGCTCGACAAGCCCGCGGGCCTGCCGGTCGATGCACCCCGCAAGGGCGGCGACAGCATCGAGGCGCGGATCGATGAATTGCGCCTCAACTACAAGCGGCCGCCGGTTGCGATGCACCGGCTCGACCAGGACACGTCGGGCTGCCTGCTTTTTGCCCGCCACCAGCCGGCGCGGCGCTGGTTCCAGCAGGTGTTCGAACAGCATCTTGCCGAGAAAAGCTATGTCGCGCTGGTTGGCGGCGAAGTCGGCGAGGAGGAAGGGGTGATTGAACTTCCGCTGTCCAAGCAGTCGAGCGCCGAGAGTGGCTGGAAGATGGTGGGCGATCCCGATGGAAAGCCCGCGCGGACGCGCTGGCGCAGGCTTGCGGTGCGCGAGGACAGAAGCCTTGTCCTTTTCATGCCGCTGACGGGGCGCACCCATCAGATCCGCGTGCATGCGCGCGAGGGGCTGGGCCATGGCATCATCGGCGACCGCGTCTACGGCTATCCCGGCGGCGAGATGATGCTCCACGCCTGGAAGCTGACGGTGCCGCGCAAGAAAGGCGATCCGCTGGAAGGCGTCGCGCCGCTGCCCGAGCGCTTTGCGGAATGGAAGAATGATGTCGCCGGATGAGGTGCGCATCCCCGAGGAAGCGCTGAGCGAGACCTTCCTCGCGGGGACCGGGCCGGGCGGTCAGCATGCCAACACCTCGGAAACGGGCGTCCAGCTTCGTGTCCGGCTGGCGGCTTTGGGGCTGGCGCCGCGCGTCCTCAATCGCTTGCGCCATATCGCGGGGAGCAAGGTCACCAAGGACCGGGCCGATATCATCATCACCTGCAAGGCCTCGCGCAGCCAGGACAGCAATCGGGAGGAAGCGCGCGCGCGGCTTGCCGAGATGATTGCCAAGGCCCATGTGCAGCCCAAGAAGCGCAGGAAAACGAAACCGAGCCGTGCCGCCAAGGCCAAGCGCGTCGACGCCAAGGTGAAGCGCGGGCAGACCAAGAAATTGCGCGGGAAGGTGCAGCACTGATGTATGATTTCGCGATCGACACGAGCGACAAGGCCGCCATGTATGACGAGTTGGCAAAGGCGCTCGAGGCGCTCGTCACCGGTGAGAAGGACGGCATCGCCAACATGGCCAATGCCTCGGCACTGATCTGGGAAACACTGCCCGACCTCAACTGGGCGGGCTTTTACCGCAATGTCGGCGGCGAACTGGTGCTGGGGCCTTTCCAGGGGCGCGCGGCCTGCATCCGCATTCCCTTCGGCAAGGGCGTGTGCGGCATGGCGGCCCAGACGGGCGAGGTGCAGCGCGTCGCCGATGTCCATGCCTTCTCAGGACATATCGCCTGCGATTCTGCTTCGAACAGCGAACTGGTGGTGCCGCTCGTCAAGGATGGCGAATTGATCGGCGTGCTCGATCTCGACAGTCCCAAGCCCGACCGGTTCGACGAGGATGACGAGGCAGGCTGCGTTCGGCTGGCCGAAGTGCTGGTCGGCGCGTTCTAGCTCAATTCCTCGATCCGGTCGTCGTCCATCCCGCCCGGGATGAGGAGGACGGGGCAGGGCAGGTCGCCCGCGCCTTCACCGGTGAAATATTTGACGATCGGCCCCGGATTGGCACCGGGCGCGGCGCCAAGCACCAGCGCGGCGACATCGTCGCGCTCGGCGATTTCCTTGCAGATGACCTTGATGCTGTCGCCCGATCGGACGGTGATCTTGGGCTTGACGCCGGTTTCCTCGACCAGTTCGCCCACCGTCGAAGCGATGGTGGCCTCGAGGCGTAGCCGTTCTTCTTCTTCCATTGCTGCCTGTACGCCGCCCCAGGCCGCGAAATCCTGCGGCTCGACCACGGCGAGCACTTCGACCTTGCGGTCGGTCTTGGCAGCGCGGCGCGCGGCGAAGCGGAGCGCGAGACGGGCCTCGGGCGCTTCTTTCATGATCACCAGATAGGTGTTCGACACGCATGGCCCTCCTTTTGCCCCCGACTGCCGGTCAGGCTGCGCGAAAAGCGCGGCGCGTGCAAGCGTGGAGCGTCCACGGGCCTTGACCGCACCGCCCCTGATGCGCTTGTGGGATGCCGATCAACAAGGGAAAGAATCTTCACGATGGCCACCGAACTCAAAATGCCTGCCTTGTCTCCGACGATGGAGGAAGGAACGCTTGCCAAATGGCTGGTCAAGGAAGGCGACGAGGTGGCCTCGGGCGATCTCCTCGCCGAGATCGAGACCGACAAGGCGACGATGGAATTCGAGGCGGTCGACGAAGGCACCGTGCTCAAGATCCTCGTCGAGGAAGGCACTGACAATGTCGCCGTCGGCACGGTCATCGCGATGCTGGGCGAGGAAGGCGAGAGCGTCGATGCGCCCGCCGCCGCGCCTGCCAAGCAAGAGAAGAAGGAAGAGAAGGCCGAGGCCCAGCCCGCGCAGAAGGGCTATGGTCGCGACGAAGCGCCCAAGCCCGAGAAAAAGGCCGTTCCCGCCGAGGCCGAAGGCGTCAAGGCGCCCGCCGCGCCGCGCAAGGACGGCGAACGGGTGAAGGCCTCGCCGCTGGCACGCCGCCTCGCCGAAGCGCAGGGCATCGACCTCACCAACATCAAGGGTTCGGGACCGGGTGGACGGATCGTTCGCGCCGATCTTGGCGACAAGGCAGGCGGAGCCGCCGCTGCGCCGCAGAAAGCCGCCGCACCCACGCCGCAGGCACAGACGGTCGATCCGGGCGACATTCCGCACAGCGTCGAGAAGCTGTCGAACATGCGCAAGACGATCGCGCGCCGCCTGACCGAAGCGAAGCAACAGATCCCGCACATCTATCTCACCGTCGATATCCGGCTCGACAAGCTTCTGAAGCTGCGCAGCGAAATGAATGCGGGCCTCGAAAGCCGCGGCATCAAGCTGTCGGTCAACGACATGCTCATCAAGGCGCTGGGCGTCGCGTTGATGGAAGTGCCCGAATGCAATGTCAGCTTCGGCGACGGCGAACTCATCAAATATGAGCGCGCCGATGTCTCGGTCGCGGTGAGCATCCCGGGCGGCCTCATTACCCCGATCATCGTCGGGGCCAATGACAAGTCGCTGTCGAAAATCTCGACCGAGATGAAGGAGCTGGCCGAGCGTGCCAAGGAAGGCAAGTTGCAGCCGCACGAATATCAGGGCGGCACCGCGAGCCTTTCGAACATGGGCATGTTCGGGATCAAGCAGTTCGATGCGGTGATCAATCCGCCCCAGGCGATGATCATGGCGATCAGCGCGGGCGAAAAGCGGCCCTATGTCATCGACGACAGCCTGCAGATCGCGACGGTGATGAGCGCCACCGGCAGCTTCGACCACCGCGCCATCGACGGCGCTGACGGCGCGCGGCTGATGAAAGTCTTCAAGGAACTGGTCGAGAATCCGCTGGGAATGGTGGCGTAGCAGGTCGGAAGGACGCCCGCTGTGCCTGAACCCCTCATCCGCGTCACGGCGATGCCGTCCGACACCAATCCCTATGGCGGGATTTTCGGCGGCTGGCTGATGAGCCAGATGGCGCTTGCGGCGGGCTCGCTCGCCTCGCGCCATTCGAAGGGCAAGGCGGTTGTGGTCGCCGCGACCGACCTCGAATTTCCCGGTGCGATGGAAGTGGGCGATGAACTCAGCGTCTATGCCGAAATGGAGCGCGAGGGGCGGACCTCGATGACCATCCGCGCCCGCGCGCTCGGGCGCGAGCGCGACGGCGAGGCCGAGCAGGAGGTCGCCAGCGGCCTTTTCACCTTCGTGGCGGTCGATGCCGACAATCGCAAGCGGCCCGTCCGCGATGGCTGAAGACCGGTGACGAAGGAGCTGTTGCGGGTGCTGGTGGCAGCGCTGGCTGCCGCGGCCCTGGTCCCCTTGCTCTTTCTCGCGCTCGACCAGTTCGGCGAATGGCAAAGCATCGGCGGCGATGATCTTGTCTTTGCCTATTCGCTCGCGGGGCCGTTCGCGCTCGCGGTCTGCATATTGCTGGCCTGGCCTGCCTATCGTTTCGCGCCGCGCGCATCGAGCGCGGCGGGGCGGCTGTTGTTCACGACGGCCATTTGCCTTATCGGGCCGGTCCTCATCCTCTATCCGCTGGTCGGGGAGTTTCCCTGGAAAGGCGGATTGGCGGGAGGGGCGAGCGCCATCATCTTCGTTCTCACCTTCCGTTTCGCGGATCGCCGGTCCGCAGGTCCAGATTTAGACAGGAGTTCGCCAAGTGGCTGACAATTACGATCTCATCGTCCTCGGCTCGGGGCCCGGCGGCTATGTTGCGGCGATCCGCGCGTCGCAGCTCGGCCTCAAGACCGCGATCGTCGAGCGCGAAAGCCTCGGCGGCATCTGTCTCAACTGGGGCTGCATTCCCACCAAGGCGCTGCTCCGCTCGGGCGAGGTGCTCCACAATATGAAGCATGCCGAGAAATATGGCCTGAAGGCCGAGGGCGTGGGCATGGACCTCGACAAGGTCGTCGCGCGCAGCCGCGCGGTCGCCAAGCAATTGAACCAGGGCGTCACCGGCCTGATGAAGAAGAACAAGATCGACGTCCACATGGGCACCGGCCATATCGACGGCGTCGGCAAGCTCACCATCACCGACGACAAGGGCAAGAAGAGCCAGCTTGCCGCCAAGCATATCATCGTCGCCACCGGCGCGCGGGCACGCGACCTGCCTTTCGCCAAGGCCGACGGGGAGCGCATCTGGACCTATCGCCACGCGATGGTACCCAAGGAAATGCCCAAGGACCTGCTGGTCATCGGCTCGGGCGCGATCGGAATCGAATTCGCGAGCTTCTACAATGACATGGGCGCCAATGTGACCGTCGTCGAGATGCTCGACCGGATCGTGCCGGTCGAGGATGACGATATTTCCGCCGAACTCGCCAAGAGCCTCAAGAAGCAGGGCATGGAAATCATGGCGGGCGCGGGGGTCGAGGACCTCAAGGCCGGAAAGTCGGGCGTCACCGCCAAGATCAAGGATGCCAAGGGCAAGGTCGAGGAGCGCAAATTCTCCCACTGCATCGTCGCCATCGGCATCCTGCCCAACACCGAGAATATCGGCCTCGACAAGCTCAAGGTGAAGACCACCAAGGGGCATATCGACACCGACGCCATGTGCCGCACTAATGTGAAGGGCATCTGGGCGATCGGCGATGTCACCGCGCCGCCCTGGCTGGCGCACAAGGCGAGCCATGAAGGCATCATCTGCGTCGAGGCGATCGCGCAGGAAATGGGCAACAAGGATGTTCATCCCCACGCGATGGACGTGAAGAATATCCCGGGCTGCACCTATTGCCATCCGCAGGTCGCCTCGGTGGGCATGACCGAGAAGGCCGCCAAGGAAGCGGGACACAAGGTCAAGGTCGGTAAATTCCCCTTCATCGGCAATGGCAAGGCGATCGCGCTGGGCGAGACCGAGGGCTTTATCAAGACCGTGTTCGATGCCGAGACGGGCGAACTCCTTGGCGCGCACATGATCGGCGCCGAAGTCACCGAACTCATCCAGGGTTATACCGTGGGCAAGCAGGCCGAACTGGTGGAAGAGGATTTCATGAACACCGTCTTCCCGCATCCCACGCTGAGCGAGATGATGCATGAAAGCGTCCTCGCGGCCTATGGGCGGGTGTTGCACATCTGACGCTTGCCGTTCCCGTCGCGCGGATTAATCTCATGTCCGCGTAACTGGGGAACTGCCATGCGATTTGCGATTCTGCTGGCGCTCGGCGCTGCTGTGCCGGGTGCCGCTGCCGCCGACACCTATATCACTGCCGACCGCTATCTCGACGTCGAGCGGGGGCGCTATGTCGAGCGCCCGCTCATCCGCGTCGGTGACGACGGGCGCATCCGTTCGATCGGGACCGGCGAGCCGCCGCCGCTATCGCGCGAGGACCGTCATATCGACCATGCCGGCAAGACGCTCCTGCCGGGCTTTATCGACATGCATGTCCATCTCGACAGGCCCGCCAATATCGGCGGCTATCGCGGCTACCAATATACTGACAGCTTCTGGCCGATCACGGCGGTCCCGGCGGGCGAAGCGATGCTCAAGCTGGGCTTCACCACGGTGCGCCAGGTCGGCAGTACCCAGCGCGCCGCGATCGGGCTGAAGCAGGCGATCGAGGATGGCTATGTCGTCGGCCCGCGGATCGTCCCGGCAGGCTATTCGCTGGGCGCGACCGGCGGGCATTGCGATAGCACTTTTCTTCCCCCCAGCCTCGAGAAGGATGGCAAGGAAGAGGGGATTGGCGACGGCGTCGACGAGCTACGCTACCAGGTCCGGCGCCAGCGCAAGTTCGGCGCCGAGGTAATCAAGGTCTGCGCTACCGGCGGGGTCTTCTCGATGAATACCGAACCCGGGCAGCCGCAGCTTTCCGAAGAGGAATTGCGCGCGATCGCCGACGAGGCGCATCAGTGGGGCGTGCGCGCGGCGGCGCATGCGCATGGCGCCGAGGGAATTAAGCGCGCGATCCGCGCGGGCATCGACACGATCGAACATGCCAGCCTCGTCGATGACGAAGGCATCCGCCTAGCCGCCAGCCGCGCTCGACCGGTGTGGTTCTCGATGGATATCCGCAACACCGACTATACCCAGTCCGAGGGGCGCAAAAACGGCGTGCTCGAGGTCAATCTTCGCAAGGACCGCGACATCGCGCAGGCGCAGCGGGACAATTTCCGCAAGGCGCACGAAGCGGGCGTACGGATGGTGTTCGGATCCGATGTCGGCGTGATGCCGCCGAGCTGGGTGCCGGGGCAATTCTCGGTGATGACCGAATATGGAATGACTCCGCTCGAAGCGATCCGCGCGGCGACCCTCAACGGCGCCGAGGCGCTGGGCCGCAGCGCGGATGTCGGCACGATCAAGGTCGGCCGCTATGCCGACATGGTGGTGGTCGCGGGCGATCCCTTGCGCGACATCAAGGCAGTCGAGAATGTCGAGGCGGTGATCAAGGGCGGAACGCCTGTGGAGGAGATGGTCCCTTGGGCCTTGCAGCGTCAGTAAGCCGAATTTTCGCTGCAGGGCTTGCCCTCGGGCGGGCGGCGGCGGCAGGTGCTGACGTATGCAGATAGTGTGGGACGTCGGGCTGGTTGCGCTTTTTTCTATAGCTACATCTTTCCTCTTGCTGGTAAAATTACATCGGCAATTGAGCCTTTTGATCGGGGGGCGAATCTATCAGGAACTTTCGCAGAACTGGCCGGTGGGCGTTCACGCCAAATATCGTGCAAGCCCTAAAGAGTGGGTTTTGCATATTGCACTCTTCGGTTTGGTTGGGATCGCCGTAGGACTACTGGTCTATCTGGAGCAGCAATACCTAGTCGCTCTCGTGGTCGGCGTGTTCGCAGCCCTCATTTTTTTACTCCTCATAAAGGAGATCACGAGAAACTTCCCCGAGGAGGAGAAGCGGAATCGAGCCATTTTCGAGAGCCAAAAACCAAGCTGAGGCGCTGGGGCGCAGCGGTCATGTCCCCGCGATCGAGGTCGGCCGCTATGCCGACATGGTGGTCGTCGCGGGCGATCCCTTGCGCGACATCACGGCAGTCGAGCATATCGAGGCGGTAATCTAGGGCGGAACGCCCGTGGAGGAGATGGTCCCTTGGGCCTTGCAGCATCAGTAAACCGGATTTTTGCCGCGGGGCTTGCCCTCGCGATGGGCAGCGCGGCGATGGCCGAGCCGATCGTCATCCATGCCGGACGGCTGATCGCCGTGCCGGGTGAGGGCGTCCAAGGCCCTTCGACCATCATCGTCGAGGACGGGCGCATCCGCTCGGTGAGCGCGGGGCATCAGCCCGCGCCCGAGGGGGCACGGCTGATCGACCTCGGCGACAAGACCGTGCTGCCGGGCCTCATCGACAGCCATGTCCACCTCTCAAGCGACGAGGGCGGGGTGGCGCGCGCGATGCAGTCGATGGAGCGCTCGGACGGTTGGTTCGCGCTCAATGCCTATGCCAATGGCATGAAGACGCTGCGCGCCGGTTTCACCACGGTGCGTAACCTTGGCGATGGCACGGGCGCGACGCTCGCGCTGGCGAAGGCGGTCGAGGACGGGATGGTGCAGGGACCGCGCATCGTCGATGCGGGCGTCAGCCTTTCGGCGACCACCGGTCATATGGACGGCGCGCTCGGCTGGCGCGACGAATTCCGCCCCCTGTTCGAGGAGAAGGGCAATACCTGCGACGGTCCGGCGCAATGCCGCCGTGCGGTGCGATTGCAGGTCGCACGCGGGGCCGACGTCATCAAGTTTGCGTCGACCGGCGGGGTCAACAGCCGGATCGGCGCGGGGCTGGGCGCCCAGATGTTCGAGGACGAGGCCCGCGCGATCGTCGAGACTGCGCGCCTCTATGACAAGGAAGTGGCGGTCCATGCCCATGGCGCGGACGGCATTCTCCTTGCGCTCAAGCTCGGGGTGGACAGCATCGAGCATGGCACGATCCTTACCGAGGAAGTGATCGACGCCTGGGCGCGGTCGGACACCTATTATGTTCCCACGCTTTCGACCGTGAACGGCTACAAGGAGCGGCTGGCCGCCAATGCGGGCGCCTATTCGCCCGACGTGCTCGCCAAGATCCGCTGGCGCATCGACATCACCGGAAAATCATTGCAGCAGCTGGTGCCGCGCGGCGTGAAGATCGCCTTCGGCACCGATGCGGGCGTGTCCAAGCATGGCCGCAACGCCGATGAATTCGAACTGATGGTCGCCAACGGGATGACGATGGAAGGCGCGCTCGTCGCGGCGACGGTCAATGCCGCCGACCTCTTGGGTCTTTCGGACGAAATCGGGACGATCGAGGCAGGCAAGAGCGCCGACATCATCGCGGTGAGCGGCGACCCGCTCGTCGACCCGGCGGCGTTCCGGTCGGTGCCCTTCGTGATGGCGCGGGGCGTGGTGGTCGAATGACCGAGGCGCCCTGCCGGCCCTAAGTGGCCGGATTGCGCTCACTTTCCGCCGCGCCTGCTGTTGACGCGATGCAGCATATCTCTTAATGGGCCGCTCGTCCGCGCCGGTGGTGTGATTCCGTCGTGCGCTGGAACATTTGAGCTGAACATTGTTCCGCCAGGACGAACTGAAGGGCAGCCGCCCGGGAAACCGGGAGGGCCACGTCCTTCATTTGGCCTATCGGAAACAAAGTAACCGCCGGGAGATGCCCGGCAACAGAAAGGTGAAGGCTTCATGCCGACGATTAACCAGCTGGTCCGCAAGGGCCGCACCCAGCAGAAGACCAAGTCCAAGGTCCCTGCGATGGAGCAGAACCCGCAGAAGCGCGGCGTCTGCACCCGCGTCTACACGACGACCCCGAAAAAGCCGAACTCGGCGCTTCGCAAGGTGGCCAAGGTGCGCCTGACCAACCAGCGCGAAGTCATCAGCTATATTCCGGGCGAGGGCCACAACCTCCAGGAGCATAGCGTGGTGCTGATCCGCGGCGGCCGTGTGCGCGACCTTCCGGGTGTGCGTTACCACGTTCTGCGCGGCGTCCTCGACACCCAGGGTGTGAAGGACCGTCGTCAGTCCCGTTCGAAATATGGTGCCAAGCGCCCCAAGTAAGCTGGTTTCGTCGGACGCGCCGCCCGATGGCTGGCGCGCCGCTCGCAAAAGGAATTCAATATGTCCCGTCGTCGTCGCCCAGAGAAGCGCGTCATTCTTCCCGATCCCAAGTTCGGTGATCTCGTCCTGTCGAAGTTCATGAACAACATCATGCTCGACGGTAAGAAGTCGGTTGCCGAGCGCATCGTCTATGGCGCGCTCGACAATGTCGAAGCGCGGATGAAGGCCGAGCCGCTGAACGTGTTCCACGAGGCGCTCAACAACATCAAGCCGCAGGTCGAAGTGCGTTCGCGCCGTGTCGGCGGCGCGACCTACCAGGTCCCCGTCGAAGTGCGCCCCGAGCGCGCCCAGGCCCTCGCGATCCGCTGGCTCATCTCGGCCGCGCGCAACCGCGCCGAGAAGACCATGGCCGCACGCCTGTCGGGCGAGCTGATGGACGCTTCGCAGAACCGCGGAAATGCGGTGAAGAAGCGCGAAGACACGCACCGCATGGCCGAAGCGAACCGCGCCTTCAGCCACTACCGTTGGTAAAACAGACTGTCATGGCCGCCTGCCCGCCGGGCGGGCGGTCATAACCCCCAGAAGGAATTTATCATGGCCCGCAGCCATCCCATCGAGCGCTACCGCAACATCGGTATCATGGCGCATATCGACGCCGGCAAGACCACCACGACCGAGCGTATCCTTTACTACACCGGCAAGTCCTACAAGATCGGCGAAGTCCATGACGGCGCCGCGACGATGGACTGGATGGAGCAGGAGCAGGAGCGTGGCATCACGATCACCTCTGCTGCGACCACGACTTTCTGGACCGTGAAGGATGGCGATGAGACGGGCGAAGAGCACCGCATCAATATCATCGACACCCCGGGCCACGTCGACTTCACCATCGAAGTCGAGCGTTCGCTGCGCGTGCTCGACGGCGCAGTCGCGGTGTTCGACGGCGTTGCCGGCGTGGAGCCGCAGTCGGAAACGGTGTGGCGCCAGGCGGACAAGTACAAGGTTCCGCGGATGTGCTTCATCAACAAGCTCGACCGTACCGGTGCCGATTTCTATTATTGCGTCAACTCGATCGTCGATCGTCTCGGCGCGAACCCGCTGGTTCTGACCCTGCCGATCGGTAGCGAAGACCAGCTCAAGGGTGTCGTCGACCTCGTCAAGAACCGCGCGATCGTCTGGAAGGACGAAAGCCTCGGCGCAGAATTCGTCTATGAAGACATTCCCGCCGACCTCGCCGACAAGGCGGCCGAATATCGCGAGAAGCTCATCGAGACCGCCGTCGAGCAGGACGACGATGTCATGATGGCCTATCTCGAAGGTGAAATTCCCGACCCGGCGACGCTCAAGAAGCTGATCCGCAAGGGGACGCTGGCGCGCGCCTTCGTTCCCGTGCTGTGCGGTTCGGCCTTCAAGAATAAGGGCGTCCAGCCGCTGCTCGACGCAGTTGTCGACTATATGCCTTCGCCGATCGACGTTCCGCCGATCGAAGGCGTGATCCCGGGCAGCGAAGACAAGACCGCCACCCGTCCGAGTTCGGACGAGGAGCCCTTCGCGGCGCTGGCGTTCAAGATCATGAACGACCCCTTCGTGGGCTCGCTCACCTTCGCCCGCATCTATTCGGGCAAGCTGTCGAAGGGCAGCGTGCTCAACACGGTGAAGGACAAGAAGGAAAAGATCGGCCGCATGCTGCTGATGCATTCCAACAACCGCGAAGACATCGAGGAAGCCTATGCGGGCGACATCGTCGCGATCGCGGGCCTCAAGGACACCACGACTGGCGACACGCTGTGCGCGCCGTCGGCTCCGATCATCCTCGAGCGCATGGAATTCCCGGATCCGGTGATCGAGCTTTCGGTCGAACCCAAGACCAAGGCCGACCAGGAAAAGATGGGCGTCGCGCTCAACCGTCTCGCGGCCGAGGATCCCTCCTTCCGCGTGTCGACCGACCATGAATCGGGCCAGACCATCATCAAGGGCATGGGCGAATTGCACCTCGACATTCTCGTCGACCGCATGAAGCGCGAGTTCAAGGTCGAGGCCAATGTCGGCGCTCCGCAGGTCGCCTATCGCGAGTCGCTCGCGAAGCCGGTCGAACTGACCTACACCCACAAGAAGCAGTCTGGTGGTTCGGGCCAGTTCGGTGAAGTGAAGGTCGCGCTGACCCCGGGCGAACGCGGGTCGGGCATCACCTTCACCGACAGCGTCAAGGGCGGCAACATTCCGAAGGAATATATTCCGTCAGTCGAAAAGGGCATGCGCGAGACCGCCGAGACCGGCGCGCTCATCGGCTTCCCGATCATCGACTTCGACATCGAATTGCTGGACGGCAAATATCACGATGTCGACTCGTCGGCGCTGGCGTTCGAAATCACGGGCCGTGCGGCCATGCGCGAAGCGGCCCAGAAGGCCGGCATCAAGCTGCTCGAACCGGTGATGAAGGTTGAAGTCGTCACGCCCGAGGATTACCTGGGCGACGTGATCGGCGACTTGAACAGCCGTCGTGGCCAGATCCAGGGCACGGACAGCCGCGGCAATGCGCAGGTCGTGACGGCCCATGTGCCGCTGGCCAACATGTTCGGCTATATCAACGAGCTGCGTAGCTTCACTTCGGGCCGTGCCCAGTACAGCATGCAATTCTCTCATTATGAGGAAGTGCCGCAGAATGTTGCCGACGAATTGAAGGCAAAGCTGGCGTAACGGGAAATTAGGCGTTATGGGCGCGCTCGCAACGGGCGTCGTCCGTCACCATTAAGACAAGAAGAGGCGTATAATGGCGAAGGCAAAATTTGAGCGGAACAAACCGCACGTCAACATCGGCACCATCGGTCACGTCGACCATGGCAAGACGTCGCTCACCGCGGCGATCACCAAGACGCTGGCGGAAGCCGGCAAGTCGGAAGCGGTCGATTTCGCGAACATCGACAAGGCTCCGGAAGAGCGCGAGCGCGGCATCACCATCTCGACGGCGCACGTCGAATATGAAACCGACAAGCGTCACTATGCGCACGTCGACTGCCCGGGCCACGCCGACTATGTGAAGAACATGATCACCGGTGCTGCCCAGATGGACGGCGCGATCCTCGTGGTTTCGGCCGCTGACGGCCCCATGCCGCAGACCAAGGAGCACATCCTGCTCGCCAAGCAGGTCGGCGTTCCGACCATGGTCGTGTGGCTCAACAAGGTCGACCAGGTCGACGATCCCGAACTGCTCGAGCTCGTCGAACTCGAAATCCGCGAAGAACTTTCGAAGCGCGACTTCGACGGCGACAACATTCCGATCATCGCGGGTTCGGCCCTTGCTGCCCTCGAAGACAGCAACCGTGAAATCGGCCAGGACGCGATCCTGAAGCTCATGGACGCCGTCGACGAGTGGATCCCCGAGCCGGATCGTCCGCTCGACAAGGACTTCCTGATGCCGATCGAAGACGTGTTCTCGATCTCGGGTCGCGGTACGGTGGTCACCGGCCGTGTCGAAACCGGCATCGTCAACGTTGGCGACGAAGTCGAAATCGTCGGCATCAAGGACACCACCAAGACGACCGTCACCGGCGTCGAAATGTTCCGCAAGCTGCTCGACCAGGGCCAGGCTGGCGACAACATCGGTGCGCTGATCCGCGGCGTCGGTCGTGACGAAGTCGAGCGCGGCCAGGTTCTGGCCAAGCCGGGTTCGATCACCCCGCACACCGACTTCGAAGCCGAAGTCTATGTCCTGTCGAAGGACGAAGGCGGCCGTCACACGCCGTTCTTCGCCAACTACCGTCCGCAGTTCTACTTCCGCACGACCGACGTGACGGGCGAAGTGGTCCTGCCGGAAGGTACGGAAATGGTCATGCCGGGCGACAATGTCTCGCTGGGTGTCAAGCTGATCGCTCCGATCGCTATGGACCAGGGTCTTCGCTTCGCCATCCGTGAAGGCGGTCGTACCGTCGGCGCGGGGGTTGTCGGCAAGATCACGAAGTAATATAGGGCGCGTGGCCGCGGGGGCCGCTGATTCGTCAGCACCTTCGCGGCCCGGCCTTTACAGGTTTAAAGTAAGGCTGCGTTCAGGCCTCCACGGTTAAGAACGCGGCCTTCCTTTTTGAGTTTAATTTGGTTGGCCTCCGACGTCTTTCGGACGGGGCTTGGCTCTTTCGCATCGGTAAGTGGACATGGAAACGCAGAATATCCGGATTCGTCTCAAGGCTTTTGATCATCGTGTGCTCGATCAGGCTACTGGGGACATTGCAGACACGGCCCGTCGTACGGGCGCTCTGATCCGCGGGCCCATTCCGCTGCCGACGCGCATCGAGAAGTTCACCGTGAACCGCTCGCCGCATATCGACAAGAAGTCGCGCGAGCAGTTCGAGGTCCGCACCTACAAGCGTCTGCTCGACATCGTCCAGCCGACGCCGCAGACGGTCGACGCTCTGATGAAGCTCGATCTCGCCGCGGGTGTAGACGTGGAGATCAAGCTGGCCTAAAGGGCTGGCACCGCGAGCAGATTCGCTCGCACGGTCCTGATCGTAAGGACCGACGCCGGAGCAAAATCCGGCAACGGATCAAAGGGATACCGGGCAGCAACTTTCCAACGGAAATGCGCTGCGGTCTGCGTCCCCCGCATCCTGCACTCCATGCAGGAATGGCCCAAGCGGGGCACGCATTGTTTCACGGGTCGGCATGCCCCCATCCCAATGGTGGGAGAGGGGCCTCTGTGAAGGAGTGTGGATCATGCGCACTGGCGTGATCGCGAAAAAGATGGGGATGACGAGGCTGTTCCAGGAAGACGGTCGGCATGTGCCGGTCACCGTTCTCCAGCTGGACGAGCTTCAGGTCGTCGGTCGTCGCGAACAAGATAAAGATGGTTACACCGCTGTCGCGCTCGGCGCGGGCAAGGCGAAGGCGAAGAATGTCGCCAAGCCGCAGCGTGCTGCATTCGGCAAGGCCGAAGTCGAACCCAAGCAGAAGGTCGTGGAGTTCCGCGTCGCCGAGGATGCTCTCCTCGACGTCGGCACGGAAATCACCGCTGATCATTTCGCACCGGGCCAGAAGGTCGATATCCAGGGCGTGACCCAGGGTAAGGGCTTTGCCGGCGCGATGAAGCGCTGGGGCTTCGGTGGTCTTCGCGCCACCCACGGCGTGTCGATCTCGCACCGTTCGCACGGTTCGACGGGTAACCGCCAGGATCCGGGCCGCGTCTTCAAAGGCAAGAAGATGGCCGGCCACATGGGCGCGCGCAATCGCACCCAGCAGAATCTCGAAATCGTCCGCACCGATGCCGAGCGCGGCCTGCTTTTCGTCAAGGGCTCGGTGCCCGGCTCGAAGGGTGGCTGGCTGATGGTCACCGACGCAGTGAAGCTGCCGCGGAACGAGAATGCGCCTTACCCGGCCGGCATCAAGCAGGCTGCCAAGGCGGAAACCAAGAACGAAGCTGCCGAGGCTCCGGCCGATAACGCGCCGGCGGCCGACGAAAGCAAGGAAGGCTAAGCGATGAAGGTCAAGGTTCAGACCCTCGACGCGAAGGCGGGTGGCGACATCCAGCTCGACAAGGAAATTTTCGGTGTCGAGCCGCGTGAAGACATCCTCCACCGCGTGGTCACCTGGCAGCTCACCAACCGCCGGGCACCCGCCCGCGCGACGCGTGAGCGCAGCGATGTCGCCCGCACGGGCAAGAAATATGGTCGCCAGAAGGGCGGCGGTACGGCTCGCCACGGCGATCGCCGCGCCCCGATCTTCATCGGCGGTGGTAAGGCTCACGGCGCTCGCGCCCGCGTCTTCACCTCGAGCCTCAACAAGAAGGTTCGTGCGCTCGGCCTGAAGATGGCGCTGTCGTCGAAGGCCAAGGATGGCAAGCTGATCGTGCTCGACAATCTCGACATGGACGGCGAAGCCAAGACCAAGGCGCTGCAGGCGAAGCTCGGCAAGCTCGGCTTCGGCAAGACCGCGCTGGTGGTCGATGGCGAAGCAGTCAACGTCGGCTTCGCTCGCGCTTCGGCCAACCTCGAAGGCATCAACCTGATGCCGGCGATGGGCGCCAACGTGTACGACATTCTCCGCCACGAGACGCTGGTCCTGACCCGCGCCGGGCTGGAAAAGCTGGAGGCCCGTTTCAATGGCTAAGCAGCAGAAGAAAGCCGTCCAGGACCGTCATTACGACATCGTCCTGGCACCGCACATCACCGAGAAGGCAACCATGGCTTCCGAGCATGGTGCCGTGGTGTTCAAGGTCGCCAACGACGCGACCAAGCCGCAGATCAAGGAAGCGGTCGAAGCCTTGTATGACGTGACCGTCACCAAGGTGAACACGATCGTGACCAAGGGCAAGTCGAAGCGCTGGCGGGGTCGCCCCTACAAGCGCTCGGACGAGAAGAAAGCGATCGTGACGCTGGCCGAAGGCCAGATGATCGATATCACGAGCGGGGTCTAACCGATGGCACTCAAAGCATATAAGCCGACGAGCCCGGCCCGCCGTGGCCTGATCCTCGTCGACCGTTCGCAGCTCTACAAGGGCAAGCCGGTCAAGTCGCTCACCAAGGGCAAGACCAAGACCGGTGGCCGCAACAACAAGGGCCATGTCACTTCGCGTGGCATCGGCGGCGGTCACAAGCAGAAGTACCGCCTGGTGGACTTCAAGCGTCGCAAATGGGACGTCGAAGGCACGATCGAACGGATCGAATATGATCCCAACCGTTCGGCCTACATCGCGCTCATTTCCTACCCGGACGGCGAGCAGGCCTACATCATCGCGCCGCAGCGCGTTGCTCCGGGCGACAAGATCGTCGCCGGCGAGAAGGTCGACGTGAAGCCGGGCAATGCGATGCTTATCGGCCAGATGCCGATCGGCACGATCGTCCACAACATCGAGCTGAAGCCCGGCAAGGGCGCCCAGATCGCTCGCGCCGCCGGCACCTATTGCCAGGTGGTGGGCCGCGACAAGGGCATGGTGATCGTTCGCATGAACTCGGGCGAGCAGCGCTACATCCGCTCGGATTGCATGGCGACGGTCGGTGCGGTGTCGAACCCGGACAATTCGAACACGACCCTGGCCAAGGCTGGCCGCAACCGGTGGCGCGGCAAGCGTCCGCTGACCCGCGGCGTCGCCAAGAACCCGGTCGATCACCCGCACGGTGGTGGTGAAGGCCGCACGTCGGGCGGTCGTCATCCGGTCACCCCGTGGGGCAAGCCCACCAAGGGCGCCCGGACCCGCAAGAACAAAGCGACGGACAAGTTCATCATCCGTTCGCGCCACGCGAAGAAGAAGAGGTAAGCGACCATGGCTCGTTCCGTTTGGAAAGGTCCTTTCGTCGAACTGTCGCTCCTGAAGAAGGCGGAAGCCGCTCAGGAAGATGGCGGGCGCAAGCCGATCAAGACCTGGTCGCGTCGTTCGACCATCTTGCCCCAGTTCGTGGGGCTGACGTTCAACGTCTACAACGGCAAGAAATTCGTGCCGGTCTCCGTCTCGGAAGAGATGGTGGGCATGAAGCTTGGTGAATTCGCGCCGACGCGCTTTTTCCCGGGCCACGCCGCCGACAAGAAGGGTAAGCGCTAATGTCGAAGCCCAAATCGCCTCGCAAGGTTGGTGAGAAGGAAGCTCTCGCCGTCGGCACCATGATCCGTGGGTCGGCGCAGAAGCTCAACCTCGTTGCCGGCCTCATCCGCGGCCGCAAGGTCGAGGACGCGCTGAACATCCTCAAATTCTCCACCAAGGGAATGAGCGAGGATGTCTACAAGGTGCTCGCCTCGGCGGTGGCCAATGCCGAAAACAACCACAATCTGGACGTCGACGCGCTCGTCGTGGCGGAAGCCAGCGTGGGCAAGTCGATCACCATGAAGCGTTTCGCGACCCGGGCGCGCGGCCGGTCCACCCGGATCACCAAGCCGTTCAGCCGCCTGCGTGTCGTCGTTCGTGAGCAGGAAGAAGCCTAATGGGTCAGAAAAGCTCCCCCGTCGGCCTGCGTCTGCAGATCAACCGCACCTGGGACTCGCGCTGGTTCGCCGAGGGTCAGGATTATGGCAAGCAGCTGCTTGAAGATCTGAAGATCCGCCGGTTCATCATGAAGACGCTGCCCCAGGCGGCGATTTCGAAGGTCGTGATCGAACGCCCGGCCAAGATGTGCCGCATTTCGATCTATGCCGCGCGTCCCGGTGTCATCATCGGCAAGAAGGGCGCCGACATCGAGAAGCTGAAGAAGACTCTGTCGAAGATGACGGATTCGGAAATCAGCCTCAACATCGTCGAGATCCGCAAGCCGGAAATCGATGCCCGCCTGGTTGCCCAGGGTGTTGCCGACCAGCTCGAGCGCCGCGTGGCGTTCCGCCGGGCCATGAAGCGTGCCGTCCAGTCGGCTCTGCGTCTTGGCGCCGAAGGCATCCGGATCACCTGCTCGGGTCGTCTCGGCGGTGCCGAAATCGCGCGGACCGAATGGTATCGCGAAGGTCGTGTGCCGCTGCACACGCTGCGCGGTAATGTCGATTATGCCGAGGCCGAAGCGCACACCGCTTACGGCGTCTGCGGGATCAAGTGCTGGGTCTTCAAGGGTGAGATCCTCGGCCACGACCCGCTGGCGCAGGACCGCCTCATGATGGAAGCGCAGACTTCGGGTGTCCGCCCGGCGCGCGACCGCCGCTAAGGAACGAATGAGATGCTGCAACCGAAGCGCACCAAATTCCGCAAGGCTTTCAAGGGCCGCATCCATGGCAATGCCAAGGGTGGCACCGAGCTGAACTTCGGCGCCTACGGCCTCAAGGCCATGGAACCGGAGCGAATCACCGCTCGCCAGATCGAGGCGGCTCGCCGCGCGATCACGCGCCACATGCGCCGCCAGGGCCGTCTGTGGATCCGCATTTTCCCGGATGTTCCGGTTTCGAAGAAGCCGGCCGAAGTCCGCATGGGTAAGGGCAAGGGCAGCCCCGAATTCTGGGTCGCCCGCGTCAAGCCCGGCCGGATCCTGTTTGAACTGGACGGTGTTTCCGGCCCGCTGGCGAAAGCCGCTTTCGAGCGCGCCGCCGAGAAGCTGCCGATCAAGACCAAGGTGGTTGCCCGCCTTGGCGAAAGCCTGATCGAAGGGAATTGAGCATGAAGATCGACGATCTCAAGGCAAAGACCGACGACCAGCTGGCCGAAGAGCTGACGCAGCTGAAGAAGGAGCAGTTCAACCTGCGCTTCCAGGCCGCGACCAACCAGCTGGAAAAGCCTGCCCGTGTTCGCGAAGTGCGTCGCACCATCGCGCAGATCAAGACGCTGCAGGGCGAGCGCGCACGCGCCGCGGCCAAGGCGTAGGAGAAGACAAGATGCCCAAACGCATCCTCACCGGGACCGTGGTGTCCGACAAAGGTGACAAGACCGTCACGGTGCTTGTCGAGCGCCGGGTGAAGCACCCGCTCTACGGCAAGATCATCAAGCGGTCGAAAAAGTATCACGCCCATGACGAGAAGAATGAATTCTCGATGGGCGAGACGGTGCGCATCGAAGAGTGCAAGCCGATTTCGAAGTCCAAGAGCTGGACGGTTCTCGATCGTGTCAGCGCGGCTCCGGCCGGCGCTGGTGCCGAGGCCTAGAGCTGCCCGTTAGTTAGGAAGGATCTGACATGATTCAGATGCAATCGACCCTCGACGTGGCGGACAATTCAGGCGCCAAGCGCGTCCAGTGCATCAAGGTGCTGGGTGGCTCGAAGCGTCGGACTGCCTCGGTCGGCGACATCATCGTGGTGTCCGTCAAGGAAGCCGCTCCGCGCGGCAAGGTGAAAAAAGGTGACGTGCATCGTGCCGTCATCGTGCGCACCGCCAAGGATATCCGCCGGAAGGATGGCTCGGTCATCCGCTTCGACGGCAATGCCGCGGTGCTGGTGAACAAGAATGAGGAACCGATCGGCACCCGTATCTTCGGCCCGGTCGTGCGTGAACTTCGTGCCAAGAAGCACATGAAGATCATCAGCCTCGCTCCGGAGGTGCTGTAATGGCTGGGAAGATCAAGAAGGGTGATACCGTGGTCGTCCTGTCCGGCAAGGACAAGGGCAAGACCGGCGAAGTGACCCGGGTGCTGCCCAAGGAAGGCAAGCTGATTGTCGACGGCGTGAACATCATCACCCGTCACAAGAAGCCGACGCAGCTCGATCCCAATGGCGGGCTCGAGAAGCGCGAGGCGCCGCTGTACGCCTCGAAGGTCGCGATTGCCGACCCCAAGGATGGCAAGCCGACCCGTGTCCGTTTCGACACCGACAAGGACGGCAAGAAGGTTCGCGTCGCTGCGCGTTCCGGGGAGAAGATCGATGGCTGATTACACGCCGCGTCTGAAGAAGGACTATGACGAGCGCATCGTGAAGGCGATGACCGAGAAGTTCGGTTATGCCAACCGTCACGAAGTGCCGAAGATCGAGAAGATCGTCATCAACATGGGTGTCGGCGAAGCCACCCAGGACAAGAAGAAGGTCGAAGCTGCGGCCGCCGAAATGGAAAAGATCGCGGGCCAGAAGCCGGTGATCACCAAGGCGAAGAAGTCGATCGCGCAGTTCAAGCTGCGTGAGGGCATGCCGATCGGCGTGAAGGTTACCCTTCGCCGCGAACGCATGTACGAATTTCTCGACCGGCTCGTGACCATTGCGCTGCCGCGCGTGCGCGACTTCCGGGGCCTCAACCCCAAGTCGTTCGATGGCCGCGGCAACTATGCCATGGGCATGAAAGAGCAGATCGTCTTCCCCGAGATCAACTATGACGACGTCGATCAGGTCCGGGGCATGGACATCATCGTAACCACGACCGCCAAGACGGACGAAGAAGCGCGCGAACTGCTGCGTCTCTTCAACTTCCCGTTCCCGGCGGAAAATGCGGAGAAGGAGGCTGCCTAACCAGGTGGTCTCTCTCCCAGGAAGGAAGAGAACTTAAGTCATGGCGAAACTGAGTTCCGTGAACAAGAACGAGAAGCGCAAGAAGCTGGTCAAGCAGACGGCGCCCAAATATGCGAAGCTGAAGGCGATCGCGAACGACAAGTCGCTCGACGATACCGAGCGCCTGATCGCTCGTCTGAAGATGGCCGAATTGCCCCGCAACGGCAATCCGACCCGCGTCCGCAACCGCTGCGAGCTCACCGGCCGCAGCCGTGGTTACTATCGCAAGTTCCGTCTCTCGCGGATCATGCTTCGGGAACTGGCCAACAAGGGCCTCCTCCCCGGCGTGACCAAGTCGAGCTGGTAAGGGGTAAATAGGATGGCAATGACCGATCCCCTGGGTGATATGCTCACCCGCATCCGCAACGGCCAGCAGGCGCGCAAGGACTCGATCCTCTCGCCCGCTTCCAAGCTGCGTGCCCACGTCCTCGACGTGCTGCAGCGCGAAGGCTATATCCGCGGCTATTCGGAAGAAGAGCTGGCGGGTCAGAACGGCCTGCGGATCGAACTGAAATATTTCGAAGGCCAGCCGGCCATTCAGCATGTCGCGCGCGTCTCCAAGCCGGGTCGCCGGGTCTATTCGGGCTCCAAGGAGCTTCCGCGGATCCGCAACGGCCTTGGCATCACGATCGTGTCGACCCCGCGCGGTGTCCTCTCGGACGCCGAAGCCCGGGAGCAGAATGTCGGCGGCGAAGTGCTGGCGGAGGTGTTCTAATGTCCCGTATCGGCAAGAAACCGGTCGCGCTTCCTTCGGGCGTCACGACCAGCAAGGACGGCCAGACCCTGACCGTCAAGGGCCCCAAGGGCACGCTGTCGATGACCATGATGGACGACCTCATCACCTATGACGTCAAGGACGACGAGATTTCGGTCCAGCCGCTGACCAAGTCGCAGCGGGGCCGCCAGGTCTGGGGGATGCAGCGCACGCTCGTCCAGAACCTCGTCACCGGCGTCACCGAGGGCTATACCAAGACGCTCGAGATTTCGGGTGTCGGTTATCGCGCCAAGGTGCAGGGCAAGACGCTCAACATGCAGCTCGGCTTCTCGCACGATGTCAACATCGACATCCCCGAGGGCATCGAGGTCAAGACCCCCGACGCCACCACGGTGGAAGTCAGCGGCATCGACAAGCAGAAAGTCGGTCACTTCGCGGCGGAAATCCGCAAGTGGCGTAAGCCGGAACCCTACAAGGGCAAGGGCATCAAATATCGCGGGGAATATGTTTTCCGCAAAGAAGGCAAGAAGAAGTAAGCCATGGCGAAACTCTCTCTCTTCGAACGCCGTCGTCGTCGGGTCCGCTCGACGATCAAGGCACGCGCCGCGGGTCGTCCCCGTCTCAGCGTCCATCGTTCGGGCAAGCATATCTATGCGCAGCTCATCGACGATGCCGCGGGCAAGACGATCGCCGCTTCCTCGAGTCTCGACAAGGACGTCAAGCTCTCGTCGGGCGCTACCACCGATGCCGCGGCCGCGGTTGGCAAGGCGCTCGCCGCCAAGGCCAAGAAGGCCGGTGTCGACAAGGTCGTGTTCGACCGTGGCGGCTTCCTGTTCCATGGCCGGGTGAAAGCCCTTGCCGACGCCGCCCGTGAAGGCGGCCTGGAGTTCTAATGATGGCTGACGAAAAGCAGACCGAAGAAAAGACTGCGGAAACGCCGCAGGTCACGGAAACGCCCGAGGTTGCGGCGGCGCAGGCCGAAGCCAATCTCGAGAATGCCGGCGAGAAAGCCGAAGCCCAGGTCAATCGCGGCAACCGCGGTGGCCGTGGCGGCGGTCGCGGCGGACGCGACAATCGTGGCGGTGGCCGCGGTCGTGGTCGCGGGCGCGACAACCGTCGCGAGGACGAAGGCGAAGAGCTCATCGAGAAGCTCGTCCACATCAACCGCGTCTCGAAGACCGTGAAGGGCGGCAAGCGCTTCGGCTTCGCTGCGCTGGTCGTCGTGGGCGACGGCAAGGGCCGGGCCGGTTTCGGCCATGGCAAGGCGCGCGAAGTGCCGGAAGCCATCAACAAGGCGACCGCCGCGGCCAAGAAGGCCATGGTCCGTGTCCCGCTCAAGGATGGCCGCACGCTGCACCATGACGGCAAGGGCCATTTCGGTGCCGGCAAGGTGGTCGTTCGCTCGGCGCCTCCGGGTACCGGCATCATCGCCGGTGGTCCGATGCGTGCCGTGTTCGAAAGCCTTGGCGTTGCCGACGTGGTGACCAAGTCGAACGGCACTGCCAACCCCTTCAACATGATCCGCGCGACCTTCGAGGCGCTCAAGGATCAGACCAGCCCGCGCTCGGTTGCCCAGCGCCGTGGCAAGAAGGTCGCTGACCTTCTCGGCCGTGGCGGCATGGAAAAGGCCGAAGCGGAAGCCACCGCCGACGCGGTGACGGAGTAAGGCAATGGCTAAGAAAGATACCAAGAAGATCACGATCACGCAGACCGGTTCGCCGATCCGCCGTGACAAGACCCAGCGCGCGACTCTCGTCGGCCTGGGCCTCAACAAGATGCATCGCAGCGTCACCGTCGAAGCCACTCCCGAAGTGCTCGGCCAGGTGAAAAAGGTGCATCACCTGGTTTCCGTCGAGGAAGCCTGAACCCCATCCATGGAGCCTCGCGGTGCGGGGCTCCTTCCCATCAGCGCGAAAACAGCGAAAGCGAGTGCAGCACATGACCATCAAGATCAACGACCTCAGAGATAACGAAGGCGCCCGCAAGGACCGCATGCGCGTCGGACGCGGCATCGGTTCGGGCAAGGGCAAGACCGCGGCGCGCGGCCAGAAGGGCCAGAAGAGCCGTTCGGGCGTCAGCATCGACGGTTTCGCCGGTGGCCAGATGCCGCTCCACATGCGGATGCCGAAGCGCGGCTTCAACAATCCGTTCGGCAAGGACTATGCCATCGTCAATGTGGGCGCGGTCCAGAAGGCCATCGACGAGAAGAAGCTCGACGCCAAGAAGGATCTCGATCACGCGGCCCTGAAGGCTGCCGGCCTCGCCCGTGGCGGCAAGGACGGCGTGCGCCTCCTCGGCAAGGGCGAGATCAAGGCCAAGGCCAAGTTCGTCGTCGCCGGCGCCTCGAAGGGCGCGATCGAAGCGGTCGAGAAGGCCGGTGGTTCGGTCGAAGTGCTCAAGTCCGCGTCGCCCGCCGAGAAGGCAGAGGCGAAGAAGGGCAAGGGCGGCAAGGCCAAGAAGGCCGACGCCTGAGCATTTAAGCCGCCTGGGGGGTTCGCAAGCGCCCCCGGCACACTATATCAGGCGGCGGGGGGCGGAAACGCTGCTCGCCGCCTGTTTGATTTATACAAGGTTTGACGCATGGCTTCCGCCGCCGAACAACTCGCATCCAACATCAGCCTGTCCAGCTTCAACAAGGCCACCGAGCTCAAGAAGCGGCTGTGGTTCACGCTGGGCGCGCTGGTGCTCTTCCGTTTCCTTTCCTTCGTTCCCATCCCGGGCATCGATCCGCGCGCCATGGCCGCGCTGTTCGACACCCAGCGGGGCGGGGTCCTGGATTTCTTCAACACCTTCTCGGGCGGCAGCCTCGAGCGCATGAGCATCATCGCCCTGGGCGTGATGCCCTACATCACGGCCTCGATCGTGGTGCAGCTCGGCGCGGCCCTGCACGAGCCGTGGAAGGCGCTGAAAAAGGAAGGCGAGACGGGGCGCAAGAAGCTCAACCAATATACCCGCTACCTCACCGTCCTCCTGACGACGGTGCAGGGCTATTTCATCGCCACCGGCCTCGAAAGCCTCGGCGACGCGCAGAGCATCGCGGCGGTGGTCGATCCGGGCTTCCTGTTCCGCGTCACCGCAACGGTCAGCCTCGTCGGCGGCACGCTGTTCCTCATGTGGCTGGGTGAACAGATCACCAGCCGCGGCATCGGCAACGGCGTTTCGCTGATCATCATGGCGGGCATCGTGGCGACCCTGCCGCAGGCACTCGCCCAGCTGTTCGAAGGCGGCCGTTCGGGTACCCTCGATCCGCTGCTCATCATGTCGATCGTCGTCGGCGTGACCGCGCTCATCCTCCTCATCTGCTTCGTCGAGCGGGCCCAGCGCCGCGTCCTCGTGCAATATCCCAAGCGGGCGCAGGCGCGCGGCGGGATGCAGCAGGAGCGCAGCCACCTGCCGATCAAGATCAACACCGCGGGCGTCATTCCGCCGATCTTCGCATCCTCGCTCCTGCTGATGCCGCTGACGGTGCTGCAGATGGCCGGCGACACCGCCGATCCCAATGCGGCGAGCAACGACTTCCTCACCACGGTGAGCTTCTATCTGTCGCACGGCAGCCCGCTTTACCTGTTCCTCTACGGGGCCGGCATCGCTTTCTTCTGCTTCTTCTACGCGGCGGTGCAGTTCAACAGCGAGGACGTGGCGGAAAATCTCAAGCGCGCGGGCGGCTTCATCCCGGGCATCCGTCCCGGCAAGGCGACCGAACAATATTTCGATTATCTGCTCAACCGCATCACCACCGTGGGCGCGGTCTATCTGGTGGTCGTCTGTCTGATCCCGGAAATCGCCTTCAGCCAGGCGGGCATTCCCTTCTATCTTGGCGGCACGAGCTTTCTCATCGTCGTCAACGTGACGATGGATTTCGTGAGCCAGGTGCAGAGCCACTTGATTGCCCATCAATATGGCGATCTGATCAAGAAGGCGAAGTTGAAGGGCGGGCGCCGCCGTTAGGGCGCCTGCCGCGTTAAAGGGGATCGACGCAGATGGACATCATCCTGTTGGGACCGCCGGGCGCCGGCAAGGGCACGCAGGCCAAGCGTCTGGTCGCGACGCGCGGCATGGTGCAGCTTTCGACCGGCGACATGCTGCGCGGCGCCATCAAGGCAGGCACGCCCGTCGGCATGCAGGCCAAGGAAGTGATGGCGCGCGGCGAACTGGTTTCCGACGCGATCGTCTCGGCGCTCATCGGCGAACATCTCGACGAAGCCAATGGCGGCGCGATCTTCGACGGCTATCCCCGCACGCGCCACCAGGCCGAAGCGCTCGAAATGCTGCTCGCCGACCGCAGCCGTGAACTTAGCCATGTGATCGAGCTGGTCGTCGACGAGGACGCGCTGGTCGAGCGGATCTGCGGGCGCTTCACCTGCGCCAAGTGCGGCGAGCTTTATCACGATGTTTCCAAGCGCCCCGAAAAGGATGGCGTCTGCGATGTCTGCGGCTCGACCGAGTTCAAGCGCCGTCCCGACGACAATGAGGAAACCGTGCGCAAGCGCATGGAGGAATATCGCGCCAAGACCGCGCCGATCCTGCCTTTCTACGAAGAACAGGGCCTCGTGCGAAAGGTCGACGGCATGGGCACGGTCGAAGCGGTCGCCGCCGAGATCGACGCACTCCTCGACGCCTGAAACGCTTCCTTCCCGATTCCGTTCGCTCCCGCTGTCGCTGGACAGCAGGCCGGATTGCAGCCTAACTCTTTCTCTTCGGCATCCGGAGAGTGAATATGCGCGCTGCTTGTCTGTCCCTGGCCTTCCTGCTGGCCGCGCCGGCGCAGGCCGAAATCGTCAGCCAGAATGCCAATGCCTTCCACGTGCGGCACAGCGTCCAGGTCGTGGTGCCTCCCGAGCAAGCCTATGCCCTGCTCACCACACCTTCGCGTTGGTGGGATCCCGAACATAGCTATTCGGGCGACAGCGCCAATCTCCTGCTCGACTTGCGGCCCGGCGGCTGCTTTTGCGAACGGCTTCCCGACAGCGGCGGCTTCGTCGAACATCTGCGCCTCGTTCAGCTGAAACCAGGCGAAGCGCTGGTCTTTACCGGCGGACTGGGGCCGCTCACCTTCGAAGCGGCGACAGGAACGATGGTCTGGTCGGTGGAAAAGATCGCGGGCGGCTCGCGGATCAGCCTCGACTATCGCGCCTTCGGCTTTCCCAAGGGCAATGGCGCGGCACTCGCCGGACCGGTCGACCGGGTGCTGGGAGAGCAGATGAAAAGGCTGCGGCGGCAGGCGGCGGCGGGCAATCGCCGCGACATTCCCTAGTCGTCGAGACTGCGGCGAAGCGTGATGAAGCGAAAGCCCGGCCGCTTGCCTTCGGCGGGATAATCGGCGCAATCGACCTCTTCCCAATGCTCCATGCCGCGCAGGTCGGGCATGAAGACATCGCCCTCGACCTCGGCCAGCACCTCGGTCAATTCGATCCGGTCGGCATGAGGCTCGAACATCTCGAAAATCGCCGCCCCGCCGATCACGAAGACAGGGTCTTCGCCTGCCAGGTCCAGCGCGGCCTGCGCCGAATGGGCAATCTCGACGCCCGGCGCGTCCCAGTCGGACGAACGGGTGAGGACGATATGGCGCCGCCCCGGCAACAGGCCCGGCAGGCTCTCGAAGGTCTTGCGCCCCATGATCATCGCGCTGCCCATGGTGAGCTTCTTGAACCGCTTCAGGTCCTCGGGAAGGTGCCAGGGAAGATCATTGTCCTTGCCGATGACGCCGTTGAGCGCGCGGGCGAGGATGAGCGTGATGGGCTGACGGTTCATGGCGGGCTATGTGAACCTTTGCGCGGCCAAAGGGAAGGGGTAGGGGAGAGGCCATGACACAGCGCCTCGGCCAATATCTCGACCGCGTCCGCGAACAGCTGGGCAAGGATGTGGTGGTCACCGACCCCGATCTTATCCTCCCCTGGCTCACTGACTGGCGGGGTCGTTGGACGGGGCGCTCGCCCGCCCTGCTCGAACCGCGCGAAACGCGCCATGTCTCGGTGATGCTCGCGCTCGCCAGCGAATTGGGCCAGCCCATCGTCACCCAGGGCGGCAACAGCTCGATGGTCGGCGGCGCGACGCCGGATGACAGCGGCGACCAGCTGATCCTGTCCACACGCCGCATGAACGCGATCCGCGCGATCGATGCCAAACGCCGCGTGGCCGTGGCCGAAGCCGGGACCATCCTCGAAACCCTGCATGAGGAAGCCCGGGCGCATGACCTCCGCTTCCCGCTGACGTTGGGCGCGAAGGGAAGCGCGACGATCGGCGGACTCGCCTCGACCAATGCCGGCGGGACGCAGGTTCTGCGCTTCGGAACGATGCGCGGGCTGGTCGAGGGCGTGGAAGCGGTGCTCCCCGACGGCAGCGTCCATGACGGCCTCTCGGGTCTCAAGAAGGACAATCGCGGGTTCAGCCTCGACCAATTGCTGATCGGTGCCGAAGGGACGCTGGGCGTGATCACCGCGGCGCGGCTCAAGCTGGTGCCCTTGCCCCGGGGCCGAACCACCATCTGGGCCGCATTGGCCGATCTCGATCATGCCCTCGATCTGCTGACCCGTCTCCAGGACGGGCTCGGGGACAGGCTGGAGGGGTTCGAGGTCCTGCCTCACGACAGCCTTGTCGCCGCCATGGAGCATCTCGGCATCGCTTCGCCGATCGGCACTGTAAGCCCATGGTATGCGCTCGTCGAAATCGCCTATCCGCAGGCAGGTGAGGGACGGGAGAAGGTTGAGGCATTGCTGGCGGCGGCTCTCGAAGCAAATATCATCGGCGATGCCGTGGTCGCCGCCAACGAAAGCCAGTCGCAGGCGCTCTGGCGCATCCGCGACAGCCTATCGGATGCCGAGAAGGCGCATTATGGCATGGCGACGCAGCATGACATCTCGGTGCCCGTCGCCGACATTCCCGCCTTCATGGCCAAGGTGCGCGAGGCCGTCGAGGCGCGCTGGCCCGGCAGCCAGGTGTCGGGCTACGGCCATCTCGGCGATGGCAATATCCACCTCCATGTGCGCGCGATGGAACGCGCCCGCGAAGACTGGCGCCAAGCCGAAGGCGAGGAGATCGAGCGCTTCGTGCATGACATCGTCATCGCACATGGCGGCTCGATCAGCGCCGAGCATGGCATCGGCGTGATGAAGCGCGACGAACTGGCCCGCCTCGGCGAACCCGCCCGGCTCATGGCCCTTCGCGCCGTCAAGGTGGCTCTCGACCCCGCAGGCATCATGAACCCGGGCAAGCTCATTCCCTGACAAAAGCGCGAAGCGGCCCGCGAACTATCCGGGCATCGTTTGAAAATGGTGCGCCCGGCGTAAAAAAGATGGGCACTCAATTCATCGGGAAATTCTAGTCCGGAGGCGAAAATAATGTTCGCTTAGCGCCCCAGAATAATCTGCGGCGCGGGTGGACCGCGACCTGCCCAAGGAACCCGTCATAAAGGCGTTCGTTCTCCTCACCCGATGTGCAGGAGTATTGCGATGGCGCAAGTGGATGGCGACGCTGCCCATGTCCGGCGTCCGGCCAGCGCAAGATCGCCTCAAGCAGTGATCGAAATCCCATGACCGAACTATTGTCGGCGCTGCCTGCCGATCTCATGGAGAAAGCTTGCCGCTTGCTGGAGCGAGCCAACAAAGCATCCACGTCCATCGCCGCGGCCGAAAGCTGCACCGGTGGTCTGCTGGCATCGCTGATGACCGATGTGCCCGATTATAGCGGCATCTTCGAGCGAGGGTTCGTTGCCTATAGCAATGACGCCAAGATCGAGATGCTCGGCGTGAAACGCGAAACCCTCGACCGGTTCGGAGCCGTCAGCCGTCAGGCCGCCATCGAGATGGCGAAAGGCGCGCTGGACAATTCGCAGGCCGCCCTTGCTGTCGCGATCACCGGTTTCGCGGGACCGGGCGAGGAGGATGAAGAAGAAGGTCTCGTCCATGTCGCGGCGACCGACCGCGAAGGCGGCATGCGGCACGGCGAATGGCATCATGGAAAAGTGGGCCGCGCGGCGGTGCGCATCGCCAGCATCGCCCATGCCCTGGAATTGCTCGAAGCCCTGCTTGAGAAGCCCGGAAGCAAGGCCGAATAGCCGCCTTTCTCGCACTGGTGGAATGACTGGCTAGCCGTCAAGAAAAAGCGGGCCCCGATTTGCCCGGGACCCGCTTTCCCTTCATCGCAATCAAACGATTTAGAGGTTTTCGGCGTTATCGCCGCCTTTGCGGTTTTCGCGGTCGCGCCCATCCGAATGGTTCGGATCGCGCGATTCCTGCTTCTGCAATTTCATGTTGGGATTGCTGCTCCCGCGATTTTCTTTCTTCGCCTGGGCGTTACCCGTTTCACTGGACATTGATACTCTCCTTCTGCCTCGAAAAACGAGGGAGGGAGCCCGTTGTTTCCACGGCCTGCCGACGATGAAGACCGGCCGCCCGCGAGAGCGCTGGCCCGGTCACGGCATGGACGTGGCATCAGGATGGGAAGGGAGGATTGGAATCATGCTCCCCGCGTCATCGGCAAGGCCGGGGCCAATCCCTCAAACCTATTCAGGCTATGCTGCTTTCCCGATGGCAGGGTCAGTCATCGGTCAGCACCACGAACAGGAGCGTTATTGCGGAGGCCATCGCGTACATGAACGCACCTTCCATCGAGCCGGTGCCCAACTGGGTCTGCCACATCTGGAAGAATGCGGCTCCGAAGGTCATGAAAAAGCCGAACCAGACTAGAAGGGCCAGCCCCGCTGCCATGATGCCCGCTCGTTTGGCATCATGATATTCCGCCGCCGATGCGGCCCTGGCTCTGAAAAGGTCCCAGCCGCCCTTGATGCCGAAGAACGCCACGGCAAACTCGCCCAGCAACACTAGTCCCAGGGCGATCCACGCCAGGAGCGGGTTGGCCGTCGTGATGAAAGCGGTACGGGAATAGACTTCATGGTCGGTGCCCGACAGGACATAGTTCAAGGCGAGATGCGCTGCATCGACATTAGCGATATTCTGCAACGCATAGAAAAGTGCGTGAAGCCCGATTGCAAGGACCAGCGCTGCCTTGGTCAAGCGGATCATGTCTACCCCCATTTCGACCGTTTCCCTTGCCCCGGTTAATAACATGGAACAATGAATTGTCGAGTTGGATCGCGACCTCGGTCGATGGCGTTGCGCTCCATCGACATTGCGTGCTGGAGAATCCGTTTGCATATCTTGGAGGTATGGTGCGCCCGGCAGGATTCGAACCTGCGACCACATGCTTAGAAGGCACGTGCTCTATCCAGCTGAGCTACGGGCGCGCGCCGACGGGCATAGCCATCAAATGTCGCGCTTTCCACCCCGTCAGAAAGTCGTTTCGGGTCGTTCACGATCCAGCAATCCGGCGAGGCGCATCGAACCGGCTTTACAGGCAGCCTTGGGAAAGGTTCGATGATGCGAGTCGCCTTGATTGCCGCCACTTTGGCGCTCGGGGGCTGTGCCAGCCTCCAACCTGCACAAATGCAGCTTCCTTCTTCACTGGCCGGCCAGTCTGCCGAGCCCGTTCTGGGCATCGATGGCTGGACCCACGGCCGTTTCCGCTTCGCCGGATATTCTGGCGGCTACGAGCGCTCGGAGACACGGCTGCGCTTCTTCAACGCCGACCGCCGCGCGGCCCATGCCGATTTCACCATCGAGGGTCCGATGCTCAGCGGAATGGTCGATGCCCGTTGCCGGATGCGCGAGCGCGCCCTGACGCTGGGCAGCGCGAGTTTCGTTACCAGTCCGATGGCCTATCGCTGCGACTTCCTCGTCGATGGACGCTCCTTCCCGGCGCGCTTCGAACTGCAGGAAAGCGCGGACGGCATCGGCGGAATGCTCGCACAGCATGAACGGCGCGGCGAAATCGCGCTGGGCGGAGAAATACTCGCTTTTCGCTCGGTGCATGGCGTGAAAGGTAGCCCGCTCACCACCGAGACGCCGATCGGCTATCTCTTCTATCGCGACGGAGAGCCGGTGGGCGCAATCGAACTCAACGGCACGCCGCGCCTGATCAGCGCGCCTGCGCTCGATCCCGGCGTGAAGCGGACGATGGCGATCGCCTCGATGGCGCTGGCACTGTTGTGGGATCCAGCCGACAGCCAACTCTAGGGAAAGGTCAGAAGACCTTTTCGAAGAGGCCCTCGAACAGTCGCCGTCCGTCCATGTTGCCGTGGGCTTTTTCGATGGCGCGTTCGGGGTGCGGCATCATGCCGAGGACATTGCCCTTCGCGTTGAGGATGCCCGCGATGCCCCGCGCCGAACCGTTGATGTCGTCGAGATAGCGGAACGCCACCTGGCCTTCGCCCTCGATCCGGTCGAGCACGTCGGCATCGGTCTGGTAGTTGCCGTCATGATGCGCGACGGGGACATGGATGGTCTCGCCCTCGTCATAGCCATGGGTGAAGACCGACCGGGCATTCTCGACGCGCAGCGCGGCGTCGCGGCAAGTGAAATGCATCGACTTGTTGCGCATCAGCGCCCCGGGCAGCAGCCCCGTTTCGGTGAGGATCTGGAAACCGTTGCACACGCCCAGCACCGGCGTGCCGCGCTCGGCGGCTTCGCGAACCACGGCGATGATCGGCGAACGCGCCGCCATCGCGCCCGAGCGCAGATAGTCGCCATAGGAAAATCCGCCCGGAATCGCGATGAAATCCACGCCTGCGGGCAGGTCGCTGTCGCGGTGCCAGACCATCTCGGGCGCGCGGCCCGATACGCTCTCGATCGCGGACGCCATGTCGCGGTCGCAATTGGAGCCCGGGAAGACGATGACCGCGCTTTTCATCAGTCGACCATCTCGATCGCGTAATTTTCGATGACGGTGTTGGCGAGAAGCTTGCGGCACATCGCGTCGACATCATCCTCGCTCGCGCCCTCGGCAAGGTCGAGCTCGATCACCTTGCCCGCGCGCACGTCCTCGACGCCGGAAAAGCCCAGTCCCTCGAGAGCGTGGTGGATCGCCTTGCCCTGCGGATCGAGCACGCCGTTCTTAAGGGTGATGGTGACACGCGCCTTCATGTTGCTTTCCCTCCAGCTGTTGCGCCGCCTATGGCGGGAGAGGCCAGCGCTGGCAAGCTTTACCCAATAATAACCATTTGAGAGCAGGGTTTACGCTCGTTCGGCGTCTACGCGCCAAAGAGGGAGGGAGCGTACCATGCTGGTTGGCCTTTCAGCGATGATCTTCATCGCCTTGTTCGGGTGGGGCTCGGCATATTTCGGTTGGGCGGACCCCAATGGCAAAGTGCAGCTTGCGCTCGCCACGTCGTTCGTCCTGGGCATCATCGCCGGCTACAAGAGCAATAGCTGACGCGCGCGCCGTTTGGCGCTAAGCCCGCCCGATGCTGGCGATTCCACCTTATGGAGAAGTGTTGCGCCTTTCGCCTCTCAGGGACGAAGGGCGTTTGCGCATTCACATGCCTTTTCATAACGATGTCACGGGACGCCCCGGCTATCTGCACGGCGGCGCGATCGCGGGTCTCTTGGAATTCACCGCCTTCGCGACGCTGGTCGAGGCCATCGGCGAGGATGGCATTGAGATGAAGCCCGTCACGATCACGGTGGACTATATGCGCGGCGGCCTTCACGTCGACACCTATGCCGAGGCTCATATCGAACGGCTGGGACGGCGCATCGCCAATGTCACGGTCAACGCCTGGCAGAAGGAGCCCGAAACGCCGATCGCCTCGGCACGGATCAACTTTCTCCTGTCGCGCCCTGAACGAAGCTAGTCCTTACCAAGGTGGCGCGCGTGGAAGGACGGCCTGCCGAACAGTTCGTCCATCACTGCCTGCCGTTTCATGTAGAAGCCCACGTCATGTTCGTCGGTCATTCCGATGCCGCCGTGCATCTGGACGGCTTCCTGCACCGCGAGACGCGCGACACTGCCTGCCTTGGCCTTGGCCACCGCGGTGAAACGCTCGGCATCCCCATGTTCCTCGTCGATGAGCTGCGCGGCCTTCAAGGTCGCGGCACGCGCGATCTCGATCTCGCTGTAGAGATGCGCCGCACGGTGCTGCAGGGCCTGGAAGCTGCCGATTTCCCGCCCGAACTGCTTGCGTTCCCTCAGATAGTCGTTGGTCATGGCGAAAGCGCCCGCGGCGATGCCCACAAGTTCGGATGCTGCGCCCGCGCGTCCGGCGCGTAGCGCGCGGCGTAGCAGGTTCCAGCCGCCATCGACTTCGCCGATCACCGCATCGGCATCGACTGCGACTTCGTCGAAGTCGAGCCGCGCTGCTTTGGAGGAATCGGCCAGCGTGACATTTTCCAGTTCGAGGCCTTTCGCGTCCCTGGGCACGGCGAACAGGGTAATGCCCTCGCGCTCTCCGGCCGATCCGCCGCTACGTGCCGCGACGATGAAGAAATCGGCGCTGCGACCATGGACGACGAATTGCTTGCTCCCGTTCAGGGTGAAGCCGTTGCCCGAACGGCGCGCTTCCATCGCGGTCCCGGCGGGATCGTGACGCGGCCCTTCGTCGAGGGCGATGGCGGCGACCGTCTTGCCCTCGACGATCCCCGGAAACCATCGCTCGGCATGCGGCGTGCCTTCGATCGCGCGCACCGCGGTGACGGCGGTCGTGAGGAAAGGCGAGGGGGTAAGATTGCGCCCGATCTCCTCGAGCACGACATTGGCCTCGACCTGGCCGAGCCCGCTTCCGCCCGCGCTTTCGGGGATGAGGATGCCGGAAAGGCCGAGCTGGCCGAACCGTTCCCATAGCCCATGGCCGAAGCCGTCGGGGCAGCCCTTGTCGCGCCAGTGACGCAGCTGGGTCTCGATCCGCCCTTCGTCGGCCATGAAGGGTCGGACCGTGTCGAGCAGCATCTGCTGGTCGTCATTCAGTTTGAGCATGCGATCAGGCTCCCGGAAGCTGGAGAATATGTTTGGCGACGATGCCCAGCTGGATTTCGCTGGTGCCGCCTTCGATCGAATTTGCCTTGGTGCGCAGCCAGTCGCGCGCGGTCTTGCCTTCGCGGCTCCGCTCGCTTTCCCATTCGAGCGCATCGGACCCACCCGCGCGCAGCAAAAGCTCGTGGCGACGCTTGTTGAGCTCAGTCCCGGCATATTTCATCAGCGAGGGTTCGGCGGGATGCGCTTCGCCCGCCTTGAGCTTGTCGATGAAATGTTCGCTCATCGCCTGGAAGGCTAGGGCATCGACATCGAAACGGGCCAGGTCGGCGGCCAGCAAGGGATCGTCACCCACATCGAGCGCCTCGGACAGGAGCGAGGAGCCTGCGCTGCCGCCCAGCCCCATGCCGCTGATCATCTCGCGCTCATGGCCGAGCAGATATTTGGCGACTGTCCAGCCCTTGTTCTCTTCATGGACAAGCTGGTCCTTGGGGACTTTCACATTATCGAAAAAGGTCTCGCAGAAGGGCGAATAGCCGCTGATCAGCTTGATCGGCCTGGTCGAGACGCCCGGGCTTTCCATGTCGAACAAGAGAAAGCTGATCCCGCCATGCTTGCTCTCGTTGGAAGTGCGGACGAGGCAGAAGATCCAGTCGGCTTCGTCGGCATAGGATGTCCAGACCTTCTGGCCGTTGACGAGATAATGATCGCCCTTGTCCTCGGCGCGGGTCTGCAGGCCAGCCAGATCGCTCCCCGCGCCCGGCTCGGAATAGCCTTGGCACCAGCGGATCTCGCCTCGCGCGATTTCGGGAAGGAAGCGCTGCTTCTGCGCCTCGGTCCCATATTTCAAGAGCGCCGGCCCCAGCATCGAGATGCCGAAGCTGGTGAGCGGCACGCGCGCCCCGATCGCCGCCATCTCCTCCTTGAGGATCTTGGTCTCTGACGGGCTCAATCCGCCGCCGCCATATTCGCTTGGCCAGTCGGGAACGGTCCAGCCGCGACCCGCCATCGCCTCGAGCCATTGGCGCTGCGCGTCGGACGCGAATTTGAAATTCCGCCCGCCCCAGCAGGCATCCTTCTCGCTTCGCATCGGGGTGCGCATCTCGGGCGAGCAATTGGCTTCCAGCCATGCCCTTGTCTCTGCGCGGAACGTCTCGTCGTCGGCCATTGCCCTTGCCCTTCCTCATCGGGGGATTTAGCCCGTTTTAGATAGCTACCGACCGAACAGGCAACATGGGGATTGGACGATGGATTTTGACCTTACGGAAAGGCAGGCTTTTTTCCGCGATTCGGTCAAATCCTTCATCGACCGGCACGTCCGCCCGCGAGTCGACGACTATCATGCCCAGATTGCTGAGGGGGATCGCTGGCAGCCGCTTTCCGTCATCGAGGATTTGAAGCCCAAGGCGCGCGAAGCCGGGCTGTGGAACCTCTTCATGCCCCCCGGCGGTGCGCTTCAGCATGTCGATGAAAGTTTCGCCTTCGAGGGCGAACAGCTCACCAATCTCGAATATGCGCTGTGCGCCGAGGAAATGGGGCGCATCCTCTGGTCGGCCGAGGTCTTCAACTGTTCGGCACCCGATACGGGCAATATGGAAGTGCTGCATCGCTACGGCACCCGCGAACAGAAGGAAGAATGGCTCGCCCCGCTGATGCGTGGCGAAATCCGCTCGGCCTTTCTGATGACCGAGCCGGGCGTGGCTTCCTCCGATGCCACCAACATCGAATCTTCGATCGAGCGCGATGGCGACGAATATGTCATCAACGGCCGCAAATGGTGGTCGAGCGGAGCGGGCGATCCGCGCTGCAAGGTGGCGATCCTGATGGGCAAGACCGACCCCGAGGCGCATCGCTACCGCCAGCAGTCGATGGTGCTGATGCCGATGGATGCGAAGGGCGTCACCATCCATCGCGCGCTGACGGTGTTCGGCTATGACGATGCCCCGCACGGCCATATGGAAATCAGCCTCGACAATGTCCGCATCCCCGCCTCCAACATGCTGCTGGGCGAAGGGCGAGGCTTCGAAATCGCCCAGGGGCGCCTCGGGCCGGGGCGCATCCACCATTGCATGCGCACCATCGGCGCCGCCGAAGAAGCACTCGAACTGATGGTTAGGCGGCTCCAGTCACGCACCGCCTTCGGCAAGCGGATCGCCGAACATTCGATCTGGGAACAGCGCGTCGCCGAAGCGCGGACCGAGATCGACTGCACGCGCCTTCTCTGCCTCAAGGCCGCCGACATGATGGACAAGGCGGGCAACAAGGAAGCCAAGGCCGAGATCGCGATGATCAAGGTCAAGGCGCCGAACATGGCGCTCAAGGTCATCGACGATGCCATCCAGGCCTTTGGCGGCGCGGGCGTGTCGCAGGACACGCCGCTCGCGCATAGCTGGGCGGGGATCCGCACGCTGCGGCTCGCCGACGGTCCCGACGAAGTCCACAACCGCACCATCGCACGGCTCGAATATGCCAAGCATGCGGAGAAAGAGGGATGAGCGGCCTTTTCGACCTTCAGGGCAGGACCGCGATCATTACCGGCTCTTCGCGCGGCATCGGGAGGGCCATCGCGGAGGCGCTCGCCGCGCAAGGCGCCAATGTCGTCATCTCGAGCCGCAAGCAGGATGCCTGCGATGATGTCGCCACCGCAATCAGCGACGAGCATGGCAAGGGACGGGCGATCGCGGTCGCCGCTAACATCTCCTCGAAGGAGGCCCTGCAAAACCTCGTCGAGCGCACGCGCGAGGCGTTCGGGCGGATCGATATCCTCGTCTGCAACGCTGCCTCCAATCCCTATTACGGGCCGATGGCGGGCATCTCCGACGAACAGTTCGAGAAGATCCTTTCGAACAATATCATCTCGAACCATTGGCTGATCCAGATGGCCGCGCCCGACATGCTCGACCGCGAAGACGGTTCGATCATCATCATTTCCTCGATCGGTGGGCTGACCAGCTCGACCACTATCGGCGCCTACAACATCTCCAAGGCCGCCGACTTCCAGCTCGCGCGCAACCTTGCCGCCGAATATGGCCCCAAGGGCGTTCGCGTGAACTGCATCGCGCCGGGCCTCATCCGCACCGATTTCGCCCGCGCGCTGTGGGAAAATCCCGATACGCTCAAAACGGTGACGCGCCACACGCCGATGCGGCGGATCGGCGAGCCCGAGGAAATCGCGGGTGCAGCGGTCTATCTCGCCAGCCCGGCCTCTTCCTTCATGACGGGGCAGGCGCTGGTGGTCGATGGCGGCAGCACGATCGGAGTGGGGCTGTGAGGCTCGAAGGCAAAATCGCCATCATCACCGGTGCCGGATCGGGCATCGGCAAGGCCACCGCCGATCTCTTTCGACAGGAAGGGGCGACGGTCGTCGGCGCGGACCTTCACGGAGCGGATACCCGATGCGACGCAGGCAGCGAAGCCGATGTCGCGGCGCTGATCGACGAAGTGGTGACCCGGCATGGCGGCCTCGACATCTTCTTCGCCAATGCGGGCATTTCAGGCGGCCTCGACAGCATTTTCGAACAGGATGAAAAGGCCTGGGCCGAGATCCTGCGGGTCAATACGATCGGCCCGGCGATGGCGATCAAGCATGCCGCCCCGCACATGAAAGAAAGGGGCGGGGGGTCGATCATCGCCACTGCCTCGGTCGCGGGGCTGCGCTCGGGGGCGGGCGGCCCTGCCTATACCGCTTCCAAGGCGGCGGTGATCAACCTCGTCAAGGTCGGAGCCCAGCAGCTCACCGGATCGAACGTGCGGGTCAATGCGATCTGCCCCGGCCTTATCGAGACGGGCATGACCCAGTTCGTCTATGAACGCGCGCGGGCAAAGGGGAAGGAAGACCGATTGGGTCATCTCAATCCCCTCCAGCGCGGCGGCGAACCCATCGAGATCGCCCGCGCCGCCCTGTTCCTCGCGTCCGACGAGGCATCCTATGTCAACGGCCATGCGTTGGTCGTGGACGGGGGATTGTCCTCTTCGCACCCTTTCAACCTGCAGGCCTATGGCCGCACCGCAATCTAACGACCGGAGACACTCCATGACCGACCCGATCAGTTCCGAAACGCACGGCGATATCCGCATCATCTGGAGCGACAATCCGCCCGTCAACGCTTTGGGCGCGGCGGTCCGCCAGGGCCTCGTGCGCGAGATCGAGGCCGCCGAAAAGGACGATGCGGTCAATGCCGTGGTGATCGCCTGCAAGGGACGCACCTTCTTCGCGGGCGCCGACATCACCGAATTCGGCAAGCCGCCGGTGATGCCCTGGCTTCCCGATGTCGTGGACCGGATCGAGAATTGCACCAAGCCGGTCGTCGCCGCGATCCACGGCACCGCGCTCGGCGGCGGCTGCGAAGTGGCATTGGGCTGTCATTATCGCGTGGCGCTGCCCAGCGCCAAGCTGGGCTTTCCCGAAGTCAATCTCGGCTTGCTGCCGGGCGCGGGGGGCACGCAGCGCGCGCCGCGCGTCGCGGGTGTCGAACTGGCGCTCCAGATGGCGACCTCCGGCAAACCGATCAGCGCCGAGAAGGCGCATGACGCGGGTCTGGTCGACCGGCTGGTCGAAGGCGATCTCGTTCAGCATGCGGTCGCCTATGCCGAAGAAGTGAAGGATATCCGCCCGCTGCCCAAATCGTCCGAACGCGACGACAAGGTCCGCAATGTCGATCCCGCGCTGTTCGACGAATATAAAAAGGCCAATGCCAAGCTCTTCCGCGGCGATGTCGCGCCTCAGGCCAACCTCGAATGCATCCGCACCGCGACCGAGAAGCCCTATGAAGAGGGCGTGAAGATCGAGCGCATGAAGTTCATGGAACTGATGAGCGGAGAGCAAGCGAGGGCACGCCAATATTTCTTCTTCGCCGAGCGCAAGGCCGCCAAGATCGAAGGCGTCGGCGAGGATGTAACTCCGCGCGAGATCAGCCGTGTCGGCGTCATCGGCGCGGGCACGATGGGCGGCGGCATCTCGATGAACTTCCTTTCGGCGGGCATTCCGGTGACCATCGTCGAGATGAACCAGGAAGCGCTCGATCGCGGCACCGCGGTGATGCAGAAGAATTACCAGTCGACCGCGAAGAAAGGACGCATGACCGAAGAGCAGGTCGAACAGGCGATGGGCCTTCTCGATCCCACGCTCGATTTCGACAAATTGTCCGAATGCGACCTCATCATCGAAGCGGTCTATGAGAATATGGACGTGAAGAAGGAGATTTTCTCGCGTCTCGACAAAATTGCGAAAAAGGGCGCGATCCTCGCCTCCAACACTTCCTATCTCGACATCAACGAGATCGCGTCGGTCACCGATCGGCCCGGGGACGTGGTGGGCCTCCATTTCTTCTCGCCCGCCAACATCATGAAGCTTCTCGAAGTGGTGCGCGGTGACAGGACCGCGGACGATGTGCTGGTCACCGCGATGGCGCTGGCGAAAAAGATCCGAAAGGTCGCGGTGGTCGCGGGCGTCTGCTACGGCTTCATCGGCAACCGCATGCTCATTCCGCGCCAGAAGCAGGCCGAACAATTGCTTCTGGAAGGCGCGACCCCCCAGCAGATCGACAAGGTTCATGTCGAATTCGGCATGCCCATGGGGCCGTTCCAGATGGCCGATCTCGCGGGCGTGGACATCGGCTGGCACCGCGACCCCGAACGGATCGAAAGCATTCGCGACGCGCTCTGCGCGATCGACCGCTGGGGCCAGAAGAAAGGCGCGGGCTTCTACGATTATGACGAGAACCGCCGACCCTCGCCCAGCGGCAAGGTGCAGAGCATCATCGACGAATTCGCTGCCAGGAAGGGCGTCGAGAAACGCGAGATTTCCGACCAGGAAATTGTCGAGCGAACGCTCTACACCATGGTCAACGAAGGCGCGAAGATCCTCGAGGAAGGCAAAGCGCAGCGCGCGTCGGATATCGATGTGGTGTGGGTCTATGGCTATGGATGGCCGGTCTATCGCGGCGGCCCGATGTATTGGGCGGATTCGGAAGGCCTCGACAAGATCGTCGATGGCCTGAAGCGACAGGAAGAACGGCTTGGCGACGACTGGAGCTTTTCCGAACTGCTCCTCGACAAGGCCGAAAAGGGCGAGAAGTTCACCCGCTAGCAGGACAGAAAAGCCCCTCTTCCGCCGTTCGGCGCGAAGAGGGGCTTTCCACTGGTGCCGCTTTATGTTTGTGTGCCGCTCGATCATCGTGGCGGAGGCGTAGTCAATGCAGAGATATTCGGCCCTGGCGGCATTTTTCCACTGGCTTTCCGCCATCCTGGTGCTGGCCCTTCTCTATACGGGCTACATGTTCCACCAATTCTACGAGAAGGGCACGCCCGAGCGCGCCGAGCAGTTCCTGTGGCACAAGTCGCTCGGTATTCTTCTCCTCCTCGTGGCGCTGCTGCGCGTCGCGACCCGCTTCATGGCACCGCCGCCGGCCTTGCCCGCCGGACTGCCCGCGCCCGAAAAGCTCCTTGCGCGCACCAGCCATACCCTTCTCTATTTCTTCATCCTGTTCATCCCGCTCACCGGCCTCATCAAGATCAGCCCCGACGGCGGCATGACCGATCTCGTCTTCGGCGTGCAATTCCCGCTGATCCCGGGCGTGAGCGAAGGTCTCTCCGACATCAGCGGCACGATCCACGAATATATCGTCTGGCTGTTCGCGGTGCTGCTGGTCGTCCATGTGCTAGCGGCACTCTATCACCACGGGCGGCGCACCGCGGCGGCCGGAAGGATGTGGCCCGCCCGCTGAGCGACTGGTTTGCGCGCTGCAAGCTTGCGCTGCCAAAAATAGTTGCTAGCCTGAAACAATGTGGGGAACGGCAACACCTGATGCGCTGGCGCATCGCCTGGGCGCGCTCATCGACGAGATCGATCTCGGGCGCGACGATGATCGCGCCGCACGGCAGCAGCGTGCCATGCTTGGCGCCATCGGTCGCGCCGAACCCGCCACGTTGGGCGAGATCGCCGAAGCCACCGATCGCGGCGCACCGGCTCTCAGCCGCGCGGTCGAAATGGCGGTGCAGGCGGGCCTCGTCGATCGCCGACAGGATCCCGAGAACCGCCGCCGCCTACAGCTTCGCCTTACCGAGCAGGGCCGCCTTGCCCTACAGCAGGGGGCAACCAACGCCGGGCCGCTGGCCGCGCGCCTGTCACGGCTGGCGCAATCCGAGCTGCGCGCCATCGAACGGGCGGTCGAAATCCTCGAACGCATGGCCTGACGCCCAGCACGTTCGCCTTACTGCTGCCCCATTCACGCTGCATTGCAGCATCGCGCAGCTTGCCCTATGGGGCGGCCACATTCCCAGACGGATACAGATTATGAACCTTCGCAACGTGGCGATCATCGCCCACGTCGATCATGGCAAGACCACGCTCGTCGACCAGCTTTTCCGCCAATCCGGCACCTTCCGCGACAATCAGCGCGTCGAGGAACGGGCCATGGATTCGAACGAACTCGAAAAGGAGCGCGGGATCACCATTCTCGCCAAGTGCACGTCGGTCGAATGGCAGGGCACGCGCATCAACATCGTCGATACGCCGGGTCACGCCGACTTCGGCGCCGAGGTGGAGCGCATCCTCTCGATGGTCGACGGGGTCATCCTTCTCGTCGATGCCGCCGAAGGCCCGATGCCGCAGACCAAGTTCGTCACCGGCAAGGCGCTCGGCCTCGGTCTCAAGCCCATCGTCGTGGTCAACAAGATCGACCGGCCCGACGCACGCGCATCCGAAGTGCTCGACGAAGTGTTCGAACTCTTCCTCAATCTCGACGCGAGCGATGAACAGCTCGATTTCCCCGTGCTCTACGCTTCGGGCCGCTCGGGTTATGCCGGGCGCACCGACGATGTGCGCGAAGGCGACCTGACGCCGCTGTTCGAAACCATCGTCGGCCATGTGCCTGCGCCGGGTCTCGATGAGACGGGTGAGTTCAAGATGCTCGCCACTCTGCTCGACCGCGACAATTTCCTCGGCCGTATCCTGACCGGCCGTATCGAAAGCGGCACGCTCAAGGTCGGCGATCCCATTCGCGCGCTCGACGTCAACGGTAACAAGGTCGAGGACGCGCGCTGCACCAAGCTGTTCGCTTTCGAAGGCCTCGAGCGCGTTCCCGTCGAGGAAGCCAAGGCAGGCCAGATCGTCGCCATCGCGGGGATGATCAACGCCACCGTCTCGAACACCATTGGCGAACCGGGCATCAAGGAACCGCTGCCCGCGCGCGAAATCGATCCGCCCACGCTCAGCATGACCTTCGCCGTTAACGACAGCCCCTATGCGGGCCAGGATGGCGACAAGGTGCAGAGCCGCGTGATCCGCGACCGCCTCGAGCGTGAAGCCGAGACCAATGTGGCGATCCGCGTTTCGGAAAGCGCCGAACGCGACGCCTTCGAAGTGGCGGGCCGGGGCGAACTGCAGCTCGGCGTGCTCATCGAGAATATGCGCCGCGAAGGCTTCGAACTGTCGATCTCGCGTCCGCGCGTTCTCTTCCGCGAAGGCCCCGAAGGCCGCGAGGAGCCCTATGAAACCGTGGTCGTCGACGTCGATGACGAATTCTCGGGCACCGTCGTCGAGAAGATGGCGCTCCGCAAGGCCGAGATGCTCGACATGCGCCCCTCGGGCGGCGGCAAGACCCGTCTTACCTTCAGCGCCCCCTCGCGCGGTCTCATCGGCTATCATGGCGAATTCCTGTCCGACACGCGCGGCACGGGCATCATGAACCGCGTGTTCGAGAAATATGGCCCCTACAAGGGCAAGATCAGCGGCCGCCAGAACGGCGTTCTCATCTCGATGGATAAGGGCCAGGCGATCGCCTATGCGCTCAACGCGCTCGAAGATCGCGGCACGCTGTTCATCTCGCCCGGCGATGCCCTCTACCAGGGCATGGTGATCGGCGAGAATGCCAAGCCGCAGGACCTCGAGGTCAATGCCCAGAAGTCCAAGCAGCTCACCAACTTCCGTTCGTCGGGCAAGGATGAAGGCATCCGTCTCACTCCGCCGCGCAAGATGACGCTCGAACAGGCGATCGCCTATATCCAGGACGATGAACTGGTCGAGGTGACGCCCAAGTCGATCCGCATCCGCAAGCGGCACCTGTGCCCCCACGAGCGCAAGAAAGCGGCCCGCAAACTCGAGGACGCATGAGGCAATGGCGGGGCCCGGACGGGTCCCGCCATGTCTGTCGCGAAAAACGGGGCGTCGATGAAGCGCCCCAAACCAGCGACAAAAACACTTTAAAATCAAAGAGTTGCACAGTTCGTCTCAAATCGAGAACGGCTGGTCATATGTAAAACTTGCGTTCATCGGCGAACTCTATATTGGGTCGCAACAGGAAAGAGCGAGTGGCTATCCGTCCCGTGGAGGGTGACGATAGCCGAGGGCGAGACGGAAAGTTCCGATCGACGCCGCCTACGGACCGGGAGGGTTCCTCAGGCGTCGGGAAGACTGGCCGCACAGTTTAGAGCGAAAATTGAAACGATTTTGGGGTGCTGGCCTCGTGCCGGCAGTCGCAGCCATGTTTGCCGTGACCGCGGGGGAAAGCGGGGCGATGGCGCAGACGATGCAGAATATTCCGATGGTCCAGGCCATGTTCGACCGGCAGGAAATTGCCGAAGAAATCATCGAGGAAAGCCTCGAAGACGAACAGCCCGCGACCCTTCCGGAACTTGTCGAAGAATATAAGACCGGCGAAAAGCTCGACGAAGAAGGTCGCTGCCTTGCCAATGCGGTCTATTTCGAAGCCCGGGGCGAAAGTCTCGAAGGCCAGCTGGCGGTGGCGGACGTGGTCCTCAACCGCGCGGCCTCGAACAAATATCCCTCGAGCTGGTGCGACGTCGTGAAACAGCGCGCGCAGTTCAGCTTCGTGCAGAACCGCCGCTTCCCGCGCATCACCGAGAACAAGGCCTGGGAAACCGCCAAGGCGGTTGCGCGCATCGCGATGGACGATGCCCATGAAATCGTCCCCTCGGACGTGCTCTGGTATCATGCCGATTATGTCGCGCCCAGCTGGGGCAAACGCCTCAGCAAGGTCGCCAAGGTTGGCGTCCATATCTTCTACCGCGCCTGATTTTTCGCGCGCTGCGATCGGCTGGATGGCTTTCTAGAGGTCCAGCGATCGCAGCCGCAGCGAATTGGCGATCACCGATACCGATGACAGGCTCATCGCCGCGGCCGCGATCATGGGGCTGAGCAATATCCCCAGCCAGGGATAGAGCACCCCTGCCGCGACCGGCACGCCCGCCGCATTATAGACAAAAGCGAAAAACAGGTTCTGGCGGATGTTGCGCATCGTCGCGCGACTGAGCCGGTGCGCTTGCGCCAGTCCCGCCAGGTCTCCCTTCACCAGCGTCATTCCCGCACTTTCGATCGCCACGTCGGTGCCGGTGCCCATCGCCACGCCCACGTCGGCGGCGGCCAGCGCAGGGGCATCGTTGATACCGTCACCCGCCATTGCCACGCGCCGTCCCTCGGCCTTCAATTTTTCGACGATCCGCTGCTTGTCCTCGGGCGAGACATTGGCATGCACTTCGTCGATCCCTACCTGCCGCGCGACCGCCCGCGCGGTGCCCTCGCTGTCGCCGGTCAGCATCACGACCTTGATCGAGGCTTGGTGCAGCTTCTCGATCGCTTCGGCGCTGGTGGGCTTCACCGGGTCGGCAACCCCGATAATGCCTGCGGGACGGCCGTCGACCGCTACGAACATCACGGTCTGGCCTTCGCTCCGGCCCTTGGCGGCATGGATCGCGAGATCGGGGTCGAGACCGCCATGCGCTTCCATCATCTTCTCGTTGCCGATGGCGACGCGATTACCGTCGACCGTGGCTTCGGCACCCTTGCCCGTCACCGACTGAAATTCGCCCGCCGCGCTGAAGCTCAGCGCCCGATCGCGCGCCCCGCGCACGATTGCCTCGGCCAGCGGATGCTCGCTGCTCATCTCGGTCGCCGCAGCGAGGCGCAGAAGCACGTCCTCGTCCTGCCCCTCGACCGCCTTCACCTGCACCAGCTTCGGACGCCCCTCGGTCAGTGTTCCGGTCTTGTCGACGATTAGCGTGTCGATCTTCTCGAAGGTCTCGAGCGCTTCGGCATTCTTGACGAGGATGCCATGCTGCGCGCCCTTGCCGGTGCCCGTCATGATCGACATGGGCGTCGCCAGTCCCAAGGCGCAGGGGCAGGCAATAATGAGTACCGCGACTGCATTGACGAGGCCGTAGGCGAGGGCGGGCGCGGGCCCGAACATCGCCCAGACGATGAAGCTGGCGATGGCGATCAGCACCACGGCGGGAACGAATATTCCCGCCACCTGGTCGGCGAGCCGCTGGATCGGCGCCCGGCTGCGCTGCGCTTCGGCGACCATCTGCACGATCTTGGACAGCATCGTGTCCTTGCCGACCTTGTCGGCGCGCATGATGAAGCTGCCGGTGCCATTGACCGTCGCGCCGGTCACGGCATCGCCTGCTTCCTTCCTCACCGGCACCGGTTCGCCCGTGAGCATGGATTCATCGACGCTGCTAACCCCGTCCTCGACGAGGCCGTCGACGGGTACCTTGTCGCCCGGTCGCACGCGGAGCCGGTCGCCCGATACCACCTCATCGAGAGGCACTTCGCGCTCCTCGCCGCCCGGAAACAGCTTGAGCGCGGTGGGCGGCGCCAGTTCGAGGAGCGCGCGCAACGCTCCCGAGGTCGCGCCCCGTGCCTTGAGTTCGAGTACCTGTCCCAAGAGGACGAGCGTAGTGATCACCGCGGCCGCCTCGAAATAGACGCCCACGCGCCCGCTATGGTCCTGGAAGCCGGGCGGGAACAGCTGCGGGGCCAGCGTTGCGACCACGCTGAAGGCATAGGCAATCGCCACTCCGATCCCGATCAATGTGAACATGTTGAGGTTCATCGTGCGGATCGACTGCACGGCACGCACGAAGAAGGGCCACGCACCCCAGAGGACCACCGGCGTCGCCAGGATCAGTTGCAGCCACTGTGCCCAGGCCGGCTCGACCAGCTCGGCAAAGGGCTGTCCCGGGATCATGTCGCCCATCGCATAGACGAACAGCGGCAGCGTGAGGATCGCGCTCACCCAGAAGCGCCGCCGCATGTCGATCAGTTCGGGATCGGGCCCCATGTCGAGGCTGACCATTTCCGGCTCGAGCGCCATTCCGCAGATCGGACAGCTGCCGGGCCCGACCTGCCGGATCTGGGGATGCATCGGACAGGTGTAGATCGTGCCTTCGGGAACATGCTCGCTGTCGGACTCCGCATCGCCCAGATAGCGCTCGGGATCGGCGCGGAACTTGTCATGACAATTGGCCGAACAGAAATGATAGCGGGTGCCGTCATGGACATGGTGCAGGCTGTCGGCAGGATCGACGGTCATGCCGCACACCGGATCCACGGCTTCGGCCTTGGCAGCTGCGCCCGGAAGGTCGTTCATATCGACACCCTTTCCGCCCCGCGCGCATCCCCTCCGCAGAACCGACGCGCGCGCTTCTCCTACTCCTTACGGCATAGGATTACAGTTCACTCGGATATTCTCGGCCCCGAATTTCACTCGAGTCAATGATTTCCGGCCGGCGGAACAGAACTCCAGTTATCGGCAGAAGCGGTCCGCACGTCCCGTTTTCACGGTGAACAGCGGCCAGCCGAACCTCTCAGGCCCGGCACGCTCTGCAGTGGATTGCGATGATTGGAAGTGGATGCCCCACGAGGATTCGAACCTCGATTGACGGATTCAGAGTCCGTAGTCTTACCATTAGACGATGGGGCAACGCCGGGCGCGCAGATAGGAAGACGGCGGGCGGCTGTCAACGCCTGATCGGCCCTTGGTTGCCTCAAAGCCCGAAATCAGCGTAAAACGTCCGCAGGTCAGCCGTCGCCACCGATGATTCCGGCGATGGTGCAGTTTTGATTGGAATAAGTCATGGCGCAGGACGCCAGCCCGTCACCAAGGCCGCGCGCGCCGCGGCGCCGCCCTCGGAATATCCCGCAAAAGCGGCCTTATGAGCGCAGCTATGGCGCGCTCGATCTGGGCACCAACAATTGCCGCCTGCTCATTGCACGGCCCAATGGCGAGGGCTTCACCGTCATCGACGCCTTTTCGCGGATCGTCCGGCTGGGCGAGGGGCTGACCAGCAGCGGCCGCCTGTCCGACCAGGCGATGGACCGCGCGGTCGCCGCGCTCGGCATCTGCGCGCAGAAACTCAAGCGTCGCAAGGTCAGCATCGCCCGCTCGGTCGCGACCGAGGCGTGCCGCCGCGCCGCCAACGGGCGCGATTTCATCGAACGGGTGCGCCGCGAAACGGGCATCGCGCTCGACATCATCCCGCCCCAGGAAGAAGCGCGGCTCGCCGTGCTCGGCTGTCACAAGCTCCTGGGGCCGGGCGAGGGACCGGCGGTCATCTTCGACATCGGCGGCGGTTCGACCGAACTGGTGCTGGTCGAGCCCGATGGCGACGAGCCCAAGATCCGCGCCTGGTGGAGCGCGCCCTGGGGCGTGGTCTCGCTCACCGAAAGCGAAGGGCGCGAGGCCCTCGAAGGCCCGGACCGCACCGCCGCCTATGCGCGGATGCGCGAACGGGCGCGGCGCGGCTTCTCGCGCTTCGCCGAATGGCTGCCCCGCGACCGCGAGGACATCCGCCTCCTCGGCACCTCGGGAACGGTCACCACCTTGGCTTCGGTCTATCTCGCGCTTCCCAGCTACGATCGCCGCGCGGTCGATGGGCTGCACGTGCCCATCGGCGCGATGCGCGAGATCTCGACCCTCATCAGCGAACTGGATTTTACGGGCCGCGCCGCCTTGCCCTGCATCGGGGAGGAGCGCGCGGACCTTGTGGTCGCAGGCTGCGCCATCCTCGAAGCCATTCTCGACATCTGGCCTGCCGCCGAATTGGGCATCGCCGACCGCGGCATCCGCGAAGGCATATTGCGCTCGCTGATGGCCCGCGACGGGTACCGGCTGTGAGCAGGGGCGGGCGTGGCGGCAAGGGCGGCAAGGAGCGCGTCCGCACGGCGCGCAAGCGCAGCGCATCCTCGACCCGCTGGCTCCAGCGCCAGCTCAACGATCCTTATGTGAAGAAGGCCAAGGCCGAGGGCTATCGCAGCCGCGCGGCCTACAAGCTCATCGAGCTCGACGAACGCTTCGGGCTCCTGAAGGGCGTCGAGGGCGTGGTCGATCTCGGCATCGCGCCCGGCGGCTGGGCACAGGTCGTCCGCCAGAAGGCGCCCAAGGCGCGCGTCGCGGGCATCGACCTTCTCGAAACCGATCCGATCGACGGGGTCGAGATCCTGCAGATGGATTTCATGGACGATGCCGCCCCCGGCCGCTTGCGCGAAGCGCTCGGCGGTCCCGCCGATCTCGTCCTGTCCGACATGGCGGCGAATACGGTCGGCCATGCCCAGACCGATCATCTGCGCACCATGGGGCTGGTCGAGGCAGGCCTGCTCTTCGCCACCGAGGTCTTGCGCCCCGGCGGCGCCTATGTCGCCAAGGTGCTGGCAGGCGGTGCCGACAACCATCTGGTCGCCGAACTGAAGCGCCATTTCCGCACCGTGAAGCATGCCAAGCCACCGGCCAGCCGCAAGGGTTCGAGCGAATGGTATGTCGTGGCCCAGGGCTTCAAGGGCCGCGAGGAAGAGGCCTAGCTCTCGCCGTTCGAGCGCCGCGCCGCGGCAATCGCCGCCTTGTAGCTGTCATAGCCCTCGGCGGCGGGGATCACGCGGTTGCCGATCACGAAGGTCGGCGTTCCCGAAGCATTCACCAGGTTGGCCAGCTCGTAATTCTTCTGCAGCTCCGAATCGTAGCGCGGATCGTCGAGCGGCACGTCGCCCAATCCCGCTGCCTGAAGCGCCTTCTTGATATTCTCGGCATTGGGGCCGCCCAGCTCGAACAATTTGTCGTGGAACTGGTGGAACTTGCCCGCATCGGACGCGGCCAGCGACGCCTTGGCGGCAACCACGCTGTTGGGGCCCAGCACGGGCAGTTCGCGATAGACGACCTTGAGATCGGGCATTTCCTTGATCAGCCGTTCGATCTCGGGCTTGGTCTGCCGGCAATAGCCGCAGGCATAATCGAAAAATTCGACCATCACGACTTGCGGGTCTTCGGCACCCTTGAAACTCGATCCGTAAGGCGTCTCGAACAGGTCGCGATTGGCATCGATCAGCGGCGCGAACTGCCGGTCGCGCAGAACATCGCCCGCCTCGAGCAGCATTTCGGGCTGGTCGAGCAGCGTCTCGCGCACCAGCCGGTCGCCGAGCAACTCGGGCGCAAGGAAATAGCCTGTCGCTCCGACCAGCAGAGCACCGATCAGGCCGCCTACCAGTCCCGCCCCCAGAAGCGATTTCGCCATCAACGCTTGTCCTTCATTTTCTCGACCAGATGCTCGCTGGTCATCATGATATCCTGTGCGCGGATCCAGTCGGCGCTGCCCGCGGGAATGCCGTTCATCGCGCGCTTGGCCGAGACCATGGCAAGGCGGTGCTGACCCAGCATCTGCTGCCTCTCGGCGCTGGCCAGCGAAGCGCGCGCTTCATCGCCCTCTGCCGAATAGATGACGCCCAGCTGATACCAGGCAAAGGGATTCTGCCGGTCGCGCACCACCGCTGCCTTCAGGAGCCGCTTGGCTTCCTCATAATGCTCGCGCTGCTCGGTCGCGATCAGTGCATGGCCGAAGGTCGTCGCGATGAGCGGCTGGTCAGGCGCCAGCTCGGTCGCGCGGCGCAGCGCGGGAAGCGCTTCCTCGGGACGGCCGTTCTCCAGCAGGAACTGACCCTTCATTTCCAGGATATAGGGATCGTCGGGATATTGCGCGTCGAGCGCCTCGACTTCGGCCAGCGATGCCTCGGGGCGAACCCCGCGATGATAGGCATAGGCACGCGCATAGCGCGCTTCGAGGCTGTTGTTGCCATGCGGAAATTCGCGCAGCGCCCGATCGGGATTGACGAAGCCCAGGAGCTTGGCACGGATGCGCTGGAAACGCGCTTCCAGGTGGGGATCGACCGGGCGGTCCCACGCGGGGTCCTTTTCATAGACGTCGGTCAGCGCGGCGACGCGCTCGCGCGACAGGGGATGGGTGCGGTTGTAGCTGTCTTCCTGCGGAATGTTCAGCCGATATTCCTGGTTTTCGAGCTTGCGGAAGAATTCGATGCTGCCCCGGCCCGAAATTCCGGCTTCGCCAAGATAGCGCGCACCGGCCTGGTCGGCGCTGGCTTCCTGTGCACGGGTGAAGGCAAGGAACTGCCCCATCGCGGCGCGCTGGCCCGCGGCCATGATGCCCATGCCCGCATCGCCCGCGCCCGCGGCCATTGCGGCCGCGCCGAGCAGGAGCGAGATGATGGTGATGTTGGTCGCCTGTCCGACGCCTTCGCCGAAGCGGATGATATGCCCGCCCGCGACATGGCCCAGCTCATGGGCGATCACGCCCTGGACCTGGTTCACATTGTCGGCCTCGATGATGAGGCCCGAATGGATATAGACGATCTGTCCGCCCGCGACGAAGGCATTGATGCTGTCATCGTTGAGAAGGACGATCTCGACATTCTCGGGCCGAAGCCCCGCCGCCTCGATGAGCGGCGCGCTGATGTCGGCGAACAGCGCCTCGGTCTCGGCATCCCTGAGGACCGACTGGGCATAAGCGGGTCGCGCCACCAGCGCGCTGAACAGCAGCAAGGCTGCCATCGACTGGAGCATCAGGCGAAAGAAACGGGACATTCCCGAATTTTCACACGAGATGGATGAATGGCAAGTGAAGCGCGCGCCCGGACGCCAGGGTGCCAGGCGCGCGCCCGATGTCATTATCCGAAGGTCCGCTGCCACCAACCGGTGCGGCGCGGCTCGTCCTTGGCGTCCGATCCGTCCTTGCCCTTGGCGCCATCCTCGTTGGCGGCGGCCTTGTCTTCCTTGGGCTTCGACTTGGCGGCCGGCTTGGACTTGGCGGCGGGCTTGGGCTTTTCCTCGACCTTCGGCGCGTCCTCCTCCTTGGCCTTCTTCGCCGGCGCCTTGCGACGCTTGGGCTTGTCCTCGGACTTGTCCTCGCTCTTGTCGGCAAAAGCCTTGTCCTCGCTCGCGGTCTCGGCCTTCTTGGCGCGCGGACGGCGGCGGGTCTTGGGCTTTTCTTCCTTTTCCTCGCCGGCGTCGGCCCGGTCGTCGGCCTTGTCCTCGGCCTTCTCCTCGCTCTTGGGCTTGCGCGAACGCGACCGCTTGGGCTTTTCATCGCCCGCATCGTCGCTGCCATCGGCATCGGCCTTCTCGGCGGCGGCCTTCCTGCGGCGCGAAGGCTTGGGCTTGGCCTTGGGCTCTTCGCTGTCTTGCCCATCGCGGTCCTGCTGTTCGGCTTCCCCGGCCTCGGCAGGCGCGTCGCCCTCTTCCTGGCGCTCGCCCTGCTGCTCTTCACCGCGACCGCGACCACGGCGACGGCCCCGACCGCCACGACGACGGCGGCGGCGCGGACGGCTTTCGCGCTCTTCCTCTTCTTCCTCGGCGTCGGGCGCTTCGAGATCCTCGGTTTCCTCGACCTCGGGTTCGGCTTCGCTGGGGCGCGACCTGGCCTGCTGCGGCTTGGGCGGCCGCGGTCCCTGGCTCTCGACGCTCATCTTGGCGCCTTCGAACGCCTCGTCGATCGCGACTTCGACGGTCACGCCGTAGCGCTGTTCGACCTCGGCCAGTTCGGCACGCTTCTTGTTAAGAAGGAAGATCGCGGCTTCATGCCCGGCACGAAGAAGGATGCGATTGCCTTTCCCGCGCGCGGCTTCGTCCTCGATCATGCGCAGCGCGGAAAGACCCGAGGAAGAGGCAGTGCGCATCAGGCCGGTGCCGTCGCAATGCGGGCAGCTGTGCGTCGAGGCCTCGAGCACGCCGGTGCGCAGGCGCTGGCGGCTCATTTCCATCAGGCCGAAGGAACTGATGCGCCCAACCTGGATGCGCGCCCGGTCGTTCTTCAGAGCTTCCTTCATCGCCTTCTCGACCTTCCGGCCATGGCTGTTCTGTTCCATGTCGATGAAGTCGATGACGATAAGGCCCGCCATGTCGCGCAGGCGCAACTGGCGCGCGATCTCGGCGGCGGCTTCCAGGTTGGTCTGGAAAGCCGTCTGCTCGATATTGTGCTCGCGGGTCGAACGACCCGAGTTGATGTCGATCGACACCAGGGCCTCGGTCGGGTTGATGACCAGATAGCCCCCCGACTTCAGCTGCACGACCGGGTTGTACATGCCCGACAGCTGGTCCTCGATGCCATATTTCTGAAAGATGGGAGTGGGGTCGTCATACTGCTTCACCCGCTTGACGTGGCTGGGCATCAGCAACTTCATGAAGCGGCGGGCGGCGGTATAGCCTTCCTCGCCTTCGACCAGCACTTCGTCGATCTCGCGCGAATAAAGGTCGCGGATCGCCCGCTTCACCAGGTCGCTGTCGCGATAGATGAGCGCGGGCGCGGCGCTTTTCAGCGTCTTCTCGCGGATTTCGTCCCACAGGCGCGCAAGATAGTCGAAATCGCGCTTGATCTCGGTCTTGGTGCGGCTGAGGCCCGCGGTGCGGACGATCAGCCCCATCGAGGACGGCAGCTTGAGGTCCGACATGATCTGCTTGAGGCGCTTGCGGTCCTTGCCGTTCGAAATCTTGCGCGAGATGCCGCCACCATGGCTGGTGTTGGGCATGAGCACGCAATAACGGCCCGCAAGGCTCAGATAGGTGGTCAGCGCGGCACCCTTGTTGCCCCGCTCTTCCTTGACGACCTGCACGAGCAGCACCTGGCGGCGCTGGATGACGTCCTGGATCTTGTAGCGACGGCGTAGCGCCTGGCGCTTCTTGCGCACTTCGTTGACGGCGCTTTCATCGACGGGCGAGGCATCCGAACCGGTACCGGCCTCGTCGAGCTCGCCGTTTTCCTCGGCGCCTTCCTCGTCATGCTCGTCCTCGTCCTCGGCATTGCGCAGGCGCTCTTCCTCGGCGGCATGCTCGGCCTCTTCGGCGAGCAGCGCTTCGCGGTCGGACTTGGGGATCTGGTAATAGTCGGGATGGATTTCGCTGAAAGCGAGGAAGCCGTGCCGGTTGCCGCCATAATCGACGAAGGCGGCCTGAAGCGAGGGTTCGACCCGCGTGACCTTGGCTAGATAAACATTTCCCTTGAGCTGTTTATGCTCGGAGGATTCGAAATCAAACTCCTCGATACGGTTTCCATTGGTGACGGCGACCCGGGTTTCTTCCGGGTGGCGCGCGTCGATTAGCATGCGCGTGGACATCGAAAATTCTCCATGCGCGCGGCGGGACCAGAGCCTCGCGGCGCGCGATTGAAACGGCCCCGGGCGCGATTTTGGCGCTGTCCGGGGCGGATTGTCTGAAAATGTCTGCTGCTGCTGCATCTGCCATCGCCGGAGAGGCGGCGAATGACGCACGGCTCTGCGGGAATGCGAGCTCGATTCGTGCGTCCTGTGACATCATGCAGCGTCAACCTTGTCATCCATGGTCCGGAAATCGGCCATGGCACTGCCGGTATCGGAATAACCGGTTGCTCCACCGCCTAGCACCGGGCGCGCCATGCCGCAATAACGTCTCGCCATTGCGCTTGCCCTTTGCGGCAGGCTTGCGCATCAAACGGGGCATGACCCGCCGTCTCCTCCTGGCCGCCTTCATTGTTGGGGCCGCCGTGCTTGCCTTCATTTTCTGGCCGCGCTTCGAGGGTGCCCCGTCGCGCCCGCTCGCCGAGGAAGCGCTGGTGGGTGAAGCGCGGCAGGGCGGTCTCACCGTCGCGCTCCCCGAAGCGGTCGGCAATGTCGAGATCAGCGATGCACGGCTCCCGGGCCAGCCCCTTGTGCTCATCGATCCCGGTCATGGCGGTGTCGATGGCGGCGCGACCGGGCTGGGGGGAAGGCTGGTCGAGAAACGCCTCACGCTGGCAATGGCCCGCGAAGTGCGCGAACGGCTGGTCGAGCGCGGCCGCGTGCGCACCGCGCTCACCCGCGACGGCGACGACCGGCTCACTCTCGAACAGCGCGCGGCGATCGCGCGGCGTATCGGCGCCGACCTGTTCGTCTCGATCCACATGGACAGCGCGCCCAATCCCGAAGCGGTCGGCGTGACGCTCTATGCCTTGTCCGATGTCGCCTCGAGCGAGGAAGCCGCCGACCTTGCTGCTGCCGAGGCGCGGCGCATCGGCCCGGTCGTCAGCACCGACGACAGCCTCGTCGAGGCGTTGCTCACCGATCTTGCCCTGCGCGAGCAGATGGAGGCCTCGCACGCCTTCGCCCGCCGCGTGCTGCGCCGTGCACGCGGTTCGGTGCCATTGCGGCCCACCCCGGTGCAATCGGCCAATTTTCACGTGCTTCGCCGCGCCCAGGTGCCCGGCATCCTTGTCGAGGCGGGCTATCTCACCAACCAGGCCGATGCCGAACGGCTGGCCGAAGCCGAAGGCCGCGCAACGCTCGTTCGCGCGCTCGCCGACGCGATCGAGGCCGATTTGGCGACCCGACAGGCACGCTGACGCTTTTCGGGCGAGAGGTTTGGCGTTACAGGCGATGCGAAGAACGTGATGAAGATCCCTTCGATACCCCTGCCCGACATGGAGGCGTTCAACGCCCGCGTACATGCGCGGCTCGATCCCTGGCGCGAAAAACGCTGGCTGCGCTGGGCCTTCTGGCTGGGCTTCGCGGGGCTCATGGCCTTGTCGATTCTCTGGATCGTCTTTTCGCATGACGTGATGAGCGAGGAGGAAATCCTCGCCTATCGCCCGGCGCTTCCGACGATGGTGCGCGGTGACAGCGGCGAACCGATCGCCACCTATGCCCGCCAGCGCCGCGTCGAACTGGCCTATGACGATTATCCCGAAATGGTGGTGCAGGCCTTCATCTCGGCCGAGGACAAGACCTTCTTCTCGCACGGCGGGATCGACTATCCGGGCCTTGCCGCCGCGGTGCTCGAATTCATCCGCAAGGAAGCTACCGGGGGCGGACGTTCGCGCGGTTCCTCCACCATCACCCAGCAGGTTGCCAAGAACCTCTCGGGCGACGATGAATATTCGGTGCTGCGCAAGGCGCGCGAAGCGGTGCTCGCTTTCCGCATCGAGGACACGCTCTCGAAGGAAGAAATTCTCAGCCTCTATCTCAACGAGATCTTCCTTGGCCGGAACGCCTATGGCGTGCAGGCTGCCGCGCGCGCCTATTTCGACAAGGATGTCGGCGAACTCGACCTGCACGAAGCGGCCTATCTTGCAGCGATCCCCAAGGGTCCGGCCAATTATCACCCCGTTCGCAACAAGCAGCGCGCGACCAACCGCCGCAACTATGTCCTGCGCGAAATGGAAAAGAACGGCTTCATCAGCGAAGCCGAGCGCGCCCGAGCCGCCGCCACCGAACTGACTGCCATCCCCACCGGAAGCGCGCGTCCCTTCAAGGAAAGGGGCGGCTATTTCCTCGAGGAAGTGAGGCGCAAGCTGCTCGCCGACTATGGCGAGGAAGCCGAAGATGGCCCCAACAGCGTCTATGCCGGGGGCCTGTGGGTCCGCACTTCGATGAATGTCGAAATGCAGGAAGCCGCCGCCGCCGCGATGCGCGAGCAACTGGCACGGTTCGATGGCCCCAAGGGCTGGCGCGATCTCGGCTTGTCAATCGACATGGACCAGGACTGGGAAAGCCAGCTTCGGCTCGCTCGGGTCGGCACCGGCTTTTCCGACTGGCGCAAGGCGGTGGTCCTCCGCCGCGACCGCTCGGTGGCGACCATCGGCTTCACCGACGGCAGCACCGCGACCCTGCCGCGCAGCGCGGCCTCGATGCCGGTGCGCGGGCGCGGCGGCCTTGCCTTCGACCAGTTCCGCCCGGGCATGATCATCGTCGTGAAGGACGAAGGCGACGGGCGCTATGCGCTGCGCTCGATCCCCGAGGTGAGCGGCGGCTTCGTCGCCGAGCAGGTCGATACCGGCCGCGTGCTCGCGATGGTCGGCGGCTTCGATGTCGAAGGATCGCCCTATAACCGCGCCACCCAAGCCAAGCGCCAGCCGGGCTCGGCCTTCAAGCCGATCGTCTATGTCACCGCGCTCGAAAACGGCTTCACGCCCGCTACGCTCATCCCCGACGAGCCTTTCTGCGTCTGGCAGGGCGCGCAACTGGGTGACAAATGTTTCCGCAACTTCGATGGCCGCTATTCGGGGCCCAAGACGCTGCGCTGGGGGGTCGAGCAGTCGCGCAACCTGATGACCATCCGCGCGGCCAGCCAGACCGGCATGGACAAGGTCGTCGAAACCGCCGCCAAGCTCGGGCTGGGCGACCATCCGCGCTATCTCTCGATCGCGCTCGGCGCGGGCGAAGTCACCGTGCAGGGCCTCACCAACGCCTATGCCATACTCGCCAACCATGGCCGCGAGGTGAAGCCGAGCATTATCGATTTCGTGCAGGACCGCTCGGGCAAGGTCATCTACCGCGCCGACAATCGCTGCGCCGCGATGGAACGGTGCAACATGGCCGAATATGACGGCCGGCCCATGCCCCGCCCGCCCGAGCGCGGCCGCCAGCTCATCGACCCTCAGGCCGCCTACCAGATGGTGCATATCCTCGAAGGCGTGGTCGAGCGCGGCACCGCGGTGCGGCTCGCCAGCCTCGAGCGCCCCCTGTTCGGCAAGACCGGCACCACGTCGGGCCCGACCAATGTCTGGTTCGTCGGCGGCACCCCCGACATCGTGACCGGCACCTATATCGGCTATGACGACAACCGCAGCCTTGGCCGCTACGCGCAGGGCGGAAGCACTGCCGCGCCAGTCTTCCAGATGTTCGCCGAAAAGGCCTTGAAGGACCATCCCAAGACCCCCTTCGTCGCCGCGCCCGGCATCCGCATGGTGCGGATCGACCGGCTCACCGGCGAACGGGTGTTCGGCACCTTCCCGACGACGGTCGAACGGCGTTCGGCGGTGATCTGGGAAGCCTTTAAGCCCGAGACCGAGCCGCGCCGCACCTTCCGCCGCCGCGAAGAGGAAGCCGAGGAAGCCGAGGAGGCGCCCGTCGCGCCCGCTCCGGTGGTCACGCGCCCGGTTCGGCCCAAGACGCCCGAACCGCCTGACGAAGCCGAATTCTTGCAAAGGCAAGGCGGGATTTACTAGGGGCTTCTCCCAAGCGCCCGATTTTACGAAAGAAGCATGTTATGCGCGCCGAAGCGCAAGCCTTTTCAGACCAGATTCAAGCTGCCACCGCGCTGCTTCGCCGTTTCCTCGACTGGGACAATGCGAAAAAGCGGCTCGAGGAGTTGAATGCGAAGGTCGAAGACCCGACGCTCTGGGACGATCCCAAGGCAGCGCAGGCGCTCATGCGCGAACGCGGCCGTCTTGACGAGGCGATCAAGGCCACCCAGGCGATCGAGAAGGAACTGGCCGACACGGTCGAATTGATGGAAATGGCCGAGGCCGAAGGCGACAGCGCGCTCGTCGACGAAGCCGTCGCGAGCCTCGAAAAGCTCGCCGCCAAGGCCGAGAAGGACAAGGTCGCGGCGCTGCTCGCGGGCGAAGCCGATGCCAACAATGCCTATGTCGAGGTCCATGCCGGGGCAGGGGGCACCGAAAGCCAGGACTGGGCCGAGATGCTCCAGCGCATGTATGCGCGCTGGGCCGAACGGCATGGCATGAAGGTCGAGGTGATCGATTATCATGCGGGCGAACAGGCGGGCATCAAGTCGGCGACGCTCCTCCTCAAGGGCGAGAATGCCTATGGCTATGTAAAGACCGAAAGCGGGGTGCATCGCCTCGTTCGCATCAGCCCCTATGATTCCTCGGCGCGCCGCCACACCAGCTTTTCCAGCGTCTGGGTCTATCCCGAGGTCGACGACGACATCGAGATCGATATCGTCGAAAGCGATCTGCGCATCGACACCTACCGTGCCTCGGGCGCGGGCGGGCAGCATATCAACACCACCGACAGCGCGGTGCGCATCACCCACTTGCCGACCAATATCGTGGTCGCCAGCCAGTCGCAGCGTTCGCAGCACAAGAACAAGGCCGAGGCGATGAAGCAGCTGAAGGCGCGCCTCTACGAAGCCGAGCTGCAACGGCGCGAGGAAGAGGCCAATGCCGCCAATGCCTCCAAGACCGACATCGGCTGGGGTCACCAGATCCGTTCCTATGTCCTCCAGCCCTACCAGTTGGTGAAGGATCTGCGCACCGGGGTGACGTCGACTTCGCCCAGCGACGTGCTCGACGGCGATCTCGACAAGTTCATGGCGGCGGCCCTGTCGCAGCGCGTGACCGGCGAGAAGGTCGAGGTCGAGGATGTCGACTAGGGCCTTCGGGACCCTTCTGCTTGCCTCGTTGGCGCTCGCTTCCTGCCGCGCCGAAACCCCGACCGATGCGCCGCGCTTCCCCGATGCCCGGCGCGACGTCGCCCCGATCGTGTCGGACAGCTTCTCCACCGAGGACGCGCGCGACCGGCTGGGCGAGGCCGAACTGGTGATGGAACTGGCAGGCGTCGCGCCCGGCATGGTGGTCGCCGATATCGGCGCGGGCGAAGGCTATTATACCGTCCGTCTCGCCCGCGCGGTGGGCGAGGAGGGGCGCGTCCTCGCGCAGGACATCCAGCGCGACGTGCGCGACCAGCTCGCGCGGCGCGTACAGCGTGAGGATCTCGAAAATGTCGCGGTCCGGCTGGGGGCCGCGAACGACCCGCGCCTCCCGGCCCGCAGCTTCGATCGCATCTTCCTCGTCCATATGTATCACGAGGTCGCCGAGCCCTATGAATTCCTCTGGCACCTGCGCGCGGGGCTCAAGCCCGGCGGACAGGTGATCGTCGTCGACGCCGACCGCCCGATCAAGCGCCACGGCATGCCCCCCGAACTGCTCGACTGCGAATTCGCCGCGCTCGGCCTGCGCCGCGTCTCCACCGCCGAAATCAACGGCACACAGGCCTATTTTGCGGCCTTCGAGATCGGCGGCCCGCGCCCGGCGCCCGAAGACATCGAGCCCTGCTCCTAACCGCTTGAACATCGGCGGGGGCGCGCTAGGCTGATCCCATGCGTCAATATCTCGATCTCATGCAGCGAATCCTCGACGAGGGCGCCGCGCAGGACGACCGCACGGGCGTCGGCACTCTTTCCGTTTTCGGCGCGCAGATGCGCTTCGACCTGTCAAAAGGCTTTCCCCTTCTCACCACCAAGAAATTGCACCTGCGCTCGATCATTGTCGAGCTTCTCTGGTTCCTTCAGGGCGACACCAATGTCGAGTATCTGCAGGAACGGGGAGTGAGCATCTGGGACGAATGGGCGGACGAGAATGGCGACCTCGGCCCGGTCTATGGAAAGCAATGGCGCCGATGGGAAACCGCGCGCGGCGAGACGGTCGACCAGATCAGCGAACTGGTGAAGCTCATCAAGCGCGATCCCGCGTCGCGTCGCCAGATCGTCAGTGCCTGGAATCCCGGCGAACTCGACCAGATGGCGCTGGCGCCCTGCCACTGCCTTTTCCAGACCCATGTCGCGAACGGGAGATTGTCGCTGCAGCTCTACCAGCGCTCGGCCGACCTTTTCCTCGGCGTTCCCTTCAACATCGCTTCCTATGCGCTCCTCACGCACATGCTGGCGCGCGAATGCGGGCTCGAACCCGGCGACTTCGTGTGGACCGGCGGCGATGTACATCTCTATTCGAACCATCTCGAACAGGCGCGCGAACAATTGACGCGCGAACCGCGCAAATTGCCCACGCTGGTGATCGCCGATCGCGGGCAGGGATTGTTCGATTACCAGCCCGACGATTTCCGCTTCAAGGATTACGATCCGCATCCTCATATCAAGGCACCCGTCGCGGTTTGACAACGGCTCGCCGCGCCTTTGTGAGAGGGGCAGGGGCCAGGCGGCGGCACCGAACCATGGCCGGTGCGTTACAAGCGGCATCACAGTCAGGAGATGCCTCATGGTCCGCAAGTTGATGTCGGTTTTCGCAATCGGAAGCCTGATGGCCCTGTCGGCCTGCAATACGGTGCAGGGCGCGGGCAAGGATATCGAATCCGCTGGCAAGTGCGGTGAAGACGTCCTGGAAGGTCGCGACTGCTAGGCTCGAGTTCTGGTCTTCCCTCAACCCCGCGAACAGCCCCTCGTTCGCGGGGTTTCTTTTTGCCCCCTCCGGTCGTTCATGCGCGGTAAAGCCGTCTCCCGCCCTAATCGCCCGCGCTGCTCAGAATGCAATCTGACTGGACAGGCCGCGAATTCTCGCCAATGTCGCTTTCAGAAGCACTCGTTCGGATAGGAGACCCACCATGGTTCGCAAGATGCTCACCCTGGCGCTGATCGGCGGAACGCTCGCCGTCGCCGCTTGCAACACCGTCCGCGGCGCTGGCCAGGACCTGCAATCGGCCGCCAACGCCACCGAGGACGCGATCAACTAGCTTCGCGACAAGCGAAAACAAAAAGGCCCCGCCAACCACTCCGGTCGGCGGGGCCTTTTCTTTACCTGCAAGGTCGAAGGGGGGGGCAAAGGCGCCCCCCTCTTCCTTATTCCTCGTTCAGATAATCACCGGCATCGGCGTCGGTGCCTTCGCCCGAGGGCACGACTTCGGCCAGCGGATCCTCGACCTTGTCGGCCGGGTCCTTGTTGAGCTCGGTTTCATGCTCTTCCTGCGCGGTCTGCGCAGCGACCATCGCGTCCTGCAGCTTCTTCTGCTGGGCGCGAAGCGCGGCATCGCGGCTCGAGGCGGCGATGCGCATCCGGTTCATGCCCGCGCCGGTACCCGCCGGGATAAGGCGGCCGACGATGACATTTTCCTTGAGGCCGTTGAGCGTGTCCGACTTGCCCTGCACCGCGGCTTCGGTGAGCACCCGGGTCGTTTCCTGGAAGGAAGCGGCCGAGATGAAGCTGCGGGTCTGGAGCGAGGCCTTGGTGATGCCGAGGAGGATGGGCGTGCCCTGTGCCTTCTTCTTGCGCGGGGCAAGCTTGGCATTGGCCTCTTCCATTTCCTCGCGATCGACCTGTTCGCCGGCCAGCAGGGTGGTGTCCCCGCCGTCGGTGATCTCGACCTTTTGCAGCATCTGGCGAACGATCACCTCGATGTGCTTGTCGTTGATCTTCACGCCCTGCAGTCGATAGACTTCCTGAATCTCGTTGACGAGATATTCGGCCAGCGCCTCGACGCCCATGACTTCGAGGATGTCATGCGGGTCGGGCGAACCGGCAACCAGATTGTCGCCCTTCTTCACGAAGTCGCCTTCCTGGACGTCGATGACCTTCGCCTTGGGGATCAGATATTCGACCGGATCGCCGCCATCCTCGGGGATGATGGCAACCTTGCGCTTGGCCTTGTAGTCCCGGATGAAGGTGAACTTGCCCGACACCTTGGCGATGACCGAATTGTCCTTGGGCTTGCGCGCCTCGAACAGCTCGGCGACCCGCGGCAGACCACCGGTGATGTCGCGCGTCTTGGCGGCTTCACGGGGCATACGGGCAAGCACGGTACCGGCTTCGACCTTCTGGCCGTCCTCGACCGCGATGATCGCGCCCGGCGCCAGGCGATAGACACCGGCTTCCTCGTCCTTCTCACCGGTAAGGGTGAGGCGGGGACGAAGATCGTCCTTCTTCTTCTTGGTCTGGTCCTCGGTGACGACGCGCTGCGAGATGCCGGTCGACTCGTCGGTCTGCTCGGCGAGCGTCTGCCCGTCGATCAGGTCCTGATAGGTCACCACGCCCGCACGCTCGGTGATGACCGGGCTGAACGAGGGATCCCATTCGGCGATACGGTCCCCGCGCGAGACGACATGGCCGTTCTCGAACAGGAGGTGCGCACCGTAGGGGATCTTGTGGGTCGACAGTTCGCGGCCATCCATGTCGAGGATCGCCAGTTCGCCCGAGCGGCTCAGCGACAGGTGACGCCCCTTGGCATCCTCGATGAGCGGCATGTCCCGATATTCGAGCTTGCCGTCCACCGGCGCTTCGAGGTTCGACTGTTCGTTGAGCTGCGCCGCGCCGCCGATGTGGAAGGTCCGCATCGTCAGCTGGGTGCCGGGCTCGCCGATCGACTGGGCGGCGATGACGCCGACGGCTTCGCCGATATTGACCGGCGTACCGCGGGCAAGGTCACGGCCATAGCATTTGCCGCACACGCCCTGCTTGCTTTCGCAAACGAGCGGCGAACGGATCTGCATGGTCTGGATGCCCATCTCGTCGATGTCGCGAACCATCGCTTCGTCGAGCAGCGTTCCCGCCTTGATCGAGACCTTCTCGGTCTTGGGATCGACGATGTCCTCGGCGGTGGTGCGACCCAGCACGCGCTCGGCAAGCGAGGCGATGGTGGTGCCGCCCTGCACGATGGCGCGCATCTCGAGCGAGTTGGAGGTCTTGCAGTCCTCCTCGATCACGACGCAGTCCTGACTCACGTCCACGAGACGACGGGTAAGATAACCCGAGTTCGCGGTCTTGAGCGCGGTATCGGCAAGACCCTTGCGGGCACCGTGGGTCGAGTTGAAATACTCGAGAACGGTGAGGCCTTCCTTGAAGTTCGAGATGATCGGCGTTTCGATGATCTCGCCCGACGGCTTGGCCATCAGGCCGCGCATGCCGGCCAGCTGCTTGATCTGGGCCTGCGAGCCACGCGCACCGGAATGGGCCATCATGTAGATCGAGTTGACGGGCGCTTCGCGGCCATCCTCGCCTCGCGGCGTGGCCTTGATCTCGTCCATCATCTCGCTCGCGACCTGGTCGCCGCAGCGGCTCCAGGCGTCGATGACCTTGTTGTATTTTTCCTGCTGCGTGATCAGGCCGTCCTGATACTGCTGCTCATAGTCGGCAACCAGCGCACGCGTGTCGCTGACCAGCTTTTCCTTGGCTTCGGGGATGATCATGTCATCCATGCCGAAGGAGATGCCGGCCTTGAAGGCGTGACGGAAGCCGAGGCTCATGATGTGGTCGGCAAAGATGACCGTCTCTTTCTGGCCGGTGTGGCGATAGACGGTATCGATGACGTCGCCGATTTCCTTCTTGGTGAGCAGGCGGTTGACCGTTTCGAACGGCACCTTGTGGCTCTTGGGAAGGGTCTCCCCGAGAAGCATGCGGCCCGGGGTGGTCTCGAAGCGCTGCATCGTGACCTTGCCATCCTCGCCCGTCTGCGGGACGCGCGCGATGATCTTGGAGTGCAGCGTAACCGCGCCGACGTTCAGTGCCTGGTGCACTTCGGTCATGTCGGTGAACATCGAGCCTTCGCCCGGCTCGCCGTCCTTTTCCATCGACAGATAGTAAAGGCCCAGCACCATGTCCTGCGAAGGCACGATGATCGGCTTGCCGTTGGCGGGCGAGAGGATGTTGTTGGTGCTCATCATCAGAACGCGCGCTTCCAGCTGGGCCTCGAGGCTCAGCGGGACGTGCACGGCCATCTGGTCACCGTCGAAGTCGGCGTTGAAGGCGGCGCAGACCAGCGGGTGAAGCTGGATCGCCTTGCCTTCGATCAGAACCGGTTCGAACGCCTGGATGCCGAGGCGGTGAAGCGTCGGGGCGCGGTTCAGAAGCACCGGATGCTCGCGGATCACCTCGTCAAGGATGTCCCAGACTTCCTTGCGTTCCTTCTCGACCCACTTCTTCGCCTGCTTCAGGGTCATCGAGAGACCCTTGGCATCGAGGCGCGAATAGATGAACGGCTTGAACAGTTCGAGCGCCATCTTCTTGGGCAGGCCGCACTGGTGCAGCTTGAGTTCGGGGCCGGTCACGATGACCGAACGGCCCGAATAGTCGACGCGCTTGCCGAGCAGGTTCTGGCGGAAGCGGCCCTGCTTGCCCTTGAGCATGTCGCTCAAGGACTTCAGCGGACGCTTGTTCGCACCGGTGATCGTGCGGCCGCGGCGGCCGTTGTCGAACAGCGCATCGACCGATTCCTGCAGCATGCGCTTTTCGTTGCGCACGATGATGTCGGGAGCGCGCAGCTCCATCAGGCGCTTCAGACGGTTGTTGCGGTTGATCACGCGGCGGTAGAGATCGTTCAGGTCCGACGTCGCGAAGCGGCCACCGTCGAGCGGCACCAGCGGGCGCAGGTCGGGCGGAATGACCGGGATCACCTCGAGGATCATCCATTCGGGACGGTTGCCGCTCTCGATGAAGCTTTCGACGACCTTGAGACGCTTGATGATCTTCTTGGGCTTGAGCGTGGACTTGGTTTCCTCGAGCTCCTGGAGCAGGTCTTCGCGTTCCTGCTCGAGGTCGAGGTCCATCAGCATGGTGCGGACCGCCTCGGCGCCGATCCCGGCCGAGAAGGCGTCCTCGCCATATTCGTCCTGCGCTTCGAGAAGCTCGTCCTCGGTCAAAAGCTGGAACTTCTCGAGCGGGGTAAGGCCCGGCTCGATGACGACATAGCTTTCGAAATACAGCACGCGCTCGAGCTGCTTCAACTGCATGTCGAGAAGCAGGCCGATGCGGCTCGGCAGCGACTTCAGGAACCAGATGTGGGCGACCGGCGCGGCCAGTTCGATATGGCCCATGCGTTCGCGGCGGACCTTCGAGACCGTGACTTCGACACCGCACTTCTCGCAGACGATGCCCTTGTACTTCATGCGCTTGTACTTGCCGCACAGGCATTCGTAATCCTTGATCGGGCCGAAGATGCGCGCGCAGAACAGGCCGTCGCGTTCAGGCTTGAACGTCCGGTAGTTGATCGTTTCGGGCTTCTTGATCTCGCCGAAGCTCCACGAACGGATGCGGTCGGGCGACGCGATGCCGATACGGATCTGGTCGAAGGTCTCGGGCTTGGAGACCGGATTTGCGAAGTTGGTCAGTTCGTTCATTCTTCACTTCCCTTAGCGCTGGGAAAATCTTTTCGGGGCTGACGGATCGAGCGCATTTTCCATCGAACCCAAATCAAAAGCGGGAGGGTGGGGGAGCCGGCGGCCATCGCGGCGCCGACACCCCTCCGGTCTCCTATTCGGCAGCGATCGCCGGCGTTTCGCCATCCTCGTCGTCGCCATCGCTATGGCTCTCAAGGTCGACGCTCATGCCCAGCGAGCGCATTTCCTTGACGAGGACGTTGAAGCTTTCCGGAATGCCGGCTTCGAACGTGTCGTCGCCCTTGACGATGGCTTCGTAGACCTTGGTACGGCCCACCACGTCGTCCGACTTCACGGTCAGCATTTCCTGCAGGGTGTAGGCGGCGCCATAGGCCTGCAGGGCCCAGACTTCCATTTCCCCGAAGCGCTGGCCACCGAACTGCGCCTTGCCGCCCAGCGGCTGCTGGGTCACGAGGCTGTACGGTCCGATCGAACGGGCGTGGATCTTGTCGTCGACGAGGTGGTGCAGCTTGAGCATGTAGATATAGCCCACGGTCACCTTGCGATCGAACGGCTCGCCGGTGCGGCCGTCGAAGAGCGTGACCTGGCCCGACCGGTCGAGACCGGCCTTCTCGAGCATGTCCGCGACATCTTCCTGGCGCGCGCCGTCGAAGACCGGGGTGCCCATCGGCACGCCGCCCACGAGGTTCTGCGCCAGTTCCATGACCTTCTCGTCGCTGCGGCCTTCGATCGCCTTGGCATATTTGTCGCCATAGACGTCGATGAGCTTCTGCTTGACGGTCTTGATGTCCTTGTCGCCGAGATCCTTGCCCTTGGCATGCATCTCCTCGAGCATCTCAGCGATCTGCCGACCGAGGCCGCGCGCGGCCCAGCCGAGATGGGTTTCGAAGATCTGCCCGACGTTCATGCGCGACGGCACGCCCAGCGGATTGAGCACGATGTCGGCATGGGTGCCGTCCTCGAGGAAAGGCATGTCCTCGACCGGAAGGATCCGGCTGATGACACCCTTGTTCCCGTGGCGGCCGGCCATCTTGTCGCCCGGCTGCAGCTTGCGCTTCACCGCGACGAAGACCTTGACCATCTTGAGGACGCCCGGCGGCAGTTCGTCGCCCGCTTCCAGCTTCTGGATGCGGTCTTCGAGCTTGGCATCGATGACGCCGACGGCGTCGTCATACTGCGCCTTGACGGCTTCGAGGTCGGCCTGCCGTTCGTCGGACTTGACGGCAATCTTCCACCAGTCCTTCTGATCGACTTCGGCGAGCATCGCCTTGGTCAGCTTGGCACCCTTCTTGATGCCCTTGGGCACCGCGGTGGCCGTCTGGCCGACGAGCATTTCCTCGAGACGCTTGTAGGTCGCGCGGTTGAGAATTGCCTTCTCGTCATGCGCGTCCTTCTTGAGACGGTCCTTCTCTTCGCTCTGGATCGCCCGCGTACGGTCATCGATGTCGATGCCGTGGCGGTTGAAGGTGCGAACGTCGACGACCGTGCCGGCCACGCCCGGCGGCAGGCGAAGCGAGGTGTCGCGCACGTCGCTGGCCTTTTCGCCGAAGATGGCGCGCAGCAGCTTCTCTTCGGGCGTCATCGGGCTCTCGCCCTTGGGCGTGATCTTGCCGCACAGGATGTCGCCCGGCTCCACTTCGGCGCCGATATAGACGATGCCCGCTTCGTCGAGGTTGCGCAGCGCTTCCTCGCCGACATTGGGAATGTCGCGGGTGATGTCCTCGGGTCCGAGCTTGGTGTCGCGCGCCATGACCTCGAATTCCTCGATGTGGATCGAGGTGAAGACGTCATCCTTCACGATGCGTTCGGAGATGAGGATCGAGTCCTCGTAGTTGTACCCGTTCCACGGCATGAAAGCGACGAGCACGTTGCGGCCCAGCGCCAGTTCGCCGAACTCGGTCGAGGGGCCGTCGGCGATGATCTCGCCGCGCTCGACTTCCTCGCCCACCTTCACCAGCGGACGCTGGTTGATGCAGGTGTTCTGGTTCGACCGCTGGAACTTGTGCAGCGTGTAGATGTCGACGCCGCTTTCGCCCGGGTGGATGTCCTCGGTGACGCGCACGACGATACGCGTCGCGTCGACCTGGTCGATCACGCCCGCGCGGCGCGCCGAGATGGCGGCACCCGAATCGCGCGCCACCGTTTCCTCCATGCCGGTCCCGACGAGCGGGGCATCGGCCTGGACCAGCGGCACTGCCTGGCGCTGCATGTTCGAACCCATGAGCGCGCGGTTGGCGTCATCGTTCTCGAGGAAAGGAATGAGCGAGGCCGCGACCGACACCAGCTGCTTGGGGCTGACGTCCATCAGGGTGATCTGCTCGCGCTGCGCCATCAGGAATTCGCCGGCCTGGCGGCTCGACACGATTTCCTCGACGAAGCTGCCGTCCTCGTTCAGTTCGGCGTTCGCCTGCGCGATGGTGTGCTTCTGCTCTTCCATCGCCGACAGGTAGATGACCTCGTTGGTCACCTTGTTGTCGACCACCTTGCGATACGGCGTCTCGATGAAGCCATATTTGTTCACCCGGCTGAAGCTGGCGAGCGAGTTGATGAGGCCGATGTTCGGACCTTCAGGCGTCTCGATCGGGCAGATACGGCCATAATGGGTGGGGTGGACGTCGCGCACTTCGAAGCCCGCGCGCTCACGCGTGAGACCGCCCGGCCCCAATGCCGAGACACGGCGCTTGTGGGTGACTTCGGACAGGGGGTTGGTCTGGTCCATGAACTGCGACAGCTGCGAGGAGCCGAAGAATTCGCGAACCGCGGCCACCGCCGGCTTGGCGTTGATGAGGTCGTTGGGCATGACCGTCGACACGTCGACCGAGCTCATGCGCTCCTTGACCGCGCGCTCCATGCGCAGAAGGCCGACGCGATACTGGTTTTCCAGAAGCTCGCCCACCGAACGCACGCGGCGGTTGGCGAGATTGTCGATATCGTCGATTTCGCCCTTGCCGTCCTTGAGGTCGACCAGCGTCTTGACCACCGCGAGGATGTCCTCGCGGCGAAGCGTCGTCACGGTGTCCTCGGCATCGAGGTCGAGACGCATGTTGAGCTTCACGCGGCCCACGGCCGACAGGTCATAGCGCTCGGGATCGAAGAACAGGCCGAAGAACAGCGCATCGGCGGTCTCGCGGGTGGGCGGCTCGCCCGGGCGCATGACGCGATAGATATCGGCCAGCGCCTGGTCGGTATCCTCGGCCTTGTCGGCCATCAGCGTGTTGCGGATCCAGGGACCGGTGTTCACATAATCGATGTCGAGCAGTTCGAGGCGGTCGATACCGGCCTTGTCGAGCTTCTCGAGATTTTCGGCCGAGACTTCCTCGCCCGCCTCGATGTAGATCTCGCCCGTCTTCTCGTTGATGAGATCGTAGGCGGAGAAGCGGCCGAAGATTTCCTCGGTCGGGATGATGAGGTTCTTGAGACCGTCCTTCTCGGCGGCCTTGGCCTTGCGGGGCGTGATCTTCTGCCCGGCTTCGAAGACCACTTCACCCGACTTGGCATCGACAATGTCGAAAGCGGGCTTCATGCCGCGCCATGCTTCGGGGTTGAAGGGGATTTCCCAGCCGTTCTTGCCGCGGACATAGGTCACGCGGTCGTAGAAATGCTCGAGGATTTCCTCGCTGTTGAGGCCCAGCGCGTAGAGCAGGGTCGTGACCGGCAGCTTGCGCTTGCGGTCGATGCGGACGTTGACGATGTCCTTGGCGTCGAATTCGAAATCGAGCCACGAACCGCGATAGGGAATGACGCGCGCGGCGAAGAGATATTTGCCGCTCGAATGGGTCTTGCCGCGATCATGATCGAACAGCACGCCCGGCGACCGGTGCATCTGGGAAACGATGACGCGTTCGGTGCCGTTGACGATGAAGGTGCCGTTATGGGTCATGAGCGGCATGTCGCCCATGTAGACATCCTGTTCCTTGATATCGATCACCGACTTGGCATCGGTATCGGGGTCGATCTCGAAGGAGGTGAGGCGCAGGGTGACGCGCATCGGCGCGGCATAGGTCAGGCCGCGCTGACGGCATTCCTCGGTGTCGAACTTGGGATCCTCGAGCTCATAGCCGTCGAAGTCGAGATGCGCGGTGCCGGCGAAATCCTGGATCGGGAAAACCGAACGAAGCGTCTTTTCCAGCCCCGAGACATAGCCCGTTTCCTTGTCGGAACGGAGGAACTGCTCATAGCTTTCGCGCTGAACCTCGATGAGGTTCGGCATTTCCGAGATTTCGTGGATGTTTCCGAAGATTTTGCGGATACGGCGAGATTTGGTCGAGGTGCCCCGGGTGGTCGGCACGTCTTTCGCTTTGGTAGCCATCTGTTTCCCTGCGCTTCGCGAGGACGCACGAACGGGTCGCGGGCCTTCGCATTCAAAGTCCGGCGCGGCTCCTGTTGACCCTTCATCATTCGTTCGGATCGTGCGCTCTCAATCGATCCGTGGCCCGAAGAAGGCAGGAAGGCCCCGGGCGCACGACAAGCCGTGCGGCGGAGCCACATGTGTTGGATTGCTCCTATTTACCGATTTTCGCGTGCGATGCAAGGGGATAGGGCCGACACGCGGCAAATATGCGCGGAAGGGAAATCGGGGCGACCTCTGGGGGGTGGGCCGCCCCGGCACCAACTGGGTTGGCCGGTGCAAGTGCCCGGCAGCGCCGGACCGGTCTCGACATCTAGTCAATTGCGCCGACAAGGCGAGGGCGCCCGCCGCACGCCCGCCTCGGGCAGGCGTGAACGGAGGGCATCCTAACGGGCGATGACCATCGCCCCGCTTCATGATAAGGAAGCCAGTTCGAGAATCGGCTGCGACAGGGGCGGACGATGGGCGATAAAATCAGGTTCGGCTGGCTGGCGGCAGTGGCGTTGCTGCTCATGCTATTCCCCTGTGAGGCCCGCGCCTCGGTCACGCCGCTCTTCACTGACAGCGCGCCGCTCGAAGTCACGATCGAAGGCCCCATCCTCAAGCTCTACAACCGCGCGCGCACGGCGGGACAGCGCCACCCCGCACTCCTGCGCACGGCCGGGGAAAGCCATCGCATCATTCTCTCGGCGCGCGGCCTGTCGCGCCGCAACGAGGCGGCCTGCGAATTCCCGCCGCTACGCGTCACCTTCGTCCAGAAACCCGAGCCGGGCTCGCTCTTCCACCGCCAGTCGAGCATCAAGCTCGTCACCCACTGCCAGGATAGCGGCCATTTCGAACAATTGCTGCTCAAGGAATATGCCGCCTACCGCCTCTACAATGTCCTCACCGACCGCAGCCTCAAGGTGCGACTGGCGCGGATCCGCTACATGGACGGCGGCCGCGAGCGGGCCCACCGCTACGGTTTCTTCATCGAGGACATCGATGATGCGGCCAAGCGTCTCGGCGGGGTGGAGATCGACCGCGGCTCGGTGTCGCCCAATGCCGTCTCGCGCCCTGACGGAGCGCGCTATATGCTGTTCCAATATATGATCGGCAATGTCGACTGGTCGATCTACACCGGGCCCAGCGGACGGAGCTGCTGTCACAATTCGAAGCTTGTCGGCCCGACCAAGACGTCCGGCGCCGACCTCATTCCCATCCCCTATGATTTCGACGGGACGGGATGGGTCGCTCCGCCCTATTCGGAGCCGCCCGAGGGTCTTCGCCTCGGCGATATCCGCCAGCGCCGCTATCGCGGCTTCTGCGCCTATAACGAGCTGGTGCGCGAACAGGTCGGCGACTTCCTCCGCGCCCGCCCCGCACTCGAGGCCGAACTGGCCTCGATCCCGGGCGTCGACCAGCGCACGCTGCGCCGCATGATGTCCTATCTCGACGGTTTCTATGACGACCTTTCGGGCCGCGGGCTCGAGAGAAACATGCTCAAGGACTGTCGGCCTTGACCTCGGACTCGGTCGGCTTGTTGTTCCTCAGATAGCGGTGAGTGCCCTTGATACCGCCATAGTCGTTGGCCCAGAGCAAGAGGAACACATAGTTGAAGAAGACCGACATCACGACCGCGATCTCGATTGCGCCGATGCCGGCACTCAGGCCGATCCCGATGGCGAGCAGGATGTAGAGCGCATCGCCCGAACTCTTGAGCGTATTGCGAAAGCGCACGCCGCCGACGATCCCCGCGAGCGAGAAGGCCAGGGCCAGCGAATTGTGGACGATGACGACGATCGCCGTCACCGCGATCGGCAGGATGATGATCGTCTCGACCAGCGACTGGTCATATTCCTTGCGGTCGCGGCACGCCATGTAGGTCCAGCTCACCGGCAGAATGGTCAGGAGCGCGCCGACTTCGGCGATGGTCAGCCAGAACAGGCTGCCGAGGAAATTGTTGACGCGCGGCGCGCCGATTTCGATCGCGACCAGGGGATCGTCGGGCTTCACGCCGCCGATCAGCGCTTCGGCGCCGCCGATGGGAAGATAGTTCTGGACCGAAGGGTAGAGGGTGGCAACGGTGATCACGACCGCGGTGACGACGAGATAGTAGATCGTCAGTTTGACCATCAACTTCCAGACGCGCATGCGATCCCCCTATGCTTGGATAACGGGGGATTTACAGCAATTTTCGCAATTGCTCCAGATTAACAAAAAAGGGCGGCCCCGAAAGGCCGCCCTTCTCCAGTTCGCGAAGCGGGCAATGCCCGGCCTCCGCGATCAAATCGTTGAAGCGATTTACTTGAGCTCGACGGTGCCGCCGGCTTCTTCGATCTTCTTCTTGATTTCTTCGGCTTCGTCCTTCGAAGCACCTTCCTTGAGGGGCTTCGGAGCGCCTTCGACGAGCGCCTTGGCTTCGCCAAGACCGAGGCCCGTGATCGCACGGACTTCCTTGATGACGTTGATCTTCTTGCCACCGTCGCCGGTGAGAATCACGTCGAACTCGTCCTTTTCTTCAGCAGCGGCTTCGCCACCACCAGCAGCCGGGCCGGCAACGGCGACGGCAGCCGAGGCCGAAACGCCCCACTTATCTTCGAGCATCTTTGCGAGCTCGGCAGCTTCGAGAACGCTCAGTTCCGAAAGCTGGTCAACAATCTTTTCCAGATCAGCCATTTACTTAACTCCTAAAGGGCACTCGGGCCCAGTTCTTCCGTGTGTTGAAACAAACCTGTTCAGGCTGCGGCCTTGGCGCTCAGGACGCGGGCAAGCATGCCGCCCGGTTCCTTGGCGATCCGCGCGATCTTGGTCGCCGGGGCCTGGATAAGGCCAACCAGCGTGCCACGCAGTTCGTCGAGCGACGGCAGTTCGGCCAGTGCCTTGATCCCGCTGACGTCGAGAACGGTTTCGCCCATGGCGCCGCCGAGGATTTCGAATTTCTCGTTACCCTTGGCGAACTCCACTGCCACCTTGGCGGCGGCAACGGGGTCGGACGAAGTCGCCAGTGCCGTGGGACCCGTAAGGAGGTCGCCGATCGGCTTGTACTGGCTGTCTTCCAGCGCGATCAGGGCAAGCCGGTTCTTCGCAACCTTGAACTGGGCACCTGCGTCGCGCATCTTGGCGCGAAGTTCCGACGACTGCTCGACCGTCAACCCGTGGTTACGGGTGACAACGACCACGCCGGTCTCCGCAAAGACACTCTTCAGCTCGGCAACCAGATCGGCTTTTTGCGAACGATCCATGCCATACTCCTAATCGTTCCCCCTGCCGGACCATTCCGGCAAGGGTTTGGACCAACGGGAAAAGACCCCGCGAGGGGCTTCACGTCAGTCCGGTTGTCCGTGGGGCTGGATCAAACACGACGGAAAGGGCGCTAAAGGCCGTCCGTCTTGTATTCCTCATTCCCCGTCTAGGCTGCCAATTAAGACCCCGAAGGGTCAGCAACTGTCTCGGACGAGAACGCCGCCCGGAGGCGACGGTCGGGGCGCTCTCTACCGTCTCCGCCGCCCAAGTCAACCCTCGCGCGAGCTTCGATGCCCTCGATACGAAAAAGGCCGGAGCGTTTCCGCCCCGGCCCTTCTCGTTTGACAGTCAGGTCAGGCTCAGACGCCTTCGATCTCGCTGAGATCGATCTTGAGGCCCGGGCCCATAGTCGAGGTGAGAGCCACCTTCTTCACATATTTGCCCTTGGCGCCCGACGGCTTGGCCTTGACGATCGCTCCGACGAAAGCGTCGAAATTCTCGCGAATGTCGCCTTCGGAGAAGCTCGACTTGCCGATGCCGGCATGGACGATGCCCTGCTTCTCGACGCGGAACTGCACTTCGCCGCCCTTGGCCGCTTCGACCGCGGCCGCCGGGTTCGGGGTGACCGTGCCCAGCTTGGGGTTCGGCATCAGGCCCTTGGGGCCCAGCACCTTACCGAGGCGACCGACGATCCCCATCATGTCCGGCGTCGCGATGACGCGGTCATAGTCGAGATTGCCGTTCTGCATGTCTTCCATCAGGTCCTCGGCACCGACCTTGTCGGCACCCGCCTTTTTGGCTTCCTCGGCCTTGTCGCCCTTGGCGAACACCGCGACCTTGACTTCCTTGCCGGTGCCCTTGGGCAGCGCGACGACGCCGCGCACCATCTGGTCGGCATGGCGCGGATCGACGCCGAGGTTCATCGCGATTTCGACGGTCTCGTCGAACTTCGCGCTGGCGGCCTCCTTGAGGAGCTTGATCGCCTGGTCGACGCCATAGATGGTGTCGTTGTCGAACTTTTCGGCAAGGGCCTTCTGCTTCTTGGTCAGCTTCGCCATGATTTAGCCCTCCACCACTTCGAGGCCCATAGCGCGTGCCGAGCCTTCGATAATCTTGGTCGCCGCATCAATGTCGTTGGCATTGAGGTCGGCCATCTTCTGTTCGGCGATTTCCTTCACCTTCGAACGGGCAATGGTGCCGGCGCTTTCCTTGCCGGGTTCGCTCGAACCCTTCTTGAGCTTCGCGGCGCGCTTCAGGAGGAAGCTCGCGGGCGGCGTCTTGGTGGTGAAGGAGAAGCTGCGATCCGCATAGACCGTGATGGTCGTCGGGATCGGCATGTTCTTTTCCATGTCCTGCGTGGCGGCATTGAAGGCCTTGCAGAATTCCATGATGTTGACGCCGCGCTGACCCAGAGCCGGGCCGATGGGCGGGGAGGGGTTGGCGACGCCCGAGGGCACCTGCAACTTGATATAACCGGTGATCTTCTTGGCCATGCCAGAAGGTCCTTTCTTTCATCCTGTCGCCCCGGCATTGCCGAGGCTCTGACTAAGCGGTGCAAACGGCAGCCCGAAGGCGCCTCCCGCGCGAAATGCCTGTCCGTTGGAGGGACAAGACCGCGCGCCCCTAGCAGCACAGCCACTCCGCCGCAAGTCTCCCGGAGACTATTGCCCCGCGCAGCGCATGCGCGCATGATCGCAAGGTCCGGGAGGAGATGCGTCAGTGGCCAAGAGCGGGAAAGGCGAAAACGCCCTCCTCGAGGCCGAGGTCATCGGTCGCATGGGGATCCTGCCCAGCTTCTTTTCCTCGGGCATCACCCCCGCCGTCACCGCCGAATTGTGGAAATTCGCCTGCTCGGCCTATCTCGACAATCCCTTGCCCGCCGCCTTCAAGGAACGGCTGTTCGTCCATCTCTCGCGCCATTGCAATGCGCGCTACTGCCTCATCCGCCACGTCGGCTTCCTGATCGGCAAGGGCAAGGTCGCGGGCGCCGACGAAGAACCCGCGCAGACCATCGAACAGGTGCTCGATCTGCTCGACCTCCCGCTCGAGCCGAGCGACGTGGAACTCGACGAAGCGATCCGCCGCCTCCGCACGCAGGAACGCGGCGACATCCTCTATCCGCCGGGCAGCCAGGCCGAAAGCGACCTCTTCATCCTGTCGAGCAAGATGTTCGTCGATCCCATGCACGCGGCCCGCGCCAAGGAAGCGGTGCGCCATGCGATGGGGGCGAAGGACGCCGACTTTCTCATGGCGATGCTCGCTTTCGTGCGCACCGCGCATTACTGGACCCTGCTTCATCCCGAGATCGCGGTCGAACCCGACATGGCGGCGATCCTCGAGGAACGTCCCGACCTTGCCGAGGCGATTGCCGCGCGGCCGCGCGCCGGCGAGAGCGACCTCGTGCGAAGGCTGCGCGCCGAAATCGACACGCTCGTCCAGCAGGAGGACGACCGGGCACAGCTACGCAAGGTGATCGCCGACCGCGAAGCCGCCTATGACCGGCTTGCATTGCTCAACCGCGAGCTCAATCACCGCGTCAAGAATCTCTTCTCGGTGATCAGCGGCCTCATCCGGCAAAGTGCCAAGGGGCAGGGCGACAGCGAGGATTGGGCCGAACGGATCCAGGCGCGCGTGACCGCGCTCGGCGCGGCCCATTCGGTAACCAGCGACGACGAACAGATGCGCCCCGTGCCGCTCGACGAACTCGTCCATGCGGTGCTCGAACCCTATCGCAACGAGGAAAGACTGCTCGTCAGGGGCGGCCCATCGATGCTGGTGACGCGCGGCCAGCTCACGCCGCTCGGCATGGTGCTTCACGAACTCGCCACCAACGCCGCCAAATATGGCGGTCTCTCGCCGGGCGCGGGAGAAGATGGACAGGTCGCGATTGCCTGGCGGAGCCTGGGCGAAGACCTCATCGTCGAATGGCAGGAACAAGCGCGCACCATCGGCGCCAAGGAGAAAGACGGGCCAGGTTTCGGCAGCCGCCTCATCGAAGGCTCGGTGCGCCAGCTCGGTGGGACCATCCGGCGCGACATGCGCGAAGGCGCGCTCGACGTTTCGATCCGTATCCCGGGCCTCAAGGGCGAACCCGCGCAAGCCGGCGGGGATGGCGGCGCCTAGGGTGATCGGTCACCTGCGCGGCCCCGTGCTTGCGGCATATCGCCATGTCGTAGCGGCCAATTGAGGAGACAGTCCCGCTTCCACGCGTTGGTCAGGCAAATTCATGGAAGGAGTATCCCCAATGAGTATCCTGAAAACGCTGACCGACACCACCTTCGACTCGGTCGAGGGCTATCGCATGGCCGCCGAGAAGGCCAATGACCCCAAGCTCAAGTCGATCCTCTCCGAACAGGCGAGGAAGCGCGAAGCGCTGGTGACGCGCCTCAATGGCGAACTGCAGCGCAATGGCGAGGAACTGGTCACCAAGGGCACCACGGCGGGTGCGCTCCACCGGACCTGGATGGAAATTGCCGACATGTTCGAAAATGGTGACGAAGCTGCCGCCGAACGCGTCGAGGAAGGCGAGGACTATCTGTGCAAGAAGTTCGAAGCGGCGCTCGAAAGCCCCGATCTTCCCGAAAGCCAGCGGGCGCTCGTGCGCGAAGCCTATAGTGAGGTGAAGGAAGGCGAACGCCTCACCAACATGCTCGAAGCGCAATATGACTGATCGGGCCTATGCCTGAACGAAGAAGGGCCGGAGCATCGCTGCTCCGGCTTTTTTTTCTGTCTGCGCTAGTGCGCGGATTATTTGATCAGTTCGACCTGGTCGAATTCGAGTTCGACCGGCGTCGCACGGCCGAAGATCGACACCGAGACCTTCACGCGGCCACGGTCGAAATCCAGTTCCTCGACCAGCCCCGAGAAACTCGCGAAGGGCCCTTCGAGCACTTTGACATTGTCGCCGATCTCGTAATCGACGCTGATCTTCTGCTTGGGCGCACCGGCGGTTTCTTCCTTGGTGTCCAGCATCCGGTTGGCCTGGGCATTCGGAATCGGCTGGGGCTTGCCATTGTTGCCGAGGAAGCCCGTGACCTTGGGGGTGTTCTTCACGAGGTGGAAGACATCGTCGGTCATGGTCAGCTTGGCGAGCACATAGCCCGGCATGAACTTGCGCTCGGTCTGGACCTTCTTGCCGCGCTTGATCTCGGTGACCGTTTCGGTCGGCACTTCGACGCGCTCGACGCCCTGTTCGAGGCCGAGGCGCTTGGCTTCCGACAGGATCGCGTCGCGCACCTTGTTTTCAAAACCCGAATAGGCGTGGATGATGTACCAGCGGGACATGATATTCCTTACCGTTTGAAGGCTTAGCCGAGCAGGCTGATCAGCGAGCGGACAATCCAGCTGAACAGCGAATCGGTGCCGAAGAAGAATAGGGCCAGCAGCGAGGTCATGATCAGGACCATGATCGCCGTGGTGATGGTTTCCTTGCGGGTCGGCCAGACGACCTTTCGGGTCTCGGCCCGGACCTGCCGGATGAATTCGCCGGGATTGGTTTTCGCCACCTGTCTCGTCCGTTCAAAAGTTTGCGCGGCTTTCGGGTAGGGCTCTTCCCCCGCCGCCGACCGGGTCGGTGCGGGGACTGGAGACCATCCATGTCCGCATGGGGCAGCGATGTAGCGGCGCCGGGGCCGGATTGCAAGGCGTTCGGCGGGCAAAAGCGCGCCGCTCCGCCCCCGTGCGGGGCGGTCCCTCAGGCGAAGGCGCGGGCGCATATCGGAAAGATGGCCTGGCAGGGGCAGCAGGATTCGAACCCGCGACCCTCGGTTTTGGAGACCGATGCTCTACCAACTGAGCTATACCCCTAGGCCGGATGCGGCTCCTACGCCGAAGGAGCCACCCGATTCAAGCCCTCACGTCAGGCAGCGACGTCGAAAGGCTGGATTTCACCCGAAAGGTAGAGATTGCGCGCCTTGGTGCGTGACAATTTGCCCGACGAGGTGCGGGGCAGGGTGCGCGGCGGGACCAGTTCGACGATCGGCGAGATGCCGGTGATCGACCGGATGCGCTCGCGGATGTCGTCGCGCAGGCGGACCCGCTCTTCGCTGTCGGAAATGCGGCAATGGACGAGCACGGCGGGGGTTTCCTCGCCGCTCGGGCCGGTGATCGCAAAGGCCGCGATGTCGCCCGACTTGAAGCCCGGCAATTGCTCGACCGCCCATTCGATGTCCTGCGGCCAATGGTTCTTGCCGTTGATGATGATCATGTCCTTGGCGCGGCCGACGATGAAGATATAGCCGTCCGACAGATATCCCATGTCGCCGGTGTCGAGCCAGCCGTCCTCGCTGAGGCATGCCTTGGTCGCTTCCTCGTCGCGGAAATAGCCTTCCATGATCGAGGAGCCGCGCACGAACACCTTGCCGACTTCATGGTCGGGAAGGATGCGGCCCGCTTCGTCGCGGATCTCGATTTCCATGCCCTCGACGGCCTTGCCGCAATTGACGATCGCGCGATAACGCTGGGGCCGACCATCGTCGGCCGGGGCGGGATTGCCGCCCGCCAATTTCTCTTCCTCGACCAGCTCGATGCGGATGCCTTCGCCCGGCGGCATCAGCGACACCGCCAGCGTGGCTTCGGCAAGGCCGTAGCTCGGGCAGAAGGCCGAGGCGGGGAAGCCCGCGCCATCGAAAGCATCGACGAAAGCCTGCATCACGTCGGGACGGATCATGTCCGCACCATTGCCCGCGATGCGCCAGCGCGACAGGTCGAAACGGTCGGCCGACTTGGTCTGGCTCGACATGCGGCGCGCGCAGATGTCGTAGCCGAAGGTCGGCGAATAGGAGAGGCTGGTGCCGGGATTGCGGCTGATGAGATCGAGCCAGGCAAGCGGGCGACGCGCGAAATCCTCGGTCTTCTGGTAATCGACCGAAATCTGGTTGGCGAGCGGCGAGAGCATGCAGCCCACCAGCCCCATGTCATGATACCAGGGCAGCCAGCTGATCACCCGGTCGCTGTCCTGCACGTCGAGGCCGAGGCCATGCGCGCGCAGATTGTTGAGAAGCGCCCGATGGGTCACCGCCACGCCATGCGGGAAGCGGGTCGAGCCGGAGCTGTATTGCAGATAGCCGATGGCATCGGGGTCGGCTTCGGGAAGCGGGGTATTGCCCACTTCGATCGCATCGAGGCTTTCCCAGCTGCGATGCGCAACGCCGCGTTTCTCGGCGGCGGGCAGGGTGAAGCTTTCCATGCTCTCGGGATAGAGGAACAGCTGCGGGTCGCTCGATCCCAGCATGACGTCGAGCTGCTCGGTATAGGCATCGCGCCCGCCGAAGCTCGTCGGCAAGGGCAGCGGCACGGGCCACAGGCCGGCATAGACCGCCCCGAAGAAGCAGGCAGCGAAATCGGCGCCCGTCTCGGCGACCAGCGCGACCCGGTCACCGGGCTCGAGGCCCAGCGACATGAAACGCTGGGCATGGTCCAGCGCATCCTCGCGCAGCTCCGAATAGGGATAGGCCCGCAAGAGCGTTCCCCGGGCATCGTGGAAATTCATCCCGCGACGGCCCTTCGCGGCATAGTCGAGCGCTTCGCCGAGCGTCTCGAAATCCGCAATGCGGCGCGGCAGGCTGTCGGTCGTGGGGGTTGCGCCTTCGGGCGCAAGATCGCTGTCGGCCTGAAGATGAAGATCGGACACGCGAAAATCCTGGTCTGTTGCTCCAAATGGGGATGGACTATCAATTCCCCATGACCCGCTTTGCGGTTCGCTTTGCCTGATGCGAGGCGACTATGGCACAAACAAGGCGATATGCGCGAAGGATCAAGGCGAAAAGGCCAAAAACCGCCATTGGGCGAAGAGGCATTGCGTGAAATGGCGCTGCGCTACGTCGGCCGCTACGCCACCAGCCGCGCCAAGCTTGCTGCCTATCTCGCCCGCAAGCTGCGCGAACGCGGCTGGGAAGGCGAAGGCGACCCACCGATCGACAGCCTCGTCGAACGCTTCACCGAACTCGGCTATGTCGACGATGCCGCCTTCGCCGCCAACAAGGCCCGCAGCCTCACCGCGCGGGGCTATGGCGCGCGCCGCCTCGGCGATGCCCTCTACGCCGCCGGCATCGCGGAAAGCGACGCCGAAGAAGCGAACCGCATCGCCGAATCGCAAAAGATCGACGCCGCATTGGCCTTCGCTCGCCGTCGCCGTTTCGGTCCCTACGCCCAAAAACGCGAGACCGACCCCGCCCGCCGCGAGAAACAGGTCGCCGCGATGCTCCGCGCCGGCCACCCCTACGGAATCGTACGAAAAATCCTCGATCTCTCTCCGGGCGCAGCCGTTAACTCCGCGGATTTGTTGGAAAATTAATCCACGTCACTAACGTGGAGCAACCGTTGTGTCGGTTCCCCGACATTGCGATTTTTGCTAAGATAACCGGGGCAAAAAGGTAGACTCGGTATCGTGTTTTCAAATGAACAAGAGCAAGTCAACGCGTCGCAACCTCAAGTAGCCGATGACGAAGGCATCGAAGTCGAAGGCCATGTCAAATGGTTCGATGCGACACGCGGTTTCGGGTTTATCGTCAGCGAAGCCATCGAAGGCGACATCCTCCTCCATTTCTCGGTCCTGCGCGAACATGGCCGCCGAAGCGTCCCCGAAGGCGCGAAGGTCACGGTCATCGCGGTCCGCCAGGAGCGCGGTCTCCAGGCCCGCGAAGTGCTCGACATCGACCTCACGAGCGCGGTCCAGCCGCGCGCCCCATCTCCCCCTTCCGCCGAGCGCGCGGATCGCGTAGCGCTGAGCGAGAGTGCCGGCGATTTCGAGGAGGTGGAAGTCAAATGGTTCAATCGCGTGCGTGGCTACGGGTTCGTCAACCGGATCGGCGATCTGGACACCGACATCTTCGTACACATGGAAACGGTGCGCCAGGCCGACATGGCCGATCTTCAGCCGGGGGACCGGGTGGAAGCGCGCGTGGCCAAGGGGCAGAAGGGCCTCACCGCGGTCGAACTCCGCGACCTCTGATCGCACTTCTCCTCGCCGCTCTCGTCAGCGCGCCCGCCGCCGCCTGCCGCGGCCCCGACGACAGCAGCATCCCGGCATCGCCCGCAGGTCTCGACCAGACCCTCGTCACCATCACCACCGGCGAAGGTGAGAGCCACCAGTTCACCGCCGAGATCGCGCGCACCCCGGCCGAACAGGCGCGCGGCCTCATGTTCCGCGACGAGCTGGCCCCCGATCGCGGCATGATCTTCCTCTACGAGGTCCCGCAGAACGCCAGCTTCTGGATGAAGAATACCTATATCCCGCTCGACATGATCTTCATCCGCCCCGACGGCACGATCGCCAACATCGCCGAGAATACGGTGCCGCTGCAACTCGAACCCTATGTCTCGCTCGAACCCGTGACGGCGGTGTTCGAGATCGCGGGCGGCCGATCGGCCGAACTGGGCATCAAGACAGGCGACCGGGTGAGCTGGCGATAAAGTCGCCTTGCCTTGGCCCGCGCGACAGGGCAAAGGCACTCGCATTATGGGAATGTTCGCCAATCTCTTCACCTGGTGGAACGGGGCCAGCCTCGGCACCACGATCGTCACCCGCTTTCGCGGCGAGCAAGTCGGACGCGACGACGCCGGCAATATCTATTACCGCCACCGCGACAATGAAGACCGCCGCTGGGTCATCTACAACGGCAGCAATGATTCGAGCCGCGTTCCCCCCGCTTGGAACGCCTGGCTGCGCGGCACGATCGACGATGTGCCGGAAAAGGTGATGCCGCCCCGGCGTCCCTTCCAGAAGGATCCGCGTCCCAACCTCACGGGCACGCCCGATGCCTACCGGCCCAGGGGATCGCTTCTCAACACGGGCGAACGCGCGGCAGCCACCGGCGACTATGAAGCCTGGAAGCCTGAATAAGCCTTTCCTGCTGGCGCTGGCGGCGCTCACCCTCGGCGCGTGCGACAATCGCCCGCCCGAGCGCGGCAATGTCATGGACATCGATACCGCCGAGGACAGCGCGCCCGAGCCCGTTTCCTCGCTCGAAGGCGTTACTCCGCTGGCCGAGCGGGTCGCCGTCCTGGGCTTCCTCAACAAGCGCAACGGCCTCACCCGCGATCTCGAGATGCGGCCGGGACAGCTCATCCGCATCGGCGAGGACGTGATCGTCCGGCTTCGCGCCTGCGAAACCACCGCGCCCTGGGAAAGCCAGCAACTGACCGGCGCCTTCGTGCAGGTCGATGTGAAGCCTCGCCGCTCGAACGACTTCGAGCGGATATTCTCGGGCTGGCTCTACAAGGAAAGTCCGTCACTCAACGTGGTCGAGCACCCGGTCTATGACGTCTGGGTCAAGAGCTGCACGATGAGCTGGCCCGACGGTCCCTCGCCGCCCGCGGGTGTCCGCTCGAGCGCGAGTTCGTCGAGCCGATCGAACGATGGCGGCGAAGCCACCCCGGCCGAAGAGGCACCTGCGCCCGAGGCACCTGCCGACACTCCCGCGCCGCCCAGCGACAGCGCTGCCGAAAGCCTCGAGAGATAATCCTCGCGCGACACGTCGATCGCGCCCAGCGAGGCCAGATGGCTGGTCATGAACTGGCAGTCGAGCAGGCTGAACCCGCCCACTTTCAACCGCGCCACCAGCCAGGCCAGCGCGACTTTGGAGGCATCGGTTTCGCGGCTGAACATGGATTCGCCGAAAAAGGCGCCGCCCAGCCGCACGCCGTAAAGCCCGCCGACCAGCGCATCGCCATTCCAGCATTCGACCGAATGGGCATGGCCCGCGGCATGGAGCCCGGTCACCGCCCGCGCGATCACCGGATTGATCCAGGTCTCGTCACGGTCGGCGCAGCCTTCGAGCACTTGGTCGAAGGCGCGGTCATGGGTGACGCGGAAATGGTCGCTGCGAATGCGCTTGGCGAGGCTTCTGGACAAATGGAACCGGTCGAGCGGAAGGATTGCCCGTTCGCGCGGCTCGACCCAGAAGATGTCGCTCGCGTCCCGGCTGTCGGCCATCGGGAAAATGCCGGCGGCATAGCCGCGCAATAGAAGCCGGGGATCAAGCGTCTCGGTCACCCCGTCTCCTTACAGGATTTCGCGAACCTTGTCCTGCGGCCGGGCCAGCACCACGCCCTTGTCGGTTTCCACGAGCGGTCGTTCGATGATGATCGGCTGGGCGACCATCGCATCGAGCACCTTGTCGGCGGGGCTGTCGGGACCGAGGCCCAATTCCTTCACCTCGGGCTGTTTCATCCGCAGACCCTCGGCAGGCGTCATCCCGGCGCGCTCGTACATTCGCTTCAATTCGGCCCTGGACGGCGTGTCCTTGAGATATTCGATCACCTCGACCTCATAGCCTTCCTCCTCGAGGATGGCCTTGGTCTTGCGTGCGGTGCCGCAGCGCGGGTTGAAAAGCATCCTAGCTTTCATGCGATTTCCACTTTGCTGATGATCTCGACCGCTTCCTCGCGCCGGTCCCACGGCACGAAGATATGGTCATGGTGAAAGGCAGCGACCATGTTGCAGGGAATGCCTTTCTCGGCGAGCGCTCCCGACACCGCGGCAGTGAGGCCCACGCCGTCGAGCGCGCTGTGAAGGCCCAGGCTGATCTTGGCCCAGCCACCGTTGTGATCGAGCCCGACCGCTTCGAGGATCGAGGAAAGCGCGATCACGCTCGCACCTTCCTCTTCGGCAAAGGTCGCTACCGGCACAAGGCCGCGCGGCCAGCCCTCGCCCATCGGGATGGTGGCGAAACCATGCTCTTCCTCGGCCAGCCGGGGTTGAAGCTCGCTCACCCCTGCTGCTGGTCCTTGAGCCATTGTTCGAGCCATTTGATCGTATAGTCGCCGGTCTGAAAGGCCTCGGTCTCGATGATTTCCTGGTGCAGCGGGACATTGGTCTTCATGCCCCCGCCCGACACCACGAATTCCTCGAGCGCGCGCTTGAGACGCAGGATGCAGCCTTCGCGATTGCGGCCATAGACGATCAGCTTGCCGATCATGCTATCGTAATAGGGCGGCACCGAATAGCCGGCGTAAAGCCCGCTATCGACGCGCACATGCATCCCGCCCGGTGCGACATAGCGATCGACCTTGCCCGGCGAGGGCGCGAAGGTCTTGGGATCCTCGGCATTGATGCGACACTCGATCGCATGGCCGTGCAGGACGATATCCTCCTGCTGGACGGTCAGGCCGTCGCCCTGCGCGACATGGATCTGTTCGCGCACCAGGTCGATGCCCGAAATCATCTCGGTGACCGGATGCTCGACCTGCAGGCGGGTATTCATCTCGATGAAATAGAATTCGCCATTCTCGTAGAGGAATTCGATCGTGCCCGCACCGCGATAGCCCATGTCGGCCATTGCCTTGCGCACGCGCTCGCCCATCTGTTCGCGCTGCTCGGCGCTGATGACGGGGGAGGGGGCTTCCTCGATGACCTTCTGGTGACGCCGCTGGATCGAACAGTCGCGCTCGCCGATATGGATGGCGCCGCCATTGCCGTCGCCGAACACCTGGAATTCGATATGGCGCGGGTCGCCCAGATATTTTTCCATATAGACCGTGGGGTCGCCAAAGGCCGCCTTGGCTTCCGAGGAGGCCTGGCTCATCAGGCTTTCCATCTGGTCTTCGGATGGCACCACCTTCATGCCGCGACCGCCGCCGCCCGATGCCGCCTTGATCAGCACCGGATAGCCGATTTCGGCGGCCAGCTTCTTGGCTTCCTCGACGCTTTCGATCGCGCCGTCCGAACCGGGCACCAGCGGGAGGCCGAGCTTGGCGGCCGTGCGCTTGGCCTCGACCTTGTCGCCCATCACCCGGATATGTTCGGGCTTGGGGCCGACCCAGATGATGTCATGGCTCTCGACGATCTCGGCGAACTGGGCGTTTTCCGAAAGAAAGCCGTAGCCCGGATGGATCGCGTCGGCATGGGTCACCTCGGCGGCCGAGATGATGTTGGCGATGTTGAGATAGCTCTGCCCGGCGGGCGGCGGGCCGATGCAGACCGTCTCGTCGGCGAGGCGGACATGCATGGCATCGGCGTCGGCGGTCGAATGGACCGCTACCGTCTTGATGCCCATTTCATGGCAGGCGCGGTGAATGCGCAGCGCGATCTCGCCGCGGTTCGCGATGAGGAGTTTCTTGATGGCCATCTTGTCTAGCCGATGATGACGAGGGGCTGTTCGAATTCGACCGGCTGGGCGTCGGCGACGATGATCTTCTTGACCGTGCCCGAACGCGGAGCGGTGATCGGGTTCATCACCTTCATCGCCTCGACGATCAGCAAGGTGTCGCCTTCCGACACGCTGTCGCCTTCGCTGATGAAAGGCTTGGCGCCCGGCTCGGGCGACAGATAGGCGGTGCCGACCATCGGCGACAGGACGGGCTCGCCGCCATGGTCCTCGCTCGCCTGCGTTGCCTCGGCGGGTGCGGACGACGCGCCTTGCGCGGGGGCGGGTGCCGATGCGGCGGGGGCCGCCGCGGGCGGGGCCGCATAGACCGCGGGGGCCGCGGCGGCGGCTTCGCGCCGGACGCGGATCTTGCGGTCGCCGTCCTCGACTTCGATTTCGGTCAGCTCGTTATCTGCGAGAAGTTCTGCGAGTTCGCGGACCAGCGCGCCGTCAACGCGCATGCCGTCCGATTTTTTCTTGGCTTCTGCCATGTCTCAATCCCTGTTGCCTATGGGGCGATGAGGCGCCTGTTGTCAGAGGCGGCTCGCCGCGTCCAGTCCCAGAATATAGCTATCGGCCCCGAAGCCCGAAATCGTCCCCTTGCAAACCGGGGCGATCAGGCTGCGCCGGCGAAAGTCCTCGCGCCGGGCCGTATTGGTCAGATGGACCTCGATGACCGGCACGTCGATCGCCGCCACGGCATCGCGCAACGCCACCGAGGTATGGGTGAATCCCCCGGCGTTGAGGAGCACGGCTTTGACGCCATCATCCTCGGCCTCGTAGAGCCAGTCGATGAGATGACCCTCATGGTTCGATTGGCGCATCGTCACCCCGACATCGAGCGCGGACGCCCGGTCGGAGATGCGGTTGTTGATCTCCTCGAGGCTTTCCTTGCCGTACAATTCGGGCTGGCGGCGACCGAGGCGATCGAGGTTGGGGCCGTGAAGGACCAAAATCATCGGTAGCGAAGTCATCGATAGCTCCTATATGAGGCCCGAAGCCATTCGTGAAGGACCTAGGAATGACCCAAGATCCCGGCAAAGGGGTGATGATCAACGGAGAACATCGGCGCGTTGCCGAGGGCACCAGCATTGCCCAGATGATCGCCGACATCGGCCTCGACCCGGCGAAGGTCGCGGTCGAGCGCAATCTGGAAATCGTCCCGCGCTCGACCTTCGGCGAGGTCATGGTCGAGGATGGCGACGAATTTGAAATTGTCCATTTCGTAGGCGGGGGTTGATCCATTGACCGATAGCTGGACCGTAGCAGGTCACACGTTTCGCAGCCGACTGATCGTCGGCACCGGCAAATATAAGGACTTCGAGCAGAATGCCGCCGCGCTCGAGGCGTCGGGGGCGGAAATCGTCACCGTCGCGGTGCGCCGCGTCAATGTCTCGGATCCATCGAAGCCCGTCCTCCAGGACTATATCGACCCCAAAAAGGTCACCTATCTTCCCAACACCGCGGGCTGCTTCACTGCCGACGAAGCGATCCGCACGCTGCGCCTCGCCCGCGAAGCCGGCGGCTGGGATTTGGTGAAGCTCGAGGTGCTGGGCGAGGCCAAGACCCTCTATCCCGACATGCGCGAGACACTAAAGGCCACCGAAGTCCTTGCAAAAGAAGGATTTAAACCGATGGTCTATTGCGTCGACGATCCCATCGCCGCAAAGCAATTGGAGGAATCCGGTGCAGTCGCCGTCATGCCCTTGGGCGCCCCCATCGGCTCGGGCCTCGGCATCCAGAACCGTGTCACCATCCGCCTCATCGTCGAAGGCGCGAAGGTCCCGGTCCTCGTCGACGCCGGCGTCGGCGCGGCCTCCGATGCCGCGGTGGCGATGGAACTTGGGTGCGACGGCGTCCTCATGAACACCGCCATCGCCGAAGCCAAGGATCCCGTCCGCATGGCCCGCGCGATGAAACTCGCGGTCGAGGCGGGGCGTGACAGCTATCTCGCGGGACGGATGGCAAAACGCCGCTATGCCGATCCGTCGAGCCCGCTTGCCGGCCTCATCTAGCGCCGTCCCGCCCAGCCGCCCCTGTCCGTCGCCGAACCGAGGCACCCGGCTCCTTCGGGCCGCGTTGATCCATCAAACGCAATTCGAAAGGAGTATTCAGATGGGTGAACTTGGTGAAAAGCTCAAAGGCCATGGCAACAAGCATATGGGCGATGCCAAGCAGGCGGTCGGCGAGATGACCGACAACGAGCGACTGGAAGCCGAAGGCAAACGCCAGGAGCTCAAGGGCCGAGGCCAGAATGTGAAAGGCGAGATCGAAGGCGCGTTGGGCAACGACGTCTGATCGGCTATCGACCCGATGCGAAGGGGCCGCTTTCGAGCGGCCCCTTTTTTATGCCTTGCCCTTGATCGAGCCGAGGGTCGCGGCGTTTGTGACGATCTCGATGTCGGTGAGGCAATGGATGAGGCGAATGCCCTTTGCATCCTTCGCTTCGGCGAAGGCCTTCCTGAATCCATCCGTATTCTCGACGCGCCATCCCTTGCCGCCAAAGGCTTCGGCAAATTTGACGAAGTCCGGGTTGCCGGGGCCGAGATCGGTCGCGCTGATCCGGTCGGGATATTCGCGTTCCTGGTGCATGCGGATGGTGCCATAGCTGCCATTATCCACGACCACGACAAGCAGATCGGCGCCTTGTGCAGCGGCGGTCGCCAATTCCTGCCCGTTCATCAGGAAGTCGCCGTCGCCCGCCACGCAGATGACGGGCCGATCCTTGAAGCGGATCGCGGCCGCGACCGCGGCGGGCAGGCCATAGCCCATCGTACCGCTCGTGGGAGCCAGCTGTGTCGACTGGGGGCCATAGTGCCAATAGCGGTGCCACCAGCCGGAGAAATTGCCTGCGCCGTTGCAGATGATGCTGTTGGCGGGAAGCGCCTCGCGCATCGCCGCGACACAGGGGCCTAGGTCGAGCGCCACGCCCTCGCGGTCCTTCGGCGTGGACCATTCGAGCCATTCGGCATGGGCCTGTTCGCCCGCGCTGAAAGGAACGAGATCGGGATCGTGCCAGTCTGCGAGCATTTCGGCAAATTCGCCCATGTCCGCGCAGATCGGCAGGTCGGGGCGATAGACACGCCCCAGTTCGTTGGGATCGGGATGGACATGGACCAGAAGCTGGTCCGGATGGTCGGGCGTGATCAGCGTATAGCCGTCCGTCGTCGCTTCGCCGAGCCGCGCTCCCACCGCGATCAGGAGATCGGCTTCGCGGATGCGTTTTTGCAGCGCGGGATTGGGGCCGTAGCCGAGTTGGCCCGCATAGACCGGACTTCGATTGTCGATGGCATCCTGGCGGCGGAAGGCGGCGGCGACCGGGATGCCGTACCGCCGAGCGAAGGTCGCGAAATAGCTGCCGGCCTTGGGGCACCAGTCGGCACCGCCGACGATTGCCACCGGTGCGGCTGCGTCCTTCAGAAGGTCGAACAGTGCTCCGACCGCGCCTGCACAGGGCGGCTGGGCGATGGGCGCGATCGCGGGGCGATCAGTCGCCTCGACCTCGTCGCGAAGCATGTCCTCGGGAATTTCGAGAACCACCGGGCCGGGACGCCCGCTCGTGGCCACGCGGAAGGCCCGCGCGACATATTCGGGAATGCGCCGGGCATCATCGATCCGCGCAGCCCATTTGGCGATGGGCGCGAAGAAGGCCGGCATGTCGATTTCCTGGAAGCCCTCGCGGTCCTTGTCGCCGCGGTCGGGCCCGCCGATGAAGAGGATCATCGGGGTCGAATCCTGGAAAGCGACATGCACGCCGCCGGTCGCGTTGGTCGCTCCCGGCCCGCGGGTGACGAAGGCGATGCCGGGGCGGCGGGTCATCCGCCCGTCGGCATCCGCCATGTAGGACACTCCGCCTTCCTGGCGGCAGACGACCACGTCGATCGCCTTTTCGTCATGCAGGGCATCGAGAACGGCGAGAAAGCTTTCGCCCGGCACGGTGAAGAGCCGATCGACGCCTTGCGCCTTGAGTTGGTCGACGAGAATCCGTCCGCCGGTGCGGGTCGTGGTGCTGGTCATGCGCGCTGGCTTAGCGCGCTCGCCCGGTGGGGAAAAGCCAAAGCCCGCCCCGGACCGCAAAAGGGCGGTCCCGGGGCCTGGCGGATCAGAAGGTCAGGCGTTCGCCGCTCTTGATCCAGCGCGAATAGTTGGACGGGCGAGTCGCGTAGATGGCCTGCTGGGCATTGCAGGGCGCGCCCTTTGGCGCCTCGACATCATGCTCGGCAGTGCCGATCGAGAAAGCGACGCGCGGGGCATGGGCGGCCGTAAATTGGCTGAGCACCATTTCCATTTCGTCGCTGTCGGCGAGCAAGGTCACGCTTCCCGCACTGGGATCGACCGATACGATAGTTCCATGCAGCATTTCATTTCCCTCTTTCCTTGGCATCAACTGGCGCCGGCTTTCGTGGGGGACGGGAACCGGCAGTGCCTGGCGGGCTGGGGCCTCGCGTCACGGGATTGCCCGCCAGACACGAAGAGAATGAAGCGCGAGGGCGTAACGACTACAATTGTTTTTCGACGGGTCGACGAGCAGGCGTGCAGGTTCAGCGAACGGCCATCGGGATCGACGAACGGCGAGGAGTTTTCATCTGCCGTTCAGCCAGAGGATCGGGCAAAGAAAAAGGGCAGCCCCGAAAGGCCGCCCTTTCCCTGTTGTTCGCGAAAAAGACTTATTCTTCGTCCGGAGTCGCGCCTTCGACTTCGACTTCGGGAACTTCGACGGTGACTTCCTCGGTGCCCACGTCGACATCGGCCACGTCGGCATCGACATCAGGCAGTTCGCCGCCATCGACCGAGACATCGACATCGGGTGCTTCGACATCGCCCTGGGCGCTGAAGTCGATGATGTCGAATGCCCACAGAAGCAGGAACAGGACCACGGCGGCCAGCACCACCCACAAAAGCGTCTTGCTGCTATTATTCTCGTTCATGTTGCTCCCCTTTCAGGATTGGAAGTTGGGAACCCAACGATGATTGCCCCACAAGGTTCCGCTAGCGAAACGGCTTAACTCATATGGATGGCTTTGGTCACCTGATAAGTTTCGAGACCTTCCTTGCCGCCTTCCGATCCGAAGCCCGAATCCTTCACGCCGCCGAAGGGCGCATCGGCCGAGGAAATGGCGAAATTGTTGATTCCGACCATCCCGGCCTCGATCCGGTCGCCGAGAATATTTGCGCGACGCAAGTTTTCGGTGAACGCAAATGCGGCGAGCCCGTAGGGCAGACGATTGGCCTGCTCCAAGGCCTCGTCCATGTCCTTGAACGGCCGCGCGACCGCGACCGGGCCGAAGGGTTCGTTCGACATGATGTCGGCCTCGAGCGGCACATCGGCGAGCAGAGTCGGCTGGTAGAAGAAGCCGTTGCCGCCGCGTTCACCGCCGGCCAGCACCTTCGCTCCCTTGTCACGCGCATCGTTGACGAGCTGCTCGATCGCGTCGGGGCGGCGTGCATTGGCGAGGGGCCCCATCTGGGTAGCCTCGTTGAGACCGTCGCCAACCTTCACCTGGCCCGTGCGCTCGGCAAAGCCCTTGATGAAATCGTCGTAGATGCTCTCCTGGACGTAGAAACGGGTGGGCGAGACGCAGACCTGGCCCGCGTTGCGGAATTTCTGCGGCACCAGCTTGTCGAGCGTGGCATCGAGATCGACATCGTCGAACACGAGGACCGGCGCATGGCCGCCCAGTTCGAGCGTCAGGCGCTTCACGCCGTCGGCGGCAAGTTTCATCAGATGCTTGCCGACCGGGATCGAGCCGGTGAAGCTGATCTTGCGCACGATGTCCGAGCCGATGAGATGACGGCTGACCATGTCGGGCACGCCGTGGACGAGCTGGAAGACGCCCTGCGGCAGCCCCGCATCCTCGAGCGCCCTGGCGACCGCCTGGGTGCAGGCCGGAGTTTCCTCGGGCGGCTTGGAAATTACGCTGCAACCCGCGGCCAGCGCGGCGGCGACTTTCTTCGCGAGAAGATAAATAGGGAAATTCCACGGCGTGAAGGTGGCTACCACGCCGACGGGCTGGCGGATGACGATCGAGCGCTGGCCGGTCGGGCGGACGAGCGTGCGGCCATAGTCGCGCTTGGCTTCCTCGGCATACCAGTCGAACATCTGCGCCGCGCCATAGACCTCTGCGACGGCTTCCTTGACCGGCTTTCCCTGTTCCTGGGTGAGCAGGGCGCCAATGTCCTTGGCATTTTTCTTCAGATAGCTGGCGGCCTTGTGGAGGATCGCCGCGCGATTATCGACATCGGTATCGCGCCAGCCCGGGAAGGCCCGTTGCGCCGCGTCGAGCGCATGGTCGAGATCCTCCTTTGTCGCGAGCGGCAGGCTTGCGATCGTCTGGGCGGTGGCGGGATTGACGACTTCATGGCAGTCGCGGCCTTCGCCCGCCTGCCATGCGCCATCGATGAAGAGCTTGAGATCGTTCTGATAGGTCATGCTTGCCAGATAGGGCCGATCAGCGCGGGTTGAAAGGGGCTAGGGCGAAGCGTAGGTGGGTGAAGAACAGCCAAATCAGGAGCCTTTCGATGACCAAAGCCGAACTTGTCGCCAAGATGCAGGAAAACAAAGCCTGGGTGGATGGCAAGAAAGTGAAGATCGATTTCGCCGACCAGGGCGTGGTCATGCTCGACGGGGTCAAAGGGCAGGTCACCGAGGAAGACGGCGATGCCGACACCACTATCCTCGTCACCTGGGAAGACTGGCAGGCGATGGCAAGCGGCGAACTCGATGGCATGACCGCCTTCATGACCGGCAAGCTCAAGGTCGAGGGCGATATGTCGAACGCGATGCAGCTGCAGGGCGTCCTCGCCAAACTGCGCGGCTGACGCGCGGACCCTCGCGATTGCCTGGAGACGGGGCGCTGCCTTTGCGCGAGGCAGCGCCCCTTTTTCGTACGGTTCACGAGCCTGGCGATGCGAAAGCGCGGATCGGTGGTTGACGATTTCCAGCGCACCGTCCTAGGCCCTGTCGCGACAAGGAGACGCGCCTCATGAAGAAGATTTACGACAGTGCCGAAGCAGCTCTCGATGGCCTGCTGCGGGACGGATTGTTGATCGCTGCGGGGGGCTTCGGCCTGTGCGGCATCCCCGAACGGCTGCTCGACGCGATCCGGGACAGCGGAGTGAAGGACCTGACCTTCGTTTCCAACAATGCCGGAATCGACAATGAGGGCATCGGCAAGCTCCTGCGGACGCGGCAGGTGCGCAAGATGATCTCTTCCTATGTCGGCGAGAACAAGGAGTTCGAGCGGCAGTTTCTTTCCAAGGAACTCGAAGTCGAATTCTGCCCGCAGGGAACGCTCGCCGAGCGCATGCGCGCGGGCGGGGCGGGCATTCCGGCCTTCTACACCAAGACCGGCGTCGGCACGGTCGTGGCCGAGGGCAAGGAGCATAAGGAATTCGACGGCGAGACCTATGTGATGGAAAGGGGCATCAACGCCGATCTTTCGATCATCAAGGGCTGGAAGGCCGACGAGGCGGGCAATCTGATGTTCCGCAAGACCGCGCGCAATTTCAACCAGCCCGCGGCGACCTGCGGCAAGGTCTGCGTCGCCGAGGTCGAGGAAATCGTGCCGGTCGGCAGCCTCGACCCCGACTGCATCCATCTGCCGAGCATCTATGTGAACCGGCTGATCTGCGGTGCGCCCTATGACAAGAAGATCGAATTCGTGACGACGCGCGAGCGCGAAGAGGCGTGACGCCTCGCGAAGGCCCGAAATGAAATGAGTGAGGAGTCCGAATAATGCCCTGGGATCGCAACCAAATGGCCGCGCGCGCCGCACAGGAACTGGAGGACGGTTTCTACGTCAACCTCGGGATCGGCATTCCGACGCTGGTCGCCAACTATATTCCCGTAGGCAAGACCGTCACGCTCCAGTCGGAGAACGGGATGCTGGGGATCGGCCCCTTTCCCTATCCCGACGAGGTCGATGCAGACCTTATCAACGCGGGCAAGCAGACGATCAGCGAGCTTGCCTCTTCCTCCTATTTTTCTTCGGACCAGAGCTTCGCGATGATCCGCGGCGGGCATATCGACCTCACCGTGCTGGGCGCGATGGAAGTCAGCCAGGATGGCGACATCGCCAACTGGATGATCCCGGGCAAGATGATCAAGGGCATGGGCGGCGCGATGGACCTCGTCGCGGGGGTGAAGAAGATCATCGTCGTAATGGACCATGTCTCAAAGTCGGGGAGCCCCAAATTCATTCCCGAATGCAGCCTTCCGCTCACCGGCAAGAATGTGGTGGACCTGATCATCACCGACCTGGGCGTCTTCCGCCGCAAGGATCATGACAGCCCCTTCCAGCTGGTCGAGCTGGCGCCCGGCGTGACCGAGGACGAGATCGCCGAAAAGACCACCGCAGCCTATGAGGTCGCCCTTTGAGGCTGTGGCCGCTTCTGGGCGCTTGTGCGCTGGCAGGCTGCGGAGCGGCCGAGGAAGCGGTGATTGACGGGTCGAGCGACGAGGCCTTCGTCGCCAGCGCGGCGGCGGCCCGTTCCGAACTGTCGCTCGAGGAGCGGCTGATTTTCGACAAGGCGATCCAGACCGTGGGATCGCGCCGCCATGGAGCGGACGATGTCGATGCGCTGCGGCGCACGACCTTCGACGGAATGACGGGGGCGCAAGTGGTTGCCGATGCCCGCGCCCGGGGATTGGGAGATTAGGATGCGAAGCTTGCGCAGCCATGCGCCGGGCGGGCCGGAAACACTGACCCTCGATACGGTGGACGATCCTGCGCCCGGACCGGGCGAACTGCTCGTTCGCGTGCGGGCGGCGGCGATCAATTATCCCGACGTCCTCATCATTCAGGATCTGTACCAGATGCGTCCGCCGCGTCCCTTTGCGCCCGGCGGCGAAATTGCCGGCACGGTCGAGGCAGTGGGCGAGGGCGTCGAAGGATGGAGCGAAGGCGACCGGCTGATCGCGGTGCCAGGCTTCGGTGGGCTTTCAGAAAAGATCGTCATTTCCGCCAAAATCGCGATCCCGCTGCCGGAATCGCGCAGCTTCCGCGAAGGCGCGGCGATGATGCTGACCTACGCGACTTCGATCCATGCGCTCTACGACCGGGGGCGGCTGGCGGAAGGCGAAACGCTTCTCGTGCTGGGTGCTGCAGGCGGAGTGGGCCTGGCCGCGATCGAACTGGCGAAGGCCAAGGGCGCGCGGGTCATCGCGGGCGTTTCCAACCCCGAAAAGGCGCGGGCGGCGCGCGATGCGGGGGCCGATGATTGCGTCATCTATCCGCGCGGGCCGTTCGACAAGGATGATCGCAAGAAGTTGAGCGAGCGGTTCAAGGAAGCGGTCGGACCCAAGGGCGCCGACGTGATCTTCGACCCTGTCGGCGGCGACTATACCGAAGCGGCGTTGCGGGCGATCGCCTGGGAAGGCCGTTATCTGGTCGTCGGTTTTCCGGCCGGCATTCCCAAACTGCCTCTCAACCTGACGCTATTGAAGAGCTGCGATGTGTGCGGCGTTTTCTGGGGCGCCTTCGCGGCCCGTGATCCCCAGGCCAATGCAGCGCATGTCGAGACCTTGTTCCGCCTCTGGGACGAAGGACGGATCAGCCCGCGCGTGACCGGCACCTTCCCGTTGGAAAAGGGCGGGGAGGCAATTGCCGCGATGGCGGCGCGCAAGGCGATCGGAAAGCTCGTCGTGACGATGGACTAGCCCCGCTCGGCAAATTGATTTCAGACAACGAAAAAGGGCCAGCCCGAATGGGGGCTGGCCCTCTTCATTTGGCCCTAGCGGACCGCTCGCTTAGCCGCGTTCCTCAACAGGCGGCGGGGGCGGCGGCGGCGGGGGCGGTGGAGGCGGCGGGCACATCTCGCTCGCCAGGATCACCGACCCGTCCGGGCACGTCTGCGTCGCCGGAGGCGGCGGAGGCGGCGGGGGCGGAGGCGGAGGCGGCGGGGGAGGCGGCGGAGCCGCGAAGTTGTAGACCAGGCTGCCCAGCAAGCTGTGCGAGCGCAGGCCCTGCGCGTCGAGGCGCGTGCCACCCACGTCATATTCGAAATCGGCGGTGTTGAAGAAACGATACTTCACGCCGACGTCGAGATTGGGGCTGACGGCCTTCCGGACTTCAGCGAGGATCTGCCAGGCGAAAGCGCCATCGTCCTCATCGAAGGCCGTGTCCTGGGCCAGGGCCACGTCATGGCTGACGCGGGCATAGCCGGCACCGCCACCGATCGAGGCGCTCCAACCATCGTCATTGCCAAAATCGAGCAGCAGGTTCGCCATCGCCGACAGGGTGGTCATGTCGCCATTGACCGGACCCGAGGTGAAATCGGCAACTGCCAGCGAATATTCGGCGGCATCGGTATCGGCCTTCTTGTAGCCAAGTTCGATTTCGCCGCGGACCGGACCGAAGTCGTAACCGGTGCGCAGATCGAAATCGGCACCCCGTTCATAGTCGAAAACGACGCCGTTGGACGTAATGGCCGTGCCATCATCGACATCGATGTCGAGATCCTCGACCTGCATCACGCCGCCATCGACACCGATGTACCAGCTCCCGTCGCGCGCCTGTGCGGGCGAGGCGAGAACGGTCGTCGTTGCCAAAGCGGCCAGTAAGACCTTCTTCATAAGCTTAACCCCTCTAACCAGAGTCTTCGTTGTACTCCCCCTCGGCAACCCGCCATCGCCTGATTGGTTGCAAACTGATCTTGGTTAATTTTCGTCTCACCCGCGAACAGCGTCGATTCATCGCATTATTCGACCAGTCTTTTGCCGACTGTGGCTCCAAAGCCTCGGCCCGCGGGCTTGCCGCGGACACAAAAAAGGGCCGGTCCGAAGACCGACCCTTTCCTGTTTTGACGTCCGTTACCGGACCGTCCGCTTAACCGCGCTCTTCGACAGGCGGCGGGGGCGGCGGCGGCGGCGGCGGCGGCGGCGGCGGGCACTGCTCGCTCGCCAGGATCACCGAACCGTCCGGGCACGTCTGCGTCGCCGGCGGCGGCGGCGGAGGCGGCGGGGGCGGCGGGGGAGGCGGCGGGGGCGGCGGTGCAGCGAAGTTGTACACCAGACTGCCCAGCAGGCTGTGCGAACGCATGCCGTCGCCGGCCAGAGCAACACCACCGAGGTCGTAATCGAAGTCGGAGGTGTTGAAGAAGCGGTACTTCACGCCGACGTCGAGGTTCGGGCTGACGGCCTTGCGGACTTCAGCGAGAACCTGCCAGGCGAAGGCACCATCGTCTTCGTCGAATGCGAAGTCCTGGGTCAGCGCAACGTCATGGCTGATACGGGCCATGCCGATACCGCCACCGAGCGAAGCGTTCCAACCGTCATCTTCACCGAAGTCGAGCAGGACGTTGACCATGGCCGACAGCATCGACATGTCGCCATTGGCCTGCAGAATGCCGAAACGAGTAAAGCTCTCCGGAAGGTCGAGGTTCACGAAGCTATTGTCGGCTTCCTTGTAACCCAGTTCCAGTTCACCGCGAACGGCACCGAAATCGTAACCGGCCTTGAGATCGAAATCCGCGCCCGTGTCATAATCGAGGATCATGCCGTCGCTGTAGACGTCAAGACCGTCGACGACGTCGAAGTTCGTGTCTTCGACCACCATCACGCCGCCATCAAGACCGACGTACCACGTGTTGTCGCGAGCGACAGCAGGCGTGGCAAGCACGGTCGTGGTAGCGAGCGCTGCAATCAATGCTTTTTGCATACTCTTACCCCTCTTCATTAGGTCCACCCCCAACCAAACGGAGGCGAACGGGTTCCCTGGCCGCGGACATAGCAGATTCTGGCGGAATTGCCGTTGTTTTTTTACCACACATACCCGCATTCGTTTCGGCGCATGTATGAAATCTTCCTTTGTCCTTTCCAGCGGCTGCCCTTATCTAAGCATTGTTATGAAGATCAGTCACCGGATTTTTTCGCTTATCGCCGCCGTCGGTCTTCCGATGGTACCTGCCGCCGCGCAGCAGGCTGCGCCGCCGCAAATGTCCACCCTGCCTTCGATGGCACCCGCGCCAGTCAATGCCGAAGTGCTCGACTGGACCAGTGACGCCGATGGGTTGGCCGCGGCTAACCATTTGATCGCATTGCTGGAAAAGGCGCATATCGAAGGCTTTACCCAGGGTCCGGTGATGGCCGCGCAGGCCCGGGCGGCTCTGGCGCAGGCATCACTCGCCAATTCCGTAGCGGCGGCAAATGCCAACCGTTATCTGACCGATGCCTTCCTCGATTATGCGGAATTTTTACAGGCACCTGTGTCTTCCGTGCTATATGGCGACGACTGGGCGCGTCCGCCGCGCCTTTCCCGTAGCGTCATTTTGCGCAACGGACATGCGGTTCCCTCGCTCGAAGCACTGGTGAAACGCACGACGCGAATCAATCCGATCTATGCCGCTCTCAAGGAAGCGGCGCTTGGCGCCGAACTCGACGCCGATGCGAAGAACAAGGTGATCGCCAGCCTCAACCGCGCGCGGGCCTTCCCCGATCGCGGTCGCTTCGTTCTGGTCGACAGCGCGACCCAGCGGCTGTGGATGGTCGAGAATGGCCATGTCGTCGACCATATGAAGGTAGTCGTCGGCAAGGCCGAGGATCCCTATCTGCACACGCCCGAGATCTCGAGCGTCATCTATTATTCGACGCACAATCCCTATTGGCACGTGCCCAAGCACCTGGTGCGCGGCTATCTGGCCGATGGCGTCCTTCGCGAAGGCGTGCGCTATCTCGAGCGCAATGGATATGAAGTGCTCGCCTCGCTGAGCGAGAATGCGCCGGTGATCGACCCCTCGACGGTCAATTGGAAGGAAGTGAAGAAGACCGGCAACCTCGCGGTTCGCCAGCTTCCGAGCGAAAGCAACTCGATGGGCGACATCAAGTTCAACTTCGCCAATCCCGAGGGCATCTATCTGCACGACACGCCCAAGAAGGAATATTTCGGCTATACCGAGCGCGACCTGTCGAACGGCTGCATCCGTCTCGAGGACGCCTTCCGCTTTGCGCGTTGGCTCTGGAAGGGCCAGGGCGTGCCGCAGGTTGCCGAGACCGAGAAGCATCTCGTGATTCCCGAGCCGGTGCCGGTGTTCGTTTCCTATCTGACCGCGCATGCGATGGACGGCCAGCTGGTGTTCGCCAAGGACATCTACCGGCGCGACGCGCAGACGCTGGCGCAGGTCGCCGCGCTGAACCAGCGTGCGGGGGTGGGCGTGCAGGCCGCGACCGCGCCGCAGCCTGCCGCGCAGCCTGCGACTCAAGGGGCGCCCGCGCCGACGGTGCGCTAGATCATCCATTGCGAACGGCGCTCCCGCGCCCTATCTCGCTCCTGACGTAAGGGAAGGGAGCCTGATGGCACAGTTTGACGAGCGGGAGCGCGCATTCGAGACCAAGTTCGCGCGCGACGAGGAAATGCAGTTCAAGATCACGGCCCGGCGCAACCGGCTGCTGGGCATGTGGGCGGCCGAGAAGATGGGCCTGTCGGACGTCGAAGCCGAGGCCTATGCCAAGGACGTGGTGCGCGCCGACTTCGAGGAAGCGGGCGACGAAGACGTCATTCGCAAGGTGCTCGGCGACCTGACCTCGGCGGGTGTCGAGATCGAGGATGCCGATATCCGCGAAGCGCTCGAGCACAAGGCCGTCGAAGCACGCCGCCACTTCATCGAGAGCATGGACTGATCCCATGCCGATGGCCGCCGACGATATCATCGCCCTCATCAAGGCCGCGATTCCCGACGCCGAAGTCGAGATGACCGATCTTGCCGGCGACAATGACCATTGGGCGGCGGTCGTCGTCAGCGACAGCTTCAAGGGAATGCCCCGCGTGCGCCAGCACCAGAAAGTCTATGCCGCGCTCGGGGGACGCATGGGGGGCGAGCTGCACGCTTTGCAGCTGACCACGAAAACCAGAGACGAGGGCCAATAGCCCCGGCAAGGAATGATTATGAGCGATGTGAAGGAACGGATCGACCAGTTGGTGAAGGACAATGATGTCGTCCTTTTCATGAAGGGGTCGAAGCTTTTCCCCCAGTGCGGCTTTTCGAGCCGCGCGGTGGCGATCCTCGACCGTAGCAATGTCGAATTCGAAACCGTCGACGTGCTGCAGGACCAGGAAATCCGTCAGGGCATCAAGGAATATTCGGACTGGCCGACCATCCCCCAGCTTTACGTGAAGGGCGAATTCGTCGGCGGATCGGACATCATGATGGAAATGTTTGAAAGCGGCGAACTGCAGGCGCTGTTGTCGGTCGAGAAAGCCTGACGGCGAGGGGCTGACGAGCCCGCGACATTGCCGGAAAAAGAAAAAGGACGGTGAAGCAAGACCAGAAAATTGCTTCACCGTCCTTTTTGCTGGTTTGTGGAACCAGTGTGTGGACAGCCAATACATTGCACACCCCGTGCCAATTTTGAAAAACCCCGAAAAACTGCGCTAAATAAGTTTGGGATCGAGCAGGCTGCGCGCCTACCCGTAAAAAATCCCGACAGATTTGCCGCACTAGCCGTCGCGAGCCATTTGGATTCGCGGGCTCGCGGGTCTAGGTTGCTCCTCGAAGGACAGGAAGAGCACGAGGGACCCTTATGAAGACGATGATTTTCGCATGCCTGGCATCGGCCGCTATGGCCATGCCGCTCGCCGCCCAGGACAAGGAAGTGGTCAAGGAAGTCGAAGAGGTCGAGATCGTCTCGAAAGGCGACCACGATCCGCTCGGCGCGCTCGAGGAAAGCGAAATGGACGGCAAGAAGCATGTCGTCATCAAAAAGGAAATCCGGAAGGGCGAGGGCGCCAAGGAAGGCGCAATGGAAGCCCGGGCACGCCGGATGATGTCCGACTGCGCCGGGCGCAGCTTCGAGACCGAGGCGATGGTCAAGAATGAGGCAGGCGAGGTCCGCAAGACCCGCATCAAGCTGTGCGGTGACAAGGATAATGACGATGCCTGGGTCGAGACGCTGATCAGCGCCAAGAAGAAGATCGCGCTGGCCGAAGAGATCAGCGAGGAAAGCCGCGCCGCGATCATTGCCGACCTCGATGCGGAAATCAGCCGGACGATCGCCGACGAAGACGGCTAACGGTCCGCTCTTTTCGACCAACGGCGGGACTCTCTGTTTACAGCTGTAATCGTTTCGGTTACATCTGTAATCGAAAAAGGGAGGTCCGATGGACAAGCGAGTAAGCGAAGCCGAGTGGGAAATCATGGAGGCGCTGTGGGCGTCGCCGGAACCGCTGACTGCCGCCGATGTATCGGTAAAGGTGCCCGAAGAGCGCCAGTGGAGCCTTGCGACGGTCAAGACCATGCTGTCGCGGCTCGCGGCCAAGGGCGCGGTCACCCATCGCCGGCAGGGGCGTCGCTATCTCTATTCTGCCGCGGTCGATCGTGCCGCCGCCGTCGGCCATGAGTCGCGCCGGCTCGTCGACCGGATGTTCGGCGGCCGCCTGTCGCCGATGGTCGCTCGCCTTGCCGAGGATGATGCGCTTTCTCCCGAGGATGTGGAGGAAATCGAACAGCTGTTGAAGGAGCTCCGCAAATGAGTGCCTGGCTGGTCGATACGCTCATCGCCACCAGCGGGCTGATGATCCTCGTCCTCCTGGTTCGCGAACCGGTGCGCCGCCATTTCGGGGCGGGAGCGGCTTATGCGCTCTGGGCCATTCCGGCGGCGCGCGCGCTGATGCCCACGCTTACCGAAACCGTCGAGCGCACGGTGCCGATGCTGCCCGCCGCGAGCGAAGCCACGGGAGCGGTCGCTCCGCAATATCTCCCGATCGTAGCCGCGCAGGTCGCGCAAGGTTCGGGCCAGCCCGCTCTCATAGATAGTATCGGTGGCTGGCCGGTCCTGCTGGCGATGATCTGGGTGTCGGGTGCGCTCGGACTCTTCACCAACCGGCTGATCGCCTACCACCGGATGCGTCGCGAGATTCTCGCTTCTTCGCGCACGCTGGCCCGGGTGGGCGGGGTGCGGATCGTGCGCAGCGATGCCGCGCAAGGACCGCTTGCCTTTGGTATCATCGACCGGGTGATTGCCGTTCCCCCCGGCTTTACCGCCGATTTCACTCCGCGCGAGCGCCGTTTGGCGCTTGCCCATGAACTCGCTCACCACCGGTCGGGCGATCTTCATGTCAACATGTTCGCTTTCGTCTTTCTCTCTCTCCAGTGGTTCAATCCGCTTGCCTGGATTTCCTACGCCGCTTTCCGCTTCGACCAGGAAGCCGCGTGCGATGCCCGGGTACTGGAAAAGACGGGGCCTGGGCCCTCCGAGGACCGCGCGTCCTATGGTCGGGCCATTGCCAAGGCCGCTTCGGGCCGGGCGCTGCTGTTCGCCAGCGCGCTCGATCGTCCTGATACCCTCAAACGGAGATTGAAAAGCATGATGAACCATCATTCGACGGGGCAGCGCCTCGCGGGACGCCTGATCGTCCTCGGCGCGCTGGGCTTGGCCTTGCCGCTGACCGCGACCAAGGCGGTATCCTTCATCGACGTGCCGGTGGCGCCGACCCCGGTCGAGCGCGCCGCGCTTCCCGCCGCTGCCAGCGTTGCGCCTGCCGCACCGGTGGTTCCCGCGGTCGCCGTGCAGCCCGTGGCACCGGTTGCTCCCGAGCCTGCACCGGCCCCCGAGGCGCATTCCCACGATCACAAGATCGAGCGCCATTTCGTCGTGGATGGAAAGCGCATGAAATATAGCGAAATGACCCCCGAGCAGCGTGAGGAGTTCGACCGCGGCCTCGCAGAAATGCGCAAGGCGCTCGCGGAAATGCGGTCGGAGCGGGGCGAGATGCGCCGGGAAATGCGCGAATCGATGCGCCAGGTCCAGATCGACAGGGTGAAGGCGCGCCGTGACCTCGACGAAGCGCGGCAGGAAATCGAGAAGGAAATTCGCATCGTCGAGCGCGATGCAGACAAGCTGCGGGCTAACGGCAAGGATCCCAAGATGATCATCATGTCGCTGCGCACCGCGCAGGACGCGCTCGACGGCATGGACATGGACAAGATCATCGACGACGCGATGAAGTCGGTCGATCTGGATGTCGTCGAAACCAGTCTCGATGCTGCCGAAGCGGGCCTTCGCCACTCGATCGAGAAGATGGAGCGCGCCCGCCAGCAATAGGCTCGAAGCGGCGCAATCGGCCAAATGGCCTTTGCGTGGCAGGGGCGTCCATGGCAGGGAGAGGCCGTGGATGCCCCTTATTCATCGCTGGAAGCGCTGCGCCCCGGGATCGCGCGCCTGCTCGCCCGCAATCCTTCCCCCTATACCTATAGTGGAACGCAGACCTATCTGGTCGGTGACAAGGATGCGGTGATCGTCGTCGACCCCGGCCCCGACATGGACGAGCATGTCGATGCGATCGTCGAGGCAATCGGAAAGCGCGAACTGGTGGCGATCAGTTGCACCCACACGCACCGCGACCACAGCCCGGCATCGCGCCCGCTCAAGGAGCGGCTCGGCGCACCCATCATCGGCTGCGCGCCACTGTCGATCGAGGCGACGGGACCGCGCGCCGATGCGTCCTTCGACAGCGATTATGCCCCCGACCGCATCCTCGAGGATGGCGAGAGCCTGCGCGCCGGGTCGGTCGAGATGGTGGCGGTCGCCACTCCCGGCCACACGTCGAACCATCTTTGCTATGCCGCCGACGGGGCCCTGCTTACCGGAGATCATGTGATGGGCTGGTCCACCACGGTGGTCGTGCCGCCCGACGGGGACATGGAAGATTATATGGCCAGCCTGGAAAAGCTGCGCCAGCGCGACGACCAGGTCTATTATCCCGCCCATGGCCCCGCCATCGAGAAGCCCCAGCGCCTCGTCCGGCACATGATCGGGCATCGCCTCCAGCGCGAACGGCAGATCGTCAACCGGCTCAAGGCAGGCGATCGGTCGATCGAAGAGCTGGTCGCCAATTGCTATCCCGGCCTCGACGAGCGGCTGGTCCCGGCGGCGGGAGGATCGGTGCATGCCCATCTCGTCTTTCTCGAGCGCAAGGGCATGGTGAGAAAGAGCGGCGAGGAGTGGGAAGCGGCCTGACCCTCTGGTCAAGCGGCCCTGCGATAGCCATATAGCCCGCGTAACCACAGTGGAGGATCATTCGTGAACGCACCCCAACGCCCGCCCCAGGGGGAAGAGTTGCTGGCTGAAATCCAGCGGCTCAAGGAAGAGCGGAATGCGGTGATCCTTGCCCATTATTACCAGAAACCCGAAATCCAGGACCTCGCCGATTTCGTCGGGGACAGCCTCGATCTTTCGCGCAAGGCCGCGGCGACCGATGCCGAGGTGATTGCCTTTTGCGGCGTGCGCTTCATGGCGGAGACGGCCAAGATCCTCTCGCCCGAGAAAATCGTCATCCTTCCCGACATGGATGCCGGATGCAGCCTCGAGGACAGCTGCCCGCCCGACCAGTTCAAGGCCTTTCGCGATGCGCATCCCGACCATATCGCGCTGACCTACATCAATTGTTCGGCCGAAGTGAAAGCCCTGTCGGACATCATCGTCACCTCATCCTCGGCGCAGGTCATCCTCGACCAGATTCCCAAGGACCAGAAGATCATCTTCGGGCCCGATCGCCATCTCGGCGGCTATCTCTCGCGCAAGTCGGGACGCGACATGCTGCTCTGGCCGGGTATCTGCATCGTCCACCAGGCGTTCAGCGAAACCGAATTGTTGAAGCTCAAGGCCGAGCATCCCGATGCGCCGGTCGCCGCGCATCCCGAATGCCCGCCGCACATTATCGATCATGCCGATCATGTCGGCTCGACCAGTTCGATTCTTCATTTTGCCAAGACCAACCCTTCGGAGGTGATCATCATCGCCACCGAGCCGCACATCATCCACCAGATGGAAAAGGCCGCGCCCGAGAAGACCTTCATCGGTGCACCCGGCGGCGACGGGAACTGCAATTGCAACATGTGCCCCTACATGGCGCTCAACACACTCGAGAAGCTCTATGTCGCGCTGCGTGACCTCGAACCGCGGATCGAAATGTCCGAGGAGCTGATGGACGCCGCGCGCAAGCCCCTCGAGCGCATGCTCGACATGGCGGGCCGCACGGTCGGCCAAGGCGACGTCGGCCAGCCCCAGATGCGCTGATCCGGCGCGAAGCGCGCGGGCCTAGCGCCCGCGATGCTTCTTCGGGCTTCCCTTGCGGTGCGGCTTTCCGCCGGGCCGCCCCTTGTTGGCACGGTGCACGGGCTTGATCTGCCCGCGATGCGCAGGCTGGTGCGGGCTCGGCGAACTGCCATGCGGCGCGGGTTCGATCACCACGCCCGCATCATCCTCTCCGCCCTTGCGTCCGGTGCGCTGGAGCGCTTCGGCAAAGCGGTCGGCGATCGCCACCGGGATCTGGAAATAGGTCTCGTTGGGAGCGATGCGGATCGCACCGATCTCATTCTTGGTGACATGACCGCGACGGCAGATGAGGGGGAGAAGCCAGCGCGGATCGGCATTCTGCCGGCGACCGATGTTCATCCTGAACCAGACGCAATCGTCGAAGCCCTCGCGCCGCTTCTTCTCGGGAGGCTGGTCGCCCTTGCGGCCACCCAGCAGTTCCTCGGGCGCAGGCAGTTTCGAGCGATGTGCGGCAATCAGCGATAGAGCGATTTCCTCTGCCGACTGTTTTTCAAGGAGCGCCTTGGCCATTTCGCGATCGGCGTCGGATGCCTCGACCGGCTCCGCCAGTTTCTCGAGAAGACGCTCGCGGTCGCGCTCCTTGATCATCTCCGCCGAGGGGGGCTCGATCCACTTGGCGGGGATCTTGGCGGCGCGCAGCATGGAATCGACGCGGCGGCGGCGCGGATAGGGGACGATCAGGATCGCAGTGCCCTTTTTCCCGGCGCGGCCCGTGCGGCCCGAACGATGCTGCAGCACCTCGGCATCACGGGGCAATTCGACATGGATGACGAGGCTGAGGCTCGGCAAATCGATGCCGCGCGCGGCTACGTCGGTCGCCACGCACACGCGAGCCCGGCGGTCGCGGAGCGCCTGCATCGCATGGTTGCGCTCCGACTGCGAATGTTCGCCCGAGATTGCCACTGCCGAAAAGCCCCGCTCGACGAGGATGGCGTGCAGATGCCGGACATTTTCGCGCGTCGCGCAGAAAAGGATCGCGGTCTCGGCTTCGTGGAAACGGAGGAGATTGACGACCGCATGCTCGATTTCGGCGGGCGAGACGGTGACGCACTGATATTCGATGTCGCCATGGCCCCGGTCCTCGCCGATGGTCGAGATGCGCATCGCGTCCTTCTGGTAGCGCTTGGCCAGCGCCACGATCGGGCGGGGCAAGGTCGCCGAGAAGAGATAGGTGAGGCGCTGGTCGGGCGTCGCGTCGAGGATTTCTTCCAAGTCCTCGCGAAAACCCATGTCGAGCATCTCGTCAGCTTCGTCGAGCACCGCGACCTTGAGCGCCGACAGGTCAAGCGCGCCGCGTTCGAGATGGTCGCGCAGGCGCCCGGGCGTGCCGACGACGATATGCGCGCCGTGCCGCAGGTTGCGCCGCTCGCGGGAGGGATCCATGCCGCCGACGCAGGTTGCCACTGCCGCCCCGGCCTTTTCATAAAGCCACGACAATTCGCGGCTGACCTGCAGCGCGAGTTCGCGGGTCGGTGCGATGACGAGCGCGACCGGCGCGCCGGGCCGCGGCAGCCGGTCATGCTCGCCGAGCAATTGGTCCGCCATGGCGAGGCCGAAAGCGACGGTCTTGCCCGAACCGGTCTGCGCCGAAACGATGAGATCGCGACCCCGCGCCTCGGGGCGGGTCACCGCAGCCTGGACGGGGGTCAGCGCGTCATAGCCGCGCGCGGAGAGGGCTTCGGACAGAAGCGCTGGGAGGTGAGGAATTTTCATGAGGGCGCCCCCATGGTCGCAAGTGAGTGTTTTCACAAGCAGAATCGCAAAACAAAACGCTCCCGGACCTGAATCCGGGAGCGTTTCGGGAGCAACGGATCAGGCACCGATGTGAACGGTGGTGCCGATATTGGTCATCGCATAGATGTTCTTGGCGAAATCCTTGGGCAGGCGAATGCAGCCTGCGCTCGCCGGATAGCCGGGGTTATGGCCGGCATGCAGCGCGATGCCATATTGGTCGATCATCTGCATGTAGGGCATCGGCGCGTTGTCATACTTCTTCGAATAATGCATCGGCTTCTTCAGCCAGACAGGGAAGATCCCGGTCGGCGTGATCTTGCCTTCCTTGGCGGTCGAAACCGATGCGGCACCGACGAGCGTGTCGCCGCGATAGGCAAAGGCCATCTGCTTTTCGAGCGACACCACGATCCGCGGCTCGCCCTTCGCGCCCTTGTCGTTCCAGACATATTGGTTGGGCTTGAGCGAGGTGCGGTCGAACTTCTTCACGAAATCGGCATAGGCGTCCTGTGCCAATTCCGCCGACGCGGCCTTGGCCTCGGGGGTTTCAATCGTGTTGGCTCCGGTGAGAGCACTGGCGGGGGCGGTCAGGGTGAGCGCGCCCGCTGCCAGCGCAAGGGCTAGCATCTTCATGGGAACGGTCTTTCCAAATCTAAATTCGCTTTGCCTTTACAACGGCCTGGCTGCGAGTCGGGTTCCTGACTTCCGTCGCATTAATCGTGCGGATATGTCGCTTTGCCTTAACGGATGCTTACGCGCCGAAAGGCACCGAAAGGCGGGATTTTCTTGCTCGTCATGGCGCGGGATGGTGGCGGTCGAGATGCTTGCGGATGATGCGCAGATTGCGGCTGTTCGAGCGGAAGAAGAAGTCGGGAACCACCCCGATTACGGGTATCGCGCCCAATAGCATGTCGAAGCCGGTGTTGAGGCTCATCCGCGCCATTTGCCACTTGCTGAGGCCGAGGTTTCGCGCTTCCCAGATGATATAGCTGCCGAGCGCGGTGGCCGAGAGCGTGCCGACCCCCGGAATGAGGCTGAGGATCGCGTCCAGGCCGAGGGGCTGGTTGATACCCGGCACGACGACCAGCCGTTCGAGCAGTTTTTCGAGCGCTTCGACGCGGCGGCGGATCGCGGCGGGATCGGTGCGGCCGGAAAAGGCGCCGGGTCGGGGGGCGGAATCATCGGTCACGGGGCATTCTCCGGGCTGAGCGGTCCCTTGAGCCCCATCAGCGGATGGCGGGCAAGGCTATTGGGCGAAAAGCCCGTCACATAAGGCCCCACAAGCGCCCAGCGAACCGGCGCTGCGATGGGGATGAACAGTTCGGCCTCGTCGAGCATCATCGCCGCACGGGTCAGGAGATCGTGCCGCTCCTCCACGGTGGGAGCGGCGCGGGCATCGTCCATGAGCGCGTCGGCGTCCTTGCTGCAAAGGCGCACCGAACCGCAGCGGAAGAAGCGGATGAACCATTCGCCTGAACGTGAGGGCGCGACCTGGTCGATGAGCGTGAAATCGGCATCGGCCCGGTCCTCGACGCGGCGCGCCTCGACGCCGATACGGCCCCAATCGGTGCTGAGGCGATTGAAAAGCATGTCGCCGCCCGGGCCATCGGGCAGGTGCAGCGCGACCTGCAGGACCGGCCCGCCTTCCGATTGCGCATCATCATCGACAAGGCTGCGCAGATTGCGCGCCAGCATGTCCTGCCGTTCGGTCAGCGGCAGTTCGAGCCAAGCCGGGGGCTGGGCCGCCTGTTCGATATCGAGACCCGCCTGCAGGATGCGCGCTCTTGGCACCAATCCGGGCACCGCGAGATCGGCGAGAAAGGCCTCGCGATCGATCGCGCGCGATAGGATCGACCGTATCGAGGGATCGGCCAGAGGTCCCTTTTCGCGGCGCGGGAGCAGGCCGAACAGGCCAAGCACCGGATCGAAGCGCAACTCGCCGCGGCTGAGATCGGCGCCTCGTGCCAGCGGAAGGTCAGTGAAGGTCCCGCCCAGCACCAGCTCGACGCTTCCCGCCGAGAACAGCCCGACGGCGCGCTGCGCGCTCGCGGCGGTCAGGTGCAGCATTTCCTCGCGCATTTCGTCGGTGCGCCGATTGGGGACGAGGCGGCTGAGATGAAGCGCATTGGCATCGTCGTCAGCTTCCGAAAGAAGGAAAGGGCCGGCGCCAACCTCGCCCTTGAGGATCGCCATTTCGGGCTGGGCGAGAAGCGATAGAAGGTCGGGGCGGGGGGAGGAGAGCCTCAGCTCGATCACCCGGTCGGTCATCGCGACCACATCCTCGACGACGCCCATCGTGTCGTGGAGCGGATTGCGCCGCGCTGCGATCTGGCGACGCAGCGCGCGGGCCACGTCATCGGCCTCGATCGGTTCGCCGTCGGGCCAGCTACCCGAGGCCAGCCGGAAAATATAGCTGCGACCATCGTCGGACACATGCCAACGCTCGGCCAGCGCGCCCTCGATCTGGCCACGCGCATCGAAGCGCACCAGTCCCTGCGCCAGTGCGCCCAACAGATATTCGTCGCCACGGTCCGCTCGCCCGGTAGCGGGATCGGTCAACTCGGCCCGCTCGTCGATCAGCGCGATATGCGTCTCGCCCGGATTGTCGTCGCCGCACGATGCGAGCGACAGGGCCAGGATAGGCAGAAGGAACTTCGTGGGCGTGCGGAGCATCTATCCTACCTACTCTTCAATGGTCATTCAGCAAGGGGGGTGGATTATTGGCCGAACTGTATTACATATATAAAACGGTTGGCCAATGCCAGCTTGACCCGGCAACAAGGACAGGAGCACAGGCGCGCGATGGGATTTTTCTTCAACCGGAAGGAAAATGACGCGCCTCCGCCCTGGCACCTTCCCGAATATGACGGCGAATGGCAGGGCGCGGGTGACAGCGGACCTGCGCCCGGCGCTGACGGCGGCGACACGCCGCCGCCGCAAACTTCCTCGCGGCGCCACTGGTGGCGCTGGGGATTCGGTATCGTCTCGCTTCTTTTTCTCGCGACGCTCATCTGGCTGATCGTGACTGCTCCGCTCGGCCGCGCGCTCGAGCCGCTCGACGATCCCGCGATGCTGTTCGTGAGCGCCGATGGCCAGCCGATCGCCCGGCGCGGGGCAATCAAGGACGAGCCGGTCGATGCCGCCAGCCTTCCGGACCATGTGACAGGGGCGTTCATCGCCATCGAGGATCGTCGCTTCCGCGACCATTGGGGCATCGATCCCTATGGCATCGGTCGCGCGGCGGTCGCCAATGCCAAGGCAGGCGGGGTGACCCAAGGCGGATCGACCATCACCCAGCAACTTGCCAAGACAAGCTTTCTTTCCGCCGAACGGTCGATCGAGCGCAAGGCGCAGGAAGCGATCATCGCGCTCTGGCTCGAAGCATGGCTGAGCAAGGACGAGATCCTGTCGCGCTATCTTTCGTCCATCTATTTCGGCGACGGCGTCTACGGCCTGCGTGCAGCGTCCCGCCATTATTTCGGATCGGAACCCGAAGAGCTTTCCATCGGCCAGGCCGCGATGCTGGCGGGCATCGTCAAGGCGCCTTCGCGGCTTGCGCCCACACGCGACCTTTCCGGTGCGCGGGAGCGGGCCGAGCTGGTGGTGGACGCGATGGTCGACGAACAGATCATCACGCCTGACGAAGCCGCGGCGGTCCGACCCGCAAGGCCGACAGGGCAGGGGGCGAGCCTGCCTAGCGGGACCTATTTCGCGGATTGGGCCGCCAAGCGCGCGGCGCGCGCGCTGACGCCCGACTATGGATTGGTCCGCGTGCCCACCACGCTCGATTCGCGGCTGCAAAGGATCGCGGTGCGAAGCGTGATCAACGCGCCGATCGGCGATGCGCAGATCGCCTTCGTCGCGATGCGCCCCACGGGTGAAGTGGTCGCGATGGTCGGCGGCCGCAGCTACAAGAAATCGCCCTTCAACCGCGCGACGCAGGCCAAGCGCCAGCCGGGCAGCGCCTTCAAGGCACTCGTCTATCTCGCGGCGCTGCGTTCGGGGTGGTCGCCCGACGACATGATCGACGATTCGCCGATCAGCATCGATGGGTGGACCCCTTCGAACAGCGACGGGCGTTATCGCGGGCCAATCAGCCTGCGCGAAGCCTTCGCCCGCTCGTCCAACGCCGCAACGGTGCGTCTCGCGCAGGAGGTCGGACGTGACCGTATCATCCGTACCGCGCGCGAACTGGGTATTACGTCAAAGTTGAACGACAGCCCCAGCCTCGCCCTGGGGACCGCGGGGATCAGTCTTCTCGAAATGACTGCCGCCTATGCAGCCATCTACTCGGGAAGCTACCCGGTCGAAGCCGCCGCGCTTCAGGCCGAAACCCCGGCCGCGGCCGCCGCGAGCGGCCGGATGCTCCATCGCCAGGCGCGGATGCATCCCCATGAGGAGTGGGAGCCGATGCTCGACCTTCTCTATGCAGCGGCCAACCATGGTACCGGACGCCGTGCGGCCTTGCGCGTTCCCACCTTCGGCAAGACCGGCACGACGCAGGAAAATCGCGACGCGGTGTTCATCGGTTTCGCGGGCAATCTCGTGGTCGGCGTGTGGGTCGGCCATGACGACAATGAATCGCTCGGTCGCATGTCGGGCGGGGACGCGCCCGCGCGCGTGTTCCGTAATTTCATGCAGGCGGCCCTGCAGGTCGATGGCTCGCGCGGACCGCGACTGCCTCGCGATTTCCGACCCGCACCGCCGCCGCCGCCGCCCGTCCTGCCCGCGCCGATCGAAGAGCATCGGTCCAGTCCACTCGGCCGGATTGCGCGGGAGATTGAAAAGATCTTCCTGGGGCTCTAGGCAAGCCGGATTCGGTTCTCGAAAAATTTTTCGTGGTTAACGCGAAAATACCGGTCGCTTTAAAACTTTATCAACTCCTTGGCGCGTATCTGGAAGCATCCAACGCGGGGAAACTCTCGTCGGGATCACGGGGCCAACCCCCGCGAATTTGTGGAGCCAAAGGAGACCAGTCATGGCGAAGTTTGTTAAGCTGATTAAGAACACTGAAGGTGCCACCGCGATTGAATACGGCCTGATTGCCGCTCTGATCGCCGTTGCCGCTATCGGCGCGATGCAGGGCATCGGTGACTCGCTCAGCGCGACCTTCACTGACGTTTCGAACGAACTCTAAGTCGTTCGAACACGAAGGACCAAGGACGGCGTCGCCCCCGGGCGGCGCCGTCTTCTTTTGTGCGCCAGAGACAGGCGGCATGCCTGCCAGACGGGCGCATGAACCGGAAACGAAAAAGTGCGCCGCTTCCGAGAAGAAGCGGCGCCCTTTTTGGTGAATGGTGGAGCCGAGGGGGATCGAACCCCTGACCTCTACAATGCCATTGTAGCGCTCTCCCAGCTGAGCTACGGCCCCACGGTCGAGGCGCCCTTTAGGAAATATTCCGGTGCTTGCAAACGGAAAATTTCACGACCGGCGCATCGAAATCAATTTTCGTCGTCATCCTCGTCGCTGGTCTTGGCAACCTTGAGGTCGTCATCGCCGGTGTCGAGGTCGACTTCATCATCGGCGCTGGGCTCATCGTCCTCATCGACGTCGAGATCGTCGGCCGCGAGATCGTCGTCCTTCTTCTTCTTGTCGTCATCCGATTCGAAGGGCATCGGCTGCTTCGACTTGAGCACCGGCTCCGGAATCCATGCTTCGCCGCATTCAATGCAGGTCACCGGATCTTCCTTGCCGAGATCGTAAAAGCGGGTCGAACATTTGGGGCAGGTCCGCTTCGAACCCCATTCGGGTTTGACCATGAACATCGTCCTTGTCTGGGTTATGCGATAAATGGATTACCGCCAATCGGCGCGCGCCTTGCCATAGGGCGGGGGCGCTGTCAAAGCATTGGCCCATGTCATCCCCATCCCAGTCTTCCGCACCGCTCGTGATCGCCGTCGACGGTCCCGCCGCCAGCGGCAAGGGCACGATCGCCAAGGCGCTGGCGCGCCATTTCGACCTTCCGCACATGGACACGGGGCTTCTCTACCGCTCGGTCGCCCTCTCGCTGTGGCGCTTCGGCGGAGATGCCGGCAATCCCTTCGAAGCGGTCCGTGCCGCGGGCGAAATCGACAAGATCGATCCCGACGACGAGGAATTGCGCAGCGAAACCGTGGGGGAACTGGCCAGCCGGGTGTCGGCCTATCCGGCGGTCCGAAAGGCCCTTTTCGAGCGCCAGCGCGCCTTTGCCGCGCAGGATGGCGGGGCAGTCCTAGACGGGCGCGACATCGGGACGGTGATCGCTCCCGAAGCGCGGGCCAAGCTGTTCGTCACGGCCAGCCCCGACGTCCGCGCGATGCGCCGCTTCAAGGAATTGGGGGCACGCGGCGTCGAGGTGCATTATGAGGAGGTGCTGGCCGACATCGTGGCACGCGATGCGCGCGATGCGGACCGGGCCGCGGCGCCTCTCCTGAAGGCCGAGGATGCGGACTTGCTGGACACGTCCGATCTCTCTATAGAGCGCGCTGTCCAACGGGCGATCGCGCTCGTGGAAGCCCGTCTCCAGGCGAGCGCGTAGGGTTTTCAAGGAGTTCGCTCCGGCCCTGACGCGCTTTTTCGCTTGTTTTCACTTCCACGACCTTTCGCAACCGGGGATGCGATGGCGGGATGGGCCCGTCCTCGCAATCAGGGTTTGACCAAGACCGCTTGCGGAAGGCGCTTCATGGTGAAGCACCGGCGGCCGAACCTAGAGACGAAAGACATATTTTTATGGCCGATACGGCATTTCCTACCCGCGACGAGTTCGCGGAACTTCTCAATGAAAAACTTGGTGGTGAAGACGAAGGCTTTGAAGGCAAGGTCGTCACCGGCAAGGTCACCGGCATCGAAAACGACCTCGCGGTCATCGATGTTGGCCTGAAATCCGAAGGCCGCGTGCCGCTGCGTGAATTCGCGGCGCCGGGCCAGAAGGCCGATCTCAGCGTCGGCGACGAAGTCGAAGTCTATGTCGACCGCGTCGAAAATGCCCAGGGCGAAGCCATGCTGTCGCGCGACCGTGCGCGCCGTGAAGCCGCCTGGGACACGCTCGAAAAGGAATTCGAAGGCGATGCCCGCGTCGAAGGCACGATCTTCGGCCGCGTGAAGGGCGGCTTCACCGTCGATCTCGGCGGCGCCGTGGCCTTCCTGCCGGGCAGCCAGGTGGACATTCGCCCGGTGCGCGATGTCACCCCGCTGATGGACATCCCCCAGCCGTTCCAGATCCTCAAGATGGATCGCCGCCGCGGCAACATCGTCGTGTCGCGCCGCGCCATCCTCGAGGAAACCCGCGCCGAACAGCGCAGCGACCTCATCCAGTCGCTGCATGAAGGCCAGGTCATCGAAGGCGTGGTCAAGAACATCACCGACTATGGTGCCTTCGTCGACCTCGGCGGCATCGACGGTCTGCTGCACGTCACCGACATCAGCTACAAGCGCGTCGGCCACCCGTCCGAAGTCCTCAACATCGGCGACAAGGTGAAGGTGCAGATCATCCGCATCAACCGCGAGACCCAGCGCATCAGCCTCGGCATGAAGCAGCTGGAAGCCGATCCCTGGGAAGGCGCGGTCGCCAAATATCCGGTCGATGGCCTGTTCAAGGGCCGCGTGACGAACATCACCGAATATGGTGCCTTCGTCGAACTGGAACCGGGCATCGAAGGCCTCGTCCATGTTTCGGAAATGAGCTGGACCAAGAAGAACGTCCACCCGGGCAAGATCGTCTCGACCAGCCAGGAAGTCGACGTGAAGGTTCTCGAGGTCGACGAGGAAAAGCGTCGCATCTCGCTTGGCCTCAAGCAGGCCCAGTCGAACCCCTGGAGCGACTTTGCGGAGAAGTTCCCGGTCGGCACCGAAGTCGAAGGCGAAGTCAAGAACGCCACCGAATTCGGCCTGTTCATCGGCCTTCCGGGCGATGTCGACGGCATGGTTCACATGTCGGATATCGCTTGGGGCGTGTCGGGCGAGGAAGCGCTTGGCCTTCACCACAAGGGTGAGCAGGTCAAGGCTGTGGTCCTCGACGTCGATGTCGAGAAGGAACGCATCAGCCTCGGCATGAAGCAGCTCGAGCGCGGCGGCGTCACCGCCGACGGTTCGAGTGTCAAGAAGGGCGACATCGCCACCGTCAACGTCCTCGACGTGCGCGACGGCGGTCTCGAAGTGCAGGCCGGCGAAGATGGCCCGATCGGCTTCATCCGCCGTTCGGACCTCGGCCGCGACCGCGACGAGCAGCGTCCGGAGCGCTTCCAGGTCGGCCAGAAGTTCGATGCCATGGTCACCGGTTTCGACCGGTCGAAGAAGCCGAACTTCTCGATCAAGGCGCTGCAGATCTCCGAAGAGAAGCAGGCCGTTGCGCAATATGGTTCGTCGGACTCGGGCGCTTCGCTCGGCGACATCCTTGGTGAAGCCCTGAAGCAGAAGGGCGGCGATGAAGCTTCGACCGAAGCCAAGAAGCCGGCCAAGAAGGCTGCCGCCAAGAAGGCCGACACGGCCGACGAAGGCGAGGAAAAGCCGAAGAAGGCAGCTGCCAAGAAGGCGGACAAGGCCAACGAGGGCGAGGAAAAGCCCAAGAAAGCTGCTGCCAAGAAGACGACCAAGAAGGAAAAGGCCGACGACGCCGAATAAGCGATCGGTTCCGGTCTGAAAAAGTGGGGCGGCGTGCGAAGGTACGCCGCCCCTTTTCCTTTGGAGCGGCCCGGGATGGAAAAATGCCGCCGCTGGTCGAAAAAGCCTGCCCCAATGGGGTTGCGCCGCCCATTTTTTCCTGACAATCCTAGACCTTAGTTCCGGCCGCTTCGACAGGCCGTTTTTTTGCAAGAGAATTCCCCGGGGGGCCCGATGATCCGTTCCGAACTGGTGCAGAAGATTTGCCATGATTTTCCCGATCTCACCCAGCGTGAGGTCGAAGGCGTCGTCAGCGCCCTGTTCGACAGCATCACCGATCAACTCGCCGAAGGCGGCCGCGTGGAGCTGCGCGGTTTCGGGGCCTTCTCCACCCGTCAGCGCGATGCGCGCGTCGGTCGCAACCCGCGCACGGGCGAGCCGGTCGACGTTGCGGCCAAGCGCGTGCCCTATTTCAAGCCGGGCAAGGAAATGCGCGAGCGGTTAAATCTCGGCGCGAGCGCGAACGACGATTAAGCGCCGCGCCTTCTTTGGCTGGCTCTGCTGGCGAGAGGCTGCAAGCGGACGTGGCGGAATGGTAGACGCTGCCGACTTAAAATCGGCTTTCCGAAAGGAAGTGCGGGTTCAAGTCCCGCCGTCCGCACCAGCCTGCTGAAGAGCAGCAACTGTGGATAATTAATTAAACATTTTGCATTAGCCCCGCGGGGGTGACCAGGAAGAAGCTTCTATCTTCGCTCAATGCGAAGGTGCCCCGCACGGGGCGTGTGCCGCGCGACATGTTCGTGCTGGGCATTCTCGTCAGTGCGGTTGCACTGCTGATGTGGAACGGGAGCTATTTCTTCGGCTATCTCAGCCGTGCCGAGGGCGGTTTCACGGGCGAACTCCAGATTTCCTCGACGACATTGACGCTCAATGTCGCGCTGATCCTGTTCGGCTGGCGTTATTATGTCGATCTCCAGCAGGAAATCGCCAAGCGTGCCGAAAGCGAGGAGCGGGCCGCGATTATGGCCTCGACCGACGGCATGACCGGGCTTCTCAACCGGCGCGGATTTTCCGAGCGCGCCGAATTGCTGCGCGAAACGGCGATGAACGAGGGGCTGCAACTCGCGGTCATCTCGATGCAGCTCAACCGTTTCAAGCAGGTCAACGACCGGCATGGCTTCGACGTTGGCGACGAACTGTTGCGGCGGATCGCCACCTCATTGTCCGACACGGTCGGGCCCGAACGGGCCTTGGCACGTATCAGCGGTGATGAATTTGCCGTCATCTCGACAATCCAGGCTGACGGCCGCGAGGAAGCCAATGCGCTTGCGGGGGCGATGCTGGGCGTTGCGACCGCCCCGATCATGATCGACAAGACCCTCGTCAATGTCGGGGCGTTCATCGGCATCGCAGCGGCGGGCCCCGAAGAGGTGGGCGTGCGCGATCTCCTGCGCCGCGCCGATATCGCCCAGGCGCATGGACGGCAGGGCCGAATGGCGCGCCCCGTCTGGTTCAACGATGCGATGGAGCGCGAACTGTTCGTCCATAACGAGATCGAGCAGGGCATCCGCGCGGGCCTCGGACATGGCCAGTTCCTGCCCTATTTCGAGCCGCAGGTGGATCTCAAGACGGGGCAGATTCGCGGCTTCGAGGTGCTGGCGCGCTGGCATCATCCCATTTCGGGCGTGGTCCAGCCCGGCCGTTTCATTCCGGTCGCCGAAGAGCATGGCCTCATCGACCAGCTGTCGGAGGAAATCTTCCGCCAGGCGCTTTCGCATGCCGCCGACTGGCCGAGCGACATCCAGCTGTCGATCAACATCTCACCGAGCCAGCTCGCCGACAGCTGGATCGCGCAGAAACTCGTACGCATCCTCACCGAAACCGGTTTTCCCGCCAACCGCCTCACGGTGGAAATCACCGAAAGCTCGCTTTTCTCCGATCTCGAAATGGCGCGGGCGATCGTCAACAGCCTCAAGAACCAGGGCATCCGCCTCGCGCTCGACGATTTCGGGACCGGTTTCTCGTCGCTGTCGCACCTTCGTGAACTGCCGTTCAATTCGATCAAGATGGATCGCACCTTCGTGCGCACCATTCACGAGGATCGCGAAGCCGAGGCAATCGTGCGCGCGGTCACCACGCTCGCCGAGGCGATCAAGATCCCCGTGACGGTCGAAGGCATCGAAAATGCCGAGACGCATGAGAAGGTCAGCACTCTCGGCTGCACGCTTGGCCAGGGCTGGTTCTTCGGCAAGCCGGTTCCGGCCCATCAGGCCGACCAGCTCCTGCGCACCAGCGACACGCCGGACGTCTCGACCCCGGCAGCCAAAAGCGCATCGGCCTGACATCGATGTCCTGATACGGGACAGGAGGCACCAACTCGGGCCCGGCCCGTTCCTTCATGGTAAAAGCAATGTTAAGCCCTTGCCATGGAACTCGCGACACGCCGCTCTTTCGACCTATTCGTACGCCGCCTTCGGCAGGCGTGCCGCGCTGCCTTTGTCGCCGCGTCCGAACGCCGCGCCCGGAAAAGCGAGGCGGGCGATGATGTCCGTCTGTTCATGACCACCTTTGCGGGCGGTTTTCTTTTCATGAGTCTGATGCTCGCCTAGTCCGCCACGCGGTGCAGCCGCCACCCGAACCATGCCGATACGACCGTCGCAACCGCGACGATGAGCAGGCTGTCGGCCACGGTCACCCCTAGCTGTACCGACAAGGTGAGGATGAGCGTCGCCAGCACCATCAAACCGCTGTTCACGATATTGTTGGCGGCAATGGTGCGCGCGGTCTCGTTCTTGCCGACATGGGTGGTGAGATAGGCATAAAGAGGCACCACGAACATTCCCCCCATCGCGGCCACGCCGAACAGGTCGAGGATGACCAGCCCGCCGTGCGGGTGCGAGAGGAATTGCGAAATGCTGAGCAGGCCTTCCTGGCCCGGGTCGAACGCACGTACGCGGCGGTAGAGATCGAGCACGAACAGACCCATCAGTAGCGCGGAAAGCGGGCTGTACCGCGCACTCACCTTGCCGCGCAGAAGCCGGTTCACCAGCACCGAGCCGGTCGCAACGCCGACCGAGAAAGCGCCGAGGAAGATGGTCGCGACCTGCTGGTCGGCCTGCAGCGCATTCTTGACCAGTGGCGGGAATTGCGCGGCGAGCACCGCGCCCATCGCCCAGAAGAAGCTGATCGAGATGATTGCGAGCCGCACCCGGGGGCGGTGCATCGAGGTCCGGACAAGGGCGATCGATGACCGAAGGACGTTCCAGTCCATCGGCGCATCCGCCATGTCCTTCTCAGGCGGGGCAGGGGGGATGGCGCCTGCCGCCAGTCGTCCCAGTAGCGCGATGAACACCACCAGCCCCGCACCCCAGAAGGCATGAAGGCTGCCATCGGGTTCGGCGACGATCACCAGCCCACCCGCGATCGTGCCGAGAAGAATGGCGAGATAAGTGCCCGCTTCGACCAGTCCGGTCCCACCCAGCACTTCGCCCTTTTCGAGATGCTGAGGAAGGACCGCATATTTGATCGGGCCGAAGATCGTCGATTGCAGCCCCGTGGCGAATAGCATCGCAAGCAGCAGGGTGACATTTTGAAGCAGGAGGCCCGCCGCGCCGAGCGCCATGATGAGAATTTCGGCATTCTTGACCCGCCGGACGATCATCGCCTTGTCATGGCTGTCGGCGAATTGGCCCGCGAAGGCCGAGAAAAGGAAAAAGGGCAGGATGAACAGTCCGCCCGCCAGTGCACTGAAGGTCGCTTCGCGCGTGGCATCGCCATAGATGCCGTAGATCACCAGCAGGACCATCGCGGTGCGATAGAGATTGTCGTTGAATGCACCCGCGAACTGGGTGGCGAACAGCGGAGCGAACCGCCGCGTGCGCATGAGGTGCATGCTGTCCTGCATCAGGCGCGGGCCGGACCTGTCATGGCGAACTGCACGATCGGACCCCCTTCCTGCCAATGCGCCGACCAGACATAACAGCCGCGCGCCTGCCAGCAACGGCAAAATCTTTTGGCCTTTCCGTGCCAATCGAATAGGCAGGAGTGCATGCTGACGCTGCCCAACATCCTGACCCTGTCCCGCATCCTCGCGGTACCGATCCTTGTCTGGCTGCTCTGGAAGCCCAGCCCGATCGACTATGCGATCACTTTCATCCTCTATTCGATCGTCGGCTTTACCGACTATTTCGACGGCTATCTCGCACGGGCGCATGGACAGATCAGCCGGCTGGGCCAATTTCTCGATCCCATCGCCGACAAGATCATGGTGGTCGCGGTGATCATCATGCTGGTCGCCACGCGGCGCGTCGCCGACGAGCCCGAGCCGGTGATCGCGGGACTGTCGATCATTCCCGCACTGGTGATCCTTCTTCGCGAAATCATCGTGTCGGGGCTGCGCGAATTTCTGGGCCCGCTCAATGTCTCGGTTCCGGTCAGCCGCCTCGCAAAATGGAAGACGACGCTGCAGCTCGTGGCGCTCGGCGCACTCATCCTCGGCGGGGCCATACCCGCGCATTATTGGATCCATCAGGTCGGCATCGCCAGCCTGTGGGGCGCCGCGATCCTCACCCTCATCACGGGCTACGACTATCTGCGCGTCGGCCTCAAGCACATGGACTGATTCGACAAAGCGGCAAGATCGACTAGTCTTTCCCGGGCCGTGACGGCCCCGGAGAGAAATGATGCATCGACGCGATGTGGATATGCTCGATCCGGCGCGCACCTATTGGGTGCCCGCAGTAACTGCGCCGCGCCGCGACTGGGCGGGCGCGCCGGGTTGCCGCAAAGGCGCGCGCTTCCTCGTGGACCGGCGGTCGCTAAAGCCCAGCCGCACGCGTTTCCCGACCTTCGACAGCCGCCCCGAATGTCTGCGCTGGATCATGGAGCATCGCGCCGCGCTCAATCTTTCGCTGCCCGAAGCGCCGGTCGCGGCGGTGCGGCTCGACCGCTGGCTACTCGGCCTCGACCAATTGGGCAGTGAGCGTCCGTAGGGTTTCCGCCAGCATCTGGAATTCCTCTTCGCGCGGACTGTTGCGGCGCCAGGCCAGCGCCACCTTGCGCGCGGCATTGGCGGTATCGAGGGGGCGCGCCTCGATCCCCGTGTGATCGAGGATGCCCGCACGCAGCGCCATTTCGGGCACGAAGGTCAGCCCGAGACCATTGTCGACCATCTGCACCAGCGTATGGAGCGAAGTGCCCATCATCGCCGCCGAGGCGCGGATTTCAGGGCGGTTGCACGCCGACAGGGCATGGTCCTTCAGGCAATGGCCGTCCTCGAGCAAGAGGAGGCGCCCTTCCTCAATCTCGTCGGGGTGGATCGCCTTGACGTCGGGGGCTTCGCCCGCGGGAAAGGCGACGAACAGCCGATCATCGAAAATCGCCGCCTGTTCGACATCACCGCATGCATAAGGCATTGCGAGCAACACGCAGTCGAGCCGACCGCTGTGCAGCGCTTCGCACGCCGCCTGGCTGGTTTCCTCGCGCAGGAACAGCTTCAACTCGGGCCAGTTGGAGCGCAGGCGCGGCAAAAGGCTGGGCAGGATGAAGGGCGCGATGGTGGGGATGACGCCCATCCGCAACTCGCCCGACAGGGGCTTGCCCTCGGCGCGGGCAAGGGCGGCCAGCGCCTCGGTTTCGGCCAGCACCTGGCGCGCCTTGTCGGCGATCTTGTTGCCCAGCGGGGTGAAGCGGACCACGCGCCGCGTGCGCTCGACCAGCGTGGTGCCCAGCAGCGATTCCAGTTCGCGGATGCCTGCCGAAAGCGTGCTCTGCGTGACGAACACATGCTCGGCGGCGCGGCCGAAATGTCCATGTTCGCGCAGCGCCACCAGATATTGCAGCTGCTTGATCGTCGGTAGGTGCACAATCATCGATTTATCCTGTCAGCGCCATCGATATAATCGTCTTGAACGATAAGCAACGCCTACCTACATCGCCTCGGCAACCACGATGCTGCGTTGCAGCAAATCATGAAAACCGAAAGAAACAGGAGTGAGCATGCTTAGCGTTGGCGACAAGATTCCCGCCCTCAAGATTCCCGTTCAGCAGGGGACGTCGCAGCTTCCCGCCGATGAAATGTACGACCTCGGCGAAACCGATGGAAAGTGGAAGATCCTGTTCTACTGGCCCAAGGACTTCACCTTCGTCTGTCCGACCGAAATCGTCGGCTATGGCGAGCTGAAGGACGATTTCGCCGACCGTGATGCCGTGCTGATCGGCGCTTCGACCGACACCAGCCATGTCCACTTCGCATGGCGCCGTTCGGACGAGCAGCTGGCCAATGCCGACTTCCCCTGGCTGGCCGACAACAGCAAGAAGCTCGCCGAAGCTCTCGGCATCCTCAACGAGGAAGAAGGCGTGGCCTATCGCGCGACCTTCATCATCGACCCGGACAATGTGATCCAGCATGTCACGGTCAATGGCCTTAACGTTGGCCGCAATCCCACCGAGACGCTGCGCGTTCTCGATGCGCTGCAGACCGACGAACTGTGTCCCTGCAACTGGACCGAAGGCGAAGAGGTTCTCAAACCCGCCGCCGCCTGATCCAGCCGTGGCGGGGAGGCGGATTTCTCCCCCCAGACCCCCCGCGTCCCCGCCACATTTTTTTGCGAAAACCCGCTTTTCCCGACCGTCCTTGCCACAAGGGAGCCGTGCCCATGTCCGCCCTCAAGGCGCTTACCGAGAATTTTCCGTCCTACGCCAAGGATCTGAAGCTCAACCTGTCCAGCCTTCTCAACGACCAGTCGCTTGCCGAGGAGCGCAAGCTCGGGCTCATCCTCGCCTGTGCGCATGGCAGCGGTTACAAGCCGCTCGTCGATGCCGCCGAAGCCGAAGTTGCCGATCGTCTCGATCCCAAGTTTGCCGATGCCGCTCGCGGCGCGGCGGCGGTGATGGCGATGAACAATGTCTATTATCGCTTCACCCATCTTGCCGGGAACGAGGAATATGCCGCGATGCCTGCGCGCCTGCGCATGAATTTCATCGCAACGCATGGTGTCGAAAAGGTCGATTTCGAGCTGTTCAGCGTGGCGGTGTCGGCAATGAACGGCTGCGGCCTATGCATCGACAGCCATGAAAAGATCCTCGTCCAGCATGGCATAAAAGCCGACGCGATCCAGACAGCGGTGCGCATCGCCTCGGTCATGAAAGCGATTGCGACGGTGCATCCAACGCTTTGATTTCGCAAAGGAAAGCCGCGTCTTATCGGGCGCGGCTTTTCTTGTGCGCTGCGGATGCCTACATTGACAGGTGTAAGGCAGAGAAAAGGAACTTCCTTGGCTAACGGGCTGATCGCCTATCTGGACAGCATCAAGGCACGCGACCCTGCGGCGCGCAGCCGTTGGGAAGTGCTTTTCTATCCCGGTGTCCTCGCACTGGGGCTGCATCGCCTCGCCAACTGGCTGTGGGGCGGAAGGCTCTATTTCCTGGCGCGGATGGTCAATCATCTCAGCCGGGCGATCACGGCGATCGACATCCATCCCGGCGCCCGGATCGGGCGAAACCTGTTCATCGACCATGGCTTCACGGTGATCGGCGAAACCGCCGACATCGGCGACCGCGTCACCATCTACCAATGCGTCACGCTGGGCGGCACAAGCCCTTTCGACGGCATCGGTGGCAAGCGCCACCCGACTCTGGAGGATGACGTGGTGGTGGGTTCGGGGGCGCAGATTCTCGGCCCGATCACGGTCGGCAAGGGAGCGCGCGTCGGCGCCAATGCGGTCGTCACCAAGAATGTCGCGCCGGGCGCGACGATGGTCGGCCCCGTCGCGCGGCCCATTCCGGTGGATGCCGAAACGAGCAGCGGGTTCGTGCCCTATGGCACGCCTTGCGAGGAACTGACCGATCCCGTGCAGGCCAAGCTGTGCGAGCTCGAGCGCGAGATCGAGCGATTGCGCGCTCAGATCAAGGCCGCGCGCGATGCCGCGGAAGAACGGCGGAGTCGCAGCGCTTGAGCGTCGTGACGCTGTTCCCCCGACGGCCTGACCGGCAGCCGGCGGCATCTTTCGACCGACGCGAATTCATGACGATCATCGACCTTTACGGGCGGATGGTCGCGGCGGGTCATTGGCGCGACTATGCCATCCGCATGGAAGCCGATGTCGCAGTGTTCGCGGCTTTTCGCCGGACGTCGGAAAATCCCGAAATCCGCATCGAAAAACGCCCCGCGCTTTCACGAAAGCAGGGGGCGTTCGCCTTGATTGCCGAGCATGGGCAGACGCTCAAGCGGGGCCATGAGCTCCATCAGGTGCTGGCCCCGCTCGAACGGCGGCTCATGCGCTTGGTTCGGGACTAGCCTCCGCCACCGCAAGACGGCTGGGATGCGGCAGCCGCGCTTGCCATCCTTCGGGCAGCCTGGCGATAATCGACGACCGGGCCTGGTGCCAGAATGCCGACAGAAGCAGCAGCGCCGACCCGATCACCAGCGCGGTGAGCGCGATGTTGAGTTCGATCGCGCCGAACTGTTCGAACATGTCCGACAGGGCCCAGATCACATAGGCCAGCCCCGAGACGAGAAGCGCGCGCCGGTCGATTGCCAGAGCCGCGATACCGAGAGCGATGTAGAGCGCAATGACGAGCAGACCTTCGCCGATCGTCGCATGCCCGTCATTCAGTCCAAGGAGGGTGAAGACCGGGTGGACAATCATCGGCGCGGCAAGAAGATGCAGCCAGAATGCGACATCAGAGCGGCGCGTAACTCGGCCCGGATCGCTCATGTCCCAGCGCATCGCATAGGCGAAGATGCCGAGGCCGAGCAGCAGTACCACGGTCAGCATCACCGTCTTGAGAGCTTCATCGCCGATCGACCCCGCAAGTACGCCCGCGGTGATACCCGCGACGATCCCCGCCACAGCTGCGGCCCCGGCGGCCACGGTGATCGGCACGCGGAAGGTCTTCCAATGCAGCCAGGCCGCGCCTGCGGTGATTGCCGCGGCGAGGGCGGCAAGGAAGCCGCCGATCTGCTCGCTGGGCTCGGCAATCGAGGCCGCCACGATGACGGCCAGAAGGCTACCGACCGCCCAGAATGTCCCGCCGACAAAGGCGAGCATGAGGAGAATGGAAGGAAGCGCCATGCGTCGCTTGGCGGTGAAATAGGTCGCCAGCCCCCAAGCGGCTGCAGCCACCGCGGCACCGGCAAGCGGGGAGGGGCCGCCACCGGGCAGGGCGAAATTCAATCCCTGTCCGATCGCCTGTCCGATCCAGCCCACCGCTACGAGAAGGATGATGCTGGCCAGCGCCACGAAGATGTCGTTGAAGCCCGTGATCAGGCGGAAATGTTCTTCGTCGACCGCGGGCGCGGAGCGCTGCGCGGCAACGAAAGCGCGTAGCGAATTGGCGGCTTCGCGATTGATCGCTCCGGCCGCCACGGCGTCGTCGAGTTCCTGCTGGCTATACATGCATGCTCTCCCGGGGAAGTTGGAGAGAGCATAGACAGAGGTGTATTAATGTGTCAATACAGCAGGGCAATAAGGGCGGCCGGTGCCGTCCCGTAAATGGGGGGACTGGGTGACGACACCGGCCTTACTGTTAGCGGCAGCGATAGCGCTTGGACTTGAGGCCCTTTTCCACTTCGCGGCCGAGAAGCGCGCCGACGGCAGCGCCGATGATCGTGCCGGTGGCCCGTTCGCCGCGCGTATCGATCGCGCGACCGATGAGCGCGCCGCTGGCCGCGCCGAAGAGCATGCCGGTGGTGCCGTTGGTCCGCTTGCAGCGATAATAGCCGCGGCGGTCCTGCCATACCGGGCCGTCATAATAGCGCGACTGGCGCTCGTAACGGTCATGGTCGGCAAAGGCCGGAGTCGCGGCCATCGGCGCAGTCAGCGTGGCGGCGGAAATGGCGATCAACATGGCATTCTTCATGGGAGGTCTCCCTTGGTTAAACTTCACTGGCAACAGGCGTGCGCCTTTGATGCTGAACCGCTGGCAACAGGGATGTCAGATTAACCGAGGGGAGCATGGTTAACGATGAAGCGTTGCGGATCGGGGGGTGAGAAGAAAGGCCTGGTATGTGCAATCTTTACAGCATGACCGCGAGCGTCGATGCGATGCGCCAATTGTTCGGTCCCTTCAAAGGCGACCGCGCCAATTTGCTGGCTTTTCCGGAAATCTATCCTGGCCAGAAGGCCCCCGTCCTGCACCGCGAGGAAAGCGAACTGACCTATTCGTTGATGACCTGGGGTTTTCCCGGCCCGCAGGCGGCGAAAGGCAGGCCGGTAACGAACGTGCGCAATCTTACCTCGCCCTTCTGGCGATCGGCGCTCAACAACCCCGAACGGCGCTGCCTTGTGCCGGTCACGCGCTTCTGCGAATGGAGCCAGGCCCCCGATCCCGCCACCGGGCGAAAGGTCAAGCATTGGTTCGGAACCGGCGAGGCCAAGGGCGGGGAAGACCCGCTGTTCGCCTTTGCCGGAATCTGGCGGCCGGGCGGGGAAGAAAATTACATGGCATTCCTGACCTGTGCCCCCAACAGGATCGTGGGCGAGGTGCATCCCAAGGCCATGCCCGTGATGCTGGCGCCCCGCGACCATGACCGCTGGCTCGAAGGAGGGTTCGAGGATGTCGAAGCCCTTGCGCAGCCTTACCCCGACACCGACATGATCCAGATCAGCTAGGAGGCCCGAAAGATGGCGACGAAGAAGAAGAAAGAGGTCGGCGACGCCGTGGCAGACGCCGGTACGGCCGAAGAGGTGAAGCCCAAGAAAGCCAAGAAAACCAAGAAGGCCAAGAAAGAGAAGAAGAAGGCCAAGAAGGAAAAGAAGGTCCGCGTCGCCGTCGCGATCGAGGAAGAGACCGAAGGCACCAGCGAGAAGAAGGGCAAAAAAGGCAAGATCAAGGAAGAGGGATTGGATGCGCTCGGCAAGCTGGCCGACCATCCCCTCGTTGCCGATCTCGTCGCGGCAGGCGCGGTGGCTGCGGTCGGCGCCCTGGCAGAAAAGAAGGTCACCAGCGCGCGGGGCAAGTCCACCGGCTCGAAGGAAGCGCTCAAATTGGCCGGTGCGGCAGCTGCGGCGGCGATTGGCAAGCGGCTGATGGCCGAATTCGAGGAAGCAAAAGCCCGCCGCGAGGAAAGCGACGACGACGAGAATTGATCAGGCCGGGCGGCGTAAAAGGGTAAGGCGCGCGCGCCCCACCTTGCGCTCGGCCTCGAGGGCAAACCCGCCCGGTTCGCAGCTCTCCTTGGCGTCGGTCTCGACCGCCATCCAGCCGCCGGGCGCGAGCCAGTCGGCCTTTTCGACCGCTTCGATCACTGCGCTGCCGCTTCCCGGCGCATAAGGCGGGTCGGCAAGCACTAGGTCGTAGGGCCGCCCCGACAAGGGCGGGAGCGCCGCGGCCGAAAGCTGGCGCACCTCGGCGAGATGGCCGATCTGCAAGGTCGCAAGATTGGCGCGGATGGCGGCGATTGCGGCCCGGTCGGTCTCGACGAACACCGCCTTGGCCGCGCCGCGTGACAGCGCTTCGATGCCGAGCGCGCCCGAACCCGCATAAAGGTCGGCCACCCACAATTCCCCCATGCTCCCGATCCGGCTGGTCACCATCGAGAAAAGCGTTTCGCGCGTGCGGTCCGCGGTCGGGCGGGTCGCACGACCTTCGGGGGCCGCAAGAGGTCGGCCCCGATATTGTCCGGCGATGACCCTCACAGGGTCTTCCGGTAACGGAACAGCGCGTTGCGTTCGACTTCGCCGATCTGGCCCGGCTGCATTCCGCCCAGCTGGAAGGGTCCATAGCTCGTCCGGATGAGGCGCGAGACCTGCAGGCCGAGATGCGCGAGCACGTTGCGCACTTCGCGGTTCTTGCCTTCCTTGAGGCTGAGTTCGATCCAGCAGTTGCGCCCGGTCCGCCGCTCCAGATTGGCGTCGATCGGGCCATAGCGAACGCCGTCCACGGTCACGCCCTCGGCAAGTTCTTCAAGTTGCGCCTGGCTGACGGTGCCGAAAGCACGGGCGCGATAGCTGCGCACTACGCCGGTGGATGGCAATTCCATCTGCCGCTTGAACTCGCCATCATTGGTGAGGAGCAGCAGGCCCTCGGTATTATAGTCGAGTCGACCGATCGGCATCAGGCGCGGCAGCCCTTCGGGCAGCACGTCATAGATGGTCTTGCGCCCCTTGGGATCGCGTGCGGCGGTCAGGCAGAGGTTGGGCTTGTAGAAAAGGTAGAGCCGGGTCGCCTTGGGCTTCTCGACCGGTTTTCCGTCGACCGTCACCCCCTCGATCGTCTCCAAGAGGGTCGCGGGCGTTTCGACCCGGGTGCCGTTGATCGCGATCCGGCCGTCGGCGATCATCCGCTCGACTTCGCGACGCGATGCCACGCCCGCGCGAGCGAGCAGCTTGGCGATCCGCTGCGGTCCGGTCTCGCGCGGGGCAGGCGCGCTCCGCGGCGCGCGACTTTTTTTATCGGTCGGGGGCTTCCGGCGGGAACCGCCGGGCCGCTTCTGGCGCTTATCCTGTGTCACGGGTCTGGCTCTTAGGGGACATGGTGCTGTTCGGAAAGAAAAAGCGGCTGATCAAGCGCGTGCTCATCGTCGAGGATGAGCCGTTGGTGGCGTTTGACAATGAACAGCGGCTCGAACGGCTGGGCTATGAGGTCGTGGGAACGCGCGACAATTATGACGATGCGATCGCCGACCTGGAGCAAAGCGAAGTCGACCTGGTCCTTTGCGACGTCAAGCTGGCGAGCGAGAAGAGCGGCATCGACGTCGCCGCCGCGGCGCATGAAGCCGGAGTGCCCGTTCTCTTCGCGACCGGCAATCCGCCCAAGCAATGTGCCGCCTATGCGCTCGGTTCGCTGGTAAAGCCCTATAGCGACCGGCAATTGCGCGATGCGATCGACACGGTCGATCGCCTGCTCGCGGGCGAATCTCCCAAGGCGCCGACCGGCCTCACGCTTTATTCGGACGCCTGAATGCCGATTTCCCTGTCGATGAGGTCGTGAAAACGAGTCATGCCTGCCTCCAGCGTGCCGACCAGCATTTCGGTCTGAACCCCGCCATCGACCCCCGCCTGGCACAGTGCCGCCGCGCCGAAATCCTCCTTCCCGAAGGTGCCTTCATCGAGCAGTCGCCAGCTCTTCTCCCAGCGCGGCGCGAATTCGCCCGGGTCGGCATCGCCGGGGACGAGCATGAAATTCTCGACCCGGCAGCGATTGACCTTGCGGCCCGGCATCACGACCAGAAGATTGGCATAGTCGGGGCTGACCACCAGCACGCCGTTAGGGAAGATCTGGTAGGTGAAGGTTGCGACTTCGCGAACCTGCTGCCAGTCGCTCGTATCGACCTGCGCGGCATATTCGGTGCGTCCGACGGCAAATCGCTGATGGTCGCCCATGACGTCGCCCGTCGCGACCGCATCGGCGAAGTATTCGGCGATCGTGTCTTGGTGCAGCCGCTTGACATGATAGCTTTCAAGAAACGCGTCCATCACCATCTTCCAATTGGCTTTCACGCGGTGCGTGCGCCTCTTGTAGAGTGCCATGTCGCCCAGTCCGAGCGCTTCGAGATCCTCGCATAGCGCATCGAGGCGCGAGAAATCGGGATCTTTGCCGAACGCTCCCCAGATGATGTCGCCACATTCATGCGCGGCGTAGCGCACGAGATTGTGATCATCCTTGCACAGACCCGGAAAGCTGTCCTGCCGGGGCAGGCCCGCAAGGCTTCCGTCCGAACGATAGACCCAGGCGTGATAGGGGCATACGATCTTGCGTGCGGGAATCGGGCGCCGCTCATCGACGAGGCGGGTCCCGCGATGCGCGCAGCTATTGGCCAGCACATGGACCTCGCCCTCGGAATCGCGGGTGATCACGAGCGGCCGTCGATAATCGTCATGCGCGACCGCCATGTCGGGATGGGGCAAGAGCGCGGAGGGAATGAGCGGTACCGGCCGCTTGCCGAAAATCAGCTCCCGCTCCAGCTCGTGCCTTGCCTGATCGGTATAGCGGGCAGTCGACAGGCGATGGATTTCCTCGCCCTGCCATGTCTCGCCCCGCGCGAGGGCTTCGGCCAGGGCAACTTGTCCTTCGGTGGGGTGACGAGCGGGCTTGGGGACGGCCATGCACATGATGGTGCGCCTCCTCTTTTTATAACGCAAGTCAAGTTTTGCGAAAATCAGGTCAAGTTGCGTTCAGCCTCTTTCCCCTAGCGCACAAGCTGCTAGCGTCGGCATCGCCGGCGACAGCCGAAAACAGCGCATGGCCATGACAAGGGAGCCCTTATGACGGCAGAAGCGAAGACCAAACCGGGCTGGCGGACGCTGGCGCGTTCGATCCGTCACAAGAAGACGGGCTATATGCTCCTGTTCGGTTTTGCGGCTGGCCTGCCTTATGCGCTTCTTCTTGGCACGCTTTACGCCTGGCTCTCGGACGCCCAGGTCGATCTGGAAACGATGGGCGTCTTCTCGCTCATCGGCCTGGCCTATGCCTTCAAATTTCTCTGGTCGCCCGCGCTCGACCGGGTCGACATTCCGATCCTGCGCAAGCTGGGCAAGCGCAAGCAGTGGATCGTCACCGCGCAACTTCTCCTGGGCGCGATCCTCGTCATTCTCTCGACGCTCAATCCGCAGACCGCGCTTGGCTGGTTTTCGCTGCTTGCGGGGCTCGGGGCCTTCGCTTCGGCGACGCAGGATGTCGTGATCGATGCGTGGCGCGTCGATGTCGCCGACGAAGTGGCGACGATCGACATTCTCTCGACCGTCTACCAGATGGGCTATCGCCTGGCAGCGCTGGCGGGTGGCGCGCTCGCACTGTTCATGGCGCAGCGGCTCGGCTGGCCCGTGACCTATGCGGCCTTCGGCGGGACGATGCTGGTCGTCGGCGCGCTCGGCCTGTTCGCGCCCGACGCGGAACGCAGCGCCGAGCGGATCGAGGAGGAGCGCAAGGAACTCTCGACCCTGCGCGAAGCGGGGCAGATCCACCCCTCAGTGCGCAAATGGGCATTGCTCGCGATCGCGCTATTATGGGGTTGGGCGCTCCTCAATGTCGGCATCTTCATGGTGCGCTCGCTCGGCTCGGACCCCGGAACCCGTCCCGACAGCGTCGCCTTCATCGCGACGCAGGGACCGCTCATCGTCATCGCCACGGTGGTTATCCCGGCGCTTATCGCGGCCTGGCTCAATGGCCTACGGAAGAAGGGCCGCCATGTCCTCACCGAGGCCATGCCCGCGCAATCGAGCGCCGACCGTGCGCTCGATTTCGGCTATCGCGCGCTCGTGCTCCCGCTTGCCGAAATCATCGGTCGGCTCGGCTGGGCGACGATCATCGTCATCGGACTGGTCCTGACCTATCGCATCACCGACGCGATCTGGGGCAGCTTCGCCTATCCTTTCTACCTGGGCGAACTCCAATATTCGAAGGACGAGGTCGCGGTGGCGTCCAAATTCTTCGGGGTCGGCGCGCTGATGCTCGGGCTGGTACTCGGCGGCATTCTGCTCACGCTGATCGGGCGCATGGCGGCTCTCACGCTTGGCGCCGTGCTCGCGGCCGCGACCAATCTTCTCTACGCCGATCTCGCGATAGGCGGGGCGACCATGCAGGCCGTGTCCGACGCCACGGGCTTCAGCTGGCTGGTGACCAACCTCGGCGGCGATCCGCGCCTTGCCAAGCTCATGATGGCCATTGCGGGCGAAAATATCGCGGTCGGTCTCGCGGGGGCGGCCTTCGTCGCTTACCTCTCCTCGATCGTCGCGAAGGGCTATAGCGCGGTGCAATATGCCCTCTTGTCGTCGCTTACCCTGCTCGTCGGCACGCTGGGGCGCGGCGCACTCGGCCAGATGATCGAGGAACGGGGCTATTATTATGTCTTCGTGCTGACCATGGCGATCGGCGGCATCGCGGTGGTGCTGTGCCTCGTCGAATGGTGGCGCCAGCACAAGATCGGCCTCGCCGAACGCAACGCCCCGCCGCCCGAACCCGAATTCGCCTAGTCGGGCAGGGTGCCGTTGGCCTCGAGAACTTCGCCCGCAAGGTAAAGCGAGCCGAAGACCAACACGGCGTGGTCACCGGCGATGTCGGTCGACAGCAGAGAAATGGCTTGCTCCGCATCGCTCGCCGTCCCGACGTGCTCGATGCCCAAGATCCGTCGGGCCTCGTCCGCGAGCATGGCCGGCTCATGATGCTCATGGCTGTGGATGGGGAGGGCCGTCACGCCCTCCACTAGTCCCTCGAAAGGAGCAAGCAGTACGGACGGATCGCGGTTCGCCAGCAATCCGAAGACGAGGTGCAGCTTCCTGCCGTCGAAGAAACGCGCCAGCGCCCTTGCCGCATCCTCATTATGCCCGCCGTCGAGCCATAATTCATGGTTCGGAAGAAGCCCTGCAAGGTTGCCCTTGTCGAGTTTCTGGAGACGCGCGGGCCAGCTTGCCCGCTCGGTCATGGACGCGACCGCTTCAGGCTCGATCGAAAGTGCGTCCTGATATTGAAGCATCGCCGCGGCAAGACCCGCATTGGCAAATTGATGCGCGCCTTCAAGGCGAGGCAGCGGCAGAGTGAGGTTTGTCTTCCCTTCGAAAACAAGTTCTGCGCCCACTCGTTCGATATCCCAGTCGCGGCCTTGGATGACGGGTTTCGCGCCCACTGACAGGGCATGATCGACGATCAGGCTTTCGATCTCGGGGGGATAGGATTGCATCACCAGCGGCACCCCGCGCTTGGCAATCCCCGCTTTTTCCAACGCGATCCTGTCGAGCCGGTCGCCAAGAAAAGCCTGATGATCGAGGCCGAGCCCGGCAATCCCCGTTGCGGCAGGCGCCGGAATGACATTGGTCGCATCGAGCCGACCACCCAATCCTACTTCAATGAGGCAGGCGTCGGCAGGCGTCCGGGAGAAGGCGAGAAAAGCCGCCGCGGTGCTGATCTCGAAAAAGCTCGCTTTCATGCCTGCGGCGGCGTCGATCACCTCTTCGAGCAAGTCGGCCAGCGGCGCGTCGCCGATCAATTCGCCAGCCAGGCGGATCCGCTCGTTGAAGCGGACGAGATGCGGTGATGTAAAGACATGGACCGGACGCCCGCCCGCTTCGAATGCAGCACGCAGGAATGCAATGGTCGAGCCCTTGCCGTTGGTTCCCGCGACATGGAAGACCGGTGGCAAGCGGTCCTGCGGATCATTAAGCCGACGGCACAATTCGCCAATCCGCTCGAGCCCGAGGATATCGCCGCCCATGCCCAGGGCTGACAGCCGGTCGAGCTGCGCCTGCACGCCCCCATGGGACGAGCGCGCGCCGTCGGCCATCAGGCGGCGTCCTTGTTCCCGGTCAGATAGCCGACGAGACCGGCGAGCTTTTCCTTCAGCGCATGGCGATGCACGACCATGTCGATCATGCCATGCTCGAGCAGATATTCGGCGCGCTGGAAGCCCTCGGGCAATTTCTCGCGGATGGTCTGCTCGATGACGCGCTGGCCGGCAAATCCGATCAATGCGCCGGGTTCGGCGATCTGCACGTCGCCCAGCATCGCGTAGCTGGCGGTGACGCCCCCGGTGGTCGGGTCGGTGAGGACGACGATGTACGGGAGGCCCGCATCCTTCATTTCCTGGAGCGCGACCGTGGTCTTGGGCATCTGCATCAGCGACAGGATGCCTTCCTGCATGCGTGCGCCGCCCGCGGCGGTGAACAGGATGTAGGGACGTTTCGCCTCGATCGCGGCACGCAGGCCGGCGACCACGGCGGCACCCACCGCGATGCCCATCGACCCGCCCATGAAAGCGAAGTCCTGTACGCCGACGACGACCGGCCGCCCGTCGATCTTGCCCTTGGCATTGATGAGGGCGTCCTTGCGCTGGGTCTTGGCGCGGGCCTGTTTCATGCGGTCAGTATATTTCTTGGTATCGCGGAACTTGAGCGGGTCCTCGCGGACCTCAGGGCTCGGCAACTCTTCCCACTTGCCGTCGTCGAACAGCAGTTCGAACCGCTCCTTCACGCCGATGCGATCATGGAAATCGCAGCGCGGGCAGACATGGGCATTGCCTTCCCATTCGCGCAGGAACACCATGGCATCGCACTTCTTGCACTTGTGCCACAGCTGGTCCTCGGCCTGCCGCTTGGGCAGAAAGGGAATGCCATTGCGAACCTTGTCGATCCAGCTCATCTCTTACCTCAACTGTTGATCGGGGTGCGGGTAGACCGGGGAAGGGCGGCCTGTCTACAGCGTCGCGGCAATTTCGCGCAGTGCGCGGTCGGGATCCTCGGCCTGCGTCACGGGCCGTCCGATGACCAGGATCGATGCGCCATCGTCCATCGCCCGGCGCGGGGTGACCACGCGCTTCTGGTCGGCGCTGGCCGAGCCCTCGGGCCGCACGCCCGGAACAACGAAAAAGCCATCGTCCCACCATTTGCGAACCTGCCCCACTTCGCGGCCCGAACAGACGATGCCGTCGAGCCCGGATTCGCGCGCCAGCCGGGCCAGCCGTTCGACCTGGCCGTCCTGGTCGTCCTTGCAGCCCACCGCTGCCAGATCGTCGCTGTCGAGACTGGTAAGCACGGTCACGCCGACGACTTTGGTGCCCTCTGGCGCCGCGGCCTTGGCGTCTTCCATCATCGCGCGGCCCCCGCCCGCATGGACGGTGAGGATTGCCGGGACGAGCGGCGACATCGCGTGGATCGCCTTGGCGACCGTGTTGGGAATGTCGTGAAACTTGAGATCGAGGAAGATGGGCAGGCCCAGTTCGGCCATCTCCATCACGCCCCTGCGCCCGTTGTGGACGAAGAATTCCAGCCCCAGTTTGAGCCCGCCGGCATGGCGGAGCACCGCCGAGCCGATGGCCCGGGCGCGTTCCATGTCGGGCGTGTCGATCGCAACGTAAACTGGTCCGGACATCAATTGGCCTCGAAGGGGCTGGAGGGCTGGGGCGCGCTTTCGCGGGGCGGCGCGGAAGGCGGGCGAGGGGTCATCGGTGCCTGCACCACGTTGCGCTCGGTAAGCTCGAGCCGCCGCCGCAGCCGCCACAGGCGCGCGCGGTAATAGAACATCGTCGGCAGGAAGCCCGCGGCAAAGACGAGGCCGAGCAGGATGGGCAATTTGATCGCCATCCGTAGGTCGCCCCACAGGTCGACCATCACGTCATGCCAGTTGGCGGTCGCGAAAATGGCGATCGCGACGGCAAGGATCACCCAGAAGATGGTTTTCAGAAATTGCATGTCGGCGTGCCTCCCTTGGCCCCGCATTAGGCGCAAGCGGCGCATGTTTCCAGTCATGCGGTTCGTCGCACGGAGGATTCGCCCCGTCCGCCCCCTCGCAATTGCCATCTTGCTTCGCGGGCCGGTCTTTGCCACCGGAAAAGGCAGGGAGAGGGAGTGCAAAATGTCATGATGAAACGCCGTGCGTTTCTAGGGGCCGGCGGCCTGGTTGCCGCAGCCGGGTTGGCACTTGCCTTGCCCCAGCACTCCAGTGGCAGTGACACTCCGCCCGCGCCTCCGCCCATTCGGGCCGAAGCGAGCATCGCCGCGCCCGTTCACCAGCACCAGATCGACTATGACCGCTTCGACCGGCGCCTCCGGCAGCTGATGGAAAAGCCCTATATGGTCGGCATGGCGGTGGGCGTCGTCGAAAATGGCGAGATCACCTTCCTCAAGGGCTATGGCGTCACCGAGGCGGGAAGCGACGAGCCGGTCACACCCGAAACCGTCTTCCGCTGGGCCAGCGTGTCCAAGGGCGTGGCGGGCAGCCTCGCCGCCAAGCTCGCCGACGAAGGCAAGTTGCGCCTCGATGAAAGCATTGCCCGCTATTCGGCCAATCTCCTGCTCCCCGAAGGCGCCCAGCGCCAGGCGCGGATCGAGGACGTGCTTTCCCACCGGCTCGGCCTGTGGCGCAATGCCTATGACGACCGGCTCGAGGACGGGCAGGACCCCGACCAGATCCGCCGCGACCTGATGGGTACCCAGCTGACCTGCGCGCCCGGTACCTGCTGGTCCTACCAGAATGTCGCTTTCGATGCGGCCACCGACGTGGTCGAGAAAATCACGGGCCGCACCTATGCGACCGCGGTGAAGAACGAGCTGTTCCGTCCCTTGGGGATGCGCTCGGCCTCGCTCGACCGTGAAGGGCTCGTCAATTCGCCGAATTGGGCGCGTCCGCACAGCGCAGGACGACGTCCGCTTGAAGTGCAGGAAGCCTATTATCGCGTTCCGGCCGCAGGCGGGGTGAACAGCAATATCAAGGATCTGGCGACCTGGCTCCAGGCGCAGATGGGCCTCTTCCCCGATGTCCTGTCAGGCAAGGCCTTGTCGCTGGCGCATGAACCGCGCGTCGCCACGCCCAACGAAAATCGCCGCTTGCGCAACTTCCGCGAACGTGTCGGCGATCCGCGCTACGGCCTCGGCTGGCGCATCTACGACTATGCGGGTCGACGGCTCGTTGGCCATCGCGGCGGGGTGGATGGCTATCGCTCGCTCATCCTTTTCGATCCCGAGATGAAGACCGGCGTGGTCGCGATGTGGAACAGCAATGCGGGCAAGCCCACCGGTCTCCAGTTCGAGCTCATGGACCTTGCCTACCAGCTCGAACATCGCGACTGGCTGGAGATCGACAAGGGCTGATCCTCCGTAATTGCAACTTCGACGCCTCCCAAGGCGTTGAAAGAGCATGAAAACATTGATCCCCGCATTCGCCGCGGCAAGCCTTGTGCTTGCCGCTCCCTCCACCGCCACCCAGCAATCCGATGCGAACGCCTCGCCTCAATGGGGCGTGAGCCTTCCGTCGGGCCCCTTCGCGGGCAAGCGCGACCAGCAGATGCTCGCCGCCCAGATCATGCTCGCAGCGGCCCAGCATTCGCCAGGCGTGATCGATGGCTACCCCGGCGGCAATAGCGAGCGGGCGATCCGTTCCTTCCAGAAAGCCAAGGGCCTCGACGTCACCGGCAAGCTCGACGACAAGACCCTGTCGGCGCTCCGCAGCAACACGGGCAGCCCGCTTCTCGAAAAATATGAAATCAGCGCCGAGGATGCCTCGGGCGATTTCCGTTCGCCGGCTTCCTCGATGAAGAAAATGGCCGAGACCGGCCGCGTCGGTTATGCCTCGCTGAGCGAGAAGCTCGCCGAGAAATTTGGCATGAGCGAGGGCCTTCTGAAGGCGCTCAACCCGGGCGTGAAATATGGCGAAGGAAAGAGCATCGTCGTGGTCGCCCAGCAGCCGGGCAGCATCGGCGATGTCGCGCGGATCGAGATCGAGGGATCGGCCAACGAACTGCGCGCCTTTGACGAGGACGGAAAGATCCTCGCATCCTTCCCCGCCACCGTAGGGTCGAGCGAATTTCCCAGTCCCTCGGGCTCGATGACGGTCAATGCCGTCGCGCCGGAAGCCAATTACACCTTCGACCCGTCCGACCAGCAATGGGGAGGGGACGAGACCCTGGTCATCCCCGCGGGCCCGAACAATCCGGTCGGCGGCATCTGGATCGATCTTGCCAAGGATGGCTATGGCATCCACGGCTCGTCCGATCCGGCCAAGATCGGCAAGACCGCCAGCCATGGCTGCGTGCGCTTGACCAATTGGGATGCACAGCGGCTCGCCAAGGCGGTCAGCCAAGGAACCAAGGTCGAATTCCTCTAAGCCCGCCGCGCCCCTTTGCCGTCGCGCGAATCGGGCCGGAATAAGGCAGTATTTTTTGCCTTCGAGGGGCCTGCCTTTGCCGGGCAGGCCCCCTTTCTTTGGTTCGCTCGCGTAAAGGAATCCCGAAATTGGCAGATTTTTGCGTTTTTTTCGGTTTTCCTTTAAGATGGTTTCCATCGAGAGAAGCACACTTCCCCCCAGGCTTCATGCCATGCGCCGCGACCGCGGCTTTTTGTTGTGCGACTTTCCCACAGTGACAGGTCGCGTTCCGGGCGTTCATGCCCGACTGCCTGTCTGAAGCCACGCCAACGCGAGCCCGCCCGGGTTCGCGTTTTTTGTTTGAGGAGAAGCCATTTGGCCCACCAGACCGAATTCCTGATCGACCGTATGAAAGAGGAACGCGCCAAGGCAAAAGCTGCGACGCTGGTACGCGTAAGGGCCCTGCACGAGCGCGCCGCGCGCAGTTGGGAAAAACTGGCGAACCGGGCGATTGCCGCCGACAAACTTCGCGCCGCCGAGGAACAGCGCAAGGCCAAGATGCGCGCCGAAGCCGAGGCCAAGAAGGAAGGCGAACTCGCGCAGGCCTGACGCCTTTTCATCGCTGAACAGGACAAGGCGGGCGGACCGAAAGGTCGGCCCGCTTTCCTTTTGGGCAAAGGAGGGCTTGCCCGAGCGGGACGGCTGGGCGATGCGTGGGTCGATGAAAGGGGTGAAGATCTTCGCGGGCCTCATCGCCCTGATGGGCTGGACCGCTCTCCTGCTGCAGGCATGGCTGCTCGTCGGCCAGATGGGCCTCGGCGAGGGGCTGTGGCGCTTCCTCGGCTATTTCACCATTCTCACCAATATCGGCGTCGCCGTCGTCGCCAGTCTCCTCGCGCTCGGCCATCGAGGCGCATTGACGCGAGCCCGCGCGCGGCTCGTCTTCACCGCCGCCATCATTTTCGTCGGCGCGGCCTATTGGGCGCTGCTCGCAGGCCTGTGGCAGCCCACGGGCTGGCAACTGGTCGCCGACATCATCCTCCACACGCTCCAGCCGATCCTCTTCGCTTTGCTCTGGTGGCGAATGCATGACGGCAATCTGCGCACTCGTGACGCTGCCGCAGCAATGGGCTGGCCGCTTGGCTATGCAGGTTACGCCCTGCTGCGAGGCGCGAATGACGACTGGTATGCCTATTGGTTTCTCGACCCCGAACAGCAGGGCCTGGGCGGGATGTCGGTCAGCCTGCTCGCCCTCAGCTTCGCCTTCTTCCTGCTGGCATGGGGAATGTCCCGGCTGCCCCCTTACGCGAGGTCGCCCAACTGAGGCGGATCAGCCCGCGCTGACGAAACTGTCCAGCACTCGCTTCTTCCCGGCATGCTCGAACTCAACTTCAAGCTTGTTGCCTTCGATCGCCTCGACCGTCCCGTATCCGAACTTCTCGTGAAACACGCGTTGGCCCACTTCCAGGTCGCCGCGGCCCTTGTTGCCGAGGCTGACGGCGCTTCCCTTGGCTTCGATGGGGCCTTTGGCGGAGCGGATGCGGTCGGCGCGGCTAGCGGCTGAGCCGCTGCTGTTCATCGCGCGCTGGAAGCCGGGGCCACGGCGGCCGGGACGGGCGACATGGGCGAAGGGATCGTCATGTTCGCTCCACTGCGCGCGCCACAGACTTTCACCGCCCGACATGGTGGTTTCTTCCTCGACATGATCCTCGGGAAGCTCTTCGACGAAGCGCGAGGGAATGGAACTGGTCCACTGGCCATAAATGCGGCGGTTGGCGGCATGGAAGATGATGGCCTTTTCACGCGCGCGGGTGATCGCGACATAGGCAAGGCGGCGCTCTTCCTCGAGGCTCGCCAGCCCGCCTTCGTCGAGCGCGCGCTGCGACGGGAACAGCCCTTCCTCCCAGCCGGCAAGGAAAACCAGCGGGAATTCCAGGCCCTTGGCGGCATGGATGGTCATGATCGTCACCCGTTCGCCGTCCTTGCTGGCGTCATTGTCCATCACCAGGCTGACATGCTCGAGGAAAGCCTCGAGCGTCTCATATTCCTCCATCGCGCGGGTAAGTTCGGAAAGGTTGTCGAGACGCCCCGCCGCCTCGGCCGACTTGTCCGCCTGCAGCATCGCCGTATAGCCCGATTCATCGAGGATGATCCGCGCCAGCTCGGCATGGGGAAGCTCGCCCGCCATCTGTCGCCAGCGCGCGATATCGCCCACGAAACGGGCCAGCGCATTGCGCGCCGCGGGTCGCAATTCGTCGGTGTCGAGGATGTTCGCCGCCGCCATCAGCAGGGGCTCGCCCGCCGCCCGCGCATAGCGGTGGATGGTCGCCACGGCCTTGTCGCCCAGCCCGCGCTTGGGCGTATTGACGATCCGGTCGAACGCCAGGTCGTCGGCAGGCTGGTTGACGAGGCGGAGGTAAGCGATGGCGTCGCGGATCTCGGCGCGCTCGTAGAAACGGAAACCGCCGATGATCTGATAGTCGATCCCGATCGCGATGAAGCGGTCTTCGAACTCGCGCGTCTGGTGCTGCGCGCGTACGAGGATCGCGCAATCGTTGAGGCTGCCGCCTTTCGAGACATGGTTCTCGATTTCCTCGCCGACGCGCCGCGCTTCCTCGGGGCCGTCCCAGACACCGATCACGCGGACCTTCTCGCCCATGCCCGCCTCGGTCCACAATTCTTTGCCCAGCCGGCCCGAATTATGCGCGATCACTCCGCCTGCCGCGGCGAGAATATGGCCGGTCGAGCGGTAATTCTGCTCGAGCCGGATGATCGTGGCGTCGGGAAAATCCTTCTCGAAACGGAGGATGTTGGCCACTTCGGCCCCGCGCCACGAATAGATCGACTGGTCGTCATCACCCACGCAGCAGATATTGTTGCGCGGCGCGGCGAGCAGCTTGAGCCATTCATACTGGCTCGCATTGGTATCCTGATATTCGTCCACGAGGATGTAGCGGAACCGGTCGCGATAGCTTTCCAGCACATCGGGATGCGCCTTGAAGATGGTCAGCATATGCAAAAGCAGGTCGCCGAAATCGGCGGCATTCACCGCGCGCAGCCGCTCCTGATATTGGGCATAGAGTTCCTGCCCCTTGCCATTGGCATAGGCCTCCGCATCGGCGGCGCTCACCTTGTCTGGGGTGAGGCCCTTGTTCTTCCACTGGTCGATCAGGCCGGCCAGCTGGCGCGCGGGAAAGCGCTTGTCATCCACATTGGCCGCCTGGATGAGCTGCTTCAGAAGGCGCAGTTGGTCGTCGGGGTCGATGATCGTGAAATTGGATTGCAGCCCCACCAGCTCGGCATGGACGCGCAGCATCCGCGCGCACACCGCGTGAAAGGTGCCGAGATAGAGCATGCCCTCCACCGCGCCGCCGGTGATCTGCGAGATGCGCTCCTTCATCTCGCGCGCGGCCTTGTTGGTAAAGGTCACCGCGAGGATCTGGCTCGGCCAGGCAAGGCGGCTGGCGATGAGATGCGCAAGCCGCGCCGTGAGCGCGGCGGTCTTGCCCGTTCCGGCCCCGGCCAGCATCAGCACCGGCCCCTCGGTCGTGAGCACGGCTTCGCGCTGGGGCGGGTTCAGTCCCTTGATATAGGGCGGTTCGGACTGGGGAACGGGAGGGGCGGATTCGGTCACGCGTGAACAGGTAGGGAACATCGCTTGGCGGGGCAAGCGGGGAGGCGTAAGAAAGCGGCATGACGAAGATGCTCGAAGGGGGATGCCATTGCGGCGCGGTGCGCTACCGGCTCGACGCCGCGGCAGTGCGGCGCCAGGCGATCTGCCACTGCCGCGATTGCCAGCGCCATTCGGGCGCGCCGATGGTCGCATGGGCCCTCGTCGATGAAGGCGGCCTCTCGGTCACGGGCGATCCGGGCGAGCATTGCTCCTCGCCCGGGGTGCGCTGGCAATTCTGCCCGCGCTGCGGAACCGGCCTGTTCTATCGGAACGCATCCTCCGAAGGACGCATCGACGTGCAGGCGATGACTTTCGATGATCCGGGCGAACTTCCCGATCCCGTCGCGCGGGTGCAGATGGCGGAGGCGGTGCATTGGGTGCGCAACCTCGACCATATTCCCGCTCACGATCGCTTCCCCGACAGTTGATCCGTCCGCGATTCGAATCGATTCCCGGCGTGATTCGGGTTGCGAATCGGCTGGCCCCGGGCTAGGGGCGCGGCTGAAATGGCGGCATGCTCCCGAACGGGCCCGCTTATCCACGATATCCCCGTTTTCCACAGGCAATTTGCTGGAAATTCGCGTTGTATCGCAGGGATTTCCGCCTCATATTGAAACTGTGATCGGGACGAAGCGCCCGGCCTTCCCCAGGGAAGGAAGGGAACGCAAGTTCCGATCTCCGCCGGCAGGCGACTGGGTTGCCATTCAACCCGCACTGCTCCTCCGGGAGCGGAGGTGGGGGCAGCCAAAGACCAGCCGGTCAGAGGCGCCGGAAGAGCTGGATCTTCCTGACGCGAAACGCGGTGTTCCTCCGGGGATGCAGGCGGCGCGAAGGAAACCAGCCCAAGAAGGGCCGCCGAAAACCTGATGGCTGCGAATGTCTTCGGATGTTCGGGCCGGACGGAGCGGAAGACAAGCGGGGCATCCTCCGGGATGTCGGCGCGGTCGGAAGCGAAGACCGGCTCCTTCGGGAGGACATCGGGAAGGAAGCGACGCCTGAGCGGGTGCGCAAGGATCGTGGAGATGTTGTTCTTCGGAACAATGATGAAGCGAACACCGGCAGATCCTCGGCTCGGCGCAGTGGGGACCAGCAGCGATGCTGGTCCCCATTTCTTTTGGGCGCTGGGCAGAAGGGCCCGCCTCGTCGAAACACACTGGGCGCGCCTTCCAGGCTGGGGTAAATTGGCCTTCCACAAGCGTGAAAGGGGACCGTCATGAAACTGATCGCATGGAGCTTGGCCGCGTCGCTGGCCGTTTCGAGTGCTGCCCAGGCGGAACCTGCAAATATCGCCGCCGCTGTCGCCAACGATGACCGGATCGACGAAAATGAAGCGCGCGACGCGGAGCGGATGCCGGTCGAGGTGCTGAGCTGGGCAGGTCTCGAGAAAGGCGACCGCGTGCTCGATCTCTTCGGCGGCAATCTCTACTGGGGTGAAATCATCGCGCCTGCCGTGGGTGAAGAGGGCCATCTCACCATCTGGCAGCCGACCCAATTCTTCCAGCCCGGCGCACGCGAGGCGGCAGGCGCCTTTTTCGGCAGCCAGCCCAATGTGAGCATCGTCTCCACGCCCTTCGAGGGCATCACGCTGGGCGAGGACGCCTATGACTTCATCCTCGTCAATCTCAACGTCCACGACTTCTGGTGGTCGAGCGAAAGGTTCGGCATTCCCGAAATGGACCCCGACCGCATCGCTGTCGAACTGGCCGATGCCCTCGCTCCCGGCGGGCGCTTGCTGGTGATCGACCATCGCGGCAATGCGGGAGAGGATGTCCGCGCGCAAGTCGAGGCCACGCATCGTATCGATCCCGATGTCGTCGCCGCTCTGTTCGGTCGTGCGGGCCTTCGGCTGATGGAAACGAGCGATCTTCTCGCCAACCCCGAGGACGACCGTTCGGTGAGCGTGTTCGACGAAAAGGTGCGCGGCAATACAGACCGCTTCATGCACCTCTACGTCAAACCCGAATAGGCAGGCTAGGGCGCGTCAGCGCGCCGCGATTTCGCGCACCTTGTCCGAATAGATGCGACCGACAGGCTGTTCGGTGCCGTCGGCGAGGCGGGCGACCCAACGCCCCGACGAATTGCGAGCGAACCCCGCGATGAAATCGCGCCGGACCAGCGCCGATCGGTGCAGCCGGACGAACATCTTGGGATCGAGCCCCTGTTCGAGCGCGGTCATCGAATGGTGGATGAGCCAGCTCTTGGGGCCGACATGAAGGCGCATATAGTCGCGCTCGGCCGAAACCCGCTCGATGTCGCAGGCCGCGATGCGGACGAGGCCCGACAGGTCGGACGCCCAGAATTCTTCGAGATATTCGCTTTCGCTTTCGCGCTTGGCACTGTCGCCTTCTTCCTCGCGCGCGGCCAGCGCGGCGCGGGCGCGCTGGATCGCGGTATCGAGGCGGGTCTGCTCGACCGGCTTCATCAGATAATCGACCGCCGCGACTTCGAAAGCGGCCACCGCGAACTGGTCGAAGGCGGTGACGAAGACGACCGCGGGGGCATTGTCCTGCCGCGAAAGTTTGCGCGCCACCTCGATCCCGTCAGGCCCCGGCATGGCGATGTCGAGAAGCAGTACATCGGGTTCGAGCTCGGCGGTCTTGGCAACGGCCTCGTCGCCATCCTCGGCGACCCCGACCAGCTTCACGCCGTCCATCCGGCCAAGCAGGATTTCGAGCCGTTCGGAAGCCAGTGGTTCGTCATCGGCAATGAGGACCTTGAGCGGTTCAGTCATCATCTTCCTCTTCGACTGTGGAGGGTACGGCCAGCGATACCTTGAAGCCGCCTTCGATGGGTCCGAAACGGCAATCGGCGGCACTGCCGAACTGCGCGGCGAGACGCTGGCAGACATTGGTCAGGCCCGTCCCGGTGCCCGCCGGTCGCGGGCGGCTCGACACCTGGCAGCCTTCGGGCATGCTGTTGACGATGTCGATCTGGACGCGGCCGTCGAACAGCCGCTCGGCATGGATCTTGATCGTCACATTGGCGCGGGTGGTCGAGACGCCATATTTGATCGCATTCTCGACGATCGGCTGGAGAATGAGCGCGGGTACGCGCGTTTTCGCCACATCGTCAGGCACTTCGATCTCGACCGTCAGCCGCTCGGGAAAGCGCGCTTTTTCGATTTCGAGATAGAGCCGCTGCAGATCGATTTCCTCGGCCAGCGTGACATTCTCCGCCGGATCGAGCGACAGCGAAGTGCGGAAGAAGGTCGACAGTGCCATCAGCATGCTTTCGGCCCGCTCGTGGCGCCCGCTCATGATCAGCGAGGAAAGGCTGTTGAGCGTGTTGAACAGGAAATGCGGATTGACCTGGTAACGCAGCGCGCGGACCTGCGCGGCCTGCTCGGCGGCTTCGGCTTCGGCGAGCCTGCGCCGCGATACCGCGACCTGTCCCGCCGAAACGCCCGCGATATATACCGCGCTCCACGCCGCGAAAAAGAAGAGCCAGACCACTGCGGCATCGGCGGCAAAGCGCACCTTTTCGTTGGTGCCCAATTCATTGAGCTTGGGCAGGGTGAATACGAGCGGCTCGCCGCTGTTGCGCTCGATCTTGATCTCGCGCCCCTTCTGCACGATTACCGCGCCTTCGCGCGCCTGAACCCGATATTCGGCCTTGGTGTCGCTATTGAGCGGCGCGGCGATCAGGATAGCGATGCCCTGGAGGATCGCCGCGCTGATCGAGGCGATGGTCGCGACGATTGCCCGACGGCGCGTCCCGCTCCCCTCGCGAACCGAGTGGATGACGAGATAGATGCCGAAAGTCAGCACCATCCCGCTCAGCATCGTCGGCGCGCGGTTCATCACGACGCCCGAAAAATCGCCCGACAGGCCCGCGCGCACGAGCACGGTGACAAGGTAGATCAGCCAGAAGACCAGGATCGTCTTGATGGCAAAGCCCAGCCCGCCATAGGGGTGACCGGCCTCGGCGGGCTTGATGGACGAATGGCGCATGATTCTGCCTTACTCCTCCGGGTCGTTTCGCACCATAAGCGCAGCGCACATTGGTAGAAGGGGTCGTGCCGCTGGTCGATAAGGCGCGCGGAACAGCGTGGCAGCACCATCCGTTACAGGGAAAATCGCCTGTAGCCGGAGAGGAATATCCCATGAGCCATCACGACCGCCACGTCAGCGCCGATGAGCCTAGCAAGGAACTTGAGGAAAAGGTCAAACGCCACCCCGAGGATGAAAATGTGAAGGTTGATCTGGGCAGCGATGAATCGATGGATGCTTCCGATCCGCCCTCGGTCGTCCAGCCGGGTAGCGACCATGAGGAAGATCTGCCCCGCCCGCACAAGAAATAGGGGCGAACGGCCAAACGATGCGCCGACGCAACGAAAATCGGCGCATCGTTGCCAAAATCCCACAGGGCGCCGACAAGTGGCGCATCTCCGCCCTTTGCGGTTGCATGGGGTGCAAGCCTTTGATTCAATTCGAATCGGGTGGGGCCCCTGGTTAACCGTCGGTCAACCATGGGGGGTCTATGATCTCATCCGGGCAAAAGGAGATGAGAGCATGTCGGAGAATGGCAACAATAACGGCTCGAGTATGAACGCTGGCGGCGCGATGCTGATCAGCGAAATGAAGGAATTTGCGAGTTTCGACAAGGCGACGCAGCGCTATATCCGCCGTTCGCTGGACGTGGGCATCGGCCGGACCGATCCGATCGCGACCTGGGCGCGCGACGAGATCGAAGCCGCTTCGATCACCGCGCAGGGCCGTTTCTACAAGCAACTCGAACATCTGCGCCTGCAGATCCCCGATGACAGCGGGCTCGACATGCTCGAACCCTTCCTCGGGATGCTGACGACGCTGGCGGCGTTCGATCTCGGGCAGGACCGCCTGCCGAACTTCGCCTCGTTCCGCTTTCTCTACGAGCGCCTGCTGGGCGCGGCGGTGCGGCCCTGGCTGCCTGCGGCTTTCTGTTCGGCGGCAGCACTTCCGCACCTCCACCCCGACACGCGCCGCGTGCTTCTCCAGTCGATCAGCGAAAGCGCCGCGACCGCGCCGGGCTGGTCCACGCGCGAACCGGTCTTCTGGCCGGAATGGGTCGAAAAGGTCGACGTGGCCGCGGCCTAAAGCGGAAAGTAGCTTTCCAACTCCTTCAATGTCCGATCAGGCGAGCGGTGGTGAACGAACACCCCGCTCGCTTTTTCTTCCCAGGGCTGGCGCGCTTTCAGCCGGTCATCCACCAGGACATCGCCCGGCGATCCGAAGCGCCATTTGTCCCGCGCCATGCAGGTGATGAGCTTGAGGTCGGGAAAATGCCGCGCGGCCCAGACTTCCTTTTGCGGCGCCGCCCAATTTCCCATCGGCAGTCCGGTCAGGAGCACCGGCGAGAGATGCCGAACCCGTTCGACCATCTCGGCGGCGCCCGGAAGCAAGTCGAGTTCGGCATAGAAGCCCTCGGTCCGCGCCAGCGCTTTCCAGAAACCGCCCAGTCCGCGCTGCTTCTCCAGCGCGCGCGGCGACAGCCCCGTGGCCCGTTCGACGCCCTTGTCGAAATCGGCCAGCACGCCATCTACATCGAGAAACAATTGCCGCGTCACAGCCATCCCGGCTCCGCCTCGAAGGGGTGGGGCATATGCGTCTCGGTCCACCCCGCTTCCTTGATCAGCCGGTTGGAATCGACCGGCTTGCAACCCGATGCGGGATCCAGGGACCAGGTCACATGGTAGATCGAACCGTCGGGCCGGTCGCAATCGCCGTCGACGCTCACCACCAGGGCCTCGATCCCGCGCTTGTCATCGGCATGGCCGACGACCTTGAAAGACGCAGGCGAGGGGGGCGCGGTCGGTTTGCCGCTCCGGCCCCAATGGGTCACATGATGGGCGATGACCTTGGAATAGCGTGGGGGAAAGGCCGCGAGCAGCCGTTCGCGGTCATCTTCTTTCAGGATCCAGCCAACCGGACGCGCCATCAGCCGCGCGCCTCCAGCTCGGCGACCAGGCCCTGCGCATAGGCAATGAGACTGTCGTCGCGCGCGCCCATCACCATCAGCACATCTCCTGGCTCGGCTTCGCGCACCATGCGCGCGGCGATGACATCGCGGTCGGCGATATGGGTGGCATCGCCCCCGGCCTGGCGGATGGCATCGGCCAGCCATCCCGATCCGCGGCTGCGGTCCACCGTTCCGCCCTGGTAGACGGGGTCCGAAAGGTAGAGGCAGTCACCATCTTTGAGGTGACGCGCGAAGACCCTCGCCAGTTCCTCGCCCATCTGGCGAAGCGGTCCATAGCCGTGCGGCTGGAACATGATCCGCAGCCGGTGATCCTTCATCGTCTCGAGGGTCGCGGCGACCTTGTCGGGATTGTGCCCGAAATCGTCATAGACCTGCACGCCGCCGCTCTCGCCGATCAGTTCGAGCCGCCGCTTGAGGCCCGCAAACCGGGCTAGCGACGCCGCCGCAGGGGCAAGCGGCACCCCCAGCGCATGGACCGCCGCGAGCGCGGCAAGCGCGTTCGATGCATTGTGCCTGCCTCGCATCGGCAGGGCGACGGCAATCCGCTCGCCGTCGACCGAGACAATGAAGTTGGTGCCCATGTCGCCAAGATTGAGATCTTCGCCCTTGAGATCGGCGTCCTCGGCGTCGAAGCCGAAGGTGACCAGATTGTCGCGCCCTTCCGCAAGAGCCGCGCTTTCCTCGTCGTCGAGATTGACCACACCCTTCTTGGCGGCGTCGAGAAAGCCGCCGAATAATGAGCGTAATTCCTCCATCGACTTGTGGTCGAGGCTGATGTTGTTCACCAGCGCGATGGTCGGGCGATAATAAGCGATCGACCCGTCGCTTTCATCGACCTCGGATACGAACAGTTCGGGATCGCCTGCCAGCGCACTGGCAAACGGCGCCGATGGCGATGCGAAATTCTTCATCACCGCGCCGTTCATCACCGTCGGTTGGCGTCCGGCGGCGACCAGCATCCAGGCGATCATGCCCGTCACGGTCGACTTGCCCGAGGTACCCCCGACCGCGATCGACCGGTCCGCGCCGTTCAGAAGTTCGGCGAGAAGGTCGGGCCGCGTCATGCGCGGCAGTTCATGTTCGCGCGCTGCCACCATGTCGGGAACGCTGTCCTCGACCGCCGCCGAGGCGACCATCGTCATGCCTTCGCGCACTCCCGATCCGTCCTGGGGAAAGAGCTCGATGCCGAGCGACCTGAGATAATCGAACTTGGGCGCGGTACGCCCCGCATCGAGCGAGCGGTCCGAGCCCGAAACCCGCATGCCGCGGGCGCGAAGGATCGCAGCGAGCGGCAACATGCCGCTGCCGCCGATTCCGCAGAAGAAATAGTGGTTGGTCATCGCTGCTGCCCTATGCGATTGCTACCGCGCTTACAACGGAGGGACCTTTGAAGATTGCCGTCGTCGCGCCGAGCTGCCCGATTGATCCGACTGCCGCTGACAAGGCGCGCGAGCGGGCTGCGGCGATGGGTGCCGAGCTGTTCGTCCACGACCAATGTTTCGCGTCCGACGGCCACTTCGCAGGGCCCGACGAACAAAGGCTCGCCGCGCTGCGCGACGTGATGGCCGACGAAACCATCCATGCCGTCTGGATGGCGCGCGGGGGCTATGGCTCCAACCGCATCGCCGAGCGGGCGGTCGAGGACCTCCCATCCGCCGCAAGGCAAAAGCTCTACATGGGCTATTCCGATGCGGGTTTCCTGCTCGCCGCCTTGTGCAAATCGGGTTGCCAGGCCGTGCATGGCCCGATGGTGCAGGACGGCGTTCGCGATGACGGTGAGGCGGCGCTCGAGCGGGCGCTGGCGTGGATGGTGCGCCGCCATCCCGCCGCGCTCGAACCGGGCCTTCGCGAAGGCAAGCCCGCGATGGCCTTCAACCTCACCGTGCTTTCGCATCTGCTCGGTACCGCGCTCGAACCCGATTTCACGGGCGTCGACCTGATGGTCGAGGAGGTGGCCGAGCATGACTATCGGATCGACCGGGCGATGTTCCATGTCACGGGGCAGGCCTCGGTCCGCAAGGTCGCCCGCCTGCGGCGCGGAAGGATGAGCGACATTCCCGAAAATGACCGCCCGTTCGGAAGCGAGCCCGCGGCCATCTTTTCGGACTGGTGCCGCCGCTCCGGCATCGTCGATGGCGGCAGTGCCGAGATCGGGCACGACGCCGACAACCGGGTGGTTCCTTTCCCTCTCTGATCCCCCAGAGGCGAAAAAAAGCGATGAATGGCCGTCATTGCCCTTGCGGAGTGCCTCGGGGACTGCTCTATTTCCCTCCGAACTTAACAGGGAGGGCCAGTAGTAATGGCAGAGAAGAGAAAAGCTGGTGGTGGTCTTGCGCGTCCGGTGACCCCGTCGCCCGAATTGGCGGCAATCGTTGGACCCAATCCGCTGCCGCGCAGCGAAGTCGTGTCGAAGGTGTGGGCCCACATCAAGGCCAACAACCTCCAGAATCCGCAGAATAAGCGGGAAATTCTGGCTGACGACAAGCTGCAGAAGGTGTTCGGCACCGACCGCTGCACCATGTTCGAAATGAACAAACATCTGTCGAAGCATCTCAGCTAGGCAGTTCGTCCCTTCACAGGGATGATGGGAAAATGGGGTCGCGGCCTAGGCTGCGGCCCTTTTTTTGCCGCGAATCGAAGCGCAGGCACGCAGGCCCTAGCGGCACATCGACCATCCCGCCGGCCGCCCCGCGGCCATGTCGAAATGGAAATGGTCGGCATGAGCCTCGTTATAATCGGGCGAAAGCACGGTTCTGAACAGGTCGCACGCTCCGTCGCGCACCTCGCGCAAGAAGCGCGCTTCGCGGCCGTCGCCCGGCCAGTCCCGCACAATAGGGATCGTGGCTCCGCTCTCCATCCGGAACCCCGCGATATCGACCGCATCGGCGGTGGCATGTTCGCTAAAGGGGCCCTCGTCTCGGCCATAGAGACGACGGCAGGAAAAACTCCCGAAATGGTCGATCGCGACCACCCGTTCGCCGAAATGCTTTTGGGCCGCGGGCTGGAGCGTCTCGCGCTCCCACAAAGCGAGTGCCGCCGCGACCGGGCATGAAGTCACCAATCGCCCATAAGCAAGGCGCGTACCCTCCGCCGATCCGATCTCGATCCCGTCCTCATAGCCGCAGGCCGGTTCGGACAGGCGGCGCGGCGGGGCAGGGCGGTCGCCGGTCCTGGCCTTGGCGAGCAGCGACCGGCAATGCGGCGCATCGTCCGCAAGCGCGGCAAGCTTGTCATCGGTAAAGGCGCCCACCGGATCGCCGAGTGAAAGCGGCGTCCAGGGGAAATATTCGGGATGTTCGGCCTCGAAAGCCCTGAACCGGTCCCAGCCCAGATAGAGCACGCCCGATACCAGCAGCAGGACCAGCAAGCAGCCCCATCGCTTCGTCCGGGCCTCAGGCGCGGATGGCACTGGTCAGCGGTTCGGCAGTGACGGGATAGCCGATGCCTTCGGGGATCACGACATGGTCGACGCCCTCTTTCTTCTCGACCCAGGGCGTGATCGGTTCGATGGGATGGCGCGCCGCATCCTCGAACAGCTCTTCAAGCGTCCGGAACTGCGCAATCCTTTCAAGATTGCGTTTGGTGGGGAAGATCGCGCTGGCTTCGCCTGCCTCGATCCGGTCGAGCATCGCACGTGCGCTGGTCCAGCAGGCCTCGCAGATTTCCTCGTCCTGGAGGCCTTTGACACGGGCACCCTCGGGCGCGCGGGCAAGGTAGAAGAAAGTGTCGAAACGCCGCTCGACATTGAACTTGGGTAGCCAGCGGGCAAAGGGAACGAGCGCTTCCAGGTTCCGGCCCAGCGACAGGCCGACCTCTTCCTCGGTCTCGCGGATCGCGGCGATCCGGAAGGCGGCATCGTCGAACGGACTGCCCTCGGCGGCTTCCTCATCTTCGGGATCGACCCGCCCGCCAGGCCAGACCCAGGCACCTGCGGCAAAGGCCATTGCCCGCGTGCGCCGGACCATCAGCATCTCGGGCGGCCCGGCCTCGGTTTCACGAAGCAGGATCAAGGTGGCGGCAGGTCGGACGGGGCGTTGGGTCATCGGGCTATATTTGCGTGCGGCAGGCAAAAGAAAAGGCCGGACCTTGTCGGGACCGGCCTTCTTGCTTGCAAATGGGGTCGTCTATTGTTCGACGACCACGTCCGCTTCGTCGATGGCATCGCCCATGGCTTCACCCATGTCGTCCACCTGCTCGGCACGTTCCTCGAGCTGGTCGGCGCGTTCTTCCGCAGCATCGGCCATTTCCTCGAGCTGGTCGGCACGCTCTTCATAGCGTTCCTCGACATCCTCGGCGAGCGCATCATCGCCTTCGCCACCGCAAGCGGCAAGCGCGAGAGCAAAACTGGCGGGCAAGCTGATCATCAAGCGTTTCATCGTGGGTCCCCTCTGACCTGGAGCGCGATCAAACGCTCGATTGAAAGAAATTGGCCGGGCGCACCCGAAGGTGCACCCGGCCAACCTGTACGCAGTTACATGCCTTCGACGTCGGCCGTCGCGCCGCCATCGGCGTTGACGTCGGCTTCATCGATGGCTTCTTCCATCTTTTCGCCGCGCTCTTCGGCACGGTCGGCAGCGGCTTCAAGGCGCTCTTCCTCGGCTTCGCTGGTGGCGTTGTCCGCCATGTCTTCGAGGGCGTCGGCCTGGGCTTCACCGGCATCTTCATATTCGTCGCCCAGCGCATCGTCACCCGAACCGCCGCAAGCGGCCAGAGCCAGGGACGCAGCACCAACAATCGCAAAACTGACTTTTTTCATGATATTTCCCTCTAGTTATTCAAGCTGTTGGACATCTCGCTTGCCGCTTTTTCATCGGCTTCGCGTGATACGGTTTCAAGATTGTCGATGGTCTCGTCATAGCCATCTTCAATCTCGATGGTCTGGTCGCCGGGCACTTCGCCACATGCGGCGAGAGGCAGCGCAAGCGCTGCGATGGCGACCGCGGGCATACCGCAATTACTGCGCGGCATCGCCCTCGGCGACTTCTTCAAGATGTTCGCCATGATCCTCGACCTTCTCGGCGGCGTCTTCATACGCTTCTTCCGCCTGCTCGGTCGTGGCGTTATCGGCAGCATCTTCAAGCATTTCGACCTGGTCTTCGGTTTCCTCGGCGACCACGTCGCCCGCTTCGTCCTCGGCCGGGTTGCACGCGGCGAGCGCGAAAGCGGATGCCGTCATGATGGCGATCGAAAATTTCTTCATTTCAGTCCCTCTCGTATCAGCGGGGCTAGTTTTCCTCCCCCTTCAAGGCGTTTCCAACGAAACGCGAAGGGCATGGTTCCCCCCGAAACGATGCAGGCTGCATCTTGCGCGGACGAAGCGCAATCCCTATCTCTGGAGGTGCCGGTTTTCCGGCTATGTCGGTAGAGTATCGAGTGGAATAGGCATATCGGACCCGGGGGGCAGTACCCCGGCGCCTCCACCACCAGCCGCGAGGCCTTCGAAGGCCCGGACGCGGTTGCTGATGGGGGCGAAACAGGATCGACGAATGCAGTAAAGGCTCGGTTGCCGATCGGTATGAGACCACCGCGACGGCTCATTTTCACAAGTGCCAACGATAACGAGGCGCTCGCTATTGCTGCGTAACCGACGGTCTAACGACTAAGGTTACAAGGTATTAAGCGCGGTCGGACCCCACCGGGCAACAGAAGGGGATTCCAGCGGTCCGGAGGGTACCGGGCAACAGAAACCCTCCACTTTCCATCACGACAGGCAGGCGCCCCTCAGGCGAGGCTGAGCGGCAGATCCTCGTCATCATCGTCATCAAAGGCGAGGACGAGCAGGATTGCCCCGATCAATATGCCTGCGCCGATGATCCAGTAGATTTCGTCATGGCCATCATCGTCATGCACCTGGACGGTTGCGCTGCTGCTGGCCATCACCGGCACTGCCGCCGCCGGGCGCACCGAGGCATTGGCGCTGCTCACGACCATCGCCGACATCATCGCCACGCCGCTCGCCGCTGCGAGAATTTTTTTCACCATGACCTTCGTCCCCTGCAATCTTCCTCTCGAAGCCGCGCGTTATACAAAAAATTAACACAGGTGAACATCCCCCTTTGGAAGATTGCCGGTCGTCAAGGCAAAGAGGCAGCGGGCGGGGCGCACGAAACAGCCATTGCCACCCCGCCAAACCCGGTCCATCGTCCCCGCCGAACACCTGGATCCAGTGGAGACCCTGCGATGACACGACGGCCTTTCCTTCTTGCTACCATGCTGCTTGCGGGAACGGCCCATGCCGCGCCCGTGCCCGCCGACCAGTTAATGAGGCCGCCCGAAAATGCCGATCGCTTCGTGATCGTTTCGGAAAGCAATACGCATGGCGACGAATGGCGCTGGGTGCGCGAGGACGGCGCCATCGCCTTCCGCAAGGCACAGAGCCTGCGCGGCTGGATCACCCAGACCGACGCGGCGGTGACTCTCTGCGAGGATCGCCGTCCCTGCGCGATCACGATCCGCGGCATCACCCCTGCGGGGGATGCGGCCGAAAGCCTGCGAAGCAATGACGGACGGCTCGTCTGGGATTCGGGCGCCGATCGCGGCTCCGCCGAAGATGGCGAAGGTTTCTATCTGTCGCGCGGAGGGCCGCAGTCGATGCTCGGCCTGCTCGCCGAATATCTGGTCCGGGAAAGTGGCGAGGTCGATCTCCTGCCGTCGGGCAAGGCGCGCCTTGTCGAAGGCCCGGTGGTTCCCATCGAGGACAGCGACGGCGATGTCCGTGCGCGGCTAATGTTCATCGAAGGGCTTCAGGCCACGCCCGTGCCGATCTGGCTCGACGAGCAGGGCCGCCACTTCGCGACCATCGACTATATGGGCTTGATGCGCGCAGGCTATGAGGAACATTTCCTCGCGCTTCAGCAAGTGCAGGAAGAGGCTGCTGCCCAGGCCACCGCCGATATCGCCAAGCGCTTTCTGACCGAGGAAGCGCGCGCGCCCGTGCTCATCGACAATGTCGCGATGTTCGATGCCGATCGCGGGCAATTTCTCGAAGGCCGCTCGGTGCTGGTGAAGGATGGCCGCATCGCCGCCATCGGCCTTGCCGGATCGCTTACTCTTCCCGAAGGCGCGCGGCGCATCGACGGTGCGGGCAAGACGCTCACACCGGGCCTGTGGGACGCGCACAAGCATTTCTCGAACGGCTATGACCTGCTCGCCAATGTCGCAACCGGGATGACGGGCATCCGCAGCCCCGGCAACGGCCTGCGCGAACTACTCGGCGCGACCGAAGCGCGCGCCGAAGGCCGGATCGTCGCGCCCGAAATCTATGGCACGATCATCATCGACCAGAAGCATCCCCTATCGGCGCAGGGCGCCGACCTGGTTTCAAGCGAGGAAGAAGCGATCGCGGCGGTCCGGAAATCCGCCGAGAACGGGCTGTGGGGCGTAAAATTCTACACCTCGATGAAGCCCGAATGGATTGCCCCCGCTGCCGCCGAGGCCCATCGCCTCGGCCTCAACGTGCTCGGTCATGTCCCCGCCACCATGCGCCCTTCCGAAGCGGTGAAGGCGGGCTATGACGAAGTCACCCATCTCAACTTCATCATCATGGAAGACTTGCCCAGAAGTGTGGTCGATGTCTCGAACACCGCCGCACGCTTCGAAGGGCCCGCCCAATATGCCAAGGACGTCGATCTCGACAGCCCGGTGATGCGCGATTTCTTCGCTCTCCTGAAGGAAAAGGGCACCTGGGTCGATCCCACCATCATGCTCTTCGAAGGGAGCTTCACCTATACCGATCCCCAGCTGGCCCCGGCCTACCAACCCTATGCCGGCACCCTGCCCGCGGTATTCGAGCGCAGCCTGACGGCAGGCGGCTATCCCTTGTTCGGCGACGTCACCCGCGACGACATGCGCGCCAGCTACAAGAAGATGCTCGACCTCATCGGCAAGCTCTACGAGCATGACATTCCGATCGTCGCCGGGACCGATGGCTACGGTCTCGAACTGGTGCGCGAGATCGAGCTGTATGAACAGGCGGGGATGAGCAAGGCCGCGGCGCTTCAGACCGCTACCATCAACGTCGCCCGGCTCGTCGGCGTCGACGATCGCACCGGCTCGATCGCGGTGGGCAAGGAAGCCGACCTCCTGCTCGTCGACGGTGATGTCAGCGAGGATCTCGGCGCGCTCCGCCGCGTGGTGACGGTGATCAGCGACGGCTATGTCATGGATGGCGACGACTTGCGCCGTGCAGCGGGCTTTTCGGGCATGCCCCAGTAGGAAAACGGGCGCCGCTTCCCTCGTAGAAGCGGCGCCCCCTTTGATCGCTCAGGCTGGCGTCAGGGCCGCTTCTTCAATTCGGCCAGAATGTCGGCCAGCAGGTCCTTTTCGCTCGGACCGGCAGGCTTCTTCTCTTCTTCCTTCGCCGTGAAGCGGTTCACCTGCCGCACCATGATGAAGATGATGAAGGCGAGGATGAGGAAGTTGATTACCACCGTGATGAACTGGCCCCAGCCCATCACCGCTGCACCCGCTTCCTTGAGGTCGGCATAGCTGTTGGGATTGCCTTCGAACCCTTCGGGAATCGGCCCCAACAGGGTGAAATAGTTGGAAAAATCGACGCCGCCGAACAGGGCGCCGACAACCGGCATGATGATGTCGTCGGTCAAGCTGGCGGTGATCAGCGCGAAGGCCCCGCCAATGATGACCGCGACGGCCAGGTCGATGACGTTGCCCTTCGCGATGAAGGCCTTGAATTCCTTGAGCATGGATGATCCCCCCGATGATATCCCTTGGAAAATCCATCTTAGGTCATTCGCCCGTCATTGAAAGGGGCGGGCAAAATACCTACCTATCATGGTAATACAGTCATCTTTGGGGGAATGATTCCATGACCATGTTTCGACGTTACGGGCTTCTCGCCCCGGTTGCCGCGCTGAGCCTCACGGGCTGCGGCCTCAACAGTGTGCCGACCGCCGAGGAACAGGTGAATGCCGAGTTCGGTAACCTGCAGGCCGAATATCAGCGCCGCAACGACCTGATCGGCAATCTCGTCGAGACGGTGAAGGCCGCTGCAGGCAGCGAAGAGGATATCCTCACCCAGGTCGTCGAAGCGCGCAGCCGCGCCACCAGCGTCCAGCTTTCACCCGACCAGCTGTCCGATCCCGATGCGGTGCGCACCTATGCCAATGCGCAGGCCCAATTGGCCGGAGCGCGCAGCCTCATCGGCAATGTCATCATGGAACGCTATCCGCAGCTCCAGTCGCAGCAGCGCTATTCGGACCTGATGGTCCAGCTCGAAGGCACCGAAAACAGCATTCTCGTTGCGCGACGCGACTATAACGAGGCGGTCCGCTCCTATAACACCACGATCCGCACTTTCCCTGACGCGATCGGTGCCAAGATCTTCTACGATGCGGAGCCCAAGGTCCCGTTCGAAGCCGCCGAAGGCGCGACCGAGGCCCCGACCGTCGATTTCGGTGAATAGGCCGCTCGGCGCCTTGCTTGCGGGCTGGGCGCTGCTTCTGGCAGCGCTCGGCCAGCCTGCATATGCGCAGGATATCGACTTTCCGCCGACGCCCGAGAACAGTTGGATCCTCGACCAGGGCCAGTTTCTCACCGATGCCGAGGAACTCGCGCTCAACCGCAAATTGCAGGCCAGCTTTGATGCCAGCGGGCGGCCCATCTACATCGTCACCGTTCCCAACCTCCAGGGCCGCACCATCGAGGAATATGGCTATCGGCTGGGGCGCGAATGGGGGATCGGCGATGCCGAGGAGGACAATGGCGTCCTCCTGACGATCGCGCGCGAAGAGCGGCGGATGCGCATCGACACGGGCTATGGCGCCCGTGTTTTCCTTCCTGACATCATCGCGGGCAGGATCATCCGTAACGACATTACGCCGCTGTTCAAGCAGGGGCAGTTCGCCGCCGGCATCGATGCAGGCGTGGACAGCATGCTCGAAGCTCTCGCACTCAGCCCCGAGGAAGCGCAGCGGCGCGCCGACGAACTGGCGGCGCAGCGTGACGAGATGTCGGGCGACGCCAAGGGCGCGGCGGCGATGGGTGTCATCGTCAATATTCTCGTCTTCATGTTCATCTTTCTCGCCATCGCGCGCCGCGCGGGCGGGAAGCGCTACAAGGGCAAGAAGGGACGCCGCCGTCGCGGCCGCGGGATGGACGCGGGCGACATGGCGGTCTTTCTTTGGGGCCTCGACGCCATCACCCGCTCGGCGACGCGGGGCGGAGGAGGCTTCGGTGGCGGTTTCGGCGGCGGGGGCGGCGGCTTCGGAGGCGGCTTCGGGGGCGGTTCCTTTGGCGGCGGCGGCGCATCGGGGGGATGGTAATGCAGAAATTGTCCGCGGAAGATCATCGCCGCGTTTCCGAAGCGATCGCGCTCGCCGAGGAAAAATCGGACGGCGAGATCATCGCCGTGACCACCGATTATTCGGATCGCTACCATGACGTCGCGCTCCACTGGTCGGCGCTCGGCGCATTCCTCGTCATCGGCCTGATGGCGCTTTTTCCGACCTGGCTCGAACGAATTTACGGCTGGCTGTTCGACAGCTGGTCCGATCCCTCGCTTCAGGGGCTTTTGACGCTGCTTCTGGGCCTCGCGCTCGCGACCTTTCTTCTCGTCCTCTTCCTGATGCGCTGGATGCCGCTGCGGATGGCGCTGACCCCTGGATCGACCAAGACGCGAAGGGTCCGTCGCAAGGCGATCCAGGTCTATAAATCGGGCGCGGAACGGCGCACCATCGGGCGAACCGGCATCCTCATCTACCTGTCGCTGGGCGAACATCGCGCCGAGATCGTCCATGACGATGCCATTACCGAGGTCGTCGAACCCGACGCCTGGGCCGAAGCGATGATCGCGTTGCTCGGCCCGGTAAAGGAGGGGCGCATCGTCGACGGCATCAGCGCTGCTATCGCCGAAATCGGCGAAGTGCTCGCGCAGCATTTCCCCAAGTCGTCCGACGACACCAACGAAATCCCGGACAAGCTGATCGAGCTATGAGCGACGAAATTGCATGGAAGGGCCGTTATCTGGAGATGCGGCAGAAAGACGGCTGGGAGTTCGTCACCCGCACCAGCGGGATGAGCGCGGTGGTGATCATTGCCGAGATCGACGACCATCTCCTTCTCGTCGAGCAATTCCGTGTCCCCGTGGGCCGCAACTGCCTCGAACTGCCCGCGGGTCTGATCGGCGACGATGATGGCAAGGAAGACAGTGTCGAGGATGCCGCCGCGCGCGAACTGGAGGAGGAGACCGGCTACCGCCCGGGCCGGATCCAGCGCTTGGGCGAATTCTATTCCTCCTCGGGCGTGATGGGCGAAAGCTTCCACCTCGTGCGCGCCCATGACTGCGTGAAAGTGGGCGAGGGCGGGGGAACCGACAGCGAGGACATCACCGTTCACAAGGTCCCCTTGAGCGAAGTTTCGCGCTTCATCGAGCGCAAACGGCAGGAGAATGTCGGCATGGATGTCCGCCTCATGTGCTGGACCTGATGTCGTTCGTCGAACGATGCATGGAATATTCAGGCGGCTTTTCCTAAGCCTGCCGTCAAACTTTTGAATGCGGAGGAAATTTTGAAGAAACTTTTGCTTGCAACAGGCTCGATCCTGGGCCTCTCGGCTTGCGGCACGATCGGCGAAGACGCCGCGGTCATGTCGGCCGAAGCGATTGCCGTCGCCGCCGCTGACCGGATGGAAGCCGAGGCCGAGGCACAGAACCCCGTCCTCGCCGAATGGACCGGCCCCTATGGCGGCGTGCCCCAGTGGCAGGACTATGAAGTCTCGATGATCGACGACGCCTATCCGGTCGCGATCAATGCCTATCTCGCCGAAATCGAAGCGATCGCCAACAATCCGGCGGCGCCGACCTTCGCCAACACCATCGACGCGCTCGAACTGTCGGGCGAACTTCTCGACCGGGTGAATGCGATCAGCGGCCTCTACTCCAGCAACCTTTCCACCCCCGAGGTGCAGGAACTGGAAGCCAAGTGGAGCCCCCGCCTGTCGGCTGCCTATGACAAGGTCACGCTCAATCCCAAGCTGTTCGCGCGCATCAAGGAACTCTATGAGAAGCGCAATGCGCTCAACCTCAGCGCGCAGCAGGAACGGGTGCTCACGCGCCGCTATGAAAGCTATGTGCGCAACGGCGCGCTGCTCGACGCGGCAGGCAAGGAGCAGCTCTCGGCCTATAACCAGGAACTGGCAGGCCTCTTCTCCGAATTTTCCAAGCGTGTTCTCGCTGACGAAAGCACCTATACCGCAGTGCCCGAAGCGCGCATGGCCGGGGTTCCCGACGATGTGAAGAGCGCGGCGCGCACGCTCGCCCAAAGCGAAGGGCTGGGCGATGGCATGTATGCCATCAAGAACACCCGTTCGATGGTCGATCCGGTGCTTACCGGCGCGACCGACCGCAAGCTTCGCGAAGAAGTGTGGCGCGATTTCGTCAATCGCGGCGACAATGGCGATGGCAATGACACCAATGCGCTCATCGCCAAGATCGTGAAGCTGCGCGCCGAGCGCGCCGACCTTCTCGGCTACGAAAGCCACGCCCACTGGCGGATGCAGGACACCATGGCCAAGACCCCGTCGCGCGCCATGGACCTGATGATGCGCGTCTGGCCCGCAGCGGTCGCGCGCGTCGACGAGGAAGTCGAGGAAATGATGCCCTTCGCCAAGGCCGACGGCCTCAGCGAGATCAAGCCCTGGGACTATCTCTACTATCTCGAGAAGCTACGCGAAGCGAAATATGACCTCTCGGCCGACGAGCTGAAGCCCTATTTCGAGCTGAACAACATGGTCGAAGGCATGTTCTGGTCCGCCGAACAGCTTTACGACATCAAGCTCACGGAGAATACGGGAACGGTGCCGGTCTATCACCCGGACATCCGCACCTTCGATGTGTCCAATGCGAAGACGGGCGAGAACATCGGCCTCTTCTATTTCGACACCTTCGCTCGCGACGGCAAGCGCTCGGGCGCGTGGATGAACACCTTCCGCTTCTCGACCAAGCTCGAAGGCGACGAGCCGGGCCTGTTCACCAACAACAATAATTTCAACAAGCCCGCTCCCGGCGAACCGGTGCTCATCAGCCTGGATGACGCCAAGACGCTGTGGCACGAATTCGGCCATGCCATCCATTATATGCTGGTCGACGTGGACTATCCCTCGCTTGCGGGGCAGCAGCGCGACTTCGTCGAATATCCGAGCCAAGTGAATGAGAATTGGCTGCTCTCGGAGCCGATCCTCAAGCGTTTCGCCGTGCATTACCAGACCGGTGAGCCGATGCCGGCCGAACTGCTTCAGAAGATCGAGGCTTCCTCCACCTTCGGGCAGGGCTATGCGACGGTGCAATATCTCTCGTCGGCGCTGGTCGACATGGCGCTCCATACCGATCCCGACGGGGTCGAGGACATCGACGCCTTCGAACGGGAAACGCTCGCCTTGCTCGATATGCCCGAGGAAACGGTGATGCGGCACCGCCTGCCGCAGTTCAATCACCTCTTCTCCTCGGATGCCTATTCGGCGGGTTATTACAGCTATCTCTGGTCGGAAACGATGGACGCCGATACCTGGGCGGCCTTCGAAGCGGCAGGCGACGTCTATGATCGCAAGATCGCAGATGCCTTCCGCATCCATATCCTCTCGACCGGCAATGCGACCGACCGCGCCGAGGCCTATCGGGCCTTCCGCGGCCGCGATCCGGACGTGCGGGCGCTGCTCGAACGGCGGGGCTTCCCCACCGGCGAGTAAGCCTGTCTTCTAAAGAGTGGCTTTCTGGGCCTCGGACCATCCTAGCTCTGCCAGGGGTTCGAGGCCCTTTACCATCTGGGCCGCATGCGCGCTCGAGGCATTGCCTCGCGCAAGGCGGCCCTTGATGCCATGGAGAATGGCCGCCAGCCGGAAAAGGTTGAAGACGACCAGATAATCCTTGCCGGGCAAGCGCTCCCGCCCGGTGCGCTCGCAATAAAGCTCGACATATTCCTCTTCCGAAGGGATGCCGAGCTGCGCGAGGTCGAGACCCTTCAGCCCGGTGAAGATCCCCGCGGGCATGCGATACATCATCAGATGATAGGTGAAATCGGCAACGGGATCGCCCAGCGTCGACAATTCCCAGTCGAGCACCGCCAGCACCTCGGGGCGCTCATGATGGTAGATCATGTTGTCACAGCGAAAATCGCCATGGGTGATCCGCACCGGCTCGTCGCGCTCGGGCAGGTGATCGCGCAGCCACGCCACCAGCCGGTCCATCGCCTTGATCCGCCCGGCCTCCGCGTCACCTTCATATTGCGCTGACCAGCGCGCGACCTGCCGCGCGACATAATCCTTGCCCTTGCCATAATCGCCCAGTCCGGCTTTCTCGGGATCGATCGAATGGAGCCGCGCGATTACTCCGTTCATGGCGTCGAAATGCGCCCTGCGGGGGGCAGGGTCCATGTCGGGAAAGCTTGCTTCCCAAATGATCCGCCCATCGACCATGTCCATCATGAAGAAAGGCGTCCCGATCACGCTTTCGTCTTCGCAAAGGCCATGGACGCGCGGAACCGGAAAATCCTGCTCGCCCAGCGCCTTCATGACCCGATATTCGCGCTCGACCGCATGCGCGCCTGGAAGCAGCTTTCCCGGCGGCTTCCGGCGTAACACATAGGCACCGTGCGGCGTCTCGACGCGATAGGTGGGATTGGACTGGCCGCCCTTGAACTGGCGAACGGTGAGCGGCCCCGAAAAGCCCTCGACATTCGCTTCCATCCAGCGGGCCAGCCCCGCCTCGTCGAAGCGGAGCCGGTCCGAAACCGGACGGGTGCCGCTATTGGCCTCGGTGCGATCCATGCCCTCTGGTTAGACCAGCCACTGCCTGAACGATAGGCCGCTTGATGCGTTGACGGGACATGCGAACATTCATCCATCTTTCCGACGTCCATTTCGGGATTCACGAACAGCCGATCGTCGAAGCGGTCGAAGGCCTCATCGAGAAAACCGAGGCGGACATGGTGATCTGCGCGGGCGATCTCACCCAGTGGGCCGACCCCGAGGAGTTCGAGATGGCACGCTCCTGGATCGACAAGATCGAGGGCTGGGGCCACGAAGTCCTCGTCGTTCCCGGCAATCACGACGTTCCCTCGAGCGACCTCGTCCAGCGCTTCATCAAGCCGCATTCGCGCTGGGACAGATTCATGGGCGAGGACCGCAATCCCTGGCTCGAACGCGATGGCCTTGCGATCCTCGGGCTCAACACCGCGCGCGGGCTGGTGGTGAAGAATGGCAAGATTTCCGATGACCAGATCGCCCTGATGCGCGAACGTTTCGCGACGGCATCCGCCGACGCTTTACGCGTCCTCGTCTGCCATCATCCCCTGTGGAAGCTCCCGCGCGGCGACGAGCGCGGCGACGCCATTCAGAACCAGGCGGCAGCGGTGGCCGCGACCGACGATGCAGGCATCGACCTCATCCTCACCGGCCACAACCATACTTCGAGCGTCCATCGCACCCTCGACCTGCCGCGCGGCGACGGCAGCGCGCTTGCCATCCAGGCGGGTACGGCCTTTTCCACCCGCATCCGGACCGAGCCGCCCAGCTTCAACATCATCCACGCCAATCGCCTCGACTGCGCGATCCGCGTGATGGGCTGGGATGGCGACCATTATGTCGAGCGGCGCCAGCACCGCTATGTGCGCGAGCATGACGAAGCGCATTGGCAGCCTACCGAGGCCAGTGCGGCGAGCGTGATCGCCCAATTGGCGCAGGAAGCCGAATGATCGCTGCGCCCGCTTGTCACTACCGGTGTGGAAGCCCTAGGGACGGCCCGTGAATCATCGGGGAGAGCATATGGGCATGGCGCAATTCGACCTGGCCGACTTCGTCGATCGGGTCCTGGCCGAGGATCTGGGGTCGGGCGGCGACGTGACCTCGGCAAGCACCATCGACCGCGATGCGCGTTTCGAGGCGATCATGGATAGCCGTGAAGCCATCGTCGTCGCGGGCATCGACATCGCCATCGCCTTCTTCCGCAAGCTCGACCCCGAGGTGCGGATCGAGAAACTGGTCGAGGATGGCGACGCGGTTCCGGCGGGGCAGGACCTGATGCGGCTCGCGGGCAATGCCCGGGCAATGCTCGCCGCCGAACGATCAGCGCTCAACACCATGCAGCATATGTCGGGTATCGCCACCGTCACGCGCCAATATGTCGATGCGATCGCCGGGACGGGCGCGACGCTTCTCGATACGCGCAAGACGCTTCCCGGCATGCGCCTCCTCGACAAATATGCCTCGCGCATGGGCGGCGCTTCCAATCACCGGATGCGCATGGACGATGGCCTCCTCGTCAAGGACAACCATATCGCGGTGAACGGCGGCGACGTCGCCGTCACCGTCCGGCGCGCCAAGGCCGCCGACCATGGTCTCGAAGTCCAGGTCGAGGTGGACCGCATCGACCAGATCGAACCCGCGCTGAAGGCGGGCGCCGACCGGCTACTGCTCGACAATATGGGGCCCGAGACGCTGAAAGAGGCGGTTGCCCTGGTCGCGGGACGGGTGCCGCTCGAAGCCTCGGGCGGCGTGCGGCTCGACACGATCCGCGCCATCGCCGAAAGCGGCGTGGACTATATTTCGGTGGGGCGGATCACCCAGTCGGCTCCGGCCGTCGATATCGGTCTCGATTACGCGCTTCAGCAATTGCCGTAGGAAAGTCACGGCCTTATAGCGAGGCGAAGAATTCAGGAGAGTGTTTTGTTCAAGGGTCTCAAGCCCATCATGTACAATGGCCGCGAGGTGTGGCCACTGATCGAGGGCGGCAAGGGCGTCAGCGCCACCAATCATGCCAGTTCGGGTGCCTGGGCTGCCGCCGGTGGCATCGGCACGGTCAGCGCGGTCAATGCCGACAGCTATGATGCCGAAGGGCGCATCATTCCGCAGGTCTATGAGGAAATGACGCGCCGCGGTCGGCATGAGGAATTGCTCAAATATGCCATCGACGGCGCCACCGCGCAGGTCGAACGCGCCTATGACATCGCCTCGGGCCGCGGTGCGATCAACATCAACGTGCTGTGGGAAATGGGCGGCGCGCAGCGCGTGCTCCACGGCGTTCTCGAACGGTGCAAGGGGCTGATCGACGGCGTCACCTGCGGCGCGGGCATGCCCTACAAATTGTCCGAGATCGCACAGCAATATGGCGTGAAATATCTGCCGATCGTTTCCTCGGGCCGCGCTTTCCGTGCGCTGTGGAAACGCGCCTATTCCAAATTTTCCGAGGGTCTGGCCGGGGTGGTCTATGAAGATCCCTGGCTGGCGGGCGGCCATAACGGCCTGTCCAACGCCGAAGACCCCAAGAAGCCGCAGGATCCCTATCCGCGCGTCGCTGAACTGCGCAAGATGATGCGCGCCGAAGGCGTTTCCGAAGACGTGCCGATCATCATGGCAGGCGGCGTCTGGCGGCTCGACGAGTGGAACGACTGGATCGACAATGAGGAACTGGGCAGCATCGCCTTCCAGTTCGGTACCCGGCCGCTCCTCACGCAGGAAAGCCCCATTCCGCCCGAGTGGAAGGCCAAGCTGATGACGCTCGAGGAAGGCGACGTGCTGTTGCACAAATTCTCGCCGACGGGTTTCTATTCCTCGGCGGTTCGCAACAGCTTCCTGCGCAATCTGGAAGCGCGCTCGCAGCGCCAGATCGCCTTCACCAAGGAAGAGGTGGGCGACCACAAGTTCGCGCTCGACGTGGGCGTGGGCAACCGCAAGAACTTCTTCGTCACCAAGGGCGACCTCCAGCATGCCCGCGAATGGTATGGCGCGGGCTATACCGAGGCGATGAAGACCCCCGAGGACACGCTCGTTTTCGTCACGCCCGAGGAAATGAAGGAAATCCGCAAGGACCAGGCCGATTGCATGGGCTGCCTGTCGCAGTGCAGCTTCTCGAGCTGGGCCGACAATGAGAAGAATTCGACGGGTCGTCTCGCCGATCCGCGCTCCTTCTGCATCCAGAAGACGCTGCAGGACATCGCTCATGGCGGTCCGGTCGATCAGAACCTCATGTTCGCGGGCCACTCGGCCTTCCGCTTCAAGACCGATCCCTTCTATTCGAACGGGTTCGTGCCGACCGTGAAGCAGCTCGTGGACCGGATCCTGACCGGCGCATGATGCGCGCTCTTGCCCTTCTCGTCGCGGCGGTTCTGTCGCTCGCGCTTCCGGCTTCCGCGCAGGACCGGACGGTGCCCTATTGGGCCTCGATCTCGAGCGGCAAGGCCATGATGCGAACCGGTCCGGGCCGCACCTATCCCGGCGTCTGGATCTACCAGCGGCGCAACCTGCCGGTGCGGGTGCTCCAGCGTCACGACAATTGGCGCAAGATCGAAGGCCCCGAAGGCGCGGTCGGCTGGATGGCGGTGTCGCTGCTCGCGGACCGCCGAACCGGCATGGTGATCGGCGATGCGCCCGTGAACATCCGTCTCGATGCCGAGGCGGGCAGTCCCGTGCGCTACCGCGCCGAGCCGGGGGTGGTGGGCATTCTTGGCGAATGCGATGGTTCTTCCTGCCGGATCGAACTGGGCGACAAGGAAGGCTGGATCGCGCAAGACGCTCTGTGGGGCGTCGACAAGGGCGAACGTTTCGACTGAAAATGAAAAGGGCGGCCGTGAAAGGCCGCCCCCCTCATGTCATCGGTGCCGCGTTCAGGACGACGGCATCGACATTTCGCGATATTCGACGCGCTTGACGCTGATTTCCTCGCCCTTGTCGCTCGTCGTCACCATGCTCTCGCCGACCGCGACATCGCTGACGGTCCAGCAGACGGTGCCCTCCTCGGTCATCGCGCTGGTGAAGCAGGCCTTGTCGTCGACCATTTCATAGGTCCCGTGATCGGCATGTTCGCCATCGGCGGTCTCGGCGATGTAATTGCCGTCGTTGTCGATCGATTCGATATAGCTGACATCGTCACGCGTGAATTCCCAGGTCGTGCCTGCCAGCGACATCATCTCGGTCTCGGTCGTGGCCGCCGCTTCGTTGAGGACATTTTCCTCTTCGACCGTCACGTCGCTGCTCTCGGCACAGGCCGCCAATGTGGCCGCGCCGGCCAGGATGATCCACTTCTTCATGTCATGCTCCCCTGCTTCAGTGAAGCGGCGGCTCTAGCAGAAAATGGCTCTGTCGGGGAGTCGACGGTTCAGAAGAGCATCCGGGCCATCCACAGCGCCATGCCGACCATCATCAGATTTTCCGTCAGGCTGATGAAGCCGAGCGGTACGTTCGACGACCCGCCGACGCATGCGCATTTGAGCTCGCGCTTCTCGACATAGACCGCCTTGAAGACGCTGATTGCGCCAATCGTGCCGATGAACAATGCGATGGGCACCGACAGCCAGTTGAGAAGATGGCCGACCATCAGCAGCCCCGCGAACCCTTCGAGAAAGGGATAGAGCGTCGCATAGGGCACCCAGCGCTTGGCCAGCAGGTCGTAGTTGAGGAACATCGAGGAGAACTTCTCGACATCCTGCAACTTGAGGAGCGCCAGCACCACCATCGACAGCGAAATGAACCATTCGGCGGCACGGATGGTCAGGGGATTGCCATAGACGAAGGTCGAAAGCGACAGCGCCGCCAGCCCGGTCATCGCGAACAATGCAATCACCGGCCGATAGCTGGTCTTGCCCGCTTCGCGGACCTTGAGCCCCAGGTGGCGGCGCAAATCCTCATAACCCCCGATGCGCGCCCCGCCGATGAAGATCTGCGGCGTCGTCCGGACGCCATGTTCGGCCTTGAAGGCATCGGTTTGTTCGGCGGTGGTGAGGGGGTGATCCTCGACCTGGTACCCCTTGGATTTAAGAAGGTGCAGCGCCTTGAGGCCATAGGGGCAGACATGGCCGGGCTTGACCATCCGGTAGATGCGCGCGGTCCGTGCGCTGATGAGTTCATGGTGCGTCATGACAGTCGGGTCCCTTTCGAAAAAGACTTCAGGCTGTCCATCGCCATAACTCCGGTACCATGGTACGGAGTCAAGAATGGAAAATCACAGCATCGGTTCTCTTGCCCGCGCGGCAGGCATCGGGGTCGAGACCGTTCGCTTCTACCAGCGCAAGGGGCTTCTCGATGTTCCCCCGCGCGCAGGCTCGATCCGCCGCTATGGCGCCGACCATCTCGACCGGCTGCGCTTCATCCGCCGCGCCAAGGAAGCCGGCTTCACGCTGGGCCAGATCGGCGAACTGATCGCGCTCGACCGCAGCCGCGACCGTGCGCGCATCCTCGAACTGGCCAGCGAAAGGGTCGCCGCGCTCGATGCCGAGATCGCGCAAAAGATAAAGGCCCGCGATCGCCTCGCGGACCTTTCTTCCGAATGCGGCTCGGGCAGGGCCGGACCCTGCCCGATCATCGAGGCCTTTCTCTAGGCCATCTCGACCGCGATCGCGGTGGCTTCGCCGCCGCCGATGCACAGGCTCGCGACACCCTTCTTGAGGCCGCGCTTCTTCATGGCGTTGAGCAGGGTGACGAGAATGCGCGTACCGCTCGCACCGATCGGGTGGCCGAGCGCGGTGCCGCCGCCGTTCACGTTGATCTTCTCATGCGGAATGCCGAGGTCGCGCATCGCGAACATGGCGACGCAGGCAAAGGCCTCGTTGACTTCCCAAAGCTCGACTTCGTCCACGCCCCAGCCAGCCTTCTTGAGCACCTTCTCGATGGCACCGATCGGCGCGACGGTGAACTGGCTCGGCTCCTGCGCATGGGCCGCAGTGGCGACGATGGTCGCAACGGGCTCCTTGCCCGCGGCCTTGGCCGCTTCGCTCGAGGTCACGACCACGGCCGCCGCCCCGTCGGAAATCGAGGAGGAGGTCGCCGCGGTGATCGTGCCGTCCTTGGCAAAGGCGGGGCGCAGGGTGGGGATCTTGTCGGGCTTGCCGCGACCCGGCGCTTCGTCGGTATCGACCACCACATCGCCCTTGCGGGTGCTGATCGTCACCGGAACGACTTCGCCTTCGAAATCGCCTTCGGCGATCGCACGGTTGGCGCGGGCGAGGCTTTCGATCGAATAGGCGTCCATTTCCTCGCGGGTGAGCTGATATTCGTCGGCGGTGCACTGGGCGAAGCTGCCCATTGCCCGGCCTTCCTCGTAGGCATCCTCGAGCCCGTCGAGGAACATATGGTCATAAGCGGTATCATGGCCGAGCCGCGCGCCCGAGCGATGCTTCTTGAGGAGGTAGGGCGCGTTGGTCATCGATTCCATGCCGCCCGCGACGATGGTCGTGGCATTGCCGGCGCGGATCGCCTCGTCGGCCTGGATGACGGTCTGCATTCCCGAACCGCACACCTTGTTCACCGTGGTGGCCTGCACCGACTTGGGTAGTCCGGCCTTCAGCGCCGCCTGCCGAGCCGGTGCCTGTCCGAGGCCCGCGGGAAGCACGCAGCCCATGTAGATGCGGTCGATCTCATCGCCCTCGACCCCGGCCCGCTCGACCGCGGCCTTGACCGCCGTGGCACCAAGGTCGGTCGCACTGACATCGGCAAGGACGCCCTGCATCGAGCCCATCGGGGTGCGCGCATAGGAAAGGATGACGGTCTGGGTCATGGAATCGGGTCTCCGCTAAATCGTGTTGCAGTGCACATAGGCCCGAGGCCGCCGAGGTTCAATTGCCGGTCGGGCGGGCAGGGGTCTAGCCAACGTCTTGTCGCCGCGAGCCAAGCGGTGCTAGGCGGCGCAGCGAACAGGAGAATTTGCACCATGAACGACATGCCCGGCCTCGATTTCCAGCTTGGCGAAATGGCCGAAACCATTCGCGACACCACGCGCCGTTTCGCGATGGACAGGATCGAACCCATCGGCGCCGAAATCGACGAGAACGACCGTTTCCCGGTCGAGCTCTGGCCCCAACTGGGCGAACTGGGTCTCCACGGCATCACCGTCAGCGAGGAAGACGGCGGGCTGGGTCTCGGCTATCTCGAACATGTCATCGCACAGGAAGAAATCGCGCGGGCCTCGGCCTCGGTGGGACTTTCCTACGGCGCGCACACCAATCTGTGCATCAACCAGATCGCCAAATGGGCCAGCCCCGAGCAGAAGGCCAAATATCTGCCCAAGCTCATCTCGGGCGAACATGTCGGCAGCCTCGCGATGAGCGAAGCGGGTGCGGGCTCCGACGTCGTCGGCATGAAGCTCAAGGCCGAAAAGGTCGATGGCGGCTACCGCCTCAACGGCACGAAGTTCTGGATCACCAATGCCACCCATGCCGACACGCTGGTGGTCTATGCCAAGACCGGCGACGGCTCACGGGGCATCACCACCTTCCTCGTCGAAAAGGGCGATGAAGGCTTCTCGATCGGCCAGAAGATCGACAAGGTCGGCATGCGCGGCAGTCCGACCGCCGAACTGGTGTTCGACGACTGCTTCCTGCCTGAAGATCGAGTGATGGGCCCGCTCAACGGCGGCGTCGCGGTGCTCATGAGCGGCCTCGACTATGAGCGCACGGTGCTCTCGGGCATCCAGCTCGGCATCATGCAAGCCTGCCTCGATGTTGTGCTTCCCTATGTCCGGGAGCGCAAGCAGTTCGGCCAGCCGATCGGCAGCTTCCAGCTTATCCAGGCCAAGATCGCCGACATGTATGTCGCGCTCAATTCGGCGCGCGCCTATGTCTATACGGTCGCCCGGAATTGCGACGCGGGCAAGACCACGCGCTTCGACGCGGCGGGCGCGATCCTTCTCGCGTCCGAAAGCGCCTTCAAGGTCGCGGGCGAAGCGGTGCAGGCTTTGGGCGGCGCTGGCTACACCAAGGATTGGCCCGTCGAACGCTATATGCGCGACGCCAAGCTGCTCGACATCGGTGCGGGGACCAACGAGATCCGCCGCATGTTGATCGGGCGCGAACTGGTCGGCGCGGGCAACTAGTCGCCCGCGGCCACTTCCTCGGCCTGCTGCAAGTCGCACCGCACCGCCGGATTGAAGGGCGCGAAGACCCCGTTGGGATTTTCGCGATAGATCCAGACATGGCGGTCGTAATGCGGCTCGAACATGTGCGCTTCGTCGATCTCGGTCTCGGGATCGTCCGCCATCGCGTCCCACGCAACGCCGTGGAATGACGGCGGGCCGTCATGTCCCAGCGCATGCCAGGCTTCCTGGAAGACGAGATTTTCCACCGCCACCAGTTCGAGGCTCCCGTCCGCCTGAGGTTCGTAGATCAGGATCGACGGGTTCAGGAAATCGGTGTGGGTGCCGTTGCCGTTGACCCGCGGATTGGGCGGTTCGGAAATGCCGAGGAGGTCGGGCCGGAAATAATGGATGCCCATCGCGCCGAGCGCGGGGTCGCGGCCCATGTGCACGGCGGTCTCGCACATGTTCATCGGATCCGGAACATAGCCCTCGGCCAGCGCGACATTGATATCCTTGAACCGTTCGGTCGCTGCCTTCACCGCTTCCAGGCTGGGTTCGCCGGGATCGGCCAGGGCAGGGGAGACGCAGGACAGGGCGCCGAGGGCGCCGATCAACACCATCTTGTGCATGATCAGATGCTCCCTTCTTCGACAATCGAAGAGGGAATGGAATTAAACATGGATCAGCTTTCTTGGCAATGCCCGGGCGGTGCACGGCGCATCGTGCCCGAAGCGAATCCGATGGCGAGCGGGATTAACCTGTGTTATTTTCCGCGCTTCCGATGAAGGAGCAGCGCGATGCGGCATTTTCTTTGTCTGCTGGCCTCCACCAGCCTGTTTGCCTGTTCGGCCGAAAACGACATTGGCGCGGGCGGCGGCGATGCCTCGCTTCGCGAAGCGGCGCTCAAGTTCGACGGTGCCGATGCCACTGGCGAAGCGGCACGGATCGCTCATGGCGAAAGATTGGCATCGGTGCTCGGCTGCAAGGGATGTCACCGGCCCAATCTGCAAGGCGGCAACATGGGCGAATTCGAGGCCGAACTCGACGGCATCTACGCCTCCAACCTCACCACCGAATTGCCCAAGATGGACGACCGCGCGTTACGCCGCCTGCTGGTCAAGGGCATCCACCCGATGCGCGGGGAAATGTGGCTCATGCCCTCGGGGGTCATCAGCCGCGTGAGCGACCCCGATCTCGATGCGCTCATCGCCTATTTGCGCACGCTCGAGGAAGCGGGCAAGCCGACGCCGCCCACGCGCCTCACCGACATCACGCGCGAAATGGTGGAAACCGGCGAACTGTCACGCAGCAGCGCGCAAGTGCGCCAGTTCGCCGAGGCGCAGATGCCCGACCTCGGGTCCGAGCATCGCTGGGGCCGCTACCTCACATCCACTACCTGCGCCGAATGTCACGGCCCCTCGCTCGAAGGGACCGGCGACTTCGCGCCCGACCTCGCGATCGCGGCGGCCTATTCGGACGATGAATTGCGCAAGCTCCTCACCGAAGGGGTAGGCAAGGATGGCCGCGACCTCGGGCTGATGAGCTTCGTCGGGGTCGAGCATTTCTCGCACCTTACCGAGCGCGAACGCGATGCGATCATCGCCTATGTGAAGGCCCGCGCCGCTCGCGCCGGCGAACCGCCGCGCACCGCCACCGCGCCGCAATAAGGCTTGATCCCCGTCAATGCCCGTAGGGCTGCGCCAAGGCTAGGGTCGCGGGCACGAAGGGGAGGTGGAAAATGAAGAATGGGATCGCCATCATCGTCGCGGTCGGCCTGGCCGCCGCCGGATGCAACTATGCACTCGAGGACCGCGCCATCCCCTTGGCGCAGGCCAGTTTCGACGGAGCGTCGGGCAATCCGGTCCGCCACGGCGAACGGCTCGGCACCGTGCTCGGCTGCAACAGCTGCCATGGCGCCGATTATCAGGGCGGCTCCTATTCGGACGATCCCGACGGCGGGTTCATCTTCGCCTCCAACCTCACGCGCCGGGTTTCGGCACTCGGCGACCGCGAACTCGAAGCCTTGCTCCGTGAAGGTGTCCATCCGCGCCGCGACGCGCTCTGGTACATGCCCGCTCGCACCCTTCAACGGCTGTCCGACCGCGACATGAAGGCGCTCATTGCCTTCCTGCGCACGCTCCGCCCGGCAGGTCGCGACTGGCCCTTGCCCGCCGACGGCCCGGCGACCGAAGCGCTGCTCGGCTATGGCATTCTCGACAAGGGGCCGGCGCAGGTGAAACGCTATGCCGAGCATATGCCTCCCGACCGGGGCGCCGCGCTTGCCAAGGGCCGTTACATCGCCGCGGTGACCTGCGCCGAATGCCATGGCGCGGCTCTGGGCGGCGGGACAGCGGCGCCTCCCATCGACCGCATCGCTGAGAAGGGGCGCGAGCAACTGGCGATGGTCCTGCGCACCGGCACCCGTCCCGATGGCAGCGCGCATGGCGTGATGCGCTATGTCGCGGCGCGCAACCTCTCCGCGCTCACCGAGCGTGAAAATGAGGCGCTGCTCGACTATCTGATGACGCTCGGCGACGCGCGGGTCAGCGAATAGCTTGGAAAGCCCTTGCCGAGCCGCTAGTCAGCTTGGCCATGAGTGCACCGACGCTGGACAGCAAGATCGATCTTTCCGCGCCCGACGCCGTCGCGCGGGCCAAACATAACCGTGAACTCGCCGAGCGGCTGCGCGCCGATGTCGCCGAGGCCGCCAAGGGCGGTCCCGAACGGCATCGCGAACGCCATGTCTCGCGCGGCAAGCTCCTCCCGAGGGAGCGCGTCGAACGGCTCCTCGACCCGGGCTCGCCTTTCCTCGAGATCGGTCAGCTCGCGGCCTGCGACATGTATGGCGGCGAAGTGCCGGGCGCGGGGATGATTGCGGGCATCGGCCGCGTGTCGGGACGGCAGGCGATGATCGTCTGCAACGATGCCACCGTGAAGGGCGGCACCTATTATCCGATGACGGTGAAGAAGCATCTGCGCGCGCAGGAAATCGCGATGCAGAACCGCTTGCCCTGCATCTATCTCGTCGATTCCGGCGGTGCGAACCTGCCGCACCAGGCCGAGGTCTTTCCCGACCGCGACCATTTCGGGCGGATCTTCTACAACCAGGCCAATCTTTCGGCGCAGGGCATCGCCCAGGTCGCCTGCGTGATGGGCAGCTGCACCGCGGGCGGCGCCTATGTGCCGGCGATGAGCGATGAAAGCGTCATCGTGAAGGAACAGGGCACCATCTTCCTCGCGGGCCCGCCGCTCGTGAAGGCCGCGACTGGCGAGGAAATTTCGGCCGAGGATCTCGGCGGCGGCGCGCTCCACGCGAAGAAATCGGGCGTGGTCGACCATCTTGCCGAGAATGACGAACATGCGCTGACCATCGTTCGCGACATCCTCTCGACCGTGCCCCAGGGCGCGAAGAACGACGATCTCAACTATCGCGAACCGCGCCCGCCCAAATATGACCCCGAGGAACTCTATTCGATCATCCCCGAGGACGTGCGCGCGCCCTATGACGTGCATGAGGTGATCGCCCGGCTGGTCGACGGCAGCGAGTTCAACGAGTTCAAGGCTCTTTACGGCCCCTCACTGGTCTGCGGCTTTGCCCATATCCACGGGTTGCCGGTCGCGATCCTCGCCAACAATGGCGTGCTTTTCTCCGAAAGCGCGCGCAAGGGCGCGCACTTCATCGAGCTGGCGGCGCACCGCAAGATCCCGCTGCTTTTCCTCCAAAACATCTCGGGCTTCATGGTCGGCGGCAAATATGAAGCCGAAGGCATCGCCAAGCATGGCGCCAAGCTGGTCACGGCGGTGGCGACCGCGCAGGTGCCCAAGATCACCGTCCTCATCGGCGGCAGCTTCGGCGCGGGCAATTATGGCATGGCGGGACGCGCCTACAGCCCCAATTTCCTCTTCACCTGGCCTAACAGCCGCATCTCGGTGATGGGCGGCGAACAGGCCGCCTCGGTGCTCGCCACGGTCCATCGCGACGCCGACAAGTGGACGCCCGAGGAGGCCGAGGAATTCAAGAACCCCATCCGCCAGAAATATGAGGATGAAGGCAATCCCTGGCACGCCACCGCGCGGCTCTGGGACGATGGCATCATCGACCCGGCGCAGACCCGCGACGTGCTCGGCCTCGCCTTTGCCGCCTGCCTCAACGCGCCCGTTCCCGACCAGCCGAAGTTCGGCATTTTCAGGATGTAGCAAAATGATCGCCAGCCTCTTGATCGCATCGATGCCACCCCCCGCCGAGGGGGCCTATCCCTACGCCATCCTCGATACGGCGAAGGTCGTCATCGAAGCGGTCGCGACGGGCGATGCCGTCACCGCCTCGGCGCTCATGGAGGAAGATGCGCAGCTCATCGTCGTCGACGAGCGGGAAGCGGGGCAGCCGCGCGTACGCATCCGCACGATGACCGCGCTGCTCGACCATCTCGAACCCGCGCCCGACCATCATGAACCGCTCGGCATGCCCAAGGTGCTGCAGGACGGCGGGCTGGCGCAGGTCTGGGTGCCCTATGCCTTCTACGTCGGGGGCGAGCGCCGCCATTGCGGTACCAACAATCTCACGCTCGTCCAGCGCGGCATGACCTGGAAGGTCGCGACCATCAGCATGACCATGGTCCCGCCCGACCGCTGCGCCGATATCGCCAGGGAGGAGCGCTGATCCTCAGCCCGCAACCGATAGGAGACGAAAGCCATGTTGACGACCGCATTGATCGCGCTGACCGCCGCCACGCAGGCCCAACCGTCCCGATGCGAACTCGTCCTCGAAGGGGCCAATGTCTTCACCGGTTCAGGCTTTGTAAAGCGCGATCTCGCCCTGTCCGGCGGGCGCTTCGTCGCCGACGTCCCCCAGGATGCCGAGCGGATCGACGCCGCACGCTGGACCCTCCTCCCGCCGATCGCCGATGTGCATACCCACATGATCGACCAGCCGCGCCCCGGCGGCGCACGCGGCCATTCGGACTATCTCGACCAGGGCATCTATTATGTCCTCAACCCCAACAATATCCGTTTCGACGACGCTCTTCCCGCCAGTGCCGCAACCGTTGACGGCAGCTATACGGGCGGCGGACTGACCGGCCCCGGCGGCCACCCGCGTCCCCTGTATGAAAACCTGGTCGATTGGGGCGTCTACCGGATGAAAAAGGAAGATCTCGCCGGAAAGGCCTATCATGAGGTCGCCAGCGATGCCGATGCCAGGGCCGCGGTCGCCGAGGTCAAGCGGCAGGGCGCAAGCCATATCAAGCTCTACCTCACTCACCATGACCAGCCCGACAGCGACGGTCTGACCCCCGACAATTTCCGCTCGGCGGTGCGTCATGCCAAGGCAGCGGGTCTTCACCCCATCGTCCATGTCAACAGCCGCGCGGACTTCCGCCTCGCGGTTGAGGAAGATGTCTTCGCGCTCGTCCATATGCCCGGCGCCTGGCCGCGCGGCGAAGCCGAGGAACGGCTGATGCTCACGCCCGAGGATGCGCGCATCGCGGCGGACAATGGCGTGTTCGTCATCCCCACGCTGGCGGTCGGCTTTAACGCGCTGTTCGGCGAGGATCTGGAAGCCGCGAGGGACATCTGGCGGCATAATCTGAAGCTGATGAAGGACGCTGGTGTGCGTTTCGGCGCGGGCGCGGATCGCGGCGGTGCCACCGCGCTATCCGAACTGGCGGTGCTTCACTCCACCGGCCTTTTCTCGGGCGAGGAACTGGTCGAAATCGCCACCACCAACGGGATCGAGATTGCGCTGCCCGACCGCGAGGTCGGTCGGCTCGGACCCGGGCAGGAAGCGAGCTTCATCGTGATGGGCTTCAACCCCGCCGAAAGCTGGTACAGTTGGTCGAACCCGCTCGGCGGAATGCGCGGCGGAGTGACCGTTCGCGGCGACATCTTCCCCGAAAGCTGCGCCCCCTAGACCGCGGGCGCTGCGCCCGATAAGCGAGGCCCATGTTTGAAAAGCTCCTGATTGCCAATCGCGGCGAGATCGCCTGCCGGGTCATGCGCACCGCGCACGCCATGGGGATCGCCACGGTCGCTGTCTATTCGGAAGCCGATGCCAAGGCGCTCCATGTCCGCATGGCCGACGAAGCGGTCTGCATCGGCCCCGCGCCCAGCGCGCAAAGCTATCTCAAGGGCGACAGGATCATCGCGGCGGCGAAGGAAGCGGGCGCAGAAGCCATCCATCCCGGCTATGGCTTTCTCTCGGAAAATGCCGATTTCGCGCAGGCGGTCATCGACGCAGGGCTGATCTGGGTCGGCCCGAAGCCCGAAAGCATCCGCGCCATGGGCCTCAAGGATGCTGCGAAAAAACTCATGGCCGACGCCGGCGTCCCGGTGACGCCGGGCTATATGGGCGAGGACCAGTCCCCCGACCATCTGGCAAAGCAAGCCGACAAGATCGGCTACCCCGTCCTCATCAAGGCGGTCGCGGGCGGCGGCGGCAAGGGGATGCGCAAGGTCGACGATCCCAAGGCCTTCAAGGACGCGCTCGCCAGCGTGAAGCGCGAAGCCACCAGCAGCTTCGGCAATGATGTCGTCATTCTGGAAAAATGGATCGAAAGCCCGCGCCATATCGAGGTGCAACTGTTCGGCGACAGTCATGGCAATGTCGTCCACCTGTTCGAACGCGACTGCTCGCTCCAGCGCCGCCACCAGAAAGTGATCGAGGAAGCGCCCGCGCCCGGCATGGACGAGGAAACGCGTCAGGCCGTCTGCGCCGCGGCGGTCCGCGCGGGCCAGGCCGTCGACTATGAAGGCGCGGGAACGGTCGAATTCATCGCCGATGCCTCCGAAGGGCTGCGCGCCGACCGCATCTGGTTCATGGAAATGAACACCCGCCTGCAGGTCGAACATCCCGTCACCGAGGAAATCACCGGCGTCGATCTTGTCGAATGGCAGCTGCGCGCTGCCGCGGGCGAGAAGGTTCCGCTCGCACAGGAGGAACTGTCGATCAACGGTCATGCCATCGAGGCGCGGCTCTATGCCGAGGATCCCTCGACGGGTTTCCTTCCCTCGACCGGGCGGCTCGACCATTTCGACCTGGGCGAAATGGGCCGGATCGAAACCGGGGTCGAGGAAGGCGATGAAGTCAGCCCCCATTACGACCCCATGATCGCCAAGCTCATCCATCATGGCGAAACGCGGAGCGATGCCATCGAGGGCCTCGCGACCATCCTCGACAATCTCGAGGTCTGGCCGGTGCGCACCAACGCGGCGTTTCTCTCGCGCGCGGTGACTCATCCTCAATTCGTCGAGGCCGACCTCGACACCAGCTTCATCGCCGATCATGAGGATGACCTCATTCCGGGCAGCGCGCCGGACCATCTCGTCTGGAAAGCCGCCGCGATGATCGCGCTCGCCGAGGAAGAGCCTTCGCCGCTCGCGGGTTTCCGGCTCAATCGCGACGCCGCTTCGCGGGTGGCGCTGACGCACCGGGGCGACACGCGAAATATCACCTTGCGCGAAGGCGACCATTTCGCCGCGGCCTCGGGATTTCGCGATGACGCGCGGGTCGTGGTCTTCTACGAAGGCGAAGCGACCGAATTCGCATTGGGCATCCGGGGATCGGGCGCTGCGGCGGCGGGTGACGGCGCGATCGTCGCACCGATGCCGGGCAAGGTCACCAGCGTCGACGTCGCCGAAGGCGACAAGGTCGAGAAGGGGCAGCGCTTGCTGACCCTCGAAGCGATGAAGATGGAACATGGGTTGACCGCGCCGTTCGACGGCGTCGTCAGCGAATTGAGCGCCAGCGAAGGACAACAGGTCCAGGTCGATGCGCTGCTCGCAAAAGTGGAGAAACAGGCATGAATGTCGAAGGTGTCGCAGCAGTCGTAACGGGAGGCGCGTCGGGCCTCGGTGAAGCCACCGCCCGCAAATTGGCCGCGAAGGGAGCGAAGGTCGCGATCTTCGATCGCAACGCCGACGCCGGACAGAAAGTCGCCGACGATATCGGCGGCACTTTCTGCGAAGTCGATGTGACCAGCGACGACAGCGTGAAGGCGGGCTTCGAAAAGGCCCGCGCCGCCAACGGACAGGAACGCATCCTCGTCAATTGCGCGGGCGTCGCCAATGCTGCCAAGACGGTCGGCACCAACAAGGAGACCGGCGAACGGCTGCTCTACCCGATGGTGCAGTTCGAACTGGCGATCAACATCAATCTCATCGGCTCCTTCCGCTGTATCGCCCATTCGGCGCAGGGCATGGTGGGTCTCGAACCGATGGAAGACGGTGAACGCGGCTGCATCATCAATACTGCCAGCGTCGCGGCCGAGGACGGCCAGATCGGCCAGGCTGCCTATTCGGCTTCGAAGGGCGGCGTACTGGCGATGGCGCTGCCGATCGCGCGCGACCTGATGAATGACGGGGTGCGCGTGAACACCATCCTGCCAGGCGTGTTCAAGACCCCGATGGTCGCGATGATGCCCGAAAAGGTGCAGGACGCCCTGGGCGCGCAGGTGCCTTTCCCCAAGCGCCTCGGCAAGGCCGAGGAATATGCCGATCTCGCCGCCTTCATCTGCGAAACCCCTTATCTCAATGCGGAATCGATCCGGCTCGACGGTGGCATCCGCATGGCCCCGCGCTAGGGCGCGGCCGCAAAGGGTGGCGGAGCCCCGCATCCACATCGCCAGCGCCGTGCTGGCCGAACAGTTGGGCGAAGCGGCGCGTGAAGCGGGCGCCGCCATTCTCGAGGTGGTCCGCAAGGGCTTCACCGCGCAAAAGAAGATCGACGCCTCGCCCGTCACCGATGCCGACCATGCCGCCGAGGCGGTGGTGCTGGCGGCGCTCGCCCGCCACGCGCCTGGCGTGCCGGTGGTCGCCGAGGAGCAGTTCGCCAAGGGCATCGTCCCCGATCATGGCAGCAGCTTCTTCCTCGTCGATCCGCTCGACGGCACCAAGAGCTTCATCAAGGGCGGCGACGATTATACGGTGAACATCGGCCTCATCGAGGACGGCATTCCCAGCCTCGGCGCGATCTACGCGCCCGCTACCGATCGGCTGTGGATCGCGCATCATGGCGGAAAGGCGATCTGCGAGGACGAGGCGGGCCGCCGCACCGTCCATGTGCGGGAGCGCGCTTCGCCGATGGTCGCGCTCGCCAGCAAGAACCATTTCACCCAAGGCGCCGCCGACTATCTCGAACGCGCCTTCCCGGGCGAAGCGATCGAACAGCGCGCAGTGGGCTCCAGCTTGAAGTTCGGCATCCTCGCCAGCGGCGACGCCGATATCTACCCCCGCCTCGGGCCGACCTCGGAATGGGATACCGCCGCGGGTCATGCCATCCTCATCGCCGCGGGCGGCCGGTGCGACGGCCCCGATGGCCAGCCGCTCCGATATGGCAAGAAATCCTATTTCAACCCCGGTTTCTGCGCGACCTCGGGTTGGGAAGCCCCGCCTATTGCATCCTATATGGAGCCTTTTGGCGGCGGAGGCGATCTGCCGCAGGGGGTCTGAGCGGCTTCAGTCCAGATTGCCGCGCCAGGTCGCCAATTCGACATAGATGCGCGCATCGTCAGCCAATGGCCGCGCGGTCGGCCGGGCGCGGCGGATTTCCTCGACCCTTTCCCGGGCTCTCGCAATCCGCTGGCGGGTTTCGGCCACTTCCTCGGAAGAAGGATGTTCGCGGGCCAGCTGGTCGGAAAGAATCTGGCATTGCTCGAGCGCAGTCTCCAGCTCGGCCAGCCAGCGCGCGCGCCGCTCGGCGCCGCAGATCATGGGGTCAAGAATGTTCATCGTCGCCCTGCTAGGGGGACGCGGTATCCGCTCCCTTGCTAATTCATCCATATCGGACTCACCCACTGGGCAAGCCGATCCGATTTGCCTAGGGTTCGCTCGCTCGGTTCACATAGGGGCCCCGAATTGCTTGGCGTCCCTCACCAATATGGAACAGGTCCATGAACCAGCTTTCCTATGCCACGGGCACGCGCCGTCCGATCCAGATGATTGCCGACGACGACCGGCAAAGCCGCGAGGTCGCCCGTTTCATCCGCGAGGCCGGTCATCCTCTTGGCCCGGTCTATCGTTTCGACGATGTCGATGCCGCCATGCTGTCGGGGCCGGTGTGGATCGAGATCACGCGCGAGGATCCCGACCGGCTGGAACGCTTCGTCACCGCTTTCAACAGGGCTGACACCGCTCGCCCCGCGACCATCGTCGCACCCAAACCGCTTCTCGACCTTCTTGCCGCGCGCATCGATTCCCCCGATGTCGAACTGGCGATCGCCCCTGAAAGGGAGGAAAGGCTGGTCGCACTGGCCCTGATGGCCGCACGCGAGAACAGCTCGGTTCATGACGTGGGCCGCCAAGGCGAAGGCGAACGGCTGCGCCAGCTTTCGGAAGAGGTCGCCCGCATCGCCGCCACGCTCTCGCGCATGACCGAGCCTCCCTCGCCGCGCAGCGGCCTCTCGGCGCCCGCGCCCGGCGGTAACGTGCCCGATGTTCGAGCCGAACAGGTCCGCGCCGCGATCCGCGCGCGCCGCCTGCGCGAAGAGTTTTTCGACAAGGATCTGTTCGCCGATCCGGCCTGGGACATGCTGCTCGACCTGCTCGCCGCGGAAATCGCGCAGCACCGCGTACCCGTATCCTCGCTGTGCATCGCCGCATCGGTGCCCGCGACCACCGCGCTCCGCTGGATGAAGGCGATGACCGACAAGGGCATCTTCGTGCGCCGTGCCGATCCTCATGACGGTCGCCGCATCTTCATCGAACTCAGCCCTGAGGCCAGCGCGTCGATGCGCCGCTATTTCGCTGCCCTGGACGGTCAGCTCGCGGCCTGATCTTTGCCAAAGCGTTTGCATTGCCTTCAATGCGATTGCGTAACGACTTTGTGAATCGCGCGAATTGCATTATCCTGCCGGCCGATGGGGGAGGGGACATGCGCATTCGCCTGATGAAGATGCTGCTTGTCATCGCGGCTGGCCTGCAGGCCCTGTTCTACGGGCTACAGAATATCGTCAATCTCGACGAGGCCTATGGCTATGTCGCGGCGGTCTTCGCGATGGAAGGCCATGAAGCCTATCCCGACAGCCTCATCGCCCCGATCACCAGCCCCACGATCGTCTGGATCGCGCTCGGCACGATCATCTTCCTCGAAATCGCTGCCGGCCTCCTCGCGCTCATCGGCGCAGTGCGCATGGGCATGTCGCACCATGGCACGGTGAGCGCGTTCAACGCCTCGAAACGCCCGGCGATCATCGGTTTGGGGCTGATGCTGTTCATCTGGCTGGGCCTCTTCCTCGCCATTGGCGGGGCGCTGTTCCAGATGTGGCAGACCCCGCTGGGGCAGGCCTCGATGGACGGCGCCTTCATCTACGCGGTGACCAGCGGGCTGGTCCTCGCCATCGTCACCCAGCCCGAACCGCCCCATGCCGACCGCATACCGCACGAGCGGCAATTGCCCCATTGAACTCGCTGGACGAACCTGCCAAATGGCAGCCGCCGGAGGGCGGTTAGCTCAGTTGGTAGAGCATCTCGTTTACACCGAGAGGGTCGGCGGTTCGAGCCCGTCACCGCCCACCATTTTCCCCGATAATCTGCGGCTCAACGCAATGTGCGGAGCATTTCGTCCAGGCCCTTCTCGATGGCGCCATAGCCCTCCTCGGGCAGCGCCTCGCGCACTTGGCGATCGACCAGCAGGATCTTCGACGCCACCGCTTCATAGGCGCTGCCTCCCGCATCGGTGAGGTAGAGATGCGCCAGCCGCCCGTCGGCGTCGGAGGCCTCGCGCCGCAGCAGCCCCCGATCGATCAGGGTGCGCACCGACCGGCTGACCACGCCCTTGTCCATCGGCGTGATCGCGACCACTTCATTGGCGGTCCGCCCCGGCCGGTCGGCGACCGCCGCCATGACCCGCCATTCGGACAGGGTCAGATCGCCTTCCTCGCGCGCGATCGAGGTAATGCGGCGCGATAGCCGGTCGGCAAGGAGGATGAGTTTGTAGGGCAGGAAGCCATCCAGCCGGATCACCTCGCCGCTCGAATTGACTCCCATGGGCCGTCCCTCTATAAAGTTGTCAAAACAACTTGTTGTAATTTGCAACAAGGTGACAGGCCGGACGCCTCAGGGCAAGTCCCCTCGACAATTCAGGAGAAAGACATGGCAGATCTGTTCGACAATCCCATCGGGCTCAATGGCTTCGAATTCGTGGAATTCACCGCTCCGGAAAAGGGACTGCTCGAACCGGTCTTCAAGGCCATGGGCTTCACCCACATCGCCGACCATCGCTCCAAGGACGTGCAGCTCTGGCGGCAGGGCGGCATCAACCTTCTCGCCAATTACGAACCGGGCAGCGCGGCCTCCTTCTTCGCGCAGGAACATGGCCCGGGTGCCTGCGCCATGGCATTTCGCGTCCATGACGCGGCGGCTGCCTATGCCGGACTCATTGAACGCGGCGCGCAGCCCGTCGAAAGCGAAGTGGGCCCGATGGAGCTCTACATCCCGGCGATCAAGGGCATTGGCGGGGCGCATATCTATCTGGTCGATCGCTACCGCGACGAGGAACGCGACGGCCTTACCATCTACGATGTGGATTTCGACTATCTCGAAGGGGTCGATCGTAACCCCGTCGGCGCGGGCTTCCTGCGCATCGATCACCTCACCCACAATGTCTATAATGGCCGTATGGCCTTTTGGGCCGACTATTACGAACGGCTCTTCAACTTCCAGGAAATCCGCTATTTCGACATCAAGGGCGAATATACCGGCCTGACCTCGAAGGCGCTCACCGCGCCCGACGGCAAGATCCGCATCCCGCTCAACGAGGAAGGCGAAGGGGGCAAGGGTCAGATCGAGGAATATCTGCGCGAATTCAATGGCGAGGGGATCCAGCATATCGCGCTCATATGCGACGATCTCGTGTCCTGCTGGGACCGCCTCAAGGAATTTGGCGTGCCCTTCATGACCGCCCCGCCCGAAACCTATTACGAGATGCTCGACGAACGGCTTCCCGGCCATGGCGAGGATGTCGAGGCGCTCAAGACGCGCGGCATCCTGCTCGACGGCACCATCGAGAATGGCCAGCCCCGCCTGCTTCTGCAAATCTTTGCCGAAGCGCAGGTGGGCCCGGTCTTCTTCGAATTCATCCAGCGCAAGGGCGACGAAGGCTTCGGCGAAGGCAATTTCAAGGCGCTGTTCGAATCGATGGAACGCGACCAGATCAAGCGCGGCGCGCTCAAGGTCGAGGAAGACCAGCCCGCCTGAGGCGACGGCATCACCGGCGCCGCGGCACTTCTCGCGGCGCCGGTCGTTGAGCTTGCATGATCATCCCTGATCCACAGGATCTCCTGCGCGTCGCCACCTTCGGGCTCGCTTCCTACGCGCTTCTCATCTTCTTTCTCCGCCTCGGCGGCAAACGCAGCCTCGCCAAACTCAACGCCTTCGATCTGGTCGTGACCGTGGCGGTCGGCTCGGTGCTCGCGGGCATCCTCACCGGCACCAACCTCTCGCTGGGGCAGGGCATCGCTGCTTTCGTCTTCCTCCTCGCGATGCAGACGCTCGTGACTTGGCTTTCGGTGCGCTCGCACAAGTTCCAGACGATGATCCGGGCCTGTCCGCGTGTCCTCCTGCGCGACGGCGTGATCGACGAAGACGCATTGCGAGAAGAAAGGCTGACGCGCGGCGAACTGCTCCAGGTGCTGCGTTCGGGCGGCTATGGCCGGCTCGACGAGGTCGCGGCAGTGGTGCTCGAAACGAACGGCACCTTCAACACCATCCCGAAGCGCGACGGCCGCGGCGAACTCGAAACCCTGTCCAACGTCCGCGGCGCGGGCGTCAGCGACGGCGAAACCCGTTCGCGCTAGAGCGCGCGCACCAGCGTCTCCGCCGCCGCCATCCAGGGCGGATCCTTGACCACGCTTTGCCGCGCGCCGGCGCCGGGCGGAAGGATGAGCAGCTGGTCGCCCTCGCGCCCGATCAACCGCCCGAAGATGAACCGCCCCGCGGGACGGGGGACGAGCACGTCGCGGTTGAGCGCGCTGGCATAATCCTCCTGCGCAAGCTTGCGGCACCAGATGGCATCGCCCGCCCGATAATCGCCGATCCCCGCATCCACCGTAACCGCCACGATGTCGCCCGAAGGGCTGGGCGGAACCACGATCCCCGCCTTGCGCGGCGCCTGCGCTCCCGAAGGGCCCAGCGTCGCCGCCACCGCGACATCCTCGCGCTCGGGATGATCTACCAACAGGCTCGCATCGACCCCCAGCGCACCGGCAATGCGGTTGAGCCAATCCACCGACAGCGTGCGCATCCCGGTCTCGAGCCGCCCCACCGTCTGCGGCGTCGTCGGCGGCTCGCAGGCGCGTGCCACGTCATCCAGCGTCATCCCCTTCGCTTTCCTCACTTCCCTGATCCGACTGATCACCGCCCGAGCCCCTTCCGTTGAATATCTATTAACCGATTTGGTTTTTCTTCTGTCCTACAGATGCGCCAACATGGCAAGCCCCTTTCTCTAATTCGAGGGAAGGAAAGGCTGGCCATGCAAAAAGGATCGACGGTGCGGATGCTCGAGGAACGCGCAATCGAAGGTGAAACCGTCGGGGGCAGGCGCCGCGCCCGCGCGCGCAGCGTGACGGTCAACCGGCTCGAAAGCCCGCTCGGCTGGCTCCATTCGCGCGGCCATATCTCCGATCGCCAATATGATGCGGGCGAAAGGCTGCGTTCCGACTGGGAGCGAAGCCAGCTTTCGCAGCGTGTCACCATGGCCTGGGATGCCGCACCGGTCGCGCGCGGTCGCGGCGGTGCGGGCGGCGGCGTCGACCTGTCGAACAGCGCGCTCGATGCCCGTGCCCGGTTCGAAAAGGCGGTCGCTGCCGCCGGACCGGGCCTCAAGAATATCCTCTGGCGGATCGTCTGCGCGGGCGAGGGGATGCGTGAGGCCGAGACCGCGCTCGGCTGGCCCGCCCGCGCGGGCAAGCTAATACTGACCCTCGCGCTCGACCGGGTCGCCGATTTCTATCGTATCCGGTGATCGCCAACGCCTTATTGACGGCGATTTGACGCAGGCGCCACGCCCCGCCGATGGGCGTTTCACCCCTCTCTCCTAGGCGTGAAAGCGACCGGTTCTCCCCAGTTCCGGTGTTCCGCGATCAAAGGAGAGAGGGAAATGAACAAGTTGATTCCGATGCTGGGCGCCGCCGCCTTCATGGCCGTGCCTGCCGCCGCACAGGACGAGGTCACCATCTATGGCGACGAAGGCCTGCCGACTGCCGAGGTGTTTCACTATGATCTCGACCTGTCGAGTAGCGAGGATGTCTCGCTTCTGAAGTGGCGCATCAAGAGCGCGGCGCGCGATCTCTGCATCAGCGGCAATGTCGAACCGATGGGCATGAAGGCCGCCCAGCGCGTCTGCTACAACCATGCCAAGAATGACGGCCTCGGACAGCTCGACCGGCTCCAGGAAGCCCGTTTGGCCGGCAATGTCATTGCCGCCAAGGCCGCCATCGTTCTTCGCGCGCGCTGACTTCCCGCTCGCTGCGGAAGAGCGCGGCCGGGAGGCGGGTCTCCGGATCCGCCTCCCGGCTTTTCTTTGAATCCCACCGGGCTGACGATGATCGCAGGAGCATCGCGCCGCTTCGTCGAAGAAGTGCGGCCTTGGGCTCGCCGAGCCGCTATCTCTCCTTTCCTTGCCCGCTTTTCCCGCTGGATCGGCGGGCCCGAAGACAGGGAGTCACATGGGCGCATTGGTTCAAGGAAAGTCCGTGCCGTCCCGCGGCGAACGCTGGCAGGTCCACCTGATCGGCAGTTTCCGCCTCACCGATCTTCACCATCAAAGCGATGCTACGCCGGGCAGCCGGAAGGCCTGCGCGGTGCTCGCCTATCTCGCCAGCCGCCCGGGCGAAACCATCGCCCGCGAACGGCTTGCCGGGCTTCTATGGGGCGACCGTGCCGAGCCGCAGGCCCGCGCCAGCCTGCGCCAGGCGATCTTCGATATCCGCCGCGCCTCCGACCGCGAGGCCGCCCCGATCGTCGCCGACCGCTTCCACGTCCGCCTCGACCAGCACAATGTCCGGATGGGCGGGCTGCATGATGCCGAACGGGCCGACAGCGAATGGCAGCCTTTCGAGGATCTCGATGGCATCAGTCCCGAATTCGACGATTGGCTTTCCTATGAACGGATGCGCATCCGCGACATGGTCGTTGCCGCCGCGGTGCGTGAACTGCGCGGTGCGCTGTCAGCAGGACTGGGGGGACGGATGGTCGCGCTGGTGCGCCGCCTCCAGCGCCTCGAGCCTCTTAACGAGGAATTCGTCCGCTATGCGATGCTCGCGCACTATCAGGCGGGGCAAAGCGCGCAGGTCGAACGCGATTATCGCGACTATTGCGCACGGCTCGAACGCGAACTGGCGGTATCGCCCTCGGGGGCGACCCGCCAGTTGCGTGACGAATTGATGGCGGCATTGGCCCGGCAGGTGCCCGCCCACCGGGTTGAGCCCGCCCGCAGTTAGCTTTCCTTCTTATATTCCTTCTCGAGGCCCTTCTTGGGGCCACCCTGGCCGTCTTCCTGGTAATCGACGGCATCGAAATTCTCGGTGTCGAGCGCGTCGATGCGATCCTTGTTGAGAAGGGCAGGGGCTTCTTCGTTGGCGGTATCGCCCTTTTTGTCGCTCTTCTTGTCCGTGTCGGTCATGTGAAAAACTCCTTTCGCATCACCAACCGGCCAGACGCGCGCCATGTTCCGAACGAAAAAGGCCGCCCGGGATGGTCCCGGACGGCCTCTTTTCCAGTCGGCGAAAGAAGCGCTTAGGCTTCTTCCTTGCCTTCCTCGTCGCCGGTTTCGCCAGCTTCCTCGGCAGTTTCGCCTTCGGGAGCGGCTTCGACCATTTCGACTTCCTCGGCCGCCGGACCTTCGGCAGGCTCGATCTCGCCTTCCTCGGTCACGACCTGGCCGGGCTCGAGCACGGGCTCTTCGCCTTCGCTGCCGATGATGGCAGCCTGTTCTTCCTCGAACATCTGCGCGAGGATATCGACGCCCTGCGCCTGCAGTTCGGCTTCCTCGGGCGAACGGGCGACATTGGCCTTGACCGTCACCTGCACTTCGGGGTGCAGGACGATGGTCACGTCGTGCATGCCGATCGACTTGATCGGACGCACGAGCTGGACCTGGCTCTTCTCGATGGAAAAGCCCTTGTCGGCCATCCCGGCGACCATGTCGCGGGTCGAGACCGAACCGTAGAGCTGGCCGGTGTTCGAAGCCTGGCGAATCAGGATCAGCGTGGTGCCTTCCATCTTCTTGGCTTCGGCTTCGGCAGCGGTGCGCTTCTCGGCATTTTCGGCTTCGATACGCTCGCGGTTGGCTTCGAAGATGGCCTTGTTCGCGGCATTGGCGCGAAGGGCCTTCTTGTTGGGCAGGAGATAGTTGCGGGCATAGCCATTCTTGACGGTGACGACGTCACCGATGGCGCCCAGCTTCTCGACGCGTTCAAGCAGGATCACATCCATGGGTCAGTCCTCCTTACTTCACGATGTAGGGCAGGAGGCCGATGTGACGCGCGCGCTTGATCGCCTTGGCGAGTTCGCGCTGCTTCTTGGCCGAAACTGCGGTGATGCGCGACGGGACGATCTTGCCACGCTCGGAGATGAACCCTTGGAGCAGGCGGACGTCCTTATAGTCGATGACCGGCGCTTCGTTGCCCGAGAAGGGGCAGCTCTTGCGACGACGGAAAAAGGGTCGTGCCATGATTAATTCCCCCGCTTGCCGCGACGTCCGTCACGGTCGTTCTTGCGCATCATCGCCGACGGGCCTTCTTCATGGGCGTCGACCTTGATGGTCATGTAACGGACGATGTCCTCGTTGATGCGGGTTTGGCGTTCCAGCTCGGCAATCGCCTCGGCCGGAGTGTCCAGACGCATCATCACGAAGTGCGCCTTGCGGTTCTTCTGGATCTTGTAGGCGAGGCTCTTGAGGCCCCAGCTCTCGGTTTCGACTACCTTGCCGCCATTGTCGGCGATGATCTTGGAAGCGTCTTCCGTCAGCGTGTCGACCTGTGCCTGGGCAAGGTCCTGACGCGCGAGGAAGACATGCTCGTAAAACGGCATGAACATTCTCTCTTTTTGGCCGATCGCTGACGCCGCACCATGCGAAACGCCCCTCCGGCTGTCGTCTTCACTTCATGCAGAAAGTCCCCGCGGAATCGCTCCCGCGGTGATCTGCAGGCGCGCCATTGCCGGAATTGCCGAGAAATGGCAAGTCCTTGGAATGGAAAGCCTGCGCGGCAACAGGGCGATCGAGCGCGATCCGTTCGAAGATCTCAGCCTTCCCGGCTGGGTCTATCATGACGAACGCTTCTTCGAGGCGGAAAAGGCCGCTTTCCTCCGCGTCGCGCCGCAGATCGTCTGCCACGAAAGCGAGATCGCGCATCCCGGCGACTGGCGAAAGCTCGATTATCTCGGCGCCAGCATCATCGTCATGCGCGGCGACGATGGAAAGGTGCGCGCCTTTCACAATCTCTGCCGCCATCGCGGATCGCGCCTCGTCGATGACGAAGGCGGTTGCGCGCGCGTCCTGACCTGCCCCTATCATGGCTGGAGCTATGGCCGCGACGGCGCGCTGCGCGGAGTGCCCCATCGCGACGACTATCCCGATCTCGACGCGGACGGGTTGGCGTTGAAGCCCGTCGCGCTCGAAGAGTGGCACGGCTTTTTCTTCGTAACGCTCGAACCCGGCGCGCCGGGCGTTGCCGAGATGATGGCACCATACAAACAGGAGATCGCGCCCTACCGCCTTGCCGACCTGGAACCGATCGGCCGCGTCACGCTGCGCCCGCGCCGCCTCAACTGGAAGACCATCGCCGACAATTATTCGGACGGTCTGCACATCCCGGTCGGCCATCCGGGCCTCACCCGTCTTTTCGGCAAGAGCTATGCGATCGAAGCGAACGATCTTGTCGACAAGATGGAAGGCGATCTGCGCGACACGCCCTCGGCCAATCTCTCCGAACGCGCCTATCAGCATTTCCTGCCCGACACGCCGCACCTCCCGACCAGCCACCGGCGCAAATGGCTCTACTTCAAGCTGTTTCCCAACGTGGCCTTCGACATCTACCCCGACCAGGTCGATTTCATGCAGTTCCTCCCCGTCAGCGCGACCGAAACGGTGATCCGCGAAATCAGCTATGCGCTTCCCGACGAGCGGCGCGAGATGAAGGCCGCGCGCTATCTCAACTGGCGCATCAACCGGCAGGTCAATGCCGAGGACACTTTGCTCATCGAGCGCGTGCAGGCGGGCATGGAAGATGATGCCTATGAGCCGGGCCCGCTGGGGAAAAGCGAAGTCTGCCTGCGCAGTTTCGCGACCCGCCTGCGCCGCCTCCTGCCGCAGGCCCGCCTGCCGGAGCCCCCGAAACTGAAGGAGAATGGACCATGAGCAACCGCTTCGAAGGCAAGAACGTGCTGGTCACCGGGGGTACCAACGGCATCGGCCTCGCCACCGCCGCGCGGATCGCGAGCGAAGGGGGCAAGGTCGCGGTGACCGGCACCAGCGAAGCCAGCCTCGACCGCGCACGGCCGCATCTGCCCGACGATGCGCTGCTCATCGTCAACGATGCCGCCGATCCTGCCGCCGCCGGCGCGCTTGCCAGCGAGATGAAGGAACGCTTCGGCACGCTCGACGCGGTCTATCTCAATGCCGGCTATGGCGGCCAGACCCCGGTCGGCGACACCAGCGCCGAGGATTTCGACCATATGATGAACGTCAATGTCCGCGGCCCCGTTCTCCAGATGAACGAGCTCTCGCCTCTCATGAAGGATGGCGGCGCGGTGCTGATGACCAGTTCGGTCGCGCCCCACGCGGGCATGGCGGCTGGCTCGGTCTATGCCGCCACCAAGGCCAGCAACGCCTCGATGGCGCGCAACTGGGCGCGCGAACTGGCGCCGCGCGGAATCCGCGTCAACGCGGTCGCGCCCGGCCCCATCGAAACCGGCTTCTTCGACCGCTATGCCGAGGAAAGCGGGATGGGCGAGGAGGATATGGAGGGCGTCGCCGAATGGATCCTCGGCTCGGTCCCGCTCGCTCGCTGGGGCAAGCCCGACGAGGTCGCGGCGGTCGCCGCATTCCTGCTCTCCGACGAGGCCTCCTATGTCACGGGCAGCGAATATATGGTCGATGGCGGCATGACGATGCGCTGATGCCTTGCGCTCGGCTGCGCTCCGGTCTAGCTCCCCGCCCGAACTAGGGGAGCCACTATGCGTGCATTCATCTTTCCGGGTCAGGGCAGCCAGAAAGTCGGCATGGGTGTCGAACTGGTCGGTGCCAGCAGCGCCGCCCGCGACACCTTCGGCGAAGTCGACGAGGCACTGGGCCAGCATCTCTTCAAGCTGATGGCCGAAGGTCCCGCCGACGAGCTGACCATGACCGCCAACGCCCAACCCGCGATCATGGCCCATTCGATCGCCGTCCTGCGCACGATGGGCATCGACCTGGCCGACAAGGGCGATTTCGTCGCGGGCCACAGCCTCGGCGAATATTCGGCGCTGTGCGGCGCCGATACGTTCGACCTTGCCGACACCGCCCGCCTTCTTCGCATCCGCGGCAACGCGATGCAGGAAGCGGTGCCCGTGGGCATGGGCGCGATGGCCGCGCTGCTCGGCGTCGACATCGCCAAGGCAGAGGAAATCGCCGCAGCCTGCTCGGAAGGCGAAGTCTGCGAAGTCGCAAACGACAATGACCCAGGGCAGGTGGTGCTCTCGGGCCATGCCGGGGCAATCGACCGGGTGGTCGAACGGGCCAGGGAAATGGGCGCCAAGCGCGCGATCAAGCTGCCCGTTTCGGCGCCTTTCCATTGCAGCCTGATGAAGCCCGCTGCCGATCGCATGGCGGTCGCGCTTTCCGAGGCGGGAATGCGCCCGCCCTCGGCGGCGCTCTATGCCAATGTCACCGCCGAACCGGTGCGCGAAGTGGATGTCATCCGCGACAATCTGGTGCGCCAGGTCACGGGCCGCGTACGCTGGCGCGAAAGCGTCGCCGCGATGGCCGATGCGGGCGTCACCCAATTCGTCGAACTGGGCGGCAAGGTGCTCGGGCCGATGGTCAAGAAGATCGTCCCCGACGCCGAAACGGTCAGCATCGTGAGCATGGACGATATCGAAGCGTTCGCGAAGGAGCTTTAGGAAGATGTTTTCACTCGAAGGTAAGACCGCTCTCGTCACCGGCGCATCGGGCGGCCTCGGATCGGCCATCGCCAAGGCGCTTGCCAATCAGGGCGCACGCCTCGCTCTGTCGGGCTCCAATGCCGAAAAGCTCGAGAAATTCGCGAAGGAATTGGGCGGCGACCATGTCACCCTCGTCGCCAACCTGTCGGATGCCGAAGAGGTGGACGGACTCGTCCCGCGCGCCGTCGAAGCGCTCGGCAAGCTCGACATCCTCGTCAACAATGCCGGCATCACCCGCGACAATCTGGCGATGCGGATGAAGGACGAGGAATGGCAGGACGTCATCAAGGTCAATCTGGAAGCCAGCTTCCGCCTGATGCGCGCCGCGGTGAAGCCGATGATGCGCGCCCGCGGCGGCCGCATCGTCAACATCTCCTCGGTGGTCGGACAGACCGGCAATCCGGGCCAGATGAACTATGTCGCCTCCAAGGCGGGCCTCGTCGGCATGTCGAAGGCGCTCGCGCAGGAAGTCGCCAGCCGCAACATCACGGTAAATTGCGTCGCGCCGGGCTTCATGACCTCGGCGATGACCGACGCGCTCGATGACAAGCAGCGCGAAGCGATCCTTTCGAAAATCCCGATGGGTGCCATGGGCAGCGGCGAGGATATCGGCGCGGCGGTCGCCTACCTCGCTTCGGACGAGGCAGGATATGTCACCGGCCAGACGATCCACGTCAACGGCGGCATGGCCATGCCCTGATCGAGGGGGAGCGTATCAGAATCCCAGCTTGATCGAATGTTCGAGGCAACGCTGGTAATCGAACCGTTCCCGTTCCTCGGTTGACACCGGCGGATACTGCAGCACCGTGATATGCGCTGCATGTTCGCGGCCGCGATCGTCCTTGACCCGTTCGAAGGCGACCCGGTGCTTTCGAGCGAGATTTTCCAGTCCGCTGCTTTTCAGATCGTTCACCGTGACGAGCAATTCCTCGCCACCCTCGTCAGGCTTGATGATCCCGACATGGTGCTTGCTGTTGTAGGCGGTGATAAATCCATATTCGATCATGACGGCCATCTCCTTGGCTGGGGGCAATGCGCTAGGCGGAGAAAGCAACGAATTACAGCGTCTAGCTGACAGTTCGGCCTATAGCCGAAAATGATAAAAAACACAATCTGCGTTAACTTGCTGGATTATCGTTTCGTCGCATTTCGGCTCGGCGAAGCGTCATGGCGAGCGCCGCCAGGAGCGTGATCTGACCGAGCGGCAAGGACGCGGCGATGGCCAGCGGCCGGGCGAACAGGGGCGCTGCCCACAGGAGCGCGATGAAGCTCCGGTCATAGGGCAGGGCACCCTGCCGCTCGACATCGCGCCACAGGAAAAAGGTCGCGACCAGCAGTAGCACCAGGTCATAATCGAGGAGATAAGGCGTCGCGAGCAGCGATGCGATCGCCGTGCCCGCTGCGGTCAGATCGGGTCGCGCCCGTCGCGCCAGCCAGACGACCGCGACGATGGCGATGAGCGTCACGAGCGCCTGCACGCCATAGGCCAGCCAGACCGGCCCGCCGAGCATGCGCACCCCGGCGAAGGCCGACATGATCTTGAACCATCCGGTGCGCCCTTCCTCGAGGATGATCGCGCGCGTGACCGGCAGGCTGTCGACGAAGGCCTGCCAGACGGGCCATCCCCAGACAAGCAGCGTCACCGCGATGAGAAGCAGGCTCGACAGCGCCGCTCCCGCGATCGCCCGCCACGCTCCAAGAGCAAGGAGGAGAGGGGGAAGGATGAGCGCGAATTGCGGCTTGTAGACCAATGCTCCGAACAAAAGCCCCGCGACGAACGGACGACGGTCTAGCAACAGCAGTCCGCCTCCCATCAGCAGCGCGGTGAGAAAGCCGTTATGCCCATGCGCGATGCAGATGAAAGTCGCCGGAGCGGCGACGAGATAAAGCCACGCTCCACGCCTTTGGGTCGTGCGGCGCAAAAGGAGGCCAAGCCCGCCGAGCGTCATTCCCTGCCACAGGAACAATGCGGGCAGATAGGGCAGCGCCCCGATCATCAGCGCGACGAGAAGGAAGGGCGGGGGATAGTGCCACCCATAAAGATCGACCCTGTCCGAGCCATGCACCGCCTGCTGGACGAGGCCGTGCGCGGTCCAGTCCCACACTTCCGCCGCCTGTCCGTCGAGGACCATCCGGCCCGCCGCGTACAGCTGGCTGAAATCGGTGCCGAGCGGCCTGCCCATCCAGTCGATCGTGCCCCGGGCGGTCAGGAAAATGGCCAGGAGGACAAGCGCCTGCGCGGCCAGCAACAGCCAGGCGATCCGCGCCGTCCGCTCGGCTGTCAGCCATGATCCGCTGCGCAAAGCCTCGATCATTTCGTCCCCCCAACGATGGATCGACCCTAGCACGGTCCCCCGGCCTTGTCGTTCGCAAAGGGCCACCTATATCGCCCCTGAACAATGCTTGGGGCTCGCCTGTCCGGTGGGTGCCCAACAGGGGTGTAAGAGAGGGAATGGAAATATGGCCAAAGTGATTGGTATCGACCTTGGCACCACGAACAGTGCGGTTGCCGTGATGGAAGGCGGCAAGCCCAAGGTCATCGAGAATAGCGAAGGTGCGCGCACCACGCCGTCGATCGTCGCCTTCACCAAGGATGGCGAGCGTCTTGTCGGACAGCCGGCCAAGCGCCAGGCCGTCACCAATCCGGACAATACGGTTTTCGCCGTGAAGCGCCTCATCGGGCGCCGTTTCGATGACCCGATCACCAAGAAGGATACCGAGCTGGTCCCCTATGAAATCGTCAAGGGGCCCAATGGCGATGCATGGGTCAAGGCCGGCGGCGAGGAATATTCGCCCAGCCAGATTTCGGCTTTCACGCTCCAGAAGATGAAGGAAACCGCCGAGGCATATCTCGGCGAGACCGTGACCCAGGCGGTGATTACCGTGCCTGCCTATTTCAACGACGCCCAGCGCCAGGCGACCAAGGACGCGGGCAAGATCGCGGGCCTCGAAGTGCTGCGCATCATCAACGAACCGACAGCGGCCGCGCTCGCCTATGGCATGGACAAGGAAGACGGCAAGACGATCGCCGTCTACGACCTTGGCGGCGGCACCTTCGACATCTCGATCCTCGAGATCGGCGATGGCGTCTTCGAGGTGAAGTCGACCAATGGCGACACCTTCCTCGGGGGTGAGGATTTCGACGCCGCGATCGTCGAATATCTCGCCGACAAGTTCAGGGAGAAGGAGAATATCGACCTTCGCAAGGACCGCCTCGCGCTCCAGCGCCTCAAGGAAGCGGCCGAAAAGGCGAAGATCGAACTCTCCTCGGCGCAGACCACGGAGGTCAACCAGCCCTTCATCACCGCGCGCATGGAAGGCGGCAGCTCGACCCCGCTGCACCTCGTCGAACCCATTTCGCGCGCCGACCTGGAAAAGCTCGTCGGCGATCTCGTCAAGAAGACACTCGAGCCGACCAAGAAGGCGCTGAAGGACGCGGGCATCAAGGTCGACGAAGTCGATGAAGTCGTGCTCGTCGGCGGCATGACCCGCATGCCGCTGGTTCGCGAAACCGTCGAGAAATTCTTCGGCAAGAAGCCGCACACCGGCGTAAACCCCGACGAAGTCGTTGCAATGGGCGCCGCCATCCAGGCGGGCGTGCTCCAGGGCGACGTCAAGGACGTGCTGCTTCTCGACGTCACTCCGCTGTCGCTCGGCATCGAGACGCTCGGCGGGGTGTTCACCCGAATGATCGACCGCAACACGACCATCCCCACGAAGAAGTCGCAGACCTTCTCGACCGCCGAGGACAATCAGAATGCGGTGACGATCCGGGTCTTCCAGGGCGAACGCGAAATGGCGGCCGACAACAAGCTTCTCGGCCAGTTCGACCTCGTCGGCATCCCGCCCGCACAGCGCGGCGTGCCGCAGATCGAAGTCACTTTCGACATCGACGCCAACGGCATCGTCAACGTCAGTGCCAAGGACAAGGGCACCGGCAAGGAACAGCAGATCCGCATCCAGGCATCGGGCGGCCTTTCCGAGGATGACATCGAGAAGATGGTCAAGGAAGCCGAACAGTTCGCCGAGGAAGACAAGAAGCGCAAGGAAGGCGCGGAAGCCAAGAACCAGGCCGAAAGCCTCATCCACGCGACCGAAAAGCAGCTTTCCGAGCATGGCGACAAGGTTGACGAAGCGACCCGCACCGAGATCGAGAATGCGGTGAAGGAAGCCAAGGAAGCCGTCGAGGCCAATGATGTCGATGCCATGAAGACCAAGACCGAAGCGCTTGCCCAGGCGGGCATGAAGCTCGGCCAGGCCATCTATGAGCAGGAGCAGGCGGCAGGCGGCCCCGAAGCGGGCGAAAGCGCTGCCGACGATGCCTCGACCGAAGGGTCGGCGGACGACGAGGAAGTCGTCGACGCCGAATATTCGGAAGTCGATGAAGACGAAAAGGCGTAATGTGGTGAAGGCGGCGCCGGGCGATTTCGCGCCCGGCGCCGCATGCCCTTCGGGGGCGGGGGATTAGCGGGCCATGGTCCAGACCGATTATTATGAACTGCTGGGCGTGTCGCGCGATGCCGACGGCGCGACGATCAAGAGCGCCTATCGGCGGCTGGCGAAGCAATATCATCCCGACCGCCACGGCGGCTGCAAGGAAAACGAGGCCAAGTTCAAGGCCGTCAATGAGGCCTATGACTGCCTGAAGGACCCGCAGAAGCGCGCGGCCTACGACCGTTTTGGCAAGGCGGCCTTCGAAAATGGCGGCCCCGGCCACGATCCCTTCGGCGGAGGAAATCCCGACTTTTCCGACATTTTCTCGTCGATCTTCGGCGATTTCATGGATGGTCAGCGCGGCGGGCGCGGGCGCGGCGGCAATGTCGGCCGCGGTTCGGACCTGCGCTACGATCTCGACCTCACGCTCGAAGAGGCCTTCGCAGGCAGCGAGAAGACCATCACCGTCAATGCGCTCGCGACCTGCGAGCCGTGCGAAGGCAATGGCTCGCGCGGTTCCTCGGTGCCCCAGACGTGCCAGAGCTGCGGCGGCGCGGGTCGCGTGCGCGCGCAGCAAGGCTTCTTCCTCGTCGAACGCACCTGCGCGACTTGCCAGGGCTCGGGCCAGACGGTCTCCGATCCCTGTCCCGCCTGCGACGGCGAGGGCCGCTCGCTCAAGAAGCGCAAGATCAACGTCAACATTCCAGCGGGCGTCGACGAGGGCACCCGCATCCGCGTCGCGGGCGAAGGTGAAGCGGGCGTGCGCGGCTCGCCCAGCGGCGACCTTTATCTCTTCATCCACATGAAGCGGCACCCGATCTTCCACCGCGACGGCACCACGCTGATCGCCGAATGCCCGGTCAGCTTCACCACCGCGGCGCTGGGCGGAGAGATCAGCGTGCCGGGCGTCGATGGCGAGAAGATCGAAATCAGGATTCCCGCCGGAACCCAGTCGGGCGAGACGATCCGCCGCCGCGGCGCGGGGATGAGCGTCCTGCAGGGACGCGGGCGCGGCGACATGGTCGCCCGCATCCTCGTCGAGACCCCGACCAAGCTGTCGAAGGAGCAGAAGGACCTTCTCTGCCAGTTCCGCGAGACCGAGACGGGCGACGAATGCCCGCAGGCGAAGAGCTTCTTCAGCCGCATCGCGGGCCTCTTCGACAAATAGGGAACAGGCCGCGTTCCGACATCGTTACGCTCCTGTAAAAAACAGGGGACTTCGATCATGCGTCATATCGCTCCGGCTCTCGCCGCTCTTGCCATGCTGTCCGCGCCCGCCGGGGCGCAGGACCGTTTCGCCGACAGGGTTATCGAGGTGCGCGAAGTCGCGCCCGGCGTCGCGGTGATGTTCGGGCAGGGCGGCAATATCGGGGTCAGCCATGGCGAGGATGGCGTGGTGCTCATCGACGACCAGTTCGCGGGCCTCACCGACAAGATCCTCGCCGCGGTGGACGACCTCGGCCATGGCCCGGTGCGCTTCGTCCTCAACACCCATTATCATGGCGATCACACCGGCGGGAACGAGAATCTCGGCAAGGCGGGTGCGATCATCATGGCGCACCACAATGTCCGCGCGCGCCTCGCCGAAGCACTGGAAGAAGGCGAGGGGACGGGCGGCCTACCGGTGCTCACCTTCGCCTCGGGGGTCAATCTCCACTGGAATGGCGAGGAAATCCACATCTTCCACGTCCACCATGCCCATACCGACGGCGACAGCATCGTTGGTTTCCGAAACGCCAATGTCGTCCACATGGGCGACACTTTCTTCAACAAGGTCACCTGGCCCTATATCGACTTGACCGCGGGCGGATCGATCGACGGCCTCATCGCCACCGCCAAGCGCGTCCTCGACCATAGCGATGCCGAAACCGTGATTATCCCGGGCCACGGCCCGCTCGCCGACCGCGCCGATCTTGCCGCCTATCACGACATGCTCGTCGCGCTGCGCGACCGGGTGCAGCAGGGCGTGGACAATGGCGAGACGCTCGATGAGTTGCAGGCGCGCAATCTCACCGCCGGATACGAAGTGGGCGAAGGCTTTATCACCGGCCCCAAGTTCATCGAGGCGGTCTACAAAAGCCTCACCGGAAGCACCGACTACAAGCCGCGCTGAGGATCAGCCTTAGCGAAGGAATTCCTTCAACCGCCGGCTCATCGATTCGAGCGTATAGGGTTTCTGCATCACGGTCCGGCCGGCATGCTTCTCGGGCATCTTGGCCTGCGCGCCATATCCGGTGGCAAAGAGGAAGGGCACGCCCTTCTTCTCGAGTACGTCGGCAATGGCAAAGCTGAAGCGGTCGCCAAGGTTGATGTCGAGCAAGGCGAAGCTCGGAAGCTTGCGGTCGATCGCCGCAAGCGCGCCATCGACCGTCGCCTCGGTCACCACGCTGCGCGCGCCCAGCCGCTCGAGAATGTCCTCGGCATCGAGCGCGATGATGAGGCTGTCCTCGACCAGCAGCACGTCCTTTCCGTTGAGCAAGGTCGAATCCACCGGCTCCTTCGGCGCGCCTGGCCGCGAGGAGGTCATCGGCGGCAGCGGCGCATCCCGTTCGGCTTCGGTCGGGATCGAGACATGGTGCGCGGGAATGACGAAATGCGCCTGCAATCCATCTTGGTGATAGTTGAGCGCGGCCTTCCCGCCGAGGTCGTAGGGAACGCTATGCCCGATGATGGTGGTGCCGAACCCCTTGCGCTTGGGCGGGGTAACCTTGGGCCCGTCCTTCTCGATCCAGTCGATAAGAAGATTGCCCTCATCGTCGCGCTGCCAGCTGATATCGACACGGCCCTTGGTCGACAGGCTGCCATATTTGGCGCTGTTGGTGACCAGTTCGTGGATGACCAGCGCCATGGTCGAATAGGCCTGCGGCTTCAGAAGGACCGGTTCGCCATGCACATCAACCTGGTCTTTCTGCTTGTCGAGAAAGGCCGCGATCTCGGCATCGATCAGCTGGCGGAAGCGCGCCGGACCCCAGACCTCGTCGGTGATCTGGTTGTGCGCGCGCGCCAGCGCATGGACGCGCCCGTCGATCAGCGAAACGAACTCCTCGACGCTGGTACCCTTCTCGGGCTTCGACTGGCGGATGAGCCCGCGGATGAGCGACAGGATATTGCGCACGCGGTGATTGAGTTCGGCGATCAGCACTTCCTGCCGGTCCGAAGCCGCCTTGCGCTCCTGATTGGCTTCGTCCGACATGCGCAGCACCACTTCGATCAGCGTGGCGCGAAGGGTGTCGGCGACCCGCAATTCGCTATCGGTCCAAGGTATGCTGCGCCCCTCGACCAGCTGCTTCCATTCGGCAAAGCTTTCGCGCGGCGTCAAGCGCGCGCCGTTGGGGCCATATTCGATCGGTTTTTCGGGATTGCCTGCCCAGCGCATCGAGCGCACACGCTCGCCCCGGAACAGCACGACATAATCGCGCGGCACCCGGCTGATCGGGATCGACAAGAGCCCGCTCGCCGCCATGCTCTCCTCCCTGGCCGAAGGCAGGATCGAAGCGATATGGTCGGTTGCGAAAACCTCGCCCGCGGCAGTCGTATTCAAGGTGCGGATGATCCGCGCGAACTGCTCGGTATCGGGGGTCTGGCCCGAAAAGGCATAGCTGCCGTTGATCCATACACCCACGCCGTCGGCGGGAATGGCATCGGTGATGATGTCGGCGAGCCAGTCAGGATCCTTGAGCATTCCCTCGTCGGAGGCCACGGCGCCCAACAGCCGGTCGGAGACGTCGCGCGCGCGCCGTTCGTAGGCGGCGATTTCCTTGCGTTCGCGGGTCTCGATCCGCATCGCGAACAATTGGGCGAACAGTTCGGCCACCGACCGCCGCTCGAAGCTCGGGCAGCGCGGCGTATAATGGTGGCAGGCAATCAGCCCCCACAATTCCCCCTCGACCACGATCGAAATCGACATGGAGGAGGAGACCCCCATGTTCCGCAGATATTCGATATGAATGGGCGAGACCGCGCGCAGCACCGACAGCGACAGGTCGAGCGGCTTGCCGCCCGGTCCCTGTTCGGGAAGGATCGGCACCGGCTCGGCATCGATGTCGGTGATCACCCGCAGGAGCGAGCGCAAGTAGAGTGCACGCGCCTGCTTGGGAATGTCCGAAGGCGGATAATGGAGGCCAAGAAAGCTGCCGATCCCGTTTCGCGCCGCTTCGGCGACCACTTCGCCCGATCCGTCCTCGTCGAAGCGATAGACCATCACCCGGTCGAAGCCGGTGAGGGCGCGGATCTGCCGTGCGCCTTCGCGGAAAAAGGCATCCATGTCCTCGGCATCGTCGAGCCGCACCATCATCGACCGTACGGTGCCGGTGGCGTCGCCATAATCCTTCTCGCTCGACGGCTCGCCCTCGACGATGATCTGCCCGTCGGACATGTGGATGGCGACATCGAACCTTTGTTCGCTCGCTTCGGAAAGCTGCTTGTTGAACAGCCGTTCGATTGCATTCTCGCTGCGCAGCAGGGCCAGCCGGTTGCGAAGGCTGTGGATCGCATCGCCGCTGAGGATCTGGCTTGCAGGACTGCCGATCAAATCATCGGGGCTGGTGTCGAAGAATTCGCCGATATTGGCCGAACAGCGGGCAACCATCCAGTCCGTGGACAGCGCCAGCAGAAAGCCCACCGGCTGGATCGCGCCCAGCAGGTGAATGGGCTCGCGATCGCAATTGGTCAGATCGACCGTACCGAACTCTTCCGCCTTGTTCATTCGTCCCCGCTTGCGCAAACCCGGGCCGCATCGAAAAACGCCCCGAAAGTCGCGCGCGCCGCATCGACTGCCAGGTCCATTCGTCCCGATGGATAGAGATTGTCCTCGAGAATCGCAACGAATTCGCCCCAGCGCATGGGAGAGCGGTGTGAAAGGAACCGGGCGGGAAAGCCCGCGCCCACCGCCGGACCGAGCAGCTTGCCGCCCAGCCGCGACCCTTCGAGCACATAGGCCGCTCCCAGAAGCGCGGCATCGCCGTCAAGTTCGGGCGCGGGCACGGGCGAGGGCAACGCCATGCCCATTTCCCGCACGTCCTCGACCAGGAGATGTCCGCGCCGCATCTCTTCCCAGCAGGGAAGGAGCCGCCCGATCCCGCTTCGGGTCAACGCCTGCTCGACAGGCAGATAAGCGGCGGCATGCGCGCTCAGGAAAGCGGCATAACCCCCTTTCGAGGACAGGTCGTAGCGGGAAAAATGCGCGTCGAGCCGCTCATGGGCCGACCGCGTCGCGGACTTGAGGGCTGCGCGCGCGCTCAATCCGCCGTCGCCCCTTCGCCGAACACCCGCTCGAAGATCGTGTCGACCCGGCGAAGGTGATAGTCGAGGTCGAAACTTTCCTCGAGCTTTTCGGGCGCGATGCGCTCGGTCACGTCGCGATCGGCCTTGAGCAGGTCAAGCAGTTGCAGCTCGCCATCCGACTGCCACACCTTCATCGCGTTTCGCTGGACGATCGCATAGGCATCCTCGCGGCTCAGCCCCGCCTGCGTCAGCGCCAGCAGCACCCGCTGAGAATGGATGAGCCCGCCCATGCGGTCCATATTCTTCATCATCCGCTCGGGGTAGACGAGCAGTTTGTCCATCACCCCGGTCAGCCGCGCGAGCGCGAAATCCAGCGTGATGGTGGCATCGGGACCGATGAAACGCTCGACCGAGGAATGCGAGATGTCCCGCTCGTGCCAAAGTGCGACATTCTCCATCGCGGGCACCACGGCGGAGCGTACCATGCGCGCCAGCCCGGTGAGATTTTCGGTGAGGATGGGATTGCGCTTGTGCGGCATCGCCGAGGAGCCCTTCTGCCCCTTGGAGAAATATTCCTCGGCCTCGAGCACTTCGGTGCGCTGGAGATGGCGAACCTCGACCGCAAGCCGCTCGATCGACGAGGCGATCACGCCCAGCGTGGCGAAGAAGGCGGCGTGGCGGTCGCGCGGAATGACCTGCGTCGAGGTCGGCTCGGGGGTCAGTCCCAATTCCTTCGCGACATGCTCCTCGACCCGCGGGTCGACATTGGCAAAGGTGCCGACCGCGCCCGAAATCGCGCAGGTGGCGATTTCCTCGCGCGCCGCCTTGAGGCGGGAAAGGTTGCGGTCGAACTCGGCATAGGCCTGCGCCATCTTCAGCCCGAAGGTCACCGGCTCGGCATGGATGCCATGGCTGCGCCCGATCGTCGGGGTTAGCTTGTGCTCGAACGCCCGCCGCTTGAGCACCTCGAGCAATTGTTCGAGATCGGCGATGAGGATGTCGGCGGCCTGCGTCAGCTGCACCGCAAGGCTGGTGTCGAGAACGTCCGAAGAGGTCATCCCCTGGTGCAGCCAGCGCCGCTCGGGACCCAGCTTTTCGCCCGCCCAGGTCAGGAAGGCGATGACGTCATGCTTGGTGACCTTCTCGATCTCGTCGATCGCCTCGACATCGATCTCGCCGATTGCATTGTCGTCATAGGCCTTGCGGATCGTCGCCGCGTCCTCGGCGGGGATCATCCCGATTTTCCCCATCGCCTCGGCGGCGAAAACCTCGATCTGCCACCAGATGAAAAAGCGGTTCTTGGCCTCCCAGATGGCGGTCATCTCGGGGCGGGCGTAGCGGGGGACCATGCGAATCCTCGTTCTGGCTGTGGGTTCGCCGCGCGCCTAGCAGCGCCAGCCTCCGCTTACAATCAGATCAGCCCCTCGGCGCGCAGCGACACGCGCCCGCCGCCCGCGACGATGACATGGTCATGCACCGCGATCTTCATGTGCCGCGCCGCGTCGGTCAGCTCTCGGGTGAGGCAGATATCCTGCGGGCTGGGCTGGGGATCGCCCGACGGATGGTTGTGGACGAGGATGAGGCCGGTCGCGCCCAAGGCAATCGCGCGGGCAATGATCTCGCGCACATGGACCGAACTTTCATCGACCGAGCCGGTCCACATCGCCTCGTTGGCGATGAGCATGTTCTTGGCGTTGAGAAAGAGGACGCGCACTTCCTCGGTCGCGCGGTGCGCCATGGTCGCCTGCAGATAATCGCCCAGTGCATCGAAATTGGTAAGGAGCGGCCGCCCCTCGATTTTGGTCTCGAGCAGCCGCCGCGCGCTCGCTTCGGCGATCTTGAGCGTGCCGATCACCCCCTCGGACAGTCCCTCGCGGCGAAGCGTGTCGGCATCGGCGCCCAGGAGGCGCCCGATATCCCCGAACTTGGCCAGCAGTTCCTTGGCGAGCCCCTTGGTATCGCGCCGCGGAATCGCGAGCGCGAGGAGATATTCGACGAGTTCATGGTCGTGGAGAGCCTTTTCGCCCCCCTCGAACAGACGCATACGCAATCGGGCGCGATGCCCCTTGTTGGGGTTGTCAGCCATTTCGATTGCTTAGGGACGGGACGGGTGCCAATCAAGTTCGCTTCGGGAACGGAACGGACAGGCGGGATTTAAGCCTTTTGTGAGTGACGAGGGTGAAATCCAGCCGCGCCGGCGCGGCCGCAAAAGGCGCGCCGCCAAACGAACGGCGGTCGTGCTCCTACTCGTCATGCTCATTGCCGCGCTCGTCGCCTGGACCCAGCGCCGCCCGATCGTCGACGATCTCATCGCCGACCAGCTCGCCAACAAGGACGTTCCCGCCAGCTACGATCTCGAACGGGTGGGCCTGCGCACCCAGCGCATCCGCAACCTCCGGCTCGGCGATCCCGCCGATCCCGACCTCGTTGCCGATTTCGTCGAACTGAAGACCCGCATCAGCCTGTTCGGCGAAGTCAGCGTCTATCGCGTCAAGGCCCGCGGCGTGCGCGCCCGCGCACGGCTGCTCGAGGATGGCACGCTCACTTTCGGCGCGATCGACCGCTTGCTGCCCGAACCCAGCGGCAAGCCCTTCACCCTCCCGGACCTCTCGGTCGATCTTGCCGATTCGCGCCTCGCGCTCATCACACCTTACGGTCCGGTGGGCATCGCCGCGCACGGCGTCGGCAATTTGAGCGGCGGCTTCAAGGGCAAGCTCGCCGCCTCGGCGCCCGACATGGAATTCGGCGCCTGCGAAAGCGACGGTGCCCGCGCGCTTCTCGACGTCGCGATCGCGGCGCGCCGGATCAGCCTGGATGGCCCCGTGCGCGCCGCGCAACTGGCCTGCGGCAAGGCCTTCTCGCTCGCCGCGCCCATCGTCGAACTCGACGCCACGGTCAGCGAAGGCTTCGACCGCTTCTACGATTCGCGTGCGCTTCTCTCGGCACGGCGCCTTGCTACAGGCGGCATCGCGGCAGGGGACGTGCGCGCCCGGCTGACTGCCGAAGGCCCGCTCGATGAACTCAAGGGCCAGTATCGCCTGCGCGGCCAGGCCAGCCGCGAGGATCTCGCCACGGTCCGGCGCCTGACCTCCTCGGGCGCATGGCGCGCCAATCTGAAAAAGGGCACCTATCTGTTCGAAGGACGCGCCGCCGCAAGCGACGCCGCGGTCGATGCCGCGCTGCTCGGCAATATGGTCGATGCGGTGAGCGGTCTTCGCAAAACCCCGCTCGAACCCATCGGCGCCAAGCTCGCCCGCGCCCTTCAGCGCAATCTCGCGGGCTTCGACGCCGATCTCGCTTTCCGCGTCGAGCAGGGCGAGGATGCCTTCAACGCAAGGCTCACGCGCTTCGAGGCGCGCGCCGACGCGGGCGCCCGCCTCGCGCTCGACGGCATCGCGATGTGGGACGGGCGCGCGCTGCGCATGACCGGACCGCTGCGCCTCTCGGGGGGCGATCTTCCCCAGATGCGCCTCATCCTCGATGACCCGCCGGGCCCCGATGGTCCCAGCGGCATCCTCGAAACCGCGCCCTACACCGCGGGCAATGCCAGCATCGACCTCGACCGGCTGCGTTTCCGCCAGCAGGCATCGGGAACGATCCTCTTCAATGGGCGGGCCCGCCTGTCCGGCCCCTTCTCGGGCGGGCGTATCGAAGGTGTCGAACTGCCGCTCGCCGGACGCATCGCCCCCGACGGCAGCTTCCGCATTGCCGAGGGCTGCACCCCGGTCGCCTTCCGCAGCCTGCGCGCCAGCGGCTTGCGCCTGGGGCCGGGCCGGATGTCGCTCTGCGCGAAGAACGGCGCAATCGTGCGTGGCAGCGGTCGCGGAGTCGATATCGGCTTCACCAGCGGCAATATCCGCCTCCGCGGCCAGCTGGGGGGCAATCCCTTTGCGCTCGATGCCGAGCGGGGCGAACTGGTCGGCGGCGAATATTTCCGCTTGGCCAATGTCAATGCGGTGATGGGAAGCGCGACCAGCCCCGTCCGCCTGACGGGCGAGGAAGTGAAAGGCACCTTCGACGGCCCCGGCGTCAATGGCACCATCGCGGGCGGCACCGCGATCATCGGCGACGTGCCGCTCGAATTGAGCGAGATCCTCGGCATCTGGCAGGTGATCGACGGCGAACTGTCGATTGTCGGCGACCTCACGGTCAGCGACCGTGCCGAGGAAGTGCGTTTCTACCCGCTCATCAGCGAGGATGTTGTCTTCACCCTCATCGACGACCAGATCGAGGCGACGGGGAGCCTGCTGCATCCCTATAGCGGGCGGCACATCATGGATGTCGCCATCCACCATTCGCTCGACACCGGCCTCGGCGAAGCCGATTTGAAGGTGCCGGGCATCCGTTTCGACGAAGGGCTCCAGCCCGAGGAACTCACGCCGCTCACGCAGGGCGTGATCGCGCTCGTCACCGCCGATGTCGAAGGCGTGGGGCGCATCGCCTGGGGCGGCCCCGAAGTCGTCTCGACCGGTACCTTCGACATAAGTGATGCCGATTTCGCGGCCAGCTTCGGCCCGGTCGAAGGGCTCGACACGCGGATCGTGTTCACCGATCTCCTCAATCTCGTCACCGGCCCCGGCCAGCGCCTCACCGTCGATCTCGTCAACCCCGGTATTCCCGTCAATGACGGGGTGGTCACCTACCAGCTTCTCCCGGGCCAGTTGGTGAAGGTGGAGCGCGGGCTCTGGCCCTTCATGGGCGGCCAGCTCATCCTGCGCGAAACCATCCTCAACTTCGGCGCGCCCGCCGACAAGCGGCTGACCTTCGAACTCATCGCCTTCGACAGCGCCTTGTTCGTCGAACGGCTCGAATTCGACAATACGGTCAGGATGACCGGCATCTTCGACGGCGTCATTCCGACCATCTTCGACGAGGATGGCGGGCGGCTGGTCGGCGGGCGCCTCGATGCGCGCGAAGGCGGCGGCACGATCGAATATGTCGGATCGCTCGGCAAGCTGAGCCTCGGCCCGCGCCTTGCCGCCAGCGTGCTGCGCTCGATCGCCTATGAAAAGATGATCGTCCGCCTCGACGGCGATCTCGATGGCGAATTCGCAACCCGCATGGACATCGACGGGGTGCGGCTGGGCGAAACCACGGCCGCGCGCATCGTTCGCCAGGTCAGCAACATCCCGGTCAATCTCAACGTCACGATCAGCGGTCCCTTCCGCGCGCTCATCGCCACCATGCGCAGCTTCGATGATCCCAAGCCGCTCATCGCCGACGTGCTGCCCGGGCCGCTCGAGAATATTCCGGATGCGCTCATCGAGACCCGCCGTCTGCGGCACGAAAAGGATAGCGAACCCGCGCCCGATCGCGCCGAAGACCAACCATTGCCCGACGTCCGTAAGGAGGACATGCCATGAAGAAACACCTATTGCTGGCAGGCCCTGCGCTTGCCCTGGGAGGCTGCATCACCGTCGATCCCCCCGACAAGCCGATCGACATCAATCTGAATGTCCGCGTCGAACAGGAAGTGCTCGTGCGTCTCGACCGCGAGGTCGATACGCTCATCACCGATAATCCCGACGCCTTCCCGACCGCGCCCGAGCAGGTACCCGACGAACCGCGGGAGACGCCCGAGTGATCGGCGCTCTCTTCCTCCTTGCCGCCCAGTCCGCCACGCCCGCCGGGCTGGTCGGGGAAGCGATCGCCAAGGGCCAGGTGGGCGAGCGCTATGACGGCTATCTCGATTTCGTCGCCACGCCCGAGGATGCGCTGCGCCGTGCGGTGCGCGACATCAACATCCGTCGCCGCCTGCTCTACGGCCAGCTTGCCGAGCGCCGCTCGGTCGCTCCGCGCGAAGTCGGGATTACCGCGGGATGCAACCTCATGGCGCGCACGCCCGAAAAAGGCTGGTACCAGCTTCCCGAAGGCTGGCAGCGCCGCGCTCCCGGCCAGCCTGTCGCATTGCCCGACTATTGCGGCGCGGTGGCGGGCGGAGCGCGCTAGGCGCCCGCACTCGGCCTTGCGGTGCGGCATGACGGTGCGCCCGCGCCATGATAGGGCCGTCCAGACGGTTGACACTCTCATGCCCCCTTCATAAAGGGGCGGCGCCTAGGCGGGCTTGTTCGAAGCCATGCTCCCCGCGCCAGCCTTTTTCGCAAGGGTTGGCGCATCTCTCAAGGAGGCGGACATGGACGAGAAAAAGCCCGATACGGCACCGGTGAAGACTCCCGAGGATGAACGCATCGATTCGCTCGAAGAGCGGCTTCGAAGCGCGCAGGCGCGGGAGATGGAGCGGACGGGATCGAAACAGCCCAAGCCCGACGAGAACGAACGGCTGGGCAATCGGGTCTTCTCGCTGCTGATCGGTGGCCTGATAGGCGGCACGGTGATCGGATATGCGGCGGACCGCATCTTCGGCACGGGCAATTTGCTGCTGGTCGTCGGGATGGTCCTCGGGATCCTCGGCGGCTTTTACAGCATCATCAGAGTGGCCAGCAAATAGCTGGTCGGACATGGTTTTTTAGCGCGGGACGACAAAGTGGCAGAAGAATCGGGCAAAATCGATCCGATGCACCAGTTCGAGGTGACGCCCCTGTTTGGCCAGGAGTGGGAGATCGCGGGCTACGCCATCCCCTTCACCAACAGTGCATTGTGGATGGCGCTCACGCTGCTCGTCCTCTGGCTGTTCATGCTCGGCGGGATGAAGCGCGAACTGATCCCCGGCCGCTGGCAGATGGCGGTCGAAGGGGTGACCGGCTTCATCAGCGACATGGTCGACAGCAATATCGGCGAAAAGGGCAGGAAATATGTGCCCTACATCTTCTCGCTGTTCATGTTCATCCTGTTCGCCAACATGCTCGGCATGCTGCCCACCGCGCTGGTCGGCGTCCATGCCTTCACGGTCACCAGTCACCTCACCGTCACCGCGATCCTCGCCATGGCGACCTTCCTCATCGTCCTGGTGGTCGGCTTCGGAACGCATGGCATCAAGTTCTTCGGCCTGTTCGTGCCGCACGGCACGCCGCTCGTGATGATCCCGATCATCTTCGTCATCGAACTGATCAGCTTCCTCGTGCGCCCCTTCAGCCTCGCGGTTCGTCTGTTCGTGGCGATGACCGCGGGCCATGTGCTACTGAAGGTGCTGGCCGGCTTCGTGATCAATGCCGGCGCGGCCGGCGCGGCCACTGCGGCTTTCGTCTCGGTGCCCAGTTTCATCCTGATGATCGGCATCAGCCTCCTCGAGGTGCTGATCGCCTTCATCCAGGCCTATGTTTTCGCTCTGCTCGCATCTTCCTATCTCAACGATGCGATCAATCTTCACTAATCGAATTTTCAACTAGGAGTTTTTCAACATGGACGCAGAAGCCGCAAAATTGATCGGTGCCGGTCTGGCCGCCATCGGTGTTGGCATGGCCGCGCTGGGTGTGGGTAACATCTGGGGCAGCTTCCTCTCGAGCGCGCTGCGCAACCCGGCAGCCGCCGACGGCCAGCAGGGCCGCCTCCTCATCGGCTTCGCCGTGACCGAACTTCTCGGCCTGCTGGCGTTCGTCGTTGCGATGATCCTCCTCTTCGTCGTCTAACCACTACGAACTGGATACAAGGGGTCGGCACATGCCGCAGATTGCCCAAATCGGCGAAATCTACGCATCGCAGCTGTTCTGGCTGGCGATCTTCTTCGGGCTGTCCGTCATCGTCATCGGCTACGGCATGCTGCCCAAGGTGCTGTCGACGGTGGAAATGCGCGACAGCCAGATCGCCGCTGACCTCAAGGAGGCAGAGGCCGCTCAGGCACGCGCCGACGCGCTGGAAGACGGCTATCGCGAAGCGATGGACCGGAGCCGCGCCGAAGCGAGCCGCCTGACGGCCGAAGCCAAGGCAACCGCCGCCAAGAAGACCGAGGCCAGCCTCAAGCGCGCCGAGACCAGCATCAACAAGAAGCTGGACGAGGCCGCCGAGGCGCTCGCGGCGGCCCGTGCCGCGGCGATGGCCGAGATCGAGGATGTCGCAGCGCAGGCCGCGGCGGACATGGTCGGCAAGGTTACGCCGCTCGCCGTCGACGAAAAGGCCGCCCGCCAGGCGGTGGCCAAGGAGCTGAACCATGGTTGAGCTGATGCTCGCCGCCGAAGGCGCCGGCTATTTCACCGACGGCGCGGTCTGGGTCGCCTTGTCGATGGCAGTCGTCATCGGCCTGATGATCTGGAAGAAAGTGCCGAGCGCGGTCGGCAAGGCACTCGACGTCAAGATCGAGGAGATCAAGGCGCAGCTCGACGAAGCGAAAAAGCTCCGCGAGGAAGCCGAGGCGCTCAAGGCCGAATATGAAGCCAAGGCCAAGGCCGCCGAAAAGGATGCCGCCGCGATCGTCGCCCGCGCCGAGCAGGATGCCGACGCGATCGTCGCCAAGGCTGCTGCCGACGCCAAGGACATGGTCGCCCGCAAGAAGGCGATGGCCGAAGCCAAGATCGCGTCCGAACAGCGCGCGGCGATTGCCGAACTGAAGGCGATCACCGCCAACGCGGCCACCGCGGCAGCCGCGCGCATCATCGCCGAAAAGAACGACGAGAAGGCTGACGCCGCGCTGGTTGAAGACGCCATCGCCAAGCTCTGACGGCTTCACTGCATCACCAACGGAAAAGGCCCGGCATCACGCCGGGCCTCTTTTGATTCGGCCAACGATATCTCGCCTAGGGAGTGTTCTCGGTGAGAAGGTCGTAGGTCGCGACCATCTCGTCCTTCTGGTTGAAGATCTCGACCGCCCATTTGACCACGCCGGTTTCGTCCGACTTGATCGACTTGGACCGCACGGTCAGCTCGACCCGCATGCTATCGCCGGGATAGAGCGGAGTGAGGAAGCGCAGGTTCTCGAGGCCCGTATTGGCCAGCACGGGGCCGGGGTCGGGATGGACGAACAGCCCGGCGGCAAAGCTGAGGATAAGATAGCCATGTGCGACCCGCCCCTCGAATATGGGCGAGGCCTTGGCGGCTTCCTCGTCCATATGGGCGTAGAAATTGTCGCCCGTGAACTCGGCGAAATGCTCGATATCCTCGACCGTCACCGTCCGGCTCTCGGTCTTGAGCGTGTCGCCGATTTCCAATTCGCTCATCTTGAGCCTGAAGGGATGGGTGTCGATCAGCCGCTTGGGTCCGCCGGGCACATATTGATCGCTGATCGCCGCGATCATGTCGGGCGTCGACTGGATCGCGGTGCGCTGCATGTAATGTTTCACTCCGCGGATCCCGCCCATTTCCTCCGACCCGCCCGCACGGCCCGGCCCGCCATGGACGAGTACCGGAAGCGGAGAACCATGACCGGTCGATTCGCGGCCATTGTGACGGTTGATCACCAGCATCCGCCCGTGAAAGGCCGCCGCGCCGCGAATGAAGCGTCCCGCCAGTTCGCGGTCATTGCTGAACAGCGAAAGCGCCAGGCTCCCCTGGCCGCGATTGGCGAGCGCGATCGCATCCTCGACGTCCTGGTAGGGCATCACGGTGGCGACCGGCCCGAAGGCCTCGACATCATGCACAGCATCGGCGCTCCAGGGATCGTCGGCGCGCAACAGCACGGGCGAAATCGCGGCGCCGCCCTCGGGGCCGACCTCGGCCTCGGGATCGCCATGCACGATCCGCGCACCGCCCGCGACCAGTTCGGCCACCTTGGCGCGCACATCGTCGCGCTGTGACCGGCTGACAAGGCAGCCCAGCTGCGTTTCCTTCTCGCGCGGATCGCCGATGGTCATCGCCGCCAATTTCTCGCGGATCGCCTTCTCGACCGCGTCGAGATGCTCGGCGGGCGCCATCACGCGGCGGATCGCGGTGCATTTCTGCCCCGCCTTAACCGTCATCTCGGTGACGACCTCGCGGATGAACAGGTCGAACTCCGGCGTGCCGGGCGCAGCATCGAGCCCCAGCATCGAGGCATTGAGGCTGTCCTGCTCGGCGATGAAGCGCACGCTCTCGCGCAGCACGGTAGGATGGTTCTTGAGCTTGCCCGCGGTCTGCGCCGAGCCGGTGAAGCTGACGATGTCCTGACCATTCAGATGTTCGAACAGGTCGCCGACCCCGCCGACGATCAGCTGCACCGCCCCGTCGGGAAGCACGCCCGTCTCGATGAGGATGCGGAACGCCGCTTCGGTGAGATAGCTGGTCGCGGTCGCGGGCTTCACGATGCACGGCATTCCCGCAAGCAGCGTCGGCGCCATCTTCTCGAGCATCCCCCAGACGGGGAAGTTGAAGGCGTTGATATGTACCGCCGCGCCCTGCATCGGGCTAAGGATGTGCTGGCCGACGAAATTGCCTTCCTTCGACAGGGGTTCGAGCGCCCCGTCGAGCAGGACCTTGGCATCCGGGAGTTCCTTGCGACCCTTCGACGAATAGCTGAGCAGCGTCAGCGCACCCCCGTCGATGTCGATCCAGCCGTCCTTGCGCGTCGCGCCCGAATGGGGATTGAGCGCATATAGCTCCTCTTTTCGCTCCATGATGGCGAGACCGAGCGACTTCAGCATCCAGGCCCGCTCATGGAAAGTCATCGCCCGCAGCGCCGGTCCGCCGACCTTGCGCGCATGGTCGAGCATGGCCTTGAAATCCAGGCCGTCCGAACCGGTCCGCGCGACTTCGCTTCCGTCGATGGCGCTGGGGATCGGGCGCAGATCGCCCGCACCGCACACCCATTCGCCGCGCGCATAATTCATCAGTTCGATCGTTTTCATCACTTGGCCTTTCTGACTGCCCGAATGCCCTAGCCAACGGGCGGGGGCAGGGGCAACCGCCTTCGCGGAAGGGACCGTTTCGGACGGAGAGGTAATCTTCCGGACAGCATGGCGACCTAACCCCTCGGGCACCCGCAATCCAATGCTCGGATGGGAGAATGTTGCCGATGAAAGCTCGTGAAGAGCGCGTACCCACGATGGTACCGGCGCGATTGCGAAAGGGCACGGACTGGCATGACGCCACGATCCTCAACCTCTCGGCCAACGGCCTCATGTTCCATTGCCAGGAACCCTATTCGCGCGGGCATTTCCTCGAGATCCGCCGAGGTCGCCACGTCATCGTCGCGCAGGTGATGTGGAGCGAGGCGGGCAAGGTCGGCGCCCGCACGCAGGACGAACTGGAAGTCTTCGCGATCATCAACGACCGCCCGGCGCGGCGGCGCAGCTTCGGCCTGGCGGTCGATCGCCGCCACGAACGGCGCCCGCCCAGCGGTGAGCGCAGCCGTCAGCAGGCGCGGATGTTCGAATATGCGGTCGCGGGCCTTCTCGCCGTGACGGCCTCGGTCGCCGCCTTCACGATGGTCCAGCAATTCTTCGCTTCGCCGGTCAGCCGGATCGAGGCCGCGCTGGCTAGCGTCCGCTGAAACTCGGCTCGCGCTTTTCAAGGAAGGCGGCCACGCCCTCGCGATAATCCTCGGTGAAACCGAGCCGCCGCATCTCGTCGCGCTGAAGGTCGAGTTCCTCGTCGAGCGTCCGGCTCCAGCTGGTGCGGATCATCTTCTTGATCGCCGCCAGCCCCAGCGGCGGCAACGAGGCGAGCTTCTTCGCGACCTTCTCGACTTCCCCGTCGAGCTGTTCGTCATCGACCGCTTTCCAGATAAGGCCCCAGCGCTCGGCATCCTCGGCCATCAGCGGCTGGCCGGTCAGCGCAAGACCAAGCGCGCGCTGCTGGCCGACAAGGCGCGGCAGGTGCCAGCTGCCCCCGCTGTCGGGAATGAGACCCAGCGCCGAGAAACTCTGGATGAACTTGGCCGAACGCGCCGCGAAGATTATGTCGCACGCCAGCGCGATATTTGCGCCCGCGCCCGCTGCCACGCCATTGACCTTGGCGATTACCGGCTGCTCGATCGTCGCGAGTAGGCGGATGAGCGGGTTCCAGCATTGCTCGACCGTCTCGCCCAGGTCGACCGCTTCGCCGGGCGCGACATTGCGATCGTTGAGATCCTGCCCCGCGCAGAAACCGCGACCCTCGCCGGTCAGGATCACCACCCGGGCATCGCCGAGCGACCCGAATGCCGCCTGCAACTCGCCATGCATGTCGCGGGTAAAGCTGTTGAGCCGGTCGGGCCGGTTCAAGGTGATGGTCACCACATGACCGTCTCTCTCGGTGCGAATCGTCTCCATCCTCGGCTCCCCCTCGTCCATCGGTCGCTACGTCTTGCGGGCGATTTGCCGACCATGCGCGCCCGCGTCTAGTGTCGATCCTCCAAAAAGGGCGGAGGCGAGGGGACGGGCAGGGGGCTCGTCCGGGGTCCTCCCGCCGGTTTGGAAGGCATGATGATGACGCCCCAATTTCTCTTCGATGTCGCCAGTCCAAATGCCTATCTCGTTCACCGCGTCCTGCCCGAGGTGGAGGCGCGCAGCGGACGCTGGTTCGACTATGTCCCGGTGCTTCTTGGCGGGCTGTTCAAATTGAGCGGAAACCGCGCACCGATGGTCGCCTTTGCTGAGGTGCCGAAGAAGCTCGATTATGAACGGCTGGAATTCCACCGCTTCATGGACCGGCACGGCATCGACAATTTCCGCTGGAACCCCGACTTTCCCGTGAACAGCGTGATGGCGATGCGCACCGTCTGCGCCGCGAAAGAGGAGGAGCGGGCCGACCTCGCCGAGGCGCTGTTCCATTTCATGTGGGAAGAGCCGCGCAAGCTCGACGATCCCGAACGGCTCCACGCTTCGCTCGCCGAGGCCGGGCTCGATGCCGACCGCCTGATCGAAGCGACCGCCGACCAGGCGGTGAAGGACCGGCTGCGCGCCCATACCGAGGCGGCTTATGAAAAAGGCGCCTTTGGCGTGCCCGCCTTCCTGCTCGGCGATGATCTCTATTTCGGCAAGGACCGGCTCGGCCAGGTCGAGGAGGCGCTCGCCCAGCGCTGAGGGCGCATGGTTAACGCCTTTTTTACCACGCATCGCCAAAAGGGCAGGCAAGCGAAATGCTCAGATGCTCGAAAAGGCGGCCATGCAGCTTCGGAACCTATTTGCCACACTCTCACTCGCAGGCGCGCTTTTCGCTGCGCCGGGCGAAGCGAGCGCGCAGGGCAAGTCGCAGGGCGCCAAGGTCAAGGTGAAGGTCCTCAAGCCGCTTTCGCTCACTTCGCTGCAGGACCTGGATTTCGGCACGGTCGCGGTGCCCACGATCGCTTCGCCGGTCACCATCAGCATCGGGCAGGACGGAACGCTCGATTGTCCGGCTCCGCTTGCCTGCAGCGGGGTGGCGATGCCCGCGCTCTATAATGTCAAAGGCTCGAAGGAGGCCGCGGTCATCGTCACCATCGTCGCCAATGATCTCGTCAATCCGATCGACGGCTCGCGGCTCGCGTTCACGCCCGACGGTCCCGACCGGATCCAATTGCCCAACAATGGCAACAAGGGCCTCGACTTCGCGGTCGGCGGCGCGATCCGCATCGAACCCGATTCCTCGGGCGACTATGAGGGCACGATCGAAGTCGTCGTGGATTATGAATGACCCGTCCCGCATGGGCTGAAGGGGGCCTTCGGATCGGATTGAAAATCCCCCGTTTCATGCCTATCTAGGCGCCATGTACACGACCGAACTGGACAAGCAGCCCAAGCGCAACGTCACCGCCATCGACGGCGCCGAGGATCCCGCGCTGGTGGAGGAATTCGAACGGCGCGTCGCCGCCGACGAATTCATCGAACCCAAGGACTGGATGCCCGAGGCCTATCGAAAGACCCTCGTCCGCCAGATTTCGCAGCACGCCCATTCGGAAATCGTCGGCATGCTTCCCGAAGGCAACTGGATCACCCGCGCGCCGTCGCTGCGGCGCAAGGCGATCCTCCTCGCCAAGGTGCAGGACGAAGCCGGGCACGGCCTCTATCTCTATTGCGCCGCCGAGACGCTCGGCACCAGCCGCGAGGAGATGGTCGAGGCTCTCCATTCGGGCAAGGCGAAGTACAGCACCATCTTCAACTATCCTACGCTCACCTGGGCGGATATCGCCGCGATCGGCTGGCTGGTCGACGGCGCGGCGATCATGAACCAGGTTCCCCTGCAGCGCACCAGCTACGGCCCCTATGCCCGCGCGATGGTCCGCGTCTGCAAGGAGGAAAGCTTCCACCAGCGCCAGGGCTATGAAGCGATGATCGCGCTCGCCAACGGCACCGGGGAACAGCGCCGCATGGCGCAGGACGCGCTCAATCGCTGGTGGTGGCCCAGCCTCATGATGTTCGGCCCGCCCGACGACAAGTCGCCCAATACCGAACGCTCGATGCGCTGGCGCATCAAGCGCGAGACCAATGACGAACTGCGGCAGAAATTCGTCGACATCACCGTTCCGCAGGCCGAATTCCTCGGCCTCACCGTTCCCGATTCCGACCTCGCCTGGAACGAGGAAAAGGGCGGCTACGACTTCGGCGAGATCGACTGGGAGGAATTCTATGCCGTGGTGCGCGGCGAAGGCCCCGTCGCCAAGGAGCGGATGAAGGCCCGCCGCGATGCCTGGGAAAAGAATGCCTGGGTCCGCGAGGCCGCCGACGCCCATGCCGCCAGGAAACGCGCCGCGAAGGTCGCCTGACACTTGCCTTCGCTTCGGGCAGGGGCGTAAAGCTCCGCGCCATCCACGGTCACAAGGGAGACGCGCATGACCGGCCATGACTGGCCCCTCTGGGAAGTTTTCGTCCGCGCCAAGGGCGGATTGGCCCATCGCCATGTCGGATCGGTCCACGCGCCGGACGAGGAAATGGCGCTCCACCACGCCCGCGACACCTATACCCGCCGCATGGAAGGCGTCAGCCTCTGGGTGGTCAAGTCGAACGACATCGTCGCTTCCGATCCCGACGAAGCGGGCCAGACCTTCGAACCCGCGCGCGACAAGGTCTATCGCCACCCGACCTTCTACGAGATCCCTGACGAGGTGAAGCATATCTGATGTCCAGCCCGCCGATCATCGACAAGAAGGACGTCGCCGCCGCCAAGGCGCGTGACGGCAAGGACGAAGGCGCCTTCGACGCGCCCGTCACCCGCGAACGCGACCAGGCCAGCGTCGACTATCTCCTCGAACTGGGCGACGATGCGCTGATCCTCGGACAACGGCTCGGCGAATGGTGCGGCCACGCGCCCAGCGTCGAAGTCGATCTCAGCCTCGCCAACATGGGCCTCGACCTCATCGGACAGGCCACCAATTGGCTCGGCGCGGCCGCCGAGTGCCTCGACGGCAAGGATGCCGACGCGCTGGCCTTCCACCGCGACGTGCTCGACTTCAAGAACTGCCTGATGGTCGAACAGCCCAATGGCGATTTCGCCCAGACGATGGCGCGCCAATTCCTCTTCTCGACCTGGCAGCATATGCTCCTCGAACGGCTCACCGGCTCGAGCGACCAGCAGGTCCGCGAAATCGCCGCCAAGAGCGTCAAGGAAGTCGCCTACCATCGCGAACTGGCATCGGACTGGGTGATCCGTCTCGGCGACGGCACCGAGGAAAGCGCCCGCCGAATGGCCGACGGCCTCGACTGGAACTGGCGCTTCATCCCCGAACTGTTCGAAGTCACGAAGGAGCGCGAGGAACTCATCGAACGCGGCATCGCGGCCGACCCGCGCGAGTTCGAGGACGACTATCGCGCCGCGCTCGCGAACATTCTCGCCGAAGCGCAGCTCGAAGCTCCCGCCGACCAGCGCCCGATCCTCGGCGGCCGCCGCGGCCATCACAGCGAACATCTCGGCCATCTTCTCGCGGTAATGCAGTTCCTGCCGCGCACCTATCCGGACGCCAAGTGGTAGCATGAGCGAACATTTCCACGAACTTACGGTCGCGGAGATCACTCCCGAGACCGAGGACGCCAATTCGGTCCGCTTCGCCGTGCCCGAGGAATTGGCCGAGACCTTCGCCTTCAAGGCGGGCCAGCATCTCACGCTGAAGGCGACGATCGACGGCGAGGAAGTCCGCCGCAACTATTCGCTCTGCGTCGCGCCGCACGAAGGCCAGCTGAAGGTCACGGTGAAACGGATCGCTGGCGGGGTCTTTTCCAACTGGGTGGGCGACCATCTGAAGGAAGGTGACCGTCTCGACGTCCTGCCCCCGCACGGCTCCTTCACTTATGATTTCGACGAGTCCGCGCCGCCGCGCCATTATGTTGCCTTCGCCGGCGGTTCGGGCATCACCCCGATCATGAGCCTCCTGCGCACCGCGCTCGCCCGCGAGCCCGAGGCGCGCTTCACGCTCTTCTACGGCAACCGCGATTCCTCGAGCGTCATTTTCCTCGACCAATTGAGCGACCTCAAGGACCGCTACATGGGCCGGTTCGAACTGTTCCACTTCCTCTCGGAGGAAGCGGGCGATGTCGACCTGTTCAACGGCATGCTCGACCGCGAGACCTGCGATGCGGTGATCGAGGATCTCGTCCGCGACCCCAAGGCGGTCGAATCCTATTTCATCTGCGGCCCGGGCCCGATGATGGACGCCGCCGAAGCCGCGCTCCTCGATGCCGGGGTGGACAAGCCGCGCATCCATATCGAACGATTCACCGCGGGCCGTCCTTCGGCGGCGGTCGCCGCCCAATTGGCGCAGGCCAAGCAACAGGCCTCGGGCACCCACATGTGGGTCACGCTCGACGGCCGCGCGCGCAAGGTCGAATTCAACGGCGACAATATCCTCGACAGCGCTCGCGAAGCGGGTCTGCCCGCGCCCTTCGCCTGCAAGGCCGGGGTCTGCGCCACCTGCCGCGCCCGCGTCACCGAAGGCGATGTCGAGATGGGCGCGCGCTACGGCCTCACCGACGAGGAAATCGCCGCGGGCTATATTCTCACCTGCCAATCCGTCCCGAAGGGAGACGGGGTCAAGGTCGATTACGACGCGTGAGGGCTTTGCGGATCGGCCAATTTCCGGCTAAGCCCCGCCCATGCTGAGCGAACCTGACACGCGCGCCCCGATGCTGGGCAGCCTTCCCGAGATCGAAACCGACGCCTTGCTGCGCCTCATCGCGATGGCGATGGAGGACGAACGCCCCGAGAAGATCGACGTCGGGGTCGGGGTCTATCGCACCAGCGACGGCGCCACGCCCATTCTCTCGGCAGTCAAGAAGGCCGAGAAGCGCCTCTGGGAAAGCCAAGAGAGCAAGGGCTATCTTGGCATGAAGGGCGACAAGCTCTTCCCCGAACTCTTGAAACCCGTGGTGTTCGGCAGCCATGCCGACGATCCCGCGCTGATGGGCCTCCAGACGCCGGGCGGCTGCGGCGCACTCACCCTGGGCTTCAAGCTGGTGAAGGCCGCGCGCCCCGACGCCCGCGTCCTCGTCGGCACGCCGACCTGGGCCAATCACGAACCGCTCATCCGCGGCGCCGGGCTCGAGATCGTCACCTATCCCTATTATCGCAAGGAAGAGACGCGGATCGACTTCGACGCGATGGTCGAGGCGTTCGAAAATGCCCGGCCCGGCGATGTCGCGCTGCTCCATGGCTGCTGCCACAATCCGACCGGTGCCGATTTCGACCACGGCCAATGGGCCAAGGTGCGCGCGATCATCGCCGACAAGGGCATCCTGCCTTTCGTCGATATCGCCTACCAGGGCCTTGGCGACGGTTTCGAGGAAGATGGCGCGGGGCTTCAGGGGCTGATGGGTGCGGTCGACGAAATCATCGTCTCGCAAAGCTGCGACAAGAATTTCGGCGTCTATCGCGACCGCGTCGGCTGCCTCTTCTTCAAGGCCGGCAGTCCCGAGGCCTCGGCCCGGGCGATGGACCATGTCATGCAGCTCGCCCGCGAAATGTGGTCGATGCCGCCCGATCATGGCGCGGCGGCGGTGCGCATCGTCCTGGAAAATGACGATCTTCGCCAGGAATGGCTCGACGAAGTCGCCAGCATGCGCGCCCGCATCAACCAGCTTCGCCGCCGCATCGCCGCCTGCGATTCGCGGCTCGCCTATATCGAGGATCAGAAGGGGATGTTCTCGATGCTTCCGCTCACTCCCGCGCAAGTCGACAAGCTGCGCGAGGACCATGCCATCTACATGGCCGACAGCGGCCGCTTCAACGTGGTCGGCCTCTCGGACGACGACGTCGACCGCTTCTGCAAGGCGGTTCTGGAGGCAATGGATGGCTGAGGTGATGGAGAAAGGCGCCGACACCAAAAGCGAACCCGCCTTTAGCTGGGAAGATGTCGCTCGGCTGGTGCTCACCAGCCGCGAGATGGACCGGCTCGAGGAAGAGGAGCTCGTTCCCGCCCGCAAGGTCCTCTACCAATTCTCGGCGCGCGGCCATGACATGGCGCAGGTCATCCTCGGCCTGCATCTTCGCGACGGCGATGCGGCGTGCGGCTATTACCGCTCGCGCCCGATGCTGCTGGCCCTGGGCGTGAAGCTTGCCGACGCGCTTGGCTCCGGAATGGGCCGCGAAGGTGGCTATTCGGATGGCCGCGATATCGGGGTGGTGTTCAACTATCCCAATCCCGGCGGCTGCCACGCGCTGCCGATGTGCGGCGGGGTAGGGGCGCAATATACGCCCGCTGCCGGCTGGGCGCAGGCGATCACCTACAAGGCCCGCGTGCTCGGCGAAGAGGATGATGGCGCGATCGCGGTGGTGCTCGGGGGCGACGCCAGCTGCTCGACCGGCGGCTTCTGGTCGGCGCTCACCATCGCCACCACGCAGAAACTGCCCTTACTCTTCTATATTGAGGACAATGGCTACGGCATCTCGGTGCCCTCGACCTACCAGACGCCGGGCCAGGACATCGCCGCCAACCTCGCCAGCTTCAGGAATCTCGAAATCTTCAACGGCGACGGGACCGAGCCCGAAGAGGCCGCCGACCTCATCGGCAAGGCGGTCGCCCATGTGCGCGGTCGCAAGGGTCCGGCGCTGCTTCGCCTTACCGTTCCGCGCCTCGAGGGCCATTCGGCGCAGGATACCCAGACCTACAAGAGCGAAGAGGAAATCGCCGCCGAATGGGCACGCGATCCCTTGCCCAAGCTCAAGGCCCTCAACAACAATCTCGACTGGGACCGGATCGAGGCATCGGTCGCCAGCGAAGTCGACAAGGCCCGCGAAGAGGCGGAGGCGCGCGGCGTCTCGGACCCCGAAGACGTGACCGGCCATGTCTATTTCGAAGGCGAACATGCCAAGGTCGGCGGGCAGGCGGGCCTGGGCCTCGATGGCACCCATGAGGATCCGCGCCCCGAGGGCCAGCGCATCAACATGGTCACCGCCATCCGCAAGGTGCTCGACCAGGAATTGGAAGCCAATCCGAAGATGAGCGTTTTCGGCGAGGATGTCGGCCCCAAGGGCGGCGTCCATGCGGTGACGCTCGGCCTCCAGGAAAAGTTCGGCCATGACCGCGTCTTCGACACCTCATTAAACGAGGAAGGCATCGTCGGGCGCGCGGTCGGGATGGCGATGGCGGGGCTGCTTCCCGTTCCCGAGATCCAGTTTCGCAAATATGCCGAGCCCGCGACCGAACAGATTAACGATTGCGGCACGATCCGCTGGCGCACCCACAACCGCTTCGCCGCGCCGATGGTGCTGCGCATTCCCGGCGGCTTCTTCAAATGCGGCGATCCCTGGCACAGCCAGACCAACGAGGTGCAGTTCGTCCACAATCCGGGCTGGCGCGTCGCGGTCCCGTCCAATGCCGAAGATGCGGTCGGGCTCCTGCGCATGGCGCTGCGCGGCAACGATCCGACCATCTTCTTCGAACATCGCGCGATGCTCGACGACAGCTGGGCACGCCGTCCCTGGCCGGGCGATCATTATGTCCTGCCTTTCGGGCGGGCGAAGAAGACGATGGAAGGCGACCGCATCACCATCGTCAGCTGGGGTGCGATGGTCCCGCGCTGCGAAGCCGCCGCCAAGGATATGGGCGGCGAAGTCATCGACCTTCGCACGCTGATGCCCTGGGACAAGGAAATGGTGCTCGAAAGCGTCGCGAAGACGCATCGCTGCCTGATCGTCCATGAAGACCTGCGTACCGGCGGCTTCGGCGCCGAGATCGCCGCGGTGGTCGCCGACGAGGCCTTCCTCGATCTCGACGCGCCGGTCGAACGGGTGACGATGCCCGACATTCCCAGCCCGCATCATCCCAAGCTGCTCGAAGCCGCGGTGCCGGGCGTGGAGGATATTCGCGCCAGGATCGAAGAAATGCTGGAGTTCTGATGAGCATGATCGACGTTCTGGTTCCCGAGGAACAGGAAGGCACCAAGGCGGTCGTCCGCGGCTGGCTCAAGCAGGTCGGCGACAGCGTCAGAGAGAATGACCCGCTGGTCGAACTGGAAACCGACAAGGTCACGCAGGAAGTTCCTGCGCCGGCGGCAGGCATACTCGCCGAAATCCTTCTCGACAGCGATGCCGAGGCCGAACCGGGCGCGCTGCTCGCCCGCATCGACACCGAGGGCAAGGCCGCCGCCGCGGCTGCGCCTTCGCCGGAAACGAAGGAAGAAGCGCCCGAGCCCGCGCCTGCCGCTCCCACCGGCGGTTTGGTGGACAAGGCCGCGATCCAGAAGGAAACACGCCTTTCGCCCGCGGTGCGCCGCGCCTGTCTCCAGCATGACCTCGATCCGTCCTGCCTCGAAGGCACGGGACGCGGGGGCAGGGTGACGCTCGAGGACGTGAAGCGCGTCATTGCCGAAGGCCCGGCCATCGCGGTCTCCTCGGCTCCGTTCAGCGCCGAGGACATCCCGCACGACCGGATGCGCCGCACCATTGCCGAAAACATGGTCCGCGCCGTCAGCGACGCTCCCCATGTCACCGCGCTCTTCGAATGCGATTTCTCGGCGGTCGCCGAGCACAAGGCGGCGATGAAGGTCAAGGGCGTCAAGCTCTCCTACACCGCCTATATCGTGAAGGCCGCCGCCGAGGCGATGGCCGCCGCTCCCGCGATCAACGGTCGCTGGGAAGAGGATCGCATCGCCATTTCGCCCACCATCGACATCGGCGTGGGCACCGCGCTCGGCGAAAAGGGGCTGGTGGTCCCGGTGGTCAAGGACGCAGACTCGCTTTCGCTGAAGGACGTGGGCGCGCGCCTCGACGATCTCACGACCCGCGCCCGCGAAGGCCGGCTTGACCGCAAGGACGTGGCGGGCGGCAGCTTCACTATCTCTAACCACGGCGTCTCGGGCAGCCTTCTCGCCGCGCCGATCATCCTCCACCAGGGACAGGCCGCGATCCTCGGCGTGGGCAAGCTTGAAAAGCGCGTGGTGGTCCGCGAACTCGACGGGCAGGACGTGATGGTGATCCGCCCGATGGCCTATGTCACGCTGACGATCGACCATCGCGTCGTCGATGGTCACCAGACCAATGCTTGGCTCTCGCGATTCGTCGAGATTATGGAGAATTGGCCACAGGCCTGAACTAATTTGGGCCACACCCCTGAATCAATTGCCGATTATCCGTGCATCTTGCGGGACGTGCGGTTGACTCCTTTGTCCATAAGGGCAAAGGGCAATGATGTGTGGGGGTCACACTAAAACCCAGTTTGGCATGATGAAGCGGCGACGTTTCACACGCATGTCATAAAATCTGCCTAGCGGGCGCGGCGACGCGAACGAAACGGGCGCGGATATCGATTTTTCTATGCGGGGAATTTTCAACCATGAAGAAGTTTAGCTTCCTGTTGGCGGCAAGTGCGCTTTCCGCCGGTTCGATGATCGTGGCGGCGCCTGCCGCCGCGCAGCAGACCACCTCGGGCATCCAGGGTGACGTTCGCGCCGAAGACGGCAGCGTCATTTCGGGCGCCACCGTGGTCGTCACCGACACGCGCACCGGCGCCTCCAGCACGCTGAGGACCGAAGGCCAGGGCCGCTTCGCTGCCTCGAACCTTCCGACGGGCGGGCCTTACACGGTCACCGTCACCGCCGACGGCTACCAGGGCCAGACGGTCAACGACCTCTTCATCAATCTTTCGGGTGCGACCTCGCTCTCCTTCGAACTGACCGCCGTTTCGGGCGACGTCAGCTCGGAAGCCATCATCATCACCGGCGCCCGCGCCAGTGAAACCGTGCTCGCCATCGGGCCGGGCCAGTCGATCGGCACCGAGACGCTCGAAGCGCTCCCGACCATCACCCGCGACATTCGCGACTTCATCCGCATCGATCCGCGCGTCAGCCTCGACCGCGCCAACGAAGTCGATCGCATCAGCTGCCTCGGCGGCAACGACCGTTCGAACGTCTTCACCGTCGACGGCATCGCCCAGGCCGACGTGTTCGGCCTCAATGGCACCCCCTTTGCATCGCGTAACTCGCTTCCGCTGCCCTTCGACGCGGTGAAGGAAACCGCGATCGAATTCGCGCCCTTCGACGTGGAATATGGCAACTTCACGGGCTGCGCCATCAACGTGGTGACCAAGTCGGGCACCAATGAGTTCCACGGCTCGGCCTTCTTCACCTTCCGCAACGAAGACCTGCGCGGCGACACCGCCGGCGGCGAAAGCTTCATTCCCGCCGAATTCGAGGAAAAGCGCTGGGGCGCCACTCTCGGCGGCCCGATCATCAAGGATCGCCTCTTCTTCTTCCTCGGTTATGAAGAAGCCGACACCGGCGACAGCGTCAACGAAGGTCCGGTTGGCGCGGGCTTCCCGAACGAACTCAACTTCGTCACCGAAGCCCAGTTCAACGAGTTCAGCCAGATCGTCCGCGACGTCTATGGCCGCGAAACCGGCGGTATCGTTCGTTCGACCCCGGAAATGAACGAGCGCTATTTCGCTCGCGTCGATGCCTACATCACCGACGATCACCGCCTCGAAGGCACCTACCAGAAGCTTGAAGAGCTTAACGTCGAAGCGGATTATGGCGGCAACGCCTACACCGGCTACAACAGCTTCGAAGCCGAAGGCACCAACAGCGACTATTATTCGCTCCGCTTCTTCTCCGACTGGACCGACAATTTCTCGACCGAACTGCGCTGGTCGCGCGCCGAGGTCGGTGACGTCCAGGGCCCTGTCGGCGGCGGCGAAGCCCAGTCCGACAATCCCAAGCCGCGCCTTGCCGTCGCGGTCGCGACGCCCGAATGCGGCACTTCCGACGCGCCGACGCCCGACGCACCGGGCTGTGAAATCGGCTATCTGACGGACGGCCCGGGCATCTTCCGCTCGGCCAACCAGCTCGACACCGTCGTCGAACAGTGGAAGGCCGCGGCGAACCTGCGTGCCGGCAATCACTTCTTCACCATCGGTGCCGAACGCAACAAGCTCGACGTGTTCAACCTCTTCGCGATCAACGCGACGGGCACGCTCTACTTCCGCGACTTCGATGCACTTCGCGAAGGCCTGTTGAACACCGGCCGCGACTTCTTCCCGGATGCCGAGGAAACCTTTGTCGGCTCGGGCTACGGCGCGGACATCAATGCCACCCCGACCGGTGACATCAATGAGGCCGCCGCCGAATGGAGCCGCACCATCTGGTCGGGCTACATCCAAGACGACTGGGCGATCAACGACCAGCTCAACCTGCTGTTCGGCACCCGCGTCGATTTCTATTCGGGCAGCCGTCCGAAGGAAAATCCCAACTTTGTCGAGCGCTATGGCTTCTCGAACGCCACCAGCTTCGATGACATCGACGCCGTCTGGCTGCCGCGTGCCGCCTTCACCTACAATTTCGACAATGACGGCACCTTCTATTCGACTCAGCTCAAGGGCGGCGTCGGCATCTTCTCGGGCGGTGATCCGACCGTGTGGTTCTCGAACGCCTTCTCGAACAACGGCTTCTCGACCGGTCTCGGCACCGAACGTTTCGCCGATTGCTCGGGCGAACCGATGGTCGATGGCCGCATCGACGTGGTCACCAACGGCCAGTTCACCGGCTTCCCCGACTGTATCCGTGCCAATGGTTCGGATTCCGCGGCTCGCGGCCTCGCCGATACCCAGTCGACCGATCCGAACATCAAGATCCCGACGGTTCTTCGCATGAACCTCGGTCTCTCGACTCGCTTCGGTGACGGTTCGGGCGGCTTCTTCGACGATTGGTCGGTCAACCTCGACTATATCTATAGCCGCTTCCGGAACCCCTACAACTTCGTCGATCTCTCGCAGGTCATCGATCCCGATGAAGGCCTCGGCGGCTTCACCGTCGACGGTCGTCCGATCTATCGTCCGATCGACCCGACCCAGTCGGGCTGTAATGCGCAGCTCGTTTCGGCGGGCACCCCGCCTGTCTGGACGGGTGTCACCGACGACTGCTTCGGGACGCGTCGCGACGACGAGATCATGCTGACCAACGCCGATGGCTATGACAGCCACACCGCCTCGGTCATCCTGCGCAAGCGGTTCAACGGCGGCGTCTTCACCGACGGCGGCCGCGTGTTCCTCAACCTCGGCTATGCCTATACCGACGCCGACGAACGCCGCACCAACGACAATTCGACCGCGACCTCGGGCTATGACCGTACCGCCGCGTTCGATCGCCAGGACCCGGCCATCCGGACCTCGACCTACCAGAACACCCACAACTTCACTGCTGCGGTGAACTTCAAGGAAGAGTTCTTCGACGACTTCGAAACCAGCTTCGGCATGGTCTTCCGTGGTCGTTCGGGCCGTCCGTACAGCCTGACCTTCGATGGTGGCGGCGTGTTCAACGACAGCTCGTCGGGCAGCGATAATGCCCTGCTCTACGTGCCCTTCGGCATCAACGATCCAAACCTGTCGCCCAACAGCGATCCCAACGCGGTCGCCCAGCTGGTTGACTATGTCGCCAATTCGGGCTGCGACTTCGAGTTCGGCAAGTCGATCGAAGGCAATAGCTGCCGCAACGACTGGTTCTTCGACCTCGATCTGCGCTTGAGCCAGGAAATCCCGGGCCCGGCGCGCCTGTTCGGCGTCAATGACCGTGTCGAACTGTTCATCGACTTCGACAATTTCCTCAACTTCCTCGACGGTAGCTGGAATGCCCTGCGCACCCGCGACCGCCTCGTTGACGTCGTGGATGTCGAGATCGACGACCAGGGTCGTTATGAAATCACCGGCTTCAATCCGGATGATGACAATGACGTCCTCGAAAGCGCCTCGGTCTGGCGCGCCCAGGTCGGCATCAAATACGAGTTCTAATCCTCGCTTGATCCGATGGAAAAAGCCCCCGTCCGGCACTCGCCGGGCGGGGGTTTTTCATGTGTCACAGGTAAGAAAGGGTAGGGGTCAGCCCGATCCCCGCGCGGCGAAGCGATGCACCCCCGCCGAAATCGCGAGGCCGAGCAGCGCCGCCACCGCATCGACAATGATATCGCGCAGGTCGAAGCTGCGATGCGGCATTATCCATTGAAAGGTTTCATCGACGATCCCCACCGCCAGCACTGCGGCGAAGACCAGAGGTTCGGGGGTCGCGACCGTCAGGCCCCGCGCCGCCCGCTCGCGCAGCGCCTCGCGCATCAACAGGGCAACCCCCGCATATTCGATGAGATGCGACCGCTCGGCAGGCGTGACGATCCGCAACAGGCTCATCCCGATCACCAGCAATAGCGCCAGTGCGAGCGCCACGCCCAATGCCCGCCGCTTCCGGCCTACGCCGAAAAGGAAGAGGAGCGAGGCGAAAATGGCAGGCGCCAGCACGATGAGATGCTTTTCACGCGCCGGAACCTGGGCAAGCGCGCCAGCGAAAAAGGTGGTCGAGAAAATGACCGCGATCAGCCCCAGCGCGCCCCACCAGAGGCGTTTCTCGATGATCGCGGGGTCATGCACTCCCATGTCCCGTTCCTAACGGGCAAGAAGCGTTCGGCCAAATATATGAAAGGCCGACACCCTTGAGGAGTGCCGGCCTTCGCTTGTGCCGTTGATGCGAAATCCGCTCGACTAGAGGTCGGTGCGGAACCGCTTGGAGACGCCGATTCCCACGCGCTTGATCGTCTCGTCGAACTCATTGTCGTTCGACCGGCGCCAGATCACGTCGCCCCGCGCTTCGAATTCCCAGTCGTTGCCCGCGTCATAAGTGAGGGTGAGCGCGGGATTGACGCTGCTGTCGTGCCGCACTTCGCCGATGTCGGTCAGCCGCTCGGGATAGCGCCACATGCGATAGCGAAGCGCCCCGCCGATCTCGAGGTCGCGGCTCAGCGGGATCTCGATCCCCGTCCCGAAGGTCCAGCGGCGATAGTCGCGCCGGTCGACCTCGGCATCATTTTCGTCATAGCGGATATAGGTCACGAGGTCGCTGCCGTCGTAGAAACGATAGCGATAATCGGTCGCCGCTTCGAAACCTTCGCCATGGGTGTCGTCATTGTCATATTCGCGCCAGCGATAGCCGCCCCGCAGCCGTACGCGATGCGGCCCCTGGCTCCAGCGCACGCCCGAACGGATGCGCGACTGGGAGGCATTGCTCGATTCCAGCGTGGTGAGATCGAAATCGTGTCGCACTTGCACGTCGACGCGCACGCGCCGCGACAGGTAGTTGGAATAGGTCAGCCACACCCCGGTGTAGTGATCGTCTTCTTCTTCATCGTCATAATAGGTGATGTAGCGGCTGCCCGCGCCCACCCGGAAACGATGCTCGTCGCGGCGGATGTCGAATTCGGCATCGCCGCCGATCGACACGCCCGAACGGTCCTGGTTCTCGAAACCGTCCGAGGTGCGTCCGTCGGCGGCCACCAGCAGCGCTTCTACGTCGACGGTCAGCCGCTCATATTCGCGCGCCTGGGCGGGGCTTGCGAGCGCGCCCATGCCGGCAAAGGCAATGATGGTCAGGCCAATTTTGCTGTTCACGTTTCTTCTCCACCCTAATTCCATGTCGGAGGCCGCTTTCGGCAGGCGATCAATGCGGCCAGCCAAGTCCGCTCCGGTTTCCGCGCGGAATGGTGGGAAGTCGTGCGCGTTGGTCATATTCGTTACTGCTTTCAATTCGGACGAGACGTCCCGCATCGAAGGTCCAGACCGTATCGGCGGTCCGGAAATCCTGGGGATCGTCGCTGATGGTGAAAATGGTTGCGGAATAATTGGCGATGAAGCGGCGCACCTTGGCACTCTGCACATCATCGAGCGCGCTGCAGGGCCGGTCGAGCAGCAGGATGGGGGGATTGCCCGCCAGACCGCGGACAATGCGCACCAGCTGGCGGATGTCGGCAGGCAGGTTCGCGCCGCCTTCGGTCAGCCAATGGTCGAGGCCGTCGGGCAGCCGCGAGATATAGCTGTCGAGGCCCACGCCTTCGATCAGATAGTTCAGTTCCTCGTCCGACAGGCTGCGCCGCCGGTAGCTGAGGTTGCGGCGCAAGGTGCCGCGCATCAGGTGCAGGTCGGGACTGATATAGCCGATCTTCTTCCACACCGTGTCGACCCGGCAGTCGGCGAGATCCTGCTTGCCCACCATCACCTGGCCCTCGTCGAGAACCGCCATCTTGGTGACCGCGTCGAGAACCGCCTGCCGCGCTCCGCCATCGGGTCCGACCAGCGCGGCATGCTGCCCCGCAGGAAGCGATGCGGTGAAATCGGTCAGCGTATCGCCGATGGTCACGCCCTCGAAGGCAATGGTCGCACGGTTGTGGACCAGCTTGTCCTCCCCGTCGCCGGTCAGCAGCCGCGAACGGCTGTTGAGGAAATCCTCGAGTTTGCTGCGCGAAATCTCGGCACGCCGCCAATAATCGTGGCTGAGCGAGAGATTGGTGACGAAACCCTGCATCAACCGCGCCGCAATCAGCGCCGCGACGATGGTACCAAGGTCGGTCATGCCCTGCTGAAGCAGGTAGAAGCCCACGAATAGCGCGCCCACCAGCGCGCCCCAGCTCATCAGCGCCGAGATGCCGCGCAGGCTCCCGCGCCACCAGGCTTCCTGCATCAGCGCCTTGGTCAGCCCGTAATTCTGACGACGCAGCCGCGCATCCTCGCCGCCCATGCGGCCAAAGAGCTGCACCGTCGCCAGCGCATGGACCTGCTCGTCGATATTGCTGGTCAGCGTCGACCGGCGCCGCCGCACCCGCGCGGTCAGTTTCTGCAACCGCCGCCCGGCAAGAAGCGAGAAAACCGCGCCGGTAACGAGGAAAAGGCTGATCACCCCGGCGATCGCCAGGCTGAAATTGGCAATCACGCCAAGGCTCACGATCAGCGAAAGACCCGCGATGATCCCGCGCCCGATCCCCCGGCTCAGCCAGGTGCGAAGCATGGTAAGATCGCCCGTCAGCCTGAGGATGAGGCTGCCGCGCGAACGGTGGCGGATCTGGTCGGGCATCATCGCCGCCATGTGACGATAAAGGCGCACGCGCAGCCGCTGGACAATGAGGAAACCGATCTCCTCGGGCACCGTGAATTCGAGCATGCGAAGTCCCGCATGGAGGATCGCCGTGACCGCCAGCAGCCCGCCGATCTCGACGGGCGTGAGCGGCCAGTTCGAACCGCCGTCAAGCGCCAGCACGAACTCGCGTAGAAGAACGAGCAGCGCAGCGATCGAAGCCGCGTAGGCAATGCCCACCGCCGCGAAGGCGAGGATATCGCTCGGCCGGAACAGCTTGCGATATTGAAGGAGGTGCCGTTCGCTCATGTGTTGGCGACCAGCGGAATGACCTCCGCCCCTTCATTTTCATCGTCGAGGTCGGCCCCAAACGGCTCGCCGCAATCGCCAAGGCAAAGCTGCCCGGTGCATCCGCAAACGCTCGATTGTTCGTCGGTCACCGGCGGCAGCGACAGGATCGCGCCGATGCAATTGGGATCGCTCAGCTGTTCCTTGCGATAGACCGGCACCGGCACCAGCGCCTCGGCCTCGCGGATGAGCAGCTCCGAAGCAGTCAGCTTGCCCGACAGGCCGATGACACGATAACCGAACATCTCGGCACGCCCGATGCCAAGCCCGCCGCCCATCGCATCGCCCGCGGCGAAGAAGATCTCGTCGATGAGCGACTTGAAGGTCTCGGTCCCGAGCAGCTTCAGATTCTGTTCCTGGTAAAGCCCGTCCGCGACCTCGAGCAGGATGACGTCGAGATTCTGCTGCGACAGGTGCGTCACCAGTTCGATGGTGATCGCCTCGATATCGGCGATCGGAAGCTTGTAGGTCGCCGAATATCCCGCATCGGTGAAATCGACCGTGCAGGTCGCGCCGCTATCGACCATCTGCCAATAGTCGCCGCCCGAACCCGTTCCGGTCACCTTGGCCACACCGACGCGATAGCCCGCGCGCGTCAGACCCTGCACCATCGCGAGGTTGGTGGTGGTCTTGCCGCTGTTCATCGAGGTGCCGAGCACGCAGATGGTCTTGGGCCGCGTATTGTCGTCGAAGGCATGGTCGAGCCGCACGCGGAAATCGTGCAAATTGAGCGGCTTGCCATCGGCATTGGCGATAAGGCCCAGCGGAAGGATTTCGGTCGCGGGCTTGATCGAGCTGTTCTTGCTCAGCATGTCGCCGGCCACGCCGCCCACCGCGACGAGATGCGTCGGGCCGAGGTCGCCCGGCACTTCGGCTTCGAACTGGTCGGTGGCATAGCGGTCGCCATATGCAACGATGATGAGGTCGCCCGGCGTCAGATTGGCCTTGCGCCCATTGGTCAGCTCGATGCGCCGCTGGTAACGGATGCGCTCCACTCGCGCGAGAACGAGGTCGCCCGTGCGCGGCCGGATCGGGCCGGACAGCAGGGTTTCCATCGCTTCGATGGGCACGCGGCGGGTGGTGAAGGCACGCTTGGCCCGCGCCAGGTCGCAACGGGTGAGGGGGGCGACGGTCCGCTTGCGGGCGCCATTCCATTTTTTCGCTTTTTTCGGACGTTCGGTTTCACCGGTCCTGTGCGACTGGAATTTGTCGCCACCAAATTCGTTCATGGCCAAAGCCCCGAGCTAGCGACCATTGCCTTTTGAGGGGTCTGGCCAAGTCTTGAAAATCAATGTCGAAATATGCCGTTAAGACAGTTTTGTCTAACCTGCAATTAACGGATGTCTAATAACGGGACAGCGGAGACGAACTCCGATTGTCCAGCAAAATCAATTGTTTAAGATAAATTACTAAATCAGGTCAACTCGGCTTCGGCGGCCGGATCGGTTGGACGTTACGGAAATTGCGAACGCGCAAGGGTCCGTTGCGATCCACGACGCGAGTCCAAAATGTCGATTTTTGCAAAAATGGCGCACCCGACAGGATTCGAACCTGTGGCCTCTGCCTTCGGAGGGCAGCGCTCTATCCAGCTGAGCTACGGGTGCATCCCGAGGATGGTTTTGCGCCTACAGCGGCCCTCGCTTCGACGCAAGACCTCCCGTGCCTACCAGCGGATCCACCGCGCCAGCCCATAGCGGCCTGCAAGCGCCATCGCCGCAACGATCGCGACATGGCCGAGCGTCAAATGCGCCAACCCGTCATAATTGCACTCGAGCGTGACCGCGAATGCCCCCACCGATCCGGCGCTCAAGCCCGCGAACAGACCCGCGCGCTCGGGCAGCACCGGGGCCCCACGCCGCAACCGCAATCCCAGCACGGCAAAGGTGACGATGCTCGCGCCCAGCCCGAAAGACAGGCAGCGAAGCGCGGCCCCGGTCGAGGTCGGCGCATGGTTGCCAAGCAGATATTCGATGAGGCTGATCGCGGGCAGGAGGCCGATCGCGCCGACCATCCACAGCGCGCCGCCCTGGCTTCCGCCCACCGCCGGCTGGGCAAGGCGGGTCGCCGCCCATCCCGAGGCAAGCGCGCCGAGGCCGAACAGTCCCGCTGACAGGAGAACCAGCGGCGAGGGCCGGCCCGCGGCGATGTCGAGCCGCAGTCCCGACAGCCACAGGATGACGATCACGCTTCCCAGCGCCGCCACGCCCGCCGCGAGACGGCCCTGCGCCATGGTCATCGGCGAGGTGGCGTCATGCTCCTCGACCAGCCGGTCGATCAGATGTTCGGACTTCATCTCATTCACTCTCCACAAGCGCGGCCAACCTCTTGAGACCGCGATGAATATTGACCTTGACCAGCGATTCCGACTGGCCCGTGATCCGCGCTGCTTCGCGGATCGACCGGCCCTCGATGCGGGTCAGGGTGATGGCCTGCGCCTGGCCTTCGGGAATATGGATGAGCAGCCGGTCGAGGCTCAGCCGCGCCAGCACCGGCTCCTCGTCGCTCGGGACGCTCGGCACCGCATCCACATCCTCGTCGGGAAGCCGCTCGAGCTTGCGCAACTGGTCGATCCAGCGATAGCGCGCGATCGCCGCAAGCCAGGGATAGAAGGGCCGCCGCGCGTCATAGCTTGCCCGTTTGACGTGCAGCCCGATCAATGTCTCCTGTACGAGATCGTCGATCATGTGCGCAGCGATGCGCCGCGCAAAGAAGCGCCGGAGCCAATGCGTCGCGCCCGACAGGGCGGCGCGATAGGCCTGCTTGTCGCCGCGCTGGCTCATCGCCATCAGGCGGCGCATATCCTCTTCGGCAAGGATCATTGCGCCCATCTCCGAGCAATGAGATGGTCGAGCGAAAGCCGCCCTGGCCCGAGGGCAAGGATCACCAGCCCCATCGCGATCCAGCCCATGTGCGGCACCCACCAGGCATCGGGATAGACGAAGATCTGGATCACCATCGTCATCGCGACAAGGCCCGCGGCGGCAATCCGGCTGGCCAACCCGACCAGCAGCAGGAGGGGCAGGAGATGTTCGGCGGCGGTGGCCATATAGGCGGCCCATTCGGGAGGCAGCGGAACCCCCGAATATTCCTCCTCGAACAGGAAGAAGGTCGTGTCGCTCAGCGTGAAAAGGCTGCCTTCCTCGACCTTGGTGCGCCCCGACTGCCAGAAGATCGCGCCCAGCGCGATGCGAGTGAACAGCAGCAGGAAATCGCGCACCCATGGCTGTTCGGCAAAAGCGACCCAGCGTTGATGGAGCGCGCGCATCACACCCCCTCCACCAGCGGCCGCAAGGCACCCGTTTGCACCAGCAGGGTCACCGCCGGCGCATCCAACTCGAACAGTTCGCCCATCACGCATCCGTTGCGGGCCGCGCGCACCGCCCGGGCCACCGCGTCGCTCACTTGCGCCACGCGCTGCTCGCTCGCGGGGCGGGTGACGAGCAGCCATGGCTCGCCCGTGGCGGGCATGCCCTCCCACGCGAAAACCTCGGGCCTGCGAAGCGCGACCAGACGCGCCGCGGGATGCAGCGCAACGCGCGCCGCCACCAATTGCTCGGGGCTTTGACCGGCGATCGACTGCATCTCGATGGCTGGAGCTTCGGCTGCGCCATAAGCCTCGAGCATCGCCCATTCGGCATCGGCAAGGTCGGCAATCGCCGGATCGTCGATCCGCTCGGCAAAGTCCGCGCCAATGAGGCGCAACGGCCGCGCGCGCGGCGCGTCGTTACGCAGATAGCGTTCCGCCAGCGCATGAAAGGCCTCGCCGCCCATCGCTTGGCGGGTCAGCGGGAAACTGTCCTCCAATGCCTTGTAACGGGCATGGCTGATGGTGTTGGCATGGGCGCGCAGCGCCCGCAGCGCGGCTGCCCTCGGCGCGGCGAACAGGCCGTCGCGATAGGCGGCGGGTCCCTTGGCGATCAACTCGGACATGGCGTGCTGCTGCTCATGCGGCATGGGCAAGGCTCCGTTCGCAAATGGCGTCGGCCCGCGCGGCCTCGGCGGCCAGTTCCGCAAAGGCGGGCAGGGCATTGTCGCGCTCGACCAGCACCGGGCGCGGCCCGATCCGCGCGAGCAGCCGTTCGAGCAGTGCCCAGCATTCCTCGCTCACCGGCGATCCATGATCGTCGATCGCCAATCGCTCCTTTCCATGCTCCTCGATGGCATGGCCCGCGACATGCACTTCGCCGACCGCCGCTCCGTCGATCGCGTCGAGGTAAGCCACGGCATCGATGCCCAGGTTGATCGACTGGACGATCACGTTGTTGACGTCGAGGATCAGCCCGCATCCCGTCCGGCGCACCAACTCGGAAAGGAACTGCTCCTCGGAATATTCATCCCCCGCGAAAGCGATCATCCGCGAGGGATTCTCGACCAGCATCGCCCGGCCAAGCCGCTCCTGCACGATCGCGACCTGCGCCGCGAAATGATCGAGACTCGCCCTGGTCATCGGCAAGGGGAGGAGGTCGGGAAAATGCTCGCCCGACAGGCTCGACCAGCTCAGATGGTCGGATACCAACGCGGGTTCGTAGCGCTCGCAGAGCGCGGCGAGCCGGTCGAGTTCGGCAAGATCCACACCGTCGGGATCGCCCAGCGACAGGCCCACCGAATGGAAGCTGACGGGGACCGCTTCGCGCACTGCTTCGAGCCAGCGATGCATCGGTCCTCCCGCCATCATGTAATTCTGTGGGTGGACTTCCACCCACCGAGGTCCGGCGCCGCGCGCCGCCGCATCGAGAAATTGGGCGAAATGCGCGGACTTCAGGCCAATTCCTCCACTCGGTGGTGGGGGCGGGTGCACGGCGCCGGTCACGGGCTTGTTTCCCTTGGGGCCTTTAGGCCTTGGGGACCGGCTTCTTGTTGCCGGCCTTGGGCTTCAACGAACCGCCCATGTCCTCGCAGGTGCCGGCCTTCACATATTTCCAGGCATCGCCCTGGTAATCGACCTTCGAGGTGCCGGCACAGCTGGTGCCGGGTCCGGCGGCGCAGTCATTCTTGCCGGCCTTGGCCACGCCATAGCATTTTTCCTTGGCGGCCTTGTCGCCATGATGATCGGCAGCGGCCGGAGCGGCCCCGACACTGGCAAGCGCGACGAGCGCCGAAGCGGCGGAAATGGCAGCAATCTGTTTCATCTTGTTCTTTCCTTTTTTGGGATGGTGGGTGCCAGGACGATAAGGATCAGGCCGGCAGGCCCGGGTCATTATTGTCCTGTTCGGTCAGCGTTCCGCCTGCCTCCGTGCAGGCCTGTTCGCCACCCTTGACCAGTTTCCAGGCATTGCCCTGGTAATCGACCGTCGAGGTTCCCGCGCAGCTGGTGCCCGGTCCGGCGGCACAATCGTTCTCGCCCGCCTTGGCAATGCCATAGCATTTGACTTCGTCTCCGGATGCCTCGGTCATCTCGGCATCGGCCATGTCGTTGGCAGGTGCGGGATTGGCCGTTTCACCGGCCTCCGGCGCGTCGGCTTCGCACGCGGCAAGAAGCGCCGACGCGGCGGCAATGGCTGTGATGGATTTCATCGATGGTCTCCCCAAGAGCCCGCGGGGCCGCAGGATCGCGCCTCGCCATGAGGCTATTCGCCGCGCCCGGTGCCGAGGTTACACCCGATCCCTCCCCGCCGCCATCGCAATCGTGATCGTCCGGCTTATGTTGCACTGCCGTTGTTGCGCCTGCTAGATGCAGCATGGTTGCAGCAAGGAGTGCGTCATGCCCGGTCCCAAGGTCGTCATCAAGAAATATGCAAACCGGCGTCTCTATGACACCGAGAGCTCGGCCTATATCACGCTCGACACGCTCGCGAAGATGATCCGCGAAGGCCGCGATGTCGAGGTGATCGACGCCAAGTCGGGCGAGGATATCACGCACCAGGTCATGACCCAGATCATCGTCGATGAAGAGGCCGCGGGCGCCAATCTCCTGCCGGTCAACTTCCTCAAGGAACTCATCGGCCTTTACGGTGGCTCGATGCAGGGCGCGGTCCCCAATTATCTCGAAGCCGCGATGGACGCCTTCAAGAAGCAGCAGGCGGCGATGATGGGCGGCGCTTTTGATCCCTCGATGTTCGCCGACATGGCGAAGCGCAACATGGAGATGTTCGGCTCGGCCTTCTCGGCGGGCAGCGCGGGCGGCCGAACCGACGACAGGGACGACAGCGACGAAGTCGCCAAGCTCAAGGCCGAACTCGCGGCTCTCAAGGCCAAGGTCGACAAGCTCTAAGCCTTAAAATCGCGCTTTTTCTTGACCGCGCGCGGCGGAAGGTCTCTTCTGTTCCGCAACGCTCCGGCACGGTGCGGGGCGAGTTGCAGGAGCGACGGGCATGGCGAAAAAAACCGAGGACAAGTTCGACAAGTTCACCAAGGTGGCGATGAGCCCCGAAGTCATCGCGGCGGGCCTCACCGCCGCGGCCGCGGCCATCGCCGCAAGTCCCAAGGCACGCAAGAAAATCCACGACGCCAGCGTCGAAGCTGCCGAAAGCGCGGGCAAGGCCGCGACCGCCGCCGCGACCAGCACCGCAAAGCTGGGCGCGATCATCGCCGAAGCGGTCGCCGACGCCGCCCAGCGCGTCCTCTCGGGCCAATGGCTCGACGAGGAAGACGCGGGCAAGAAGAAACCCGCCGCGAAAAAGACGACCGCGAAGAAGAAAACAACCACCAGGAAATCGACGGCGACGAAGAAGACCACCGCCAAGAAAGCGGCACCCAAAAAGACTGCGGCCAAGTCAAAGACGGCGACGAGCGCCAAGCCCGCTCCCCGTCGCAAACCCGCCGCCAAGGGCAGCGCCACGCGCGGGCGCCGCTCGACCACCGCGAAAAAGAGCCCACCGAAGAAAAGCTGACGCTGGCATCTGGCCCGCCGCCGTGTCATGGGGCGGGCCATGAATGATTCCTCCTCGATTGCTGCGATCATCCTTGCTGCCGGCATCGGCAGCCGGATGAAGTCGCGCACCCACAAGGTGCTCCACCCGATCGCGGGCAAACCGATGATCGATCATCTCCTCGACAGCGTCGATGCCCTCGCACCCGCAAAAAGCGTCGTGGTCGTTGGCAAGTGGCGCGAACAGATCGAGCAGGCACTCACCGGCCGCCCGGTCGATTTCGCGGTGCAGGAAGAACAATTGGGCACCGGCCATGCCGTGCAGCAGGCCGCGCCAGGTCTCGCCGACCATGACGGCCCCGTGCTTCTTCTCTTCGGCGATGTCCCGATGGTCTCGCCCGCCACCATGCGCCGCATGGTCGAGCGGCTCGAGCAGGATGACGACCCGGGCATCGTCGTGCTCGCTTTCGAACCCGAAGACACCAAGGCCTATGGCCGCGTCATCCTCGGCGAAGGCGACCGCGTCGCCCGCATGGTCGAACATAAGGACGCCAACGAACAGGAACGGGCGTGCCGCCTGTGCAATTCGGGCATGATGGCGGTCCAGTGCCGCGATCTCTTCCAATGGCTGGGCAAGGTCGGAAACGACAACGCCGCGGGCGAATATTATCTCCCCGACATCGTCATGATCGCCAAGGAAGAAGGCCGCTCGCCGGTCGCGATCACCGCGGGCGAAGCCGAAGTCACCGGCATCAACAGCCGCGCCGAACTCGCCGCCGCCGAAGCGCAATATCAGGAGCTCGCCCGCGCCGACGCAATGGCTGCGGGCGTCACACTGCGCGCTCCCGAAACCGTCTTCTTCAGCCATGACACCGAACTTGGCCCCGACGTCGTCGTCGAACCCCATGTCGTCTTTGGCCCGGGCGTGAAGGTGGGCGAGGGTGCCCGTATCCGCGCTTTCTCGCACCTCGAAGGCGCCATCGTGGGCAAGGATTGCGAAGTCGGCCCCTATGCCCGCCTCCGCCCCGGAGCAGTGATGGAACAAGGCGCCAAGGTCGGCAATTTCGTCGAGATGAAGAAATCGACGCTGGGGGCGGGCGCCAAGGCCAACCATCTGACCTATCTGGGCGACGCGACCATCGGGGCAGGGGCCAATGTCGGCGCCGGCACGATCACCTGCAATTATGACGGCTTCAACAAGAGTACGACGCATATCGGGGAAGGCGCCTTCATCGGCTCCAACACCTCGCTCGTCGCTCCGGTCACGATCGGCAAGGGCGCGATCGTCGGTGCAGGCAGCGTCATCACCAGCGACGTTTCCGTCGACGCGATCGCCGTCGCGCGCGGGGACCAGAAGGAATTACCGGGCAAGGCCGCCAGTTTTCGCGACCGTGCCCGCGCAAGAAAAGGGAAATAATCTATGTGCGGAATTGTCGGCATCATCGGCAAGGAGGAAGTCTCCCAGCGCCTGTTCGACGGTCTGAAGCGGCTCGAGTATCGCGGCTATGACAGCGCGGGCATCTGCACGCTCGGCGAAGAGGGTTTTGCCCGCCGCCGCGCCGAAGGAAAGCTCGCCAATCTGCGCGAGGTGCTCGAGGGCGATCCCCTGCCGGGCACGCTGGGCATCGCGCACACCCGCTGGGCGACCCATGGCGCGCCCAACGTCCCCAACGCCCACCCGCATATCGCGGGCAATGTCGCGCTGGTGGTCAATGGCATCATCGAGAATTTCAAACCGCTGCGCGACGAATTGATTGCCGACGGCCGCGAATTCCTCTCCGAAACCGACAGCGAGGTGGTCGCCCATCTCGTCGACCGCGAAATCGAGAAAGGCGCCAGCCCGCAAGACGCGGTCGCGGCCATCCTTTCGCGCCTCCACGGCGCTTTCGCGATTGCCTTTCTCTTCCACGACCATCCCGACCGGATGATCGGCGCACGGCGCGGCGCTCCGCTCACCGTGGGCTGCGGCGAAGGCGAGAATTATCTCGGCTCGGACGCGATCGCGCTCGCTCCGCTGACGCAGAAGATCGCCTATCTCGAAGATGGCGACTGGGTGGTGGTCACCCGCGATGATTTCCAGATCTACGACGCCGACAACCAGCCCGTCAGCCGCGAAGTGGTCGAAAGCGGTGCCTCGGCCAGCGCGGTCGAAAAAGGCAATTACCGCCACTTCATGCAGAAGGAAATCTTCGAGCAGCCCGCGGTCGTCGCCAACACCTTGTCATCCTATGTGCGCCCCTACGACGGCAAGGTCGCGCTGCCCGACAATGATCTCGATCTTTCGGCGATCGACCGCGTTACCATCGTCGCCTGCGGGACCAGCTTCTATGCCGGCATGGTCGCCAAATATTGGATCGAACAGTTCGCGCGCGTTCCCGTGGACATCGATGTCGCGTCCGAATTCCGCTACCGCGACCCGGTTCTCGAAAAGGGCAGCCTTGCGCTGTTCATCTCGCAATCGGGCGAAACCGCCGACACGCTCGCCGCGCTCGAACATAGCCGCGCCTGCGGCCAGATCATCGCAGCGGTGGTCAATGTCCCGACAAGCGCGATGGCCCGCGAAGCCGATCTTCTCCTGCCCACCCATGCCGGTCCCGAAATCGGGGTCGCTTCGACCAAGGCCTTCACTTGCCAGCTCGCGGTGCTCGCCGCCTTCGCCGCCAACCTCGCCCGCGCCAAGGGCAAGCTGTCGGAAGAGGAAGAGCGCGAAATCGTCAAGCATCTCCAGGAAGCGCCCGAAGCGATCAACGATGCGCTCGGCCATGACGACGATATCCAGGCGATGGCGCATCTCGTCGCCCCGGCGCGTGATGTCCTCTACCTCGGACGCGGACCCGACTATCCGCTCGCGCTCGAAGGCGCCCTGAAACTCAAGGAAATCAGCTACATCCACGCCGAAGGCTATGCCGCAGGCGAGATGAAGCATGGCCCGATCGCGCTCATCGACGATGCGGTGCCGGTGATCGTGCTCGCCCCCTCGGGCCCGCTTTTCGAAAAGACCGTGTCGAACATGCAGGAAGTTCGGGCGCGCGGCGGCAAGATCATCTTCATCTCGGACGCCAAGGGGCTGGCCGAAGCGGGCGACGGCTGCGTCGCCACCATCGAGATGCCCGAAGCGCATCCGCTCATCCAGCCGATCGTCTATGCGGTGCCGGTGCAATTGCTCGCCTATCATGTCGCGGTGCTCAAGGGCACCGACGTCGACCAGCCGCGCAACCTCGCGAAAAGCGTTACGGTCGAATAGCTGACTTGGGGGCGAGCGTTCCGGCGCTCGCCCCTTGTTCCTCGGCATCGCTTCGGGGGCGTCTCTTTTTGGTCCGCTTCGGCACTCTCGCGCCTGTCCATGCGTATGACAGGGGCAAGAGAGGAGGGCCGATGATCACGACCGAAGCATTCCAGTTCAAGGGCAGGGACGGTAATCTGCTTGACGGGCGGCTCGAACGGCCGCGCTACGGCGCGCCGCGCGCGGTCGCCATCTTCGCCCATTGCTTCACCTGCGGAAAGGACAGCCGCGCCGCGACCTTCATCACCCGCGCGCTCGCCGCGCAGGGCGTGATGGTGCTGCGCTTCGATTTCGCCGGATTGGGCGGCAGCGGCGGCGATTTCTCGGGTTTCGCGACGCAGGTTTCCGATCTCGAATGCGCCGCGCAGGCGCTCCGCGACGAAGGCCATGAACCCACTTTGCTCGTCGGGCACAGCCTTGGCGGCGCGGCGGCGATTGCCGCGGCGGGGCGCATCGGTTCGATCCGCGCGGTAGCGGCGATCGGCGCGCCCTCGGACACCGACCATGTGCTTCGCCATCTCGGCGATGCGCTCGAAGAGGTCGAGGTCGAAGGCGAAGCGGTGGTGCGGATCGCGGGCCGCGAATTCTGCGTGAAGAAACAGTTCATCGAGGAAACGCGCGGCCAGTTGCAGTCCGATGCGCTCGAAAATCTCGGCAAGGCGCTGCTCATCCTCCACTCGCCCACCGACGAACTGGTCGGGCTCGACCATGCGCGCAGGAATTTCGAAGCGGCCAAACATCCCAAGAGCTTCGTCGCGCTCGACGGTGCCGACCATCTTTTGATCGACGATCGCAATGCCCGCTATGCCGCCGACGTGATCGCCGCTTGGGCCAGTCGCTACATCCCGACGATGGACGAAAGCGCCGCAGATAAGCCCTTCAAGGGCGTGGTGCGGGTCGAAACCGCGGGCGGCAAGTTCGCCCAGCATGTCATCACTCCCAGCCACCAGTTCATCGCCGACGAACCCGAAAGCTTCGGGGGCAATGACGACGGGCCCACGCCCTACGACCTGCTGCTCGGCGCGCTTGGCACTTGTACCGCGATGACTATCCAGATGTATGCCCGGCGAAAGAAAATCGCTCTCGACCATGTGAGGGTCGAACTGGAACATAGCCGCGACCATGCCGAGGACACGAAAAGCGATGTCGAGGAAGGGGCCGAACGTATCGAAGCGATTGACAAGTCGATCGAATTGAAGGGCGATTTCACGCAGGAGCAGCATGACCGCATGATCGAGATTTCAGCCAAATGCCCGGTGCACCGCACGCTCATGGGCGACCTCCACATCCACACCACGGTGGTAAAATGAAGATCGACGGCGGCTGCCATTGCGGCGCGGTGCGCTTTTCCGCCGAGGTCGGCCAGCCCCCGATCCCCGCGCTATCGTGCAACTGCTCGATCTGCTCGATGACCGGTTTCGTCCATGTCATCGTTCCCCATGCCGACTTCACACTCGAAAAAGGTGAGGATGCGCTCGCTTCCTACCGCTTCGGGTCGGGCCAGGCCGAACATCTCTTCTGCCGCCATTGCGGCATCAAGAGCTTCTACCAGCCGCGCAGCCATCCCGATGCCTATAGCGTCAATGCCAATTGTCTCGATGACGCGCCGCGCATGCGGGTGAGCTTTTTCGACGGTCGCAACTGGGAAGAGGCCAAACAGGCTCTCGACGGGGGCGAGGACGCTGAGTAGGGCAGGGAAGGTGACTCACCGCCCGCTCCGCCTCTCGCTATCGACCGCCGCGCTCCAGCAGAATTGGCGCTGGCTGGCTGACCGCGCGGGCGTCCCCGCTGCGGCGGCGATCAAGTCCGACGGCTATGGCCTCGGCGCCGCCGGGGTCGCCGAACGGCTGTTCGAGGTGGGCGCGCGCGATTTCTTCGTCTCGACCTGGGACGAGGCCGAGGCGCTAGGACCCTTGCCCGAAGGCAGCCGGCTCGCCGTGCTCCACGGGCTCGGCCCCGACGATGCCCCCGCCGCGTCGCAAGGCGCCGCACGGCCCGTTCTCAACAGCGTGCAGCAGGTGCAGCGCTGGCGCGCCGCATTCGGGGACCGCCCCTGCGACGTGATGGTCGATACCGGCATGAACCGGCTAGGCCTGTCGATGGACGAACTGGATGCGCTGGACGGGCTCCAGATCGACATGCTCCACAGCCATCTCGCCTGCGCCGACGAAGACCATCGAATGAACGCCGCCCAGCTTGCCCGCTTTTCCGAAGCGAAGCAAAAGGTGAAGGCACGCCGCTACAGCCTCGCCAATTCGGCGGGCATCTGCCTTGGCCGCGACTATAGTTTCGACATGGTCCGTCCCGGCCTCGCGCTCTACGGCGGTATCCCCCGCGCCGAAGCGAAGGGGCAGATCCGCGCCGTGGTCACTCCCGAAGCGCAGGTGCTGCAGGTCCGCACGCTCAAGGCGGGCGAAACCGTCGGCTATGGCGCGACCTTTACCGCCGAACGCGACACGCCCGTCGCGATCCTCAACATCGGCTATGCCGATGGATATTGGCGCAACCTCACGGGCAGGGGCCATGCCCGCATGGGCGACACGCTTCTCCCGCTCATCGGTCGGGTCTCGATGGACCTGGTCGCGGTCGACATAAGCCGCGGCGGCGACTGGCGCGAAGGCGACTGGATGGCGCTCGACTTCGACCTGCCGAAGATCGCCGCCGACGCGGGCGTCTCCCAATATGAAATGCTCACCGGCCTCGGCAGCCGCTACGAACGGCGCTGGGACTGACGCTTTCCGGGCGGCGGCGTCTTCTTCTTGTAACGGCACAGATCGACGACCTCGCAGCGCCAGCATTCGGGCGTCCGCGCCTTGCACACATAACGCCCGTGCAGGATCAGCCAGTGATGCGCTCCCCGCCGGAACGGCGCAGGCGTCCTCCTGTCGAGCTTCTTCTCCACCGCCAGCACCGTCTTGCCGGGCGCCAGCCCCGTGCGGTTCCCCACCCGGAAGATATGCGTATCGACCGCAAAGGTCTCCTGCCCGAACGCGCAGTTGAGAACCACATTGGCAGTCTTGCGACCCACTCCCGGCAATTTCTCCAGGCTCTCGCGATCCTGCGGCACCTCGCCCCCGAATTCCTCGACCAGGATTCGTGCCGCCTTGATGACGTTCTTGGCCTTCTGGTTATACAGCCCGATCGTCTTGATATGCTCCTTCAACCCCTCTTCCCCGAGGTCGAGCATCTCCTGCGGCGTCCGCACCTTCTCGAACAGCGCCCGCGTCGCCTTGTTCACCCCGACATCGGTCGACTGCGCCGACAGCGCCACCGCCACCACCAGCTGGTAGGGATTGCCATATTCCAGCTCGGTCTCGGGCTCGGGATTGGCCTCCGCCAGCCGCCGGTAGAATTCGAAAATCTCGCCCTTCTTCACGCGCCCTCGATCACGTCGCGCATCGAATAGAGGCCCGGCTCCCTGCCGATGAGGAACTGCGCCGCCCGGATCGCCCCGCGCGCAAAGATCGCGCGGTCCTCGGCCCGGTGCGACAGGATCAGCCGCTCCTGCGGCCCGAGGAACAGCACGTCATGGTCGCCCGCTACCGTGCCCCCGCGCACCGCGGCATAGCCTATCTCGCCGGTCTCGCGCGACAAACCGGTCCCGCAGCGCCCCAGCTCCTCGCGCGCATCCTCCGCACGCCCGCGCTCGACCGCGCTGCCCAGGTGCAAGGCAGTTCCCGACGGCGCATCGGCCTTCATGCGGTGATGCGCCTCGACAATCTCGACATCCCAATCCTCGCGCCCCAGCACCGCCGCCGCCCGCTCGACAAGATCGGCCAGCAAGGCAACGCCCAGCGAGGTATTCGGCGCATAAAGCACCGCCACATCCTCCGCCGCGCTCTTCAAGAGGTCGTGATGCCCCTCATCGAGCCCGGTCGTCCCCACGAGCAGCGGAATGTCCGCGCTAATCGCCCGGTCGATGCTTCCCCGCAGCCCGGCGGGCGCGGAAAAGTCGATCAGCACATCCGCCCCGTCCTCGACGATCTCGGCATCGAGGTCAGGCGCGATTTCGGCGATGGCACGGCCCATGCGGCCATCGGGAGCAAAGAGCGCGATTTTCATGGCCCTAGCTGTGGCGCAGCCCCGGGCGGAGTGCAAGCATCCTCCCGGGGCCGCTTCACATGAGCCGCATCAGTCGCGGAAATGCAGTTCCTGCAACAGCACCGAGCCCATCACTTTGCGATATTCGGCGCGATTGCCGCTTTCGGCGGCAAGCTGCTTGGCGCTCCGCTTCATCTGGGCGCGAAAGGCCTTGGAGCGCCGCTCGCCCTCGGCCGCATCGGGCATGCTCGAGAATTTGGTGATGAGGAAGATATCCCCCTCGTCGGGCCGCCCATGGACGTTGCTCAGGATCTTGTAATCGCTGATCCAGCCCTGCGACTTGGCATAGTCGTTGAAGGCCCGCCAATCGGTCGCCAGCCACTCGGCATAGCGCAGCCCCTGGCCGTCCGCGACATCGATAGTTGCCACTTCCCAATATTCTCCGCCCCTCAGGGGCGTCTCGTCCTGCGCGGCGGCAGGCACGCCAAAGGTCATCGTTGCCGCCCCCAATGCGGCCAGCATCAGCTTCTTCATGGTCAGTCTCCATGTGGCCGGTCCCCCCTGGGTCCGGCTTCTCTTTTCAGGAAACGGCGGTCGCCCTTCCCGGGCAGACTTGAACCAACGCAACCGGAGAATGGCAGGCGTCGTTCCTAACCTGCGTTAACCACAGCTGGCAGGAAAAGTCCAGTTTTCGGGAGAATTCAGGCCTCGGGCAGGAATCGCCGCGCCACGTCGCGCGCCAACCGGGCAGGGCGCTTCGATGCCGCGTCGAGACAGCACCACACGCTCTTGGCCTCGGCCACCACCTCTTCGCCGCGCTTGATCACCGTGGTGAAGAAGAAGCGCGCGCCCTGCATCTTCTCGGCGACCACGTCGGCGACGACATTGTCCTCGAGAAAGGTCGGGCGCCGATAGTCGATCTCATGCTTGAGCGCGACCCACAGATGCTTGGCCACCGCTTCGGGCGGGGCAAGGCTCTCCCAATAGCGCACGACCGCTTCCTGAACCCATTGGAGGTACACCGAATTGTTGACATGGCCCATATGGTCGATGTCGCCGGCCTCGATGCCGATGGGATGATGATACGCCTCAACCATGCGGGTGAAGATGGCATCGCTGACATTGTTGTCAATAGCAGGGCGGTTGGAGCGAAGCGAAAAGTCTGCGAAACGAGGGGCATGCAGCAGATTTCCAACATCGTGATCCTCACGGGCGCGGGCGTCAGCGCCGAAAGCGGGCTGGCCACCTTCCGTGGCCCCGACGGCCTGTGGGAGGGCCAGCGCGTCGAGGATGTCGCCACGCCCGGTGCCTTCGTCGCCGATCCGCACCTCGTTCAGCGCTTCTATGACGAACGGCGCGCCAGTCTTGCTTCGGTCGCCCCCAATGCCGCGCATGAAGCGCTCGCCCGGCTCGATGAAGAATGGCCGGGCGAATTGCTGCTCGTCACCCAGAATGTCGATGACCTGCACGAAAGGGCAGGGACGAAGCGCCTTCTCCACATGCATGGCGAACTCAAAAGCGCCTGGTGCCTTGCCTGCGACACCCGCTCGCAAAGTCCCGATCGGCTGCTCGACTTTCCGCCCTGTCCGCAGTGCAATGAAAAGATGCTGCGCCCCGACATCGTCTGGTTCGGCGAGATGCCCTACGGGATGGAGCGGATCGAAAGTGCGCTGATGCAGGCCGATCTGTTCGTCTCGATCGGCACGTCGGGCGCGGTCTATCCCGCCGCGGGTTTCGTCCAGACCGCCAGGTATCGCGGCGCCCAAACGGTCGAGATCAATCTCGAACCCAGCGCGGGCAGCATCTATTTCGACGAAAGCCGGATGGGCAGGGCGACCGAGCTGGTTCCCCCTTTCGTCGAGGAACTGCTCGGTCGCCCGCCGGCCTAGTCGTCGGCCCGGTCGCGGGGCGCGCGGAAACGCACCTTGCGCCCGTCGACCTTGCCCTTGACCCGGCCATCGGCCCCGATCCTCAGGTCGAAACGGGCACCGTCGCTTTCGCGAACGCCTTTCAATCGACGTGTCCCGCTCGCTTCGCGCTGCACTTCATAGCGGACGGTCTGGCCATCCATCTCCATCGTGCGGGTCTCGCCCGAAAGGCTCGCGGCCATCACCAACAGGGTCGTGAACATCTTGCATATTCCTTGCACTCATGGGTCCGCGGACCATCCGCGGGCCATGGGCAGGGCAATTCACGAAATGTGCCAATCCGGACGAACAAAGGAATATCAGCGTCTTAATACGCCAACACGCTTGTCGAGGGTCCGGCGTTGGTGAAATATGCTTGGGAAATCGCGCCGACCCGCGGCGGATTTCACGAAGTCCATTCGAGGCCGATGTCCTCGTAGAGCCCGCGATCCTCTTCCCAGCGCGGATCGACCTTCACATGAAGGAAGAGGTGGACCTTGCGTCCCAGATGCTCGGCGATTTCCTTGCGCGCGGCTTCGCCGATCGACTTCAGCTTCGATCCGCCCTTGCCCAGCACGATGCCTTTCTGGCTGTCGCGGGCAATGCGGATCTGCTGGTGGATCGCGGTCGAACCGTCGCGCCGCTCCTCCCATTTCTCGGTGACCACCGCGCTTGCATAAGGCAGTTCCTGGTGAAGCTGGGCATAGATCTGCTCGCGGGTCAGCTCGGCGGCGATCATCCGGTCGGTGGCATCGGATAATTGGTCCTCGGGGAAATGCCAGGGGCCTTCGGGCATCTTCTCGGCCAGGTGCACCTTGAGGTCGCTCACCCCTTCGCCGCTGGTCGCCGAAACGAAGAAGACCGCTTCGGGGTGGAGCCGCTCCGACAGGCCTTGCGCCAGTTCGAGAAGCGCGGGCTTTTTCACAAGGTCGGTCTTGTTGATGACGAGGATCTTGGGCTCGGGGCGCCGCTCGACGCCTTCGACCAGCATTCGCGCCTTCTTGTTCATCCCGGAGGAGGCATCGATCATCACCACCAGCCGGTCCGCATCCTCGGCGCCTTCCCAGGCAGCCTTGACCATCGCCCGGTCGAGCCGCCGGCCCGGAACGAAAATGCCCGGCGTGTCGAGCAGCAGGATCTGCGTATCCTCGTGGATGGCGATGCCCATCAGCCGGGTGCGCGTGGTCTGCGCCTTGGGGCTGGTGATCGCCACTTTCTGCCCGACGAGCGCATTGACTAGCGTGGACTTGCCGGCATTGGGGGCACCGAGGATCGCGACGAGGCCGCATTTGGTCATTTCAACTGCTCCAGCAATGCCGCGGCTGCGGCGGTTTCGGCTTCCTGCTTGCTCGCGCCCTCGGCTTCGGCTTCGCGCCCGCCCGATAATGTCACCCGGACGCGGAAAACCGGCGCATGGTGCGGGCCGGACTTGCCGACCATCTCGTAGCGCGGCACCCCGATCCGACGCGCCGCGGCCAGTTCCTGCAGGCCGTTCTTGGGATGGATCGGCGCCTTTCGCTGTTCGTCGAGAAATTCGCCCCAATGAGTACGGACGAAATCCCGGCAGGCATCGAGCCCGGCGTCGAGATAAAGCGCGCCCAAGAGCGCCTCGACTACATCGCCGATGACATTGTCGCTCGTCTCGGCACGGCCCTCGCGGGCCTGGCGCGACAGGCGGATATGGCGCGGCAGGTCGATTGCCCGGCCCACTTCGGCGCAGGTCTCGCGGCTCACCAGTCCCGAATAGCGCCGGTTCATCTTGCCTTCGGCTTCGTCGGGAAAGCGGTGGTAGAGCCATTCGGCCATCAGGATGCCGAGCACGCGGTCGCCGAGGAATTCGAGCCGCTGGTAGCTGGTTTCGCCCTGGCGGCTGCCATGGGTCAGCGCGCGTTCGAACAGCGCTTCGTCGCCGGGCACATGGCTCAGCAGTTCCTTCGCGACCTCGGCGGCGGGACGCAGCATCAGTAACTGATCCCGATGCGGCTGCCGCGCAGCGCGCTGAACCAGGTCCAGGGCAGGAGAAGGCTCGCACTCCCGTCGGTGGACCAGAAATTCATCTCGGCGCGGCCCATCAGGTTCTCGACCGGCACCGGCCCCAGCCCCCCGACCGCTCCGGCGAAGCGGCTGTCGCCGCTATCGTCGCGATTGTCGCCCATCAGAAAGACATGGCCTTGCGGCACGGTGAAGGGCCCGGCTTCGTCGCCGGGCGTCGCTGCCTGGTCGAGCACGACATAGCTTTTGCCGTTGGGAAGGGTCTCGCGATAGGCGGGATAGCGGCAGATCTGCGTCTCGCCCGGCCCGGGCTCGACGAACTGGCTCGCTCCCGGCACCACCTTGCACGGACTGTTGGGGCTGATCGTCAGCGCGAAATCGCGCAGCCGCTCGCGCGGCACCGCCTCGCCATTGAGAATGAGCGTGCCGCCGCGCGTCTCGACCGTGTCTCCCGGAAGGCCGATCACCCTTTTCACCACCACGCGGCCTTCGACCACGGGCGAATGAAAGACCGCGACATCGCCGCGCTCGGGCAGGCTCTCGAAAATCCTTCCCTCGAAATCGGGAATGCCGAGGGGGAAGCTGTAGCGCGAATAGCCATAGGGCCATTTGGACACGAACAGATAGTCGCCCACCCACATGGTCGGCAGCATCGATCCCGACGGGATCATGAAGGGCGCGACGAGGAAGGTACGCAGCACATAGGCGAAAAACGCCAGGAGCAGCAGGAATTTCAGGACCGAGCCCTTTTTCGGCTCCGCGGCATCTTTGTCAGTCATCGTGCGCGCTTGAACGCCAGCGCGCGGCGAAGGTCAAGCGGGGATGGCATTTGCCCGCCCCTTCGCTAAGACGGGCGCGATGACTGATTCCCCCGATACCGCCGCCGCCTGGCGCGCCATAAGCGACCATGAAAGCTCGGCGCTCGCCGACCTTTTCGAAAAGGACGAAACGCGGCTCGACCGGCTCGGCCTGTCGGTCGCGGGCATGAGCTTCGACTGGTCCAAGACCCATCTCGACGAGGGCCTGGTAAGCGCGTTCGAAACGCTCGCCGCGGCCATGGATTTCGACGCGCGCCGCCGCGCGCTCTTCGCGGGCGAGATCGTCAATCCTTCGGAAAAGCGCTCGGCCACCCATGTCGCCGAACGGGGGCAGGGCGCGCCCGAGGATAATGAAATGGCCGCGCGCTTCCGCACGCGGATGCGCCAGCTCCTCGACGCGGTCGAGGCCGAAGCCTTCGGCGAGATCGATGCGATCCTCCATATCGGCATCGGCGGTTCGGCGCTCGGTCCCGCGCTCGCGGTCGATGCGCTGGGACGCGGCGGCACGCGGGTCGAACTGCGCACCGTCGCCAATATCGACGGCGAGGCGATGGACGAGGCATTGGACGGCCTCGATCCCGAAAGCACGCTCATCGTCGCGGTTTCGAAAAGCTTCACCACCACCGAAACGCTTACCAATCTCGACGCCGCGCTCGAATGGCTCGAAGGCTGCGGCGTGGAAGACCCGATGGGGCAGGTGATCGCGGTCACCGCCAATCCCGACAAGGCGCTCGAACGCGGCGTCGACGAAACCCGCATCCTGCCCTTCGCCGATACGGTGGGCGGGCGCTATTCGCTCTGGTCCTCGGTGGGCATCTCGATCGCGCTCGCGCTCGGCTGGGACGCCTTCGAGGCGATGCTCGAAGGCGCGGCCGAAATGGACCGCCATTTCAAGCTCGCGCCGCTCGCCCAGAACGCGCCCTTCCTCGCCGCCGCCGCCGATCTCTATTATGTTCACTATCGCGGCGCCCAAACCCGCGCGGTCTTCGCCTACGACGAACGCCTCCGGCTATTAGTCCCCTATCTTCAACAACTTGTGATGGAATCCAACGGAAAGTCCGTCACCCTCGACAGCAATCCGCTCGACCGTCCGACTTCCCCCATCGTCTGGGGCGGCACCGGCACCGACGCTCAGCACGCGGTCTTCCAATTGCTTCACCAGGGCAGCCATCTCGTGCCCGTGGAATTCCTCGCCGTAATCGAAAATGAAGACAGCCAGGATCCCCGCCAGCACCGCCAGCTTCTCCTCAACGCCTTCGCCCAGGGCGCGGCGTTGATGGCGGGGCGGTCCAGCGACGATGCCGCGCGCCATTATCCCGGCGACCGGCCTTCGACCACCATCCTCCTCGACCGCCTCGATCCCCGCACACTTGGCTCGCTCATTGCATTCTACGAACATCGCACCTTCGCCGAAGCCGCATTGCTCGGCATCAATCCCTTCGACCAGTTCGGGGTCGAACTGGGCAAGGAAATGGCGCGCGCGATCGACGATCCCGAAGCGCGCGAGGGCTTCGATCCATCGACCCGCGCCCTCATCGACAAGGCAGGACTTTAAAGCATGGCCCAGCATTTCGACCTCTTCGTCATCGGCGCGGGATCGGGCGGGGTCCGGGCGGCGCGCATCGCTGCCAGCCATGGCGCCAAAGTGGCGATTGCCGAGGAATATCGGGTCGGCGGCACCTGCGTCATTCGCGGCTGCGTTCCCAAGAAGCTGCTCGTCTATGGCGCGCATTTCGCCGAGGATCTCGAGGATTGCGCCCGCTTCGGCTGGGACATCGAGGCCAGGAGCTTCGACTGGGCCAAGCTGCGCGACAATGTCGCCGCCGAGGTCGACCGGCTCGAAGGCCTTTACCAGCAGACGCTTGCCAATAATGACATCACCCTGTTCGAGGCGCGAGCGACCCTGAAGGGGGGCAAGGAAATTGCCCTCTCGACCGGCGAGACGGTGACGGCGGAAAAGATCCTCATCGCCGTTGGCGCGCGACCCTTTGTCCCGAACGTGCCGGGTGCAGAGCATGCGATCGTCTCGAACGATGTCTTCAGCCTGCCGGAAATCCCGAAGCGGGTGGCCATCGCGGGCGGTGGTTATATCGCCAACGAATTTGCAGGCATCTTCAACGAGCTCGGATCGAAGGTCACGATCGTCAATCGTTCGGACAAGATCCTGCGAGGTTATGATGAATCGATGCGCGAGCGGCTACTGCACATCTCGCTTACCAAGGGCATTGCCTTTGCCTTCAACTCGACCTTCCGGAAGATCGAGAAGCAGGATGACGGCAGCCTGCACCTGTCGATGGACGGGTGCGACGACATGCATGTCGATGCCTTGCTGTTCGCGACGGGCCGGATCCCCAATACGGAGAATCTCGGCCTCGAGACGCTGGGCGTCGAGACGGGCGAGCGGGGCGAGATCAAGGTGGACGAATATAGCCGCACCAATATCGACCACGTCTTCGCAGTGGGCGACGTCACCGACCGGGTCCAATTGACGCCCGTCGCCATCCGCGAAGGCCATGCCTTTGCCGACACGCAGTTCGGCGGGATTGATCGCACGGTCGATTATGACAATATTCCCAACGCGGTCTTCAGCCATCCGCCGATCGCGGGCGTTGGCATGACCGAAAGCGAAGCGCGCCAGGCCTTCGGCAACCAGGTCAAGACCTACACGAGCGATTTCCGCGCAATGAAAAATGTGCTTGCCGGGCGCAACGAGCGCTCGCTCTACAAGCTGGTCGTCCACCCCACCGACGACCGTGTCGTTGGTATCCATATGATCGGCCCCGAGGCCCCCGAAATCCTGCAGGCCGCGGCAATCGCGGTGAAGGCGGGCCTCAAGAAGCAGCAGTTCGACGACACGATCGCGCTGCATCCGACCATGTCGGAAGAATTGGTGTTGATGCGCTGATGCATGACGTCGTTGTCATCGGAGCGGGGCATAACGGGCTGGTCTGCAGCTATTATCTCGCCAGGAAAGGCCTCAAGGTTGCGCTGATCGAGGCGGCCGAGACGGTCGGCGGCGCGGCGGTCACCGACGAATTCCACCCGGGCTTCCGCAATTCGGCCGCAAGCTACACGGTCAGCCTGCTCCAGCCCAAGGTCATCGCCGACATGGAATTGGAGCGCCACGGCCTCGAGGTCGTGCTGCGCAAGGTGGACAATTTCCTTCCGGGCGGGGGGCACCGCTATCTGCTGGCGGGGCGCGACGGCCTCACGCGAAGCGAACTGGCGCGGCATCACCGAGCCGACGGCCCCGCCTACGACCGCTATATCGCGGAGCTGGAACTGGTCGTCGGCATCATCCGCAAATGGCTCTTGAAGGCGCCGGTCGACGTGGGGAGGGGGCTGGCCGGGCTTCCCGACCTCATTCGACTGGGCAAGGATCTTTACGGCCTCGACACGCGCGAAGTCGAAATCCTGCACCGCTATTTCACCAAGAGCGCGGGCGAGATCCTCGACGGCCATTTCGAAGGCGAGATGGCCAAGGCGCTGTTCGGCTTCGACGGGATCGTCGGCAATTTCGCATCGCCCTATGACGCGGGGACCGGCTATGTCCTTCTCCACCACCTGTTCGGCGAAGCCGCGGGAGTCGAGGGTGCCTGGGGTCATGCCATCGGCGGCATGGGCGCAATCACGCAAGCCATGGCCCGCGCCTGCCGCGAAGCGGGCGTGGACATCGTCCTCGGCACACCGGTGAGCGAGATCATCATCGCCAACGATGCTACAGCTGGTGTGGTCGCGGGCGGCAAGGCGTGGCGCGCCGACAAGGTGGTCGCGGGGGTCAATCCGCGCCTCCTCTTCAAGGAACTGGTCCCCGATGAGGCCGTCGAGCGGCGCGTGTCGCGGCATTTTGCCAACTGGGCTTGCGAGAGCGCGACCTTCCGGATGAATGTCGCGCTGGACCGGCTGCCCAATTTCACTGCCCTTCCGGGGCGGGGCGACCATCTGACCGCGGGCATCATCATCGGACCGAGCCTCGATTATATGGAAAAGGCGCATGCCAGCGCGGTTCTCGACGGCTGGAGCCGCGAGCCGGTGGTCGAGATGCTGCTGCCTTCGACGCTGGACGCCACGCTGGCACCGCGGGGCAAGCATGTCGCCAGCCTGTTCTGCCAGCATTTCCGTTATTCGCTGCCCGACGGGAAGCAATGGGACGATGTTCGCGAGGAAGCCGCCGACCATGTCATCCGTACCGTTGATCGCCATGCGCCGGGCTTTGCCGACAGCGTGGTGGCGCGGCAGATCCATTCGCCGCTCGACCTCGAACGGCGCTTCGGGCTGGTGGGCGGCGACATCTTTCATGGCAAGATGGGGCTTGATCAATTGTTCAATGCGCGGCCGATGATCGGCGCGTCGGATTACCGGATGCCGCTGGCCGGCCTCTATCTGTGCGGGTCGGGTGCGCATCCGGGCGGCGGCGTGACGGGTGCTCCCGGCCATAATGCGGCCCGGGCAGTGATCGCCGACAGCCGCAAGTGGAAGCGCGGGTCATGAGCGCCCATCCGCTCGAAGGCCTCAGGGTTCTCGACCTGTCGCGGGTTCTTGCAGGGCCCTGGTGCACGCAGCTGCTCGCTGACCTCGGCGCCGATGTCATCAAGGTCGAAAAGCCGGGCGCGGGCGACGACACGCGCCATTGGGGCCCGCCTTGGCATGAACATGGCGAGGAGCGGGTCGCCGCTTATTTCCTTGCCGCCAATCGCGGCAAGAAATCGGTCGCCATCGATTTCTCGCAAGCGGAGGGCGCCGAGATCGTTCGCCGCATGGCCGCCGACGCCGACGTACTGGTCGAGAATTACAAGGTCGGCGGGTTGGCGCGTTTCGGCCTTGACGCCGAGAGCTTGCGCAAGGTCAATCCGCGCCTGATCTATGCTTCGGTCACGGGGTTTGGGCAGGACGGTCCTTATGCCGACCGCGCGGGCTATGATTATATGATCCAGGCGATGGGCGGGATGATGAGCGTCACCGGCCTTCCCGACGAGCTGGAAAATGGCGGCCCGCTGCGCGTGGGCGTGGCGATCGCCGACATCTTCACCGGCATGTACACCGCCAGCGCGATCCTCGCCGCGCTGCACGAGCGCGACATGACGGGCGAGGGCGCGGTCATCGACATGGCGCTGTTCGACACCCAGCTCGCGGTGCTCGCCAACCAGGCTTCGAACGCCATGGTATCGGGCAAGGACCCCGTGCGGCAGGGTAACAGCCATCCCAATATCGTGCCCTATCAGCCCTTCGCGACGCGCGACCGGCCGATCGTCGTCGCGGTGGGCAATGACCGCCAGTTCGCCAAGCTCGCCGCCATCTGTGGCCATCCCGAATGGGCCGAGGACGAGCGGTTCGCGACCAACGCGGCGCGGGTCGCCCACCGCGAAGCGATCGTCGCCAAGGTCGGCGCGGTGCTGGCCGACCGCTCCTCGGACGAATGGCTCGATGCCCTGCTCGAGGCCGGCATTCCCGCCGGTCCGATCAACTCGATTTCGGAGGCGCTTGCCGACCCGCAGGCCGCGCATCGCGGGGCGCGTCAGGAGCGGGGAACAGGCGCACTGGGCGCGGTGCCGATGGTGGGTTCGCCGATCCGCCTCGGTGGCATGCGCGCCGATGCCCGGCTCGCACCGCCCGCGCTGGGCGAACATAGCGACGAGGAATTGCGCGCCTATCTGAGCCCGCAGGCGCTTCGCCAGCTGCGCGCAAAGGGCGTGATCGGCTGATCCCTATTCGATTTCGTCGCGGCCATAGCGCGACTTGAGGAAACGGCCATGGGTCTCGAGCCCGGCGATGTCGCGGCGCGCCAGTTCCTCGCCCAGTTCCTCGAGCGCCTTGCGCCCTGCGGCTAGCCCGTCGGTGAGGCGTTCGTCGACGCTCATTCCCTCGCCGTCGATACTGTCGCGATAGCCCGCGGGCACCTGCGCATAGCGCTCGATGAGGCCCGGCAGGTGATCGGACATCAGGCGGCGCGCTTCGCGGGCCTGCGGATCGCCTTCGTCGAGCCGCTTGAGGATCGCGCCGAGGTCGGAAAGCTGGCTGCTGATCTGGTCCACCTCGGCCTGCGCAGGCGCGGGGAGGGCGCGGCGGGTGCGGTAGAGATAGCGGTCGAAACGGGCGACCATCTCGGCATTAGGCAGTTCGGCGGGCACGGGCGGGCCGCCACGCTTCTCGCTCGGCCAGAAGGCCATAAGTGCGGCGACCCCGATGGCGAGGCCCACCGCCGCGAGGAAGCCGAACATGCCGATGGGAATGAACAGCCCTATTCCGATGGTAAGGAGACTGATGAGGCCGACGGCCACCCCGATCCGGGCGAGCCTGCCGCCTACATCGCCCGCCACGCGGCGCAATTCGCGTTGCCGCGCCGCATCGAGATTGCCCGCGCGCGCGTCCATGCGCTCGGCGATCCGTTCGTAGCGGGCCAGCGTCTGGTCGGTCTTGCGCGACGCGACTAGCGCCCGCTCGATACCGGCGGTAGCGCGTTCGATCGTGCGGGTCTGGTCGGTGAAACTCATCAGCTATCCAGATCGAAGGGCGACTTCTGCTGTTCGATCTTGGCCTGCTCGATGCCTTCGGCACGGGCGATATAGCCCTTCGATTTCTTCATCTCGCCTTCGAGCACGTTGACCGTGGTCTTCATATTATCGAGCGCCTGCAGCTTGAAGGTGTCGATCTGGTCCATCGTGTCATAGATGTTCTGGAAGGCGCGCTGCAGTGTCTCGACCGGGATGGTCGATGAAGCCGCCTGCTCGTGGATCGCGCCGGTCTGGTTCTTGAGCATGGTGCCGGTGCTGTCGATCATGTTGGCGGTGGTCGTGTTGAGCGCGCCGATCTGTTCGAGCACCAGCTTCTGGTTCGACATTGCCTGCGCGACGGTGACCGCGGTACGCAACGCCGAAACGGTGGTAGTCGAGGCGCGGTCGACGCCCTTCACCAGCTCGACATTGTTCTTCTTCACGAGATCGAGCGCGAGATAGCCCTGCACCGTCACTGCCATTTGGGTAAGCAGGTCCTGCGTGCGCTGGCGCGTATAGAAAAGCGCGCTTTCGCGGATGGCCTTGGCCTTGGCGGGGTCGGTCGCGTCGAGCTCATTGGCCTTGGCCTCGAGTTCGGCATCGAGCGTCTTGGAGATGTGGATCATCTGCTCGAGGCGGTGCATCGTCTTCCACAGGCCCGCCCGTTCGGTGTCGATGGCGGCATTGTCCATCAACAGTTCGTCCTTGCCATTGGCAAGCCGCGACAGGATCGCGCTGATATGGCTCTGCGCCGAGCGATATTTGTCGAAATAGCGGTTGATGCTCTTGCCGAAGGGGATGATGCCGAGAAGCTTGCGGCCGGTGAAGTGCCGACTGTTCTCGCTGGGATCGAGCGCTTCGACCGTGCGGCGAAGCTCGGTGAGATCGGCGCCGATGCCGGTATCGCTGTCGATCGCCTTCACGGGGCGGTCGAGGAAGCGGCTCGACGCGCCGGCGGCCTCGGAGATTTCCTTGCGGCCCATGCCGGTGAGCTGGTCGACCTTCTTGCCGAACTCGGGGCTGTTGGCATCGAGCGAAGCCAGTTCGTTGACGAAGCTCTCGACCTTCTTGCCCAGTTCGTCCTTTTCCTCTTCCTTGAGAGGAACAAGCCCCGCCGCCTGGTCGGCGGAGATGGGCTGGAGCGCGTCGGGCGGATCAAGTGTCAGCTTGGTCTTCGTCTCGGTCGTGGGTTCGGTCGCCATATTCTTCCTTCCTTCGCACGCTGCCGCCGCAAGACTGTCCGTTGGCACCCCGGATGGCAAGCGTCAAACTGTATTAGGAATGTAAGACGCCAAGGCCCGCTTCGCAAGCCAAATTGGCGGGTCGGACATGGTTAGGACTTTGTCAACCATGCCGCTCAACGGTTCGCACACCCTGTTTGGATAGAAGGCCTTCTGATCGGACAAAAGTCCCCGGGAGTTTTGCATGTTGAAAGCATTCAAGAGCCTTTTGAATGACAAGCGCGGAAATGTGCTGGTCATCGTCGGCGCGTCGATGCCGCTGCTGGTCGGTTCGGCCGGTCTCGCGACCGACACGATCCAGTGGGTGACGTGGAAACGCCAACTGCAGCGCGCAGCCGACTCCGCGGCCTTCGCGGGCGTCTATGCCGATATGCAGGGGCAGGACATCCCGCTCGCGATCGACAAGGATATCACGCACAACAACACGACGGGTATCGCGCTGCTTTCCGCGCCGTCGATCAGCTATCCCGCCGATACCGCGACCTACCAGAATGCGGTCCAGGTCGAACTGGAAATCCAGAAGCGACTGAGCTTTTCCTCGCTCTTCCTCGCCGATCCGCCGGTGATCCGCGCCAGCGCGACCGCGGCGGTGGTGCCGACCGGCGAATATTGCGTGGTGAGCCTCGAGAATACGCCCACGACGGGCATTACCGCGACAGGTTCCTCGAGCCTCAGTCTCGGTTGCGGGATGATTACCAACTCCACCTCGCTCGATGCGGCGGTGGCCAAGGGCTCGTCGAGCGTGACCGCCTCGCCGATCGCCGCCGTGGGCGGGATCGATACGACCGGTAACTGGGGTTCGGGTACCGACTTCCTGCCCTTCACCGTGGCGCAGGAAGACCCGTTCGAAAGCGTAACCGCCAATCCGCCTTGGTCTTGCGCCAATGGCAAACTTTCGGTGAAGCCGGGCGTGACGGTCACGGTGACCAACGACAGCAGTGATCCGACCAAGAATTGCTATACTGCGATGGACATCAAGGGCGAAGTCAATTTCGAACCCGGCGTCTATTACATCTCGGGCGGCGATTTCACTGCCAACTCGAGCGCCGATATCAACGCGCCCAACGGCGTGACCTTCGTCATGACCAATGTCAGCAGCGGCCCGCTCGCGCCGATCGGCAATGTCGATTTCAACGGCAGCGCGGAGATCACGATCGAGGCACCGGATACGGGGCCGTTCAAGGGCATCGCCATCTACCAGGACCGCCGCGCGACCAGCACGGCCTCGGCCTCGGCGTCGAGCCCGAACAAGATCAACGGGAACAGCGACTCGCATTTCCGCGGCGCATTCTATTTTCCCAAGCAGCAGGTGACCTTTACCGGAACCGCCGGCATGTCGACCGCCTGCGTGCAGATGGTCGCCCGCCGCGTCTATTTCAGCGGCAACAGCGCGATCTCGAACAGCTGCCCGGCGGGGAGCGGGTCGGGCGCATTCAAGGGGCGGCACGTCCGCCTGGTGGGGTAAACGCATGAAGATGTTCGACATCCTCCGCGACGAGCGCGGCACTTCGGTGGTCGAGATGGGGATGCTGGCCCCGGTGCTGGCGACTCTCATCATCGGCACGTCGGACCTCGCGCTCGCCTATTCGGAAAAGCTCCGGCTCGAGCAAGCCTCGCAAAGCGCCATCGAAAAGGTCATGCAGCGCAATTCGGATGCGGGGACGACCATTCTCACGCTCAAGGTCGAAGCCTCGCAGCAGGCCAATGTCCCGATCACGCAGGTGGACGTGGATTACTGGCTTGAATGCAACGGCACGCGACAGGGCCAGTATGACGTGACTTGCCCGACCGGCCAGACCTATGCCCGCTATCTGCAGGTGTCGATCGAAAGCGAATATGACCCGATGTTCCCGGCCAAGCTGTTCGGGGCCAACGACCGGGGCAAATATCCCATCCACGGTCAGGCAGGGATCCGCACGCAATGATCGGTAAGAACCAAATCCTGCGTAACGAAGAGGGTGCCGTCGTCGTCGAATTCGCGCTGGCCCTGCCGGTGATGATCCTTTTCGTCTTCGGCCTGTTCCAGCTTGCGCTGGTCTTCCAGGCCAATTCAGGCGTCCAGCATGCACTGGGCGAGGCGGCGCGTTTCGCCACCATCTATCCCACGCCCACCGATTCGGACATCCAGCAGCGCGTGGTCGAAAGCGATTTCGGAACGCATAACGGCAAGCTCGAGCAGGCCACGGTGGTCACCGACATGACCGGTGACTTCAAGACCATCAGTATCAGCTATACCCAGCCGACCGACTTCATCTTCTTCGAAGGCCCGACGGTCGATATCCAGAAATCGAAGCGAGTCTACGTCGCCAAATAAGGCTCAGGCGCGCGTCGCGAAAAAATCGGCAATCGCCTGTTTCACTTCGTCCGAGGTGAGCCGTTCCGCGAAATGGGCGTTTTCCTTGGTCATCCGCTCGCCGATCTCGCTGCGATCGGCGGCGCGGAGCAATGCCTGCGTCTGACGCATCGCTTCGGCGGGCTTGGCGAGAATAGTCGCGATGAGGCGATCGAACTCATCGTCGAGCCCGCCCTTGTCGGCGACATGGCTGGCGAGCCCCATCGAAAGGGCCTCGTCGGCACCGAAATCTTCCCCGAGCAGGAGATAGCGGGCCGCGCGACGCCGCCCGCCCAGTCGCGGCAGGATGAGCGAACTGGCGGCCTCGGGGACAAGGCCCAGATCGACGAAAGGCATCTTGAAGCGGCAGCCGCGTTCGGCCAGCACCAGGTCGCAATGGAACAGCATCGTGGTGCCGATCCCGATGGCGTTCCCCTGGACGCCCGCGAGAATGGGAATTTCATTGGCTGCCATGGCCGCGAGGAAGCGCCACACCGGCACATCCTCATGGCCGCCCGGCTGGGGCATTTCCTTGAGGAAATCCATGAGGTCATTGCCCGCGGTGAAGTCTTCCCCCTGACCGCGGATGGTGATCAGCCGCATCCCGGGGTCATCGGCCGCGCCTTCGACCGCGTCGGCCAGCGCGGCATACATGCCGACGGTAATCGCGTTGCGCGCCTCGGGGCGCTTCAGGGTAATGGCGAGAACCGCGCCTTCGTGAGTCCGTTCGACGCTGACTTGCTCGCTCATCGCTATTCCTTCCGAATCGGGTGACGCCCGCTTCCTCAATCGCTATCGCTTATGGTCAACAAGCGCCACCTGGGAGCCGATCATGAAATTCTTCGCCGACACCGCCGACATCGACGCCATCCGCGAGCTTGCCGACACCGGCCTGCTCGATGGCGTGACCACCAATCCTTCGCTCATCAAGAAGGCCGGTCGGGACATCATCGAGGTTACGAAGGAAATCTGCGGCCTGACCGACGGTCCGGTTTCGGCCGAAGTGGTCGCGACCGAGCATGACGAAATGATGCGCGAGGCCGAAGTGCTGCGCAAGATCGCCGACAATATCGCGATCAAGGTCCCTCTGACCCCGGCGGGGCTCAAGACCTGCAAGAAGCTCACGAGCGATGGCACGATGGTCAATGTCACGCTCTGCTTCTCGGCCAACCAGGCGCTGCTCGCGGCCAAGGCGGGTGCGACCTTCATCTCGCCCTTCGTCGGGCGGCATGACGATGTGGGCTATCCCGGAATCGAGCTGATCGCCGATATCCGGATGATCTACGACAATTACGATTTCCCCACCCAGATCCTGGTGGCGAGCGTGCGCAACCCCGTTCACATCCATGATTCGGCCAAGCTTGGCGCCGACGTGATGACCGCGCCGCCCGAGGTGATCTGGAAGATGTTCAACCATCCTCTCACAGACAAGGGACTGGCTGCCTTCCTCAAGGATTGGGAAGCCACCGGGCAGAAAATCGGTTAACGAATTCTTCCCGCAAAAGCGCCAATTTCTTAACCTTGCCGCGCTAAGGCAGGGCGCATGGGACGGGTCATCTCTTTCGAAGGGGAAGGCGTGGCGAAGCTGCGCCATCGCCTGGGCGAAGCCGAAGAAGCGCGCGCCAATCTCGCGGCCTTTGCCGCCGGGCATCATGCCGCCACCGCGGCGATCCATGCGGCGGTGGTCGAAGCGGCTTCCCGCGTCGATCTTGCCGAACTGGCTGAAACGGTCACGCAGCGCTGGCCCGCGATCCTCGGGGTCGATGCCTGCGCCTTCGCGCTGATCATCAGCGGCGAGGGATTCCGCTTCGACCGGAAGGGCGTGTTCAGCGTCGAACCGCAATGGATCCGCAGCGCGGGCGAAGGCGATGAAATCCAGCTTTCGTCCGAACGTCGCGGCGATCCGCTGTTCGGCGAAGCGTCGGGCCAACTGCGCTCGCAGGCAGTGATCCGCATTTCCGGCCCGGCGAGCGTCGAGGGCGTGCTGCTGCTCGGTCAATCGTCGGACGATCCGGTGGGCAGCCCCGAAGGCAATGAACTGCTCTGCTTTCTTGGCCGCGCGCTTGGCGCTATGATCGGGCGGTGCATCGCGACCAAATAGAAGGGGAGGGGCATCCCGCACGGGCGCTTGCCGCGCGCTGGGGAGACCATCTCGCGCATGACCGGCGGCGAAGCCCGCATACGGTGCGCGCCTATGTCGCGACCGCGCATCGCTTCATCACCTTTCTGGGAGACCATCGCGGCGAGGAAGTGGGTCGCTTCGCGCTTCTCACGCTGCAGCCCGCCGATCTTCGCGCCTATCTTGCCGACCGGCGGGCAGGCGGCCTCGGCAACAGCTCGGCCGCGCGCGAATTGTCGGCGGTGCGGGCTTTCCTGACTTTTGCCGCCGAAGAGCAGGGCGAGACGCCGCAAGTTCCCCGCACCCGCGCGCCGCGACGGCGCAAGACGCTTCCCCGCGCGGCATCGCCCGAAGATGCTCTCGCGCTTGCCGAGGACAGTCGCGACGGCGCCTTGACCGATTGGGTGGGTCGCCGCGATCTCGCCATCCTCCTGCTTCTCTACGGATCGGGACTGCGGATCGCTGAGGCGATGGCGCTCGATGCGGGCCTGTTACCGCTGGGCGACACGCTTCGCGTCCGGGGCAAGGGCGGGAAGGAGAGGGTGGTGCCGGTTCTGCCCGCGGTGCGCCAGGCAATCGAGGAATATGCCGCTGCTTGCCCATGGCCCTTGGGAGCCCATGACCCGCTGTTCCGCGGCGCCCGGGGCGGGCGCCTCTCCGCCGACATGCTGCGCCGCTCGGTCCGCGCTGCCCGTGCGCGGCTGGGGCTTCCCGATAGCCTGACGCCCCATGCCTTGCGGCACAGTTTCGCCACCCACCTGCTGGCCGGGGGCGCGGACCTGCGCTCGCTTCAGGAACTGCTGGGCCATGCCAGCCTGTCCTCGACGCAAATCTATACTGATGTCGATGCCGCGCGCTTGCTCGACGTCTATCGGAATGCCCATCCGCGCGCATGAAATGGCCCCGGCGCCATCGTGGGGAAAAGCGCCGGGGCGGTCAAAAGAACCGACCGAATGACCAGAAAGGGTCGGGCCCGGCGGACAGGGAAAGCGGGTACGCGGCCATCCGCGTCCGGCGGGCATGAACGGCTTTGTCCGGCGCCTCTTAACGCCGATTTAAAGAGCCGTTGCGGCTATTTCGTCGCTCCAGAAAAGACCGGAAATCCTAGTCTTTCCGCTCCATTTGGGACCGTTTTTTGAAGGCCCGGCGATGGGTGAAGATACGGAACACATAAGCGACCGCCAGCACGACGATAATCGCGGTGGATGCGGGGCCGAGATAATCGTCGATCTCGGCGAAATTCTCGCCCAGCTTGTATCCGGCCGCGGCGAGTAGCGCGGTCCAGCCGGCGGTGCCGATGGTCGAGGCGATGACAAAGGTCTTGAAGCGCATCTTGAGAAGCCCCGCGGGCACCGAAACGAGGCTGCGGACAGTCGGCAGCATGCGACCCAGAAAGACGAAGAAGCTGCCATGGCGCGCGAACCATTTTTCCGCTCGCTCGATGTCGGTCCAGCTCAAGGTCAGCCAATGTCCCCACCGTTCGATGAAAGGGCGAAAGCGCTGGATGCCTAGGGCGCGGGCCACGAGGTACCAGAAGATATTGCCGAGCATCGCGCCCGCCGTGCCTGCCACGACCACCCAGGCGAAGGACAATTGGCCCTGGCCCGAGCGGATGCCCGCGATCGACATGATCAGTTCGGACGGAATGGGCGGAAAGACGGTTTCGAGGAACATCAGGAAGGCGATGCCCAGATAACCCGCCTGCTCGATCAGCGTGACGACCCATTCGCTCATTGCGGCAGCTTCGCCTCGATTGCGTCCCAGATGAGCGCGGGGGTGTCGGTGCCGTTGAACTTGTCCATCGCGACGATGCCCGTCGGCGAGGTCACGTTGATCTCGGTGAGATAGCCCGCGATGACGTCGATCCCCACGAACAGGAGGCCGCGCCGCTTGAGCTCGGGGGCGAGCGCTGCGCAGATTTCCCTCTCGCGCTCGGTCAGGTCGACCTTGTGCGCCGAGCCGCCTGCCGCGAGGTTGGAGCGGATCTCGCCCTTGCCCGGAATGCGGTTGATCGCTCCTGCGGGTTCGCCGTCGACGAGGATGATCCGCTTGTCCCCCTTGCTGACGTCGGGAAGGAAGGCCTGCGCGATATAGGGCTCTTTCCAGATCGAACCGAACAGTTCGGCCAGGGAAGTGAGGTTGGCACCGTCGCTGCCGATCCGGAACACGCCTTCGCCCGCCTTGCCGTGAAGCGGCTTCAGAACGATGTCGCCATGGCGTTCGAGAAAGTCGCGCACAGCATCCAGCGAACGGGTGATCATCGTCGGCGGCATATATTTGGCGAAATCGAGCACGAACAGCTTCTCGGGCGCATCGCGCACGCTTGCAGGGTCATTGACCACCAGCGTTTCGCCCTTGAGCCGTTCGAGAAGATAGGTCGCGGTGACATAGCCGATGTCGAAGGGGGGGTCCTGCCGCATCAGGACGACATCGACATCCTTGCCGAGATCCACTTCGATCCGCTCGCCTGCGCTGAAATGGTCGCCGCGCGTGGCCGAGACCGTGACGGGGCGCGCTCCGCTCGCACGGACGCGGCCCTGGTCGTAGGTGAGGGCGCCCGGCTGATATTCCAGGAGGCGATGCCCGCGGCGCTGCGCTTCGAGCATCAGGGCGAAAGTCGAATCGCCGCCAATGTCGATCGATTCGATCGGGTCCATCTGTACCGCTACGGTCAAGGTCATGGGCATTGCCGGTAGGGTCTCGAAGGCGATTTGTCACCCATGCCAGACATTTTCCAGATGGCGGGGTCGCTGCCATGGCGCACAGAAGATGGCGTCGATGCGGATCGCGGCGGAAGGCCGGGTATAGCGCGGCGCGAGAAGCTCCACCGCCGAGGCGACCCGGCGCAGCGCGAAGGCGTCGAGCAGCAATTGGGCATCGATGATCCGCGCCCGGGTCTTTACCTCGATGAAAGCGAGCGTCCGGCCGCGCCGGGCGATAAGGTCCACTTCGCCGCGCGGGGTGCGCACGCGCTGGTCGTGGATGCGCCAGCCCTTGAGGCGAAGCCACAGGGCGGCGACCTGCTCGCCGCGACGCCCGCGCCGTTCGGCTTCGTGCCGCGTCACTCGCCGCTTCTTTCGAGCGCGCGGGCATAAGCGCGCTTGCGCGGAATGCCGAGTTTGGCGGCAACCTCGGCGGCCGCACGGCTGGGCGAGAGGCGCGACAGCGCTTCGTCGATGGCTTCGTCGAGATCGTCTTCGCTTGCCGCTTCGGGAGGGGCGGGCGGCGCGATCACGATGACGATTTCGCCCTTGGGGCCCTGCTCGCGGTAGCGTTCGGCCAATTCGCCGAGCGATCCGCTCACCACCTCCTCGTGCAGCTTGCTGATTTCGCGGACCACGGCGGCTTCGCGCGGGCCCAGGCCCTCGTCCAGATCGGCGAGACAGGCACCGAGGCGCGGGCCGCTTTCGAAGAGAAGGAGGCTCGCGGGAACCGAAGCGATCGCGGCGATGGCGTCGCGACGGGCCTTCTGTTTTGCAGGAAGGAAGCCGCAGAAAAGGAAACGGTCGGTCGGCAGCCCGGCCAGCGTGAGCGCGGCGATGGGAGCGCTCGGCCCCGGGATCGTCTGCACCGACAGGCCCCGCTGCCGAGCGGCTCGCACCAGCTTGTAGCCCGGGTCGGAGATGAGCGGCGTTCCCGCATCGCTGACCAGCGCGACGGCTTCGCCCGCGATGCGGTCCAGCATCTCCTCGCGCAGCCGCTCGTCGCTATGGTCGTTATAGGCGCGCATCGGCACCTTCGCCCCGATGTGATTCAAGAGCTTGGCGGTCACACGCTTGTCCTCGGCGAGGATCAGGTCGGCATGGCTGAGCGTTTCGGCGGCGCGAGGGCTCAAATCGGAGAGATTGCCGATTGGCGTCGCCACGATATAAAGGCCGGGGGGCAGGTTCTTATTCATATGATCGAAGGTGTCATGGCATTGTCTCCCAAATCTCCGCAAGCACGTCGTCACTTCCTCCTCGGTGTCATGGCCGCAGGGACCCTCGCGCTGGCCGGCTGCCAGACCGCGCCCAAGCCGACCGAGGAGCCTGCGACCAGCGCACCGCCGCCGACCGCCAAGCCCACTCCGCGCGCGGTCGAACGCAACGAGGTGGCGCTGCTGGTGCCGCTGTCGGGCGACAATGCGGGGGTCGGCACCTCAATCGCCAATGCCGCCAAGATGGCGCTCATCGACATGGACACGCAGGCGCTCCGCCTGACCATCTACGACACCGCCGGGCCGGGCGGCGCGCGCGCCGCGGTCAATGATGCGCTTGGCGCGGGTAGCGGCCTCATTCTCGGACCGCTCCTGTCGGAAAATGTCCGCGCGGTTTCGCCCGCCGCGCGCCAGGCAGGCGTGCCGGTGATTGCCTTCTCGAACGATGAAGAGGTCGCCGGTGATGGCGTCTATATCCTCGGTTTCACGCCCTCGCAGTCGATCGCCCGCTCGGTGAGCTGGGCCAAGGCGCAGGGCGCCAAGGAATATTCGGCGCTCGTCCCGTCGGGCGAATATGGCCAGCGCGCCAGCCGCGCCTTCCTCCGCTCGGTCGATGCCGCCAATGGCAATGTGCGCGCCCTGGAAGTCTATAACCGCCAGCGCGCGGCGATCGACGCGGCGGTCGACAAGGTCAAGGCGCGCGGCCCGGTCGATGCCATCCTGATCGCCGATTCGGGCCGGATCGCCAGCTATGCCGCTTCGCGCCTGCAGCTTGGCGGGCAGTTGATGGGCACCGAGCTCTGGGCCGCCGAAGACAATCTGGGGCAGACCCGTGCACTCCAGGGCGCGATCTATGCCGCGGTTCCCGACAACCGGTTCGACCAGCTCGTGGCCCGCTATCGCGCGCGCTACAATGTCGCGCCCTTCCGCCTTGCCAGCCTTGGCTATGACGCGATGCTTCTGGCGGTGCGCGCTTCGTCCAACTGGCCTGCAGGGCGTCCCTTCCCGCGCGAAATCCTGCGCGACCGCGACGGATTTGGCGGGGTCGACGGCATCTTCCGCTTCGACCGTTCAGGCGTTGCACAGCGCGCCCTTGAGGTGCGCCGCGTCACCGCCAGCGGAATCCAGACCGCCGACGCCGCACCAAGCGCTTTCTAGGCGGCGATTTCCGCCAGCACCCGGTCGAGCAGCAATTTGCCCGGCCGGGTCAGCCGCAGCCGCTCGTCGCGGGTAAGAAGCCCCAGCCGCTCGATCCGGGCGACCGCTTCCTCGTCGACGATCTTCTCGACCCCGATGCGCCGGGCAAGCGCGTCGGGTTCGATCCCTTCGTCGAGCCTCAGGCCCATCACCAATGCTTCATGCGCGGCCTCGAGCGGGGACAGCGGAGCTTCCTCGACGATGCCATGGCCGTTGCGCTGGACCGCCGACAGGAAATTCTCGGGCTTCCGATGACGCATGGTGCGCTGGCCGAGCCGTCGGCCATGTGCGCCGGGTCCGATGCCCGCATAGTCGTGATAATGCCAATAGGTGCGGTTGTGGCGGCTTTCGGCGCCGAGCCGCGCATGATTGGAGATTTCATATGCAGGAAGGCCCGCTTCCTCGGTCATCGCCTGCGTCAGTTCGAAGAGTTCGGCGCTTTCTTCCTCGCCCAGTGGTGTGAAATCGCCCTTGCGCACCATCGTCTCGAAGCGCGTGCCGGGCTCGATGGTGAGCTGGTAGAGCGACAGATGCTCGGTCCCCAGAGAGAGCGCTCGCCCGAGGCTCTTTTCCCAGGCCTGCCGCGTGTCGCCCGGAAGTGCGTAGATGAGGTCGAAGCTCACGCGCGGCACGGCGCGCTGCGCGGCGTCGAGCGCCGCCAGCCCCTCGCTTGCCGAATGGGCGCGACCGAGGAAATGGAGCGCCTCATCGTCGAAACTCTGGAGGCCGAGGCTGATCCGGTTGACCTCCGCACGAGCAAGTTCGTCGAAGCGGCGCGCCTCGGCGCTGTTGGGATTGGCCTCGAGCGTGATCTCGATGTCGGATTCGGCGGGCCAATGACCGGTGGCGGCGTCGATCAGCGCGGCCACGGTCGCCGGATCCATCAGTGACGGGGTGCCGCCCCCGAAGAAGATGCTGTGGAGGCGGCGGCCCGGCAGGAGGCGCGCTTCATGCGCGAGATCGGCGAGCAAGGCTTCGCGCCATTCGGCCTGGTCCACCTCTTCGCGGACGTGACTGTTGAAATCGCAATAGGGGCACTTCTGGACGCAGAAGGGCCAGTGAACATAAAGCGCGAGCGGATCGCCGCTCATGACTTCAGCCAGGTCACCAGCTTGTCGAACGCATCGGCACGGTGGCTGATCGCATGCTTCTGGTCAGGATCGATCTCGGCGAAGGTCCGGTCCATGCCGCGTGCGATGAACATCGGGTCATAGCCGAAGCCTTTGTCGCCGCGCGGCGGCCAGGTGAGGGTGCCGTGCACCTTGCCCTCGAAACTTTCGACCCGGCCATCGGGCCAGGCGAGCGACAAGGCGCAGACGAAATGGGCATCATGACCGGCGTCCTCACCCCTGGCCTCGACCGCGTCCCACACCTTCTTCATCGCGCGGTTGAAATCGCGATTGCCATCGGCATCCTCGGCCCAGCGCGCCGAACGGATGCCCGGATCGCCTTGGAGCGCGTCGACCGACAGGCCGCTGTCGTCGGCGAGCGCGGGCAGCCCCGACAGGTCGGCGGCCTGCCGCGCCTTCAGTTCGGCATTGTCGACGAAGGTAACGCCGGTTTCCTCGGGGTCGGGCAGGCCCAGTTCGGCGGCTCCGACGCACGCGATACCGAGCGGCTCCATCAGCGCGCGGATTTCGCGCAGCTTGCCTTCGTTATGGGTGGCGATGACCAGCTTTTCCCCGATGCGGTTCATGATGCGCTGGCCTTGCGCTGGGCTTCGAAAATCTCGGTGCAGCCCATCTTGGCGAGCCGCATGAGGCGCAGCAGCCCCTCATCGTCGAACCGCTCGCCCTCGGCGCTGATCTGTGCCTCGACGATCTTGCCATCGCCCGTCAGCACGAAATTGCCGTCCGACCCGGCATTGCTGTCCTCGACATAGTCGAGGTCGAGCACCGGCGTGCCGTCATAGATGCCGCAGCTGACCGCTGCGACCTGCGTCTCGATCGGGTCCTCGCCGATGGCACCGGCCTGCATCAGCTTGTCGACCGCCATGCGCATTGCAACCCAGGCGCCCGAAATCGACGCGGTGCGCGTGCCGCCATCGGCCTGGATGACGTCGCAATCGACGGTGATCTGCCGTTCGCCGAGCTTCTGGAGATCGACCACCGCGCGCAGCGACCGGCCGATGAGGCGCTGGATTTCCTGGGTGCGGCCCGACTGCTTGCCGCGTGCTGCTTCGCGGTTGCCGCGGGTGTGGGTCGAACGGGGCAGCATTCCATATTCGGCGGTCACCCAGCCCGAACCCTTGCCCCGCAGCCAGGGCGGAAGCCGTTCTTCGACCGAAGCGGTCACCAGCACGCGCGTATCGCCAAAGCTGATGAGGCAGCTTCCCTCGGCATGCTTGGTGAAGCCGGGTTCGATCGTCAGTTCGCGCAGTTGATCGGGGGCGCGGCCGGATGGGCGCATGGATTGGTCTCCTATTTCAGTTGCCAGAGGCCCTAGCGCCGCTAGGGTGCCAAAGAAAGGGAGAGCGTGATGGTGAAAGCGATACTCGCGGCAATCGGCCCAATTCTTCTGGCAGGCTGTGCGACCATTCCGTCCGCACCCAAGGCGCCTGACGTCATCACCTACGCCACCGAACCCTGCTTCGGCCGCTGTCCCGTCTATCGGCTGACCGTATCCTCGGACGGGGTGGCGGTGTTCGAAGGTAAGGCCAATACGCTCGTCACGGGGCGGCGCACCTTCGTCGTGAAGGAAGAGGAATATCAGGCCTTCAAGGCGATGCTTGAACCCCATCGCCCGGTCGGCGAACGGATTATCCGCCCGGGCAGCGAGGAATGCCGCAATGCGGCGACCGATCACCCGGGCGTCGACATCCGCTGGGCGACCGAGGACCGCTCGGATCATCTGTCGGCTTATTATGGCTGCGACATGGACCTCAATCGCGACATGTACGAAGCGCTGATGCGTGCGCCTTACGAACTGCCCATGACCATCTACATCGGCCAATATTGAGCATCGGCGAAGCAATCCCTACATCCGCGCCATGAGCGAACCCATCGGGCAATTGACGGACCGCATGCGCGAGATCTTCGGGCAGGTTGTGGACCGCTATATCGACAGCGGCGCGCCGGTCGGCTCGAAGGTGATCGCCGAAAAGGTCAATCTTTCCCCGGCTTCGATCCGCGGAGTGATGCAGCAGCTCGAGGAGCGCGGGCTGCTTACCCATCCGCACACTTCGGCGGGGCGCGTGCCGACCGAGATGGGGCTACGGCTGTTCGTCGACGGGATCATGCAAGCCTCACTCCCGCAGAAGCGGATGCGGCAGCGGATCGAGGCGGAGATCGAGGGACGGCCTGTCGAGGAAGCCTTGCGCGCCGCCACCCAGACCTTGTCGGGCCTGTCGGAATGCGCGGGCGTAGTCACCGCGCCGACGCAGGAAGTGCGCCTCAAGCAATTGGCATTCGTCCAGCTCGACGAGGGCAGGGCGCTTGCGGTGCTGGTGGGCGATGACGGCTCGGTCGAGAATCGCGTCGTGCCCATTCCGCCCGGCACCAGCAGCTTCGCGCTCGCCGAAGTGGGCAATTATGCCACGCAGAAGCTGGCGGGCCTAACTTTGTCCGAAGCCTCGCAGCGGCTTCGCCGCGACATAGCCGCGCACAAGGATGCGGTCGACCATGCCGCCGCTGAACTGGTCGCGGCGGGGCTGGCGGACTGGAGCCGCGACGGGGACAACCGGCCGGTGCTGATTGTCCGCGGCCAGGCCAATCTCATCGACGAATCGGCGGCGGCGGATCTTGAACGGGTGCGCCTGCTGCTCGAGGAACTGGAAGACCGGCAGGAAATCGCCCGATTGCTCGACGGAGCGCGCGACGGCGAAGGCGTGCGGATCTTCATCGGCAGCGAAAACCGGATGTTTGCCTTGTCGGGATCGAGCGTCATTGCCAAGCCTTATCGCGGCGTCGATGGCGAAGTGATCGGCGTAATCGGCGTGATCGGACCCACCAGATTAAATTATGCGCGGGTCGTTCCCATGGTGGACTTCACCGCAGAAGCCCTTACGAGACGGATGTCATGACTGAAGACGAAAAAGATTTGCACGAAGAAGCCGAGGAAATCCGCGAGGAAACTGCGGAGGAGGCCCCCGAACTGGCCGAGCACGACCGTGTCGCCGAACTCGAGAAGCAGCTCGAGGAAGCGCAGCAGAAGACGCTCTATGCCGCCGCCGAGGTGCAGAATGTGCGTCGCCGGCTCGAACAGGAGAAGGCCGACGCGACCAAGTTCGCGGTAACCGCCTTCGCGCGCGACATGCTCAGCGTGAAGGATCATCTCGAACGGGCGCTCGGCCATGTGCCGGACGAAGCCCGCGAAGGGCGCGCCGCCAATTTCATCGAGGGTATCGAGGCGACCTTGCGCGAAATGGACGCCATCTTCGCTCGGCAGGGCATCGAACGGGTGGCCGCAAAGGGCCTGCCGCTCGACCCCAATCTTCACCAGGCCATGGTCGAAATTCCCACCGACGAAGCCGAACCCGGCACGGTCGTCGAGGAAATGCAGAGCGGTTACACGCTGAAGGGCCGCCTGCTGCGTCCCGCCATGGTCGGCGTCGCGAAACAGCCCTGACCCCCGAACTGGAAACCAGCTTCGTGCGCATCGCCCGGTTGATGGGCGGTGCGCGCGATGACTGGTGGGTGATCGGCTCGGCGGCGGTCCTCCTGCATGGCTCCGATCCGGGCGGCGTGGCGGATGTCGATATTCTCCTGTCCGAGAAGGACGCGCTGAAGCTCCTCGAACCGCGCGGCATTCCGATCGCAGCGGGCATGAGCGATGGTCTTTTCCGGTCGGCGCTGTTCGCGCGCTGGGACGGGACGCCGCTTCCATGCGAATTCATGGCGGGATTCCAATTCTGCCAGCGCGGCGATTGGCAGCGCGTCTGGCCTAGAAGTCGCGAATGGGTCGAGGTGGCCGGCGAGAAGCTGTTCGTGCCTTCGCGCGATGAGTTGCGAACGCTGCTGCTGGGCTTTGGACGCGGCAAGGATGTGCAGCGCGCCGCCTGCCTTTAGATCACGCTGCGCTTCTGCGCCTTCTCCTTGGTCGCAAGGCTGAACCGCGCTTCACTCTGCGGCTTGCCCGCGACCAGGTCGGCCGCGATGCGGCCCACCGCAGGGCCATGCTTGAAGCCATGGCCCGAACCTCCGCCGACGAGGATGAGATTGGGGTGGGCAGGGTGGCGGTCGATCAGGAAATCGCCGTTCGAACTATTTTCATATTGGCAGACCCGTGCATCGACGAGCCGCGCGCCCTTGAGCGCGGGGAAGCGGCGGTCGCGAAAGGCGATGATGTCGGCCAGGGCTTCTTTGCTCGGTCGGCGTGACTGGCTGTCGGGATCGACCGGCTCGCCATGGCGATCATGCGCGAACTTGACCCCGCGCTCCTCCAGATCGGGGAAACCATAATAGAGATCGCCGCCATTGAAATCGGCCCATCCGGGCAGATGCGCGGGGCCGAAGCGCCGGTCGCCATCGGGCGCCGCGAAAAAGAAAACTTCCTGCCGCGTGGGAGTGATGCGTCCGCCGAGCAGGGTGGGGAAGAGCTTGGGGAGCCAGGGCCCCGCCGCAACGACGAAGCTGTCGGCCTCGACCCGTGTGCCATCGGAAAGCGCGATGGCCTCGACCGCGCCATCGAAAGCGCAGAGCGGCATGGCTTTGCCGCGCCGATAGTCGAGGCCGCTCGCGATCATCTCGGCGACCAGCGTCTGCACCCCACGGCGCGCCATCAGCGCGCCGAATCCCGGTTCGAAAACACCCGTGTCGACGCCATCGAAATCGATCATCGGAAAGCGCTTTGCCATTTCGGCGCGACCGAGCGCCTCGGTGGGCCGGCCCAATTCGGCATGGGCGTCGAGAATGTCGCGGAAATAGTCGGGCTCGCCCGCCGCGAAAAAGAGGACGCCATGCGGGTGGAAAATGGGCAGGAGCGCCCGTTCGCTCAGCGCCTTCCAATCCGCGAGGCTCTCGATCGCCATCCGGCTGTAGATCCGGTCGCGGCCATAGCCGGCGCGGGTCATGCGGCTTTCGCCTCCGCTGCTCGCCAGCATGTTGGCAGGGCCATGAGCGTCGATCAGGGTCACGCGGTAACCCGCGCCCATCAGCGCCCTGGCGGTCCAGCTTCCGAAAACGCCCGCGCCGATCACCGCGACATGGCCTGCGCTGGTACGGGTGCGGGCATGCAAAACGGCCGGAGCAAGCGCCCCGGCCGTCATGCCGCCGACAAGCTGGCGGCGAGTGAGGGAAAGCTTCCCGCAGGATGCTTTCCCCGCCACCCGATCAGAAACGCTTGCGAAGCGTGACGCCGATGGTGCGCGGCTGTCCGACGCTGTGCGCCAGACGGGCGCGCCCACCACGTTCACGGTCGAACGACAGGAGCGTGTTCTCGTCGAAGACATTCTTCGCATAGACGATGAAATCGAGGCCATCGACGAACTCGAGACCCGCCGACAGGTCCACCAACTGGTAAGACGGCAGTTCGAGATCGACCACGGTCACTTCGTTTCCGGTCTGGCCGTTGTAGGGCAGGCCGTGGCCGAAGCTGCGCGGATTGCTTTCCTGGTCGGCCGGCTGGGTGAAGCGCGAACCGACATGCTGGAAGGTCACCGACACATAGCCGTCGGCATTACGAAGCACGGGCGCCGAGTAGGTGGCGGTGGCCGCCATCTGGAACTCGGGAACGCTCGGCAAGCGGTTGCCTTCGCGAATACCGGTGTTGCTGGCCAGCGGTTCGGGCAGCGTCGAGTCGAACTCGGCACTGACGTAGCTGCCGGCAAGCGACAGATCGAGGCCAGGCGCAGGCGAAGCCGAGAATTCGGCTTCGATGCCCGTGGTGTGCGCCTTGTCGACGTTGAACACGATACGCGAGGAGCAGCTGCCCGCATCGAGGGTCGTCTGCAGGTCGCGGATCTCGGTGTGGAAGATCGCCGAGTTGAAGGTCACGCCGCGCGACGAATATTTGACCCCGGCTTCATAGTTCCACAGCGTCTCGTCCTCGTAGGACTGGAAGCCGCCGAACAGCGCCTCGTCCTCGGGCGAGCAGAGCGTGACGTTGAGCGGGTCGTTGACGCCGCCCAGACGGAAGCCCTTCGAGGCCTGGAGGTTGAGGTTGAGATTGTCCGTCGCCGCATAGGTGAGGATGAAACGCGGGCTGAAGCCGTCCGACGAAGTGCGGTCGAATTCATTGTCTCCGTTGGCAAAGAGGCCGCCCGAGTTGAATTCACGCTCTTCCTCGAAGTCGTAATAGCGACCGCCGACCGTCGCGGTCAGCTGGCCGAACTCGTAGCTGGCTTCGCCGAACACTGCCTTCTGCTTGATGTCGTAGGGCAGGTCGGCCGCATAGGGGCTGTCTACCGGAGCGACGCCATTGGCGACCGCCGCCGAGGTGCCGGGCCCGAAGGCCGCATCGACGAAGGCGTCATAGCCCGGAGTGGGCAGGCGCTGCTGGTAGAAGCGGTCGGTGGTCGAATAGAAGCCGCCGAGAACCCACTGGAAGGGCCCGGCACCGGTCGAGCCGACACGCAGTTCCTGCGTCCACTGCTCAAGATCGGTGGTGTCGCGAAGGTTCGAGGGAATGCTCACCGCTGCGTCGGGGAAGCCAAGGTCCACCGAGACCGAGCCGGTCAGCGCCGAGGCATCGCGCGACACCAGGATGTCGCGGTTGGTGTAGCTGGTCACCGAGGTCAGCTCGACCCCGCCCAGGTCCACGCTGGCGGTAAGGTCGGCCAGCAGGAACTCGTCCTTGAAGCCTTCCTTGAGCTTCAGATACTGCCTGCGCTCGCCGAAATCGACCGGGGGAGCGGTATATTCGTTGGCGTAGAGATTGTAGATCTCCTGCCGGTTGAAGCCGTCGGTCTTGATTTCCTGATAAACGACGCGCGGGGTGATGCGGATGGTGTCGCTCGGCTCGAAGAGGACCGACACGCGGCCGCCGATGCGCGAACCGTCATTGATGTTGAGTTCGCCCGCCGGGCCGATCGCGTCGATGAAGCCCGGATAGCGCTGGTAATAGCCGACCACGCGCATCGCTGCGGTATCGCCCATCGGGATGTTGATCGCGCCCTTGATATGGCCACCTTCGCCGCCATTGTGGACGGTGTTGAAATTGGCTTCGACAATGCCTTCGGACGAACCGATCTTGGGCTGGTTGGTGATGTAGCGAAGCGTGCCGCCGACGCTGCCCGAACCGAACAGAGTGCCTTGCGGGCCGCGCAGCGTTTCGACGCGGTTGAGGTCGAACAGGTCAATGTCGGGCGTGAACAGCGACAGCGAGATCACCGATTCATCGAGATAGATGCCGACCTGTTCCTTGACGCCCGGTTGGTCGCGAACGACCTGGCCCGCGGACACGCCGCGCACCGACACCTGGCTCTGGCCCGGTCCGAGGTTCTGGATCGAAAGACCGGCGACATTGCGCGAGAGGTCTTCGACCGTCGAGGCATTGGCGCGCTCGATGTCTTCCTGCGTCTTGGCGTCGATCGAGAAGGGAACGTCCTGCACCGTCGACGCGCGCTTGGTCGCGGTGACGACGATCACGTCGGGCTGCTGGTCGTCAGGCTGGTTGGCTGCCTGCGCTTCGGCTTCCTCGGTGGTCTGCGCCGCGGCGGGCTGTGCCAGCAGCGCCATCGCCGCGGTGCCGGTAAACAGAGCGGTCGAATAATGACGGATGTTTTTCATATGGAACCCCTTCCTTCGAATGTGGGCGCAACATGAATCAATTGGCCTAGCGGGGAAAGCGGAAGCGAAAGCCCGCTTATGTTGTTTTGCCGACAGTGACTTTTCGGTGACACCGGCGAGCGGCGGACCCTTTTCGACCTTAGAACGGTAGAATGTCGCGGGGTGGCGGGTCCTGCTGCATCACGCGCCCCCGATCGGCGAGGAAGCGGTGCCGGACGATCTCCGCTTGCTGCTCGATCCCGTAGCCCGAGAAAGGCAGGTCGGGACGCAAATGATAGCGATAACGGCAGAAGGGGTGACGCGCGAGGAGGAGATAATAGCGCCCGCCCTGCTGGCACTGCCAGACGTGGGTCATCTCGTGGATGAAAAGGCCCTGCGCCCCCAGCGGTTCGCGCGAGAAATCCTCCGACCAGGCGCGACCCTCGGGGTGGAAATGGATATGGCCCATCGGTGCCATCACCACGCCGCGCGGCTGGAAGGGCCACCATTTGCGGCGAACGAGCCGCACTTGCGCAAGATCGATGGCATCGCCGAAGATGCTCCGCGAAATCTCCACTTCGCCGGGGGTGAGGGGGCGGCTGTCAGTCATGAAGGCTGTGATCGGGACAGGCAGAGGCGCAGGCGATACGCACGGGGCCTTGTCGCGCCGCTCGCGGTTCGGAAGGAAACTGCCTTGCCATTCGCTCTCCGTCTTGGCCTCGCTGCATGCTTGCCGCTACGGCATCGCCATGCTGGCCGTCATTTGGTTCACGAGCAAGGCTTGCCGTCCGCAAAGGACGCGGCTAGGGGCGTAACCAAATTCTAACAAGAAGTTTAATGGAGGACCCTTTATGAGCGATACTGCCGAGCGCGTTAAGAAGATCGTCGTCGAACATCTGGGCGTGGATGCCGACAAGGTGACCGAAGATGCGAGCTTCATCGATGATCTGGGCGCGGACAGCCTCGACATCGTCGAGCTGGTGATGGCTTTCGAAGAAGAATTCGGCGTCGAGATTCCCGACGATGCGGCCGAGAACATCACGACCGTCAAGGACGCGAACGAATATATCGAGAAGAACAAGGGCTAACCGCCCGGCCCCATCAGCCCTGAGTCAGTCGAGGGGCCGTCAAGGGATATCGACAGGCTCGACACCTCGCTGAAGGGGAGTCGGGCCTGTCCTTTTTCCGGAGGATTACAATGCGCCGTGTTGTCGTGACGGGATTGGGTCTTGTGACGCCGCTGGGTGGCGACGTCGAGACCAGTTGGCAGAACATCCTGGCATCCAAGTCGGGTGCCGGAAAGATCACCAGGTTCGATGCGTCGGATCACAAGTGCCAGATCGCTTGCGAGGTCAAACCCAAGGATCATGAATTCGGGTTCGATCCCGACAAGCGGGTCGACCACAAGATCCAGCGCCAGGTCGATCCCTTCATCGTCTATGGCATCGATGCCGCCGGCCAGGCGATCGAGGATGCCGGCCTCGAGGACATGAGCGACGAGATGAAGCTCCGTGCGGGCTGCTCGATCGGGTCGGGCATCGGCGGGCTTCCGGGCATCGAATCCGAAAGCCTCGTTCTTCACGAGCGCGGCCCGGGCCGCGTCAGCCCCCATTTCGTGCACGGCCGCCTGATCAACCTCATCTCGGGGCAGGTCAGCATCAAATATGGTCTCAAGGGTCCCAACCATTCGGTCGTCACCGCCTGCTCGACGGGCGCGCATTCGATCGGCGATGCGGCGCGGATGATCCGCGAAGACGATGCCGACATCATGCTGGCGGGCGGCGCCGAAGCGACCATCTGCCCGATCGGCATTGCCGGTTTCGCGCAGGCCCGTGCGCTCAACAGCTCCTATAACGACCGCCCCGAAGAGGCGAGCCGCCCCTATGACAAGGATCGCGACGGCTTCGTCATGGGCGAAGGCGCGGGCGTCCTCGTCCTCGAGGAATATGAGCATGCCAAGGCGCGCGGTGCCAAAATCTATGCCGAGGTCGTGGGCTATGGCCTGTCGGGCGACGCCTATCATGTCACCGCGCCGCATCCCGACGGCGACGGCGCCTACCGCTCGATGGAAATGGCGCTGAAGAAAGCGGGAATGAGCGTCGGCGACATCGACTATATCAACGCGCATGGCACTTCGACCATGGCCGACACGATCGAACTGGGCGCGGTGCGCCGCCTGTTCGGCAACCAGCTCGGCAACATGTCGATGAGCTCGACCAAGTCGGCGATCGGCCATCTCCTCGGCGGCGCGGGTGCGGTCGAAAGCATTTTCTGCATCCTCGCGATCCGCGACCAGATCGTTCCGCCCACGCTCAACCTCGACAATCCAGACGAGGGCACTGACGGGGTCGATCTCGTTCCGCACAAGGCGCGCGAGCGCGAAGTGCGCGCGGTTCTCAACAACAGCTTCGGCTTCGGCGGCACCAACGCCAGCCTGATCATGAAGAAGGTGTGAGGAAACTACTTCTCCTGGTCCTCATCCTGGCAGGGCTGGCTGGCCTCTATCTCGGGATCAACTGGTGGGGCGGCGGCCCCACCGATGAGGACCGCACAATCATCGTCGCCGAAGGCACGACGCTGAACGGTCTGGGCGAGCAGCTGCGGAGCGAAGGCTATCTGTCGCTGCCCGCAACCGTCTGGAAGGTGGGAACCCGCTTCCTCGCCAGCGGCAATCCGATCCGCGCGGGCGAATTCGAAATTCCGAAAGGCGCCAGCGCGGCCCGGATCATCGACATTCTCCAGCATGGACGCACCGTGCAACGGCAGGTGACGATCCCCGAAGGCATGCCCTCGATCCTCGTGCAGGAACGAGTGCAGGCGCTTCCCTTCATGTCGGGCGAGGCGCCGCTTCCCGAAGAAGGCAGCGTGCTTCCCCAGACCTACAGCTACCAGCGCGGTGAAAGCCGTGCGGCGCTGATCAGGCGGATGCAGGAGGCGATGACCCGGACGCTCGACGAACTCTGGCCGAGCCGGACCGAGCGCAGCGTGGTCAATTCGCGCGAGGAAGCGGTCACGCTCGCTTCGATCGTCGAGAAGGAAACCGCCAAGCCCGAAGAACGTCGCATGGTCGCGGGGGTCTATTCCAATCGCGTCCGGGCGGGGATGCGCCTCGATGCCGATCCGACGGTCATCTATCCGGTGACCAAGGGCAAGCCGCTCGGGCGTCGCATCCTTCGCTCCGAACTCGACGATGTGAACGATTACAACACCTACCGGATGACCGGGCTTCCCAAGGGACCGATCGCCAATCCGGGCCGCGCCAGCATCGCCGCGGTGCTCGATCCCGCGCCGACCGACGCGCTCTATTTCGTGGCCGACGGGACAGGTGGGCATATCTTCGCGGATACGCTCGAGGAGCATAACCGCAATGTCGCCAAATGGTATGAACTGCGCCGCAAGCGCGGAGAAATGTAGGGCGGCCTAGCCGTTCAGCGCATCGACGCGCACATAGCCGACTTTGCGATCTTCTCCGCCATAACCCCAGGCCCAGCCGCCACGGCTATCGAGCATGGCAAAGGGTGCGCCTTCATCGAGGCGAGCGACCCGCTCGCTATTTTCGTCGGGAGATTGATGGAGATCTGCCGCGCTGGAGAGCGTCTTCGAACGCGGCGCGGCGAAATGGGAAGCGATGACACGGCCCGCGAGGGCAACGTCGGCCAGGTCCTTGCGATAGGCATGGCGAGCGGGATCGGGCCGCTCGCCCATCTTGGTCAGCGGGAAGCTGCGCCTAATGGGTGACGAGTTCGCGGCCATGCTCGGCGGAGCGGCTGGCACTGCCGTTGCTTGGCTCTTCATTGCGGAAATGTCTTCTGAATCCTTCAAGGAAATCGGCCCCGTCACTGGTCTGGACGATGAAGATATTTCTCCGGTCGTCCTGGTCGCGTTCGCGGCGCAGATAGCCGAGGCCGCCTAGCGTATTCAAGGCGCGAGTGACCACCGGTTTCGATACCCCCAATTTTCTTGCCAATCCGCGCACCGTATGTGGTCCGGGCGTCAGATAAACCATCATCAGCAAGGCCATTTGCCGGTTGGTCAGATCAGGTGCACCCGAACGAACATAGTCCATGAGCGCGCGCATCCAGCTGGTAAGCGAGAGTTCGCTCATCGCATCCTCGTTCCAAATTCAACGTGTCGGTAGAAAAACCGCTCGGCTCACAAAATGTTGCAAAGCCGCAAGATTTTCACCCGTGCATGCCAACGGCCTGCCGCGGGGAAGAGAGTCAATCGCGCGCGAATCGCTCCTCGAGCATTGCCATCGCCGCGCGCAGGCCCAGTGCTTCGCCGCCCTTGGGTCGGCCCGGCTTGGCGGCGGGTTGCCATGCGAAGGTGTCGAAATGCGCCCAGGGCGTTTCCTCGGGCACGAAGCGGCGGAGGAAGAGGGCAGCCGTGATCGACCCGGCGAAAGGCGAGGTCGCGCTGTTCACCATGTCGGCCAGAGTGGATTTGAGCATTTCGTCATAGCCATCCCACAGCGGCAGCCGCCAGATCGGATCGCTGACCTTCTGCGATGCCGAAATCAGGTCCGACGCCAATTGCTCGTCATTGGCGAACATGGCGGGAAGGTCGGGGCCGAGGGCAACGCGCGCCGCGCCCGTCAGCGTCGCGAAGTCGATGATCATCGCGGCTTCGTCTTCGACGGCCTTGGTCAGCGCATCGCCGAGGATCAGGCGCCCTTCCGCATCGGTATTGTCGATCTCGACCTTGAGGCCCTTGCGCGTATCAAGAACGTCGCCCGGGCGGAAGCTGTCGCCCGATACGGCATTCTCCACCGCCGGAACGAGCAGGTGGAGACGCACCGGCAGGCGCCGCTCCATCACCAGCTTGGCGAGCGCGATGGCATGGGCGGCACCGCCCATGTCCTTCTTCATCAGGCGCATGCCCTTGCCACTCTTGATGTCGAGCCCGCCGCTGTCGAAAACCACGCCCTTGCCGACGATCGCCAGGCGAGGCGCATCGGGACGACCCCATTCGAGTTCGACGAGGCGCGGAGCGCGCTCCTTCGTGGCGGCGCGGCCCACCGCATGCACCATCGGATAGCCGCTTTCTAGTTCACCGCCCCTGGTGACGCTGACCGTCGCGCCATGCGCTTCGGCGAGTTGGCGCGCGCGCTCTTCGATCTGGGCGGGCCCCATGTCCTCCGCGGGCGTGTCGACCATGTCGCGCACCAGCGTTACCGCTTCGGCGGTCTGCCGCGTCCGTTCGATTTCGTTGACGTCCTTGGTCAGGAGGACACGCTTGCCTGCCGTGTCGGAGGGGTTGGAGCGATAATCGTCGAAGCGGTGCTGGGCGAGCAGCCAGCCGAGCATCGCGGGCCCCGGCTGCCGGTCATCGGCGAGGCGATATGTGCCTTCGGGCAGCGCTTCGCCGAGCTTGGCCAGGCACCATGGCGACAGTTCCTGAACATTCGCGACCGTCGACACGACCGACCAGTCATCGTCATTCTCGCCCGGCAGGATCAGATAGGCATAGCCCGTCTCGCCGTCATAGCGATTGGCATCGAGCAACGCGCGGATCCGCTGCGGCTGCTCCTTGCGCCAGTCCTGGAAACTGTCGCTGTCGACAAGGTGGACGATATGGGCGGGCTGGCCTTGATCGGCGGCAAGAAGTTCGGTCATGCGCCTTCATCTAGGGCGACCGGCGGCGCTTTGCCAGAGGGCGCACGGCGGCGCCCCGTCGCGATCAGGCGAGCGGTGCTCCGTAGAGGTCATGCTCGTCGGCATCCTCGACTTCGACGCGGACGAAATCACCCTGCTTGAGGTGGCCCGCATCGCGAAGATGGACTTCGCCGTCGATCTCGGGCGCATCGGCCTTCGACCGGCCCGACGCGCCGCCCGTTTCGGCGTCCACCGCGTCGATGATGACGTCCAAGCTGGTGCCGATCTTCCTCTGGAGCTTGGCCGCCGAAATGCGCGCCGACACTTCCATGATGCGCGCGTAGCGCTCTTCCTTCACTTCCTCGGGCACCGCGCCCGGAAGCGCATTGGCTGCCGCGCCTTCGACGGGTTCGAAGCGGAAGGCGCCGACCCGGTCGAGCTGCGCTTCCTCCAGCCAGTCGAGCAGATATTGGAAATCTTCCTCGGTCTCGCCCGGGAAGCCCACGACGAAGCTCGACCGCACCGCGATGTCGGGGCAGATCTCGCGCCAGTTCTTGAGCCGTTCGAGCACCTTGGCTTCGTTCGCCGGGCGCTTCATCGCCTTCAGCACCTTGGGCGCGGCATGCTGGAAGGGAATGTCGAGATAGGGCGTCAGCTTGCCTTCGGCCATCAACGGAATGACCCGGTCCACATGGGGATAGGGATAGACATAGTGCAGCCGCACCCAGGGCTGCTCGCCCTCGGGAGTGCGAAGCGCGCCCAGCCCGGCCGCCAAGTCGGTCATATGGGCGCGCACCTCGCCATCCTTCCAGGGCCAGGCCTGGTGCTTGAGATCGAGGCCATAGGCCGAGGTATCCTGGCTGATGACCAGCAATTCCTTCGTGCCCGCCGCGACCAGCTTCTCGGCTTCGCGCAGCACCGCGTCGGGCCGGCGGCTGACAAGATCGCCGCGGATCGACGGGATGATGCAGAAGGCGCAGCGGTGATTGCAGCCCTCGGAAATCTTCACATAGCTGTAATGGCGCGGCGTCAGCTTGGCTTCGGGCTGCGGCACCAGGTCGACATAGGGGCTGACCTGCGGCGGCGCGGCGTCATGGACGGCCTCGACCACCTGCTCATATTGCTGGGGCCCGGTTACCGCGAGGACATTGGGATATTTGGCGCGGATGAGATCGGCGTCATTGCCCATGCAGCCCGTCACCACCACGCGGCCATTTTCCGCGATCGCCTCGCCGATCGCCTCGAGGCTCTCTTCCTTGGCGCTGTCGAGAAAGCCGCAGGTGTTGACCAGCACGACATCGGCCCCGGCATAGTCGGGGCTCATCTGATAGCCGTCGGCGCGCAGCTTGGTCAGGATCCGCTCGCTATCGACGAGCGCCTTGGGACAGCCGAGGCTGACCATGCCGACCTTGGGCGGGGAGGGGAGTTTCGTAGCCATGTGCGCGCGGCCCCTAGACGCTCTTCGGGGCGAAATCTAGGCGCTGCTTGGGCGCAGGCCGTCTTTTTTCTTTTGGCGTCGGGGGCTTAGCCCACCTTGCACGGCGGGAATGCGAAGCCCGGAATGATCTCGATGATGCGATCGCCTTCCTCGAGTTTCTTGGCTTCCTCTTCCCAGAAACCGATCGTTCGGCCGCCGCGCAGAATGCGCACGCCCAGCCCGATCGCGACTTCCGACAAGGATTTGCCGACCTCGAATTTCTCGATCGTGCGTTCATGGAGGCGCACGCGGCCGGTCGCCGAGGCAAGGTCGGCGAGATAGTCCGAAATCCCCGCGCCATGCGCCGAGCCGGCAAGCAGCAGGCCTGCGAAGCTGGTCGGGTTGATCACCGTGGTCGCACCCGCGGCGCGGGCGGGAAATTCATTGTCCTCGGCGCGCACCGCAAGGCTGATCGGCAGGTTGGGGCAAAGATGCCGGGCCGTCAGGCAGATGAGGATCGAGGTATCGTCGCGGCCCGCCGAAATGATCATCGTCGCGGCCTGGCGCAGGCGCACCTGCTCCATCGTCGCATCGCGCGTGGCATCGGCCTGGAGCACGATACAGCCCAATTGCTCGGCCTTGGCGAGCGCCTCGGGATTCTGGTCGATGACCACGATCTTGCGCGGGTCTTCGCCGCGGGCAATCAATTCACTGACCGCTTCCGAACCGCTGGTGCCATAGCCGGCAACCACGATGTGCTTCTCAAGCGTTTTCTGGAGGCGTCGCATAATCCATTTGTCCCAGCTTCTCTTGATCACGAACGAATAGGCGGTCCCGGCGAGGATCAGGATGAAGAAGATCCGCGCAGGCGTCACCATCAGAGCGTCGAACAGCCTTGCGCGCTCGGTCACGGGGACGATGTCGCCATAGCCCGTCGTGGTCGCCGAAATCATGGTGAAATAGATGACGTCCGCAAAGCTCATCTCGCCATCGACCTGGTCGACGAACGCATCGCGTTCGAACCAGTGGACGGCGATAATGAAGGCAAGCAGGAGAAGCAGGAGACCAGCCCTGATGCTCAACTGCGCGCCGACGCTCAGCGGCGATTTCTGCCGTAACAGCGCGGGCGCTTGCGCAAGACGCGGTTTGCGGCGTTCCATGGCCGCCATTTAGGCCTTCGCCCGCAAGTTGCAAAGGGCAGCCGTTCGGGCGGCCCGTTTCGGCACAATCGGCTCAGGCATCGATGGCATCTTCATCGAGGCTTTTCGCTTCGTCCTGGATGAAGCGGAAGCGGTGTTCGGGGTTCTTGCCCATCAGCCGGTCGACCAGATCCTTGACCGGCTGACGGTCCTGATATTCGGCCGGAAGGGTGATGCGGATAAGGCTGCGCGTCGCCGGGTCCATGGTGGTTTCCTTGAGCTGCGCCGGGTTCATCTCGCCAAGACCCTTGAAGCGCGCGACATCGACCTTCTTGCCCTTGAATTCCTTCTCCTCCAGTTCGCGGCGGTGCGCATCGTCGCGGGCATAGAGCGACTTGGACCCCGAGGTGAGGCGGTAGAGCGGCGGCTGCGCGAGGTAGAGATGACCCTGCCGGACAAGGTCGGGCATCTCCTGGAAGAAGAAAGTCATCAACAGGGTCGCGATATGGGCGCCGTCCACATCGGCGTCGGTCATGATGATGATGCGCTCGTAGCGGAGCTGGTCGGCATCGAACTTGTCGCGCGTTCCGGCACCCAGCGCCTGGACGAGATCGGAAATTTCCGCATTGGCGCGGATTTTCTCGGGCGTGGCGCTCGCGACGTTGAGGATCTTGCCGCGAATGGGGAGGATCGCCTGCGTCTTGCGGTCGCGCGCCTGCTTGGCGCTGCCGCCTGCCGAATCCCCTTCGACGATGAACAGTTCGGTGCCGTCGGCATCGTCATTGGCACAGTCGGTGAGCTTGCCGGGCAGGCGCAGCTTGCGCGCGCTGGTCGCGGTCTTGCGCTTCACTTCGCGCTCGGCCTTGCGCTTCAGGCGCTCGTCCACCCGCTCCATCACCGCGCCGAGCAGCGCGCGCCCGCGATCCATATTGTCGGCGAGATAATGGTCGAAATGGTCGCGCACCGCGGTCTCGACGAAGCGCGCCGCTTCGGTCGAGGTCAGCCGGTCCTTTGTCTGCGACTGGAAATGCGGATTGCGGATGAACACCGACAGCATTGCCTCGATCCCGCCGAACAGGTCGTCGGCGGTGATCTTGGCGGCCTTCTTCTCGCCGACCAGCTCGCCAAAGGCACGCAGCCCCTTGGTCAGCGCGGCGCGAAGACCCGCTTCATGGGTGCCGCCGTCGGGGGTCGGAATGGTATTGCAATAATAGCTCTGGCTTCCCTCGGACCAGACCGGCCAGGCGACTGCCCATTCGACCTTGCCTTCGCCATCGGGAAAATCCTGCGTCCCAGCGAAGGGCGGGGTAGTGATGCATTCGCGCCCTTCGAGTTGGGCCGCGAGATGGTCCGCAAGGCCGTTCTCGAACTTGAAGGTCGCGCTCTCCGGCACCTCGTCGGAGGCAAGCGAGGGCGCGCATTTCCAGCGGATCTCGACACCCGCGAACAGATAGGCCTTGGAGCGGGCAAGATCGTGCAATCGCTTGGGATTGAACTTCGCATCCTTGCCGAAAATCTCGGGATCGGGGGTGAAGGCGACGGTGGTGCCGCGGCGGTTGGGGGCAGCGCCCACTTCCTCGAGCTTGCCCGTCGCATGACCCTTCGAAAAACTCTGGCGATAAAGCTTCTTGTCGCGCGCCACCTCGACCAGCGTGTCGGTGGAGAGCGCATTGACCACGCTGACGCCCACACCATGCAGGCCGCCGCTGGTGGCATAGGCCTTGCCCTCGAACTTGCCGCCCGAATGGAGGGTGGTGAGGATGACCTCGAGGGCCGACTTGTCCTTGAACTTGGGATGCGGATCGACCGGGATACCGCGCCCGTTGTCGGTGACGGTCAGCCGATTGCCTTCGTCCAGCTCGACCTCGATGCGGCTGGCATGACCCGCCACCGCTTCGTCCATCGCATTGTCGATGACCTCGGCGGCGAGGTGATGCAGCGCCCGTGCGTCGGTGCCGCCGATATACATGCCGGGACGCCGACGAACGGGCTCCAGGCCTTCGAGAACCTCGATGGCGGAGGCGTCATAATCGTCGGGCGTCTTGTGGTTTTCGGATTCGAACAGATCGGACATTTGACCATTGCTATAGGGGCGCATCGAGGCGGCTGCCAAGCATCTTGAAATCGCGCATGCTTCACCCATCTTTTTCGCGCCGGATGCCTCGACGGGTCCGGCGGCGGCTGGGAAACGGCCGATGATTGGCCTGACCTCCGCCTCAAGTTGCTCAAATAGGAGGACAAAAACCATGCGTAGTGCATTTGATTTTTCGCCCTTCCGCCGGTCGACGATCGGATTTGATCGACTGTTCGATCTGCTCGAAGACAGCGGTATCGGGGAAGCCAGCGAGAATTACCCGCCCTTCGATCTCGTGAAGGTGCGCGACGACGAATATCGCATCGACCTCGCCGTCGCGGGCTTCAAGCGGGACGAAATCGACATCACGGCCCAGCAGAACCAGCTGATCGTCAAGGGGCGCAAGTCCGGCGACGAGGGCCATGATTATATTCACCGCGGGATCGCGCTGCGCGCGTTCGAGCGGCGCTTCGGGCTTGCCGACCATGTGCAGGTGACCGACGCCGATCTGGAAAACGGTCTTCTGTCGATCAGCCTCAAGCGGGAAATCCCCGAGGCAATGAAGCCCAAGAAGATCGAGATCGGCGGCAAGTCCGGCCAGTCCGAGCAAAAGGCCATCGAGATGCAGGCGGAGGAAAAGGAAACCGCCTGACGGGCCTTGCTCGCTCGAAAAGAAAAGCCCCGGTCAGCTTCGGCTGCCGGGGCTTTTTCCTTGGGTCAGCGGACGCGCGGGCCGCCGAAGGGCAGGGGCGGCGGCGGGCGACGATCGCGCCGTGGCAGCTGCGCCTGGTAGGCGACCCCGCAATGCTCGACGCAATAAGGGAAGCCCGGATTGGCCTTTTCGCCGCAAAAATGGAAATCGGGCTCGCCCGGATGCCCCATCGGCCAGCGGCAGATGCGGTCGTTGAGGTCGAGGATCGACGTCTTGTCGGCCACTTCTTCCGACGGCTTGGCCGGAATGAGGCGACGCGGCGGCGCGGGCGGGATCGGGGCCTGCTGGTCCGACGGGCCCTGGCGGATGAAGCCGCCGGGTCCGACCGAGCGATATTGGAGATTTTCCTCCTTGCCCTTTTTTTCTTCCTTCGGGGCAGGCGCGGCACTTCCGGCGGCTGCCCTGGGTGCGGGCTCGGGCTTGGCCGCGGGCTTGGGCGCCGCAGCCTTCTTGGGCGCCGCCGCCTTCTTCGGCGCGGCCTTCTTGGCAGTCGTCTTGGCCTTGGGCTTGGCGGCTGCCTTCTTCGCCTTGTCGCCCGATTTCACCGGCGAAGGGCGCGACTGCAGGCCCAGGCGATGCGCCTTGCCGATGACGGCATTGCGGCTCACCCCCCCGAGGTCCTCGGCGATCTGGCTGGCCGTATTTCCGTCGGCCCACATTTTCTTCAGGCGGTCGATCCGCTCTTCTGTCCAGGACATGGTCAATCCTATTGTCTCGCTCGGCGACAGCCTCTAGGGCCAAGCGCCGTGAATGAAAAGACACCCAATTGGGCAGTGAAGGCCCCGGGCGATCCTCTTCTAGATGGGGTGAATTGGGGCGGTCTCAAGACCCTCTATATCAAGGAAGTGCGCCGCTTCTTCAAGGTGCAGACGCAAACCGTCTGGGCTCCGGCGGTCACGACGCTTCTCTACATGGTCATTTTCACCATCGCGCTGGGGCGGGGCGACCGCATGGTGATGGGCGTTCCCTTCGCCGAATTCCTCGCGCCGGGCCTCATCGTCATGGCGATGATCCAAAATGCCTTCGCCAACGCTAGCTTCTCGCTGCTTGTCGGCAAGATCCAGGGCACGATCGTCGATTATCTCATGCCGCCTTTGTCGATCGGCGAACTCATCACCGGTCTGGTCGGGGCCTCGGTGACGCGTGCCTTCATGGTCGGCGGCGCGGTCTGGCTGGTGATGGCGCTGTGGCCTGACGTCGATGTGACGCCGGTCGGGCTGGCATGGGTATTGTGGTTCGGGCTGATGGGTTCGCTGATGCTGTCCTTCCTCGGCCTTCTCACCTCGATCTGGGCAGAGAAGTTCGATCATGCCGCGGCGGTCACCAATTTCGTCGTCGCGCCGCTCGCGCTTCTGTCGGGCACCTTCTATTCGGTCCGCGCGCTGCCCGAATTCTTCCAGCTGGTGAGCCATGCGAACCCCTTCTTCTACGTCATTTCGGGCTTTCGCTACGGCTTCCTCGGCGTGAGTGATTCGCCGGTCGTCGTGGGCGCTATTGGACTGGCGATCTTCAACCTCATTCTTTTCGCAATCTGCTTCTCGGTGCTGAAATCCGGCTGGAAAATCAAAAGCTAGCGCCTGATTTTGCTTCGCTGAACGTTACATAACAGCAACATTCAGGCTCGTCTCAGGGCGGCTGCGCCATCCTTCGTTCATCATGTTTCGAATGAAGGAGTAGACATCATGCGCAAGTTTCTGACGGCCGCCGCCGCGCTTGGCATCGCCGCAGGCATGACCGCGGTCCCGGCTTCGGCCGAGGCTCAGCGCGGTTATGGCTACGAACAGAGCCGCTACGGCTACGATTATGGCTACGACAGGGCCCATGCCCGCAGCCATGACCAGGCCCGCCGCCTGCAGCGCGAAGTGAGCGAGATCCGCCGCGACATCAATTATTTCAGCCGGACGGGCGCGCTGCGTCACAAGGATGCGCGCAAGCTCGACAAGGAAGCGCGCAAGCTGCAGCGCAAGATCAACTATTATGGCCACCGCATCATGTCCTATCGCGACATCCGCAAGGTGCGTCATGACATCCATGAACTGCGGTCGGACCTGCGCAAGGAACTGCGCGACGGTCGCCGCGGCCGCTACGGCTACGACCGTTATGACCGCTATGACGACGACCGCTATCACGATCATCGCGAACATGACCGCCGCAAATGGCGTCGTCATCGCGACAGGGACTAAGCCTCGCCAAGGCACTCGTGCGAGGATTGGGGGAAGGGCGCTCCTTGACGGGGCGCCCTTTTCACGTCCGGAAAAGTTTTTCCGGGCCCAAGGCGCGGCCCGCACTTTCATCTCTTCCCGGGCATCGGTATAGGCAGGCCCCGGGCGGGCTCCTTACGGGACCGCCCTTGCCATGCCACCATCGAAAGAAGAGGTATTTCCATGACCATCACTCCGCTCATGCCTGTCTATCCGCGTTGCGATGTCAGGCCGGTCAGGGGTGAAGGGCCCTATCTCTATGGCGAGCAGGGCGAGAAATATCTCGATTTCGCGAGCGGCATCGCGGTCAACCTGCTCGGCCATGGCCATCCGCATCTGACCAAAGCGATCCAGGACCAGGCCGCCAAGCTGATGCATGTCTCGAACCTCTATGGCAGCCCGCAGGGCGAATCCTATGCCCAGCGGCTCGTCGACCTGAGCTTCGCCGACACGGTTTTCTTCACCAATTCGGGCGCCGAAAGCGTCGAATGCATGATCAAGGTCATGCGCCGCTACCATGTGGTCGAAGGCAATCCCCACAAGAAGGAAATCATCACCTTCAAGAATGCCTTCCACGGCCGCACCATGGCGACCATCAGCGCCGCCAACCAGGAAAAGCTGCACGACGGTTTCGAACCGCTCCTGCCGGGCTTCACCTATGTCGAGTTCGACAATCTCGACGCCGCGCGCGAAGCGATCAGCGAAAATACCGCGGGCTTCATGGTCGAACCGATCCAGGGCGAAGGCGGCATCCGTCCGGCCTCGAAAGAATTCATGCAGGGGCTCCGCAAGCTCGCGGACGAGCATGGCATCTTGCTTGGCCTCGACGAGGTGCAGTGCGGCGTCGCGCGCACCGGCACCTTCTACGCCTATGAACAATATGGGATCGAGCCCGACGTGCTGGCCTCGGCCAAGGGCCTTGGCGGCGGCTTCCCGCTCGGCGCCTGCCTTGCCACCGAAAAGGCCGCGCAGGGGATGGTCTTCGGCACCCATGGCTCGACCTATGGCGGCAATCCGCTCGCCATGGCGGCGGGCGAAGCGGTGCTCGACGTGGTCGCCAAGGACGAATTTCTCGATCAGGTGAAGACGATGGGCGAACGGCTCCGCAGCGGGCTCGAACAGATGATCGGCAACCATCCCGACATGTTCGAAAGCGTGCGCGGCATGGGCCTCATGCTCGGCATCCGGATGAAGACCGATCCGCGCGCCTTCGTCGGCTGGCTGCGCGGGCGCGGGCTTCTTGCGGTGGCGGCCGGCGACAATGTCATGCGCGTCCTTCCCCCGCTTAACATCGGGGAAGAGCATGTCCGCGAATTCATCGACGGCCTTTCGAAGGCTGCGAGCGAATATGAGAAGCCGGAAGATCAATAATGGCTGACGGCGACGCCGCCCTCGACAGCGACACGACGCTCGGCGCGATCCTCCCCAACCGGGGAGCGCGCGGGCGCCTTTGCCGGATCGACGCGACGCTCGACAAGATCCTCGCCAATCACGGCTATCCGCCGCCGATCGAGAAACTGCTCGCCGAAGCGCTGGCGATGACCGCGCTCCTGGGATCGCTTCTCAAGGATACCGACGGACAGCTGACGATCCAGGCGCAGACCGAGAATGGCATCATCGACCTTCTCGTCTGCGACTATCATGGCGGCGAATTGCGCGGCTATGTCCGCCACGATGCCAAGCGGCTGGCCGAGGCGCCGCCCGAACCCACGCTCTTCTCCTTGTTCGGCAAGGGCTATCTGGCGATTACCTTCGACCAGCCCGCGACCAAGGAACGCTATCAGGGCGTGGTGCCGCTCGAAGGCGAAAGCCTTGCGCAGGCCGCCGAAAGCTTCTTCGCCCAGTCCGAGCAGATCCCCTCGGTCGTGCGCCTTGCCGCTGCGAAGGACAATGAAGGCTGGGTCGCGGGCGGGCTGATGTTCCAGCATCTACCCGAGGGCGAGGAAGGCCGCGACCGCCTCCATACCAAGCTCGACCATCCCGACTGGCCGCATGTCGCCATCCTTGCCGGATCGGTGAAGGATGACGAGCTGGTCGATCGCTCGCTGGCGCTCGATGCGCTCCTTTGGCGCCTCTTCCACGAAGAGGATGAAGTGCGCATTCTCCAGTCGATCCCGCTTTCCAAGGGCTGCCGCTGCGATACCGACTATATTCGTTCGGTGATCGCCCGTTTCCCGGCCTCGGAACGGGCCGAAATGGTCGACAAGGACGGGATGATCCGGGTCGATTGCGCCTTCTGCGCGACCAGCTTTCCCATTTCGCCGGAAAGCATCGATTAAGAGAGCGCACTTTAACCCAGCGCCCATTCGTCCTATCTATGGCCCATGAAACGGGCCTTCCCCGCCATCGCCGGCATGCTGCTCCTTGCCGCTGCGGTCCCTGCCTTGTCGCAGGACAGCCGCGGCGCGCTTGGCCGTGTCGTGGCGGGCCAGTGGGAATTGTCCGAGCCCGGCAGCGAACGCGACAGCGTGCGCATGTGCATCGCCGACCCCACCATGCTCGCGCAGGTCGCGCATCGCGGGCGCCAGTGCACGCGGGTGACCATTTCGGAAGGTCCGGGCGAAGCGCTCATCCATTATACCTGCACCGGCGCGGGCTTCGGCCGCGCCTCGATGCAGGTGGTGACGCCTCGCTCGCTCCGGATCGAGACGCAGGGCATCCTCCGCTCCACGCCTTTCCACCGGGTCTATCACGCCCGCCGCACCGGCGATTGCCGCTAGGCTTGTTCGCCGGGGCACAGTGGCGCTAAGGGGCGCCGTCATGACGCAACGCAGCAAAGCCATCGTCCTTCTTTCGGGAGGCCTTGATTCCATGGTCTGCGCGGGCCTCGCCCGCGAGGCCGGCCATGACGTGCATGCGCTGACCATCGACTATCACCAGCGCCACCGCATCGAACTCGATGCGGCGAAGCGCATTGCCGAGACCGTCGGGGTGGCCGACCATGTCGTGCTTCCGCTCGACCTGTCGGTGTTCGGGGGCTCGGCGCTCACCGACGATATCGACGTGCCCAAGGACGGTGTGGGCGAGGATATCCCGGTCACCTATGTGCCCGCGCGCAACACGGTCTTCCTCTCGCTCTGCCTCGCCTTTGCCGAGGCGCGCGGGGCGCGCGACATCTATATCGGCGTCAACAGCCTCGACTATTCGGGCTATCCCGACTGCCGCCCGCAATTCATTTCCGCTTTCCAGCAGCTTGCTACGCTTGCCACCAAGGCAGGCGACGAAGGCGAGACCTTCCGCATCAACGCGCCCCTGCAGGAGATGACCAAGGCCGACATCGCGCTTGAAGCGCAGCGGCTCGGCCTCGACGCGGGGATGAGCTGGTCCTGCTACGACCCCGCGCCCGGCGGGCTGCATTGCGGCACCTGCGACAGCTGCCGTCTCCGGCGCGCGGGCTATGAACAGGCGGGGATCCCCGATCCGACCCGCTACGCCGCCGCGCCATGAGCTACGCGGTCAAGGAAATCTTCCTCACCCTCCAGGGCGAAGGCATGCAGAGCGGCGCACGCGCGGTGTTCCTGCGCTTTGCCGGGTGCAACCTGTGGACCGGGCGCGAACAGGATCGGGACAAGGCGATCTGCCAGTTCTGCGACACCGACTTCGTCGGCACCGACGGCGTGAACGGCGGCAAATATGCGACCGCCGATGCGCTCGCCGAAAAGGTCGAATCGCTCTGGGAGGGCGAAAAGGGCCACCGGCTGGTGGTGATCACGGGCGGGGAGCCGCTCCTGCAACTCGACAGTGATCTCATCGATGCGCTCCACCGGCACGGCTTCCGCATCGCGGTCGAAAGCAATGGCACCATCGCGGCACCCGAAGGCATCGACTGGCTGTGCATCAGTCCCAAGGCCGGGTCCGATCTGGTTCAGCGTTCGGGCAATGAACTGAAGCTGGTGTGGCCGCAGGAAGGGATCGACCTGAACGCCATCGAGGCCATGGCCTTCGACCATTTCCTCGTCCAGCCGATGGATTGCGCCGACGCCGAGGCAGCGAAGAAAGCCGCCATCGACCTCGTCATGCAGCGCCCCAAATGGCGCCTCACGCTCCAGACCCACAAGCTTCTGGGCCTCCAATAGGGAAGGGGCCGTCTGCCCGGCCTATTCCCCTTCATTCTCCACTTCGGGCATCGGCAGGCCGGCATCGCTGTCGGTAGCCGCGTCGATCGCGGTCACATCGGCGCTTACGCCGACCGTATTGGCGACGACATCGGCATCATTTCCGATCGTGGCCATTTCATCGTCCTGCCCGCAGGCAGCGAGAAGGAGAAAGGGCAGGGCAAGGGCAATCCGCATCGTGAATTCCTTTATCAAAGAGGCGGGAGGATAGAGCGACCGCTCATGCGCCTCAAGCGGGCGTCAGCCGCTCAAGGAAAGTCGGGAGATGCGCCTTCAGCGCGCGGTCAAGCGGTGCCATGTCCGCGCCTTTTCCGAGCGCCTTGAGGCTGGTCACTCCAAATTCGGCGATGCCGCACGGAACGATGCCGCCGAAATGGGCAAGGTCAGGTGCCACGTTGATCGAAAAGCCATGCAGCGTGACCCAGCGTTTCACCCTGACGCCGATCGCGCCGATCTTGGCTTCCTCCGCGCCATTGCCGACCCACAGTCCGATGCGCCCTTCCTCGCGCCGCGCGGTGACGCCCACCTCGCCCAGCGCATCGATCATCCAGCCTTCGAGGCAATGGACGAAATGGCGGATGTCCTTGCCCCGCCGACCAAGATCGAGATTGAGATAGCCGACCCTCTGTCCCGGCCCATGATAGGTATAGCGCCCGCCGCGCCCCGCTTCGTAAACGGGAAATTGCATCGGGTTCATCAGTTCGCTCGGATCGGCGCTCGTCCCCGCGGTGAATAGCGGCGGATGCTCGAGCAACCAGACGCGCTCGCTCGCTTCGCCCGCCTGGATCGCCGCGACCCGGCCTTCCATGTCGGCAAGGGCCTCGTCATAGGGGACGAGCCCTTCGCTCACCTGCCATTCCACATCGTCGATCATGGCCGCTCCTCTGCTATGAAGCGGGGGCAAGAGCAAGGGCGTTGCCATGACGCCGCGCGACTGCCATCTGGTGCGTCAAGCAAAAGGGGGAATGAAGAATGAGGCATCTGTCGATCAGCAAGGCCTGGGACGAAACCCGCGCCATCCTGGGACGCGACGGACAGCTCATGATGGTCGTGGCGGCCGCGCTCATCGCGCTCCCGGCGGCGCTCCAGGTGACGTTGAACCCCGACCAGGCCGCAGGCACGCCGGCCGAAAACTCGGGGCTGGTGGTCCTTCTCTCTTTCGTGGCGGCGATCATCACTTTCATCGGCACGCTGGCGATTACCCATCTCGCCTTGTCGTCCGGCTCGACCGTTGCCGAAGCGATCAGGGTCGGCGCCCGCCGCTTCTTCCCCGTGTTCGTAGCGGCGCTGCTCTGGGTGATCCCGATGATGCTCCTCTTCATGCTCGTCCTCGGCGCAATGGTCGGTCCCGAGGCCCTCGAAAGCGGCGATCCGCAGCAGATCGGCCAGGCGCTCGACGGCACCGAACTCCTCGTCCTTCTCTTCCTGATGCTCGCTTTCTTCTATGTCGGGGTGCGCATGTTCCTCATCACGCCGGTCGCGGTGGCAGAGAAGAAGGGGCCGGTCGCGATCCTCAAGAAGAGCTGGCAGCTTACCAGCGGCCATTTCTGGCGGCTGTTCGCGCTGCTCCTGATGTTCGCGGTCGCGGCGATGATCGTCCTGATTACTGTCGGCGTGATGATCGGTCTCCTGACCACGCTCGCTTTCGGGGAAGTGACGCCCTGGTCGCTACCCGCTGCCCTGCTGGGCCTGTTCACGGGCTTCGTGCAGGCCGCGCTCACGGTCATCCTCATGACGATGAGTGCGCGCATCTACGCGCATCTCGCGGCGGAGCCCACCGTCCCGCACGCCAGCGCCGACTAGGACCAGCGCGCGAGCGGCGGCAGGCTCATCAGGATCGCGTCGATATTGCCGCCGGTCTTGAGGCCGAACAACGTGCCCCGGTCGTAGAGCAGGTTGAACTCGACATAGCGGCCCCGGAAATCGAGCAGCCGCTTCATGTCTTCATCGTCATGCTCGCTGTTCATCCGCTTGCGCACGATCTGCGGGAAGATGTCGAGAAAGGCTTCTCCGACATCCTTGGTGAAAGCGAAATTGGGTTCGAACAAATCGCCCGCCGCATCGAGCCGGTCATAGAATATGCCGCCCACGCCGCGCGCCACTCCGCGATGCGGTAGCCAGAAATATTCCTCCGCCCATTTGGAAAATCGATCATAATAAGTCGGATCGTGCGCCGCGCAGGCCGCGCGCAGCCGCGCATGGAAAGCCTCGGTATCTTCCTCATAGGGGATGGCGGGGTTCAAGTCGGCACCCCCGCCGAACCAGCGTTTTCCGGTGACGAGGTACCTCAGGTTCATGTGGACCGCCGGAACATGCGGGTTCTTCATATGGGCGACAAGGCTGATGCCCGTGGCGAAAAAGCTCGGATTTTCCTCGGTGCCGGGGATCGAGGTCGCGAACTCGGGATTGAAATAGCCGCCGACGGTCGAGACATTCACGCCCACTTTCTCGAACACCTCGCCCGTCATCTGCCCGCGCACGCCCCCGCCGCCGGGCGAGCCGTCCTCGTTCTGCCGCTCCCACGGAATGAAGGCGAACTCGGCATCGGAACCGGCTTCGCGCTCGATCGCGGTAAAGGCATCGCAGATTCGCGTGCGTAGCGATTCGAACCAGTCGCGGGCGGCCTGTTGCTGATCGTCGAGCGGTTTCATGCGGGAAGCTTTCCTGTCTGTCGAAGCGCCTCGGCTGCGGCAATCGACGCGGCCGTGGCAAGATTGAACGAACGCACGTCGGCGCGGATCGGGATGCGGATGCGCTCGTCACATTGCTCGGCGACATCCCCGGGTACGCCCGCGCTTTCGCGGCCGAACATGAGCACATCATTTTCGGCAAAGCGAAATTCGTAAAGCCCCGCACGCGCACGGGTCGTGGCGAGTATGAGGCGGGCGCCATCCAACTGCTTGAGAAAGGACGCGAAATCGCGGTGTCGCACCACTTCGACATGGTCGATATAGTCCATCGCGGTGCGTCGCACGCGCTTGTCGTCCCATTCGAAACCGAGGGGTTCGATCAAGTCGACCGCCACGCCGAGACACGCCCCGAGGCGCATCACCGCGCCGACATTTCCGGCAATTTCAGGCTGATATAGTGCTATTCGCATGGGCCGCGCGATAGCCGCGCAAGCGGGCCTGCCGCAAGTTCCCCAATTTTCACCGTTTGCATTAGGTGGTCGAGACGCTATCAGGCGCGCCAAGCCGTTTGGTGTCCACGCCAAACGGAATCGATGCGCGCAGCCTTCCGCGGCGTGCAAGACGCGAAATAATGGGATGAGCATGGCCACGCTGGAACAGAGCGAAACCACCGCCGAACAGGAAGACGGCGTCCGTCGTCGCGATTTCATCAATATTGCCGCTGTCAGCTTCGCCGGGGTCGGCGGGGTGGCCGCCGTGGCGCCGCTGGTGATGCAGATGGCACCCGACGCCGACGTGCGCGCACTGGCCTCGATCGAGGTCGATGTCTCGAAGATCGAGAAAGGGCAGGCGATCAAGACCAGCTGGCGCAAGCAGCCGGTCTTCATCCGCAACCTCACCGAGGAAGAGATCGCCCAGGCCGACGCGGTGCCGCTTTCGGCGCTGCGCGACAAGGAAACGCTCAAGGAGCGGACCGCCTCGGGCAAGGAAAACTGGCTCATCACGCTGGGCGTCTGCACCCATCTGGGCTGCGTGCCGCTGGGCGTTGGCGAAGGCGAGAACCGCGGTGACTATGGCGGCTATTTCTGCCCCTGCCACGGTTCGCACTACGACACCGCGGGTCGCATCCGCAAAGGCCCCGCGCCGACCAACCTGGTCGTGCCGGAATTTGAATTTACCTCCGATACCGTCGTCCGGATCGGCTAAGCGATAGGGGATAGGACCAGATGAGCTTCGCCTGGGCAAAGCCTTACGAACCCAAGACAGCGCTCGGCCAGTGGGTCGACGAGCGCCTTCCGCTTCCGCGCCTCGTCTATGGCGCGGTCGGCGGTGGCTATCCGGTGCCGCGCAACCTCAACTATGCCTGGAACTTCGGTGTCCTGGCCGGCGTGTTCCTGATGATCCAGATCATCACCGGGATCGTGCTGGCGATGCATTATTATGCCTCGGTCGACGGCGCCTTCGCCTCGATCGAACATATCATGCGCGACGTGAACGCGGGCTGGTTCCTGCGCTATGCGCACGCCAACGGCGCCAGCTTCTTCTTCATCGTGGTCTATATCCACATCTTCCGAGGCCTCTTCTACGGCTCATACAAGGCGCCGCGCGAACTGGTCTGGATGCTCGGCCTCGTCGTCTATCTCCTGATGATGGCCACGGCCTTCATGGGCTATGTGCTTCCCTGGGGACAGATGAGCTATTGGGGCGCGCAGGTGATTACCGGCTTCTTTTCCGCCTTCCCGGTGGTGGGTGAGCCGCTGCGGGTCTGGCTGCTGGGCGGGTTCGCGCCCGACCAGGCCGCGATCACGCGCTTCTTCTCGCTTCACTATCTCCTGCCTTTCGTGATCGCCGGCGTGGTGATCCTCAAGACCTGGGCGCTGCATATCCCGGGTTCGTCGAACCCGACGGGCGTCGATGTGAAGACCGAGAAGGACACGCTGCCCTTCCATCCCTTCTACACCGCGAAGGACGGCTGGTTCATCCTCCTCGTGCTGATGGCCTATGTCACGGTCACCTTCTTCATGCCGAACGCGCTGGGCCATGCCGACAACTATATCGAGGCCAACCCGCTCGCGACCCCGGCGCACATCGTTCCCGAATGGTATTTCTGGCCCTTCTACGCGATCCTGCGCGCCTTCACCGTCGATTTCATCATCCCGGCGAAGCTGTGGGGCGTGGTGGCGATGTTCTCGTCGATCCTGCTGCTCTTCTTCCTGCCGTGGCTGGATCGTTCGCCGGTTCGCTCGGGCCATTATCGCCCGCTGTTCAAGCTGTTCTTTTGGATTTTCGTCGCTGACATCGTGCTTCTCGCGATCTGCGGCGTGATGCCCGCCGAACAGCCCTGGGTGGCGCTGAGCCAGATCGGCACCGCTTATTATTTCGCCCACTTCCTCATCATCCTGCCGATCATCTCGAAGATCGAAACGCCGCTGCCGCTCCCCAGCTCGATCAGCGCGTCGGTCCTCCACGGCGAGGCCGAGGAAAGTGCTCCCTACGGGCTCGCCAAAAGCCAGCCTGCAAACGCTTAAGGAAACGTCAGACCCATGGTTCGCATCATCGGATTTCTCGTCGGCCTCGGCTTTGTGGGCGTGCTCGTCATTTCGCTGTTCACCGACCTGAGCGGCTATTTCAACGAGCCGCCGCAGGAATCGGCCGAATATAAGTATCATCTCGAACCCAAGGAGGTGGATTTCTCCTCCGACGGTCCGTTCGGCCGGTTCGACGATGCCCAGTTGCAGCGCGGCTACCAGGTCTATCGCGAAGTGTGCGCGGCCTGCCACGGCCTGCAATATGTCGCGTTCCGCAACCTCGAGGAAATCGGCTACACCCCCGAACAGGTGAAGTCGCTCGCGGCCAACGAATGGGAAGTGCCCACCATCGATCCCGAACTGGGCGAGGAAACCACCCGTGCGGCGATCCCCTCGGACACTTTCCCCAATCCCTATCCCAATGCGATCGCGGCGCGCGCGGCGAACAACAATGCATATCCGCCTGATCTTTCGCTGATCGTGAAGGCCCGCGAGGGCGGTGCGCCCTACATCTACTCGCTGCTGACGGGCTATCAGGAGCCCTCGAAGAAGCTGCTCGCGGAATTCCCGAGCGCGGCTCCGGGCACGGGTCTCTACCACAACCCCTATTTCGCCAATCTCAACATCGCCATGCCGCCGCCCATCACGAGCGATGGCCAGGTGACCTATGGCGAAGGCGCTCCCGAAGCGACGGTCGAGCAGATGGCGAAGGACGTGACGGCCTTCCTGATCTGGACCGCCGAACCGCGCATGGAAAGCCGCAAGCGTGCGGGCATCGCGATCCTCATCTTCCTGTCGATCGCGACCCTCCTGGCCTTCCTCGCCTATCGGAACGTCTGGGCCGAAGCCAAGCGTCAGGTCGCTCCCAAGGGTCCGCTGGATCCGGAGAATATGGCCAAGCGCGAGCAGGCCAAGGCCGAAGCCGCCGAAGAAGGCCGCGGCGTCGAGGGTTGATGGCGTGACCAGCGCCAACGATGACCTCAAGGCGCTGGTCCGCACCATCCCGGACTTTCCCAAGCCCGGCATCCAGTTTCGCGATCTCACGACCCTCCTGCTCGATGCGGGAGGGTTTCGTGCGACCATCGAACGGCTCGTCGACAGCGTCGAGACCAAGGTCGATCTCGTCGCCGCCATCGACGCGCGCGGTTTCGCCATCGGCGGAGCGATGGCGGAGAAGATGGGGGCAGGGCTGCTGCTCATCCGCAAGGACGGCAAATTACCCGGCGCGACGATCGCCGAGGATTATGCGCTCGAATATGGCACCGACCGGCTCGCGATGCATGTCGATGCCATCGCGGCAGGGTCCAACGTGGTGCTGGTCGACGACCTCATCGCCACTGGCGGCACCGCCCGCGCGGCGGCACGGCTTGTCGCCCGCGCAGGCGGCCATCTCGTTGGCGCACGCTTCATCATTGACCTGCCCGATCTCGGCGGCAGCGCGGCGCTGCGCCGTGTCGGCGTCGAGGCGATCAGCCTGATGGAATTTCCCGGAAGCTAGTCGCCCGACGGGCGGCGCATCACCATCACGATCGAACGGTAGCGCATGACCAGTTCGTTATGCTGGTTGTGGACGAAAACGTCGGTCCACAAGGTGCCCCGCTCGGGACGCGAGCGCGAGGGGCGCATATCCACGACTTCGCTCGACACGCGGATCGTATCGCCGGGATAGACGGGCTTGAGCCAGCGCAATTCGTCGAGGCCGGGCGATCCCACGCCCATCAGCTTCTTCTCGGTCCAGCAATCGACGATCAGGCGCATCACCATCGCGCCGGTGTGCCAGCCCGAGGCCGCGATCCGGCCGAAGGGCGTCTTCGCCGCCGCCTCGTCATCGAGGTGGAAGGGCTGGGGATCATATTTGCGCGCGAATTCGAGCACTTCCTCGCGAGTCACTTCATGCTCGCCGCATTCGATCCGGTCGCCGACCGAGATATCCTCGAACCAGGTAGTCATACGTTGAACTTGAACAGCATGATGTCGCCATCCTTCACGACATATTCCTTGCCTTCCTGGCGCAGCTTGCCGGCTTCGCGTGCCGCGCTTTCGCCGCCCAGCGAGACATAGTCGTCATAGGCGATCGTCTCGGCCCGGATGAAGCCCCGTTCGAAATCGCTGTGGATCTCGCCTGCGGCCTGCGGTGCCTTGGCGCCTTTCTCGACCGTCCAGGCCCGCGATTCCTTGGGACCGGCGGTGAAGAAGGTATGAAGGTTGAGAAGGTCGTAACCCGCGCGGATGATGCGATTGAGGCCGGTTTCCTCCAGCCCCATTTCCTTCAGGAACTCCAGCCGCTCGTCCATGTCCATGCCGACCATGTCGGCTTCGATGGCCGCCGATACGATCACCGCTTCGGCGCCCTCGGCCTTCGCCTTGGCGAAGACCTTTTCCGAATATTCGTTGCCGCTCGCGGCATCTTCCTCGTTGACGTTGCAGACGTACAGCACGGGCTTGGCAGTGAGGAGCTGTGCCTGCTCGAACAGCCGCGCTTCCTCATCGTCATTGGGCTGGGTGAGGCGGGCAGGCTTGCCGTCGCGCAAAAGGTCGAGCGCCTGGCCGAGAACGCTGGCCATGATCTTGGCTTCCTTGTCCCCGCCGGTCGCGCGCTTCTGCGCGTTGGGGACGCGCTTCTCGAGGCTTTCGAGGTCGGCAAGCAGCAATTCGGTCTCGACCACTTCGGCATCGGCGATCGGATCGACATGGTTCGACACATGCTGGATGTCGTCATCCTCGAAACAGCGCAGGACGTGGACGATCGCATCGACTTCGCGGATGTTGGCAAGGAACTGGTTGCCCAGCCCTTCGCCCTGGCTCGCGCCCTTCACCAGCCCGGCGATGTCGACGAAGGCCAGCTGGGTAGGGACGACCTTGGCCGACTTGGCGATCGAAGCGATCGTGTCGAGCCGCGCATCGGGCACCGATACTTGGCCGACATTGGGTTCGATGGTGCAGAAGGGATAGTTGGCCGCCTGCGCCGCCTGCGTCTCGGTGAGGGCGTTGAACAGGGTGGACTTGCCCACGTTGGGCAGCCCGACGATACCGCATTTGAAACCCATGGGTCTTCCGTCAATAATTGAAAAGTCGCGCTGCGCCTTAAGGGGTTAGGCCCGCATCGGCAATGTCTTGCGGAACGTCAGGCGAAGTTGAAGCTGATCGAGAGCCGCTCTTCCTTGCCGCGATGGGGCAGCACCTCGTGCCGCAGCCAGCTTTCCCAGAGAAGCAGCTTGCCCGGGCTGGGGCGCACGTCGACGAAGGGGCGCAGATGTTCGGGCGCATTCTCGTCGCGCATCGGCGCGGCCATCATCATCGGCAGGCGGGGATCCTCGAAACGGATCGCGCCCGCCTTGTCGGGCACCTCGACATAAAGTGTGCCGGACAGGATCGAATGGGGATGGATATGCGCCCCATGCACCGCGCCGGGCTTCATCAGATTGACCCACAGGCTGTCGAGCCTGGGTTTCACTTCCCATGCCAGCGACTTGGCAAATTCGCGCGCATGACGACCGAGTAGCCGCGCAAGATCGCCAAAGGCGGGATCGCGCATCGGCAGATCGTCGAGCGAGGCATAGCTGGTATAGCCCTTATAGCCTTTCTCGCGGCTCCACTTTCGTCCCGCACGGTCGTCCTCGGCCAGCATCCGGATCGAATGGGCAAGCTCGGCCAGCAATTCCTCGTCGCCAAGATCGGCTTCGTAGAGAGGGGTGGCGAACAGATGCTTCATGGCTGGCACCGCAAGGCGACATCGTTCATGAAGCGCACATCGTCCCCCTCGGCAAGCCGCTCGGCCTCGGCGGCAATCGCGCCGATGAGGCCAGTGAGTGGCTCGATCTCGCTCTTGGCATAATTGCCCAGCACATGGCCGGTCACCCGGTCCTTCGATCCGGGATGGCCGATACCGATGCGGATGCGGCGGAAATCCCGCCCCAGATGCTTGTCGATCGAGCGCAGCCCGTTATGGCCGGCGACCCCGCCACCCTGCTTCACCTTGATCTTCATCGGGGCAAGGTCGAGTTCGTCGTGAAAGACCGTCAGCGCCTCGGGGCCGAGCTTGAAGAAATCGAGCGCGGCGCGCACCGATCCCCCGCTTTCGTTCATATAGGTCTGGGGCTTCAAAAGCAGCACCTTGTGCCGCCCGATCCGGCCCTCGCGCACCAGCCCGCGAAACTTCTTCGTCTCGCTCGAAAAGCCATGGACCTCGGCGATCGCATCGACCGCCATGAAGCCGACATTGTGCCGGTGCAGCGCATATTTCTCGCCCGGATTCCCGAGCCCCACCCAGATTTGCATGGCCTGTCCTTAGACAAGAAAAAGGCCGCCGCCCACCCATGGGACGACGGCCTTCTTTCTCATGCCGTGAATGGCGGGAGGCTTATTCGCCGTCCTTGGCTTCGGCGTCGCCTTCGGCTTCGCCTTCACCTTCACCTTCAGCGCCTTCGGCTTCTTCGCCTTCGACGCCTTCTTCATCCTCGGCTTCTTCTTCCTCGGTCGACTTCATCGCCGACGGCGCGACGACTGTGGCAATGGTGAAGTCGCGATCGTCGATCGCGCTTTCCGAACCTTCCGGCAGGGTGACCGCCGAAATGTGGATCGAATCGCCGATGTCGAGGCCGTCGAGGCTGATCTCGATTTCGTCGGGGATGGCGGTCGCGTCGCAATTGAGCTCCAGCTCGTGGCGAACCACGTTGAGAACGCCGCCGCGCTTGAGACCCTCGGACTGTTCCTCGCCGACGAAGCGGACCGGCACGTTCACGGTGACCTTCGCACCCTTCGAGATGCGGAAGAAGTCGACGTGGATCGGGCGGCTGCTCACGGGGTGGAACTGCACGTCCTTGGGAAGCGTCTGCTGGCTCTTGCCGTCCAGCTCGATGCTCACGAGGCTGTTCATGAAGTGGCCGGTCTTCAGCATCTTCATGAGTAGTTTTTCTTCAACGTGGATCCCGACGGGATCCTTCTTGCCGCCGTAGATCACGGCAGGCACCCGGCCTTCGCGGCGAAGATGGCGGGAGGCTCCCTTGCCAGCCCGTTCGCGCGCTTCGGCGGGCAGCGTCAGCTGATCGCTCATTGCATTATCTCCAAAAGACTTTGTTATCGCCTTGCCACGCCTCCAGGGATGACCATGGCAACAGGCTCGCGCGCCTATAGGTGGGAGAGGGGGCGATTGCAAGCGAAGAGCAGGATGCCGACCCGCCCCGAAGGGCCGGCCGGCACCCTGCCTGAAAGCGCTTCGCGATCAGTCGTCGATGCGCGTCACCGTATAGCCCTTGTCCTCGAGCATATCGACCACGCTGCCTTCACCGGCAAGATGGCCCGCGCCGACCGCGACGAGGATGGTGCCCGGCTGCTCGAGCCGCGCGCCCAGCCATTCGGTCCAGTTGGCATTGCGCCGCGTCAGGAGGGCCGCTTCCAATTCCTCCGACATCTGCGCCTCGATGAAGGTCGCCTCGATCGCATCGACATCGCCGACCGTCCAGGCGTTGAGCATGTTGCCGAACATCTTCTTGGCTTCCTCGGCATCATCGAGCGCGCTGGCGAGGAATTCGCGCTGCGTCTCCTCGCTCAGGCTGTCGAAGAAGCCGAGCTGCTCGCGGACCGTCTCCAGTTCGCCGATCGGTTTGCCCTTCTTCTTGAAGGTCTCGCGCAGCACCGCCTCGACGCCATCTTCGGGCGACAGGCCATATTCGCGCATGATCACCTGCGTCAGGGTGAAGGCCGCGAACCAGGTCTCCATCATGTCGAATGCCTGTGCAGGCACGCCGCTCTTGGAAATCAGCTCGTCCAGCCGCGCATGCCGGTCCTCGGGGACCCGCTCCTTGAGCGGCGGCAGGCCCGGCGTGATCGCCAGTTCCATGATGAGCGGCTGCAGCTTGGCGGCATCCTCGGGCCCGGCATTGACCTCGAGGATGAGCTGGTCGGCAGCTTCGATCACCTGCTCGATGGTGCTCGTCTTCCAATTGTGGTTCTTCGGCAGCAAGTGGATCGTGCCGAGCATGTAGATGGTCGTGTCCTCGTCGGCGAGCTTCCACACGGCGGGATCGACGACCGGAACAGCCTCGGCCGCCACCGCGGCGGGCGCCGCGGCAGGCGCAGGCGGATTGGCGGTCGCACATGCCGACAGCACAAGAGCGATCGTGGCGGTGGCAGTGCGGGTGATCATGCGTTTCATCGAATTCTCCAGGGAAAAAGGTCAGCGGTTCGGACGATCGGAATGGGACAGGTGCAAAGGCTAGCCTGCTTGGCCGACTTACGGAAGGCGGCAAAAAGGTGGGGGCGAGGGGCCTCTCATCGACGCAGCGCCTTGCGCACCAGGTAGGCGCCGAAGGAAACGGGCAAAGTCTCAAAATATGGGGTCCAAGCATCCACATTCTTTCCAATCGGCGGAAAAGTCAGCGTCCGCTTGACCAAGGCGGCGCGTCCCTGCAAAGCGCCAAGCCATGTTAAGCTTCCAGGACCTCATCCTCACCCTGCACCGCTATTGGGGCGAAAAGGGCTGCGCCCTCCTGCAACCCTATGACCTGGAAATGGGCGCGGGGACCTTCCATCCCGCCACCGTGCTTCGCGCGCTCGGGCCCGAACCGTGGCGCGCTGCCTATGTACAGCCGTGCCGCCGCCCGACCGATGGCCGCTATGGCGAAAATCCGAACCGGCTGGGCCATTATTACCAATATCAGGTGATGCTGAAGCCCAGTCCCGAGGATCTGCAGGACCTCTATCTCGGCAGCCTCGATGCCATCGGCATCGACCCGCTCAAGCATGACATCCGCTTCGTCGAGGACGATTGGGAAAGCCCGACGCTCGGCGCATGGGGATTGGGCTGGGAAGTCTGGTGCGACGGGATGGAAGTCACCCAGTTCACCTATTTCCAGCAGGTCGGCGGCTTCGACTGCAAGCCCGTGTCGGGCGAGCTGACCTACGGGCTCGAACGGCTCGCCATGTATATCCAGGGCGTCGACAATGTCTTCGACCTCAAGTTCAACGACCATGGCACCAGCTATGGCGACGTCTTCCTCGAAAATGAAAAACAGATGTCCAAGTGGCACTTCGAGGTCGCCGATACCGACGCGCTGTTCGGTGCCTTCAAGAAGGCCGCTGCCGAAGCCGAGAACAGCCTGAAGGCAGGCGTGCCGATCGCCGCCTATGAACAGGCGATCAAGGCCAGCCACATCTTCAACACTTTGCAGGCGAGGGGCGTCATCTCGGTCGCCGAACGCCAGGCCTATATCGGCCGCGTCCGCGACCTTGCCAAAGGCGCCTGCGCGGCATGGGTGGATCATATGGGGTATGAGGCATGAGCGATTTCCTGCTCGAACTCTTCTCGGAGGAAATCCCCGCCCGCATGCAGGCGCGCGCTCGCGCCGACCTTGCGCGTCTCTTTACCGAACGGCTTGCCGAACATGGCCTGAAGGCCGGCGCGATCACCACTTATTCGACCCCGCGCCGCCTCGCGCTCATCGCCTCCGACCTGCCCGAAGGCACCGAGCCGGTGCGCGAGGAAACCAAGGGGCCGCCCACCAGCGCGCCCGACCAGGCCGTGGACGGCTTCTGCCGCAAGATGGGCCTGTCGCGCGACGATCTCGAAGTGCGCGACCTCAAGGGCCGCGAGACCTATTTCGCGATCGTCGATCGCCCGGGCCGCAAGAGCGCCGAGATTCTCGGTCCCGCCGTCGCCGCGATCGTCCGCGATTTTCCCTGGCCCAAGTCGATGCGCTGGGGGCCTTCCTCGCTGTCGAGCGAAAGCCTGCGCTGGGTGCGCCCGCTCCATCACGTCATCGCGCTCTTCGGCGATGACATCGTCCCGGTCGAGCTGCCGGGCGTGACCTGCGGGGCGGCGACGCTTGGCCATCGCTTCCACCATCCGGGCGAAATCACCATCGGCGGCGCGCACGACTATGTCGAAAAGCTGCGCATGGCCCATGTCATCGTCGACCAGGAAGAGCGCGAGAAGATCATCCGCGACGGCGCGCGTGACGCCGCGGCCAGGGCCGGCTTCGACCTTATCGAGGACGAAGGGCTGGTGATCGAGAATGCGGGCCTCACCGAATGGCCGGTCCCGCTGCTCGGTCGCTTCGACAAGGACTTTCTCGACGTCCCCGAAGAGGTGATCCAGCTCACCGCGCGCACCGACCAGAAATATTTCGTGATGCGCGGCAAGGACGGCAAGCTCGCCAATGCCTTCGTCTGCACCGCCAATATCGACAGCAAGGAGCCGCAGGCAGTCGTCGCGGGGAACGAACGCGTTCTCGCTGCAAGGCTCAGCGACGCGCGCTTCTTCTGGGAAAACGACCTCAAGGTCCCGCTCGAAAGCCTCGGTGCCAAACTAAGCGACATCGTCTTTCACGAAAAGCTCGGCACGGTCGCCGACAAGGTCGAACGGGTCGCCAGGCTCGCTCGCTGGCTGGCCGAGGAAGGGGTGGTCAAGGCCGACCCCGACCAAGTCGAACGCGCCGCGCGCCTTGCCAAGAACGATCTCGTCACCGGCATGGTCGGCGAATTTCCCGAACTTCAGGGGATCATCGGCGGCTATCTCGCTCGCGCACAGGGCGAAGACGAAGCCGTCGCCGATGCCGTGCGCGACCATTACAAGCCTGTGGGGCAGGGCGATGAAGTCCCCACCGCAGCCGTCACCGTCGCCGTCAGCCTCGCCGACAAGCTCGACAGCCTGCGTGCCTTCTTCGGCATCGACGAGAAGCCCACGGGCTCGAAGGATCCCTTCGCTCTCCGCCGCTCGGCGCTGGGCGCGATCCGGCTCGTCACCGAGAATAATCTGCGCCTGCCCATCGGCGAAGGCGAGCTTCTCGAATTCTTCGCTGACCGCCTCAAGGTCCAGCAGAAGGAAGCGGGCGTCCGGCACGACCTCATCGACGCGGTGTTCGCGCTCGGCGGCGAGGATGATCTCGTTCGCCTGCTCGCCCGGGTGAAGGCGCTCCAGTCCTTCGTCGAAACCGACGAGGGCGCTGACCTGCTGGCGGGCTACAAGCGTGCCGCCAACATCCTCAAGAAGGAAGGCTATGAAGGGGCAGGGGCCGTGCCCGGCCATCTCGTCCAGGATGGCGAGGAAGATCCCCTCGTGCTGGTTTCCGACGGCCTCGAGGAAGTGGTCGCGAAGATGGATGTAAACGACCTCGAACCCGCCGAACGGACGCTTGCCGACGCCATCGTCAAGGCATCGCCCGTCGCCGCGCAGGCGCTCGAGGAAGAGGATTACACTCGCGCGATGGAAGCGCTCGCTTCGCTACGCGGCCCGATCGACGACTTTTTCGACAATGTCATCGTCAATGCCGATGATGCCGACGTGCGAAAGCGGCGCCTCGCGCTGCTGGCCCGCTTCCGCGGAGCCGTCGAGCAGGTCGCCGCTTTCTCGAAGATCGAAGGCTAGACCGCCGGGTCGTCGACGCCCTTGGCCTTGAGCGCGGCGGCCCGCAGGCTGTCGCGTTCGCGCCATTCCTGTTCGGATGCCTTGTAATCGGCTTCGAGCGCTTCGCGCCGCTCCTTCTCGGTGCGATAGCGTTCCTTCCACTTGCGACCGCCACCGGCCATCAGGAAGAAGCCGACCAGCAGGCCGAGCACGAAAACCAGTCCGACGATGATCCACTGATCGGGTGTGAAATTAAGCATCGAATTCCCTCCGTTTGGGGACAGACGCTCAGCCTATCATTTCGTTCCCAAAACGGAAACCGCCGCCACCCGGAGCGCGGGCGACGGCGGTCCTTCCCCCCACCAGGGAAGTCCGTTTTCTACCGGTTGATGAAGTTGTCGCTGATCGCGCAGGCTGCGGGCCCGAGGATCACGATGAACAGCACCGGAAGAATGAACAGGATGAGCGGGATGGTCATGATGGCCGGAAGGCGCGCGGCCTTTTCCTCGGCGCGCATCATGCGCTCGTTGCGGAATTCCGCCGACAGGACGCGCAGCGCGGAAGCGAGCGGCGTACCATATTTCTCGGTCTGGATCATGGTCGTCACGACGCCGCGAATGGCCTCGAGATCGACACGGCGAGCAAGATGCTCGAACGCCTGGCGACGCTCGGCAAGGAAGCCCAGCTCGATCGCGGTCAAGCCGAATTCGTCACCCAGTTCGGGATAGGCACGGCCCAGTTCCTTCGATACGCGATTGAAGGCGGCATCGACCGTCAGGCCCGCTTCAGCGCAGATGACCAGAAGGTCGAGCGCGTCGGGAAGACCCTTGCGGATGGCGTCCGACCGCTTGGAGATCTTGTTCTTCAGCCAGATGTCCGGGGCCTTGTAGGCGCCGAGGATGGTGAAGGCAGTCACGCCATATTTCTTGATCCAGCCCCATTCGGGAAAATAATCGACGAGGTAGACCACCACCACCGCGGTAAGGCCCAGCACGACGGGCAGCACAAAACGCGCGAAGATGATGAAATAGGCCAGTTCCTTCGAACGGATACCCGCCTGCATCAGCTTTTCCTGGGTGACCTTGATCTGGTCTTCCTGGAGCATGCGGAACTGCGACAGGATCGAGCGCACCCGATCGGCTGCCTGGTTCTGGTGGTTGAGCTTCTTGCGCTTGTTGGTCGAGGCGACGATGCCGGCCTTGAGCTGTTCGCGCCGGGCGTTGAGCGCCTTGACGCGCTTGGCCATCGGATCCTTGACCGTCGTGGCGGCATAGATGGCGGTGAGCACCGCCAGCGCGGCCACCGCCGAAAGGATCGTCGCGACGAGGATCACGTCCACGCCCAGCAGGGTCGGATTGCCTGCAAGGGCAGCGAGCGTCTGGATGATGAAGGGGTGGGTCATGGCTTCCATCTTCTCCGCCTCAAATCTCGAAGTTGACCATCTTGGCCATCATGAAGACGCCGATCGACATCCACACCAGGCCGCCGATGCCCGCGACCATCAGCCGCTCGTCGGAGAAGAAACCGGCCATGTAGCCAGGGTTCATCATGTAGACGAGCGCGAACACGATGAAGGGCAGGGCGCCCACGATCATCGCCGAGGCCTTCGATTCCGAGCTCATCGCGCGGATCTTGAGCTTCATCTGCATGCGCTTGCGCAGCACGTCGGCCAGGTTCGACAGCGTCTCGGCAAGGTTGCCGCCGGTCTCGCGCTGGATCGCCAGCGTGATGACGAAGAACTGGAACTCGGGCGTGCCGAGGCGGTCGGCGGTATCCTGAAGCGCCGATTCCATCGTCCGGCCGATCTTCATCTTCTCGGCCACTTCCTTGAACTCGAGGCCGACGGGGCCCGGGATTTCGCTCGCCACGATGCCTAGCGTCTCGGTGATCGGAAGGCCCGAACGCAGGCCACGCACCATCAGCTCGATGGCATCGGGGAAATTGTTGTTGAACTGGACCATCCGCTTCTTGATGAGACGGCCGATCACGAAATGCGGCACCCCGACACCGAAGGCGAGGCCCGCCGCCGCGGCGAAATAGATGGGCGCGCCGCGCAGCCACAGCCCCAGCGTCGCGACCGCGAACAGGCCGAGCGTCGCGGTCATATATTTGGAGAGGCTGATGTCCTTGCCGGTCTGCTGGAGGCGCTGCTTCATCAGCGCCGGGCGCGGCATGAGGCTGCTGGCGAAGCCGTCCATCTTGGACTGGCGCTCGGCCATCAGCTTGCGGATCTGCAGCTGGGCACTGGCCTTCAGCGCGCCGCCCTCGGCATGGCGCTGCAACATGCTTTCCATGCGCCGCTTGTAGGTCTTCTGCGGGCTCGACCCGTTGATGACCACCCAAGCGGTCGCCACCAGCGCGATGATTCCGGCGAAGATGATGAAAAGCAGCATGGTCAGCGTCTTTCGTGGCTGGGGCGGGAAGGGCGAACCCTTCCCGGTCCCCGGTTGACGTTAGGCGGCTTCGGCCTTGGGCTTCGACAGCATCGACTTCAGATTGTCGACGAGCGACTTGGCCCCGCCTTCGATCTTCGCACCTCCCTCGGCACCTTCCTCGCTCGCATGAGTGAGGACCATGTTCGACAGCTGGACGAACGGCGCGGCGGTCTTGCCGGTGGCAATTTCGGCCAGCGGCTTGCCGAGCTTGGCAGCCTGCGCGGCGGTCTTCGCGTCGAACGGGAAGACGATGTCCACGCTGCGCTCGATCGACTGCTCGAAATCCTTGCGGCTGATCTCGAGCGCGCCGCCCGAAGGCACGCGATTGGCGGCCACGATGACCTTGGTCTGCGGCGCATTGGACTTGAGCCAGGCAAGCACCCGGATCGTGTCGCGCGTCGCCGCCAGCGTCAGTTCGCTGGTCACCACCGCGACATGGGCGTCATGCACCATGTGCGGATATTGGATCAGCATGTGACGCGGCAGGTCGATGACGGTCGCCTCGAAGGCATTCTTCATCTCTTCCTGGAGCTGGAAGAAAGCCGTGCCGTCGGTGACCAGCGGCGCGTTGATCGGCGCTTCGGCCGACAGGACCGAAAGCCGCTCGTTGGCACGCACCATGGCACGTTCGATGAACAGGCCGTCGATGCGGCTCGGATTCTCGATCGCGTCGGTGAGGCCGCGTCCGGGTTCGAGGTCGAGGCTAAGCGCGCCGGTGCCGAAATGGACATCGAGGTCCAGGAGGGCAGTCGAGCGCTCGGCCTTCTCGCCCAGCATCCAGGCAAGGCTGGTCGCGATGGTCGAGGACCCGACCCCGCCGCGAACGCCGATCACGGCGGTCATGACATTGGGCTTCTCGACCTGCGCTTCGCCGCGCGGGCCCGACAGGATCGACTGGGCATGGGCGAAGGTCTCGCGCAGCTGGTCGACCGTGAAGGGCTTGAGCAGATAGTCGTGGATGCCGCTCGCGACGAGGTCGCGATAGAGGCGGACATCGTTGACCTGACCCGCCGCGATGACGATCGTGCCGGGCTCGCACACTTCGGCGAGGGCATTGATGTCATTGAGCGGATCGGCGCTTTCGCTGAGGTCGACGAACAGCACGTTGGGGCTGGCCGAGACCGAGAGGGACTGGACCGCATTACGCAGCCCGCCCATGTTGACCTTCTCCGGCGACCAGCCATGCTCGACCGCCACGGGGCGGAGCATGTCGGCCGTTTCTTCGTCGCAAACGAATGCCGTGAAAGGTTCACGAAGCCCTGCGCGGGCCTGGAAAGGCGCGTTCATTATTTCCCTCCTCCGCTGCTGCCACCCTTGCCACCGGAGGCACCGCCGGTGCTGATGTCCTGCAGGCCGTCCTGGCCGGTGGGCGTGGCATCACGATACGATTGGACGGCACGGGTGGACGTCCGGTTGTCGACGGTCGAGGCACCCGAGCGACCCCGCACGAGGTCTTCGGGATTGGCGACCATCGCGGCCAGGTTCGAATTGACCGAACAGCCGTAATTGGGCGTCTGGCGATTGTTCCAGGTCGGGGTGCTATGCTCCGACCAGTTCGGGCAGTTGGGCACGCTGGCCCGGGCGCGGCTGACGACCACGCGAACCGAATTGGACGGAACTTCACCCTGCGTCACAGGCGCACCCTGCGACAGGAGAAGACCGTAGCGACCCGCGATCCGTGCCACATCATCGCGCGCCCCATAGGCCGAGCTGTCGACATAGACACTGTCGCCATAGCCAAGCCCGAGCGTCGCGAACCAGGCGTCGAGACGCCGTTCCTCGCTCTCGGGAATGTTGCCGCCGGGAGCGGCCACGTCGAAGGCATAGTTGGTATATTCGATCACCGGGACATTGACCGCCGCGGAACCGCGGGCGGGCTCGTCCATCGCCGTGTGATTTGCACATGCCGCGCTAAGGGCGACCAGCGGCAGGATCATCCATTTCTTGTCCATCATGCTGTCCTTCCAGAACACGGTGTTGCTCACAGTCCGAAGCCGGGCTGCGGAGCAGCCGAGGCGACGGGTCCCGAAATGGCCGGCTGGCCAGGGACATTGCGCGGTGCGACGACGGCATCGCCGGCATTATGGTCGACACCCGAACGGCCGTAGAAAGTGCGGCCCTCGATGTTGCGCTGCGCGTCGGTCGGATTGCGATATCCGTCGTTCGGCAGGGCCATCCGGTTCGACACCGGCTGGACCAGGTAAGGCGTGACGATGATCACCAGCTCGGTCTCGCTCTTGCGATAGCTGTTCGAACGGAACAGCGCGCCGAGGATCGGGATGTCACCGAGGAACGGTGCTTTCTCGATCGAATTGGTGTTCGAATTGCGCAGGAGGCCCGCGATCATGAAGCTCTGGCCCGAACCCAGCTCGACCGTGGTTTCGGCACGGCGGGTGGTGAAGGCAGGGACTTCGAAGCCGTTGAGGCGGATCGAACCCTCGTTCGACAGTTCGCTCACCTCGGGGCGCACGCGCATCGAGATGCGGCCATCGGCCAGCACATAGGGCGTGAAAGCAAGGCCGACACCATATTGCTTATATTCGATCGAGATCGAACCGAGGTCCTGGCTGATCGGGATCGGGAATTCACCACCGGCGAGGAAGCTGGCGGTTTCGCCCGAAAGCGCGGTCAGGTTGGGCTCGGCCAGCGTGGTGACGAGGCCGTCATTCTCGGCAAGGTCGAGCGTGGAGATGAGATCCAGCCCGAAGAGCTTGCCCGCGATGCCCGCAGTCGCCCCGGCGCCCGTGCCCTGCACGGAGAAGGGGTTGCTCGCGACAAGGCCGGTGCCCTGGCTGAAGCCGAACTGGGCGCCATTGGTGCCATCCTGCGCGAACAGGTTGAAACCGAAGGACTTGACCAGCGAACGGTTCACTTCCGCGATGCGGACCTTGAGATTGACCTGCAGCGGGGTCGCCTGGCGCAGGCGGCTCACCACTTCGACTTCGCTGCCGACATAGGCCGACACCAGTCGCTCGGCTTCCTCGGCATCGGTGGGCGAGGCCACGGTGCCGGTCAGCAGCATCAGGTTGTTCATCGGCGTCGCGCGGATGTTCGCCTCGGGCATGGCGAGACGGAGCATCTCGTCGACCGAAGCCACGTTGCGACCCACCTGGACGCGGGCGGCATAGACGATGCGGCCATTGTCGCCGGTGGCGTAGAGCGTGGTCTCGCCGCTGCCCTTGCCAAAGACATAGAGCTGGCGGTTCGAACGGACCTGCACATCGGCAATGGCGTCATTGGCGATGAACACGTCGCTCATTGCAGCGGGCAGGCGAACGAGCGTGCCGGTTCCCTGGCTGAGCGTCAGCGTCTCGGTGGGCTGCACGGCGGCAGACTGGGCGTAGGCGGGCTGGGCCGCGACGGGCGCGGTGGCGATGGCCACCGCGGCCAGCGCGATGCCGCCAAGGTTGCGTGTGATCTTCGACATCTTAGCGAGCTCCCACAGGAACGACGGTGACATTGTTGCCGCGCGCGATGCGGACCGACGGGCCCGAGGCATAGACGGGGGCTGCCGAAGCAGGGCCCTCGCCCGCAGTGGGGGCTGACGAAGCGGCCGGTGCGGCGGCGACGGGCGGCAGGCTGGAACGCTGAAAGCGCGAGACCTGGCCGCCGGTGGTGAAGGTCGGGTTGGTATCGACCGGCCGGTTCGCCACGGCGAGGAGCATGCGACGCTCTTCGTCGGGATTGGCCGCATCGGCGATATCGACTTCACCGCTGGCAATGGCACGTTCGAGTTCGGCGGTATTGTCGGCGATCGAGCGCAGAGCGAGGCTCAGCTGGCCGATCGACTGGGCAACCGCGATCTTCTCGGCGATCTTCGGCGTGACTTCGATCGTCACGGTCGACGACTGGATGACCTGGACCTTGCCCGATTCATCCTTGGCTTCCGAAGTGCGCTGGTCGGTGGCGAGCACGCGCAGGTTGCGGACGATCGTTTCCGACACCTTGAGGGTGGGACCCGCGTCGCTCGCGACTTCCTGCGTCAGGACCATGTCGACCCGGTCACCCGGAAAGACGAAGCCCGCGACCCCCGAGGTAGCCGAAACCGGAACCGTAATGGCGCGCATGCCCGGGCCGAGCGCCGCGGCGAGAAAGCCACGATCTTCGGGACCGACGAGCGAACCGCGCGTGATCGGCTGACCGGCCGAGATGGCGGTGCGCACGACCTTGCCGATCATGTCGGAGGCGTTGGCGCCTTCGCTACCCTCGGTGAAATAGGCACCCTGGACGAGTTCCTTGGGCCATGCCTGGTAGCTCAGGGCTTCGGCATCGATGATCGTGCCGACCGGAAGAGGCTTCTTTGCCACCAGGACCTTGGGCCCCGCCGGCATGACCGGCGCAGCGTTGGCCTGCTGGGCTCCCGCCCCCGCGAAAATGTTTTTGGCCATGACCGCGGCGACCGCCGCAATGACCAATGCTCCTACGAGCAGCAGAATCTTTTTTCCATTCATGGCGTTATCGCCTCCCCAGGTGGGTCCCCTCAATGCTGCCTAGTCATCCGGCAAATTGGTTAAAAAAACGTTGGGCGAGGTTCCAAAGCGCGCCGATGGCGATGGCGACGCCATAAGGTACTTTGACTTTCCCTTCCTTTTTCAAGGATTTGTGCCGCGCCCAGTAGATTAGGGTGAGAATCCCGCCCGCGATCGACATGATGACGAGGAACCTCAGATTGCCGACCGGCGAAAACCAGAGCGCCAGTGCCGCGGCCAGTTTGACGTCGCCTCCGCCCATCATCCCGACGGCAAAGGCGCCGAACAGGACGAAGAAGACGAGCAGCGCGATCCCGATCCGCATCATCGCATCGGGCCAGACAGGCAGCCCGACCGACCACCAGAAAAGCGGCGCCATCAGCGCCACGATCACGACCAGGCGGTTCTCGATGGTGAAGGTCCGGGTGTCGCGCCAGGCCGCCCAGATCAGGATCAGGGCCAGCGCACCGGTCAGAAAATCGGTTAGCATCGCATTCATCATGATCTTGGGTGTAGACGGCGAGGCTTTCCAAACCGTAACCAAGCCTGCGCATGACTGCAGTTTCCGATCTTGACGCCATCATCGCGGGCGGCGGCATCGCCGGGGCCAGCCTCGGCGCGCGCCTCGTCGCCGCCGGAATGACGGTCGTCCTCCTCGAACGCGAAGAGCATTGCGGAATGCACGCGACGGGCCGCTCGGCGGCTTTCTGGCAGGCCAGCCTCGGAGGCGATTCGCCCGAACGCCGCTTGAGCCTCGCCTCCAGGCCCCTGTTCGAACAGGGCTGGCCGGGCGCCGAGGTGCCGCTCCTGCGCACGCGCGGCGCGATCCATCTCACCGGCCCGTGCGGAGAGGATTTTCCGGCCACCGGCTCGCTCGAAGGCGCCGATGCCCCGCGCCGCCTGTCGCGCGCCGAGCTCGACGGGAAGATCGAAGGGCTGCGCGACCAGTGGACCGGAGGCTGGTGGGAGGAAAGCTGCGCCGACATCGACGTCGCGGCCTTCCACGCCGCTTGCCTCAAGGCCTTTCGCCAAGGCGGTGGCCAAGTCGTCACCGACGCCGAATTGCTGGAAGCGAACCGCAGCGAGGGTAGCTGGATCGTCCGAACGTCACAGGGCGACTATTGCGCGCCCCTGCTCGTCAATGCGGCAGGCGCATGGGGCGACATCATTGCCGCGCGCGCGGGCGTGGAGCCGCTCGGCCTCGAACCCAGACGACGCAGCGTGGTCCAGCTGCGGATCGGCAAGACCGGCCTTCGCGACACGCCCTTCGTCACCGACCTCCACGAAAGCTTCTATTTCAAGGGCGAAGGGGACAATAGCGTCTGGGTCTGCCCGCTCGACCAGACCCCAAGCCAGCCCTGCGACAGCGCTCCCGAGGAACTCGACATCGCCACCGCGATCGACCGATTCCAGAATGCCATCGACTGGCCGGTCGAAGCGGTCGAGCGGCGCTGGTCGGGGCTGCGCACATTCGCACCGGGCGACGGCATGGTCTTCGGATTCGACGATCGCGCGGAAGGCTTCTTCTGGTGCGTGGGGCAGGGGGGCATGGGCATCCAGACCGCTCCGGCCTATTCGCTGCTCTGCTCGGCGCTCATCCGCGGCGAACCCCTTGATCCGCTGCTCGAAGGCGTGACCGCGGCCGACTTCAAGCCGCGCCGCTCGCGCTAGCGCAGCTTCTCCGCTTCGGCGCAGGCAAGCTGGTCGGCCCGCTCATTCTCGGGATGGCCGGCATGGCCCTTCACCCAATGCCAGTTGATCTCATGCCGCTCGGCCGCATCGGCAAGCCGCTGCCACAGTTCGGCATTCTTGACGGGCTTCTTCGCGGCGGTCTTCCAGCCGTTGCGGCGCCAGCCGTGGATCCACTTGGTGATGCCGTCGCGCACATAGACGCTGTCGGTGGTGAGATCGACCGCGCAGGGCTTCTTGAGCGCCTCAAGCGCGGCGATCGCCGCCATCAACTCCATGCGATTGTTGGTGCTATCGCGCTCGCCCCCGGACAGTTCGCGCTCCTCGCCGTTCCAGCGCAGGATCGCGCCCCAGCCACCGGGCCCCGGATTGCCCTTGCAGGCGCCGTCGGTGAAAATCGCGACCTTGGGAAGCATCAAATCGTCAGGCAACCAGTTGGCGGGGAAGCTTGAAGGTCATGCCCTCGGGCTCATGCTCGGCTTCTTCCTCGGTCAGTTCGAACCGCTCGCCCAGCGCATCGACCACTTCGCGGACCAGCACTTCGGGTGCAGAGGCACCGGCGGTGATACCGACCTTGGCGGGCGTGCCCAGCCAATCCCAGTCGATATCCGCGCCGCGCTCGATCAGGCGCGCAGGAACACCCAGCCGCTCGGCCACTTCGGCAAGGCGGCGGCTGTTCGAACTGTTGGGTGCGCCGATCACCAGCATCCGTTCGACCTGCGGCGCGATCGCCTTGACCGCGGCCTGCCGGTTCGAGGTCGCATAGCAGATGTCCTCGCCGCGCGGGCTCTCGATCTGCGGGAAACGCTCTTTCAAGATCTCGATGATCGCCGCGGTGTCGTCGACCGACAGGGTGGTCTGGGTGAGGAAGCCGAGCTCGGCGCCTTCCTTGACGCTCACCGTGCGCGCATCCTCCTCGGTCTCGATCAGTTGCATGCAGCCCCCGGGGACCTGTCCGAAGGTGCCGATCACCTCGGGATGCCCGGCATGACCGATGAACAGGATGTGCCGACCCTTCTCGACCATCCGCTCTGCCTGGCGATGCACCTTGCTGACCAGGGGGCAGGTCGCGTCGACATAGTCGAGCCCGCGCGCCTCGGCCTTGTCGGGCACCGCCTTGGGAACCCCATGGGCCGAAAAGACGACGGGCCGCCCTTCGGGAACCGCATCCAGTTCCTCGACGAATACCGCGCCCAGACCGCGCAGGCGGTCGACCACGAAACGGTTGTGGACGATCTCGTGGCGCACATAGACGGGCGGGCCATAACGCTCGAGCGCCAGTTCGACGATCTTGATCGCCCGGTCGACGCCAGCACAGAAGCCGCGCGGAGCGGCAATGAGAATATGCAATGGAGGCTTGTTCATTTGCCGCCTGATGTAAGCGATTGCTTGCAGGGTTTGAAGGCGCTTCCTATGGATGGCGCAAATTCTTTTCCAAAGAGGTCCACGCCTTATGCGCCGTACACTTGCTCCCATTCTCCTTGCCACCCTTCTTGCTGCCTGTTCGCGCGAAGGGCAGATCGGCAATGGCGGCATCTATACGGCGCGCTCGGCCTGCCCGCAGGTCGCCATCCCCGCGGGCACCGGCGACATCACGCTCTTCAACCCCGCCGACAGCCGCTCGGCCGACGCGATCGACGTCTCGGCGACGATCACCAACCTGCGCGGCACCTGCTCGGAAGGCGAGGGCATCGTCGCCTCGACCGCCACCTTCGACGTGGTCGCTTCGCGCCGCGACGCGGGTCCCGCCCGCCAGGTAGTGCTGCCGACCTTCAATGTCGCGATGCAGGGCGGCGAAAGCGTCGTCGCCAAGCGGGTCGGCCAGGTCGTGCTCGACTTCCCGGCAGGTGCGCTTCGTACCCAGACCTCGGCGACCGCGACGATCCGCGTCGATCTCGCCGCCGTCACTCTCCCGCCCGAGGTCCGCGCCGAACTTACCCGCCGCCGCAAGCCCGGGGATGTCGATGCCGCGGTCGATCCGCTGACCATCCCCTCGGTCCGGGATGCGGTCGCGCGCGCCACCTTCGAACAGCTCGTCGGCTTCCAGCTCAGCCCCGACCAGCTGCGCTACAACGTCACGCGCTAACATTTCACCGTTCCCCTGGCGGATGGCGCATTGACAGCGCGCGCGCACGGGGGGCAATGCGGAGGCTGTCACCGGCACCGGGAATCGGGGCCGGGCGGCCGTACGGGAGAGTGCCAGGCCATGCCGGGCCGCCGAAGGAGCAACCGCCCCCGGAATCTCTCAGGCAAAAGGACCGTACGCGCCTGACAGTCTGGAAAGCGTTCCGCAAAGGGACCGCCGAAGGGGTATGCCCGGTTCTCACCCGGGAGAAGCTCTCAGGCCACAACGACAGACTGGGGGTGGAGCGACGGCATTTCGCCTTCGCCTCGACCCTTTTGGAGCGCGCCGTTGACACAAGCCGAACTTCTTCCCCTCGACGAATGGCACAAGGCGCAGGGCGCCCGCATGGTGCCATTCGCGGGATATATGATGCCCGTCCAATATGAAGGTATCATCGCCGAACATCTGTGGACCCGCGAACATGCGGGCCTCTTCGACGTCAGTCACATGGGGCAGATCCTGCTCGAAGGCGACAACGTGGATGCCGCGCTCGAACGGCTGATGCCCGGCGATTTCGCCATCCTGATGGACGGGCGGCTACGCTATTCGATGCTGCTCAACGAGGAAGGCGGGATTATCGACGATCTGATGGTCACCCGCAGGGGCGATCATTTCTACCTGGTCGTCAATGGCGCGACCAAGGCAGGCGACATCGAGAACCTGAAGGCGCGCCTTTCCGACGAAATTCGCCTCACGCACATGACGGGCCAGGCGCTCCTTGCTCTGCAGGGACCGCGGGCCGCCGACGTTCTCGCCGCGCTCGCTCCAGAGGTCGCGGACCTGTCCTTCATGCAGGGAATGCATTGCCGGATCGCGGGCGTCGAAGCCTGGGTCAGTCGCTCGGGCTATACCGGCGAGGACGGCTTTGAAATCTCGATGGCCAACGAAGATGCGGCAACCATCGCCGATGCGCTCGTCGCTGACGAACGCGTCCGCCCGGTGGGGCTGGGCGCGCGCGATTCGCTTCGCCTCGAAGCGGGCCTCCCGCTCTACGGCCACGACCTCGACGAGGAAGTCACGCCGGTGATGGCGGGACTGAATTTTGCGATCGGAAAGCGCCGCCGCGAAGAAGGCGGTTTCGCGGGCGACCGGCGGATCATGGCCGAACTGGCCGACGGTCCCGCTGCCTGCCGCGTCGGCATTCTGGTCGAAGGGCGCCAGCCGGTTCGCGAAGGCGCGGAAATCCTCGATGACGAAGGCAATGAAGTGGGCAGGATCACTTCGGGCGGCCATTCACCGTCGCTCGGTCGGCCGATCGCGATGGGCTATGTCGCCGCACCTCTTTCGCAAGCCGGAACCCATCTCAAGGTCGAACAGCGCGGCAAGCTCTTCTCGGCCGAGGTCACGCCGATGCCTTTCGTGCCGCACCGCTACCACCGCAAACAGGGGAAATAGGAAATGAGCCTTTACTTCACCAAGGAACATGAATGGCTTCGCGTCGATGGCGATGTCGCCGTCGTGGGCATCTCGAAGCACGCCGCCGAAGCGCTCGGTGACATCGTCTTTGCCGAAACCCCCGAAGCAGGCCGCGACCTTTCGAAAGGCGATGACGCCGCGGTGGTCGAATCGGTGAAGGCTGCTTCGGACGTCTATGCCCCGGCATCGGGCGAGGTTCTCGAAGGCAATGAAGCGCTCGCCGACAATCCGGGCCTCGTCAACGAGGATCCCGAAGGCGAGGGCTGGTTCTTCAAGATGAAGCTCGCCAACCAGGGCGAACTCGATGGCATGATGGACGAAGCCGCCTATCGCGCCTGGTGCGAAACGCTCTGACCATGACGCCGCCCTCCCAGCCCCATTGGAAAGCGGCGGATTATGCCCGCGACGGTGCGTTCGTGCCCCGTCTGGGTGCGGCGGTGCTCGAGCTTCTCGACCCGCAGTCCGGCGAGGAGATCCTCGACGTGGGCTGCGGCGACGGAGCGCTCACCGCGCAGATCGCCGCTGCGGGCGCGAAGGTTCTCGGCATCGATCCCAGCGCCGAGATGGTCGCCGCCGCCCGCACGCGCGGGCTGGATGTCGAACAGGTGGGCGCTGCCGAGATGGACTATGAAAACCGCTTCAACGCGGCTTTCTCCAACGCCGCGCTCCACTGGATCAAGGACCGCGACGGGGCCGCCGACGCCATCTACCGCGCGCTGCGCCCCGGCGCGCGATTCGTCGGCGAAATGGGCGGTATGGGCAATCTTGCTCACCTCCTCGGCGCGATCGAAAGCGAAGCCGAGGCGCGCGGCTATGCGATCGGCGAGGGCGCATCCAACTGGTATCCTTCCCCCGCGGGGCTGGCGGCGGTCTATTCGCGCGCCGGGTTCGTCGAGATCGACGCCCATCTGTTCGACCGACCGACGCCGCTCGACCATGGCGTCGAAGGCTGGATCCGCACCTTCCGTTCGGGATGGCTCGACGAGATCGGCATGCCTGAGGCCGAACGTCCCGATTTCACCGCTTCGGTTGCCGACCGCTTCGGCAGCGACGAGGCCGACTATGTCCGCCTGCGTTTTACCATGAGGAAAGCTGATTGATGCGCTACCTGCCGCTGTCCGATGCGGACCGCCGAGACATGCTCGACGTCATCGGTGCGAAGAGCATCGATGACCTGTTCGTCGATGTCCCCGCCGAGGCCCGTCTCGACGGCCCGATCCGCGACCTGCCGATGCACGCCACCGAAATGGCGGTCGAACGCGAAATGCGCCGGATGGCGGACAAGAATCTGGCTGCGGGCGACACGCCTTTCTTCCTCGGGGCAGGGGCCTATCGCCACCATGTCCCCGCCAGCGTCGACCATCTGATCCAGCGCGGCGAATTTCTGACCGCCTACACGCCCTACCAGCCCGAAATCGCGCAGGGCACGCTGCAGATGCTGTTCGAATTCCAGACCCAGGTGGCAAGGCTCTACGGCTGCGAAATCGCCAATGCCTCGATGTATGACGGCTCGACCGCCTGCTGGGAGGCGATCGTGATGGCGCGACGCATCACCCGGCGCGGCAAGGCATTGCTCTCCTCGGGCCTGCATCCCCATTATGTCTCGGTCGCCGAAACGATGGCGCGCTTCACCCGCGACCAGCTCGTTACCTCGGCTCCGCGCCTCGAAGCCGGCACCGATACGAAGGCGCTCATCGACGCGATCGACGGCGATACCAGCTGCGTCGTTGTCCAATATCCCGACATCCTCGGGCGGATCGACGATTTCACCGCGCTCGCCGAGGCCTGCCAGGCCAACAAGTCGCTGCTCATCGTCGTCAACACCGAGCCCGTCGCTCTGGGCCTCATCAAGTCGCCGGGCGAAATGGGCGCCGACATCGTGGTGGGCGAGGGGCAGTCGCTCGGCGTCGGCCTCCAGTTCGGCGGTCCCTATGTCGGCCTCTTCGCCTGCAAGGAAAAATATGTCCGGCAGATGCCCGGCAGGCTCGCCGGCCAGACGGTGGACGCAGAGGGCAAGCGCGGCTTCGTGCTCACCCTTTCGACCCGCGAACAGCATATCCGCCGCGAAAAGGCGACCAGCAATATCTGCACTAATTCAGGGCTTTGCGCGCTGGCCTTCTCGATCCATCTCAGCTTGCTCGGAGGCAAGGGTCTCGGCGATCTCGCTGCGCGCAACCATGCCCGGGCAGTGACGGTGGCCGACCGGCTCTCGGCCTTGCCGGGCGTCAGCCTCGTCAACGAAAGCTTCTTCAACGAATTCACGCTCGAACTGCCGGTCGAGGCCCGCCCCGCGGTCCGCGCAATGGCCGACAAGGGCGTGCTCGGCGGCATTTCGCTGGGCCGTCTCTATCCCGACCATGACGAATTGCACAAAGGCCTCGTCGTCGCAGTCACCGAAACGGTCACCGACGAGGATATCGACGCCCTCGAAGGCGCGCTTGGGGAGGTCATCTGATGGCGAACAATCCTTCCGGCTGGGCGCCCAAAAGCCCCGAAGTGGCAGAAGGCCATGACGTGGAAACCGTGACCGGCAACCGCGCCCTCATGCTCGAGGAGCCGCTGCTCTTCGAAATCGGCGCCACCGACCAGTGCGGCGTCGACATCGATCCGGCGGGCAATGCGCCCACCCGTCTGGGGGGGCTCGAACGCGGCAGCGTCGATCTTCCGGGCCTTTCGGAGCCCCAGGCAGTGCGCCACTACACCCGCCTCTCCCGCCAGAATTACGGCATCGACCTCGGCGTCTTCCCGCTGGGTTCGTGCACGATGAAGCACAACCCGCGGCTCAACGAGAAAGTGGCGCGGCTCCCGGGCTTTGCCGATGTCCACCCGCTCCAGCCGGTCGATACGGTGCAGGGCGCGCTCGAATGTATCGAGAAGCTGGGAGACTGGCTGATCAAGCTCACCGGCATGCACAGCGTCGCGATGAGCCCCAAGGCAGGCGCACATGGCGAACTGTGCGGCCTTCTGTGCATCCGCGCCGCGCTCGAGGCGAGGGGAGATGCCCGCAAAGTCGTGCTCGTCCCCGAAAGCGCGCATGGCACCAATCCCGCTACTGCGGCCTTCTGCGGCTATCGCGTGGAAAATATCCCCGCCAATGACGCGGGCCGCGTCGATCTCGATGCCTTGAAGGCGCGGCTCGGCCCCGATGTCGCGGCGGTGATGATCACCAATCCCAACACCTGCGGCCTGTTCGAACCCGACATGAAGGCGATTTCGGACGCGGTGCATACGGCGGGCGCGCTCGTCTATTGCGACGGCGCGAACTTCAACGCCATCGTCGGCCGCGTGCGGCCCGGCGACCTCGGCATCGACGCAATGCACATCAACCTGCACAAGACCTTCTCCACCCCGCATGGTGGTGGCGGCCCGGGCGCGGGCCCGGTGGTGCTGTCGGAAGCGGTCGCGCCTTATGCCCCGCTGCCTTACGTGCGCAAGTCGGGCGACGGCTATGAGCTGGTCGAAGAGGAAAATGCCGGCGACAGCGACAGCTTCGGACGGATGGTCGCCTTCCACGGCCAGATGGGCATGTTCACCCGCGCGCTCGCTTATATGCTCAGCCATGGCGCCGACGGCTTGAAGCAGGTCGCCGAGGACGCGGTGCTCAACGCCAATTATGTCCTTCGCCGCATGGAGGATCTGCTCGATGCGCCCTACGCCCATTCGGGGCCGTGCATGCACGAAGCGATCTTCTCCGACCGCGGCTTTGCCGAGGGACTTTCAACCCTCGATCTCGCCAAGGGCCTCATCGACGAGGGCTTCCATCCGATGACCATGTATTTCCCGCTGGTCGTCCATGGCGCGATGCTGGTCGAACCCACCGAAACCGAGTCGCGCGATGGCCTCGACCAGTTCATCACGGCCTTCCGCCATGTCGCGAAGCGCGCGCGCGAAGGCGACGAAACGCTCAAGCAGGCGCCGCTCTATGCACCGAGGCGGCGCCTCGACGAAACCCTCGCGGCGCGTCAGCCCGTGCTCGCCTACAAGACCCCGGCACCCGACGGCAGCTCGACCGGCCTCGGCGCCAAATACGGAGGCGGCTGATGGATTGGGGCCTGCTGTTCGGCGCGGTCAACATCATCGCGCTCATCGGCTGGGGGCTGCTTTTCGTCGCCCGGCGCGGGCCCTTGCTCCATTCGACGATCCTCTATCTCGGGGTCACGCTGCTGTCGGCCATCTATGCCGCCGCTTTCGCCGGCCTCCTTTTGACCGATGGGCTGGGAGAAGGCGGCTTCGGCTCGATCGCTGATATCCGCGCTTTGTTCGCCAGCGACGCGGGCATCGTCATCGGCTGGACCCACTATCTCGCCTTCGACCTGTTCGTCGGCCTGTGGATCGCCCGCGAAGCCGACCAGCGCGGTTTCTCGCGCCTCGCGCAGGTGCCTGTCCTCGCCTTGACGCTGATGGCGGGCCCGGCCGGGCTTCTCCTCTGGATGCTCCTTCGTGGTAGAAAGAAGATTCGCCGTGGCTGATCCCATCCCTCCCTATGAAATGAGCGACCTTGGCGATGCCGACAAGCGCGAGGCTCCCGCGGCGGCGCGCAATGTCGGCTTCATCGGCGACGTGCTGGAGGACTGGCTCCCCGAAAAAGGCCTCGTCCTCGAACTGTCGAGCGGGACGGGCGAACATGCCCTCGCTTTCTCGCGCCGCTTTCCCGCTCTCGATTGGCAGCCGAGCGATGTCGATCCCGCCGCGCTGCGATCGATCGCGGCATGGCGTGCCGAGGGTCCGGAAAATCTCCTGCCGCCGATCGAGATCGACGCATCGAAGCGCGACTGGGGCATCGATCATGCCGACGCGATTCTCTCGGTGAACATGGCGCACATCAGCCCCTGGTCAGCGACCGAAGGGCTGGTAGGTGGTGCCGCCCGCCTGCTGCCCAAGGGCGCGCCGCTCATTTTCTACGGCCCCTGGCTTGCCGCCGATGTGGAGACCGCGCCCAGCAATCTCGCCTTCGACCAAAGCCTCAAGGCCCGCGATCCCCGCTGGGGCCTGCGGACGGTCGAAAGCCTGGCCGAACTGGCCGAAAAACACGGCCTTTCCTTTGCCGAAAGGCGGCTGATGCCATCGAACAATATGATGCTGCTTTTCCGCGCCGGAGAGTGAGGCGAGGGGCCACCTTTAAGCAAGAATTTACCCCTTTCCCTTAATCGTCAGGGCATGGACGAGAGTAATCCGAACCAGAATCGGCGCCAGCAGCGCAGCCAGGTCCTGATGACCGCACAGCTTGAGCTGTCGGGAACGACCCGCGACGTGAAGCTGCGCAATCTCTCCGCCGAAGGCGCGTTAGTCGAAGGCGAGGGGCTCCCCGTGGAGGGCAGCGAACTCATCTTCCGCAAGGGCGCGATCAAGGCGCCGGGCCGCATCGCCTGGGTCAACAACAACCGGGCAGGCATCGCCTTCGCGACCAGCCTGCATCCCGACGAACTGCTCCGCCACGTCCCGCGCCCCAAGCCGCGCATCGAACCGCGCTTCCAGCGCCCGCCGATCCGCAATGGCGACCTGACGCCCGCCGAACGGCGCGCTGCCGAAAACTGGGTGTGGAGCGACCCGATCGAACCGCTCAAGCGCTAGGGCAGGGCGGCGTCGTCGACGCCGTGCATTCCGACGACATTGAAGTAGGTAGAAGGCTTAGCCAGCCTTGCGAAGCGTCTCGCGCTGTTCGCCGAGCCAGCTCACCAGCCCGCTCAGCGGCATGAGGCTGTTGAAGGTCACGCCGACAAAATCGTCCTCGGCCCATTTCACCACGCCCGCCACTGGCGTCATGCCGGGAAGCGTGACGACGATATCCTCGTTGATCGCCGGGCGCGGTGCCACATCGAGCTTGATCCCGCCCTGGCTGACATCCACCCCGATCGCTTCGTGCCGCTTGCCGCCGATATGCACGACGACCGGGCAGTTGATCTCGACGCGCGGCATGCGCGGGCGCGGGCCTTCCATCGAGTGGGAGAGGATGTCAATGACATCGATGCTCTTATCGAAAGCCACGCCGACATTATCGCCCTCGACCCAGCTCACCGTCCCATCGACATGCTGACCGCACTTGAGTTCGACGGTCAGCTCGGCACCGACTTCCAGCGAGCGATAGGCGCGCATCTTCATGCCGCCCGCGCTGATATTCTTGATAAGGCACAATTCCCTCTGTCCATCGACTAGGATCGATCCCACGCGAAACAGGGTCATGTGTCGCACGCCCTTGCGGCGGTCGGCGCCTGCGTCGGCAGGGACATCGGAGGTCAGGGAATAGACTGTCGTTTCGACGTCCTGGCGGTCCAATTCCATAGTGCGGCCTCAACAAATCGACAGGTGCGGGGGGGTCTCGCGCCTTCCTTTGCTTCGGACCTTACATGGAGGGCGTTACCAGTTCCTTTACGTTGCAGAGAGGAACCGATCCGATCTGGACCAGTGGCGGAATGAAATTTGCCTTTTGTCTCCAAATGCTTAGGCTGAAGGGGAAGGAGAGGCGCGATGCACATGCTGGCTCCGGCCCTGATGGCAACGCTCATGCTGGCGCTTCCTTCCTACTCGCCCACCACTCCACCGCCGAGCCGCGCCGGCCCGCTGGATCTGGCGGAAGAGCAGGTTCCGGTCCTGTTCGAGCGCGACCGGCAGGAGCGCATGACCGTCCCCGTCACCATGGGTGAACGGGAGCTTCGCTTCATGGTCGATACCGGTGCCGAGCATAGCGCCATCTCCGCCGAGCTGGCGAGCGAGATGGGGCTCGAGCGAGGCCAGCCGCACCGCGTCATCAGCTTTGCGGGCGAACGCATCGTCCCCTCGGTGACGGTGGACGATCTCACCTTTTCCGACCGCCAATTGTCGAGCGTCGCCCTGCTGGCCTTCCGCAAGGCCGCGCTGGGCAGCGACGGCATTATCGGGATCGACCGGCTCGACGGCCAGATGGTCCGCTTCGATTTCGAGGCAGGGCAGATGCAGCTGATGCCCAGCCCCAAGCGCAAGGCCCGCGACCGCAAGGCGATGGGCGTCATTCTCAAGGAGCGCGACGGCCGGATGATCATCTCCGAAGCCGAATATGGCCGCCGCAAACTCGGGGTGGTGATCGACACCGGCAGCAGCATCACCATCGGCAACCAGGCGCTTCGCGAACGCATTTCGGAGCGCGAATTCGCCGAATTCCTCCATCTCAACATGCTCACCGTCACGGGCGATCTCGTGCCGATCCGCTACGGCCAGATCGAAAATGTGCGCATCGGCAAGATGCAGTTCGATACTTTCCCGGTGGCCTTCGCCCTCAACGAACCCTTCGACCGGCTGGGCATGAGCAAGCGTCCCGCGATCATCCTCGGGATGGACGTGCTGCGCTCCTTCGGTTCGCTTACCATTGACTTCGGTCGGCGGACCGCGCTCTTTACCGCGCGCAAGGGCGATCCCTTGCAGCCCCGCGACTATTGGTCGATCGGCGTCGTGCGCCAGGGCAGCCCCAAGGGACGCCTCTGATCCGCGATTGATGGGAAAAATTGGCTGGTGAGCCGTGCTGGGCTCGAACCAGCGACCTACTGATTAAAAGTCAGTTGCTCTACCAACTGAGCTAACGGCCCTCACCAGCCGTGGGCGTCGTTAGCGGGGCTTGCCGCCCTCATCAAGCACTGTCTGGCTTTTTTTCCGGCATCGCGCGGCGCAGCCGATATTCCATCTGCGCCAGCGTCAGTGGCCCCGCCACTTTCCACCTGGGAGCGATCGTCGCCAGCGGCACCAGCGCGAAGGGACGCGACGCGAGCCCCGGATGGGGAATGGTCAATCCCCGCGCCGCATAGCGCCCCCCGCTCCATGCAAGAATGTCGAGATCGAGTACCCGCTCGCCCCAGCGCCGCCCGGCACGCCGCCCGAACCTGCGCTCGATCGCTTTCAACGCGCGCAGCATCGCATCAGGTTCGAGCGTGCTTTCGATGATCGCCGCGGCATTGGCGAAGTCGCGCCCCGCGCCGCCCATCGCCGGGTTGGTGAGGATAGGGGAGGCATCGAATAGCGAGAATTCGCCGTCGAGCGCGGCGATCGCACCTTCGACCACCGCGGTGGGACGGCCATAAGCGATGTGCCGCCGATTGGATCCGATGCCGATCGCATAGAGATGCGCGGCCTTGCGTGTTGCCCTCGTCATGGCGCCCGCTTAAGCCCATCGCATGCATGATGTAAGCCCTGCCGACCTCTCGCCGCTGCCGGGAAGCGAACCGCCGCGCGATTGCCCCCTGTGTCCGCGCCTCGTGGATTACCGCATGGCGTGCCGGGCCGAGCATCCGGGCTGGTACAACGCCCCCGTGCCCGCCTTCGGCGATCCGAAGGCCCAGCTCGCGATCGTCGGCCTCGCTCCGGGTAAGCATGGTGCCAACCGCACGGGCCGCCCCTTCACCGGCGACTATGCGGGCGACCTCCTGTTCGACACGCTCCGCACGCTAGGTCTGTCGAGCGGCGACTATGACTCGCGCATCGACGATGGCGTGCAATTCCACGGAGCCATCATCATCAATGCGGTCAAATGCCTTCCGCCCGAAAACAAGCCAACTGGCCAGGAAATCCAGAACTGCCGCACTTTCTTCGAAGAGCAGCTGGCGTCGCTCAGGAATGTCCGGACGATCCTCGCTCTGGGAAAGATCGCGCATGACGCGGCCTGCCGCGCCCTGGGTCTCACCCTGTCGCGCGCCAAGTTCGGTCATGGCGCGGTGCACCAGGGGCCGAACGGCCTGCGCCTCGTCGATAGCTATCATTGCAGCCGCTATAACCAGAATACCGGCAGGCTCACCGACCAGATGTTCCTCGAAGCCATGCAGAAGGCCGCGGCCCACCCGATGAAGGGCGAACGCGCCGACCGTCTCGTCACCGACCGGCTCGTGCTGCGCCGTGCCCGCCCCGACGATCTCGACGCGCTCCACGCCATCTTCACCGACAAGGAGACGATGGCGCACTGGTCCACTCCGCCACACCGCTCGATCGAGGAAAGCCGCGCCTGGCTCGACAGCATGATCCATGCCGACCCCGTGGCAGGCGATGATTTCATCATCGAAAAGGACGGCGAGGTCGTCGGCAAGATCGGCCCATGGAAGCTGCCCGAATTCGGCATCCTCCTGCGCCGCGACCTATGGGGACAGGGCCTCGGGCAGGAAGCCGGCGAAACCCTCATCGACTATCTGCGCGGGCGCGGCGTCCCGCACCTCGTCGCCGATGTCGACCCCGACAACAAGGGCTCGATCCGCCTCATGGAAAAGCTCGGCTTCACGCGCTCGGGCTACAAGGAAAAGGCGATGCAGCATGGCAACCGCTGGGTTGACAGCCTCTTCCTCCGCCGCGACCTCTGATCAATCGAGGGCGCGCATCGCCTCATAGTCATGATGGCGGAAAAGCAGCGCGAGCATGATGACCCGCGCATCGACCCGTTCGCCCGCTTCGCTCTCGGCGCGATAGACGCCCACCAACCGCTCCTCACCCTTGCGGAACAGGGCGCGAAGCTCCCCAAGCCGCCCACCGGCGGGCCTCGGCGCGGGAGAAATGGTCGCAATCGTCTCGCTTCCATGCTCGAGCCGTAACGCCCGGTCGAGCAGCGCATCGGCAAGCGTGGTGCCATCGCCCGCACTCGAGGGCGAAAGGCTCCAATCCTCCTCGCCCGCGACCGTCATCAAAAATGGCGCTCGCCGACCCGCCCCGAGAACCAGCGGAAGATCGAGTCGCGCCAGCAGTTCGCCATGCGCATCCTCGACTTCGAACGAGCCGCCCTTCAGATCCCGCTCACGCACCAGCCGCCCCACGGGGACACCCCCGGCATCGCGAAGTTCGCAAGAGGCAAGATAAGGCGCGCGCCGCAGCGAAGTGCTCAGGAGCGCCTGCCCATCCCTAACCAGAGTGAAGCAAAAGCGCGGCCACCAGCCCGACCCTGTCTTGCGGACCGTCAGCTGGAAGGGCGCGCACATCGCTCAGATATCCTCGACCAGCCGCTTGTAGAGTTCGGGACGGCGGTCGCGGAAGAAGCCGAACGCCGCGCGATGCTTCTTCGCCGCCTGAAGGTCGAGCTCGGCAACCAGCACGCCCGTTTCCTTCGCACCGAACTCGGCCAGGATGTCGCCCCGCTCGTCGCAGATGAAGCTGTGGCCGTAGAATTTCTGCCCGCATTCGTCGCCGATCCGGTTGGCGGCGACCACCGGAACCACGTTGGAGACCGCATGGCCGATCATCGCGCGCCGCCACAGGCGGCTGGTGTCGAGGTCGGGGTCATGCGGCTCCGAACCGATCGCGGTCGGATAGAAAAGCAGGTCGGCCCCCATCAGCATCATCGCCCGCGCGGTCTCGGGATACCATTGGTCCCAGCAGATGCCGACGCCCAGCGTCGTGCCGTCTGGCCCGCCCCAAACCTTGAACCCCGTGTTGCCCGGGCGGAAATAGAATTTCTCCTCATATCCGGGCCCGTCGGGAATATGGCTCTTGCGATAGACGCCGGCGACCTTGCCGTCCGGCCCGATCATCGCGAGCGAATTATAATGATGTGGCCCGTCCGCCTCGAAAAAGCTGGTGGGAATGAAGATATCCAGCTCGTCGGCCAGCTTCTGCATCGCCTTGACCGAGGGATGCTCGGCGGTGCGTTTGGCCGTGGCGAAATGCTCCTCGTCCTCGACCCGGCAGAAATAAGGCCCCTCGAAAAGTTCGGGCGGCAGCACGACCTTCGCGCCCTTGCCCGCCGCTTCGCGCACCAGTTCGGAAACCGCCGCGATATTCTCGTCGATCTTTCCACCCAGTTCGAGCTGGAGAGCGGATACGGTCAGCTTGGTCATTCGGGCACCTGCTGCGAAATACAGTGAAAACTTCCCCCGCCGGTGAGGATATGGTCGGCACGAAGGCCGACGACCTCATGATCGGGGAAAAGACTCGTGATCGCCGCCACCGCGGCATCGTCATTGGCTGCACCATAGACGGGAACGACCACCGCGGCATTGCCGATCAGGAAGTTCATATAGCTTGCCGGCACGATCTTTCCATCGCGCTCGACCTTGCCGGGCGCGGGGATGGCGGTCACGTCGAGATCGGCCTCGAGGAGCCGTTCGGCGGCATCGGCATAGGCCTGCTCGTTGGGATCTTCCTCGCCATCGGGCTCGGGGATCGCGACCTTTCCGGGCGCCACGAAGCGCGCGAGATTGTCGACATGGCCGTCGGTATGGTCGTTCCTGAGACCCTTGCCCAGCCACACGATCCGTGTCGCACCGAGGTCGCGCTTCAACCGCTCCTCGATCTCCTCGCGCGTGAGGTCCGGATTGCGATTGGGATTGAGGAGGCACTCCTCGGTGGTGATGAAAGTGCCGCTGCCGTCGCCATCGACCGCCCCGCCTTCGAGCACCCAGTCCGCCTTGGCAAAGCGAAGCCCGCTGCCCTTGGCCAGCCGGTCGGCAATATCGTCATCGCCTTCCAGCTCATATTTGCCGCCCCAGCCATTGAAGCGGAATGCCTGCGCGAGGCTGTCATCGCCCGAACCGACGATCACCGGCCCCGTATCGCGTAGCCAGATGTCGCCGAACGGCTCGACCGTCACGGTAGCGAAGGGGCAGAGGCGCTTGGCCTCTTCGGCCGCTTCCTCATTGGCGGCGACCAGGCGGATTTCCTCGCCCTTGCCATCGGCATGGAGCGCGCGGGCCAGCGCCGCGACTTCGGCCTGCGCTTCCGGAAGATCGTCTTCCCACAGGTCGGCATGGCTCGGAAATCCGATCCACATCCAGCGGTGAGGGGCCCATTCGGGCAAGGGGGGCTTATTCATGGCGCGCCGATACCAATTGCGACCCTCGACGCCAAGCGGACATCGCCGTCCTGCGCCGCTGGCCAGATCCACCACGGGACGCTCGGCCATCCACGCCTTGCGCTTTCACCAACGAAAAAGGGCGGCCCCGTCGGGGACCGCCCTTTTTCATTTTCTCGCTGCCGATTAGCGCGAGTAGAATTCGACGACCAGGTTCGGTTCCATGCGGACCGGATAAGGAACTTCGTCCAGCGTCGGGACGCGGGTGAAGGTCACCTTGTCAGTGCCGTCGGGAACGACATAGTCGGGAATGTCACGCTCGGCGAGGCTCTGCGCTTCCATGACCAGCGCCATTTCCTTGGCCTTGTCGCCCAGCGAAATGACGTCGTTCACGTCGCAGCGACGCGAGGCGATGTTGCACTTCACGCCGTTGACGCGGATGTGGCCATGGCTGACCAGCTGGCGCGCCGCCCAGATGGTGGGGGCGAACTTGGCGCGATAGACGATCATGTCGAGACGGCGCTCGAGCAGGCCGATGAGGTTCTGACCCGCGTCGCCCTTCATGCGGCTCGCTTCGACGAAGGTGCGCTTGAACTGCTTTTCGGTCACGTCGCCATAATAGCCCTTGAGCTTCTGCTTGGCGCGCAGCTGGATGCCGAAGTCCGACATCTTGCCCTTGCGGCGCTGGCCATGCTGGCCCGGACCATATTCGCGGCGGTTGACGGGGCTCTTGGGACGTCCGAAGACGTTTTCGCCCATGCGGCGATCGAGCTTATACTTGGCGCTGGTGCGCTTCGACATTTTCCATACTCCAATTTGCTTCTTCAGATATGTCCGGACCGCACCACCGGGCCAGGGGCCAGGCGCGATCACCGCTTCACCGGACATGCGGGATCAATTGCGAGCGCGCGACTAGCCGAGGCGGGGGCGCGGGTCAAGCGTTGCGGGGCGGCGCGCGCTTTGGCATGGGATCAGGCCATGAGCCATATCACCGACCCCGCCGATTGCCAGACCATGACCGAGGTGCGCGAAGGCGTCGATGATATCGACCGCCGGATCGTCGCGCTTCTCCATCGCCGCTTCGGCTATATGGACGCGGCCGCGCGCATCAAGACCGAACGCACCGCGGTGCGCGACGAATGGCGAAAGGCCGATGTGAAAGCGAAGGTCCGCGAAGAAGGCGAGCGGCTCGGTCTCGACGTCGATCTTCTCGACCGTCTCTACGAGGATCTGATCGAGACCTCGATCGCCCACGAACTGGCTCGCTGGGACGGCATCCGCGCCTGACGGCGAGGCTCAATCCTCGCGGGGCGCGCTTTCGATGGTGCGAAGCATCCCGCGCAATGCATTGATTTCACGGCTCGACCAGCCGGGCTTGGTCATCAGCGTTCGGATCGTCCGCCGGGTCGCCTGCGCGCGCTCGGGCGGGAAGAAATAGCCCTTTCGATCAAGCGATTCCTCGAACTGGCCAATGAGGCCCTCGAGTTCGCCCATCGGGGCAGGGGGTTCTTCCTCGCGCACGGTGGGCTGGGCAAGATCGGCTCCGCGCGACCATTCATAGGCCAGGAGGATCACCGCCTGGGCAAGGTTGAGGCTTCCGAACTCGGGATTGATCGGCACCGTGACGATCCGCGTCGACAATGCCACGTCCTCCGTCGAAAGACCCGACCGCTCGCGCCCAAACAGGATCGCCGACCGTCCCTCGGAGCGGCGGATCTCGTCCGCCATTTCCTCGGGGCCGACCACCGGCACATGGACGTCCCGCCGCCGCACGGTCGATGCATAGACCTGGCTGCAATCGGCCACTGCCTCGGCGGTGGTGTCGAACACCTCGGCCTTTTCGAGAACGATATCGGCCTTGCTCGCCGCCGGACCGGCCTCGGGATTGGGCCATCCGTCGCGCGGATTGACGATCCGCATCTCGGTCAGCCCGAAATTGAGCATCGCGCGCGCCGCCTTGCCGATATTCTGGCCCAGCTGCGGTTCGACGAGAACGATGACGGGCGGTTTAGCCATCCTCGTCAACCGAGCCCGCGATTTCGGCGAAATCGCCCGCTTCTTTGAAGTCGCGATAGACGCTGGCAAAGCGTATATAGGCCACGCTGTCGAGCGTCTTGAGCCCCTCCATCACCGCTTCGCCGATCGCCTCGGCGGTCACGTCGTCGCCCTGCGTCTCCAACTGGCGCTGGATCGAATTGACCAGTCGCTCGATCTCGCCCTCGGAAATGTCGCGCTTGCGGCAGGCATGCTGGATCGCCGCCTGCAATTTGGCCTGCTCGAACGGCTCCCGCTTGCCGTCCTTCTTGACCACCGTGAGATCGCGCAGCTGCACCCGCTCGAAGGTGGTGAAACGCGCGCCGCACGCTTCGCACTGCCGCCGCCGCCGGATCGCCGCGCCATCCTCGGACGGGCGGCTGTCCTTCACCTGGCTGCTGTCATTGGTGCAGAAAGGGCAACGCAAGGATCAGTCCTCGTAGATCGGAAAGCGCGCGCACAGCGCCTCGACCTTGGCCTTGACCGCCGCCTCGACCGAAGCATCGCCCTGGCCGTCGGTCGCGGCCACGCCATGCAGCACGTCCGCCACCATGTCGCCGATCTCGCGGAATTCCTCTTCGCCGAAGCCCCGCGTGGTGCCTGCCGGGCTGCCGACGCGAATACCGCTCGTCTTCATCGGCGGCAGCGGATCGAAGGGCACGCCATTCTTGTTGCAGGTGATGCCCGCGCGCTCGAGCGCTTCGTCGGCATCGCGCCCCGTAATGCCCAGCGGCCTCAGATCGACCAGCGCGACATGGGTGTCGGTGCCCCCCGCCACCAGATCCGCGCCCCGCTCCTGCAGCCGCGCCGCCAGCACCTGCGCATTGCGGATGACCGCCCGGCTATAGGTCTTGAACTCGGGCTGCAGCGCTTCGCCGAACGCCACCGCCTTGGCCGCGATCACATGCATCAGCGGCCCGCCCTGGAGGCCCGGAAAGACCGCCGAGTTGATCTTCTTCGCCAGCGCATCGTCATTGGTGAGGATCATCCCCCCGCGCGGCCCGCGCAGCGTCTTGTGCGTCGTGGTCGTCACCACATGGGCATGGGGCAGGGGAGAAGGATGCTCGCCCGCCGCAACGAGCCCCGCGAAATGCGCCATGTCCACATGGAGGATCGCGCCCACCTCGTCCGCAATGTCGCGGAACCGCTCGAAGTCGATATGGCGCGGATAGGCGCTCCCGCCCGCGATGATCAGCTTGGGCCGATGCTCCTTCGCCAGCCGCTCGACCTCGTCATAATCGATGAGATGCGTGTCCTCGCACACGCCATATTGGACGGCATTGAACCATTTGCCCGACTGAGCAGGCTTGGCACCATGGGTAAGGTGGCCACCGGCATCGAGGCTCATCCCCATGATCGTGTCGCCCGGCTGCAGAAGCGCGAGATTCACCGCACCATTGGCCTGCGCGCCCGAATGGGGCTGCACATTGGCATGCGCGCAATCGAACAGTTGCCTGGCCCGCTCGATGGCCAGGCTCTCGACCGAATCCGAAGGCGCGCAGCCCTGATAATAGCGCCGCCCCGGATAGCCCTCGGCATATTTGTTGGTCAGCACCGATCCCTGCGCTTCGAGAACCGCTTTCGAAACAATATTTTCCGACGCGATCAGCTCGATCTGCGTCTGCTGCCGCTTCAACTCGGCGGCGATGGCGTCGGCGATGTCGGGATCGCCCTGGCGAAGGTCGCCGCTGAAGAAATCACGGCTGCGAATGTCGGGAAAGGCAGTGGCCACGCGGGTTCCTAGCTGAGTTTGTCGACGCGGCGCTGGTGGCGACCGCCTTCGAAGGGAGTGTCGAGAAAGGCGGTGACGATCGCCTTGGCCATGTCGGCGCCGATCAGCCGCTCGCCCATGGCAATGACATTAGCGTCGTTGTGCTGGCGCGCCAGAACCGCCGACAATGGCTCGTCCACCCGCGCGCAGCGGCAGGCGGGGTTGCGGTTGACGGCAATCGAAATGCCGATGCCCGAGCCGCAAATGGCAATGCCACGCTCGGCTTTTCCGGCCGCGACGTGATCGGCAAGCTTGCGGCCATAATCGGGATAATCGACGCTTTCGGCACTGTCGGGGCCGAGGTCATCGACCTCATGGCCTTGTTCGCGCAACCATTCGACAAGTGTGGTCTTCAATGCCAGTCCGGCATGATCGGAAGAAATGGCGATATGCATGGCCCGTTCCTAATGAAGCGAAGGGGGATTCGCCACCCCGAACCCGCCCGGGGCGACAATCTTTTGCAATGCACGCTTCCCCTTGGCGCAGCCCTGCTGACAGCCTCCTCATTCTATCCTAGAAGCCCGGGCCGGGAAGAGGGGAGTTTCATGTCGGATCGCTGGATCAAGAGCCTCAAGGGGCCGGCCGCCGCGCTGCCGGACGATTTTCGCATCTGCATCGTCGATGCGGGTTCGGTCGGCGGGCTTCACCGCCGGTGGCACCAACTTCGTCCCTGGCTCGACCGGATCGGCTTCGACCCGCTCGACGAACGGGCCGACGATCCGAGTATCTACAAGACGCTGCTCGGCGACCGCGAAGGCGAAGCCACGCTCCACATCACGCGCCGCGAAACGATGAGCTCGACGCTCCGTCCGGACCGAAATTTCTTCTCGCCCTTCTGGAAAAAGCCCGATCATGTCGAGATCGTGCGCGAACTCACCGCGCCGATGGCCCGCCTAGACGATCTACTCGAAGGTCGCTCGCGCCAGCCGCAGGCGATCAAGATCGACGTGCAGGGCGGTGAAATGGCGATCCTCAAGGGCGCATCGCGTATCCTACGGGATTCGCTCATCCTCGCCGAGGTCGAATGCAGCTTCGCCGCCCGCTACGAAGGCCAGGCCACGATCGACGAGGTCATCGCGCATATGCGCGGCCATGGCTTCATCCCCGCCGCGATCGGGCGGATCAAGAATTACCGCTACCGCAATTCACATGGCGTCGACGACGCCAGCCTGGGCGGCGGCATCCGTGCGGGACGGCTCGGCTTTTGCGACATGGTCTTCCTGCGCGATCCCGAGAGCCTGTGGAGCCGCATCGCCGAGGGGAAGGACGATCCGCTCGCGGCAATCATGCTGCTCCTCGTCTATGGCAAGGCCGATATCGCGGCGGCGACCTTCGACCGCTCGGAGGACCAGCTGCCCGACAAGGCGCGCGAGGCGCTACGCCGCTTCTTCAAATCGCTGCAAGGCAATGGCGGCCTTCGCCAGCGCATCCACTGGGCGATCGACCAGCTTTCGCGAGGAGTCTAGGCGGCGGCTTCGCGTTCGAGGTCGAGCCGGCCCCAGATCTCGACCAGCGCCTTCACCAGCTGGTCCATCATCTGCTCGCTATGGCACGGCCCCGGCGTGAAGCGCAGCCGCTCGGTCCCGCGCGGGACGGTGGGAAAATTGATGGGCTGCACATAGACGCCATATTCGGCCAGCAGGATGTCGCTGATACGCTTGGCCTTGACCGGACAACCGACCAGCAGCGGGACGATATGCGTCACGCTCGGCATTACCGGCAGTCCCGCCGTGCGGAACTTGTCCTTCAAGAGCGCCGCGCCCGCCTGCTGCGCTTCGCGCTCCTCGGAGGATTGCTTCAGGTGCCGCACGCTCGCCAGCGCACCGCCCACCAGCACAGGCGAAAGCGAGGTGGTGAAGATGAAGCCCGGCGCATAGCTGCGGATGCAGTCGATGATCGTCTTGTCGGCCGCGACATAGCCGCCCATCACCCCGAACGCCTTGCCCAGCGTGCCTTCGATCAGCGTGATCCGGTCGGCGACCCCGTCGCGCTCGGAAATTCCGCCGCCACGTGCGCCATACATGCCCACGGCATGCACTTCGTCGAGATAGGTGAGCGCACCATATCGGTCGGCCAGGTCGCAGATCTCGGCGATCGGCGCGATGTCGCCGTCCATCGAATAGACGCTCTCGAAAGCAATGAGCTTGGGCGTCTCGGCGGGCACTTCCATCAACAGCTGCTCGAGATGCTCGAGATCATTGTGCCGGAATACGCGCTTCTCGCAGCCCGAGTTGCGGATCCCCGCGATCATCGAGGCATGGTTGAGCTCGTCCGAAAAGATGACGCAGCCCGGCAGCAGCTTGCCGAGCGTCGACAAGGCCGCTTCGTTCGAGACATAGCCCGAGGTGAAGAGAAGCGCGGCTTCCTTGCCATGCAGATCGGCCAGCTCTTCTTCCAGCTCGACATGGAGATGGGTGTTGCCGCCGATGTTGCGCGTGCCGCCCGAACCCGCGCCGACGCTGTGCAGCGCCTCTTCCATCGCCTCGACGACCTTGTCGTGCTGGCCCATGCCCAGATAGTCGTTCGAACACCAGACGGTGATCGGCTTGGGGCCGTTATGCCCGTGAAAGCAACGCGCATTGGGATAGGCGCCCTTGGTGCGCAGGATGTCGATGAAGACGCGATAGCGCCCCTCGTCATGCAAGCGCTCGATCGCTGCCTTGAAGATAGAATTATAATCCACTGCCCGTCGCTCTACTTCCGCTTTCGAGGCGCCCTTTAAAGGGCTTTGCCCAATTTATCAAAGGGTGAGCATCTCGGTAAGGCCAAAGCGTTCCAGCGCGGGCCGCAGCGCCTCGGGCGCAGGGCCGGTGAAAATCGCTTTTCCCGAAGGCGCGCCGGCGGGCCAGTCCTGCCCGCGAGTGAGATGCGCGATGCGCCGGGCGATGCCCTGGCTCCCGTCGATGAAGTCGGTGCCGGGAAAGGCCTTGGCCAGATGGTCGGCGAGCAAGGGGAAATGGGTGCAGGCCAGCACCACCACGTCGATCTTCTCGCCATGTTCCTTCTCGAACAGCGGGCGTGCGGCCTCGGCGGCTTCCTCTTCGCTCACTTCTTCGCCCGCCAGCCGCCGTTCGGCCAATTCGACCAGCTGCGCCGAACCATGGCGAAGCACGATGCAATCCTCGGCGAACTGCGCGCTCAGATCATCGACATAAGGCTGGCGCACCGTCGCTTCGGTGCCCAGCACGCCGATCACTCGGCTTTTCGACCGTTCGGCGGCGGGCTTGATCGCCGGAACAGTGCCCACCACCGGAATGTCGAGCGCGGCGCGCACATGGTCGAGCGCGATGGTGCTCGCGGTATTGCAGGCGATCACGACGAGGCGCGGATGCACGCGCTCGGTCAACCGCCCCAAAAGCGCGGGAACGCGCGCGGCAATCTCGCCTTCGCTGCGGGTGCCATAGGGAAAGGCGGCATTGTCGGCGGCATAGACGATCGGCGCATGGGGAAGGAGCGCACGGGTCGGGCCGAGAATGGACAGCCCCCCGATCCCCGAATCGAAAAATAGCAGCGGTGCATCCATGCCCCCTGCTTTGGGGATGCGCGGGCCAATCCGCAACATTGCGCTGTCGGCTGCATCGCTCTAGGCAATCTGCCATGGCCGTCACCGAATATCTGCCTGCCCTGGCGCTGGGCTATCTGCTCGGATCGATTCCCTTCGGGCTCCTGCTCGCCGCGATGCTGGGCAAGGGCGACCTGCGCACTATCGGCTCGGGCAATATCGGCGCGACCAATGCCTTGCGTGCCGGAGGAAAAGGACTGGGTGCCGCCGTCCTCTTCCTCGATGCGCTCAAAGGCGCGGCCGCGGTACTCATTGCCCGCCACTTCCTTCCCGATGGGCCGATGGAACATGGCGCCGAAATCTTCGCCGCCACCGGGGCCTTCGTCGGCCATCTCTATCCCGTCTGGCTCAAGTTCAAGGGTGGCAAGGGCGTGGCGACCTTCTTCGGAATCCTGATTGCCCTTCTTCCCGTCGCGGCGCTGGTCGCCGCGCTGGTGTGGGTGGGGCTGTTCCTAATCACCCGCATTTCCTCGGTTGGTGGGCTGGGCTCGGCGATCAGTGCGCCCATGACTGCCGCCTTTATGGGCGCCGAACCCTATTTCGGCATGTTGCTCGGTTTCACGCTTCTCATCCTGTGGAAGCATCGCGACAATATCCGCCGGCTCCGCGCCGGAGAGGAGAAGCGCTTCTCGGCGCGCCGCGAAGAAACAAGGGCAACGGGTGACCAGCGGCCTTCTTGACCGGGTTCGGTTGATCCGCACCCCAGTGCAGCTCGCGCTTCTCGAACTCGATCTGGCCGGGCGGCTCGACCGCCATGCCGGGGCAAAAGCCAGCTTGCGAACAATGGACTTGACCGCCACATGAGGGGCCGGATCATCGCGCGTATACACGTGTAAGGACGCCTCGAATTGAAACTTGTCATCGTCGAATCGCCCGCCAAGGCGAAGACCATCGAAAAATATCTCGGTCCGGGCCACAAGGTGCTCGCCAGCTATGGTCATGTCCGCGATCTCCCCGCCAAGGACGGCTCGGTCGACCCCGATGCCGACTTCGCGATGAAATGGACGCAGAATTCGGACAAGACCAAGCAGATGAAGGCGATCACCGACGCCGCCAAGTCGGCCGAAGCCCTCATCCTCGCGACTGACCCTGATCGCGAAGGCGAAGCGATCAGCTGGCACGTCCAGGAACTTCTCACGCGCAAGAAGGCGCTCCCCGCCGAGGTCGAGCGCGTCACCTTCAACGCGATTACCAAGAATGCCGTGACGCAGGCGATGACCCAGCCGCGCGCGCTCGATACCGACCTTATCGACGCCTACCGCGCCCGCCGCGCGCTCGACTATCTCGTCGGCTTCACCTTGTCGCCGATCCTCTGGCGCAAGCTGCCGGGCGCCCGCTCGGCGGGCCGTGTCCAGTCGGTCGCGCTGCGCTTGATCGTCGACCGCGAACGCGAAATCGAAACCTTCGACCCGCGCGAATATTGGCAGGTCGGCGCGACCTTCGAAAGCGACGGCACGCCCTTTTCGGCTCGCCTCGTCCGCTTCGACGGCAAGAAGATTGACCGCCTCACCATCGGCACCAGGGCCGAGGCCGACGCGGCGAGGCACGCCGTCGAGGAAGGCCATTTCACGGTCGAAAGCGTCGAGACCAAGCCTCTCACCCGCAATCCGCCGCCCCCCTTCACCACCTCGACGCTCCAGCAGGAAGCTGCGCGCAAGCTCGGCTTCTCTGCCAGCCACACAATGCGCCTGGCGCAGGGCCTCTACGAGGACGGCGCGATTACCTATATGCGCACCGACGGCGTCCAGATGGCCGGCGAGGCCCTGTCCGCCGCGCGCAAGGCGGTCGCCGAACGCTATGACGCGGGCTACCTCCCGGACAAGCCGCGCCAGTACAAGTCGAAGGCCAAGAATGCGCAGGAAGCGCATGAAGCCATCCGGCCCACCAACTTCTCGCGCGACGCGGCAGGGCAGGGCGATGCCGCTCGCCTCTACCGCCTGATCTACAACCGCGCGCTGGCCAGCCAGATGGCCGCCGCCCGGCTCGAGCGCACCACCGCCGAACTCACTGACGGAGCGGGCCGCTGCGTGCTTCGTGCCACCGGCCAGGTGGTCAAGTTCCCGGGCTTCATCGCGCTCTACGAGGAAGGCCGCGACGACAGCACCGACGAGGAAGAAGGCCGCATGCCCACGCTGCGCAAGGGCGATGCGCCGCGCAAGGAAAAGGTCGAGGCCACCCAGCATTTCACCCAGCCGCCGCCGCGCTTCTCCGAAGCCAGCCTCGTCAAGCGGCTCGAGGAACTCGGCATCGGCCGTCCCTCGACCTATGCCGCGACGCTCCAGACCTTGAAGGACCGCGACTATGTCCGGCTGGAGAAGAACCGCTTCATTCCCGAGGAATCGGGGCGCCTCGTCACTGCCTTCCTCGAACGCTTCTTCGAACGTTATGTGTCTTATGACTATACCGCCGAACTCGAAGAGGAACTGGACGATGTCTCGGGCGGCCGGCTCGACTGGCAGCGGCTGCTCCACGACTTCTGGCGCGACTTCAAGCCCAAGGCAGGCGAGGTCATGGACCAGAAGCCGAGCGACATTACCGCCGCGCTCGACGAATTTCTCGCGCCCTGGCTCTTCCCGGAAAAGGACGACGGCTCCGACCCGCGCCTCTGCCCCAAGTGCGGCGAAGGCAAGCTGAGCCTTCGCGGCGGCAAGTTCGGCGCTTTCGTCGCCTGCTCCAACTATCCCGACTGCAAGTTCACGCGCCCCTTCGGCGTGCGCGGCGAAGAGGCGCAGGAAGGTCCCGCCGAGCTGGGCGAGGGGATCGAGATCAAGGTCGGCCGCTTCGGCCCCTATGTCGAACAGGAAGTGGACGGAGAGAAGAAGCGCGCCTCGATTCCCAAGGATGTCGACCGCTCGACGGTCGATCTCGAAATGGCAAAGAAGCTGCTTTCGCTCCCCCGCACGGTGGGCGAGCATCCCGAGACCGGCAAGCCGATCACCGCCTCGATCGGGCGCTACGGCCCCTATGTCGCGCATGACAGCACCTATGGCCGCCTTTCCTCGACCGAGGAGGTGTTCGAGGTCGGGATGAACGCGGCGGTCGCCAAGCTCGCCGAGGCCAAGGCCCGCAAGGGCGGCTCTCGCGGCGCACGCGAGCCCATCGCGGTGCTCGGCAAGCACCCGACCAGCGAAGGCGAGGTGAAGGTGATGGAAGGCCGCTACGGTCCCTATGTCACCGACGGCAACACCAATGCCACCTTGCCCAAGGGAAGTGAGCCCAAGGACGTCACGCTCGAAGAGGCGATCCGCCTCATCGACGAACGCGCCGCCAAGGGCCCCGCGAAGAAAAAGCGCAAGGCTACGAAGAAGAAGGCTCCGGCGAAGAAGAAGCCCGCGACAAAGGACGCCTAGCCGGGCGTCCCGCAGGCGCGGCAGGCGGGGTCGGCGACAAGGGTGATCGCTTTCCAGCGAGCGCGCACCCCGTCGAACAGGTGAAGCGTGCCTGCATCCGAAGGGCCGATCCCCGCGAGGTGGCGGATCGCCAGCATCGCGGCGAAATGGCCCATCGTCCCGGTGAGCGCGCCGAGCACGCCCAGTTCGGCGCAATTGTCGCAGTCGTCGCTGTCGAAGGCCTCGCCCACGAAACAGCGATAGCAGGGCTGCCCGGTCAGGAGCGCCGCCTGCCCCTGGAATTGTGCCGCCGCCCCCGAAACGAGCGGCAAGCCCAGCTTGACAGCCATGTCGCTCACGATCAGGCGCGTGCGGAAATTGTCGCTGCCGTCGATTACCAGGTCGTGCCCGCTTAACAGGTTTTCGGCATTGTCCTCGTCAACCCGTTGATCAACCGCCACAATCTCGATGTGGGGATTTCGCTCGGCGGCAAAGCGCGCAGCCAGTTCGGCCTTGGACCTGCCCACATCTTCGCTGCGGTAGAGCGGCTGGCGTGCAAGGTTCGAAACATCGACCTGATCGTCATCGACGATATGGATGCGTCCCACGCCCGCTCCGGCGAGCGAGGGAAGCGCGCCCGCACCGATCCCGCCCGCTCCGACAAGCAGGACCGAGGAAGATTTCAGCCGCTGCTGCCCGGCACCCCCGAACTGCGGCAGGACGATGTGCCGCGCATAACGGTCAAGCTCATCGTCGCTGAAGGTCATTTGGTCCCGGTCGATCCGAACCCGCCATGCCCCCGCTCGGTATCGTCGAGTTCGGAAACCTCGTCAAACCGGGCAAGCGTGACTTCGGCGGGCACCAGCTGGGCGATCCGCTCGCCGCGCTTCACTTCGAAGGCCTCGGGGCCATGATTGATCAGCAGCACCTTCAACTCGCCGCGATAATCGCTGTCGATCGTGCCGGGCGTGTTGGGAACGGTGATGCCATGCTTGAAGGCCAGCCCCGAACGGGGGCGCACCTGGATCTCATATCCCTCGGGGATCGCCACGCGGAAACCGGTGGCGACCGGATGCCGCTCGCCCGGCGCGATGGTCACGTCTTCGGCGGACACCACGTCCATCCCCGCCGCGCCGGGCGTGGCATATTGGGGAAGGGGAAGACCCTCGCCATGGGGCAGGCGGGCGATCTGGATCGAAATTGCCATATGTTATGAAATCCTGTCGATAAGCATTTGTGCAACCTGGGCTTTCGTCATCGCTCCCATGTCGGTCACCCCGTCCCTGGTGACGATATGGACGCGGTTGTGATCGCTTCCCATGACGTCGCCCGACACATCGTTGGCGACGATCCAGTCGGCCTTCTTGCGCTCCAGCTTGGCGGTCGCATTGGCGATGACATCGTCGGTCTCGGCGGCAAAGCCGATGAGGAGGCCGGGACGGTCGGGGCGCTCGCCCAATTCCCTGAGGATGTCGGGATTGGCCTCGAACTGCAGTTCGGGCGGCCCGTCGCCTTTCTTCAACTTCGAAGCGCTGGCCGCCACGCGCCAGTCGGCGACCGCGGCGACCATGAAGGCAATATCGGCGGGAAGCGCGGCTATCACCGCGTCGCGCATCTGGACTGCCGTCATGACGTCAACGCGCGTCACGCCGAAGGGCGTGGGCAGCGAAACCGGACCCGCGACCAGCGTCACCCGCGCTCCCGCGCGTGCAGCGGCGGCGGCAATGGCAAAGCCCTGCTTGCCCGAAGAGCGGTTGGCAAGGACGCGCACCGGATCGATGGGCTCGTGCGTCGGTCCGGCCGTGACCAGCACATGCTTGCCCGCAAGCGGCCCTTCGCTTCCCGCCAGCGGCGGAGCGGTCTCGCCCGTGTGGGGCAGCGCCGCGAGGATCGCCTCGGGATCGGGCAGGCGGCCCGGCCCATATTCGCCGCACGCCATCGGTCCTTCGTCAGGATCGATGACGCTGACCCCGTCAGCCTTCAACTGCGCGATATTGCGCTGCGTCGCGGGATGCTCCCACATCTTCACATTCATCGCGGGCGCGATGGTGACGGGCTTGTCGGTGGCCAGGAGAAGGGTGGTGGCAAGATCGGTGGCCAGCCCCGCCGCCATCTTGGCGATGAGATCGGCGGTCGCCGGACAGACCAGCACATGGTCGGCTGCGCGGCTGAGCTCGATATGCCCCATCTCCACTTCGTCCTTGAGATCCCAGAGCGAGGTATAGACCGGGCTCTCGGCCAGCGCGGCAAGGCTCATCGGCGTGACGAAATGCTGCGCGCCCTCGGTCAGGACGGGGGTGACTTCATGCCCCGCCTTGCGCGCATGGCGCACCAGTTCGGCTGCCTTGTAGGCCGCGATGCCCCCGCCGATGATGAGAAGGATGCGCGCCATCTTCCGCCTATCCCAGCCACCAGGCCATGCCCGCCGCGCCCGCCGCACCGGCGATGAGGGCAGTGAGAAGATAACCGAAGCCGCGCGGCCGCTCAATCATCGTGACTTCAGGCAGCGGGGGCGGGGGAGGCGCCGCGCCCGGCGTCGGATAGGAGGCCTCGATCCGCTGGAGAAGCGAGGGCAGGCGACCCAGCGCATCGATCGTCTCGTTGATGCGGTCGGCCAGCGCGGTCTCGGGGCCCAGCTCGGTGCGCATCCATTCCTTGAGGAAAGGCTCGGCGGCTTCCCACATGTTGATGTCGGGATCGAGCGCGGTGGCCACGCCTTCCTCCATCACCATCGTCTTCTGGAGAAGGAGGAGATGGGGCTGGGTCACCATGTCGAAATCGCGCGTGATCGCGAACAGTCCCTCGAGCATCCGCCCGACGCTGATGTCCTTGACGGGCAGGCCGCGCATCGGCTCGCCCACCGCGCGCAGCGCCGTGGCGAATTCCTCGACATTGTGATGCGGCGGCACATATTGCGCCTCGAAATGGATCTCGGCGACGCGGCGATAATTGCCGGTGATGAGGCCGTAGAGGATCTCGGCAAGCCACAGCCGCGCCTGCCGGTTGATCCGTCCCATGATGCCGAAATCGACCGCCGCCAGTCGCCCGTCGGGAAGCGCGAACAGATTGCCCTGGTGAAGGTCGGCATGGAAAAAGCCATCGACCACCGCTTGGCGCAGGAAAGCGCGGACAAGGATTACTGCCAGCGAGGGAAGGTCATGCCCCGCCGCGATCAGTTCGTCGCGCTTGGTGAGCTTGATCCCGTCGATCCAGTCCATCGTGAGGACGCGGCGCGCAGTGCGGGTCCAGTCGATTTCGGGAACGAAGAAGCCGGGTTCGGCGACCATATTCTCGCGCAGTTCGGACGCCGAGGCGGCTTCGCGCTGCAAGTCGAGTTCGCGGCGCGTCCATTGCTTGAAATAGGCGATGACCTGGCGCGGGCGCAGCCGCTCGGCTTCGCCGCCCAGCGTCTCTACATGGGCCGCTGCCCATTCATAGGTCTCGATCGCCTCGGCAAAGACATCCTCGATGCCGGGCCGAAGCACTTTCACCGCGACATCGCGCCCCTCGACGGTGACCGCGCGATGCACCTGCGCGATCGAGGCCGCACCCACGGGCTCCTCGCTGAATGAGGAAAAGATCGTTTCCAGCGGTGCTTCCAAGGCGCTTTCGACCGCTTTCTTGACCTCGGGAAATGGCGCGGGCGGCAGATTGTCCTGCAACTGGAGAAGGTTCGCCGCGGCTTCCTCGCCGACCAGGTCGGGCCGCGTCGCCAGCGCCTGCCCCAGCTTGATCGCCGCAGGACCGATCTGCTTCAGCGCGGCGGCATAGTCGGGTGTTTCGGGCTGGCGCGTTCCGAACCGCGCGATGCGCACCAGGCGTCGAACCCCCGGCGGGGTGAGGGGATCGCGCTCGATCCCCCGTAGCGCGCCATGCCGCGCAAGCGTCCGGCCCCATTTGAGAAGGCGCCACAGATGCGTCGGTGCAGAAGCCATGCGCCTAGATCTTCCACCCCGAATGGATGGCGACCAACCCGCCGAGAATCGGCTGGTGCCGGACCTGCGTGAAACCCGCTTCCTCGATCATCGCGGCAAATTCGCCCATGCGCGGGAAACGGCGGATCGATTCGACCAGATATTGATAGCTGTCGGCATCGCCAGCCACCGCCTTGCCGACGCGCGGAATGACATTGTCGGCATAGGCTTCGTAAAGTTCGCCGAACCCCGGCCATTCGCTGGTCGAGAATTCGAGGCAGAAGAACCGCCCCCCGCGCTTCAGCACGCGATGCGCTTCGCGAAGCGCCGCGGGAATATCGGTGACGTTCCGGATGCCGAAGGCGATCGTATAGGCGTTGAACTGTTCATCGCCGAACGACAGCTTCTCGGCATTCTCGACCTGCCATGTCAGCCGGTCGAGGTTGCGCTTCTCGGCCCGCTCCATTCCCACCGCCAGCATGTCGGGATTGATGTCGCTCACCGTCACGTCCGCGCCCCGCGCGGCCATGCGGAAGGCGATGTCGCCGGTCCCGCCCGCCATGTCGAGAACGCGCTCGCCGGGCCGCGGCTGCACCTTGGCCACGAACCGGTCCTTCCACAGCCGGTGCATTCCGCCCGACATCAGGTCGTTCATGACATCGTAGCGGCGTGCGACCGAGGAAAAGACCCCGCCGACCCGCCGCGTCTTCTCCTCGCGGCTGACGATCTCGTCGCCGAAATGGACTTCATCGCTCATGGCAAGTGGCCCTAGCAGGGGTTGGCGAGGGTGGGAACGCCCCTTATCTCCACTTTCACCCATGCCCGAACTTCCCGAAGTCGAAACCACCGTGCGCGGACTGGAGCGCGTCATGCTCGGGCGCAGCATCGCCCGGGTCGAGCTGCATCGCCCGGACCTTCGCCGTCCCTTCCCGCAAGACCTCGGCCAGCGCCTCACGGGCGCCACCGCCAGCTCCTTTTCGCGCCGCGCCAAATATGGCCTGATCGGCACCGACCGGGGTGACACGCTCATCTTCCACCTCGGCATGTCGGGCCGCTGGCGCATCGACCCCGACGATATCGGCAAGCATGACCATCTCGTCCTCACGCTCGGCGATGGCCGCCGCCTCAGCCTCAACGATCCCCGCCGCTTCGGCTCGGTCGAGCTCCTGCCCACAGACCGCCTCGATGACTATCCCGGCTTCGAGGGAATGGGCCCCGAACCTGTCGGCGCCCCGCTCACCGGAGCGATGCTCCGCGAACGGCTCGAAGGAAAGACCGTCGCGATCAAGCTCGCTCTCCTCGACCAGCGCGTCGTCGCGGGCCTCGGCAACATCTATGTCTGCGAAGCGCTTTACCGCGCGGGCATCGCGCCGGGCCGCAAGGCGGGCTCCATCGGCAAGGCCCGCCTCGATGCGCTCGCCGGCCATATCCAGGACGTGCTCGAAGAAGCGATCGCCGCAGGCGGCTCGACCCTCCGCGACTATTCGGCCCCCGATGGAGAGCTCGGCTATTTCCCGGAACGCTTCGATGTCTATGGCCGCGAAGGCCAGCCCTGCCGCACCGATGGCTGCGACCGTGAAGTGCGCCGCCGCGTGCAAGGTGGCCGCTCGACCTTTTATTGTGCGCATTGCCAGCGCTAGAATGCTTGACCTTGGTTGCGACCACCGCTAGGGGAGCGCCAGAACGCGCGGCCCCTTCGTGGCGGCCCGCTTTTTTTCTTTGATTGAACAGATAGTTGAGGTCCTATTCATGGCGAACACGCCGCAAGCCCGTAAGCGCATCCGTCGCAACGCGCGCCGCGCCGAAGTCAATGGCGCGCGCGTCAGCCGTATCCGTACCTTCATCAAGCGAGTCGAACTGGCTCTCGAAGGCGGCAAGAAGGACGAGGCCTTCGATGCCCTTAAGGCTGCACAGCCCGAAATCGCACGCGGCGTCGCCAAGGGCGTGATGCACAAGAACACTGCCGCGCGGAAGATCAGCCGCCTGGCAAAGCGGGTGAAGGCGCTGGGCTGATCGCCCCCTTCGCGAACGACTTTTGACGGGCCGCCGGAACCCTCCGGTGGCCCGTTTTCTTTGGGTTAAATCAAAAAGTCAGCTTTTCCCGCGATTCGCGTCCCAAAGCCCCTCCAAACACCTCTCAAAAGTCGCGAAAATCGGGCTTTTCTCCATTTTTCGCGGCTTTCCGCTGTCAAGACTCTTTATTTCGGATTTATGAAAAAAAGCGACTTGAAACGCGGCCCTTCGCGAACTTAAAAAGATCACTCCGGCGGCGAAAACTCGCCCCGGGGGGCAAGATAGAGTGTGTGATTTTCGACGCCGCGGCACCCTGCTGCGCGTAACGGATCCGCTTTGTCTTCAACGGACGAGAAGGAGGCGCAGGCCAGTGCAGGGCAATGAAGACGGTATGCGCCAAGACGATGCACAAGCGATCGCAGAACCGCTTGATGCCGCTTGGGAAAATATCCGTACCGGGCTTCGTCGCGACATCGGTGCCCGCACCTTCGACGGCTGGCTGAAGCCTGCCGAACTCGGTCGTTTCGATGCCGAATCGGGAATCGTCGAAATCCAGATGCCGAGCCAGTTCATGGCCGATTGGGTCAGCAGCCATTTCGGCGACCGACTCAAGCTCGCCTGGACCACGGCACTTCCGCTCGTGCGCGACGTGAAGATCGTCGCCGCGGCCGATGCTCCCCGGCCTTCGCCCCTATTGATTCTCGAGGACACGCCAACGGCTGAAGAACATTCGGCCACCGTGAGCGCGGGCGGCGAGCGTGATCCTTCCGCGCCCAATTTCGATGCCCGCTACCGGTTCGACACTTTCGTCATCGGCAAGGCCAACGAAGTCGCGGCCACCGCGGCCAAGACGCTCGCCTCGACCGAAAAGGTCGGCTTCAACCCGCTGTTCATCCATGGCGGCACGGGTCGCGGCAAGACGCACCTCCTGCATGCCATCGGCCAGGCCTTCCTCGAATCGCATCCGGGCAAGTCGGTCGTCTCGATGTCGGCCGAAAAATTCATGGTCGAGTTCGTCCGGGCGCTGAAGCAGAATGACACGATCGGCTTCAAGCAGCGCCTGCGCAGCGCCGATCTGCTGCTCATCGACGATGTGCAGTTCATCGCGGGCAAGGATTCGACCCAGGAAGAATTCTTCCACACGATGAACGAGATCATCAACGCGGGTCGCCGTCTCGTCATCACCTCGGACCGTGCGCCGCAGGATCTCGACGGCATCGCGCCGCGTATCCTCTCGCGCCTGTCCTGGGGGCTGGTCGCCGACATCAACCCGGCGGATTACGAACTGCGCCTCAACATCATCGAGGCCAAGCTCGAAGCGCTTCCGGGCGTCGACATGCCGCGCGCGGTGGTCGAATTCCTCGCTCGCCGGATCACCAACTCGATCCGCGAACTCGAAGGTGCGCTCAACCGCATCGCGGCCTATGCGATGATGACCGGCCGCGACATCGACGTTCCCTTCGTCGAGGAAGTGCTCGCCAACGTGCTGCGCGCCAATCAGCGCCGCATCTCGATCGACGAGATCCAGACGCAGGTCGCCGAACATTTCCGCATCCGCAAGGCCGAGATGTCGAGCGCGCGCCGCGCCCGCGAGGTCGCGCGTCCGCGCCAGGTCGCGATGTATCTGTCGAAACAGCTCACGCCCAAGTCGCTTCCCGACATCGGGCGCCGCTTCGGTGGCCGCGACCACACCACGGTGATCCACGCGGTCAAGCAGATCGAGCGGCTGCGCGCCGCCGACAGCGAACTCGACGCCGACATCCGCCTTCTGACGCGGCAGCTCGAAGGCTGAAACTCTAGTCCGTTCCAGTCCCCAACTGGACAAGGGAAGGCCCGCCCGGAGAATTGATCCGGACGGGCCTTTCTTTTTGCCCGGATGCGTTTCGGCAGAACGAGGCCCGAACGGGAAAAGAAAAAGGGCCCGCAAGGCACCTGTCCTTGCGAGCCCATTGTCTCGTCTCGATCCGATCCGGCCCTAGTCGTCTTTTTCGGGGCGAACCGTGATCTTGACCGTTTCGCCATTGTTGCCCGGGAAATCGGTGAACATGGCGGTGATCAGGTTGGGAACCAGCGAACCCAATTCGTCGGTCCGGCTACGCGCCTTGGCGCTGCCTTCGAAGATCGCTTCGCCGGTTTCGGCGCGGCGGATGTCGAGTTCGAGTTCCGAACGATATTCGGTGTAGCTGCGGATATGGTCGCGGCCCCAGGGCGAATACCAGAAGGGATCGTCCCAGCCATAGCTGTAGGGCAGGCGACGACCATAATAATGGTGCCGCGCGTAGAGCGGGCGATACCGCCAGCGATAGAAGGGATCGTAGAAGGCGCGGCGCTGGTAGGCCCAGCGGTCGAAATAGGGGTCGGAGACGACCCGCTCGCGGCCCTCGTCGACATCATAGCCGAGCTGGACGATCATCGTGGCTTCCTCGGCGCTCGCAGCCGGGCGATAGCCCTCTTCCTGCATTTCCTTGGAGACCATTTCGGCATAACGGCTGAATTCGAGCCCGCCCTTTTCGGCGGGATCCATCGGCACGACGAAGAAGCTTTCGCCATTGGGCGGCGGCATGGCTTCGAACCTGCTCACCTTGGTGGGCAGGCCGGTGGCGCACGCCGACAGGCCGAGAATGGCAACGCTGGCGAGCGCGGAAGTGAACAGTCTACGCATGACTTATCCTTGCGCTAAATCCTTGATTGATCAAGCTTATAGCACAGTTCGCCGTGAACAGGGCATGAAGCCGCAATGTCGGGTTAACGACGCAGCCCCACTGCTCGATAGGCTGCCGCCAGCGTCGGCTGCGCCAGCGTGCGCGCTTTCTCGGCGCCCTCGTCAAGAATGCGGTCGAGTTCGTCCTGGTCGTTGCGAAGTTCCACGAGTCGCTCGCGAAGCGGCGACAGCATCGCCACCAGTGCATCGGCAAGCAGCGGCTTGAACTCGCCGAAACCCTTGCCCGCATGTTCGGCTAGCACCGCTTCGACCGGCCGGTCCTCGATCGCCGCAAGGATGCCGACGAGGTTGCGCGCCTCGTGCCGCTCATTGAGGCCCTCGGGCGTCTCTGGCAGCGGCTCGGGGTCGGTCCTCGCCTTGCGTACCTTCTGGACGATGAGATCGTCATCGTCGGTAAGGTTGATCCGCGTCATGTCGCTTTCGGCTGACTTGGACATCTTCTCGCTGCCGTTGCGAAGGCTCATCACGCGCGCCGCCGCGCCGCCACCGATATAGGGCTGGGGAGGGGTGAAGAGTTCGACGCCATTGTGATGGTTGAACGCCTCGGCAATGTCGCGCGCCAGCTCGATATGCTGCTTCTGGTCCTCGCCCACCGGCACATGGGTGGCATTGTAGAGAAGCACGTCGGCGGCCTGCAGCACGGGATAGGTGAAGAGGCCGACGCTCGCCTTTTCGCGATTCTTGCCCGACTTGGCCTTGAACTGGGTCATCCGGCTGAGCCAGCCCATGCGCGCGGTGCAGCCCAGGATCCACGCCAGCTCGGGATGCGCGGGGACGTCCGAATGGGCAAAGAGGATCGATTTCTTGGGATCGATCCCGCTGGCGATCAGCGCCGCCGCCATCTCGCGCACATTGGCGCGCAGCTTGGCGGGATCGACATCGACCGTGATGGCATGGAGATCGGCAAGGAAGAAAAGGCACTCTGCCTCGTCCTGCATCCGCACCCAGCGCAGGATCGCGCCGAGAAGGTTGCCGAGGTGCAGATCCCCGGTGGGCTGGATTCCCGAAACGACGCGCATCTTATCCGGCATTGTCGACTTTCTTCTTGCGCAGGAGGATGAGGATATCCTCCTTGTCCATCGCGCCCGTGAACCAGGCAAGGGTGAGGTAGACGATGCCGCCCGCGCCGACCAGCGCCAGCGTCCCCACGACCCGCTTGCCCGCCGAGGCATCGAAATAGCCTTCGAGCCGCCCTTGCAGCAGGATGATCACCGCGGCCATCGCGGCGGCGGCGAACAATTGCTTCACCAGCCGCCAGACGAGCCAGCGCTCGAAATGAAAATGCCCCTTGGCGGCAAGGATGACATAAAGCGCGATGGCATTGAGCCAGGCCCCCACCGCGGTCGAGATGGGAAGGACGATGATGCCCAACTCGTCGATGAACATGAAATTGGCAACGACGCCCATGAACAGGGTGACGAGCGCGACAATCACCGGCGTGCGGACATTCTTGCGCGCATAGAAGCCCGGGGCCAGCACCTTGATCATCACATAGGCAGGCAGGCCCGCGACGAGGATCGCCAGCACTTCGCCGGCATTGGCGGCGTCCTGCGCGGTGAACTCGCCGCCTTCGAACAGCACGGTCATGATCGGGATCGCCGCGACCGACAGGCCGATCGCCGCGGGAATGGTCAGCAGCATCGCCAGTTCGGTCGCGCGGCCCTGCACATTGGCTGCCTGCTTCAATTCAGCCTTCTCGATATGGCGGCTGATCGCGGGCAGGATGGCAGTGGAGATCGCCGCCCCGACCAGCGCGAGCGGCAGCTGGTTGAGCCGGTCGGCTTGCTGGAGATAGACCATGCTGCCCGTTGGCAGGACGGTCGCGAAATAGGTGTAGAAGACCTGGCTGATATAATAGCCCCCCGCACCCAGCGTGGCGGGCAGGATGATGATCAGCAGTTCCTTGACGCGCGGCGTCATCTTGGGCGGCCGCAGTTTGAGGGTGAGGCCCGCACGCTTGGTCGCGATGACCAGCAGCGCCAGTTGCAGGACCCCGCCTGCCAAGACGCCCCATGTCATTGCCCGGGCCGTGGTCACTCCGCCTTCTGGAAAAAGCAGCAACGCGATCACCAGCGCGACATTGAGAAGAGCGGGCGCGAAGGCCGCGGCGGTAAAGCGCGACAGGCTGTTCAATATGCCGCTGAACAGCGACACCATCGAGATGAAGATGAGATAGGGAAAGACGATCCGGCCCAGTTCGACCGCGAAGGAATAGCGCGCGGGATCGTCGGTCCAGTTATCGCTCACCACCAAGATCACCACCGCGGGCATCGCGATGACGAAGATGGCGGTGACGATGATGAGGACCGGCAGGAACACCGCCTGCACTTCCTCGGCAAATCGCTTGGCCTCGGAAAGATCGTCCCCCTTCTCGCAATAGCGCGCGAAAAGAGGGACGAAGCCTTGGGAGAATGCCCCTTCGCCAAACAGGCGGCGCAAGAGGTTAGGAAGCTGAAAGGCCCAGTAGAAAATGTCCGCCGCCGCGCTCGCCCCCATGATGCGGGCGAAGATCATCTCGCGGACGAAGCCGAGGATCCGGCTGACGAGGGTCAATCCGCCGATCGTCCCCCCGGCCTTGACGAGGTTCATGGCCCCAGCGTTCCCTTAGAGGTCAGGCGTCGGCCGTTTCCGAGCCGCCATTGGTGCTGCTCGGGGCCTGCTGGGCCTGCATCTGCTGCAGGTAGGTGGAACGGAAGTCGATCGGCTCGAGCATCAGCGGCGCAAAGCCCGCATTGCCCACCGCCTCGGCAACGATCTGCCGCGCGAAGGGGAAGAGCATCGTCGGCGCTTCGACATAGAAGAAGGGATGCAGCTGCTCTTCCGAGATATTTCGGAAGCCGTAGAGACCCGCATAGGTCAGATCGACGATGAAGTGCGTGCCTTCTTCCGAAGCCGCCTTGGCCTCGATCTTGAGGATGACTTCACGAACGCCTTCGCCCGCCGGTTCGACGGCGATGTTGAAATTGACGTCGATGCGCGGCTGGTTCTTCCACTGGTAGACCGTCGGGCTCGACGGGTTCTCGACCGAGAGATCCTTCACATATTGCGCAAGATTGGCCATCTGAGGCGCATTTTCGGGATTGTCGCCCTCGGGCTGCTGCGGCTGGGGCGGGGTTTCGTTCTCGGCCATCGGAAAAATCCTGTCTTTTTGAGATGAATGCTGCCCCTCTCGGGCAGCCATGATAAGATGCGCCGCGACTAGCAGTAGGGGCGACACGGCGCAACATCGAGGCGGCTGGGCCGTTCATCTCTTTGAAAAGCGCTGCCAGGCATCTTATGTAGGATCGCGAATTGCTCGTTTGAATCGGATTGGACATTTCTTTGACCGCTCTTGTTATCCTCGCCCTTGTCGCTCTTTTCGTTGGCCTGCGCCTCTACAGCGTGCTGGGCGAGCGGACCGGCCATGAACAGACCGTCAAGGCGGCCGAGCCCGACGCCCCGCTGGATGCGCCGGTGCGCGACGAGCGGATGAGCCCCGACTCGGTGGGTCAGGACGATGCGGGCACCGCCTATCTCCCGCTCGCGGGCCCCGGCGTCCGCGCCTTGCTCGCCGCCGATCCGGGCTTCGATGTCGCGCGTTTCCTCGACGGTGCCGAACAGGCCTATCGCATGATCCTCGAGGCTTTCTGGAAGGGCGATCTCGAAGAAGTGCGCCCGCTCGTCGACGACAATGTCTACGAGGCCTTCGCGGGCGCGGTCGAGGCTCGCAAGGCTGAGGGGCTTACCCTCGACAACCGCCTCGTCGCGATCGACCAGTCGCTGATCGCCGCGGCCCGCCTCGAAGACCGGGTCGCCGAAGTCACCGTCCGCTTCGAAGCCGACATCGCCGCGGTCACCCGCAATGCCGATGGCGAAGTGGTGGCCGGCTCGCTCAGCGACGCCGTCCAGACCCGCGACCGCTGGACCTTCCGCCGCGACATTTCCGCGAGCGATCCGAACTGGATCCTCGTCGAGACCGACGAAGAGGAATGAGGGGCCTCAAGGCAGCCGCTCTCGCTGCCAGTCTCCTTCTAGCTGCCTGCGCCCCGCGTACCGCCGTCACCAGCGCCGCCACGCCCGTCGTGCCCGTGAATGCACTCGCGGCAGGAGTGCAACTCGCCGCCGCGATGCCGGTGGCCAGCCAGACTGCAGCACAGGCGCTGACCGCCTTCCGGAAAAGCTGCCCCAGGCTCGTGCGCCGCGAGGATGCATCGGGCCTCACCCGTCCCGAGGAATGGTTGCCGCTCTGCGAGGAAGCCGAGCGCATTTCCCCCGCCGACGCCGCTCGCTTTTTCGCTACCCGCTTCGCCTGGGTCGAGGTCGGTGGCGGCACTGCCTTCGCGACGGGCTATTTCGAACCGGAAATCGCCGGTTGCCGACGCCCCCGTCCGGGCTGCACCACCCCCATCTATTCGCTCCCGCCGGATCTGATCCGAGGCCAATTCAGCGACGCAAGCGGGGAAGGGCGAGGCCGCTATGACGAGAATGGCAATTTCGTCCTCTATCATGACCGCGCCGCGATCGATGCGGGCGCGCTTGCCGGACGCGGGCTCGAACTCGCCTGGGCGGTCGATCCGGTCGAACTCTTCTTCCTTCACATCCAGGGGTCGGGCCGCGTTCGCATGGACGACGGTTCGGTGCTGCGCATCGGCTATGCGGGCCAGAACGGGCGCAGCTATGTCGCGATCGGCAAGCTCCTGCGCGAACGCGGCCTGATGGAGCCCGGCACCATCACGATGGAAAGCCTTCAGGCTTGGCTGCGCGAGGACCCGGTGCGGGGAGCCGCGCTGATGGCCGAAAATCCCTCCTACATCTTCTTCCGTGTCCTCGAAGGCGAGGGGCCGCTCGGCGCTCTCGAAGTCCCGGTGACGGGCCGCACCACGGTCGCAGCCGATCCGAAATTCGTCCCCTTGGGCGCGCCTGTCTGGCTCGACATGGACAGCGATGTCGCCGACGGGCTGTGGGTCGCGCAGGATACCGGCGGGGCGATCAAGGGCGCGAACCGCTTCGACACTTTCTGGGGCGCGGGCAGCGAGGCGCGCCGCATCGCCGGGGCCATGTCCTCGTCGGGACGCGCGCTCGTCCTTCTTCCCAAGTCCGCCGCGGCCCGTGCGCAAGCTCGGCGATGACGAAGCCGAGCTCTGGGCCAGGGTGGTGGCCACGGTAGAGCCGCTGTCGCGCGATCCCGCGACCCGCGATACTCCGCCGCCCGCATCACCACCGCCGCGCGCCGCACCGCTTCGCCGCCGCCCGGTTGCATCTCCGCCACCTGCGCCCCCTCCGCGCAAGGCTCCACTCGACGCCTCGACGCTCGACGGGGGGTGGGACCGGCGCCTGCGCGGCGGAAAGGTCGCGCCCGATCGCGTGCTCGACCTTCATGGCCACAGTCTCGATCGCGCGTGGGAAGCGATTGACCGGGGCCTCGACGATGCCATCCGGCAGGGCGAACGCCTCGTCCTTCTCATCACCGGCCATGCGCCGCGCGGCGAACCCCCCGTGAAGCGGGGCCGGATCCGCGCCGCGGTTAACGACTGGCTCGCCGCTTCGCGCCATGCCGACCATATCGCGGCGGTGCGCGGCGCGGCCCCCGCGCACGGAGGACGCGGCGCGATCTACGTGGTGCTGCGCCGCCGCCGCTGACCCCGGCTATCCACGCTTCCTTAACCTTCTCCGTTTAGGCCTCGACCCTGAAAAAGGGGGAAAAGCGGACCCGCCGGGACCGCCAGATCGGGGCAGAATTCGCGAAGTGAAGAACCAAGGGGCAGCACAGAAGATTTCCAACGTCATCCTCTCGGGGCTGGCGGGTGTTGCCTCGTTCATCTTCTCGCTTGCCGCGTTCCTCACCATCTCGACCTTCAACCAGCAATTGCTGGCATCGCTGATCGCCGGCGCCTTCTGCCTGCTCGTCAGCTATATCGCCTCCGAACGCCCCAACAGTGAAAGCGCCCGGGCAATGAGCGCGCTGGGCGACCGGCTTCTCGCGGTCGAGGATGGCGATTACACCAGCCCCGCACCCGAGGCGCTGCGCAAGTCGATGCCCGAGGTCGCCAAGGCCGTGGACAATCTCTTCGGAGAGGTGCGTGCCTCGATCGAAAGCGCGCATGCACTCGGCATGTACGACCCGGTCACCTCGCTTCCCAACCGGCTCCATTTCCGCGCCGAGGCCGATCGCAAGATCGCCGACATGGAAGAAGGGTCCAAGGCCGCGATGATCTTCGTCGATCTCGACCGCTTCAAGGCCGTCAACGACAGCCTCGGCCACGCACGGGGCGACCAGCTTCTCACCATGGTCGCCAACCGGCTTCGCGTGGTGACCGCTGCGGAAGACGAAGGCCAGAAGGGCAATGACCGTCCGCTCGTGGCGCGGCTAGCGGGCGACGAATTCACCATCTTCTTCCCCAATGTGGTCAGTGACACACAGGTCGAACGGCTCGCCCGGCGGCTCGCGCTCGCGATCGCCGAGCCTTTCGAACTGCAAGGCCACAGCATCGACATCGGCGCGTCGATCGGGGTGGCGCTCCATCCCACCCATGGCCGCAACATCGAATCGTTGATGCGCGCCGCCGACATTGCCATGTATCATGCCAAGTCGAAGGGTGGCGGCCGCCACGCTTTCTTTAGCGACGATCTGCTCAAGGCCTATCAGGCCAAGGTCGATACCGAGCGCGACCTCACCGCCGCGCTCGCCAATGGCGAATTCACTCTCGCGCTCCAGCCCCAGGTCGATCTCAAGAATGGCTCGATCAGCGGTGCCGAGGCGCTCTTGCGTTGGCAGCATCCGCGTGACGGCGAACGCGCGCCCGCCACCTTCATCGGTGTCGCGGAAACCTGCGGCGTCATTTCCGAGATCGGCGACTGGGTGATGAGCGAATGCGCGGCGCTGCTCTCGCAATGGGAAGATGATGGCTCGGCGCCGCGCCTTGCCTTCAACATCAGCCCGCGCCAGCTCGACCGGGCCGATTTCTTCGACCGGCTGTGCGCGATCTTCGATGCCCGCGACATTCCGCTGTCGCGCATCGAACTCGAATTTACCGAGACCGCCGCGATGCAGGTCAACCGCGAACAGATCGCCCAGATCGCGGCACTCCGCGCGGCAGGGGCCAGCATCGCGATCGACGATTTCGGCACGGGCTATTCGAACATCGCGCGGCTGCGCGCGATGCCGCTCGACCGGGTCAAGCTCGATCCCTCGCTCTGCGCCGACATCGAGGAGAATGAACAGGCGCGCGAAGTGGTGCAGGCGGTGGTGACGCTCATCCATGCGGTCGGCGCGGAAATCGTCGCCGAATCGATCGAAACCAGCGCCCAGGCCGATATCCTGCGCGCGATGGGCGTCCGCACCGTGCAGGGCTTCGTGTTCGCTCCGCCGATGCATGCCGACGAATTTTTCGACTGGGTGGAAAATGCGCGCATTCCCACGCCGGGATCGCGCGACGTCGCCTAGGCGAAGAAGATTTCCAGGCAGCGGCGGTAGATCATCGACAATTTCTCGATATCCGCGACCGCGGCCCGCTCGCCGACCTTGTGCATTGTCGCATTAGGCAGGCCGAACTCGGCCACGGGACACAGCTTGTGGAGGAAACGTCCGTCCGATGTGCCGCCCCCGGTCGACAGGCGCGGGCGAATGCCCACTTCCTGCTCGATCGCGTCCGCCAGCGTCTCGGTCAGCTTGCCTTCGGGGGTGAGGAAGGCCTCGCCGCTGATCTTGGCCAGCACTTTGGTGCCAGGCGCGATTTCCTCGGCCATCTCCTCGATCCGCCGGACGAGATCCTCGCCTTTCTGCAAGTCATTGAACCGGATGTTGAACTGCGCGCTCGCCTTGCCCGGAATGACATTGGTGGTGCCGTCGCCCCCGCCGATTGCGGTGAACTCGAGATTCGAGGGCTGGAACATGTCGGTCCCCTCGTCGAGCTCCATCGCGTCGAGCGCGGCGACCAGACGCGCCATCTTGGGCAGCGGATTGTCGGCCAGTTGGGGATAGGCGACATGGCCCTGGTGTCCTTCAAGCGTCAGCCAGACATTGACCGACCCGCGCCGCCCGTTCTTGACCGTATCGCCGAGCCGTTCCTGCGAGGAAGGCTCGCCGATCAGGCAATAGTCGAGGCCGATCGACCGCTCCTCCAGCCAGTCGACGATCGCCCGCGTGCCATGCACCGCAGGGCCTTCCTCGTCGCCGGTAATAAGGAGCGACAGCGTGCCTTTGTCCTGTTGCCATCCGTCGAGAGCGGCGACGAAGGCGCCGAGCGCGCCCTTCATGTCGGTCGCGCCGCGTCCGATCAGCTGTCCGTCCTCGATGCGCGGAACGAAGGGATCGCCGTCCCAGCCTTCACCGGGAGGGACGACATCGACATGGCCGGCAAAGGCCAGGTGGGGGCCATTGCCCGCACCCTTGCGGATCGCGATCAGATTCTCGACCGGGCCGTCGGGCCGCTCGCCGCTCACGAGATGGTGGCATTCGAACCCCATGGGCTCGAGCCATTCGGTCATCAGCGTCAGTGTGCCCGCTTCATGGGGCGTGATGCTCGGGCAGGCGATGAGGCGCGACGTCAGGTCAACGGGGTCGAGCGCCACTATTTCTGCTCCGGCTCATATTCTTCGATCACCCAGGGCTCTTCCTGCGCCAGCTCGATCCACTCGACGACATGGGGATGGCGCACCACCGCATCGCCATAGGCCGCGGCAAAGCGGGGCAGGGGGACCTGGTAGGTGACGAAGCGGGTGACGACGGGGGCGAACATCATGTCCACCGCGGTCCAGCGCCCGAACAGGAAATCGCCGTCGCTGCCGTAGAGCGCGCGCGCCTGCGCCCACAATTCCATGATCCGCATGATATCGGCCTTCACCTCGTCCGAAATCGGGTGGTTCTCGACCTTGCGGCGGACATTCATGGGCAGTTCGCGTCGCAGCGCGGCAAAGCTGCTGTGCATCTCGGCGGCCATCGAACGGGCCATGCCGCGCGCCGCCCGGTCCTCGGGCCAGTAGATTTCCTGCCCATGGGCATCGGCGCAGCTCTCGATGATGGCTAGGCTGTCCCAGATCACCGTGTCGCCATCCCACAAGACGGGCACCTTGCCCGACGAAGGCGCGAATTCATTGCCGCCGCGCCGCTCGTCCCAATCCTTGTCGAACAAGGGAACCACCAGCTCCTCGAACTCGACATTGGCCGCCTTCAGCGCCAGCCAGCCCCGCATCGACCAGCTCGAATAGGCGCGGTTGCCGATGATCAGTTTCATGGAAAATGGCTCCTATTTGGCAGTGATGGCGTCGAGGATCTCGCTTCTTAAATCCGCGATGCCCTGTCCGGTTTCCGAAGAGGTCGCGAAAATCCGCGGATGGCAGGCCGGATGCTTGGCCGCCTCGGCGGTCACCTCGGCCAGCGTATTTTCCAACAGCGAAGGCTTCACCTTGTCCGCCTTGGTCATCACCAGGTGATAGCTAACCGCCGCACCGTCCAGCATCCGCATCACTTCGCGGTCGATGTCCTTCAACCCCCGCCGCGCATCAATGAGCAACATGGTACGCTTGAGAACCGGCCGCCCGCGAAGGTAGCCGTTCACCACGCCCCGCCATTTCTGGACGACCTTCAAGGGCGCCTTGGCAAAGCCATAGCCCGGCATGTCGACCAGCCGAAGCTGCACCGGATCGCCGACATCGAAGATGTTGAGTTCCTGCGTTCGCCCCGGCGTCACCGACGCGCGCGCCAGCTTCTTGCGACCGGTGAGCTCGTTGAGGAGAGTCGATTTGCCCACGTTCGACCGCCCGGCAAAGGCGATCTCGGGAACCGTCGGCTCGGGCAGGAACTTGAGCTGGGGGGCCGAGAGGAGAAATTCCACCCGGCCCGTCAGCAGCTTGCGCGCCTGTTCCGCGAACGCCTCGTTCATCCCTTCTGAGCGGCGTGTTCGCTCGCTTCCTGTTCCTTGTCGTAGCGGTAGTAGAGCCACTTCTGCTGCGCGATCGTGAGGATGTTCGAGACCACCCAGTAAAGCTGCAGGCCCGCCGCGAAGGGCGCCATGATGACCATCAGCACCCACGGCATGATACCGAACACCTGCTTCTGCACCGGATCGGTCATCGGCTGCGGGTTGAGCTTGAACTGCAGCCACATGGTGATCCCGAGGAGGATCGGCAGGATGCCGATGGCGATCCAGCTAGGCGGCGTGAAGTCGAGCAGCCCGAAGAGATTGACCGGCGTGAGCGGGTCGGGCGCCGACAGGTCCTGAAGCCAAAGCACAAAGGGCTGGTGACGCATCTCGACCGACACGAGCAGCACCTTGTAGAGCGCGTAGAAGATCGGGATCTGGAGGAGGATGGGCAGACAGCCCGCCGCCGGATTGATCTTCTCTTCCTTGTAGAGCTTGAGCATTTCCTGCTGCAGGCGCGGCTTGTCTTCCTTGTAGCGGTCCTGGAGCGCCTTCAGCTTGGGCTGGATACGGCGCATCCCCGCCATCGAGCGGAACTGCTTGTTGGCGATCGGGTATAGGACCAGTCGCACGAGGAAGGTGAGGCAGATGATTGCCACGCCGAAATTGCCCGTGACGTGGAACAGCCAGCGCAACAGGTCGAAGATCGGGCGCATGAACCATTCGAACCAGCCCCAGTCGATCGCCTTGGAAATGCGGACGACGCCCTCGTCCTCGTAGCGGTCGAGAAATTCTTTTTCCTTGGCGCCTGCGAACAGGCGGGTCGTCCCCGACTTGGCCTGTCCCGGCGCGATCAGCATGGGCTCGCTGACATAATCGACCTGATATCCGCCCGAAGGAACCGCGCGCATATTGGCGGTGACCGATTCTCCTTTTCCGGGAATGATCGCGGTCAGCCAATATTTGTCAGTGAAGCCGACCCAGCCATCGGTGGTGGTGAAGCGCTGGCGACCTTCCTCGTCGAGCGTTTCATAGTCGATGTCATATTCGGCGGCGTCATTGAAAACGCCCATCGGACCGAGATGCACGGTCCAGAAGCTCTGGTCGCTGGTGGCCTGGGCGCGGCGCGCGGTGGCATAGGGGCGCACCGCGATCGCGCCTTCGCCTCGATTCTCGACGCGGCGCTCGATGGTGAAGAGATAGCCGTCATCAACGCTGATGGTCTGGATGAAACGCTGGCCGGTGCCATTTTCCCAAGTGAGGGTGAGCGGCTTTTCGGGCGTCAGCCGGTCGGCCGAGGCCTGCCAGACAGTCGAGGGGCCCGGCGTCTCGACGCCTTCGCCGGTCCAGCCGGCTTCGGCGAAATAGGCTTTGGGCGTCCCCGCGGGCGAGAGCAGGCGGATCGCCTCGCTATTCTTCTTCTGGTCGTAGCGGTGGCGCACGAGGCTGAGATCGTCGATGCGCGCGCCCTGCAGGTTGATCGAACCCTTGAGGAGCGGCGTGTCGATGGGAACGCGTCCGCCTTCGGCAAGCGCCTGATCGACCGTGCGCGGCTGGGCGGCGACTGGGGCATCCGTGCCGCCCGGCGCATCGGCAATCTGTTCCTGCGGCGGCTGCTCGGCCGGCAGTTCCTCGGTCGAGGTCGGGAAGAAGATCGACCAGCCAATCAGCACGATGGCACTGAGCACGATGGCGAGGATCAGGTTACGGTTATCTTGCAAGACGGATGTCCTTGTTCTTACGGAACCGGGTCATGACCCTGTCCCCCCCAGGGATGGCAGCGTGCGATGCGTTTGACGGCAAGCCAGCCGCCTTTCAAGGCCCCATAGCGTTCCAGAGCCGTGATGGCATAGGCCGAGCAGCTCGGCTGGAACCGGCACGTGGGGGGCAGGATGCGCGAGGGGCCTTTCTGCCACCCGCGCGTCATGAGAATGAGGAGCCGCGCGATCATCGGCGCGCGATTTTTCCGAGCGCGGAAACAAGCTCGTCGCGAAGCTGGCCGAAATCGCGCTCGATCCCCGCCTGTCGGCCGATCAGCACATGGTCGGCGCCCGCCATCCCGGCGACCGGGAGAACCTCGCGCACGAGTTCGCGGAAACGGCGCTTCATCCGATTGCGGACGACGGCTTTGCCGACCTTCTTGGAAACGGTGAGGCCGTAGCGCATCGCCGGATCGTCATCGCCGCGGGCGCGGACCAGCAGCACGAAGCCGGGCATGGCTACGCGCTTGCCGCGGTTGGCGGCGAGGAAATCGCTGCGTCGGGTAAGCCGGATTAGGCGCTGAGCTTCTTGCGGCCCTTGGCGCGGCGGTTGGCCAGGATCTTGCGCCCGTTTGCCGTCGACATGCGAAGACGGAAGCCGTGACGGCGGTTGCGGACGAGATTGCTCGGCTGGAAAGTGCGCTTCATCGCTCATGCCTCGAAAACTAAATGAAAAAGGGCCGCTTCGCGCGGCCGCCGTTGGGGGCGCCACTAGAGGGTGGGGGCGTCAAAGTCAATCGCTCTCGCCCGCTTTTTTGGCAGCGAGGCGACGCTTCTTTTCCTTAAGGATCGCTTCGCGGCGAAGCGCGCTCCGGCGGCGAAGGCCCCAGTCGGTCCAGCGGCCCACCTCGGGATAGCGTCGTTTGAGGCGGGCATAGAGCCGCTGCGCCCAGCGGCTGGTGCGAAGGACCATCGCCAGTCCCGCGGCAAAGACGACGACTCCCCCCGGCCCCGGAATGGCGCCCACCGCAGGGGAGACGAGGATGAGCATAATCCCGCACGCGAAGACGATTTCGCGCAGCGGTGTCTGGTCAATCCATTTCTTCCCGGGCCCGGCCATGGGGTGCGATGTGGCCACGCAGCAGGGCTGGCGCAAGAGGGAAAGTGACGGGCGGTTGCCTTTCGGCCCGGAACCGATATGCATCCATGCTGCCGAGCTAGAGGGAACATGTTCCATCCGACCCGCGACGCCATGAAGGCTCGCTGATGGTCGCCACCGTCATCACTGTCGCTTATCTGGGCCTCGAAGCGCGCAGCGTCGAGGGGCAGGTGCAACTCTCGAGCGGTCTTCCCGCCTTCGTCATCGTGGGCCTTCCCGACAAGGCGGTCGCCGAAAGCCGCGAACGCGTGCGCGCGGCATTGACGGTGGTGGGGCTGGCCTTCGCGCCCAAGCGCATCGTGGTGAACCTGTCGCCCGCCGACCTTCCCAAGGAAGGCTCGGGCGCCAAGCTCCTCCCCGAGGCAGCTGGCGCCATGCGCCTGTCGCCCCGCGCCTATCGCCGCCTGCTCAAGGGGCGCACCATCGCCGAACTGGCAGGAGTCGAAACCGTCGGCCGCATCCATGCCGCCGAGGCGCTCAGTTACCGCCACCAGCCTCCGCGCAACGGACGGGCATCGTATGGGGGCAGGGGCGCGGAAGATTGCATCGCGGCCCATGCTTCGCTAACGGCTGGCGCGCTGGTCCTGCCTCCGTGGCGGAATTGGTAGACGCGCTCGACTCAAAATCGAGTTCCTTTGGAGTGTCGGTTCGAGTCCGACCGGAGGTACCAGCAATTGTCGGGGCATGACGGGCTCCAAGGCTCGCGAAACGCTCTTCCGTGGCGCGGGGCTTGCCGATAGGGTCGGCCGATGGACGCCAAGACCGATCCCCTCACGATCCAGCAGAAACAGCAGCACATGCTCGAGGTGAAGCGCGTGCGCCTTCTCGCCGCGATCGCGCTCCTCGCCGGACTCGGATTTCTCATCGCCTTGCCCTTCGCCTTGCGCGCGGGCGCCGAATTCTTTCTTCCGGTCACCGGCGCGCTGGTTATCTCGATCGCGCTGGTACCGCTGCTCGAATGGCTGGAGAAGCATCGCTTCCCCAGCTGGCTCGCCAGCCTGTCGAGCGTCGTCCTGTTCATCGGCTTCGCCAGCTTCGTTGTCGCCTCGATCGTGCTTCCCGCGATTGACTGGTTCGCGCTCATCCCCGAACGGATCGACCGGGTGACCACCACGCTCGCCCCGATCATCGAATTCTATACCGCGATCGAACAGTTCATCGAGAATACCCTCGGCCAGGTCTCGGGCTTCGATTCGGCGCAGGCAGTGCGAATCGAGACGCCCAATTCGATTCTCGATCTCATCGCCACTTCGGCGCCGTTCGCGCTCATCCAGATCTTCTTCGCCTTGCTCCTCATCTTCTTCTTCCTGTCGGGCTGGACCGCGATGCGCGAGCGCACGATTACGAGCCGCGGCAGCTTCGAAGGCGCGCTCACGACCGCGCGCGTGATCGGGCAAGTGGTGGAGGACACCTCGACCTATATCGCCACAATTACCTTCGTAAATCTCTCGCTTGGGGCGGTGACCGCGCTGGTGCTGTGGGCGCTGGGCATGGATTCGCCGGTGATGTGGGGCGGGATCGTCGCGGTCCTCAACTTCATTCCCTATCTCGGGCCGATCGCCGCCTCGATCCTGTTGGGACTGGGCGGGCTCGTCACCTTCGTCGATCCCTGGGCCGCGCTTCTGCCTCCGCTGATCTTCATTGGCCTGCATACGGTCGAGGCGAATCTGATCACGCCGCTGCTGGTCGGCAAGCGCGTCCATATCTCGCCGCTCTTCATCCTCCTGTCGCTCAGTTTCTGGGCCTGGGTGTGGGGAACGACGGGCGCCTTGCTGGCGATTCCCCTGCTCATCATTATGAAGACGATCTTCTCCGCGACGGGCACGCCGGACATTGCCGGCTTCCTTTTCGAAGACGGGACACTGACCCATATCGGAGAAGATGACGAAAAAGATCATTGAACCCGTTGACAGGGTAGAAGGCCTCTTCTAACTGCCCGCCACGACGACGCACGCGGGTGTAGCTCAGTTGGTTAGAGCGCCGGCCTGTCACGCCGGAGGTCGCGGGTTCAAGTCCCGTCACTCGCGCCACTTTTCAAGAGGTGGCTGACGCGTCGTAAAGGAGGCTTCGGCCTCCTTTTTCGTATCTTCTCCATGACCGTTCGTCGAAGCGCGTTGGCCGTTCGTCGGCCCGCGCGATATGGAGCGAGGCAGCAAGTTCCTCACAGGAGTGTTGCCCCATGAAACATTCGCTATCGATCATCGCTGCGGCCTGCCTCGTCGTCGCGCCTGCCGCTGCCCATGCCTCGGGCAAGACCGGCGCCGACGGCAAGCGACCGACTTCCGCCTGGACGTCGAAGGAGCGGGTCTCACTGGCCGTCACCTCGCCGGTCTCCGAAAAAGCGAAAGTCAAGCGGTGGGTGAAGCCCGAGCGCTCGGTCGACGACAGCAATCAGCGCTGCTCGATGCCGCCGCTGATGCGGCTCGGCAATGCGGTAGCGGCCTTCATGGGCTGGATGGCGGTCTGACGCTCTTTACGGCGCCCGTCAGGAGCGCGGCGGGTCGAAACGGCCATGTTCCATCCAAAAGAGCAGGCGCTTCAGGGGCAGGATCCAGACGAGCCCCATGACCAGGTAGAAGACCGCCTGCACGAGGACAGGCCAGGTGCCGATGGTCGGCGCGAAATGGGCGATCGCGCCCACCCACAACAGGATCCAGGCGAGAATCGCGAAGATGCCGACGAGGTTGCGGTTCTTGGGCCGGGCCATCAGTCGAAAAACTCGATGCCGCGCGGGCTGCAGAAGGCGTGGAGAGGCACGTCCCACGGCTCGCTGGGCAAGTCGCGTTCTAGCCGCTGCACCTTCCAGCCGATACCGACCAGCCTTGCGCCATCATCGACGAGGCGCGCCAGTACCCGATCATAATGGCCCTTGCCCTGGCCGAGCCGCGCCCCGCCATTGCCGCAGGCAACAAGGGGGACGAGGACGAGGTCGGGCTTGACCAGCGGCGCGTCGTCGGCGGGTTGGCGGATCTGGTGGGGGCCGGGCATGACCGGGTCGCCTGCTCGGAACAGGAATTGCTCGTCGTCGCCGGTGAAGGTCGGATAGGCGATGGTGCGCCCCTTTCTGGCCGCGCGGGCAAGGCAGACCTCGGGACTGATCTCGCTGCCGATCGCGGCATAGCCGGCGATGATCTCGGCGGCATCGACCAGATCGGCAAGCCGGTCGGCAAGCTGGGCCTCGAGTGCGAGGCGGGTGTCGGTTTCAAGGGACGCGACGAACTTCATCCGCGCGAGGCGGGCTTCTTTTCGCAATCTGGCCTTTTTGGCCGAAGGTGACGGGACCGCCATGGTCGTTTGCCTCTGTATCCTCTGACGCCAGAACGTCAGGTGGGCGCCATATATCCCAAGCCAGGGCTCGGGTAGGGACAGCTCCCTAGGAAGTAATTAGCCTCAGGGATAGTCGAACGCTCGTATCAGGCAGTGCCCGTCGAACCGCGATTTAGGCACCTTGCCCCTCACTCTCAAGGCCATTCGCCAAAGATTCGAGCCATGTGACCAACCCTTCGGCGCGTTCGAGGAGCGCCGCGTCGATTTGCGCCTCGGCGGGCGGCGGGGGCGGGGCGGCCTCGGGCTGCTTCTCGAGCATCTGGTCGGCGAGCAGGAGCGAGGCGAAGAAGAATTGGCGCGATTCGGACAGGGTGCCCAGCCCGGCGAGCGCTTCGCGGCATTTCTCGTCGACCAGCGCGCCCGCCTTGCGCAAGCTGTCTTCCTCGCCGTCGCGGCAGCGGACCTCATAGTTGCGCCCGGCAATGGTGAGCTCGACCATGCTCATGACGACTGGCCTTCCATCAAGCTGTCGAGTTCCTCGATCACCCGGGCGACTTCGCGGCGAAGCGCGCTATCGTCGGCAGGGGCGGGCGAGGGGGGCTCGGCCTGGGTGTCGCGCTTTCGGGCCAGCGCGGCCTCGATCCGCGACAATGCACGGTCGGCTCGATCGAGATAGTTGTGCAGCAGCTCTTGAGACATGGTCTTAACTGTTAGGCCTTCGCTTGGCCTGCTGCAAGCCGATGCGAACGGCGACGAAAACGCCCTGACCGGTTCCCAAGCGGGTGGTTGACGCACCCCGTTGGGGTGGCGATAGGCGGTTGGGCCGATGGGCCGCCGATTCTCTGCCGGGTGGCCGCGCGCCAACAGGGAGTGATCATGCCGACCCGTCGCCGTCTAGCCAATGCCATCCGCGCCCTCAGCATGGATGCGGTCCAGGCCGCCAATAGTGGCCATCCAGGAATGCCGATGGGGATGGCCGATGCCGCCACTGCCCTGTTCAGCGACCATCTCAAATTCGATCCCGCCGATCCTTATTGGCCTGATCGCGACCGCTTCGTCCTGTCGGCCGGCCATGGTTCGATGCTCATTTATTCGCTGCTCTACCTGACGGGCTATGAGCAGCCGACGATCGAGGACATCAAGAATTTCCGCAGCCTCCAGAGCCCCTGTGCGGGCCATCCGGAGAATTTCATGCTGCCGGGCGTCGAAACCACCACAGGCCCGCTCGGGCAGGGGCTGGCCACCGCGGTCGGCATGGCAATCGCCGAACGCCATCTCAATGCCCATTACGGCAGCGATCTCGTCAATCATCACACCTATGTGATCGCGGGCGACGGCTGCCTGATGGAAGGCATCAACCATGAAGCCGTGGGGCTGGCCGGCCATCTGGGCCTCGGTCGCCTCATCGTGCTTTGGGACGACAACCAGATCACCATCGACGGCCCCACCGATCTCAGCCGCACCGAGGACGTCATGGCCCGCCACAAGGCGATGGGCTGGCAGGTGCTCGAATGCGACGGGATGCGCCCGCAAAGCGTGTCGGACGCGATCGAGGAAGCCAAGGGCTCGCACAAGCCTTCGCTCATCCGCTGCAAGACCATTATCGGCTATGGCGCGCCGACCAAGCAGGGGACGGCTGCCACCCATGGCGCTCCGCTCGGCGAAGAGGAAATCGCCGCAGCCCGCGAAGCGCTCGGCTGGGACGCACCGCCCTTCGAGATTCCCGAGGAGGAACTTCAGGCATGGCGCGCGATGGGCGAAAAGGGCGCCGCGGCGCGCAAGGCCTGGCACGAACGGGTCGAAGCCTCGCCCAAGGGCCGCGAACTGTTGAACCGCCTGTCGGGCGCGCTCGACCATGACTGGCTCGAACCGCTGGTGGAAAAGCTGATCTCCGATGCGCCCAAGGTGGCGACCCGCAAGGCCAGCGAAATCGCGCTCGATGCGATCAATGCGGTCAATCCCTCGACCATCGGCGGGTCGGCCGACCTGACCGGATCGAACAATACCAAGGCAGGCGGCATCCAGCCGCTCGATGCCAACAATTATGGCGGACGCTATATCTATTATGGCATCCGCGAATTCGGCATGGCCTCGGCGATGAACGGGATGGCGCTGCACGGCGGCGTGCTTCCCTATGGCGGCACCTTCCTCGTCTTTTCCGATTACAGCCGCGGCGCGATCCGCCTCGGGGCGCTGCAGGGCGCCAAGGCCATCCATGTCATGACCCATGATTCGATCGGGCTTGGCGAGGATGGCCCCACCCATCAGCCGATCGAACATCTCCAGAGCCTGCGCGCGATGCCGGGCCTCACCGTCTATCGCCCCTGCGATGCGGTCGAGACCGCCGAATGCTGGGCCGACGCGATGAAGCAGTCGGGGCCGAGCCTCATTGCGCTGTCGCGTCAGGGCCTGCCCGCGATGCGCACCGAAAAGGCCGAAGGCAATCTCTCGGCCAAGGGCGCCTATCGCCTCAAGGCCGCGGGCGCCGAGAGGCGCGTCATCCTCATCGCCACCGGCAGTGAAGTGCATGTCGCGATGGAAGTCGCCGAAAAGCTCGAAGCCGAAGGCATCGGCGCCGACGTCATCTCGATGGTCTCGACCGACAAGTTCGACGCCCAGAGCGCGGCCTATCGGGGTGACATTCTTCCCGACGTGTCGAACAAGGAAATCCTGCGCGTTTCGATCGAGGCGGGCACCACCTTCGGCTGGGAACGCTATACCGGCATTCACGGCATGAATTTCGGGATCGACCGCTTCGGCGCCTCGGCTCCCGCCCCCGACCTTTTCGAAAAATTCGGCCTCACCAGCGAGGCCATCACCCCCAAGATTCTGGAGCGATTGAACAATGACTAAAGTCGCCATCAACGGTTTTGGCCGCATCGGCCGCCTGGTTGCCCGCGCGATCCTCGAGCGCGATGACCATGATCTCGATCTCGTGGCCATCAATGACCTGGCCGACGCCGAATCCAATGCGCTCCTGTTCCAATATGATTCGACCCATGGCCGCTTCCCCGGCTCGGTCGAAGTCGAAGGCGACTGCATCAAGGTCAACGGCAAGAGCATCGTGGTCACCAAGGAACGCGACCCCGGCAAGCTGCCGCATGGCGACATGGGCGTGGACATCGTCCTCGAATGCACCGGCTTCTTCCAGAGCCACGACGCCGCCAAGCCGCATCTCGACGCGGGCGCCAAGCGCGTGCTCATTTCCGCTCCCGCCAAGGGCGTGTCCAAGACGGTCGTCTATGGCGTCAACCATGACAGCCTGACCGCCGAGGATGTCATCGTCTCGAATGCCAGCTGCACCACCAACTGCCTCGCGCCGGTGGCCAAGGTTCTCCATGACACGGTGGGCATCGAGCGCGGTTTCATGACCACGGTCCACAGCTACACCAACGACCAGCGCATGCTCGACCAGATGCATGGCGACATGCGCCGGGCGCGCGGCGGGGCGCAGAACATGATCCCGACCACCACCGGCGCGGCGCGCGCGGTGGGCCTCGTGCTCCCCGAACTCAACGGCAAGCTCGACGGTTCGTCGGTGCGCGTGCCGACCCCCAATGTCTCGCTCATCGATCTCGTTTTCCAGCCAGGGCGCGACACGAGCGTCGAGGAACTCAATGGCGCGCTGAAGGCGGCCGCCGAGGGCGCGATGAAAGGCGTCCTCGACTTTACCGACCAGCCGCTCGTCTCGAGCGACTTTAACCATCATCCCGCCAGCTCGACGGTCGACAGCCTCGAAACCGCGGTGATGGAAGGCAAGCTCGCCCGCGTGGTCAGCTGGTATGACAATGAGTGGGGCTTCTCGAACCGCATGATCGACACCGCCGGTGTCATGGCCAAGCTGATCTGATTGCCATGACCGGTTTCCGGACGCTCGACGATCTGCCCGCCGACCTTCGCGGCAAGCGCGTCCTCGTGCGCGCCGACCTCAATGTCCCGATGGCGGACGGCGACGTCAGCGACGACACGCGGCTACGCGCGGTCCTTCCGACCATCGCCGAGTTGAGCGACAAGGGCGCGATCGTGCTTCTGCTGTCGCACTTCCGGCGACCCGAGGGCCGCGTTCGTCCGGACATGTCCACCGCGCTTCTCGTCAGCCCGCTCGCCGAGCTGACCGGGCGCTCGGTGAAGTTCATCGAGGATTGCCAGGGCCCCGAGGCCCAGCGCGCCGCGAGCATCATGCTGCCCGGTAACATCGGCATCCTCGAAAACACCCGCTTCCACGCAGGCGAGACCGACAACGACCCCGCGCTGGGACAGGCGATGGCGCAACTGGGCGACTTTTACGTCAACGACGCCTTTTCGGTCGCCCACCGCGCCCATGCCTCCACAGTCGGCGTCACCCACCATCTCCCGTCCTTCGCGGGCCGCGCGATGGAAGCCGAACTCAAGGCGCTCGACGCCGCGCTCGGCAATCCCGAGCACCCGGTCGCCGCCGTGGTCGGCGGGGCCAAGGTCTCGACCAAGCTCAGTGTCCTTCACAATCTGGTCGGCAAGGTCGATCATCTGATCATCGGCGGCGGCATGGCCAACACCTTCCTTGCCGCGCGCGGTGTCGATGTGGGCAAGTCGCTATGCGAAAAGGACCTGATCGACGAAGCCAACAGCATCTTCGACAAGGCCGACAAGGCGGACTGCACCATCCACTTGCCATATGACGTGGTGGTCGCCGCCGAATTCGCGCCCAATCCCGCCAGCATGCGCACAGTCAACGTGCACGAAGTCGCACCCGACGAGATGATTCTCGACATCGGCCCGGCGGCGGTCGAGGCGCTGGGCGATGCGATCAAGAATTGCCGTACGCTGGTCTGGAACGGCCCGCTCGGCGCCTTCGAGACCGAGCCCTTCGACGCGGCGACCGTCGCGCTCGCGCGTACCGCCGCCGCCCTCACCGAGGAAGGGACGCTCGTTTCGGTCGCCGGTGGCGGCGATACGGTTGCGGCGCTCAACCATGCCGGTGTGGCGAAGGACTTCAGCTTCGTCTCGACCGCTGGCGGCGCGTTCCTCGAATGGATGGAAGGCCGGGAGCTTCCGGCGGTTGCGGCCCTCCGCCGCTAGCCAGCTGCCCGCTCGGATAGAGACATGGCCGATTTCCAATCCTCGATCGAAGCTGCCGAACATTCGCTGATGCGCGCATGGCAGCGCGGTGACCGGCGCCAGATGAAGGCGCTCCTGCATCGTGACTTCCGTCTCGTCGTGGGCGCACGCCCGAGCCAGCTTCTCGACCGGGCCAGCTGGCTCCAGTCGGTCGGCGAGACCTTCTCGAACGGCGCCTATCGCTTCGATGATGTCTATGTGCGCCGCCATGGCAAGTCCGCGCTGTTCGCCGCGCGGGCCGAACTCGAACTGAACCTGCAGGGCGAGGAATGGAGCGGACTTTTCTGGTTGGTCGATTTGTGGCGCAAGGGCGGCCTGCGCCGCAACTGGCGTCTTTCGGAACGTATCCTTTCGCGCCCCGAGGCCGACGAGCAGGTCCCCGCCGCGCTGCGCGAACTCCAGCTCTGGCGTTAGCCGCCGCCTAACCGTCCCGGCGATGCTCGGGATTGGGCCAGCCGGGCTTGGAACCATCGTCCCAGTCAGTGCGCACATTGCCGATCGGCGGGATCCCGCCCGCGTCCTTCAGCATCCTCGCCATGTGCATCAGGTTGAACGCCATGAAGGTGGTGTTGCGCTGGGTGAAGACATTGTCGAAACCCGCGCGTCCGCCTTCGTCCAGCTCGTCGCCATAGGAAGGGCCGGGCCCCGCTTCGCCGATCCAGCCGCAATCGGCCTGCGGCGGAATGGTGTAGCCGACATGGCTCATCGAATAGAGCACTCCCATGCCGACATGCTTGATGCCATCCTCGTTGCCGGTGACCACGCAGCCCCCGACCTTGCCGTAGAAGCGATATTGGCCCTTCTCGTTGGTCTGGCCCGAATGGGCGTATAGCTTCTCGATGAACGCCTGCGCGAGCGAGCTTTTCTCGCCCAGCCAGATGGGCGTCCCGAGGACAAGGATATCCGCCTCCAGCACGCGGTCGCTGATCGCGGGCCAGTCGTCATGGTCCCAGCCATGCTCGGTCATGTCGGGATAGACGCCGGGCGCAAGCCGGTATCGCGACAGCCGCAGGCGATCGACCTCGACCCCCTGGCTCTCGAAAATCTCTGCGACCACGTCGAGAAGCGTATCGGTATGGCTCTTCTCCGGAGGCGGTTTCAGCGTGGCATTGACGATGATTGCCTTGAGGCCCGAAAAGTCGGCTTTCGACTGGTCGCAAATCTGCTGCTGTTGCTGGCTGAGGCTGGTCATTTCCGATCCCCTTCGCACAGGTCAGCGAGGCAGCCTGTCGATGGTTCCGGACAAGGCTCCAAATGGCCGGTTGCGCCTTTGCCTGGCCCTCGCTAGTGGCACGCGCATACGTATGCACCTAGCGGGGAAAGCAAGAGCATGACCGATCCGAAGATGATGGCCCAGATGGTGGGCGGCGCCGGTTTCATCGCGGCACTCGACCAGTCGGGCGGTTCGACGCCCAAGGCGCTGGCCGCCTACGGCATCGGCGAGGATGCGTGGAACAGCGAAGAGGAAATGTTCGCGCTCATCCACCAGATGCGCAGCCGGATCGTCACCGCTCCCAGCTTTTCCGGGCAGAAGGTTCTCGGCGCGATCCTCTTCGAAAAGACGATGGAAGGCGATGCCGACGGCAAGCCCGTGCCTCAGCTTCTGTGGGAACGGGGCGTGGTGCCCTTCCTCAAGGTCGACAAGGGCCTCGAGGAAGAAACCGACGGCGTCCAGATGATGAAGCCGATGCCCGAACTCGACGCCATGTGCCAGCGCGCCAAATCGAAGGGCGTGTTCGGCACCAAGATGCGCTCGGTCATCCATGAAGCGAATGCCGACGGCATTGCCCGCAATGTCGATCAGCAGTTCCAGTTCGCCCGGCAGATCATCGCCAACGGCCTCGTTCCGATCGTCGAACCCGAAGTCAGCCTCAAGAGCGCGACGCGTGAGCAGGCCGACCGGCTCGTGCTCGAACATATCCTGCGCAATCTCGACGCGCTTCCCGATGGCGAGCGGGTGATGCTCAAGCTGTCGCTTCCGGTCGAGGACGATCTCTATGCCCCGCTGGTGGCCCATCCGCGCGTCATTCGGGTGGTCGCGCTGTCGGGCGGCTATGAGCGTGACGAAGCTAATGCAAAGCTGTCGCGCAACCGGGGCATGATCGCCAGCTTCAGCCGCGCGCTGCTGCAGGATCTTCGCGCCGACATGAACGACGAGGAATTCGACAAGGCGCTGGGCTCGGCGATCGATTCGATCTACGCCGCGTCGGTCTGCAACGGCTGACGCTTCCGCATGGACGAAAGGCCCGCTAAGGGCGGCGCATGACCGACGAATTCGATTATTCGATCTTTGCGCCGCCGCTGCGCGAGCATCCCTGCCAGCTCTACCTCATCAGCCCGCAGGACGTGGGCGGCGATTTTCCCGCGCGGCTGCGCGCGGCGGTGGAGCATGAAGCCGTCGCCGCCTTCCAGCTGCGCGTCAAAGGGATGGGGAGCCATGAGCTCGCACGGCTCGCCGAGCCTCTGCGGCAGATCTGCGCCGACAGCGACACCGCCTTCATCGTCAATGACGATGTCGCCATGGCCAAGCGCCTCGATGCCGACGGCGTGCATCTGGGCCAGGAGGATGGCGACGTGAAGGAAGCCCGCGCCGAACTGGGCCCTACCCGGCAGATCGGCGTTACGTGCCACGCCAGCCGCCATCTCGCGATGGAGGCAGGGGAGCGCGGAGCGGATTATGTCGCGTTCGGTGCATTCCATCCCAGCCCGACCAAGCCAAGCGAACATCGCCCCGAGCCGGGCATCCTGAGCTGGTGGACCAGCCTTTTCGAACTGCCCTGCGTGGCGATCGGGGGCATCACGCCCGATAATGCCGCTCCGCTCGTCAAGGCGGGCGCCGATTTCCTCGCGGTCAGCTCGGCCATCTGGGGCTCGGATGATCCCGCTCGCGCCGTCGCGGCCTTCGAGGATGTGCTGAAGGGATAAATGCCGCCGCTTCCGCGTTGGTGCCGAAACGAATGGCACCATCAAGGGAGCGTAGCATGCCCAAGAAACTGATCCTGTCCCTGTTCGGACTCGGCACCATCCTCGCCAGCGGGGGTATGCTTCTTAGCCCCGTCGACAGCGCGGTGGCCAGTCCGCAACCCGCCACCGCAACCGGTAACAGTACCACTGCCAAGGCCAAGGCCGCGAAGCTGCCGGGCAAGGCCGAAACCTCGAGTATCCGCGGTGAAATCATCCACGCCCAGGTCCTGCTCGATGTTGCGGGCTTTTCGCCCGGGGTGATCGATGGCCTCGAAGGCAAGAATCTCGCCAAGGCGCTGCGCGGCTACCAGGAAGCCAAGGGGCTCGAGGTGACCGGCAAACTCGACACGCCGACACGCCAGTCGCTGCTCACCGACCCCCGGAAGCATTATCGCAAACTCAGAATCGACCGGTCGATCGTCGATGGCGAGTTCGTCCGGCCCTTTCCCGACGATCCGGCCGAACAGGCCGACCTCGACGCTCTCAACTACCGCAACCTTCTCGAGGAAGTGGCCGAGCGTTTCCACACCACTTATGACGTGATCATCGCGCTCAATGGCCCGAAGGCGAAGATCGGGATCGGCCGCGAACTCTACCTTCCTAACGTGCTGCCAAGCTCGCGCGATTTCGGCGACGATTGGGCGGGCGCCGAATATAACGACTGGTTCAACGCGATGAACGTCAGCGCCGATCTGCCGCAAGGCGATCGCATCATCGTCGATGAAAGCGAAGGCACGCTTCGGGTGTTCGACGCCGAGGACCGGCTGATCGCCCAGTTCCCGGTGACGACCGGCTCGGAAAACGACCCGCTGCCGCTCGGCGACTGGAAAGCGACCACCTATGCCTTCATGCCGCCCTTCAGCTACCAGCCGAAGCTCTTCTGGGACGTTCCCGACAGCGAGGAAGAACAGAAGCTACCGCCGGGCCCCAACGGCCCCGTGGGCATCGCCTGGCTTGATCTCACCAAGGAACATTATGGCATCCACGGCACGCCCGAGCCTTCGACGATCGGCTATGCGCAAAGCCATGGCTGTATCCGGATGACCAATTGGGACGTGCTCAAGCTCGCGCGGATGATGAAGCCCGGCTTCGAGGCCGAATTCGTGGCATGATCCGTTCGCTCCTCCTTGTCCTGATTACCGCAGTGCTGACCTCGATCGGTTGGATGGTCTGGAACGGGAAGGAAGTAAGGATCACGCCTGCCAATCCCGATCCCGTCCATGACGCCGAATTCGAGCCCGCCGCCGAGCGAACGCTCGACCGCGGCGACACCTTGCGGCTCGATCCCGACGCCGACCCGCCCACCATGGCCGCGCCCTCGGTCGAGATCGGGCCATCGGGGCTGGCGGTGCCGGTCGCAGGCGTCGCGCCCGAGGATCTGGTCGATACCTTCACCCAGGCGAGGGCAGGGGGCGCACGCCGCCATGACGCCATCGACATCATGGCCGAGAAGGGACGCCGCGTGGTCTCGGCATCGAGCGGCATCGTCGAAAAGATCTATTTCTCGAAGGGCGGCGGCGGAAAGAGCGTCTATGTCCGTTCGAAGGACAAGCGCTGGATCTATTATTATGCCCATCTCGACCGCTATGCGCGCGGGCTGAAGGAGGGGCAGCGGGTCAAGCGGGGCACGCCGCTCGGGCGCGTCGGCTCGTCCGGCAATGCCAGCAAGCGGGCGCCGCATCTCCATTTCGCCATCCACCGGATGGAGCCAGAAGAGGGCTGGTGGGAAGGCCGGCCGGTCAATCCCTATCCCTTGCTTGCGGGGAGGGCTTCAACAGGCTAGTGGGCGCCCCAACGCGGGGGACCTGTCTCCCGCGCGGCTCTTTTCACTTGTCATGGCATATAGGCGGATCGCAAATGAAGATCAGCGGTGTGGACATTCGTCCCGGCAATATCATCGAATATGAAGGCGGCATCTGGAAGGCCGTCAAAATCCAGCATACCCAGCCCGGCAAGGGCGGGGCCTATATGCAGGTCGAACTCAAGAACCTCATCGACGGACGCAAGAACAACGTCCGTTTCCGGTCGGCCGAAACGGTCGAACGCGTTCGCCTCGACACCAAGGATTTCCAGTTCCTCTTCGCCGATGGCGAGGAACTGACCTTCATGGACAAGGAAAATTACGAGCAGATCGTCCTTCAGCGCGACCTTCTCGGCGACCAGGCCGCTTTCTTGCAGGACGGCATGGACGTCATCATGGAGCTTTATGACGAAAAGCCCATCAGCGTTCAGCTCCCCGACCAGATCGAAGCCGAGATCGTCGAGGCCGATGCCGTCGTGAAGGGGCAGACCGCTTCGTCGAGCTACAAACCCGCCGTCCTCGACAATGGCGTGCGCATCATGGTCCCGCCGCACATCGGCGCCGGCACCCGCGTCATCGTCGACACCCGCGATTCCAGCTATGTGAAGCGGGCCGACTGATGCGCCGGCTGTTCCTGTTGGCAGGGGCGGCGATGCTGGCCGGGTGCGATTTCGGAACCGCACCCGCCAACCTCGCTTCGCCAGAGGAAAGGGACGATGCCGCGGTCGAAGCCAGCGGCAAGGCAGTCTCCTCCTATGGGAACGGCGTCGTGACCCTCGAAAGCAGGGGCACGGTCGAGGAAAGCGTCGAGCGGGTCGAAAAGGCCCTCGAAGATGCGGGCATCGCGCTCATTGCCAAGGTCGATCACAGCGCCAATGCAGGGGGCGTCGATCTCGAACTCGCTCCCGCCACCACGCTCTATTTCGGCAAGCCCGAGGTGGGCACCCACCTCATGCAGCAGTCGCCCGAAGCCGCGCTCGATCTTCCGCAGCGCATGGCAATCTACCAGGACCATGATGGCCGCGTGATCATCGCCTATAACGATCCCGTCTGGCTCGCCACGCGCCACGACGTCACCGGCCAGGAAGAACGGCTGAAGAATATCTCCAGCGCGCTGGAAACGCTGGCCCATGCCGCCGCCGGCACCCAGAAGCCCGCTAGCAAGGAAAAGAAGAAGTAATGGTTTCCCACTCCGGCCTGATCACCGTAATGAACAGGGCGGCGCGCAAGGCCGCCCCGCGCCTGCGCCGCGACTATGGCGAAGTCGAGCAGCTCCAGGTCTCCAAGAAAGGCCCGGCCGACTTCGTCTCGATGGCCGACCAGCGCGCCGAGCGCACCATCGTCGAGGAACTGCAGCACGCGCGCCCCGACTGGGGCATCGTCATGGAAGAAGGCGGCACCATCGAGGGCGACCCCGCCAAGCCGCGCTGGATCGTCGATCCGCTCGACGGCACCTCGAACTTCCTCCACGGCATTCCGCATTTCGCCATCTCGATCGCGGTCGAGGACCGCAAGCCCAATGGCGAAGGCGAGATCACCCACGCACTCGTCTACCAGCCGCTTACCGACGAAAGCTTCTGGGCCGAGAAGGGCAGGGGCGCATGGCTCCACGATGCCCGGCTGCGCGTTTCGGCGCGCCGCCACCTCGATGAGGCGCTCGTCGGTACCGGCATGCCGCACTTCGGTCGCGGCAATGTCGCCAACTGGACGCGTATCTATGGCGCGATCGCTCCCGAAGTCTCAGGCATCCGTCGCTTCGGCGCGGCGAGCCTCGATCTCGCCTGGGTCGCGGCGGGCCGGATGGACGGCTTCTGGGAAGACGATCTCGACATCTGGGATGTTGCTGCGGGCCTTCTCCTCGTCAAGGAAGCGGGCGGTTTCGTCACCGATTATCGCGGGCAGGACCGGATGATCGCACGCCGCGAATTCCTTGCCGCCAATGGCGAATTGCACAGCAAGCTGCACAAGCTCGTCGCCCGCTCGCTGCGCTGATCGGGAAAATAAGGGGCAATCACGCCCTTTAGGCGGTTGATAGGTCGGATTGGCTGTCCTAAAGCGCGGCCATCCTTTGTCACTCTCGGGAGCCACCCCCTTGGCCGACGTCGCCGCCGGATATTTGCCGATCCTTCTCTTCCTCGCCGTCGCATTGGCGTTGTCGAGCGCATTCGTCGGCCTGCCGATGCTGGTTAGCCGCCTGACCGGCGCGCATCGGCCCGACCCCGAGAAGCTGTCCGAATATGAATGTGGCTTCCCCGCCTTCGAGGACAGCCGTGACCAGTTTGACGTGCGATTCTATCTCGTCGCCATCCTGTTCATCATCTTCGATCTCGAAGTCGCCTTCCTCTTCCCCTGGGCGGTCAGCCTGATGGGCACCGGCTGGGCGGCGTGGATCGCGATGATGATCTTTCTTACCGAACTGGCCCTCGGCCTTGTCTATGCCTGGCAGAAGGGAGCGCTCGAATGGGAGTGATGCTCGACCCCGCGGCCAATCCGCACCCGACCGAAGAGGAACTGGCGCGCGCCGCCGGACTGGTCCCGGGCTCGCCCGAGATGAAGCAGTTCGAGGAAATGCAGCGCGAGCTGGACGAGAAGGGCTTTCTCGTCACCACGACCGAGGACCTCTTCAAATGGGCCCGTACCGGCAGCCTGTGGTGGATGACCTTCGGCCTCGCTTGCTGCGCGGTCGAAATGATCCATGTGAACATGCCCCGCTACGACCTTGAACGTTTCGGCGTCGCTCCGCGCGCTTCGCCGCGCCAGTCCGACGTGATGATCGTCGCTGGGACACTGTGCAACAAGATGGCGCCCGCGCTCCGCAAGGTCTACGACCAGATGTCGGAGCCGCGCTACGTCATCTCGATGGGCAGCTGTGCCAATGGCGGCGGCTATTACCATTATAGCTACAGCGTCGTTCGCGGCTGCGACCGGATCGTGCCGGTGGATATCTATGTCCCGGGCTGCCCGCCGACCGCCGAAGCGCTGCTCTACGGCATCCTCCAGTTGCAGCGGAAGATCCGCCGCGAAGGGACGATCGAACGGTGACCAGTCCTGCTCCCATCATCGCCCCGCGCGAAGGCTTTCTCGACGATTATCGCAAGGCCATCGGCGCTGCCTTCGTCGATGCCAAGGATCATGCCGACGAGCTGACCATCACGCTCAACCGCGATGGCCTGGTCGAGGCCGCGCGCATCCTGCGCGACGATTTCGGATATCAGCAGCTGATGGAAATCGCAGGCTGCGACTATCCGCAGCGGCCCGAGCGGTTCGAGGTGAATTATCACTTCCTCTCGGTCACGCACAACCATCGCGTGCGCCTCAAGGTCATGACCGACGAGGAGCAGCCGGTTCCCAGCCTCACGGGTCTGTGGCCGGTCGCGGGCTGGCTCGAACGCGAGGTGTTCGACCTATACGGCGTCAATTTCTCGGGCAATCCCGACCTTCGCCGCATCCTCACCGACTATGGCTTCGAAGGCCATCCGCTGCGCAAGGACTTCCCGATGACGGGCTATGTCGAACTGCGCTATTCCGAAGAGGAAAAGCGGGTGATCTACGAACCCGTCGACCTGCCCCAGGATTTCCGCACCTTCGACTTCCTCATGCCGTGGGAAGGCCCTGAATATCGCCTCCCCGGTGATGAAAAGGCCGAAGGTCAGGCGCCCGGCGCGCCGACTCCGGGCGAAAAGCGTGGCGAACCCGAGGTCAAGGCCAAGGCAGGCCCCGGCGATCCCAAGACCACCGACGAAAAATCGGACACGGGTGCAGGCGAGCCGACCAATGAAAAGGCGCAGGAAGAAGCGCGCGATCCGGTTGCCGACAAGGCCGGCCATGCGGGCGGCAAGATGACCGATGAGGACGCGCCCGAAACCCGCGAAGATGCGCCGGTCGATCCGCGCAAGGAGGATGGTGAGTGACCACTCGCGTCGAAATCCAGACCTTCCCCGACGAACGGGCGATCCCGATGGGCGACAAGCCCACTCCGGGCGACGAAACGGTCTCCAACTATACGATCAACTTCGGCCCGCAGCATCCCGCTGCGCACGGCGTGCTGCGTCTGATCATGGAGCTGGACGGCGAAATCGTCGAGCGCGTCGATCCCCATGTCGGCTTGCTGCATCGCGGTACCGAGAAGCTGATCGAATATAAGACCTACGCGCAGGCGCTGCCTTATTTCGATCGCCTCGATTATTGCAGCCCCATGTGCATGGAGCACAGCTACGTGCTCGCCGTGGAAAAGCTGATGGGCCTCGAAGTGCCGCTTCGCGCCCAGTACATCCGCGTGCTGATGGCGGAATTGACCCGCATTTCCAATCACATGCTCAACCTTGGCAGCCATATCATGGACGTCGGCGCGATGACGCCCAACCTGTGGCTCTTCGAGGTGCGCGAAGACACGATGCAGCTTTACGAAGCCGTGTCGGGCGCGCGCATGCATGCCAATTATTTCCGCGTCGGCGGGGTGCACCAGGACATTCCGGAAATTGTGCTCGCGCAGATGAGCGAATTTCTCGACAAGCGCATGCCGCTGTTCGAGGACGCGATCAGCCTCGTCGCCGACAACCGCATCTTCAAGCAGCGCAATGTCGATATCGGCGTGGTCAGCAAGGAAGATGCGCTCGCATGGGGCTTCTCGGGCCCGATGATCCGCGCGGCGGGCATTCCCTGGGATCTGCGCAAGTCGCAGCCCTATGAGGTCTATGACCGCATGGAATTCGACGTGCCGGTCGGCACCAAGGGCGATTGCTACGACCGTTTCATGGTCCGCGTCGAAGAGGTGCGCCAGTCGGCGCGCATCATGCGCCAGTGCCTGAAGGAAATGCCCGAAGGCCCGATCGGCAGCCTCGACCGCAAGGTCTTCCCGCCCAAGCGCGGCGAGATGAAGCAGTCGATGGAAGCGCTGATCCACCACTTCAAGCTTTACACCGAGGGCTATCACGTGCCCGCGGGCGAGGTCTATGTCGCGACCGAAAGCCCCAAGGGCGAGTTCGGCGTCTATCTCGTCGCCGACGGCACCAACAAACCCTATCGCTGCAAGATCCGGCCGACCGCGTTCAGCCACCTGCAGGCGATGGATTTCATGATGAGAGGCCACATGCTCGCCGACACCACTGCGGTGCTCAGCGCGATCGACGTGGTCTTCGGGGAGTGTGATCGGTGAATCTGCGCGCTCTCATCAATCGATGGTACAGCGGTGGTGTTGAGTATCCCGGTGGTTCGTTGACAGAATACACCGTGAGCATGCCGCCATTGGCTTTTGCCGTCCTGAGCTATTTCTTGTTTGAAGAGAGCAATGTCGCAGAAGGCTGGATGGGTGTCGCGCTGCAAGTGCTGGCCATTCTATCGGCCCTCCTTTCGATTACGTCTCTTGTTTACGGCGTTCGGCTTTGGGCGGCCAAACTAAAGGGCCACCCGACAAAGAAGGAAAAGCGCTTCCTGTCGAAGGAATATCACGATGGCTAATCGTCATTTTGCCGCCGATACGCCCGAACTGCGCGCGCAGTGGGGCGAATTCGCATGGGACGAGATTTCCCTGGCCGCGGCCGAGAAGATTCTCGCCAAATATCCCGCCGGTCGCCAGGCGTCGGCCTGCTTGCCCTTTCTCGATCTTGCCCAACGGCAGGTCGGGCGGATGACCGATACGCAGGGCTGGCTGCCCATTCCGGTGATCGAATTCGTCGCGCGCGAACTGTCGATGCCCGTCGTGCGCGTGATGGAAGTGGCGAGCTTCTACACCATGTATAACCTCGTCCCGGTCGGCAAATATCATGTCCAGGTGTGCGGCACGACGCCCTGCATGCTGCGCGGCGCCGAGAGCATCATCGCGGCCTGCCAGGCGCGCGGCATGAAGAAGGGCGCGACCACCGACGACGGCATGTTCACGCTGACCGAGGTCGAATGCATGGGCACTTGCGCCAACGCGCCGATGTTCCAGATCAACGACGACAATTATGAGGACCTGACGCCCGAAAGCGCGGGCGCGATCCTCGATGCGCTGGCGGCGGGGCAGGAGCCCAAGACCGGATCGCAGGTCGGCCGCGTGTCGAGCGAGCCCGAAGGCGGGCCCACGACCCTCAAGAAGATGGCCGAACGCAATTACGATTATCGGGGGCAATGGTAATGCAGCAGCTCCTCAAGATCGGCATCGCCATCCTCGCGATCATCGTCGCCTGGAAGATTCTCAAGGGTCTTATCGGGCTGGCAATCGGCGTGCTTCTCGCCGTCGCGCTTTATGCCGGCGCCACCAAATTGTTGGAGAAGAAGTGATGAGCGGCATCACCAGCCTCACCGACAAGGACCGGATCTTCACCAACGTCTATGGCTTCCAGTCGCCCTGGCTCAAGGAAGCGCAGGCGCGCGGCGATTGGGACGATACCGCCAAGCTCATGCAGCTTGGCCAGGACGCGATCATCGAGATCGTCAAGGAATCGGGCCTTCGCGGTCGCGGCGGCGCGGGCTTCCCGACCGGCGTGAAATGGGGCTTCATGCCCAAGGAACCGACGCCGGGCCGTCCCAACTTCCTCGTCATCAATGCCGACGAATCCGAGCCTGGCTCGTGCAAGGACCGCGAGATCATCCGCCACGATCCGCACAAACTGATCGAAGGCGCGCTCCTGTCGAGCTTCGCGATGCGCGCACGCGCCGCCTACATCTACATTCGCGGCGAATATATCCAGGAAGCGATCGCGATGCAGCGCGCGATCGACGAAGCCTATGAAGCGGGCCTTCTTGGCAAGAATGCCGCCGGTTCTGGCTATGATTTCGATCTTTTCCTGCACCGGGGCGCGGGCGCCTATATCTGCGGCGAAGAAACCGCGATGCTCGAAAGCCTCGAGGGCAAGAAGGGCCAGCCGCGCCTGAAGCCGCCTTTCCCGGCGGGAGCGGGCCTCTATGGCTGCCCGACCACGGTCAACAATGTCGAAAGCATCGCGGTGGTCCCCACGATCCTGCGTCGCGGCGCGGCATGGTTCAAGAGCTTCGGGCGCGAGAATAACGCCGGCACCAAGCTCTTCCAGATCTCGGGCCATGTCGAAAAGCCCTGCGTGGTCGAAGAAGCGATGAGCATTCCCTTCCGCGAACTCATCGAGAAGCATTGCGGCGGTATCACCGGGGGGTGGGACAATCTGCTCGCGGTCATTCCCGGCGGTTCGTCGGTCCCGCTGGTCCCCGCCAAGGACATCATGGACTGCCCGATGGACTTCGATGGCCTGAAGGACCAGGGCTCGGGTCTCGGCACCGCGGCGGTGATCGTGATGGACAAGTCCACCGACATCGTGAAGGCGATCAGCCGGATTTCCTATTTCTACAAGCATGAAAGCTGCGGCCAGTGCACGCCGTGCCGCGAAGGCACGGGCTGGATGTGGCGCACCATGGAAAAGCTGCGCGAAGGCGATGCCGAGATCGGCACCATCGACCGCTTGCTCGATGTGACCAAGCAAGTCGAAGGCCACACCATCTGCGCATTGGGTGACGCCGCCGCCTGGCCGATCCAGGGCCTCATCCGCCACTTCCGACCCGAAATCGAACGCCGGATCGCCGAACGCGGCGATCGGCTGGAGGCTGCTGAATAATGCCTAAAGTCACCGTAGATGGCGTCGAATTGGACGTGCCCGATGGCGCAACCGTCCTCCAGGCGTGCGAGCTGGCGGGTAAGGAAATCCCCCGTTTCTGCTATCACGAACGGCTGAGCATCGCCGGCAACTGCCGCATGTGCCTCGTCGAGGTGAAGCCCGGCCCGCCCAAGCCGCAGGCCAGCTGCGCGCTGCCCGCCGCCGAAGGCCAGGAAATCCGCACCGACACCCCGATGGTCAAGAAGGCCCGCGAAGGGGTGATGGAATTCCTCCTCATCAACCACCCGCTCGATTGCCCGATCTGCGACCAGGGCGGCGAATGCGACTTGCAGGACCAGGCCATGGCCTATGGCCGCGGGACCTCGCGCTATGATGAAAACAAGCGCGCGGTCGAAGACAAATATATGGGCCCCATCGTCAAGACGGCGATGACCCGTTGCATCCAGTGCACTCGCTGCGTCCGCTTCACCGAGGAAGTCGCGGGCACCGACGAGATGGGCATGTATTTCCGCGGCGAGGACGCGCAGATCACCACCTATCTCGAAAAGGCCGTGAAATCGGAGCTGTCGGGCAATGTGGTCGACCTCTGCCCGGTCGGCGCGCTCCTGTCGAAGCCCTATGCCTTCGAAGCGCGTCCCTGGGAGCTGAAGAAAGTGCCGGGCATCGACGTGATGGACGCGGTCGGCACCAACATCCGCATGGACGTCCGTGGCCGCCAGGTGATGCGCATCCTCCCGCGCATCAACGATGCGGTGAACGAGGAGTGGGCGCACGACAAGACGCGTCACAATGTAGATGCGCTCGTGCGGCGCCGCCTCGACCGTCCGTGGATCCGCGAGAATGGCAAGCTGCGCGCGGCCGACTGGGCCGGAGCGTTGCAGCTGTTCGCCGACCAGCTTTCGGAAGCCAAGAGCAAGGTTGCGGCGATCGCCGGTGACCTCGTCGACGCCGAGACCATGTTCGCCGCCAAGGCGCTGCTCACCCAGCAGCGCGGCAAATTGTTCGAGGGACGGCAGACGGGCCTTCGTTATGACGTGTCGAGCCTCGGCGCGGTGCGGTTCAACACGCCCATTGCCGACATCGAGAATGCCGATGTCATCTTCCTCGCGGGCACCAATTTGCGCTGGGAAGCGCCGCTGGTGAACACGCGCGTGCGCAAGGCGGTCAGGCGCGGCGCAAAGGTCTATGCGGTCGGCCCCGAAGTCGACCTGACTTATCCGGTCAGCTTCCTTGGCAATGACCTGTCGATCCTCGGCAAGCTGCCGAGCGACGTCACCGATGCCTTCGAACGGGCGGAGCGGCCCGTCTTCATCGCGGGGCCGGGCCTCCTGGCCGCGGGCGGGCAGGGGGATGCCCAGGCTGCAGCCCATGCCCTGAACGTCATTCGCGGCGACTGGAACGGCTTCAACGTGCTGCATACTGCCGCTTCGCGCATGGCGGGCCTGATGCTCGGTTATGCGCACGAGGATGGCCTCGAAGGCGTGAAGGCTGCCAAGCCCAAGCTGGTCCTGATGCTCGGCGCCGACGAACTGGCCGAGGATGCTTTTCCCAAGGCCTTCAAGGTCTATGTCGGCCATCATGGCGACAAGGGCGCGGCGCAGGCCGACTTGGTCCTGCCCGGCGCGTCCTATGCTGAAAAGCATGGCACCTATGTCAATATCGAAGGCCGGGTGCAGCGCGGCGAGAAGGCGGTCTTCGCCCCAGGCGATGCCCGCGAGGATTGGTCGATCTTCCGTGCCGTCTCCGAGCTTCTCGGTAAACCATTGAAATTCGATAACTTTGCGGAATTGCGCGCTGCCATGATCAAGGCCGTGCCCGAACTGGGCGTGGACGACGGCGTCGTGCTCGACCTGCCTTTCTCGCCGGCACAACTGGCGGCAAAGGGTGAAGGCGCGATCCGCTATCCCATCGACGATTTCTATCTCACCAACGCCATCTGCCGCGCCAGCCCGACGATGCAGCGCTGCTCGGCCGAACTCGTGCATGGCGAAACCTTCGCGGAGGCCGCGGAATGATCGCGCTTGTCCTCATCGTGGCGATTGTCGCTGCCTTGGTCCTGCTGGGATGGCTGATCCCGGGCGTGGGCGAATTCTTCTCGACCGCTTTCTGGGGCGGCGCGGTGCAGGGCTTCGAAGCGGCCGGTATGCAGCAAGACTGGGCCTATGGCCTGGGTACGCTCATCCACATTCTCCTCATCGCGCTTCCGCTGATGCTCGCGGTGGCGATGGTTATCTATACCGAGCGCAAGATCTGGGCGGCGATCGCTCTCCGGCGCGGACCCAACGTGGTCGGGCCGTGGGGGCTGCTGCAGAGCTTTGCCGACGGTCTGAAGGTCTTCCTCAAGGAAACCATCATTCCCTCGAGCGCGAACAAGGCGCTGTTCCTGATCGCGCCGGTGATCACTTTCACTGTCGCGCTGATCGTCTGGGCGGTGATCCCTTTCGACGTGGGCGTCGTGCTTGCGGACATCAATGTCGGCCTGCTCTACATCCTCGCCGCTTCGTCACTGGGCGTTTATGGCGTGATCATCGCGGGTTGGGCATCCAACTCCAAATATCCCTTCTTTTCGGCGCTACGCGCTGCCGCGCAGATGGTCAGCTACGAAGTCTCGATCGGCTTCGTCATCATGGGCGTGATCCTGTGGGCGGGGTCGATGAACCTTACCGCCATCATCCTGGGGCAGCAGGGCCATGTGCTCGGCCTTCTCAATGGCTATGGCTTCAACCCGCTGCTTTTCCCGATGGCAGTGGTCTTCTTCATCTCCTCGATGGCAGAGACCTTCCGTACGCCGTTCGACCTCGTCGAAGCGGAATCCGAGCTCGTGGCCGGTCACCAGACCGAATATTCGTCGATGAGCTTCGCGCTCTTCTGGCTCGGCGAATATGCCAATGTCATCCTGATGTGCGCGCTCAACGCGATCCTGTTCTGGGGCGGCTTCCTGCCTCCGGTGGATTGGGAACCGCTCTACGCCATCCCGGGCATCTTCTGGCTGTTCCTCAAGATGGGCATCTTCTTCTTCATGTTCGGTTGGGTGAAGGCGACCGTGCCGCGCTACCGCTATGACCAGCTGATGCGCCTTGGCTGGAAGATCTTTCTCCCGCTCAGCCTGGCGTTCGTTGCCCTGGTGTCGGGCTGGCTCATGTTCACCCGTTTCGAAGGAGGCGCGCTGTGATCGCCCGCACCCTCAAGGCCTTTACGCTGTGGGAATTCGTGAAAGCCCATGCGCTGACGCTGAAATATTTCTTCAAGCCCAAGGCGACGATCAACTTTCCCTATGAGAAAGCGCCGCAGAGCCCGCGTTTTCGCGGTGAGCATGTGCTGCGCCGCTATCCCAACGGGGAAGAGCGTTGCATCGCCTGCAAGCTTTGCGAAGCGATCTGCCCCGCGCAGGCCATCACCATCGAGGCCGATCCGCGCGAGGACGGTTCGCGCCGGACCACGCGCTACGACATCGACATGGTGAAATGCATCTATTGCGGGCTTTGCCAGGAAGCATGCCCGGTGGATGCGGTGGTGCAGGGGCCCAATCTCGAATTCGCCACCGAGACGCGTGAGGAACTGCTCTACGACAAGGCCAAGCTGCTGGAAAATGGTGACCAGTGGGAACAGGCCATCGCCGCCAATCTTGCCGCCGATGCGGCCTATCGATAGGGGCGCCCGAACGGGGATATCATGATCGGAATCTTTGCCTTCTACTTGTTCGCGACGCTGACCATCCTTTCGGGGATTCTGGTCATCTTCGCGCGCAACCCGGTGCACAGCGTGCTGTGGCTGATCGTCGCCTTCTTCAACGCGGCGGGGCTCATGCTCCTGCTCGGTGCCGAGTTCATCGCGCTGCTACTCGTGATGGTCTATGTCGGCGCGGTCGCGGTGCTGTTCCTGTTCATCGTGATGATGCTCGACATCGATTTCGCCAAGCTTCGCTCGGGCTTCACGCGCAATTTGCCGATCGGGCTGCTCATCGCGCTCGTCCTGCTGGCCGAGATGCTGATCGCGATCACCGCGGCCAATTCGGGTCCGCTGATCGGTGACCAGCCTGCCTCGACCGCTCAGTCCAACCTCAGCGCGATGGGCGAGCTGATGTACACCCGCTATCTCGTTCCATTCGAGCTGTCGGGCATCATCCTGCTTGTCGCGATGATCGGCGCGATCGTCCTCACGCACCGCGATCGCGGCGACGTGCGCGGCCAGAAAATCCATCACCAGGTGCGGCGCGATCCCGAAGAGGCGATCCGCATGACCACGCCCGAAAGCGGCAAGGGGGTCGAATTATGATCACGCTGGGCCATTATCTCGGCGTTGCCGCCATCCTGTTCGTTCTCGGCGTGCTGGGGATCTTCCTCAATCGCCGCAACGTCATCCTCATGCTGATGGCGATCGAACTCATCCTCCTCGCGGTGAACATCAACCTCGTTGCGTTCAGCGCCTATCTGGGCGACCTCACGGGGCAGGTCTTCGCCATGTTCGTCCTGACCGTCGCCGCTGCGGAAGCGGCGATCGGGCTGGCCATTCTTGTCATTTTCTTCCGTCGCCGCGGCTCGATCGCGGTTGACGATGCCAACCGGATGCGTGGCTGATGCAGACTTCGATCATCCTCATTGTCTTCCTGCCGCTGCTGGCCGCGATCGTCGCGGGCCTGGGCGGGCGGATCATCGGCAAGTTCGCCTCCAAGCTGGTGACGACCGGTGCGCTGTTCCTCAGCTGCATCCTGTCCTGGCCGATCTTCATCGGCTTCCTCACCGGTGCCGAGACCGAGACGGTCGTGCCCGTGCTCGACTGGATCCGTTCGGGCGACATGGTGGTCGACTGGGCGCTGCGGGTCGACACGCTGACTGCGGTAATGCTGGTCGTGGTGACGACCGTGTCGAGCCTCGTCCACCTCTACAGCTGGGGCTATATGGAGGAAGATCCCTCCCAGCCGCGCTTCTTCTCCTATCTGTCGCTCTTCACCTTCGCGATGCTGATGCTGGTGACGGCCGACAGCCTCGTCCAGATGTTCTTCGGTTGGGAAGGGGTCGGCCTCGCGTCCTACCTGCTGATCGGTTTCTGGTATCACAAGCCCAGCGCCAATGCCGCCGCGATGAAGGCCTTCGTGGTCAACCGTGTCGGCGATTTCGGTTTCTCGCTCGGCATTTTCGGCGTGTTCCTGGTGTTCGGAACGGTGTCGATCCCGGCGATCCTCGAGGCCGCTCCGGGCGCGGTCGGAACCGAGATCGGATTTGCCGGCATGCGCGTAGATACGCTGACGCTCTTGTGCCTTCTCCTGTTCGTCGGCGCGATGGGCAAGTCGGCCCAGCTTGGCCTTCACACCTGGCTCCCCGATGCGATGGAAGGCCCCACGCCGGTCAGCGCGCTCATCCATGCCGCGACCATGGTGACCGCGGGCGTGTTCATGGTCTGCCGCCTGTCGCCGCTGTTCGATGCCGCTCCCGGCGCGCTCGAAGTGGTGACCTATGTCGGTGCGGCGACCGCGCTGTTCGCCGCCACGGTGGGTACGGTGCAGAACGACATCAAGCGGGTGATCGCCTATTCGACCTGTTCGCAGCTCGGCTACATGTTCTTTGCCGCAGGCGTGGGCGCCTATGGCGCGGCGATGTTCCACCTCTTCACCCACGCTTTCTTCAAGGCGCTGCTGTTCCTTGGCGCGGGTTCGGTGATCCATGCGATGCACCACGAACAGGACATGCGCTATTATGGCGCGCTGCGTAAGGAAATCCCGCTGACCTTCTGGGCGATGATCTTCGGCACGCTGGCGATCACCGGCGTGGGCATCATCGGCATTTTCGGCTTCGCAGGCTTCTATTCGAAGGATGCGATCATCGAGAGCGCCTATGCCGCCGCGGTAATGGGCGGAGGCAATGTGTCGGCGGGCTTCGCTTTCGCAATCGCGCTGATCGCCGCCTTGCTCACCAGCTTCTACAGCTGGCGGCTCATCTTCCTCACTTTCTATGGCAAGGCGCGTTGGGCCTCTTCGGAGCATGTCCAACACGCGCTTCACGGCCATCACGAGGATGAAAGCGAAGTCGTGGCCGACCATGACAGCGCCGATGACCATCCGGTCGCGGTGCGCGAGGGCACGGGCGGCTACCACCCGCACGAAAGCCCCTGGTCGATGCTCGTCCCGCTGGGCGCGCTGACCATCGGTGCGATCTTCGCGGGTTATGCCTTCTATTATCCCTTCTTCGGGACCGAGGAAGGCGCGGCCTTCTGGGCGGGCAGCCTCGTGCACAATGCCGAACTGGTCGAAGCCGCGCACCATGTGCCTCTGTGGGTGAAGCTTTCGCCCGCGCTGGTGATGCTGATCGGCCTCGGGATCGCCTACAACAATTATATCCGCAAACCGAAAAACCCGGCCAAGTTCGTCGCCATGTTCGGCGGTCTGCACACCTTCCTGATGCACAAATGGTATTTCGATGAGCTCTACAATCTCATCTTCGTCAAACCGGCGATGTGGATCGGGCGCATCTTCTGGAAGCGCGGTGACGAGCAGACTATCGACCGCTTCGGTCCGCATGGCGCGGCCACGGCCGTGGGCTGGGGCAATCGCCTGACCGCAAGGCTGCAATCCGGTTATCTTTACAGTTACGCCCTTGTCATGCTGCTCGGCCTCATCGCCGCGGCAAGCTGGGCCTATTGGTGGGCGCGCTGATGGAGTTTCCCATTCTCTCGACCATGATCCTTCTCCCGCTGGTCGCGGGGGTCGCCGTCCTTTTTCAATCCGCGGCATCGGCGCGCTGGACCGCGCTCGTCACCACCCTGGCCCTGCTGGGGATGGGGATCGCGCTGTGGGCTGGCTTCGATCCGGACGGCGCGCGTTGGCAATATGTCGAACATGTCTCGCTGGGCGCAGGGGGCATCATGCCTGCTTGGGCGCTGGGCATCGACGGCATCGCCTTGCTGCTGATTGTCCTGTCGACCTTCCTCATGCCGATCTGCATCGGGGCGAGCTGGCGTTCGATCGAGAAGCGCGTGCCCGAATATATGAGCGCTTTCCTGCTGATGGAGGCGCTGATGATCGGCGTCTTCGCGGCGCAGGATCTCCTGCTCTTCTACATCTTCTTCGAAGGCGGCCTCATCCCGATGTATCTGATCATCGGCATCTGGGGCGGGGCCGATCGCATCAAGGCGGCGTATAAATTCTTCCTCTACACGCTGGCCGGTTCGGTGCTGATGCTGATTGCCATGCTCTACATGGTGATCAGCGCCGAGACGACCTCGATCCCCGAATTGATGGAAGCCGATTTCCCGGCGGGCGTTCAATGGTGGCTGTGGCTGGCCTTCTTCGCTTCTTTCGCGGTGAAGATGCCGATGTGGCCGGTGCATACCTGGCTTCCCGACGCACACGTCCAGGCGCCCACGGCGGGTTCGGTCATCCTGGCCGGTGTCCTCCTCAAGATGGGCGGCTATGGCTTCGTACGTTTCTCGCTGCCGATGTTCCCCGACGCCTCGGCGGAATTCGTTCCGCTGGTCTTCGTGTTGAGCGGCATCGCGGTCGTCTACACCAGCCTCGTCGCGCTGGTGCAGAAGGACATGAAGAAGCTCATCGCCTATTCGTCGGTCGCGCACATGGCGTTCGTGACTTTCGGCCTGTTCGCCTTCAACCGGCAGGGGATCGAAGGCGCGTTGGTGGTGATGCTCTCGCACGGCCTCGTCTCGGGCGCGCTCTTCCTGTGCGTCGGCGTGATCTATGACCGGCTGCATACCCGCGAGATCGCGCGCTATGGCGGCCTTGCCGACAATATGCCGATCTATGCGACGCTGTTTCTTCTCTTCACCATGGCGTCGATCGGCCTGCCGGGCACCTCGGGCTTCGTCGGCGAATTCCTTTCATTGGTCGGCACCTACGAAATGTCGAGCTGGGCGGCCGTGGTCGCGACCACCGGGATCATTCTCGGCGCTGCCTATATGCTCTTCCTCTACTGGCGGGTCTGCTACGGCACCCAGCGCAATGCCGACGCGGCAGCGATGCCCGATCTCGACATGCGTGAAATTTGGTTGCTCGTTCCCATCGCCCTCGTGGTGCTGTGGATGGGCATTTATCCGGAAAGCTTCCTTGAAGTGATGCGAAATGACGTGGGCTATCTGCTCGAACGGATCGAACACTCGGCGCCGCAGGGCGATGCCCATCTCGGCGCCGCCGCAGCTGCGGAAGGAGCAGGCGAATGACCTATAATTTCGCTGCCATCGTTCCCGAACTGATGCTCATCATCGGTGAGCCGATCCTCATGCTCACGGCATCGACGATGGGCCGCCGCGCGACCAAGATCACGACCTGGGGGACGGTCGCGCTGCTGATCGCGGCGACGATTGCGGCGCTGGTGGGAACCGAGCCGTCGAGTGCGGGTCCGCTGTTCGGCGGTCTCCTGTCGGCCGATCCCTTCGCGGTCTATGGCAAGGCGCTTATCTATCTCTCGGCCGCAGTCGCGATCATCGCGGCGAACAGCTGGTTCGCGCGCGACGATGAGCATGGGCCCGAATATCCGATCCTCATCCTGCTCGCGACCGTGGGGATGAGCGTGATGGTCTCGGCGACCAACATGATTACCCTCTATGTCGGTCTCGAGCTCAACAGCCTTTCTGCCTATATCCTCGCTTCCTACCGGCGCACCGATGCGCGTTCGGCCGAGGCGGGGCTTAAATATTTCGTGCTCGGCGCTCTGGCGAGCGGGATCCTGCTCTACGGCATCTCGCTTCTCTACGGCTTTACTGGCTCGACCCAGTTCAGCGCGATCGCAGCTGCGCTCGGCCGTGACGAAGCGATGGGGATCGGCCTGCTGCTTGGCCTGGTGTTCACCCTGTCGGGCCTTGCCTTCAAGATCAGCGCAGTGCCGTTCCACATGTGGACGCCCGATGTCTATGAAGGCTCGCCGACGCCGGTCACGACCTTCTTCGCTTCGGCACCCAAGGTGGCGGCGGTGCTGCTTGCCACGCGGGTCTGCATCGAAGCGTTGGGTCCGGCCATCGATGCGTGGCGCCAGATCATCATCTTCGCGGCCTTGGCCTCGATCTTCCTCGGCGCGATCGCGGCCTGGGGGCAGACCAACATCAAGCGCCTTCTTGCCTATTCCTCGATCAACAATATCGGCTTCGTCCTGATCGGCTTGGCGGCCGGCGGGGCTGCCGGGGTAAGCGCGGTGCTGTTCTACATGGCGATCTATGTCGTGATGACGCTCGGCGCCTTCCTCGTCGTGCTCAACCTGCGCAACGCGGCGGGTGAGCCGGTGGAAGCGATCGATGCCTTGAAAGGCCTGTCGTCACGCCGTCCGGGCATGGCGGCCGCGCTGGCGGTCTTCATGTTCAGCCTTGCGGGCATCCCGCCGCTGTTCGGCTTCTGGCCCAAGCTGATGGTCTTCAACGCTGCGGTCGAGCAGGGGCTGTTTGCGCTTGCCGTGGCGGGCATTCTCGGCACGGTCGTGGGCGCCTTCTACTATCTGAAGATCGTCAAGGTGATGTATTTCGACGAAGCCGAAGAGGAACTGCACTATGCATGCGGTAACCTCGAAGCGGCCTTCATCGGATTGTTCGCGCTGATCGTCTCGCCGCTGGGCTATCTGCTCATCGGGCCGATCGGCAGCGCCGCCGACAATGCTGCCGGAGCCTTGTTCTGAGCAAGATCCGTCTCGTCGAGGTCACCGGTTCGACCAATGCCGACCTCCTTGCCGATGTCGCGGCGGCGGAAGGCGACTGGCTGATAGCGCGGCGGCAGGATGCCGGTCGCGGTCGGCAGGGTCGCGAATGGCAGTCGATCGACGGCAATTTCCTCGGATCGACGCTGGTGCGGCTCCATGCGGGCGATCCGAGCCCGGCGACGCTTTCGCTGGTGGCGGGACTTGCGCTCGCCGATGCGGTGGAAGCCGCTGCTCCGCAGGCCGACATCCAGCTCAAATGGCCGAACGACCTGCTTCTCGACGGGAAAAAGGTGGCCGGAATCCTCGCCGAGCGGAGCGATGATCGTATCGTCATCGGTTTCGGGGTCAATCTGGCAGGTGCACCCGAGATCGAGGGTCGGCCCGCGACCAGTCTCAAGGATCATCTGAGCATGACGCCGCAGGCTTTTGCGCCGATCCTTGCCGGAAGCTTTGCGCGCTTGCTGGCAGCATGGCGCGGGGCCGATCCGGCATCGTTGGTGATGGCCTGGATCCAGAAAGCGCACCCCATCGGAAGCGAACTGGCGGTGCATGACAGCGAAGGCGGGGTGCAGCGCGGCCGTTTTGCCGGGCTGGAAGCCGACGGCGCATTGCGACTGGAGGATGCCAAGGGCGAAGTGACCATCGTGCGTGCCGGTGACGTCACGCTCGATTCGCCCGCTTCCGCAGGGTAGGAGAGGGGTCATGCTGCTCGCCATTGATGCCGGAAATACCAATATCGTCTTTGCCCTTTGCGACGGGGACGAGATCAAGGCGCGCTGGCGCATCGCCACCGACCCCCGCCGGACCGCCGACGAATATGCGGTCTGGCTTCAGCAGTTGCTCGGCCTTGAAGGCCTCGACTTCAAGGCAATCGACGCGGTCATCATCGGCACCGTGGTGCCCCGCGCGCTTCACAATCTTTCGACGCTGGCGAGGCGCTATTTCGAAGTCCAACCGCTGGTCGCGGGGCATGGCAAGGCGGCCTGGCCGATGAGCCTCGATGTGCCCGAGCCCGACAGCCTGGGCGCGGACCGGGGCCTCAACCTCGTTGCGGCCCATGCCGCGCATGAAGGCGACCTCATCATCGTGGATTTCGGTACCGCGACGACCTTCGACGTCTGCGACTTCAGCGGTGCCTACAAGGGCGGCGTCATCGCGCCCGGGATCAACCTCAGTCTCGATGCATTGGTGGGCAATACCGCCAAGCTTCCGCGCATCGCCATCGAGGAGCCTGATAACGACAGCGTGATCGGAACCACCACCCAAAGCCAGATGCTCATTGGCGTCTATTGGGGCTATGTCGCGATGATCGAAGGGCTGCTCGAACGGACCCGCCGCGAAATCGGCCGTCCCGTCACGGTGATTGCAACCGGAGGGCTCGCCGCCTTGTTCATGGAGCGTGACGGATTGTTCGACCATGTCGATTTTGAATTGACCATCAAGGGATTGATCATGCTGCACCGGCAGGCGGAGAGCCAATGACCCCCGGCGACGAGCTTCTCTTCTGTGCGCTCGGCGGTTCGGGCGAGATTGGCATGAACGTCAATCTTTACGGCTGTCGTGGCAAGTGGCTGATGGTCGATCTGGGCCTCACTTTTGCCGATCCCTATTATCCGGGCGTAGATCTCATCCTGCCCGACCTCGAATTCATCGAAGACCGCCAGGAGGAACTGGTGGGGATCGTGCTGACTCACGGCCATGAGGACCATATCGGGGCGATTCCCTATCTGGCGGACGAATTGAAAGTGCCGCTCTACGCGACGCCCTTTACCGCGGGCTTGATCCGCGAAAAGCTCGAGCAGGAAGGGCTGACCGGGCAGGTCAAGGTCAAGACGATCGAGCGCGACGGTGGCATCGACCTTCATCCCTTCAACATCCGCTTCGTCGCGCTGTCGCACTCGATCCCCGAGGGCAATGGCGTCCTCATCGATACGCCGCACGGGAAGATCTTTCATACGGGCGACTGGAAGATCGACGAGACCCCGGTCCTCGGCACCCCGACGGGCGACGAGGCAATGCGCAGGATCGGCGACGAAGGCGTTCGCGCGCTTGTGTGCGACTCGACCAACGTCTTCGACAAGCATCCCTCGGGCAGCGAGGAAGGCGTGCATGACGGCCTTTTGCAGGCGGTCCAGGGGGCCACGGGCCGTGTTCTCGTGACCACCTTCGCTTCCAACGCCGCTCGCCTCGAAACGCTCGGGCGAATTGCCCGCGAAACGGGTCGGCAGCTGGTCGTCGCGGGCCGTAGCCTCGATCGCATCATCCGAACCGCGCAGTCGACCGGCTATCTGCTCGATTTTCCCGAGACGGTGCGTTTTGACGAGGCCATGCAGTTGCCGCGCTCGCAGGTCATGATTATCGCGACCGGCGGGCAGGGCGAACCGCGCGCCGCGCTCAATCGCATCGCGCATGGCCAGCATGAACTGAAGCTGGTCGAAGGCGATACGGTGATCTTCTCCTCCAAGCAGATCCCCGGCAACGAGATCGCGATCGGGCGGATCATGAATGCCCTGTCGGACCTTGGCGTCCACATGATCACCGAGAAGCAGTTCCATGTGCATGTCTCGGGTCATCCGGGCCGTCCCGAGCTCAAGCAGATGTATGAGTGGATCCGCCCCGACGTGCTTATCCCCGTGCATGGCGAGAACCGCCACATGCGCGAACATGCCCGACTGGGCCGCAAATGCGGTATTCCGCACGCCATCTTCCAGCAGAATGGCGATGTCGTGCGCCTGGCTCCCGGCGATCCCGCGATCGTCGACCGGGTGCGCACCGGGCGGCTCGTCCTCGACGGCGACATCATCCTGCCTGCCGATGGCGCGACGATGAACCAGCGGCGCAAGATCGGCTATAATGGCGCCATCGCCGTGGCAGTGCCGGTCGATGGGGACAACCGCCTTGCCGGCGAAGTTTGCGTCAGTGCACTGGGCGTTCCGGTGGAAGCCGATCGCGACGATTTTCTGGCCGATTGTGCCGATGCCGCGGGCAAGGCCTGGGACGGCGGGATCGATCCCGAGAAGGCGCGCGAGAAAGTGCGGCTCGCGGTGCGACGCTGCGCCACGCTGTGGACCGGCAAGAAGCCGGTGGTCGAGGTGATGATCGCGCCGTGCAGATAGGGTCGATCATTGCGATCTATTTCCTGTTCTGGGTGGCCACGGCCTTCCTGATGCTCCCGTTCGGGGTGCGCACCGATGAGGAGGTCGGCGCGCCAAAGGTGCCCGGCCAGGCCGACAGCGCGCCTCACAAGTTCGACCTCAAGCGGCATCTGCTCAAGGCAGGCGGGATCGCGATCCTGCTGACCCTGCTTTACGTCGCCAATTATGAATTTGGCTGGATCACCGCCGACCAGCTCGACTTCTACAACTAGCCGCGCCGCGAAACGACCTGCGAAAGGGCAGCGTAAAGCTTGCCCATGTCCGACCCCATCAGCGTCACCGCCATGACGTCGCCGTCGCGCTCGGCGAGAACGCGGCGGAGCATCGCCTCGAAATCCTGCACATAGCGGTTCACCGCGTCCTGGAATTCGGCATCGTCGGAATAATGCTGGCCCAGTGCCCGCGCTTCCGAAGAGGAGAGAAGTTTGACGGCCTTGCGTGTGAAGACGCCGCGTTCGCCCTTGAGATAGGCGGCCCAGCTCTTCTCGTCGACATCGTCGGACAGGATCTTCTCGACGTCGATCGCTGCCGAATGCATCGATTCCATGAGGTAAGCGGTGCGGCGGGCGAACTCCTCGCTCTGCGCGCCACGCTCGTCGGCCTCGATCTCGTTCATATAAGCCTCGAGCGCACCCGCGGTCTGACCGAGCGAGAGCATCTGTGCCGCGAGCTTGTCGGTGGCGCCGCGCGCGGCCTCGACCGCACGGGCAGCCAGCGCATCGACGCCGCGCAGCTGCTCCTCGACACCTTCGCGGACGGCGCGTTCGAGCGCCTCGCGCGCGGCTTCGCTGAGCTCGCCCGCACTTTGCGGAATGGCGGCGGAAATGGCTTCGCGAGCCCGTTCGGCGGCATGGCTGGCAGCCTCGCGCACACGTAGCAGCGCTTCGACGAGGGCAGGACCGGTTTCGCTGGTCAGCTTTTCACTTTCGCCGCCGACCTCGGCAATCATCGCCTTCAGTTCGTCGAGACGACGCTGCGCCATGCCGACACCGCCGTCGACACCCGCCATGAGCTCGCCGAGCCGCTGGTGGCTGGTTTCGATGGTCTCGGCACTTTCGGACAAGCGCTGGCTGGCCTGTTCCGCTTCCTGGCGCATCGCTTCGATGCTGGGCGTGAGTTCGTTCGCGACCGCAACGAGCGATCCGGCCTTGTCGTCGGCTTCGCCGAGAGCGGTCGAGAGCTGTTCGCGAACCTGCGCCGCCAGCCTTGCGACCTGTTCATGAAGGCCAGTCGTCCGCTCGCTCATTGCGAGCAGGCCATTGTCCTGTTCCTGCGCGGCTTCCTCGATCCGGGCGAGTTCTTCGCGAACATTCGCCAGCGCCTCGCGCATCGCGCCGGCCCGCTGGTCGCCACTTTCGGCAAGGCCGGCAAAGCGCTGGTCCAGATCGTCGATCCCATGCCTGAAATCACCCAGCATCGATTGCGTGGCGGCGTCCTGAGCGGCGACGCGTTCGGAGAAGCGCGCGAGCTTCTCTTCGGCCCGGCCGATCTGTTCGCCGAGCAATGCTGCGGCTTCGCTCCCCGAATTGGCCAGACCGGCCTGCGCCTGGGCGACGAGCGCGGAGACGGCGGCGGCCTGCGCATCGATCCCGCCGCGCACTTCGCCGAGCGCCTCCGCAGCTGCGGCGAGCAGGTCATCTACCTTGCTCCGTGCCTCGTCGACCATCGTGCCGGCCTTACCGCTGGTTTCGTCAATAGCGCCGAGCCGTTCGGCCAGCGAATCGCTCGCGGCGGACACTTCCTGCTCGGCTTTTGCCGAGGCTTCGGCGATGCGCTCGATGGCATCGGCCAACTGGCTGGTCTGGTCCGAAGCCGTGCTGCCGGCCTGCTGGAGCTTTTCGCTCAAGGATGCAGCATGTTGATCGGCTTCGGGAAGCTGGCTGAGCAGCGTTTCCATGTCGGCGCGCGCCGCGGCGGCGCTGCGGTCGAACCGCGCGCCATGTTCGGCCATTCGGGCGGTATCCTGCGCGATCGACTGGCTGGCGCCCGCGATCCGCTCGGCGGCTTCACTTGCCATGCCGTCCAGCTCGCTGGTCATTCCGGCCAGCGCGGTGCGGCTGTCGTCGATGCGACGCACCAGCGAGGACAGCTGGTCCTCGAGCGCGCGCGCCTCGGCCTTCATGCTGATCACCGAGCGGGTGAATTTTTCGGCTTCGCGGCGCCTCGTGCGCCCGAACATCAGCCAGGCCAGAGCCAGCATCGCCAGCGGCGCGGCGACGACCGCGACCCATTGCGCGATGGCAGGGGTGGTCAGCGGCGCACCGATCAGCGCCCGTCCCGCCGACCAGCTGGCATAGCCAGTCCAGCCAATCGCGAGGAGCGCGAGCGCCCAGCTCAGCACTGCCCGTCCGCCCGCGTCGGCAGGAGCCTCGGTCTCCGCCGCCTCTTCCCATTGATAATGGTCGAAACCTTCCACGCCTTGCTGGCTGTCCGGGTCGTCGGCCGGAGAGGGGAGGTCAGGCGAGAGCGGTTGCGGGCGGGATGCAGTCATAATGGCGAGTTTACCTATTTTCGGGCTGCTGGAAAGCATCTTTGGCTGGAAATGGGAAAGCGCCTCCGCCATGAATTGGAAATGGACAAAGGGAGGGTCGGGGCATGGCGCTGGCAGCGCTGATCGGTGCCTATGAGGAAGAGGACAAGGGTGGTCTGCGCGCATTGTTGCCGATCGCGGGACGTCCCCTTGTCGAGATGCAGTTGCGCTGCGCCGCGGCGCAGGGCGCATCGCCGCTCGTCCTCCTCGTCGATACGCCTCCGCGCACTCTCGTTACGTTGGCCGACCGCCTGCGGGGGGAGGGGCTGAACATCGTCCTGGCCGAAGGTGCCGAGGATGCCGCCGCCCGCTTCGAGCCCGAGACCCTGGTTATCGTGATGGCGGACGGCGTGGTGCCCGACATGAACGATCTCGATGCCATGATCCGCGCCGAGGAGACTGCCGTTGTAACGGTGCCCGACGATGAACGGCACGAACCCTATGAACGGATCGATCTCGAGCGGCGCTGGGCGGGCCTTTCCATCGTCGAAGGTCGGGAAATCGGTGCGACTGCCGCGATGCTCGGCGACTGGGACCTGCCATCGACACTGCTGCGCCGGATGGTGCAGGCCGGATGCCTGTTCATTCCGTCGGCGACGGAAGAGGGCAAAGGTCCCCTCTGGGTTGCCTCTGCGGCCGATGGGGAGGGCTATTCGCGTCGTCTGCTCGCCGAATCGCGCGGTGCGCGGACCGATTGGGTCACGCGCTACCTGCTTCCTCCGGTCGAGGACGCGCTAACCCGCTGGCTGGCGTCGAGCCATGTCCGGCCCGCCACGATCATGTTCGGCGGGCATTTCCTGACGATTGCCGCGATCGTCGCTTTCTTCTTCGGGCACGGCCTGGCGGCAATCGTCCTGCTTCTGCTGGGCTTGCCCTTCGATCTTGTGGCCCGGAGAGTCGCGGCCCTGCGGCTCAAGCCGATCGCACCCGACGATTGGCGCGACCGGCTCCAATGGCCCTTGTCTGCGGTGCTGCTGGCGGCCCTTGCCGCATGGCGCTTGCCGCTCGATGGCTGGGGAATCGCGGCCACCGCGCTCGCGCAGGCGGTGATCGCCGAAGCGTTGCGACCCCTTCGACGAGGCGCGCGCTTCTCCCTTTGGCTGTTCGACCGACGCCCTGCGATTCTCCTTCTGCTGCCTTTCGCCATCGCGGGAGCCTGGGCGGCGGGTCTGATCGTCCTGATGGGCTATGCCGGAGCGTCACTGATTATCGCACAACGCTTTCGCAGCGATTGACCCTGCGTTAACCATCCATGGGTTAAGCTTGCGACCTATGAATGGAGAATGGCCCATCACCGCCGGTTCGACCAGCGATATAGCCGATGTGCAGAAGGCGTCGATGCTTCGCGCGATCGTCGATGGCGCGGACCATCTGATCGCGGCTGATCCGCCGCTTGCCGACCTGCAAAAAGCGAAGGGCGGCCGTGTTGGCGGAAAGCTCGCGCTTCCCGAGGTCGCCGACGTGGTCAAGCTGGCGCGCCGGCTCGATATGCCGGTCACGCGCGAAGCCAAAGTCGATGGCCAGAGCTTGTGGATCACCGCCGAAAAGGATGACGATCTCGTCCGGCTCGCCGTCGAGCCCTGGGCGGGCCCGAAAAGTGCTGCGGCTTCCGCGAACGGCGAAGAGCCCGACGGTATCGACGATGCCTTGCGCTCCCCGGTCGATCGCATCATCGCCGCGGCCGACGGGATCGCGGGCGAGGCCGATGGCCCGCTACAATCCGATTATGCCACTTATGGAGCCGATATCGCCGCTGCGGGGCGGCATCTCCTGTCGGTTATACGCTCGATGGGCGCACGGATCGGAATGGCTCCCGAAGAGGAAACGGCCGATCTTCGCAAATTGGGCCTCGAGGCGTGCAGCCTGCTGCAGTCCAAGGCGGACGCCAAGAAGGTCGATCTGTCGTTCGCGCCCGGACAGAATGAGGTGCGGGTGAAAGGCAGCAAGAGCGCCATTCTCCAGATCCTCGTCAACATTCTCAGCAATGCTGTGCGACACACACCCGAAAATTCGCGGATTTGTATCGAATTCCCGAAAGAGGCCGGTAAGGGCGCCATCTCGGTGACCGACGACGGGCCGGGCATCGCGCCCTGGGATCAGGAACGGATTTTCGAGGCTTACGAACGTGCCCATGACGATGATGACGGAGGCAAGGGCCTCGGTCTGGCGATCGCGCTTCGCCTTGCCCGCGACAATGGCGGGGACATCACGCTGGAAAGTCCGCCGGGGCAGGGCGCCTGCTTCACGCTGACGCTGCCTGCCGCCGGATAGGCTTTCCTACCGTTCGTCCATCGGGACATAATCCCGCTGCGTCGCGCCGACATAGAGCTGGCGCGGACGGCCGATCTTCTGCTCGGGGTCCGAGATCATCTCGTTCCACTGTGCGACCCAGCCGGTGGTGCGGGCCAGCGCGAACAGCGCCGTGAACATCTCGGTGGGGAAGCCGATCGCGTTGAGGATAATGCCCGAATAGAAATCGACGTTCGGATAGAGCTTCTTCTCGACGAAATAATCGTCGTTGAGCGCGATATGTTCGAGTTCGCGAGCGACATCGAGGACCGGATCGGTGAGGTTGAGTTCCTTGAGGACTTCCTCGGCGGTCTGCTGCATCACCTTCGCACGCGGATCGTAATTCTTGTACACGCGATGCCCGAAGCCCATCAGGCGGAACGGGTCGTTCTTGTCCTTGGCGCGCTCGACATAGGTCTTGATGTTTTTCACATCGCCGATTTCGCGCAGCATGTTGAGCGCGGCTTCGTTGGCGCCGCCATGTGCCGGACCCCAGAGACAGGCGATGCCCGCCGCGATGCAGGCGAAGGGGTTGGCACCCGACGAACCTGCAAGACGCACGGTCGACGTCGAGGCATTCTGTTCATGGTCGGCATGGAGGATGAAGATCCGGTCCATCGCCCGTTCGATGACGGGGTTCACTTCATAGGGTTCCGCCGGAACACCGAAGGTCATCCGCAGAAAGTTGCCGGTGTAGCTGAGATCGTTCTGCGGATAGAGGAAGGGCTGGCCCAGCGAATATTTGTGCGCCATCGCGGCGATGGTCGGCATCTTCGCGATCAGGCGGTGCGATGCGATCAGCCGCTGGGTCGGGTCGGTGATGTCGGTGGAGTCATGATAGAAGGCCGACAAGGCACCCACCACGCCGCACATCACGCTCATCGGATGGGCGTCGCGGCGGAATCCGCGGAAGAAATGAACCAGCTGTTCATGGACCATCGTGTGGTAGGTGATGGTCTTGCTGAACTTGTCGAGTTCATTCTTCTTGGGAAGATCGCCGTGGAGCAGCAGATAAGCGACTTCCATGAAGGTCGAATGTTCGGCCAGTTGGTCGATCGGATAGCCGCGATGCAGAAGCACGCCTTCGCCGCCGTCGATATAGGTGATCGCGCTCTGGCAGCTGGCGGTCGAGGTGAAACCGGGGTCGTAGGTGAACTTGCCCGACTGGCCGTAAAGCTTGCGGATGTCGACGACCTCGGGCCCTACCGAACCGGGCAGGACGGGCAGGTCATATTCATTCCCGTCGGTCGAAAGGGTCGCAGTCTTTTCGGTCATCAATTCGGCTCCACCATTTGATCGGCAATGCGGGCGAGGGCTTCGTCGCGTCCAAGCAGGACGAGCACGTCGAAGATGCCCGGCGATGTATTGCTGCCCGTCAGGGCCGCGCGCAGCGGCTGGGCGAGTTTCCCTAGCTTAACCTCGGCTTCTTCCGCAACCTTCCTTGTCGCATCTTCGACGGCCTCGATTGTCCAATCCGGAACAGCCGAAAAGGATGCATGGGCACAGGCGAGAAGCTGCCGCGCGTCTGCATCGAGAAGGCCTTGCGCTTTCTCGGTCATTGCGAGGGGGCGGGTCTTGAAGAGGAATTGCGCGCCTACGGCCAGCTCATTGAGGTCGCGGGCCCGGGCCTTCAATTCGGGCATGGCGCGGACCAGGAGATCGCGGACGGCGCCTTCGGGCATCTTGTCGAGGACGAGGTCGGCAAGCCGCTCGTCGTCGGCCTCGCGGATGTAATGGCCGTTGAGGTTCAGAAGCTTCTTCATGTCGAAGCGCGACGGGCTTTTCCCGATGCCGTCCAGGCCGAACCATTCGATTGCCTGTTCACGGCTGATGATCTCGTCATCGCCATGGCCCCAGCCAAGCCGCAGGAGATAGTTGAACACCGCTTCGGGAAGGAGGCCCATTTCGTCGCGGTAGCTGTCGACGCCCAGGGCGCCGTGCCGCTTGGAAAGCTTCGCTCCATCCGACCCGTGGATCAGCGGCACATGAGCGTAGACAGGCTCGTCCCAGCCCATCGCGCGGATGAGCGGCAGCTGACGGAAGGCGTTGTTGAGATGATCATCGCCGCGCACGATGTGGGTCACGCCCATGTCATGGTCGTCGACCACCACCGCAAGCATATAAGTGGGTGTGCCGTCCGAACGAAGCAGGATGAAATCGTCCACTTCCTCATTCTGGACCGCGATCCGGCCCTGCACCTTGTCCTCGATGACGGTTTCGCCCTCGTTGGGGGTCTTGAGGCGCACGACGAAGGGCTGGCCCTCCTGCTCGGGCCCCGGCGTGCAGTCGCGCCATTCGGAATTGATACGGAAGGGGCGCTTTTCGGCCTGTGCCTTTTCGCGCCGGGCCTGCAGTTCCTCGCTGGTAAGATAACAGCGATAGGCATGGCCCTTCGCCAACAGTTCTTCGGCGACCTCGACGTGACGCTCGCTGCGCTGCGACTGGAAAACGGGCGGCTCGTCGCCGAGCAGGCCCAGCCATTCGAGCCCGTCATGGATCGCCTCGATCGCCTCGGGAGTGGACCGCTTCTTGTCGGTATCCTCGATGCGCACGAGATATTTGCCCCCCGACGCCCGGGCGAGAAGATAGTTGAACAGGGCGGTGCGTGCGCCGCCGATGTGCAGGAATCCGGTCGGGGAAGGCGCGAACCGGGTGACGACCTGTTTGGTGCTTGCGCTCACGCGCCTGATCCTCTCGTAAGGCTGGTTGGATATGGTCAGCGCCTCCAAGACGGACGCTGCCGCGCCGTTACTGGATGAAAGGCCGAATTTCAACAACCAGTGGCGGCGGCTCGGTCGGCCAGTGAATGCCGCGCTCGAGGCCGAGCGAGCCCAGCTGCCCCTGTGGGCGGTTGTGTCCTTTGGCGCGGGTATCGCTGCCTGGTTTGCCTTGCCGGAACCACAGGTCTGGATGATCTTCCTGCTGGTCGCGGGAGCGATCCTGGCAAGCGGGTTCGTACTTGGCGACCGGCTGGGCCGGGCGTTGAACTGGATGGGCCTGCTGGCCGCCCTGGGATTGTCGCTGATCTGGGTGAGGGCCGAGTGGGTCGTGCCGAGGTCGAGCAGGTCGAGCCGCTGGTGGCGATTTGATCCACGCATGTGCGGCAGCCGATATCGTTGTCGCGGAGCGGCGTAAGCCACGGGCCGGCACGCCGCGCTGGCTCAAGCTCGACCGACTGGCACTGGAGGAGGGCGGCGGCCTCGCCATCTATTTCGAGCGCACGCCGCGCATCAAGAGCGTTCGCGACCGTGTCGGCGCCCATCCCTGGAGAGCGGGCGCCGACAGGCGCAAGGATCAGTAACGGCGGATGATACCCGCCAGGCGACCCTGGATGCGGACCCGCGCTTCTTCATATCGCTGCGGCTCGTAGGACGGGTTGGCGGGATCGAGCCGCACCGTGGCGCCTTCGCGATGGTAGGTCTTGAGCGTGGCTTCCTCATTATCGACCAGCGCGACGACGATTTCGCCGTCGCGGGCGCTGTCCACCCGGCGGATCAAGGCAAAATCGCCATCGAGAATGCCTTCCTCGACCATCGAATCGCCCGACACTTCGAGTGCATAATGTTCGCCGGGGCCTAGAAGGGCAGCGGGAACCGCAAAGCCTTCATTGCCCTGCAACGCCTCGATCGGCGTGCCAGCCGCGATCCGGCCATGCATGGGGATTTCCACGACGTCATTGGCCGCGGCGGGAACCACCGGAGCCGTCTTGGCCGCAGCCTTGCCTTCGTCGACGCCTTCCGGAAGCTTCACCACTTCGAGCGCACGGGCCCGGTTGGGCAGGCGGCGGATGAACTTGCGTTCCTCGAGCGCGCTGATCAGGCGATGCACACCCGACTTGGACTTGAGGTCCAAGGCCTCTCGCATCTCGTCGAAACTGGGCGAAATGCCGGTTTCCTTCAGGCGTTGATGGATGAATTGGAGCAATTCATGTTGTTTGGGCGTAAGCATCGGGCCTCCCCGTTCTTAGGAACGAATGGAGAACGATTAGGCAACATCCCGTTCCGCGTCAAGCGCTTTCCGTAGCGCAGAGCCGAGTGAAACCGCGAAGCAGCGCGAGACCATGTTCGCTGGCGATGCTTTCCGGGTGAAACTGGATCCCGTGGGCAGGCGCATCGCGATGCCGCATCGCCATTACCAGGCCATCATCGCTCCAGGCATTGGCGACGAGAGGGGCAACCGGGTCGGGCACCGCCAGAGAATGATAGCGCGTCGCGGCAAAGGGCGAGGGCAATCCTTGGAACATGCCGCTGCCGTCATGGCGCACCGCGCTGATCTTGCCGTGGCGGGGAGACACGCGGGCGACCATGGACCCGCAGGCAAGTCCCAGAGCTTGGTGACCGAGGCAAATGCCGCAATAGGGGATCGACCGCTCGACCGCCGCCGCGGCAAGCGCGACGCTGATCCCGGCATCGGCGGGATGGCCGGGACCCGGCGAGACGAGGATGCCCGAAGCCCCCCTTGCCAGCGCCTGTTCGACGGTGAGCGCATCATTGCGGAAGACTTCGACCCCGGCGCCCAGCTGCTTCAGATAATCGACCAGCGTGAAGGTAAAGCTGTCGTGATTATCGAGGACCAGGATCAATTGTTGCCAAGCAGCCGCGCCTTGGCCGCCGCGATTGCCTCATCGTTACGGGTGACGCCCACGTCACGGATGATCGAATTGGTGAACTGCTGGGCAAGCTCGTTGGTCATCGCGGGCCGGAACTCATTGGCGAGTTGCGTCACCAACCCCGGCTGATTGCCGGTGTCGCCCGGTACCACCTTGTCCAGCTTGACCACGAAGACCCCCGACTGGTTGGGCGCGGCGGCCATGCGGCTGTCACCCAGGCGCAGGCGGAACAGCATGTCGATGGGTGCAGGAACATTGCCCTGGAACTGGCTGAGGGCCAGGCGCTGCAGGCTGACATTTTCAGGTGCGGGCAGGCTGACCTTGGCTTCGGCGGCTACCGCGCGCACGGCTGCGGCAAAGGCTTCGCCCTTCTTCAGCCGTTCCTGGATCTTCTGCGCTGCGGCGCGGGCGCGCTCGTTGGCCTTGGCCTTCACATAATCGGAACGCACCTGGTCGCGGATATCGGCAAGTGGCGCGGGGGCCGCTTCGATGATGTCGGTCACGCCCACCATGACATAGCCCTTGCCTTCGCCGAGCGGCTCGAGAACCGGCGTATCGTCGGTCTGGAGGGCAAATGCCGAGGGAAGGGCAGGAATCAGGTCCTCGGGAACGCTGTAGCTGCTACCGTCCCGCGCCTTGCCGGCTGCAGTGATCGGCGGAGTTTCGATGATGTCCAGGCCCGCGGCCTGAGCGGCTTCGGTGAAGCTCGCGCCGCTGACGAGGCCGTTCTCGACTTCGCTGGCGAGATCGAAAAGGGCTTCCTGCCGCTTGCGCTCGGTCAGCTGGCGGGTGACTTCGGCGCGGAGGTCGGCTTCGCTGCGGCCATCCTCATTCTCGATGTCTTCGACGCGAACCACGTGCCAGCCGAATTGCGAGCGCACCGGCCCGACGATCGAGCCTTCGCCCACGGAGCGTGCGAACACCGCATTGGCCACTTCACGACCGGCGAGCTGGGTGAACTCCTCGCGGCTTTGCGGGCCGACCGACACGTCGGCGGCGCTGAAGCCCTTGGGCACGACGGCATCGACAAAGCTGCCGCGCCGCGCTGCCTGCGCGACTTCACGGGCTGCGGCCTCGGTCGGAAGGACCGCCTGGCTGATGACGCGGATTTCCTGCGATCCGGTCGCTCCGCCATTCGCCATCGCTTCCTCGATTTCCGCCTGGCTGGGCTTCACGTCGGCGAAGCGGTCGGGCGTGAGGCGAGCGAAGCGGACGACGCGCCGTTCGGGAATGGTGTAGCGGGCCGCATTGTCGCGATAATATTGGGTGATGGCCTTGTCGGTCACTTCGACGCCGGACGCGAAATTGTCCGCAGCAAGCGTCGCAATCCGGCCGCTGCGCTGTTCGAGAAGGCTCGCCGCATAAGGGGTGGCAAAGCTGCTGGGGATGCGCATTTCGCTGGTCGCGGGCATGATCAGCAGCCGCTGGTAAAGCTCGGCTTCGACGAGGCTGCGGAATTGCGCGTCGGTCATCTGCCGCGACTGGAGATAGGCCTGGTAGCTTTCGGTGGTGAAACGGCCATCGAGACCTTCGACGCCCGGGATCTGCGCGATCTCGGCATCGACCAGCGCCTTGGAAAGGCCGAAGCCATGATTGTCGGCAAAGGCGGCCAGCGCCTTGAAGCCGATCAGCTGGCTGAGGATGGCATCGAACTGGCCTTCGAGATCGGCCATGGTCGCATCGGGCTGGCTCTGCCGCACGATGGCCAACTGCTGCTGCATGATGTCGGAAAAGTCGCGCTCGGTGACCGCCCGCCCGTCGGCTTCGGCAAGCGTGTCGCTGCCCAGACCGAACCCGTTCTGCCGGATATTCGAGAGGTCGGCGAGGGCGAAGGAAGCCAGCACCAGGAGAAGGAAAATGACCAGCCCGATGGTCCCGACTGTCGATTTCGACAGGTTGCGAACAGACGACAGCATGCGTGATATCTCTTGTCAGCGAATAGAGTGAGCCGTTGCTTTAAGGTCGCATTCCGCCAAGTTCAATGGGGTGCCCTTGGCGTCGGCCAGCTAAATTGCTACCCGCCCCGCTTCCGACACACATCTGAAGGGGGAAGTGGGCCATGGCACGGCGGATGCTGGTAGCCGGAAACTGGAAAATGCATGGGCTGGGCGCCGATCTTGGCGAAGTGACCATGATTTCGATGGCCGCGGAAAAGAACCGCCGCGTCGACACCGCCTTGTGCATGCCCGCCACGCTCCTCCACCGTGCCGCGGCCGCGGCTCCGGGCTTCGATATCGGGGGACAGGATGTGCATCCCGAAAAAGGCGGCGCGCATACCGGCGAGATCTCGGTCGATATGATCAAGGACGCCGGCGGGGCGCTCACCATTGTCGGGCATAGCGAACGGCGCGAAGCCTGCGGGCAGAGTGACGGGGACATCGCCGCCCGTGCCGCTGCGGCACTGTCAGGAGGCCTCCACGTCATCCTGTGCGTGGGCGAAAGCCTTGACGTGCGCGAGGCCGGCAATGCCGTCGAACGCGTGACAAGCCAGCTCAAGGCCTCGCTTCCCGCCGATCCCGATCCCAATCGGCTCGCCATCGCTTACGAACCCATCTGGGCGATCGGTACCGGCAAGGTCGCCGGTCCCGAGGAGATTGGCGAAATGCATTCGGCGCTTCGCGGCGCGCTTTCCGAAAGCCTGGGCGCCGAATGTGCCGACAAGGTCCGCATCCTTTATGGCGGATCGGTGAATGGCGACAATGCGGAAACCATTTTTGCCGTCGATAATGTCGATGGCGCTTTGGTGGGCGGAGCCAGCCTTTCGGCGGCCAAATTCGTCCCCATCATCGAGGCGGCTTCGGCCCGTTCAGTTTGACTTAAGCCGGCTTCGCTATAAAAAGCCCCGAAATTCAATGGGAAAGGACACCATGAAATCGATTTTTACTGCCGTCGCCGCTGTTGCCATTGCCGCAGCTGCTCCTTCCACCCCGGCTTTCGCGCAGGATGCTGCCGTTGCCATCGCACCGGGCATGACCGTCGTGCATGACAAGACCGGCGATGAAGTCGGCACCGTTGCCAAGCTTGCGGACGGAATGGTTTTCATCTCGACCGACCAGCACAAGGACATCCCGATGCCGGCCAATGCCGTGCTTCTGCACGAAGGCAAGGTGCTGTTCGGCATGACCAAGGCCGACCTCAATGCCGCCGTCGCCGCCGACAAGGCGAAGGCCGCCGCTTCGGTCGCGCTCGGCAAGGAAGTCAAGGACGTGAACGGTGCCGTCGTCGGCAAGTTCGAAGCCATGAATGACGAAACCATCACCATCCGCCTGACCTCGGGCAAGGTCGTCCGCGTCCCCGTCGATGCGGTCCAGGGCGCAAGCACGGGTGCGATCGCGCTTTACAACGCCGCTGATCTCGAAGCCCTTGGCGTCGAACTGACCCCCGAACAGGTCGCCGAAGCCGAAGCGGCTCGCGCGGCCGAAGGCGAAGATGCCGATGAAACCGAGGAAAAGGCCGCTGACGCCAGCGAAGGCGAAGCTGCTGCCGGTGAAGGTGGCACGCTCTAAGCGCTGCCACGACTGATCCAGTCTTCGAAAGAGGCCGGGACGTTCGCAACGAATGTCCCGGCCTTTTCTTTTGGAGGGGCCTTCACTCTCCTTTGTTGAAAAAGTGAGGGCAGGTCGCTAAGTCGCCGCCAATTCCTGTCACGAGAAAGTCTTCCGACCCATGTTCACCTTCCTTCTCATTCTCCAGGCGCTGGTCGCTGTCGCTTTGGTCAGTGTCATCCTGATGCAGCGTTCGGAAGGTGGCGGACTGGGCGTGGGCGGTAACAGCTCGGGTTTCATGTCGGCGCGCGGCGCGGCCGATTTCCTGACTCGCGCGACCGCAGTTCTCGCGACGATCTTCGTGCTGCTCGCCATCGCACTCGCGGCGGTTGCCGGGACCACCGATCGCGGCGGCGAAATCGATACCTCGCTGGTCAATGATCTCGCGCCCAGCGCGCCGATCGCGCCGATCGATTCGGCTCCGGCCACCGCGCCTGCCGACGCCGCCGGCGACGACGCGGCCCCGATCACCGAATAAGTCGCCAAGCCGACCAACTTTTTTTCGCAAAAGCGATTCTTGCGCTTGCCAGACAGGCTCGCCTGTCCCTAAGCCCCAATTCCCATGGCGCGGTTCATTTTCATCACCGGCGGCGTGGTTTCATCGCTTGGCAAAGGTCTCCTTGCAGCGTCCCTCGGGGCGCTTCTCCAGGCGCGTGGCTACAAGGTCCGCATCCGTAAGTTCGACCCCTATCTGAACGTCGATCCCGGGACGATGTCCCCTTATCAGCATGGCGAAGTCTATGTGACCGACGACGGGGCGGAGACCGATCTCGACCTTGGTCATTACGAGCGCTTTACCGGCGTGTCGGCGCGGCAAAGCGACAATGTGACCTCGGGCCGCATTTATTCGGACATCATCGCCAAGGAGCGGCGCGGCGACTATCTCGGCGCGACGGTGCAGGTGGTCCCGCACGTCACCAACGCCATCAAGGAATTCGCGCAAAACGACATTGACGGTCTCGACTTCGTGATCTGCGAAATCGGCGGCACCATCGGCGATATCGAAAGCCTGCCGTTCGTCGAGGCGCTGCGCCAGCTCAAGAATGACCTCGGACCCGGCCAGACCTGCTTCGTGCACACCACGCTCGTTCCCTACATTGCCGCAGCGGGCGAGCTGAAGACCAAGCCCACGCAGCACAGCGTCCGCGAGCTCACCAGCTACGGCATCCAGCCGCAGGTCCTTTTGTGCCGCACCGAGCATCCGATTCCCGACAATGAACGGCGCAAGATCGCGCTATTCTGCAACGTGCCCGAAGGCGCGGTCATCCAGGCGCTCGATGCCCGCTCGATCTATGACGTGCCGCTGCAATATCATCACGAAGGTCTCGACCGCGAAGTGCTGAAGGCCTTCGGGATCGAAGCCGAGGATTCGCCCGATCTCACTCGCTGGATCGACATCATGGACCGGGTCGACAATCCCGAGGGCGAAGTGACCATCGGGGTCGTCGGCAAATATGTCGCTCTTCCCGACGCCTACAAAAGCCTTCGCGAAGCGCTCGTCCATGGCGGTCTCGCCAACCGGGTGAAGGTCAACATCAAGTGGCTCGACGCCGAGATGTTTGAAGGCGATCCTGAAGATCTGGTCCCACAGCTCGAGCCGCTTCACGCCATTCTCGTTCCCGGCGGCTTTGGCGAGCGCGGATCGGAAGGCAAGATCGCGGCGATCCGCTTCGCCCGTACGCGCAACATTCCCTTCTTCGGCATCTGCCTCGGCATGCAGATGGCCTGCATCGAGGCCGCGCGCCACCAGGCGGGCATTGCCGATGCGACCACCACCGAATTCGGTGAACAGGGCGAACCGATTATCGGCCTCATCACCGAATGGATGAGCGAGGAAGGCCTCCAGAAGCGCAGCGAGGACACCGATCTTGGCGGCACGATGCGGCTCGGCGCCTATGACGCCAAGCTGTCGCCCAATTCGAAGGTCGCGAGCGTCTATGGAACGACCGAGATTTCCGAACGGCACCGCCACCGCTACGAAGTCAATTCGCATTATATCCCGAAGCTCGAAGAGGGCGGGCTTATCTTCTCGGGCATGAGCCCCGATGGCGAGCTTCCGGAAATCGTCGAGCGGCCCGAGCATCCCTGGTTCATCGGCGTCCAATTCCACCCCGAACTGAAGAGCCGCCCGTTCGACCCGCATCCCCTTTTCAAGGGCTTCGTCGCCGCTGCGCTCGAACAGAGCCGCCTTGTCTGATCTCTAGACGCTTCCTAGGTAGTCAACCATGTCCGACATCAAGAAAACCAAGCTTCTCGTCCTCGGCTCCGGTCCGGCCGGCTGGACCGCCGCCATCTATGCCGCGCGTGCTGGCCTGAAGCCGATCGTGGTGCAGGGCATCCAGCCCGGCGGGCAGCTCACCACCACCACCGATGTCGAAAATTACCCGGGCTTCCGTGACGTCATCCAGGGCCCCTGGCTGATAGAGGAGATGCAGGCACAAGCCGAGCATGTCGGGACGCAAGTCGAATGGGACCATATTTCCGATGTCGATTTCACCCAGCGCCCGTTCCGCCTGACGGGCGACAGCGGCACCATCTACGAAGCCGACAGCGTCGTCATTGCCACGGGCGCACAGGCCAAATGGCTCGGCCTTCCTTCCGAAGAGCGCGCGAAGGGCAAGGGCGCCAGCGCCTGCGCCACCTGCGACGGCTTCTTTTATCGCGGCAAGAAGGTCGCGGTCATCGGCGGCGGCAATACCGCGGTCGAGGAAGCGCTCTACCTCACCAACCATTCGGATGACGTCACTCTCATCCACCGCCGCGACGAACTGCGTGCGGAGAAGATCCTGCAGGACCGCCTGTTCGCGAACGAGAAGATCAATGTCCTCTGGGACCATACGGTCGAGGAATTCGTGCTCGAAGGCGATCCCGAAGGGCTGGTCGGACTCGACGTCAAGAATGTGAAGACCGGCGAGGTCAGCCGGGTCGAGTGCGAAGGCGCCTTTGTCGCGATCGGCCATGCGCCCGCGACCGAATTGTTCAAGGGCAAGCTCGAACTCGACAGCGACGGCTATATTGTTGTCGAACCCGGCACACCCCGCACCAACATTCCCGGCGTCTATGCCTGCGGCGACGTGATGGACAAGCATTACCGCCAGGCCGTGACGGCTGCGGGAACCGGCTGCATGGCCGCGCTCGATGCCGAACGTTACCTCGCAGAGCTCGAATTCGCCGAAAAGGAAACCGTCGCGGCGGAGTAGGCGCTTAATCCAGCGCCAGGCGCCGGGCCATGGCGGTCAGGCGGCCGAAGGTCATGAAATCCTCGGCCTCGACGGCATCGTCCTCGATGAGGATGCCCAGCCGCTCTTCCAGCGCCGTCAGGAGATGGGCCACCGCCATCGAGTCAAACTCGGGGAGCGCGCCGAACAGTTCGGTATTTTCCTCGAAACGGTCGACTTCGGCCCGGTCGAGCCCCAGCGTTTCGGCAAGGAGCAGGCGCAGGGCATCGTCGACAATTTCCAAATCGCTATCGATCAAGGAATTTCTCCGAGGAACAAGGATGCCGCCGCCCCTAGGGAAAGTGCGGCCTGCTGGCAAGCTTCCAAGGAGGCGCGGTTGGCGCTAGGCGAGGGGAGATGGACATCCGCCCACTCGATCATCTGACAGCTTTCGGCGATCCCGACGCACCGGCACTGGTCTCGGGTCAGGAAGAGCTGAGCTATGGCGAGCTTGAGCGCGATGTGGGCCGGATCGCCGCCCGACTGCTCGCTTTGCGTCTTGCGAAAGGCGATCGCATCGCAACCTGGATGCCCAAGACGCGGCTAGCCTGCCAGATGCCGCTCGCCGCGGCGCGCGCGGGCCTGGTCCATGTCCCGATCAACCCCGTGCTCAAGGCACCTCAGGCTGCGCATATTCTCGCCGATAGCGGAGCGGGCCTGCTGATCGCCAACCAGGGCCGCCTCGGGGGGCTGGAAAGCCATGTCCCGACGATCGCTCTCGAAGACTGGCACGATGGCGAGGAGCACCTCCCGCCATCATCGCACGATACCGACGAACTGGCGGCATTGCTCTATACTTCGGGCTCCACCGGCAAACCCAAGGGAGTGATGCTCAGCCACGCCAATCTCTGGCTCGGCGCGGTGGCGGTCGCTGACTATCTGGGGATGGACGCCACTGAGCGCACATTGGCGCTTTTGCCTCTCGCTTTCGACTATGGGCAGAACCAGCTTCTTTCGACCTGGAAAGCGGGTGGCTGCGTCATCGCTTTCGACTATCTTCTTGCAAATGATGTGAAAAAGGCGGTTCGGCGCCATGACGTCACTTTGCTTGCCGGGGTGCCGCCTCTTTGGCACCAGCTGGTCCGCCTCGACTGGTCGGATGGCGAAGGGGCAAGCCTTCGCACGCTGACCAATTCGGGTGGCCATGTGCCCGAGCCGCTATTCCGCCAGCTTCGCCAGCTGTTCCCTAATGCGGCCATTCACCTGATGTATGGCCTCACCGAGGCTTTCCGTTCGTCGAGCCTCGACCCTGAACTCGCCGACACCCATCCCGACAGCGTGGGCACCGCCATTCCCTTTGCCGAACTTCTGGTGGTGCGCGAAGATGGCAGCGAGGCGGCTCCCGGAGAGGAAGGCGAACTCGTCCATGCCGGACCCTTGGTTGCCAAGGGCTATTGGCGTGACGAGCAGAAGACAGCCGAGCGTTTCCGCCCCGCTCCATCGCACAGCCGCCATGGGGGCATTGCCGCCTGGTCGGGAGACCGGATGGTGCGCGGCCAGGACGGCCTCTTGCGCTTCCGCGGACGTGACAATGCGATGATCAAGGTCAGCGGTAACCGCTTGAGCCCCGACGAAATTGAAGAGGCCGCGCTTGCGAGCGGCCAGGCCGTCGAGGCAGCGGCCATGGGCATCCCCGACGAGGAATTGGGGGAGGCGGTGATCCTCCACTGTGTCGGCAGCGGCGACGAACAGGCATTGCGCCGCTGGTTCAAGGTCAATACGCCTGCCTATATGATGCCCAAAACCATCGTCTGGCACGATCGCCTCCCCACCGGCGCGACGGGCAAGGTCGACCGCGCAAGATTGCGGGAGATGGCCCGGTGAAGGAAATGGGTCCGATCCCACCCTATTTCGATGCGACGCCGACAGGGCATTTACGCATCGGTGGGAAAGAGGCGGGCGACTGGCTCGAAGAGGGTGACGCCCCGCTCTTCGTCTATTCCGCCGACGTCGTCCGTCAAAAAGTTGCGCGCCTCCGCTCCGAATTCCCGGACCGTGTGAAACTGCATTATGCCGTGAAAGCAAACCCTTACCGGCCCCTTCTTGAAATCATGTCGGAGGAGGTCGACGGACTGGATCTCGCATCGCGCGGGGAGTTGGATCAGGTGAAGGGGCTCGGCCTCCCGCTAAGCATGGCAGGGCCCGGCAAGAGCGACGCCGATCTCGCGGCTGCGTTGAAGGCGGGGGTCACCATCCATCTCGAAAGCGAAGGGGAGGCCGAGCGCGCCCTTTCGCTGGGCAGGGAGCTTTCCCTGCGGCCCCAACTTGCCATCCGCATTAACCCGCCCTTCGCGCTCAAGGGCGCGGGAATGAAGATGGGAGGCCTGGCCAGTCCCTTCGGAGTGGATGCCGACCGGGTTCCCGCACTGGTGCGCCTCCTGGTCGAGGCCGATGCCGATTGGCGCGGCTATCATATCTATGCCGGGTCGCAATCGCTAAGCGCCGACGCTCTGATCGAAAGCCATCGGGCCACTCTCGACCTCGTGCGCAGTCTGACCGAAAAGACGGGAAAGATCCCGGCCGAGGTCAATCTCGGCGGCGGCTTCGGCATTCCCTATTTCCCCAGGGAAAAGGAACTCGACAGCGCCGCTGTCGGAAAGGCGCTTGCGGACGCGCTGTCCGACCTGCCTGCCGAATATGCCGACACGCGCTTCATCCTTGAACTGGGACGCTGGCTTGTGGGAGAGGCCGGCATCTATCTGACGCGCGTCCTCGACCGCAAGGAGAGCCATGGAAAGACCTTCCTCGTGACCGATGGCGGCCTCCACCATGTTCTCGCCGCCAGCGGCAATTTCGGCCAGTTCCTGCGCCGCAACTATCCCATCGCCAACACCAGCCGCTTCTCCGAAGAAGCACAAATGGAGGCAAGCGTGGTGGGAAGGCTCTGCACTCCGCTCGATCTCCTCGGCGACGAGGTCATGCTGCCCGACACCAAGGTGGGTGATATCATCGCGATCTTCTGCCAGGGCGCCTACGGCCTGTCAGCAAGTCCCACCGCCTTCCTCGGCCAGCCATCCGCGAAGGAAATCCTGAACGACCAGTGACTTGGCTGTCACTCCGGATAAATCGCCCGAACGAAATAGAGGCCATCCGGTGGAGCGTTCAGACCCAGCTCTTGCCGGTCCCTGGCCTCCAGCGCCGCCTTTACGTCATCGGCTTTCCATTGCCCGCGACCGACCAGCGACAGCGTTCCCACCATCGACCGCACCTGGTGATGGAGAAAGCTGCGCGCTGCCGCTCGGATATGGATCTCGTCGCCGACTCTCTCGACCTCGAGGCGGTCCAACGTCTTCTCGGGGCTTTGGGACTGGCAATTGACCGAGCGGAAGGTCGTGAAGTCGTGCCGGCCCACCAGATGCCGCGCGCCCTCCTGCATCGCCTCGACGTCAAGCGACTGGGGAATGTGCCAGACACGCCCGCGGTCCAGAGTGGGCGGGGCTCGACGGTTGAGGATGCGGTAGAGATATTCGCGGCCCACACAGGAAAAGCGCGCGTGCCAGTCGTCGTCGACCGGCTCGGCGTGCAGGATCGCGACGGGATCGGGGCGTAGCAGCGCATTCAGCCCTTCGCGAAGGCGGTGAGGCGTCACGGACTTTTCCAGATCGAGATGCGCGCTCATCGCGAGGCCGTGAACGCCCGCGTCGGTGCGTCCCGCGCAATGGAGGCGCACCTGCTCTCCGGTCATGTGCTCGGCCGCTTCCTCGATCGCCTGTTGCACCGAGGGGCCATGATCCTGCCTCTGCCAGCCCATGAACGGGCCGCCATCGAATTCGACGGTCAAGCGCCAGCGGGTCATGAAAAGCGCGCGCCCTTTGTAATGGGATAGCCGCGCAGCATCTCTTCGCTGCTCGCGGCTCCCTTTCCGGCGCGCTGCACGCGCGTGACGCGAATTGCGCCGTCGCCGCAAGCGATCGTCAGCCGGTCATCGATCGCCGTGGCCGCTGCGCCTTCGGCTTCCACCTCTTCGGCAGCGAGCAGTTTCAGCCGTTCGCCTTCGTGCATCGTCCATGCGCCCGGGAAGGGCGACAGGCCCTGGATATGGCGCTGGATCTCGGCGGCAGGCCTTTCCCAATCGATCCGCGCTTCCTCCTTGCTGATCTTCCGGGCGTAGGTGACGCTGTCATCGGGTTGTGGCGAGGCGTCATGGGCATCGGGGTCCGCCGCCCATTCCACGACCATCATCGCCCCAAGTTGGGCAAGTTCTTCAGTCAGTTGGGCCGCGTTCTTTTGATCTATTGCAATCTCTTTCCGAAGGATCATCGGGCCGGTGTCGAGCCCTTCTTCCATCTGCATCAGCGTGACGCCGGTGACCGCGTCTCCCGCCATGATCGCCCGCTGCACCGGCGCCGCGCCGCGCCAGCGGGGCAGGAGGGATGCATGGACATTGACGCACCCAAGACGCGGGGCATCGAGAACGGGCTTGGGCAGAATGAGGCCATAAGCCGCCACAATGGCCACATCGGCCTCCAGGTCGGCAAATTCCTCTTGTTCGGCCTCGCTCTTGAGACTGGTGGGACTACGAACGGGGAAGCCCAGTTCATGCGCCCGCTGTTCCATCGCGGTCGGCATCAATTTCTTGCCACGCCCGGCGGGCCTTGGGGGCTGACAGTAGACACAGATGACCTCATGCCCCGCCTCGACCAGGGCATTGAGCGTCGGCACCGCGAAATCGGGGCTTCCCATCATGATCACTCGCATGAGGATCGCCATAGCCGCAGCTTGCATGGCGCGCCAACACCCCTATTGAGTGACCATGGCATCGACCGAACTCGAAGCGCTGACGCAGGCCCTCTCGCGCTTGCCGGGCCTCGGCCCGCGTTCCGCGCGGCGCGCGGTGCTGCACCTCATCAAGAAGCGCGAAGGCGTGCTCGAACCCCTTCTGACCGCATTGGCCGAAGTCAACGAGACGCTTTCCACTTGCTCGATCTGCGGCAATGTCGATACCAGCGACCCATGCGGCATCTGTACCGACACGCGCCGTGACGAGCGGCTGTTGTGCGTTGTTGAGGATGTTTCCGACCTCTGGGCGCTCGATCGGTCGCGACTTTTCCCGGGGCGGTTCCACGTCCTTGGCGGACGTCTGTCGGCGCTCGAGGGTATCCGGCCCGAGGACCTGGCCATCGAAAGCCTGATCGCGCGGATCGAGAAAGGCGGGATCGACGAAGTAGTGCTGGCGATGAATGCGACGCTCGAAGGGCAGACGACGGCGCATTATCTGTCGGAAAGGCTCGAGAAATTCCCGATCCGGTTGACACAGCTTGCCCATGGCCTTCCGGTAGGCGGCGAGCTGGATTATCTGGACGAGGGCACGCTGGCGCAGGCGCTTCGTGCGCGGCGTCCCATCGCTTGATCCGCGGGCATTGACCGCCTAAATGGGGCGCATGGCCATTCTACCGATCTACGAGACGCCGGATCCTGTCCTGCGCGAAATTTCCAAGCCCGTCGAAAATGTCGACGACGATATTCGTACGCTCATCAAGGACATGTTCGAGACCATGTATGCGGCTCCGGGTATCGGCCTCGCGGCGGTGCAGGTCGGAAAGCCCATTCGCCTTCTCGTCATGGACCTCCAGGAACCCGAAAATCCCGACGATCCCGAAAGTCCCGTGAAGAAGGAACCGCGGGTCTTCATCAATCCCGAGATCGTCGAAAGCTCGGACCATGAGGTGCCCTATACCGAGGGCTGCCTGTCGGTTCCCGATCAATATGCCGACGTCATGCGGCCGGACCGCCTCCGCGCGCGCTGGCTCGACGAGAATGGCGAGGCCCACGAGGAGGAACTGGAAGGCTTGCTGGCCGTCTGCCTCCAGCACGAGATGGACCATCTCGAGGGCATTCTCTTCATCGACCATCTGTCGAAGCTGAAGCGCGACATGGTCCTGAAGAAGCTCGCCAAGGCCCGCAAGGTTCGCGGGGCGCGTGCCGCCTAGGCGCTGATCGTCATCGCCGCCTTGCGGCAGTCGTCGGCGCATTCGCGACAGATCTGCGCACACAGCTTGCAATGATCATGGTCATGCTTCTCGCATTCGGCCGCGCAGGCATCGCAGACGCGCGCGCACAGTTCGAGCATGTCCTTGAGGACCTGTTCATTGGTACCGCTGCGCCGTGCGCCCACGCGGCTCATCGCTTCGCAGATGTCCGAACAGTCCGAGCAGACCCGGATGCATTGCGTCATGTCCATTTCCTCGGCGGCGCAGGCGTCGGCGCAGCTCATGCACATCTTCGCGCAATACATGGCGTGATGGACGGCGGTGCCGAGCGGCTCGTTGACATGGCCTGACTTCACGACGTCAGGGTGCAGCGCGATCATCTTGCGAATGGACATGGAATAGCTCTCCTTTTGCTGAAGATGCCGACGCATCGAGAAGGTGAAGGTTCCGCTTGTCGCCATTCCAACGCTCGTCTAGGTTCATGCTTCGTTCTGCATTTTTAGGGGGAGGTATGGACCCGTTTCTCATTCTGACCGCGCTTGGCGGTCTTGCCATCGGCGCTGTGATCGGCTGGCTGCTCGGCAAGCAGGGTGCCGCCCGTGCCGAGGCTTCGGTCGAAAGCCTGAGGATGCAGCTCGACGCCGTGCGCGAGGAAAGGGACGCGGCCCTCAACGAAGTCAAATCGGGGTCCGCCGAGCTGGCGCGGCTCCGCGCGGAGGCCGAGCATTTCGCCCAGCGGATGAAGGATCTCGAGGATTCGAAGGACAAGCTGGTCGCGCAGTTCCGCGAAGTCGGCGACAAGATGCTCGAGAAGGCGCAGCAGGATTTCCTCGAAAAGGCCGGCGCGCGCTTCAGCGAAGCCGACAAGGAAAGCCAGTCCAAGCTGCGATCGCTTGTCACGCCCATTCAGCAACTTCTTGAAGAACAGAAGAAAAAGATCGACGCGGTCGAAAAGGAGCGGGTCGACCATTATGCCGGGCTCAAGGCCGTGGTCGAACAGGTGCGGCAGGGGCAGGGGCAGGTGCGTGACGAGACGCGCAACCTGGTGAACGCGCTTCGTTCGTCACCCAAAGCGCGTGGGCGCTGGGGTGAGCAGAGCCTTCGCAACGTGCTCGAGCAAGCGGGCCTTGCCGAACATACCGATTATGAGACCGAAGTGTCGGTGGACAGCGACGAAGGGCGTCTACGTCCCGATGCGGTGGTGAACCTGCCGGGCGGGCGCAAACTGGTTGTCGATGCCAAGTGCAGCCTCAATGCCTTCATCGATGCCAATGACGAGGTCGATGACGATCGCCGTGATGCGCATTTACAGGCCCACGCCGCTTCGCTGCGCAACCATGCCCAACAATTGGGCTCGAAAAGCTATTGGGCGCAATTCGACGATTCCGCCGACTATGTCGTCATGTACATTCCGGGAGAGCATTTCCTGACCGCCGCGCTCGAAAAGGATTCGGGGCTGTGGGACTGGGCGTTCGAAAAGAAGGTCTTGCTTGCGACCCCGACCAATCTCGTCGCAATCGCACGAACGGTCGCCAGCGTGTGGAAACAGGAAAAGCTCGCAAAGGAAGCGGGGCAGATCGCACAGCTCGGGCGCGACCTTCATCAGCGCATTGCCACCATGGCCGAGCATGTCGCCACGATGGGGCTCAATCTGGGTCGCGCCAACAATGCCTACAACAAGATGGTGGGGAGCCTCGAAAGCCAGGTAATGACACAGGCGAAGCGTTTCGAGGATTTGGGCGCAGGCAGCAGCAAGGAATTGCCCGATCTCTCGCATGTCGAGGCAGCACCGCGCGTCCTGACCAAGCTTGCCGCGCCCAAGGAGCGGGCCAATGACGAGGATGTCGCCTAGCGCGCCCTTCGGGCAGCGATCGTTCCCTGCCGATTGCGAAGCGTCAGCCCGTCGCGTGTCAGAGCGATTTCCGCAGGCGCGCCCAGAATGTTCGAGGCGGCGCTCTCCATGCTCATGTCAGCGCAGGCCATCCGGGTGGACTGTAGTGGGCCGGCGGTCAAAGTCTGGCCCTGAACAGTGACCGTGGCTGAAATGCGGTTGCAGCCGAAGCGGGCCTCCATCGAACCGCCGGGGAGGAAATTGATATAATAGCCGCTACGCGGGACAGGCTGCCCGTTGATCGACATCACGGTCCAGCTGGTGCGTTCGAGCATTGCGGCATTGCCCGAAGGCGGTCCTTCCCCGGCTTCGCGATAGAAGGACTGTGGCGCGCCGCAGCCTGTCCAGCGGTTCTGGTCGAACCAGACCACGACGCTGTTGGGATAGACGCGATCGCTCATGCCATCGGAGCAGCTTCGTGCCTCGATCACCATTACCAGCCGTCGGCCCTCGAAAACCTCACCTGCGGCGGTGGGGCGCACAGGCGGAACGGGTTCGCGGTAACTTAGGCCATCGGCAGTTTTGAACTGCATTTCCCGCCCGTCGAGTTCGAGAGACCAGAAAGGCTCGGTGCCGATTGCCCGATAGGGTTCGTCCTGAAAGGGTAGGGGCATCCCGTAATTGTCGGGGTAAGGCGCCGGATAGGGGGGATAATCACGGCCGCCATAGGGCTCGCGATAAAGACCGTCCGACCCATAGGGGGCCGTCGTGCATGCCGCCAATGCGAGGGCCAGAAGTGAGGCCGCCATTTTCATGCAGAGAGAAACGGCTTTCGCGGCCTAGCGGTTCCGCCAGTGGGAGCGAACCTGGAAGGCCGTGACCGCTGCGGCAATCGCGGCATTGAGGCTGTCGGCCTTGCCGGCCATCGGGATCTTCACCAGCAGATCGCAAGCGTCCTCATATTCCTTCGGTAGCCCCTGGCTTTCATTGCCGATCAGGAGGAAGCAGGGAGCCTTGTAGGGCGCGTCGGCATAATCGAAATCGGTGTTGAGGCTGGTTCCGACCAATTGGCCATCGCCGCACCGTAGCCAGGGAAGGAATTCATCCCAACGAGCCTGTGCGATCCCCTGGGTGAACAAAGCACCCATCGAAGCGCGAACGGTCTCCACGCTGAAGGGGTCGGCGCAATCGTCGATAAGAATCAGGCCTCCCGCGCCCACTGCATCGCCAGTGCGCAAGATGGTGCCGATATTGCCGGGATCGCGCAGCTTCTCGCCCACGAACCATATATCGGCGCTCGACCGGTCGATGGCCGACAGCGAGGTATCGGGCTGGGCATAGGCGCCCAGCAGCATCTGCGGGTTGTCCTTGCCGCTCATCTTGGAAAGGATGTCGGGCGAGGTGACGATGGCATCTCCGCCCGCCGCTTCGGTCTCCGCGATGATTTCCGCCGCGAGGGGGTGGGCCGCGCCTTTCTCGGAGAAAGCGATCAGCTGCGGCAATTGGCCTTCATCGCGCGCTTCGGCGATGATGCGGAGCCCTTCGGCAAGGAAAAGCCCATGCTCGCGCCGCGCTTTCTTGTCGCGAAGCGCGCGGATCATCTTGACCGTGCTGTTGGAAAAGGAACTGATCTCGCGCGGCATGGCGCCCGATCAATCCTCGCCGAACCGGTCTTCGACCAGCTTCGACAATTGCTTGAGCGCAGGCGCGGGATCGTCTCCGGTCACATGGATGGTGATCTTGTCGCCCATCGCGGCGCCCAGCATCATCAGGCCCATGATCGACGTGCCCGTGACCTTGTTGCCGTCCTTTTCGACATGGATGGTGTAGCCCTCGCCAAGCTCGTGGACGAGATTGACGAACTTGGCGCTCGCCCGGGCATGGAGGCCCCGGCGATTGCACACCTTAACCGTCTTTGCCTTATGTCCGTTCAAGCCGCGGCTTCCCCGAGAATTTCGGACGCGACCGAGATATATTTGCGCCCCGCTTCTCTGGCGGCGGCCACGGCGGCCTGCACGTCCATCGACTTGCGCGCGCCTTCGAGGCGGATCAGCATGGGCAGGTTGACGCCTGCGATGACCTCGACATTCTCGCCATCCATCAGGCTGATCGCGAGATTGGAGGGGGTGCCCCCGAACAGATCGGTGAGGATAATTACGCCCTGGCCCTGATCCACCTTGGCGATCGCCGCCCCGATGTCGCTCCTGCGTGCTTCCATGTCGTCATCCGCGTCGATGCAGATGCCGATGATGGCTTCCTGCGGCCCCACCACATGCTCCATGGCCGTGATGAACTCGGATGCCAGCCGGCCATGGGTCACCAATACCAAACCAATCATATAATTTCTTCTACCGCTCCAAAGTCAGTCATTGCCCGAACCGCCGGGCATCGACTCGATGGTGTCACTTGGTGCGGATTGTAGGTCACGATGACGGACATTGACCGTCAACCCCGCTTTACCAAGTCTTTCCGCCATTTCTGCTGCTGCCGCCACGGATCTGTGACGTCCCCCGGTGCAGCCGAATGCGACTGTCAGATAATGTTTGCCCGCGGCCCCATAGCGCGGAATGAGGTCGATAACCAATCCCTCGATCGTATCCAGCGTTTTCGACCATGCCGGGTCCTTCCTGACATGGGCCTGAACCGGCTCGTCGAGGCCGGTCAGCGGTCGAAGTTCGTCGATCCAGTGGGGATTGTCGATGAAGCGCATGTCGAACATGAGGTCGGCGGTGCGCGATGCACCGCGGGCAAAACCGAAGCTTCCCACGGTGATTACCGGCTCACCCCGCGATCCCCCATAACGGCGCTTCAATTCGTCGCGCAGCTCGACCGGTTTCATGTCGGTGGTATCGATGATGCTGTCGGCGGCCTGGCGAAGCGGTGCCGTTAGAGTGCGCTCGAGCGCGATACCGTCCTCGGCAGGACGGTCCATCGCCATGGGATGGCGCCGCCGCGTCTCGTCATAGCGGCGGATCAGCTCGGTTCCGGCGCAATCGAGATAGAGGATTTCGCTTTCGACGCCCTTGAGCGCGCGAACCTTTTCGACGAGCTTCTCGGGTTTGAAGCCCCGACTGCGCACGTCCATCCCCACTGCCATGGGGACAGGTTCCTCGCGAAACCCCGCCCCCGACACGAAGCGCTGGAGAAGCCCGAACGGCAAATTGTCCACGACATCCCAGTTCCAGTCCTCGAGCGTGTCGAGAACCAGCGACTTGCCCGCGCCCGACATTCCCGTGACGAGCAGGAATTGGGGAGCCTTGGCCATCTAGAAATCGAGCCCCAGCCGGTCGAGCGCCAGTTCGACCTTTGCCGCGGCCGACGCGGTATGTCCGTCGATCGCGATGCGGGGCAGATGGACGCCCAGCAATTCTTCGGTCTCGCCTTCCTCTGGCATCCGCCGCACCTGTCCGGCCAGATCGACATAAAGTGCCACCGGCACATCGTCGCTCATCGCCATTTCGAAGATGCCGAGGCCGCGGATCTCAATCTTCCCCGCAATCGAGGGCGGCGCCGATGCACGGATCTGGCCATCCTTCTCTCGCACCAATGTCTGGTCATCCGAGACGAGCGTGAATTCGCGGTCGATCACCAGCTGCAAGGCAAGGTCGGACTTGCCCACGCCCGAAGGGCCGGCCAGCAGGACCGCACGCCCGCGCTTTTCGACGCAAGTCGCGTGGATATTCTGATTGGACAAACGTGTCATTCGCTCCCCCATGCCGGCAGGGTGATGGTGAAACAGGCGCCGCTCGATGCGTCCGTCCTGTCCTCGACAATGATCGTTCCGTCATGGCCTTCGACAATCGCGCTCGCGATGGCAAGTCCCAGGCCCGAATGGCGTCCGAAATTTTCCGTTTCGGGACGGTGCGAATGAAAGCGCTTGAAAATCTTCTCACGCTGGTCCTCGGATACGCCCGGACCTTCGTCGCGGACCTGGACACGAACACGCGAACCGAGGTTGATCACAGAGATTTCGACCACGCTGCCAGGCGGGGAAAAGCTGATCGCATTGTCGATGAGATTGTCGATCGCGCGTGCCAGCCGCTGGTCGTCGCCGGGCACGATAGCACTCGATTTCCGGGGGCGTGCATATGCAAGCCGCACATCACTGGTCTCGCGCCGCTCTTCCCAGCTGGTCACCAATTGCTCGACCAGGTCGCCCAAATCGACGGGCTCGAACTGCGCTCGCGTCAATTCGGCGTCGGTGCGCGCCGCTTCGCTGATGTCGCTGACCAGCCGGTCGAGGCGAACCACATCCTGCCGCACGACATCGAGCAGCTGGCGACGAAGGTCGGGATCCTCGATCCGCTCGAGCCCGTCCACCGCCGAGCGCAGTGAGGCGAGGGGGTTCTTCAGTTCATGCGCGACATCGGCGGCAAATGCCTCGATCTTGTCGATCCGCTGGCGAAGCGACTGGCTCATGTCGCTGACCGAGCGGGCCAGCATTCCGATTTCGTCACGGCGCGATGGCAAGCGGGGGATGCGCACCGCTCGTGCACGGCCGAGGCGCACGCGGTGCGCGGCAATGGCGATGCGGCGCAAGGGGCGAGCGATCGTTCGCGCCAGGAAAAGCGAGAGCAGCACGGCAAGAAGCACCGATCCGGCAAGCGCCATGGCGATGCTTGCCCGCTCGCGCCGGACGGTTCGCGTGTAACTGCGATCATTGAGCGTCGCGAGCATCACCCCGTTAGCGCCCACGGGAGCCGCGGCGCTGAAGACCGGCGTGCGTTCGGGCGCAATGCGCACGCGAGTCACCACGTCGCCAACGCGCGCTTCGGCAAGTTCGGGCCAGGCCGAGGCCCGGTCGATTTCGGGTTCGACGAAATCCTCGGTGGGCGCTTCGCCGACCAGCGCGTTGAAGCCATCGTCCAATGCGCGGGCGACGCGCTTCTGCCACGCCTGTTCGTCGGGATCGCGCAGCCGATAGGTGGGTTCCGAAACATTCCAGCTGTCGGCGACCAGTCGCCCCTGCGGGTCGTAAAGGCGAAAACGCGGACCTTCCGTGCCTGCCATCGCGGCGAGCAGGCCTTCGCGTTCATCGGGGCGGACCCGCTCCGCCGCCGCAGCGGCTGCGCGCGTTGCCCCTTCCATGAGAGCGATCCGCTCTTCGCGGAGCTGGTTGCGATAGACGTCGAGCCAGAGAATGCCGAGCGCGAAGATAAGTACGACGAGCAGGTTGACCGCAAGGATGCGGTGAACGAGCGTCCAGCGCCGCGACCAGACCAGTTCCAGACCGGCCTCGCCATCCCGGTCCTGCGGAGCCGCTTTTCTCATTCCTCGCCGAAGCGGTAGCCTACGCCGTAGAGCGTCTCGATCGCGTCGAAATCGCTGTCCTTGGCGCGAAATTTGCGGCGAATGCGCTTGATGTGGCTGTCGATCGTGCGGTCATCGACATAGACATCGTCTTGATAGGCGACATCGAGAAGCTGATTGCGCGATTTGACCACTCCGGGCCGCTGCGCCAGCGCCTCGAGGATCATGAATTCGGTGACCGTCAGCGTTACGTCCTGGCCGTCCCAGTTCACTTTATGCCGAGCGGGATCCATCGTCAGGCGCCCGCGCTGGAGTAGCGGCGCGTCCTCGGCAAGGCCATCGTCTGTGCCATTCGCTCCGCTGGCGAACTGCTGGCGTCGCAGGATCGCCTTTATGCGCGCGATCAGCAGGCGCTGCGAGAAAGGCTTGGAAATATAATCGTCGGCACCCATCGCGAGGCCCAGTGCCTCGTCCAGTTCATCGTCCTTCGATGTGAGGAAAATGACCGGCATGGCGCCCAGCGCTCCACCGCTCTCGCGCACCCGGCGCAGCAGCTCCATTCCGTCCATCTGCGGCATCTTGATGTCGAACACCGCCAGATCGGGCGGGTTTTCGCCCAGCGCCTTCAACGCGCTTTCGCCGTCGGTATAGACCCGGGTGACGAACCCTTCGGCCTGAAGCGCAATGGAAACGGAAGTCAGGATATTGCGGTCATCGTCGACCAGCGCGATCACTTGGCTCAAGCTGCGGCCCCTTGCCGTTGACCCTCATGGTCCTAGCCAGCGACGAGCCGTTACACAAGCGAGGCCATGGTTTTTGACCCACCGCCAACCCGTCGCTATAGGCCGATCACATACGTATGCATGGGCGGCGCTGACGGGGCGCTGAGTGCTTGATTCGAAAGGAATAAATGTGACCGAGCGGACACCTGCACGAGGCCTTGACCAGCAGGGAATCACCACGGATGCCAAAATCCACTGGAATCTGACCACCGCGCCGCTCGTTGAGCAGGCTGTCGAACGGGGCGAAGGCAAGCTGGCCAAACATGGTCCGCTGGTCGTCAAGACCGGCAAGCACACCGGCCGCTCGGCAAAGGACAAGTTCATCGTAAAGGACAGCGTCTCCGAAGACACCGTCTGGTGGGGCAAGACCAATGTCCCAATGAGCGAGGAACATTTCGATGCGCTCTATGCGGACTTCAAGAAAGCGCTCGCCGAAAAGGAAGAGCTTTTCTGCGCCGATCTTTATGGCGGCTCGCAGCCCGAGCATCGCGTGAAGGTGCGCGTCGTCAATGAATATGCCTGGCACAATCTGTTCATCCGCACGATGCTCGTGCGTCCCGAGAGCGAGGAGCTGCCGGGCTTCGATCCCGAATATACGATCATCGATCTGCCCAGCTTCCGCGCCGATCCGGCGCGTCATGGCACGCGGTCGGAAACGGTCATCGCCGTCAGCCTGAAGCAGAAGCTGATCCTCATCGGCGGCACCGAATATGGCGGTGAAATGAAGAAGTCGGTCTTCGGCCTTCTCAACTTCCTTCTCCCGCAGGAAGGCATCATGCCGATGCACTGCTCGGCCAATATCGGGCCGGACGGCGACACCGCGATTTTCTTCGGCCTGTCGGGCACCGGCAAGACGACGCTTTCGGCCGATCCCAGCCGTACGCTGATCGGCGATGACGAACATGGCTGGTCGGACACGGCGGTCTTCAATTTCGAAGGCGGCTGCTATGCCAAGATGATCCGCCTTTCCGAAGAAGCCGAGCCCGAAATCTACGGCACGACCCGCAAGTTCGGCACGGTGCTGGAAAATGTCGTAATGGACCCGGTCACCCGCGAACTGGATTTCGACGATAACAGTCTCGCCGAAAACAGCCGCGGTGCCTATCCGATCGAATATATCCCCAATACTTCCGAAAAGAATATGGGGCCGGTTCCGAAGAACATCATCATGCTGACGGCCGATGCCTTCGGGGTTCTGCCTCCGATCGCGCGCATGACGCCGGACCAGGCGATGTATCACTTCCTGTCGGGCTACACCGCCAAGGTGGCGGGCACCGAGATCGGCGTCACCGAACCCGAAGCGACCTTCTCGACCTGCTTCGGCGCGCCTTTCATGCCGCGCCATCCGACCGTCTATGGCAACCTCCTCAAGGAGCGTATCGCCAAGGGCGGCGTAACCTGCTGGCTGGTCAACACCGGTTGGACCGGCGGCAAATATGGCGTGGGCAACCGCATGCCGATCAAGGCGACCCGTGCGCTGCTCAATGCCGCGCTCGATGGCAGCCTCAACAATGTCGAGTTCCGCAAGGATCCCAATTTCGGCTTCGAGGTTCCGGTTGCGGTGCCGGGCGTCGATGCGAACATTCTCGATCCGCGTTCCACCTGGGACGACAAGGAAGATTATGACCGCACGGCGGCGAAGCTGGTTGACCTGTTCAACGAGAATTTCGCCCAATTCGCGGACCATGTGGACCAGGGCGTGCGCGAAGCCGGCCCTGTCCAACCTGCGAATGCATGATTGACCCGGTCATCGACCGGGGATGAAGGAGAACCCCGGTCGATGACCGAGCATCCAATCCGTTTTTTCAAGAGCGACGAGGAAATCAGGCGGCTAGGCGAGGGCCTGCTCGCCTGCAATCTCGCGCGCTCCGACTGGACGCACGAAGCACATCTCGGCGCGACCGTTTATCTGCTGCTCAACCGGCCCGATGTCGATCTCGACCGCGAACTGCCGGGCCTCATCCGTCGCTTCAATGAAAGCGTGGGCGGAGTGAATGACGAGACGCAGGGTTATCATGACACGATCACCAAGGCCTATCTGGCGGGCGTGCGTCACTTCCTTGCCACCGAAGGCAAGGGGAGAAGCCTGACGGAAACCGTGAACCGGCTTCTGGCCAGCAATACCGGCAGGCGAGACTTTCCGCTCCACTTCTACAGCGAGGCACGGCTTATGAGTGTTGAGGCCCGGCTCGGCTTCATCGAGCCCGATCGCGCCCCGCTACCCTGCTAGTCGAAGTGCACGACATGGACGTATCGCGCTTCTCGCACCGTCACCATCCGCAACCAGCCCGGCCGTTCCGCCGTTGTCGGGCAGACATGATAGTTCGCCCAGACCGCCTTGCCCCAGCCGATATGCTCGCGGATATTGGGCGGGACGCGCAGCGCCAGCGGCTCGTCCTCGTCTTTGGCGGAGACAACACCCAGCAAGCGCTTGGTCTTGCGCGGCCAGATCCTCAAGGAAGGGCTGCCGTTGTACATCTGCATCCGCCCGCGCACCCAATAACAGTCATATTGCGGCTCCGCGGCGGTCAGCGCGAACAACAGCGCAAGCATCACGCGCCCTCGATATAGCGCGTCACATTCTTCGCCAGCACGTCCATCGGGACATTGCCGCCCGTGATCACGGCGTCATTGAAACCCTTGTAGCTGTAGCGGGCGCCCATTTCGGCCTGCGCTCGGTCGCGCTGGTTGTTGATCTCGATATGCCCGATTTCATAGCTGCAGGCCTGGCCGGGCCAGCTGCAATAACGGTCGATTTCGGGAGCAACCTCGGCGATCGCATTGCCGTTGGTTTCGTGGAACCACTGGACCGCCTGTTCGCGACCCCAACCCATCGCATGCAGTCCCGTATCGACGACCAGGCGGCACCCCCGGAAAGCGATCGACTGGAGGTATCCGAGCTTCAGGACTTTGTCGCCGTCGTAGACGCCCAGTTCGTCGGCCATCTGCTCGGCATAAAGTGCCCAGCCTTCCGAATAGGCACCGAAGCTCAAGAGCGTGCGGATGAGCGGCAAACGGTTGGCATATTCGCCCTGCCACACATGACCGGGGATGGCTTCATGGTGAAGCAGGCTCGGCAGGCTGAAACGGGGGTGGATCGCGGTGTCGTAAAGGTTGATCCAGAATTTTCCCGGAACGCTCCCGTCGATCGAGCCCGCGCCGCCATAGGCGCCCGGCGCGCCGGGTTCCTCTTCGGGCGGCAAGCGGCGGATCTCGACATTGCCGGGTGCCCGCGTGTTGAACGCGTTGGGCATTTCGGCGCGGATGATTTCCAGCCGCTCGTCGAGAAAGGCGAGCAGCTTCTTCCGGCCTTCATCGGTATTGGCAAAAAGATATTTGGGATCTTCGCCGAGCGCCTTCATGCGGTCGCCGACCGTGCCCGACGTGTAGCCGACCGATTTCAGAATGCTGTCCATCTCGGCATAGATTTCACCGAGGCGCTGATGCCCGAGATCGTGGATTTCCCTGGGCGTCATGTTGGTCGTGGTCGAGGCCTTTAGGGCCCAACGGTAGAATTCGGGACCATGGGGCCGGGCATCCATGCCGGGCGCGGAGGAGGCGAGGGGAGCCTGCCGCTTCATTTCGGCCAACTGCCGTTCCATGGCAGCGGCGACCGGTCCGCTGGCAACGGCATGGGCACGTTGCCCCCAGTCGCCTGCAAAGCCCTGCGTGCGTTTCTCCAGCGAGGTGACGAGCGAGCCGTCGCGCTTGCGCATATTCTCCAGCGCCGATTCCATCTGCGGAAGCGCCTTGGCGATCAGGAAATCGGGCGGGACCAGCCCTTCCTCGGCGGCCATGCGCATCCGCACGGTTTCGCCATCAAGTTGGTCGGCAAAGCTCGACAAGCGCGCGAGATAGGCCTCGGCATCCGCGGCATTCTTGACCTGGTGCTCACTGTCGAGAAAGCGCGGCACGTCGAGATAGGCGCCGACATTCTGGATCACGACGTAGGGCGTATTGCGCCACCCACCGACCGGCACGTCGCCATAAGGGAGCGCCAGTCCTTCGAGTGCCACGCCATAGGCCGAACGGACCACCTCCACGCTGGTGCGCTGGTCGGCAGGCAGACTGTCGACATTGACCGATGAGAGCTTGGCAAGATCGCTACGCAGCATCGCTGCCAGCGCTTCCTGGCCTGCGGCGCTGCGATCGGCGAGGCGCGAACGCAAGGGCGCACGCTCACCCTTGTCGATGCCCAGGGTCGTGGCGGTCTCGGGCTGCCGCCACAGCAGGTTTTCGGCAATCTGGTCGAGAAGCCCCGCGACATCGCCTGTGCCGGTGGCTAGCCGGGCCGGTGCACATGCGGTGAGGGCAAGCGTCGAGCTTCCGGCAGCCAGCGCTTCGCGTCGGGTCCACATTCCAGTCATGTCTTGTCCTTTTTACGCAGTAGGAGGCAGCGCCTTGGGTCTTGCGACCACGAGGCGCGTTCCGTCAACGCCTATCACTTCAAGCGGTTCGCCTGCCTTCGCCTCCACTTCGCCATGCGCATTCCATTCGGAATCGCCCAGCCGCACACGCCCTTCGCCATGGCTGAAATCGCCGACTGCAGTGACCTTCCGGCCGACCAGCCGCATCGCCCATTCATTGAGCGTGCCGTCGCTCTCGTCGACGCCGGGCTGGGCGTAAATCCGCTTGCCGATATAGACCGCGAGCGCGGTGTAGAGAGCGAACAGCGCCAGCTGGAAGGTAAGACCAAGGTCGAATAGCCAGGTGAAGATGCCGGTCGCGACCGCAGCAGCGCCAATGAAAACGAGGAAAACGCCGGGCGCGATCAGTTCGGCGGCGAGCAGCAGCAGGCCGAAGATCAGCCACAGCATGCCGGGGTCGAGATTGTCGTTCATTGGCCGCTCTTGGGCACCGACCGGCGGGTCGGCGTCGTGCTCGGGGGGCTGGCCTTGACCACATGATCGCCCAGCGCTTCCTTGGCGATCTCACCGATCCCGCCGATCGACCCGATGAGCTGGGTCGCCTCGACCGGGAAGAGGATCGTCTTGGCATTGGGCGAAGTGGCGAACTTGCCGACCGCTTCGACATATTTCTGCGCGATGAAATAGTTGATTGCCTGGGCATCGCCCTTCGCGATGGCGTTGGAGACCAGTTCGGTCGCCTTGGCTTCGGCTTCGGCCAGGCGGATACGCGCGTCGGCTTCGGCATAGGCCGCTTCGCGCTCGCCTTCGGCTTCGAGGATCTGGCTCTGCTTCTCGCCTTCGGAACGGAGGATTTCCGATTGCCGCTGGCCCTCTGCCTCGAGAATCGCGGCGCGCTTCTCGCGCTCGGCTTTCATCTGCCGGGTCATGGCAGTGACGATGTCGCTCGGCGGGCGGATGTCCTTCACTTCGACGCGGGTGATCTTGACGCCCCAGGCCTCGGTCGCGGAATCGACCACCGAAAGAAGGCGCGCGTTGATTTCGTCGCGCTTCGACAGGGTCTCGTCGAGGTCCATCGATCCCATCACCGTGCGCAGGTTGGTGGTCGAAAGCGCCATGATCGCACTGTAGAGGTCGGAGACTTCATAGGCGGCTTTGGAGGCGTCGAGCACCTGGAAGAAGACCACGCCGTCGACCGACACCATCGCATTGTCGCGGGTGATGATTTCCTGTCCCGGAATATCGACCACCTGTTCCATCATGTTGATCTTGTGCCCGACCCGCTGGAAGATCGGAGGCACGAAATGGAAGCCCGGGGTCGCAGTGCGCGTGAACCTGCCGAAATGTTCGATCGTGTAGCGATAGCCTTGCCGGACGATCTTGATGGCGGATACGACGTAGAGCACTACGAAGAACACTACCGCTGCGAGCACATATTCCATGGATCTTCCCCCGCCTTCGCTGCTTGTCGGAAGCCATGATGCAAGGGGAGAGGCCATGACGCAAAGAAAATTCGCCAACCGGGCCCACCTCTTCGACCGGCCCGCCGTCCTGTTTCTTCCTGCCTCGAGGCCATCGGCCATCGCCAAGGCCCGTGCGAGCAAGGCCGACATGGTCATCCTCGACCTCGAAGACGCGGTCGGTGAAGGCGATAAGGAAATGGCCCGCGAAGCGGCAGTCGATGCGGTCGCCGAATCCTGGAATGTCCCGGTGGCGATCCGCGTCAACGGGTTAGGGACGCCCTGGCACATGGCCGATGTTCAGGCGGTGATGGGATCGGGGTGCGACGTCATCGTCCTCCCGCTGGTGTCCGATCCGGTCGAGGTCGAGGCGGTTGCCGACAAGGCGCCGCAACCCGTCGTCGCGATGATCGAGACCGCGCGGGGCGTGTTGGGCGCCCCCGCCATCGCCGACGTGGCGGCGGCGCTGATCGTGGGAACCAACGATCTTGCCGCCGATCTCCGCCTGCCTGGCGGGCAGGGTCGGGGCGCCATGCAGCATGCCATCCAGCACGTGCTGCTGTCCGCGCGTGCCAAGGGCGTGGCTGCCTTCGACGGGGTGTTCAATCGCATCGATGACGAGGAGGGTTTCCTTGCCGAAGCGCGCGAAAGCCGTGCTCTCGGCTTCGACGGCAAGACACTCATTCACCCGCGCCAGATCGCGCCTTGCCACACGGCCTTCGCTCCGGCCGAAGCGGATGTGGATCGCGCCCGTCGCCTCGTCGCAGCAGCGGAAGGTAGGGGCGGCGCGATTAGCTTCGAAGGCGAGATGGTCGAGGCGATGCATGTGGCCAGCGCCCGTCGCCTGCTCGAGCGTGCGGGGGTTGGCGAATCGGATCGCACATGACAAAGGGCGGGATGGCCCACGATATTCCTCTTGCACTGACCTTCGACGACGTCCTTCTGCAACCGCTGGAATCGGACGTTCTTCCTTCGCAAACCGACACTTCGACGCGCCTGACGCGCTCGATTTCGCTCAACATCCCGCTGCTTTCCTCGGCCATGGATACCGTGACCGAAGCCGACATGGCGATCGCGATCGCGCAGCTGGGGGGCATGGGCGTCCTGCATCGCAATCTCACCGTCGATGAGCAGGCGGCGGCGGTGCGCGCGGTCAAGCGCTTCGAAAGCGGCATGGTGGTCGAGCCGATCACCATGCGCCCCGACCAGACGCTCCACGAAGCGCTGGAACTGATGAAGGCCAACAAGATCAGCGGCATCCCGATTGTCGAGGACAGCGGCAAGCTGGTCGGCATCCTTACCAATCGCGACGTGCGCTTTGCCGAACATCCCGAGCAGCCCGTCCGCGAATTGATGACTTCGGAAAATCTCGCGACCGTCCCGCTGGGAACGAGCCAGGAGGAGGCACGCAAGATCCTCCACCAGCGTCGAATCGAGAAGCTGCTGGTGGTGGACGGCGCCGATCATTGCGTCGGCCTCATCACCGTCAAGGATATCGAGAAATCGGTCGCCAGCCCGCACGCCACCAAGGACGAAGCCGGAAGGCTTCGCGTGGCGGCGGCCTCGACCGTGGGCGACAAGGGTTTCGTCCGCGCCGAGGCGCTGGTCGATGCGGGTGTCGATCTCATCATCATCGACACCGCGCATGGCCATAACAAGGATGTCGCCCGCTCGGTGCGGCGAGTGAAGGATCTCGGCAAGGACGTTCAGGTGATCGCTGGCAATGTCGCGACCGCCGAAGCTACCGAAGCGCTGTGCGATGCCGGTGCCGATGGCATCAAGGTCGGCATCGGGCCGGGTTCGATCTGCACCACCCGCATCGTCGCGGGCGTCGGCGTTCCCCAGTTGAGCGCAATCATCAATGCGGCGCAGGCGGCGGCGAAGAAGGACATTCCGGTCATCGCCGATGGCGGCGTCCGCACGTCGGGCGATGTCGCCAAGGCGCTGGCGGCAGGGGCCAGCTCGGTCATGGTCGGCTCGCTCCTCGCGGGGACCGAGGAAGCGCCGGGCGAAACCTTCCTCTACCAGGGGCGCGCCTACAAGGCCTATCGCGGAATGGGCAGCGTCGGCGCGATGAGCCGGGGCTCGGCCGACCGCTATTTCCAGCAGGACATCACCGACCAGATGAAGCTGGTTCCCGAGGGCATCGAAGGTCAGGTTCCCTACAAGGGGCCGGTGCGCGACATCGTTCACCAGCTCGTCGGCGGGGTGAAGGCGGCGATGGGATATACGGGGTCGCGCAGCATTGCCGAACTGCAGAAGCGCGCCAAATTCGTCCGCATCACGGGCGCGGGCCTCAACGAGAGCCATGTCCATGACGTCGCGATCACCCGCGAGGCGCCCAACTATCCCACCCGCTAACCGGGTTTGCGCTTGCCCAGGCTGGGTTCGTGGGTGAGTTCGCCTTCCTTCATGATCTGCGCGCGAAGCTCACTGCGCTTTTCATGAATGGAGGCGATCACCGGCCCCATCGCAAGGCCGATATCGACCAGCACCGCTTCGGATAGCTGGAGCGAGGATTCAAGCGTTTCCGGCACCGCATCGGTTACGCCTGCCTTGTAAAGCTTGGCGGCATGGACGCTGTCGCGGGCACGCGCGATGATCGGTAAGTCGGGATGCTGGCTGCGCACGCGTCGCGCCAGGCGGGCGGTCAGCACCGGATCGTCCATGGTGAGAACCAGCGCCGCCGCCTTGTCGAGGCCCAGTCGATCGACCAGTTCGGCGCGGGCCACATCGCCATAGAGAATGTCATAGCCCTCGGCACGAAGCCGCGCACAGGTGTCGATATCGCTGTCGACCGCGAGATATGGGCGGTCATGCTCGCTCATCATGTCGGCGACCATCCGGCCCACCCGGCCAAAGCCGAAGATGACCGTACGACCCTTGGCCGGATCTTCCAGACTCTCGGTCGCCGCTTCCTTTTCGACACGCCGCGCCGCCAAGCGGCCAAGGCTGGCGAGGAAGGGCGTGATCGACAGGCCGAGCGCGGTCACCGCCGACCAGAAGGCCACGGTGTCGCTCGCCAGGACGCCTGCCGTGCCCGCTGCGCCGAGAACGATAAGCGTGGTTTCCGACGGGCTCGCCATGAGAACACCGGTCTCGGCGGCCACGCCGCGCCGGGCGCCTGCCAGGCGGAGAAGAATGCCGGTCACGATCGCCTTGACGATGAGGACGCCGAATAGCCCGCCGAGGAGCAGCGGCCAATTCTGCAGCACTTCGACGACATTGATTCGCATGCCCACGGTAATGAGGAAGACGCCCAGCCCGAGGCCCCGGAAAGGCGCGGTGATGACTTCAACCTCGGAATGATATTCGGTTTCGGCAATGAGCAGGCCTGCGACCAGCGCGCCCAAGATAGGCGACAGGCCCACCGCGCTCGTGGCGGAGGCGGCAAGGATCACGACAAGCAAGCTGATCGCAAGGAAGACTTCGGGATTCTTGGTGCGCGCGGCCTGCGCGAACAAAGGCGGCAGCGCGATGCGCCCCACCACCATCATCACCACGATGACCCCGATGCCAAGGAGCATCACATTGGTCAGGCCCGCAACGTCGGCGCCGCCGACGCTGCCGAAGATGAACAGCATCGGGACCAGCGCCACATCCTCGAACAGGAGCATCGCCAGCGCCGCGCGCCCCACCGCGCTCTTCGTCCCGCTGATCGGCAACACGATGGCGGTCGACGACATGGCGAGCGCAAGGCTCAAGGCAGCCGCGCTTCGCATCGGCCAGTCGAAGGCGATCAGAACCATGCCGATGATCGCGGCGGTGCCGAGCATTTCGGCAGCGCCGATGCCGAACACCATTCTTCGCATCGCCACCAGGCGCTTGATCGACAGTTCGAGCCCGATCGCAAACAGGAGGAGGATGACGCCGAAATCGGCGAAAGGTGTGATGGCTTCGGTGTCCTGGATGGTGAAATGCTCGAGCCATCGAAGCTCGCGGTTCACTGCCAGTTGGCCCAATCCGAAGGGGCCGGCGATGATGCCGACCAGGATGAAGCCGATCACCGGGTTGATCTTGAACCGCGCGAAGGTCGGAATCACGATCCCAGCCGCGCCGAGAATGACGAGGGCGTCGCCCAAGCTGCTGGTATCGAATTCGCTAGCCATGCGCCTTTCAATCACGGCGGGGCGCCGCTGTCACTGGCACAATTGTCAAAAAGGCGCGTTTTTTCAAAAAATCGGAAAGGAAAAGATGATGGTCCAGACCAATGCCTTCCACCGCGGGGACCGCGTCGAATGGAACACGTCGCAAGGAAGGATCGAGGGCCGGGTCGTCAAGCGCCTCACTGAAAATTGCAGTATCGAGGATTATGACGTCAAGGCGTCCGAGGATGACCCCAAATATCTGGTCGAAAGCGACAAGACCGGCGAACGGGCTGCGCACAAGCCGGACGCGCTTACGATGATCGAAAGCTCCGACATCGGTTGATCAGAGCCGCGGGCAAATCGGGTGGCTTTATCCCCCGCCCGGTGCCTGCGTTCCCAGAGGATCCTTGCGCGGCGCGGTCTTCCCATGCGCGCCCTTGGGGTCCCATTTGATATCGTAGAGGTCGAAACGGCGATCGGCGAGATTGCGCACCGTGCCTTCGGCTCTCGCCCAGCTGAGGTCGGCCAGATTGACGTCGCTGATCGTCAGTGTCTCGACATTCTCGGTCGCTTCGGCGGCAATCCCGTCCCGGGCGAAGGGGAAGTCGCAGGGCGTGAGGATGCAGCTCTGCGCATATTGGATGTCCATATTGTGGACATTGGGCAGATTGCCGACATTGCCGCTCATGACGACGAAGCACTGGTTCTCGATTGCCCGCGCCTGGCAGCAATAGCGAACGCGCAGATAGCCCTGGCGGCTGTCGGTGCAGAAAGGCGTGAAGATGATCCGCGCGCCTTCGTCGACGAGGCGACGCGCCAGTTCGGGAAATTCGCTGTCGTAGCAGATGAGTACCCCGATCGGCCCGCAGTCGGTGGGAATGGCGTCGATCCCGTCGCCGCCCTTGATGTTCCACCAATAGCGTTCGTTGGGAGTGGGGTGGATCTTTTCCTGCTCATGCACCGCACCGTCGCGCAGGCAGACGAAAGCGACATTCTGGATATCGCCATCCTCGGTGCGCGTCGGATGCGAGCCGCCGATGATGTTGATATTATATTTCATCGCCATTTCGGCGAAAGCGTCGCGGATCTTGGGCGTATATTCGCTCAGCCGCTCGATCGCCTGTTGGGGCGGCAATTCCTCTTTCTCGAAGCTGAGAAGCTGGAGCGTGAAAAGCTCGGGAAAGAGAATGAAGTCGGCTTCATAATCAGAAGCGACATCAACGAAGTAGCGGACATTGTCGAGAAACTCTTCGAGGCTCCTTACCGGGCGCGCCTGTAATTGGCAGGTTGCGATCCGGACGCTCTCGACCCCGCGGGGCAAGCGGAATTTCTTGGGGCTTTCGCGATCGACATAGGGATTGCGCCACACCATGTGGACCGCATGGCCCATCGACCGGCTGTCCTCTCGCAGATATTGCTTGAGGATGCCAATGGGCTCGAAGCCGTTGGCCAGCTGGAAGCGGATCACGGGGTCGTGGATTTCGCCCGCCATGACTTTTTCGAGATAGTCCTGCGGCCCGGTTACGCGCCGCCTCGACCGGCGGTAATTGGGCATTCGTCCGCCAAAGGCGATGCCCGTCAGTTCGAGCTCTTCGGCCAGCTTGCGCCGAGCCTCATATAGGCGTCGCCCGATCCGCGTTCCGCGCACGTCGGGTGAAACGCACATTTCATAGCCGTAAAGCCAGTCGCCGGTGGGGTCGTGGCGACTGCCATAACCACCACCGGTAATTTCGCGCCAGCTATGGGGTTCGAGGGCGATTGCACCCCCGATCCGCATCGAGGCGCAATAGCCGACGATCTCGCCATCCAGCTCGGCGACGAAACAGCCTTGGGGAAAATTGTTGATCTGCCCCGAGATCTCGCCGCGCGAATAGGGCGCGAAATCCTCATAGACGCGGGCAGCGAGCGCCACGACCTTGGGAATGTCGCGGCGCGCGGCCTGGCGAACGTCGAGGCGGGCTTTTGATTTTTGACTTACCATTGGCCCGCCCCCATGTTCCTTACGACCAGTTCGCCATTTCCTTCTCGAAGTTCTGGACGATGGCCTCGAAGAATTGTTCCGTGGTCATCCAGCTCTGGTCAGGCCCGATGAGGATCGCGAGATCCTTGGTCATCTGGCCGCTTTCGACCGTTTCGATGATCACGCGCTCGAGCGTTTCGGCAAAGCGGACCACTTCGGGCGTATCGTCGAACTTGCCGCGATACATGAGGCCGCGAGTCCAGGCGAAGATCGAGGCGATCGGGTTGGTCGAGGTCGACTTGCCCTGCTGGTGCTGGCGGTAATGGCGGGTGACGGTGCCATGCGCGGCTTCGGCCTCGACGGTCTTGCCGTCGGGCGACATCAGGACCGAGGTCATGAGTCCCAGCGAACCGAAGCCCTGCGCCACGGTGTCCGACTGCACGTCGCCGTCATAATTCTTGCAGGCCCAGATGAACTTGCCGTTCCACTTGAGCGCCGAGGCAACCATGTCGTCGATCAGGCGGTGCTGATATTCGATGCCCTTGGCCGCGAACTTGTCGGCGAACTCATTGTCGAACACTTCCTGGAACAGGTCCTTGAAGCGCCCGTCATAGGCCTTGAGAATGGTGTTCTTGGTCGAGAGATAGACCGGCCAGCCACGGTCGAGGCCATAGTTCATGCAGGCGCGCGCAAAGTCGCGAATGCTGTCGTCATGGTTGTACATGCCCATGGCGACGCCCGAGGTCGGGAACTGGTGCACTTCCTTCTCGATCACTTCGCCATCTTCGCCGACGAACTTCATCGTCAGCGTGCCCGGACCCGGAACGAGGAAATCGGTCGCGCGATACTGGTCGCCGAAGGCGTGACGGCCGACGACGATGGGGTCGGTCCAGCCCGGCACGAGGCGGGGGACATTGTCGATCACGATCGGTTCGCGGAAGACCACGCCGCCGAGGATGTTGCGGATCGTGCCATTGGGGCTTCGCCACATCTTCTTGAGGTCGAATTCCTCGACGCGCTGCTCGTCGGGAGTGATGGTCGCGCATTTCACGCCCACGCCATGTTCCTTGATGGCATTGGCGGCGTCGACGGTAATCTGGTCGTCGGTCTCGTCGCGCTTCTGAATCGACAGGTCGTAATATTTGAGGTCGATATCGAGGTAAGGCAGGATCAGCCTTTCGCGGATCCACTTCCAGATGATGCGGGTCATTTCGTCGCCGTCGAGCTCGACGACCGGGTTTTTCACCTTGATCTTGGCCATGTCTTTCCCTGTCGATGCAATGTTTGTTCGGCCCGCGCTCTAAGGATGCGCGGGCCAATAGGCAACCGGTGTGGGACGACAAGCATTGGAGAGGCGATTGTTTCGTCGCGCAACGCGTCCTAAGGAGGCACCATGTCTCAGATCGAAAATCCCGATAGCCAGCTGACCGCCGTGAAATGGCGCTTTCCGGCCGTGCATCCCGAAGGGCGCAAATTCACGCTCATCGCCGCCTTCATCAGCCTGACGCTGTTCTGGCTCCTGCCGGACATCTTCGGTTGGCTGTTCGTCGGCATCACCATCTGGGTCGCGGCCTTCTTCCGCGATCCGGTGCGGACCACGCCTCTCGATCCCAAATATGTGATCGCGCCGGCCGATGGCCTTGTTACCATGATCACCAAGGTGCCGCCGCCGCCCGAACTGGCGGGGGAGGGCGGCCTCACCGATCCCGAAATGTGCCGCGTCTCGATCTTCATGAGTGTCTTCGACGTGCACATCAACCGCACGCCGATCGCGGGCATCATTCGCCGCATCGTCTATGTCCCGGGCAAGTTCCTCAATGCCGATCTCGACAAGGCAAGCGAGGACAATGAACGCCAGCATTTTCTCGTCGAGCGCGAGGACGGGGTGAAGATCGGCTTCACCCAGATCGCGGGCCTTATCGCCCGTCGCATCCTTGCCGAGAGCGAGGAAGGCCAGGCGGTCAAGGCGGGCGAGCGGATCGGCCTCATCCGTTTCGGCAGCCGGGTCGATGTCTATCTGCCGATGGGCACGGGTTCGCGCGTCCTTCTCGGGCAGCGCACCATCGCGGGTGAAACGGTCATTGCCGAACTGGGCGTCGATCGCAGCGTCGCGGGCCGTAGCGAATGACCCCCGAGCCGGTCGATGATATTCCCGCGCGCCGGGGACTGCCGTTCCGCGCGCTCGCGCCCAACGCGATCACCGCTCTTGCCTTGTGCCTTGGGCTCACCGGCGTGCGTTTCGCGGTCGACGGCAATTGGGAAGCCACGCTCTATTGCATCATCGGGGCAGGGGTGCTCGACGGCATGGACGGTCGCATTGCTCGCCTCCTGAAAGCCGCGAGCCGGTTCGGCGCCGAGCTGGATTCGCTCAGCGACAATATCGCCTTTGGCGTGGCGCCAGCACTCATCATGTTCCTCTGGTCGCTGCAATATGCGCCCAAGTTCGGGTGGATCGCCAGCTTGGCGCTCGCGGTCTGCTGCGCGCTTCGACTGGCGCGCTTCAACGCGCAGATCGACGCCGACGAGCAGCCGCACAAGTCGGCGGGATTTCTGACCGGCGTTCCGGCTCCGACCGGAGCGGGGCTCGCTTTCGTCCCGCTCTATGCCTGGCTGATCAGCGGCGATCCCATTTTCAGGGCCTGGTATGTGGTCATGCCCTGGGTTCTGTTCGTCGCGCTGCTGATGATCAGTTCGATCGCGACCTATAGCTGGTCATCGCTCCGGTTGCGGCGCAGTTGGCGCATTCCGGCACTGGCGGGGATCGGCCTTCTGGGTGCTGCGCTCCTGACCATGCCCTGGGTCACTCTTCTCGTGATTAGCATCGGTTATCTCGCGATGCTGCCGTTCAGCGTGGCGAGCTATCGCCGGGTCAAGCAGCGGCGCGCCACTCAGGTGCAATGATCTCGCTGGCGCGGGGGCGGACCCAGCGCAGGGTGACCTGAACGGGGGCATCGCGCCCGTTCGCGATCGGCGAGTTGCCCGCGAGGGCAGCCGAGATCTTGGCGCCATCGCGCACGACCATCACCAGGCCCATGGCCACCAGGAAGAGCGCGGCGACGAAGAACAGTGTGGTAGCAATCATGATCATTCCCCTGTCATTTTGCGGCGGGACCGGTCCGTTTCGACCTGTTCCCCTTCCGTTCTTGTTGGTTAGTTCGCCCTTTGTTCTCATCTTGTCAAGCCCCCGAAACAATTCGGGCGGCAAGCGGTGCGGAAGGGCTTGAACGACAAGGGAAAGTCGGCTAGTTCGCGCGCCATCTCGCAGGCGGGACCACCATACCGGTGCTCCATTATGGGGTGACAGGACCCGCCGAGGATAAACCGGAAGGAGACCAACTATGGCGGCACCTGTCGTCACGATGCAGCAATTGCTTGAAGCCGGATCGCACTTCGGCCACCAGACCCACCGCTGGAACCCGCGCATGAAGCCGTACATCTTCGGCGCGCGCAACGGCGTTCACATCATCGATCTGTCGCAGACCGTTCCCCTGTTCGCCCGGGCGCTCGAATTCGTCCAGCAGACGGTGACACGCGGCGGCAAGGTGCTGTTCGTCGGCACCAAGCGCCAGGCGGCCGATGCGGTTGCGGAAGCGGCCGGCAGCTGCGGTCAGCATTATGTGAACCACCGCTGGCTCGGCGGCATGCTCACCAACTGGAAGACCATTTCCAACTCGATCAAGCGCTTCAAGAGCCTTGAAGAGCAGCTGGCAGGCGACACCGCCGGCCTCACCAAGAAGGAAGTCCTCCAGCTCACCCGCGAACGCGACAAGCTCGAGAAGAGCCTGGGCGGCATCCGCGACATGGGCGGCCTGCCCGACGTCATGTTCGTCATCGACACCAACAAGGAAGAGCTGGCGATCAAGGAAGCCGCGACGCTCGGCATTCCCGTGATCGCCGTGCTGGACAGCAACTCCAGCCCCGAAAACATCGCCTTCCCGGTCCCGGGCAATGATGACGCCAGCCGCGCCATCCGCCTCTACTGCGAAGCGATTGCCTCGGCGGCCAATGCCGGTCGCGGCGACAACGCCGCCGCTTCGGGCGAAGATGTCGGCGCGATGGCCAATCCGCCCGCCGAAACGGCGACCGCCTAAGGCCGGAACCTTGTTGCCCGCCTCGGGCGACACCAGATGAAGGGAAAGGCCGGCACCGCGATGGGTGTTGGCCTTTCCTTGCTAGATAGACCCCCGAAGATGCCCGCGCTGGCGGGCCAGGAAAGGATAACTCAAGATGGCGATCACTGCCGCACAGGTGAAAGAACTGCGCGACCGCACGAATGCGGGGATGATGGACTGCAAGAAGGCGCTTGCCGAAACCAATGGCGACATGGAAGCCGCGGTTGATTGGCTGCGCACCAAGGGCCTCGCCGCTGCCGCCAAGAAGTCGGGCCGCACCGCGGCCGAAGGTCTGGTCGGCGTTGCTGTCGAAGGCACCAAGGGTGCGGTCGTCGAAGTCAATTCGGAAACTGACTTCGTCGCCAAGAACGACACCTTCCAGGACTTCGTCCGCGAAGTGTCGAACCTCGCGCTTCAGGCCGATGGCGACGTCGAGAAGCTGAAGGGCATGCAGATGCCGGTCGGCGGCTCGGTCGAGGAAGTCCTCACCGACAACATCGCCACCATCGGCGAGAACCAGTCGCTGCGCCGCACCGCGCTCCTGTCGGTCGAAAAGGGCGCGGTCGTGTCCTACGTCCATAACGCCGTTGCGCCGAACCTCGGCAAGATCGGCGTGCTCGTCGCTCTCGAAAGCGAAGCCGACGAAGCCGCTCTGATGACGCTTGGCAAGCAGCTTGCGATGCACATCGCCGCTGCCAACCCGATGGCGCTCAATGGCGAGGATCTCGATGCCGACATGATCGAGCGCGAGCGCGAAATCGCCAAGGCCAAGGCCGTGGAATCGGGCAAGCCCGAGAATATCGCCGAAAAGATGGTCGAAGGCTCGATTGCCAAGTTCAAGAAGGAAAATGCGCTTCTGTCGCAGCTTTTCGTGATGGACAACAAGACCCCGGTGGCCGACGTCGTAGCCGCGGCCGGCAAGGAAGCGGGCTCGCCCATCGAGCTGAAGGCTTTCGAGCGCTTCCAGCTCGGCGAAGGTATCGAAAAGGAAGAAAGCGATTTCGCAGCCGAAGTCGCTGCGGCTGCCGGAAACTAGGGCAGATCGCGAATTTTCGATCGTGAAGAGGGGCGTGCGCCAACCGGGCGCGCGCCCCTTTTTTCATGTCCGCTACTGGCCCCTTTTGCCTTGGCAGCGGCCCCTCTGCGCCCTAAGGACAAGCGCGCATCACCATTGGCAGAAATTTGCGGAGCCTTCATGACCCGACCCCATTTCAATCGCATCCTGCTGAAATTGTCGGGCGAAGTGCTGATGGGTAAGGGCCAGTTCGGCATCGATCCCGAAACCGTCACGCGCATGGCGCAGCAGATTGCCGAAGCGAAGGAAGCGGGCCACCAGCTGTGCATCGTCGTCGGCGGTGGCAACATCTTCCGCGGCATCGCGGGTGCCGCCAAGGGCTTCGACCGCACCAGCGCCGATTATATGGGCATGCTGGCTACCGTCATGAACGCGTTGGCGATGCAGAATGCGCTCGAAAAGCTGGGCGTCGACACCCGCGTCCAGTCGGCCATCCCGATGGCCTCGGTGTGCGAACCCTATATCCGCCGCCGTGCCCTGCGGCACATGGAAAAGGGCCGGATCGTCATCTTCGCCGCCGGCACGGGCAATCCTTATTTCACCACCGATACCGCCGCTGCACTGCGCGCCGCCGAAATGGGCTGTGACGCCCTCTTCAAAGGCACCAGCGTCGATGGGGTCTACAATGCCGACCCCAAGTCCGATCCGGGCGCGACCCGTTATGACAGCCTCGGTTTCGGCCGGGTGCTCGCCGACAATCTGAAGGTCATGGACGCCGCCGCCGTGGCGCTGTGCCGAGACAATAATATCCCGATCGTCGTGTTCAACATCCGCGAACAGGGCAATCTTGCCGACGTTCTCGCGGGCGAAGGAACCGCAACGATCGTCCAGAACGAGGAGTGATCTGATGGCTGCTTATGACAAGGCCGACCTTACCCGCCGCATGAATGGCGCGATCGAAGCACTCAAGCATGACCTCGCCGGTCTGCGCACCGGACGCGCCTCGACCGCGCTCGTCGATCCCATCCAGGTCGAGGTCTATGGCGCGATGATGCCGATGAACCAGGTCGCCACCGTCTCGGTGCCCGAGCCCCGGCTGATCACCGTGCAGGTGTGGGACAAGTCCAACGTCACTCCGGTCGAAAAGGCGATCCGCAACGCGGGCCTCGGCATCAATCCGGTGAGCGACGGCCAGATGATCCGCCTGCCGCTTCCCGATCTTACCGAGGAACGGCGCAAGGAGCTTGCCAAGCTCGTTGGCCAATATGCCGAAAAGGCCAAGGTCGCGGTTCGCAACGTACGCCGCGATGGCATGGACGCGCTCAAGACCGATGAAAAGAACGGCGAATTCGGCGAAGACGAGCGCAAGCGTCACGAAGCCGAGGTGCAGAAGCTCACGGACGACAAGGTCGCCGAGATCGACACCGCCGCCGACGCCAAGGAAAAGGAAATTCTCGGACAGTGAAGCCTGATCGCGCCTCTCGGGGGGCGGTGACCGGCGCGTCCGTGGAAGAGGGGGCGGCCACGCCGCGCCATGTGGCCATCATCATGGATGGCAACGGCCGCTGGGCCGCGCGCCAGGGCCTGCCGCGCGTCGCCGGGCATCGCGCGGGTGCAGAGGCCGTGCGCAAGACCCTGAAAGCCGCGGTGAAGGCAGGCGTCGAATGCCTGACCCTTTACGCATTCTCCTCCGAAAATTGGCGCCGCTCCGAGGAAGAGGTCACCGACCTCAAGGGGCTGATGCGCTATTATCTCGAGCGTGAGCTGGACGAATTGGCAGGGCAGGGGGTCCGCCTCGATTTCATCGGCGATCCCAGTGCCTTCGGGCCCGAACTTTGGAAAAAGCTCGAGGCGGCGCGCGACCGCACGCGCGACAATGACCGGCTGCATCTCGTAATTGCGCTCAACTATGGCAGCCGCGCCGAAATCGTCGAAGCGACCCGCGCAATCGCGCGCGACGTAGCGGCCGGCAATCTCGATCCCGATGCCGTGGACGAGACACATCTGGATGCGGCGATGCAGACCGCCGCGCTTCCTCCGCTTGATCTTCTCATCCGCACCTCGGGCGAGATCCGTCTTTCCAACTTCCTGCTGTGGCAGGCTGCCTATGCCGAGCTGATGTTCGTCGACACCTTGTGGCCCGACTTCGATGGCGACGCCCTTGACGAGGCCTTGGCGGCATTCTCCCGGCGGCAACGCCGCTATGGTGGCCGATGAACGAACTCGCGATCCGAAGCATCGCCGGCGTGGCGATGATCGCCATTGCCATTCTCGCAACGGTGACGGGCGGATATGCTTTCGCCTTGCTGGTCGCGGGTGTTGCGACCGCGGTCTATTGGGAATGGATGCGCATGGTGCGGCCTTGGTCCTTCCCATGGAAGATCGGCGGCTTCTTCTACGCGCTCATTCCGGCACTTGCGCTTCTCTGGGTGCGCGATCGGGCCGATAACGGTCTCGAACTGGTTTTCTGGATCTTCATCGTGACTTGGGCGACCGACATCGGCGCCTATGCGGCAGGCCGGAAGATCGGTGGCCCCAAGCTGGCGACCAGGATCAGTCCGAACAAGACCATCGCAGGCCTGTTCGGCGGCATGTTCGCCGCAGGGCTCGGCGGGGCGCTATGGGCTGAATATGCGGGTCTGGGCCCACATTATTTCTGGCTTGGCGCGGTCATGGCGTTCCTCGCACAGGGCGGCGACCTCTTCGAAAGCTGGATGAAGCGCCGGGCAGGCGTGAAGGACAGTAGCAATATCCTACCCGGCCATGGCGGTATCTTCGACCGCGTCGATGGCCTGATGGTCGTGGCCGTCGCCGCCGCCGCGCTTTCATGGGTGAATTTGCTGTGACCCGCCGGATTTCCATTCTCGGCGCGACTGGATCGGTGGGCACCTCGACGCTCGACCTCGTCGAACGGCATCCCGACCGCTTTCGCGTCGAAGCGCTGACGGCCAGGCGAAACGTTGCCGATCTGGCTGAGGCAGCACGCCGCACCGATGCTCGTCTCGCGGTGATTGCCGATGAGGCGTTGCTCCCCGATCTCGAGGAGGCGCTGTCCGGCTCGTCCTGTCGCGCTGCGGCAGGTGAGGATGCCCTGGCCGAAGCTGCAAGCGGCGATGCCGACTGGGTAATGGCCGCCATCGTCGGCTGCGCAGGCCTCGCTCCGGCCATGGCCGCGATCGACGCGGGTAAGACATTGGCACTCGCCAACAAGGAATCGCTCGTCACCGCCGGGCAGCTGATGATGGATCGTGCGAGCGAGCGCCAAGTCGACATCCTGCCGGTGGATAGCGAACATAACGCTATTTTCCAATGCCTTGGCAATCGCAGTTGTGACGATGTCGCACGCCTCATTCTCACCGCCAGCGGCGGGCCTTTTCGCACCTCCACCGCCGATGAGATGTCGGGCATGACGCCCGAACAGGCGGTCGATCATCCCAACTGGTCGATGGGCGCGAAAATCTCGGTCGACAGCGCCACGATGATGAACAAGGGCCTCGAACTGATCGAAGCCCATCACCTCTATGGCCTGCCGTCGGAGCAGATCCATATCGTGGTCCACCCGCAATCGATCGTGCACAGCCTTGTGGAATTCATTGACGGATCGCAGCTTGCGCAGCTCGGGCCCTCGGACATGCGTATCCCTATCGCCCATGCGCTTGCCTGGCCCGAGCGGATGGAGACCCCTTGCGAGCGGCTCGACCTCACCAAAGTGGCACGGCTCGACTTCGAAGCTCCCGACGAAAATCGCTTCCCTGCCTTGCGCCTCGCACGCCAGGCGCTCGAGGCCGACACCTCGCGGCCGGTCGTTCTCAATGCCGCGAACGAGGAGGCGGTCGCCGCCTTCCTCGAAGGCCGGATCGGTTTTGCCGACATCGCTCGTCTCGTGGAAGAGGCGCTTGACGGCGTGGAGGCCAGCGCGCCAGCCTCGATCGATGACGTCATTGCTCTTGACCAGGAAGCACGCCATTTCGCTCGCGATAAGATCGGGGAGATGGTCTGATGCTTGAACAGCCATCGGTCTGGCTCGCGATCATTGCTTTCGTCGCGGCGATCGGCCCGCTCGTTTTCTTTCACGAACTTGGCCATTATGGCGTGGCCCGTCTGTTCGGTGTGAAGGCGGAGGCCTTTTCGATCGGTTTCGGTCGCGAAATCGCCGGTTGGACCGACAAGCGCGGAACGCGGTGGAAGGTGGGTTGGCTACCCCTCGGCGGCTATGTCCGCTTCGCAGGCGATATGGATGCGGCCAGCCGCCCCGCACATGGCGATGGTGATCCTGACCATTTCCAGAACCGCCCCGTCTGGCAGCGTTTTCTGATTGTGTTGGCGGGCCCTGTGTCCAATTTCCTGCTCGCGATCCTGATCTTCGCGGCACTGTTCATGACGCTGGGAACGCTACAGTCGAGCAACGTGGTGGGCGAGGTCGTTCCCGACAGCGCAGCCGCCCGGATGGATCTGCGGCCCGGTGACGAGATTCTCTCGATCGAAGGGCAAGGTACCGAACAATTCAGCGATGTCGCGCGGATCGTATCGCTCCGACCCGACGAAAACGTCGAATTGGTTATCAAGCGGGATGAACGGCAAATCACGCTGAAAGGGCAACTCGGCGCAATCGAGGAAGAGGATCGCTTCGGCCAGAAAGTGCGTCTCGGCCTCCTCGGCGTGGCAAGCGCGGAGGCGCGTTTCGACCGGGCCGGTCCTGTCACGGCATTGGGCCTGGCCACCAATCAGACAGTTGGTCTGACCCGTTCGATCGTAGACGGTCTGGGCCAGATCATCACCGGCAAGCGGTCGATCCGTGAATTGGGTGGTCCGCTAAAAATCGCACAAATCTCGGGACAGGCATGGGTGTTGGGGCTTTACAGCTTCATCTTCCTCGTCGCTCTGCTCTCGATTAATCTCGGATTCATCAACCTCTTGCCAATTCCTATGCTCGATGGCGGACATCTTGCCCTTTACACGATCGAGGCCGCGCGGCGCCGTCCGCTCTCCGAAGCTGCCCAGGAACGTGCGTTTCGTGGTGGCCTGGCCTTTCTCCTGATCTTCGTTCTTTTCGTCACCTTGAACGATACGGTGTCGATAGGACTTTTTGATCGGTTGCAACGCTTGATTGGTTAGGCTGCATCGGGCAGGGGAAGGCACAGGAACCAAGCGCCATCCGAGCATGGGTGGCGCGTCATGATTGAAGAGTAGGCGGGGATCTTGAACCTGAATTATCGCGATCGCTTCAAGCGCGTCAGCACCGGACTTCTTCTCGGCACCGCATTGGGCGGACTGACCCAGCCTGCCTGGGCGCAGGATGACCCGCTGGCACCGCAGCCCGTGCCGCAGGCTGCCGAACCGCAGGTCCAGGCCCAGGCCGAGCCGCGCACCGGCGTCATCCGTTCGATCTCGGTCACCGGCAACAGCCGCATCGAGCCCGAGACCGTGACCGCCTATGCCAATCTGCGTCCCGGCGACAGCTACACCGCCGAAACGCTCGATGCCGCGCTGCGCGCTCTCTATCAGACCGAGCTTTTTCGCGACGTCGTGATCACGGGTGCCGATACCGGCAACATCATCATCGCGGTGCAGGAAAACCCGGTCATCAACCGCATCGTCCTCGAGGGCAACCGTCGCCTGAAGGACGACAAGATCGCTCCCGAAATCCGGCTCGCTCCGCGCCAGATCTTCACGCGCTCGAAGGTACGTGCCGATGTCGAGCGCATCATCGAGCTCTACAAGCGCGAAGGCCGTTTCGCGGCCGTGGTCGAGCCCAAGATCGTCGAGCTCGACCAGAACCGCGTCGACCTCGTCTTCGAGATTGTCGAAGGCGAAGTCTCGAAGATTCGCTCGATCAACATCCTCGGCAACGAGCAGTTCAGCGACGGCAAGCTCAAGAAGGAAATGTTCTCCAAGGAAGCTGGCGGCTTCCTGGGCTTCCTCAAGTCGAATGACAGCTACGACCCCGACCGGCTTGCCGCCGACCAGCAGAAGCTGCGCGCCTTCTACCTGACGCAGGGCTATGCCGACTTCCGCGTCGTTTCGGCACTCGCCGAACTGACCCCCGACCGCGAGGACTTCGTGATCACCTATGTGGTCGAGGAAGGTCCGCGCTACCAGTTCGGCAAGGTCGAAGCCGATAGCGCGCTTCGCGACTTCACCGAAGAACAGGTGATGAGCGCGGTCACGATCAAGGAAGGGCAGTGGTTCGACGCCTCGGCGGTTGAGGACAATATCGACAATCTCAACCAGATTGCCGGTCTCCTCGGCTATGCCTTCGCCGACATCCAGCCGCGCTATTTCCGCGACCCCGAAACGCAGAAGATCGACATCACCTTCCGCGTCGGCGAAACGCAGCGTGTCTATATCGATCGCATCGACATCAACGGCAACACGGTCACCCGCGATAATGTCATCCGCCGCGAATTTCGGGTTGCCGAAGGCGATGCCTTCAACGCCGCGGCGATCCGTCGCTCTGAAGACCGCATCAAGTCGCTCGGCTTTTTCCAGGAAGAATTGGAAATCAAGCAGGAGCCTGTCGGCGAGGACCGCGTCGCGCTCAATCTCGACGTCGAGGAACGCTCGACCGGCGAGGTGCAGCTTTCGGCAGGCTTCTCGAGCCTCGAACGCTTTCTCCTGTCGGCCTCGATTGCCCAGCGCAACTGGATGGGCAAGGGCCAGCAGCTCTCGGCGGGCGTGAACTGGTCGCGCTATTCGAAGTCGGTGCAGCTCGGTTTCGTCGAACCCTATTTCATGGGTCGGCAAATCCTGCTCGGCGGTGACATCTATCGCCGCGATTTCAACAGCTTCAACTTCATCGGCAACCAGCGCAACACCACCTACAGCCAGAACAGCACGGGTGGCGGTATCCGCCTCGGTTTCCCGGTCACCGAATATTTCAGTTTCGGTGCGCGCTATCGCCTCGTCAATGACGAGATCGACTTGTCGCGCAGCCTCTTCTTCACCGATCCCGATGGCGACGGCCCGCTCGAGGCGGAGTGCGATCCGCTCAAGGCCGGCAACTATCTGTGCGACGAACTGGGCACCCGCCTGACTTCGTCGATCGGCTATACGCTCGCCTTCAACAACACCGACGGTCTTCGCGCGACCCGTGGCCAGCGCTTCAGCGTCAGCCAGGATTTCGCTGGCCTCGGCGGTGACGTGAAATATCTGAAGTCGAGTGCCAACGCCGCCAAATATTTCCGCCTGCCCGCCGACTTCATTCTCTCGGTGCAAGGCGAGGGGGGCTATATCCATCCCTTCGAGGATAATGGTGACGAGTTCCGCGACGATATCCGCCTCACCGACCGTTTCTTCGGCCCGCAGAGCTTCCGTGGTTTCGACATTCGCGGCATCGGCCCCCGGGTCGAGCGCGTGCTCTTCGACGAGGATGGCAATCTCGTCGAACAGAAGGACGATTTGGTCAGCAACGCGTTGGGCGGCCGGGCCTATTATTTCGGCCGTGTCGAACTCGAAATCCCGGTTTCGGCCAGCTTCCGCAACTTCGGCCTTCGCCCGTCGGCGTTCGTCGACGTCGGCTCGGTCTGGAGCCTGACTTCGCCCGAACTCACCACGGTGGGGCCGCTCTGCCTGCCCACCTCGACCGACAATGGCGAAGTGCCTGTCCGCGTCGACCCGGGCGCAGACTGTCCTGCCAATTTCGCCGGGACCGGTGATTATGGCTTCACCGAATTTTTCAGGGGGAACTCCGCGAGCCCGCGCCTTTCGGTAGGCGTCGGGGTCAACTGGGTGTCACCGTTTGGGCCCTTGCGCATCGACTTGGCCAAGGCGCTCATCAAACAGGATGGCGATGACACCCGCCTCTTCTCATTCAATGTAGGAACCCAGTTCTAATGATGAAAACTCTTCTTCCGGCGCTGATCGCCGGCTCCATGGCCATTCCCGCTGCCGCGGCTGCCCAGTCGCTGCCTTCGGCTTCGGTCGGCGTCGTCGATTTGAACAAGCTGCGCTCGGAATGCACCGCTTGCCAGACTGCGCTCGCCCAGCTCCAGCAGCAGCAGCAGCAGCTCGGCCAGCGCCGCAACGAGCTGGCCGCTCCCTTGAACACCGAAGGCCAGGCCATCCAGGCCGAGGTTCAGGCGCTCAATGGCAAACAGCCCAGCCAGGCCCTCCAGCAGCGCGTCCAGTCGCTCCAGCAGCGCGAAGCGCAGGCCAATCGTGAACTGGCGCAGCGTGAACAGGTTCTTCAGCGCAACGCTGCCTATGTCCGTCAGCAGATCGACGCCCAGCTTTCGCCGGCGCTCGATGCCGTGATGACGCGCAGGAAGGCAACCGTCATGATCGACGTCTCGCAGAGCCTGCGCCACAATCCGGCGGTGGACCTCACCAACGACGTGATGGCGGAGCTGAACAAGCGCCTCACCACGCTGGCGACCGTCGCTCCCGCGCCGCAGCAGCCGGCGCAGCAGCAGACTCCGCAGGGTCGATGAGCGAACAGGCCGAGAGTGCCGTCATGGGTCCGCTGGATGTCCGGCGGGTCATGGCGGCATTGCCGCACCGCTATCCGCTGCTTCTCGTCGACCGTGTCGAGAAGCTGGTGAAGAATGAATCGATCACCGCGATCAAGGCGGTGTCGATGAACGAGCAATTCTTCCAGGGACATTTCCCCGGACGTCCGATCATGCCCGGCGTGCTTCAGGTCGAAGCGCTCGCTCAGGCAGCAGGTGTGCTCGCGGTGGAGAGCCTCGATCTCGCAGGCTCGGGCAAGCTCGTTTACTTCATGGCCATCGAGAATGCGAAGTTCCGCAAGCCGGTCGAACCCGGCTGCCTGCTTCAGCTAGACGTCAAGATTGTCCAGATGCGCCGCAATATCTGCAAGTTCGAAGGCACGGCCTCGGTCGACGGACAAACCAGCTGCGACGTCTCCTTTACGGCGATGATCGCGGACCCTCCCGCCGACGGCTAGAGCGTCCAGGAGGGCGCCGCGCCATGCAAACGAAAGGTCGCCGCGAACAGGGGTTCGTTGGCGACCTTTTCGCTTTTTCCGTCCGCAATGATCTGGCCCTCGCGCATCAGGAGCAACCGGCCAAAGCGGCCAACCAGCGCGAGATCGTGCAAGGCGGCGATGATCGTCGTCCCGCCCGCTGCCGCATCCTCGAGCAAATCCGTCACCTTCAACACCCAATAGGGGTCGAGATTGGCGAGCGGCTCGTCGAGCAGCAGCACCGACGGCTCGAGCGCAAGCGCGCGTCCCAAGAGCACGCGCCCCCGCTCACCCGTAGACAAGGCATTGGACGGACGGTCGAGCAGCGGCTCGAGTTCGAGATGCGCGACCATCCGCTCGACCGAATCTTCCTCGACCGGCGAGGGCGAAAGGCGCAGCACGCGCGAAACCGGAATGGGCCATTCGAGCAAACGACTGGCGGGCAGATAAGCGATACGATGCGCCCGGGCGGCAGGTGGGAGCGAGCATAGGGGCTCGCCATCGATGCACAGACGGTCTGCCTCGCCTGTTATTCCCGCCAATCCTCGTAAGAAGCTGGTTTTCCCGCTCCCATTGGGTCCGACCAGACCGATCAGCTCACCCTCTCCCGCGGCGAAGTCGCTCGGTGATAGCCTTCCGGCCATGCGAAGGGCGCGTGCTTCGATCCTCATGCCACGCTCCGCGGTCTGAGCGATAAAAGGATCATGACGAAAAGCGGGGTGCCGACCAATGCGGTGATCACTCCGACCGGGATGGGTCGTCCCTCGGGCGCGAACCGTACAAGAATATCGGCCGCCACCAGAGTGAAGGCGCCGAGCATTCCCGCTAGCCCGATGGCCTTGCCCGGATGGCCTTTCATTAACGAGCGCGCGGCGATCGGTGCGATCAGGCCGACGAAGCCGATCGCTCCTGCGACCGAGACACAGGCACCGATTGCCACTGCGCTCAACACCATCGTGCGCCGCGCCAGTCGCGCCGGGTCCACGCCCATTGAAGCCGCCACGTCGCCCCCCAGTGCCATCAGGTCGAAGGCCATGCGATCCTTCCAGATCCACAGACAGGCCAGTGCGGCAGGGACGAGGGCGGCGATTGCCTGCGTCCAGCTGCGTTCGACAAGGCTTCCCATCAGCCAGCGCCACATATCGTAGAATGCGTAAGGCGAGGGAGCGAGGGCGAGCAGGAGCGAAGTGGCCGCGCCCGCGGCAAGCGCGATGGCAAGGCCCGCAAGCAGCAATCGCGCGGGATCGGCTCCGCGTCCGGCAATGAGGAACAAAAGCAGGAGAGCGCCTCCCGCGCCGAACGCGCCGCCCGCTGCCATGGCGAGCGGGGCAGTAAAACCGACGACATGCGCCATGCCAACCGCGCCGAATGCCGCGCCCGAGGAGGCGCCCGTAATGTCGGGCGAGGCGAGGGGATTGGCAAAAATCGCCTGCAATGCCGCGCCCGTGATACCCAGCGCCGCGCCATAGCTGATGGCAAGCAGCGTCCGCGGCGCCCGCAGTTCAAGCAGGATCAGTTCGGCAACCTCGCCATCGACACGCGCAAAGACGTCAAGCGGCCAGAGCAGGTGCATCAGCGCAAGCGCCATCAAGGCGGCAAATGCCAATCCCTGTTTCATCGCCGGCGCAGTTCCTCGGCCAGGTCGAGCATCAGCGGCCCGGCACAAGTGAAGGGTCGTCCGTCCACTTTCCTTGCCCGCTCGATCTTCGCTTTGACCAGCGGATGCGCCAACCATTCAGCATTGCGGCTATATTGTCCGGCCCGATAATCACTCAGCAGCAGTGGATGTCGCGCTGCCGCGACCTGCTCGATCCTCCCTAGACCGCTACCGAAGGGTGCGAGCCGAATGCCCGCCAACCGAAGCCACCCATCGGCGCTTTCTCCCGGGTAGGCACCCGAAGCACTGACCCAATGACGGGGGCGAGGCGGCGGAGCGCTGGCGGCAAGGCGGCGATAGCGCCCGAGCCAGTCCCGCGCAGGGGCTTTACCGCTGAACATGGACGCGAACTTCCGGACATTGTCGGCCACATCGCCCGGACCTCGCGCAAAGCCGAGTGATACCAGGCGAATGCCAAGGCGCTCGGCCAGTCTTCGACGCGACGGATCGATCGGCCGCGTGGTGAAGGCGATCGATATTCCCCGACCGGCAAGGCTCTCCAGGGCGCCATCGTTCGCCGCGACCGACTTTGCCATCGGCGCCAAGGGCGATTCTGCCTCGTCTTTCACTAGATGGCTCACGGACGCGATCCGTTCGCGGGGAGCGAACAGCAACAGATATTCGTCCGCGCAAAGGTCCAGCGAGGCGAAAAAACCCGTCGAGGCGGCAAGACTAGCGAGTGAAAGCAAGGCCAATATGGATTGCCCTTCCCATTGCGTGATAGCCCACGACATCCTGATAATCGCTATCGAACAGATTGCTCCCGCGCAGCGTAAGGCGCAGCCTCGGATTCATCTCATAAGCCACGCGTGCCGAGGCCAATACATAAGGCTCCAGCTTGACCCGCTGCGCAGGGAAAAAGTCGAAGTCGTCGTCGAAACGCGATCCCACGAGAGCGAGCGACGAACCATATTCCCAGCGCCCGTGGATGCCAGTCGCCATGATGGCGGCTCGATGCTGGGGCCGACGGTTTTCGCGCAACCGCTGTTCGCCCGGAGCTTCAGGCCCTTTGGCGTCGAGATAGCTGTAATTGCCGACCAGTTCGAACGCGGGAGAGGGTCGCCAGCCGGCCTCAAGTTCCAATCCGCGACGCTTGCTCTCTCCCATTCCATTCGCGGTGGTGGAGGTAAAGCTAGCCGGGTCGAATATATCGACGATTTCGCTTTCGAGGTTATGGCTGAACCAGATCATGCTGGCGCGCAGTTTGCCGTCGTCGAAACGAAGGCCGACGTCATGGCCTCTGCTGGTCTCGGGCTCGAGCGCCGGATTGCCGACGAAGCTGCCGGGAAAGAAGCCATAGAGATCGTAAAAGCTGGGCTGGGCGATCCCTTCGCCATAATTTGCCACCAGCGAGACATGGCCGCCGAGCGGAAGGAGGCCACCCAGTGAAATGCTGGTCGTATCGGCGAAGGCGCTGAAATCGTCATGCCGGAGGGCCAATTGAAAAGTGGCACCGCTGTCATGCTCGGCAAACCATTCGACGGTGAAGCCCGTACGGTCGCGATCCCGCCGTTGGTCGGTAAAACCGCCATAGATGCTGTCGTCGGCGCGAAAATCTTCGCCTTCATGGTCGATGGCCAAGGTGAGACGGTGGTCGAAAGCCAGGGCCGACGCCCGCACGCTCGCGCGCCCGTCCACGCTATATCGTTCCGCACTAGTCCGGTTGATCTCGGAATTATCGCGATGATGGACATTTTCGGACGCAAGGACACTGCCACCCACGACAAGTTTGAACCACTCGGCAGGAGCAATTTCGATTGCCGCCCGTGCCGCGCCCAGCCGATAGTCGCTCCGGTCTTCGGTATCGGCGCGCCGGAAGGTCAGGGGATCGAAGCCGTCGAACTCGCTTCGTCCATCGACCGCAAAGCCGCTGAGCTGCAAACCCGCGCTCTTGCCCAGCGAGAGGCGTCCGGACAGGCGGGCATTGAGATTGTGAAAGCCGTCCTTCTCGCCGCCGACGCCGAAACTGTCGATCCCGTCGGACCGCTGACCTCCCATTGCAAGGACCAGGCCTTGATCCTCATTCCCGAAATCCAGGCGCGCCTTGCCCGACAGATAATCGAAGCTGCCTGCCTCGGCAGTCAGCGAAACCGTCTCCTCGTCCCCGGCGGGCACGGTGCGCAGCGCGAGTACACCGCCCAAGGCTTCGCTGCCCCAGATGGCCGATTGCGGCCCGCGCGAATATTCTATGATGTCGTAAAGACCGTCCGCCGCCAGTTCGAAGCGCGCTTCATTGCCCGCGGCGGGGTCATTGGCCTTGATCCCGTCGATGAACAGCAGGCTGTGGCTGGCTTCGGCGCCGCGGATCCGCAATTGCGCCTGCGTTCCCGAAGGTCCGGTTTGCGAAATGGACGCGGAGGGCAGCAGGCGCAACAGCCCGATGGCATTGTCCTCGCCTAGCCGCTCGACCGTTTCCGCATCGATGATGCTGATGGGCTTGCTGCTGTCCTCGATCCGCTCGGCTTCGCGGGCGGCGGTGATGATGATGGCGTGATCGTCGCTTGGCGGAGCTTCCTCGATGATCGGGGGAGGGGGCAGATCCTGGAACATGTTCTTTTCCTTCTTCCATGACGAAGTCGTCACGGCGGAAAAGGCAGAGCGGCCGCTATGGGTCGCGCACCCCAGTTCCACGCCCCACCGCTGGTCCCGGCAGAGGAGACGGACGACGAAGCGAGGTCGGTATCTGGCTTGCCTTGCGGCTCACAGTTGCGGGCACAGCGCCGGATTGCTCACCGGCTTCCCTCTTCGTCGCCTCCATTACAGGGGCGAAACCTTGCTTCTGGTGCGGCGGCTATGTCAGGCGGCTTTTGCTTGTCAAGCGGGGCAATAGGGGTTAGGGGGCGCTTCGATCTTTCCCGGACTGGTCGGAAACCAGTCAAACCATGGAAAAAATGATGAAAAAAGATACCCATCCCGATTATCACATGATCAACGTCGAAATGACCGACGGCACCACCTTCCAGACCCGTTCGACCTGGGGCTCGGAAGGCGACACGCTGCACCTCGACATCGATCCCAAGACCCATCCGGCCTGGACCGGCGGCACCCGCCGCGCGTCCGAAGGTGGCCGCGTCGCACGCTTCAACAAGCGTTTCGGCGGTCTTTCGCTCAACAAGAAAGACTAAGGGGTGGGCGCGCATCCCGCGCCGGTCCTGACAACCGAAAGACTGATCCTTCGCGGCTTCGTCGCGGAGGATTTTGTCGCGAAACAGGCAATCATGGAAAAGCCCGAGGTGCATCGCTACCTCGGGTCGCCGATGACCCGTTCCGAGCATTGGCGCCGCGTGGTGAGCGCAGTCGGCCAGTGGATCGTGCGCGGCTATGGCGGCTGGATGGTCGTGCGCCAGTCGGACGACCGCCTGATCGGCGATCTCGGCCTGTTCGATGCGCAGCGCGGCATCGGGTTCGATGGCGAGCCCGAAATGGGCTGGATCTTCGATCCCGAGGCGCAGGGGCGGGGCTATGCCCGCGAGGCCTGCGAAGCGGTGCTGGATTGGGCCGACCGCGAACTTTGCCGCGACATCTGGGCGATCATCGAGCCTGCCAATCGCCCGTCCTTCGCGCTGGCCGAAAAGCTGGGGTTCGCGGTGGTCGACCGGGCCGAACTGAACGGCGAGCCGATCGACATATTGAAAAGGGTGCCGCGCCCCTAGCGCAGCACCCTCCCATCTTCAGTTTGAATAACCCTGGAAAGCGGCCCTAGAAAGCCGCAATGCCGGTGATGGCCCGCCCGAGGATCAGCGCATGGACATCATGCGTGCCTTCATAGGTGTTGACCGTTTCAAGGTTCATGAGGTGGCGCATCGGCACATATTCGGCGCTGATGCCATTGCCGCCATGCATGTCACGGGCAACCCGCGCGATATCGAGCGCCTTGCCGACATTGTTGCGCTTGATGAGGCTGATCGTCTCGGGGATGAGTTCGCCTGCCTCGAGACGGCGACCGACGCGTAGTGCGGCCTGCAGCCCGAGCGATATTTCGGTGATCATGTCGGCGAGCTTGAGCTGCGGGATCTGGTTGGCAGCGAGCGGACGGCCGAACTGCTTGCGCTCCAGAGTGTAGGAACGGGCCGCTTCGTAGCAGGCCTCGGCAGCGCCCATCGCGCCCCACCCGATGCCGTAGCGCGCACGGTTGAGACAGCCGAACGGCCCCTTCAAACCCTCGACGCCCGGCAGAAGGTTTTCCTCGGGCACCTCGACTTCGTCCATGACGATTTCGCCGGTGATCGAAGCGCGCAGGCTCAATTTTTCTTTCACCTTGGGCGCGCTCAATCCCTTCATGCCCTTTTCGAGGATGAAGCCGCGGATCTTGCCGTCATGCGCGTCGGACTTGGCCCAGACGACGAAAACGTCGGCGATCGGCGAATTGGTGATCCACATCTTCGCGCCCGACAGGCTGTAGCCGCCGTCGATCTTCTTCGCGCGCGTCCGCATCCCGCCCGGGTCCGAACCGGCATCGGGTTCGGTGAGGCCGAAGCAGCCGATGAGTTCACCCCTGGCGAGGCCCGGCAGATATTTCTTCCTCTGTTCCTCGGAGCCATAGGCGTCGATCGGATACATCACGAGGCTCGACTGCACCGAGCAGGCCGAGCGGTAGCCGCTGTCCACCCGTTCGATCTCACGGGCGATGAGGCCGTAGCTGACATAGCCGAGACCCGCGCCGCCATATTCCTCGGCGACGGTCGCGCCCAACAGGCCGAGTTCGCCCATTTCCGACATGATGTCGCGGTCGAACTGGTCGTCGAGAAAGGCGTCCTTCACACGCGGCAGGAGCTTCTCCTGTGCATATTGGCGAGCGGTGTCGCGGACCATCCGTTCCTCGTCGGTCAGCTGGCCGTCGAGATCGAGGGGATCTGCCCAGTCGAAGGGCAGCAATTTGGGAGCGTGCGAAGATTTCTGTAACATGGCGCGGCTCATAGCTCGCTCCTTTCGCGGATGCCAGCCCAAGGTGCGCTTGCCGACATGGGAGCGGCGCTTTTGCCAAGCGCTCCGCGCCGCCTTATGGCTGGGAGCGGTTCCAACCGTCGGATGAAAGGCGCCCATGCATAGCGACAGCGTCGTCGAAGCCCTGGCCATTGCCTTCATCTGGGTCATCGGGTTGGCTGCCCTGGCGGTGGTGGTGCTGTTCATCATCGATGTCAGCCAGACCCGCGATGCGGTGCGGCGCAATTTTCCCGTCATCGGACGCTTTCGCCACCTGTTCACCGAACTGGGCGAATTTTTCCGCCAATATTTCTTCGCGATGGACCGGGAGGAACTGCCTTTCAATCGTGCCCAGCGCGAATGGGTCGAACGCGCCGCGAGCGGCAAGGGCAACACCATTGCCTTCGGTTCGACCAAGAACCTCCAGCCGGTGGGAACGCCGATTTTCGTCAACTGCCCCTGGCCCACGCTCGACGAGGACGCGGTCGAGGCCGAGCCCCTGCTGATCGGGCCGGGCGCCGCCAAGCCCTATCTCGCTCCGTCCTTCTTCAATATTTCGGGAATGAGCTATGGCGCATTGTCCAAGCCCGCGGTGCGCGCCTTGTCGATGGGCGCTGCCAAGGCGGGATGCTGGCTCAATACCGGGGAAGGGGGGCTGGCGCCCTATCATCTCGAAGGCGGGTGCGATCTCGTCTTCCAGATCGGCACCGCCAAATATGGCGTGCGCGACAGAGAAGGCCGATTGAGCGACGAGCGTTTGAAGGCGATCGCCGCGCATGATGAAGTCCGGATGTTCGAACTGAAGCTGAGCCAGGGAGCAAAGCCCGGCAAGGGGGGCATTCTGCCGGCTGCCAAGGTCACCGAGGAAATTGCGGAAATCCGCGGCATTCTGCCCCATGTCGCCTCGATCTCTCCCAATATGCATCCCGAACTGGGCAGCAAGGAGGACCTGGGCGCGATGATCCGCCATATCCGGCGGGTCACGGGCAAGCCCGTGGGGATCAAGACGGTGCTTGGCGCCTATGGCTGGCTCGACGAATATTTTGAATGGATCGCGGCGGGGCATGACGAAGAGGCGCCCGATTTCCTCACGCTCGACAGCGGCGACGGAGGGACCGGCGCGGCGCCCATGCCGTTGATGGACAATGTCGGCCTCGTCATCCGGGAAAGCCTGCCGATGGTGGTGGACCTGCGCGACAAGCATGGACTCAAGGAGCGTATCCGCATCATCGCATCGGGCAAGATGGTGACGCCCAGTGACGTGGCCTGGGCGCTGGCGACCGGAGCCGATTTCGTCAATTCGGCGCGCGCCTTCATGTTCTCGATCGGCTGCATCCAGGCGATGAAATGCAATACCAACCGCTGCCCCACCGGTGTGACCACCCACAACAAGCGGCTGCAACGCGGACTGGTGCCCGAGGAGAAAGCGGAAAAAGTCGGCAATTTCGTCAACGGCATGCGCGACGAAGTGGGCATCATCGCGCATAGTTGCGGCGTTAGGAGCCCGCGGGGCCTCAAGCGGTTCCACGTTCGGATCGTCTGCCCGGATGGCCGCTCGCGGGCGATGGACGAATTGCACCCCGCGCCCGTGCGGCAAAGCTGAAGGCGGGGCGCCGCTTTCAATTGCATGCGCAACGCCGCATCGGCTATCATCGCGCAGCAAAGGCCGTCTTCGATGAATTTCGACTATCTTTCCGAATTGCCCGTCTGGCAGGGGCTTGCCATCGCGCTTCTCGTGGTCGCGGCGATGGAAGTGACCGCCTATGCGACCCATCGCTGGATCATGCATGGCAAATGGGGATGGGGCTGGCACGCGTCGCACCATGAGCCGCATGATGGATATTGGGAAAAGAACGACCTCTATGCGCTTGTCTTTGCAGGGCTTTCGATCAGCCTGTTCGCCATCGGAGCGCTCTTTTCGGTGATCGTCTGGTATGTCGGGCTGGGCGTTGCGCTTTACGGGTTGCTCTATTTTCTCGCGCATGACGGGCTGGTGCATGGGCGGCTACCATTCCGCATCGTTCCCAAGACCGGCTATCTCCAGCGACTGTACCAGGCGCACCGCCTCCACCATGCGGTGAAGGGCAGGGAAGGGTGCGTTTCCTTCGGCTTTCTCTATGCCCCGCCGGTGCGCAAGCTGAAGGCCGAGCTCAAGCGGCGCGGCATCGAGGCCTAGTCGAGATCATCGTCGTACAGCGGGTCGGCGAGCGCATCCTGCTCGCTGTCCTCGATGTGGCGTTGCGCTTCGCGTGCGCCTTCGACGATCGCGACATGGAAAAGCGCGTCGCCGCGATTGACCACGGGCAGATTGCTCAACCCGATGATGACGCCGGTATCGCGCGCCTTGAGCGGCTGTTCGCTGCGTCCGAGAGGATCGGCGATGACCGCGATGGTATCGCCCGCCTCGACCCGCGATCCCAAGCGGTAGCGCGTCCGGGCGATGCCGCCGACGGGTGAGCGAAGCCAATGGCTCGACGTGGCGCGAATGGGCTCGGCACCGTCGCGGGGCTTGTGCGGCAGCATGGCAAGCTGGCGCAGCACGTTGAGAATGCCGCGCACCCCGATGCGGATTGCCGAATCGTCGAAGCGCAGCGCTTCGCCCGCTTCGTAAAGGAGCATCCGGCAGTCATTTTCGAGCGCGGCCATGCGGAGCGAGCCGTCGCGCAGCTTGCTGTTGAGCATGACGGGCGCGGCAAAGGCGCGGGCGAGATCGAGCGTTTCCGGATCGTCGAGCGCGGCGCGGATCTGCGGCAGGTTGGGGCGATGGATCGCGCCGCTGTGCAGGTCGATCCCGACATCCGAGCGCGAAACGATCTCGCTCATCATGATATGGGCGAGCTGGCCCGCGAGCGAGCCTCGGGGCGAGCCCGGGAAGGAGCGATTGAGATCGCGGCGGTCGGGCAGGTAGCGCGACCAGCTGATGAAGCCGAAGCTGTTGACCACGGGAACGAGGATCAGCGTTCCGCGCAGTTTCTGCAGAACCTTGAGGACCGAGAGGCGTCGGATGATCTCCACCCCGATGATCTCGTCGCCATGGATCGCGGCGCTGATGAAGACCGTGGGGCCGTCCTGTTTGCCGTGGAGCACCTGCACCGCGAGGCGCATCGGCGTGTGGTCCGACAGTTTGCTGATCGGCAGATCGACATAGGCATGGTCGCCCGGCGCGATCCGGACGCCGCCGATCTCGAACGGTTCGCGTGCCATCAGCCCTTGCCGCGCGTGCGGGTGCTTCCGGTGGCGTGGGTCTTTTCAAGATGGGTGATGATCATGCCCGCGACATCCTTGCCCGTGGCCTTTTCGAGGCCTTCGAGGCCGGGCGAGCTGTTCACTTCCATCACCACGGGACCCTGGTTGCCGCGAAGCAGATCGACGCCGCAGACGCGCAGTCCCATCGCCTTGGCGGCGGTAATCGCGGTGAGCCGTTCGGTGGGCGTGATCTTGACGACCTCGGCGGTGCCACCGCGATGAAGGTTCGAGCGGAAATCACCTTCCTTGCCTGTTCGTTTCATCGCCGCAACGACCTTGTCACCGATGACGAAGCAGCGGATGTCGCTGCCGCCCGCTTCCTTGATGAACTGCTGGGTGAGGATGTTGGAGCCGACGCCGCCGAAGGCCTGGATGATGGATTCGGCGGCCTTTTGCGTTTCGCCGAGGACCACGCCGATGCCTTGCGTGCCTTCGAGCAGCTTGATCACCACGGGAGCGCCGCCCGCCATCTCGATGATTTCCTCGGCGCGGCTCGTCTTATGGGCAAAGACGGTGACCGGAAGGCCGACGCCCTTGCGCGCGAGAAGCTGCATCGAGCGGAGCTTGTCGCGGCTGCGGCTGATCGCGACACTCTCGTTCAAGGGGTAGACGCCCATCATCTCGAACTGGCGCAGGACCGCAGTGCCGTAGAAGGTGACCGAGGCGCCGATGCGGGGAATGACCGCGTCGTAGCGCGGCAGGTCATGGCCCTGGTAACGGATGCTCGGCCGGTTCGAGGTCACGTTGATGTAGCAGCGCAGATGATCGATCACGTCGATATCGTGACCCCGTTCCTTGGCTGCCTCGACCAGCCGCCGGTGCGAATAGAGATTGGCATTGCGGCACATCAGCGCGATTTTCATGACGAGGGTCCTTTGCCGAGAAGATAGGAATGGCCGGGATCGACCAGGAAGCGGCGGTTGATGGCTTCGCGGCCCAGGAGCATGCGGAAGCCCATTTCGTCGCGATTGGTAAGCGTCAGTTCGATGGCGAAGCTTTTCTTGCCGATCCGGGCCTTCGTCTTGATGACATAGCGTTCTTCCTGCTTGCCGTTCGAACTGCGCACATGGCGCTTCTCGAGGACGCGCGCTTCGCATTCAACGGATGGCAGGCGGTGGCGTTGCACGGGGTGGAGGCAGAAAGAGACCCATTCCTCTCCGTCGCGCTCGAACGGGCGGACGTCGAAGGCGTGGATGGCGGAAGTCTTGGCGCCGGTGTCGATCTTGACCTTGATCGTGTCGACGCCGAGGTCGGGCAGGGCAATCCATTCTCGCCAGCCCAGCACGGGTTTCGCCTTGGATTTGCCAGCTGCCACACGGTCTCCAGTTCGCGATCAGGCGCACCGGGCTGCCGGTGCGGCCGGCGGCGGCTTGCCCTGTTGGCGGAGAGGGTGGGATTCGAACCCACGGTACGGTCGCCCGCACGCCGGTTTTCAAGACCGGTGCTTTAAACCACTCAGCCACCTCTCCTTCATCTTCGCCTCGCTATGGCGAAAGGGCGGATCGTGCAAGGGGTGCGATGAAGCCGCTGGCGCGCGAAACCTGGCGCGTTATGGGTGTGAGCGAAGAAAGGTGGTTGAATGATGCGAGTATCGAGCCTGTTGGCGACTTTCCTGGTGGCGGCGACGCCGGCGTGTGGTCAGGAAGCATCGGATCCGCTGGCGCCTCTTCCGACGAGCGCGCAAACGGCATCGCCCGCGATCGTCGTCCCCGCGACCCCGCAGGGCGCGATGGGATGGACGGACTACAAGCAGCATCTGGCGGCGCGGGCACGCGCCGAGGGCATCAGCCAGCGGACGATTTCCGCGGTGCTGCCCTCACTCGATCCCAACCAGCGGGTCATCCAGCTCGACCGCAGCCAGCCTGGCGGATCGCCGGGGTCGTCCTCGATCCCGCCCTATGCGCCCTACCAGCGGCGCCATGTCACCCGCGACATCATCGAGCGTGGCAAGGCCAAGGCGCGGCAGTGGTGGGACACGCTTTACCGCATCGAGCAGCAGACCGGCGTAGACAAGGACGTCATTCTCGCCATCTATGGCAAGGAAACCAGCTACGGACGCATCACCGGCAACTTCGACCTGTTCGAGGCGCTGGGCACGCTCGCCTGGGAAGGGCGTCGCCGCCAATTGTTCGAGGACGAATTCATCGCCGCGATGAAGCTGATGGACCGTGGCTATACGCGCGGGCATCTCAAGGGCAGCTGGGCCGGTGCCGCGGGCAAGGTGCAGTTCATGCCGAGCAATATCCTCCGCCTTGCCGCCGACGGTGATGGCGACGGGTTCGGCGACATCTGGAATTCGGAGCCCGATGCCTTTGCCTCGATCGCCAATTACCTGGTCGATGCGGGCTGGCAGCGTGGTATCGACTGGGGGATCGCGGTCCGCACGCCTCCGGGCCTCGACCGGCGCGCGATCGCCAATCCGGTCGAGCCAACCAAATGCCCGGCGGTCTATCGTCGCCACAGCGTGTGGAAAACGATGCGCGAATGGCGTGAGCTTGGCGTCACGCCGGTTACGACCAGCTTTTCGGACAATGTTCCGCTTACGCTGCTCGAGCCCGACGGGCCCGATGGCACGGCCTATCTGTTGACGCGCAATTACCGGGCAATCCTCGACTATAATTGCTCCAATTTCTATGCGCTCACCATCGGGCTGGTCGCGGACGCGATCGAGCGCTGATAAGGGCTTGGCGGCGCGGGCCTCCGCGCCTTACTGTGCCGCCAAATTCAATGACCGGAGTCTCCATGCGCAAATTTGCCGCCATCTTCCTTGCTGCCGCCGTGACCATGCCGCTCGGCGCTCAACCCGCTTTCGAAACGCCTGCGCAGAGCGCGATCCTGATCGACCTCAGTTCGGGCCGGGTGCTGTTCGAAAAGGATGCCGACCGGAAAATCCCGCCGGCCTCGATGGCCAAGATGATGACGACCGAAGTGGCCTTCGAACTGATCCGCAAGGGCAAGCTCGACGAGCAGAAGATGTGCACCGTGCGTCCCGAGACCTGGCGCAAATGGTCGAACGCCGGATCGACCATGTTCCTCAAGGTAGGCGAGCAGGTGAGCGTGGAAAATCTTCTCCACGGCGTCGTTACGCTGTCGGGGAATGATGCCTCGGTGGTTCTCGCCGAATGTATCGCGGGCACCGAGGAAGCATTCGTCCAGCAGATGAACGTCCTTGCCAAGGAATTGGGCCTGACGAACAGCCGCTTCGGCAATGCCAACGGTTGGCCCGACGAAGGCCAGACGGTGGTGACGGCGCGCGATCTTGCATTGCTCGCCAAGGCGGGAATCGAGCGCAATCCCGATCTCTACAAGAAATATTATGACAAGCGCAGCTTCACCTGGGGCACCACCAATGCGGGCACGCCCATCACGCAGCCCAATCGCAATCCGATCCTCGGGCGGGTCGAAGGCGCCGACGGCCTGAAGACCGGCCATACCGAGGAAGCCGGTTATGGCTTTACCGGTTCGGCCGAACGCGACGGACGGCGGCTGGTGATGGTGGTCACCGGCCTCGATAGCCAGTCGGCACGCACGCAGGAATCGGTTCGCCTCATCGAATGGGGTTTCAATGCCTGGGAAGCGCGCTCGCTCTATCCCAAGGGCGCGCGCGTGGGCGAAGCGAAGGTTCAGCTTGGCAGTGCCGACAGCGTCGGACTGGTTGCGCCCCGCGACCTTGCCGCGACCTTCCCCAAGAACGCTTTTGCCGATCCGCGGATTGCCGTCCGCTACAATGGGCCGGTCAAGGCGCCGATCGCCAAGGGCCAGCATATCGCCGACCTCGTGGTGACCACGCCCGACGGCGAAAGCAAGCTTCCGCTGGTCGCCGCCGAGGACGTCTCCGAAGCGGGCTTCTTCCGCCGGGCCTGGATCGGGTTCAAGCAGCTCGTTGGCCTGGCCTGAGGGCATGGCGGGGCGCTTCATCAGCCTTGAGGGCGGCGAAGGGGTTGGCAAGTCCACTCAGCTTGCGGCGCTCGCGACCGCGCTTGAGGGCAGGGGTATCGAGGTACTCGTCACCAGAGAGCCCGGTGGAAGCAGCGGGGCCGAGGCGATCCGCAAACTCCTGCTCGAAGGCGAGGAGACCCGCTGGAATCCCCGCTCCGAAGCCTTGTTGTTCGCCGCCGCCCGCGCCGATCATGTCGAAAAGACGATCAAGCCCGCGCTCGCCGAGGGCAAATGGGTGCTGAGCGACCGCTTTCTCGATTCCTCGCTGGCCTATCAGGGTGAAGCGGGTGGGCTGGGTATCGAGGCGGTGCGCGACCTGCATCGCTTCGGCAGTCTCGACTTTCTTCCCGACCGCACGTTGGTGCTTCGCCTGGAAAGCGGTGAGGGAGCGCTTCGGGCGCGACGCCGCGACGGGGAGGAAGGCGACCGGATCGGTTCGCGGCCTCCCCGCTATCATGCGGCGGTGGACCGGGGTTTCCGGGTGATGGCGGAGCAGGAGCCCGATCGGGTCAAGCTGATCGATGCCGAGGGTAATCCCGAGACGGTGACGGCGCGGCTGCTTTACGCACTTGGAGACCTGTTGCCATGATCGTCGGGCAAGACGCTGCGATCGACGCATTTTTCAGGGCCTGGCGTGGCGGAACCCCGCATCATGCGTGGCTCCTTTCCGGGCCGCGCGGTGTCGGCAAGGCGAGCTTTGCCAAGGCGGCCGCAACGCGAATTCTTGCCGAGGGGGCGGGGCAGAAGATCGACTTGCCGCCGCCCGCCGTTCCATCGGACAGCCAGACGGTGAGCATGATGGAAGCGGGAAGCCATCCCGATTTCCGCTTGCTCACCCGCGAGATGAACGATCGCAAGACCGCCCAGAAGCGCAACATCAGCGTGGACCAGGTGCGTTCGATCGCGACCTTTCTCGGCATCACGCCATCGCTCAGCCCATGGCGGGTGATTTTGATCGACAGCGCCGACGATCTGGAGGCGGGCGGTGCCAATGCCTTGCTCAAGATGCTCGAGGAACCGCCCGAAAATACGATATTCCTGCTGGTCAGCCATGCCCCCGGCAGATTGCTGCCGACGATCCGCTCGCGCTGCAGAAGACTGGGATTCCAGCCACTTGGCGATGACGTCATGGCGTCGCTGCTCGCCGAGCATTGTCCCGAGATGGAGGCGACGGGGCGGCAGGCGCTGATCGATCTGTCGCAGGGCTCGATCGGCAGAGCGTTGGCGCTCGCCGAAATGGATCTCCTGCCGCAGGTCGCGGCGGCGCGCTCGATAATGTGCGAAGGCGACCCCACGTTGGCGCGGCGCGCGGACCTGGTGCGTTCCTTGTCGAACAAGGCCAATGCCGAGCGCTATGCCGCCTTTCTCGACATGCTGCCTGCAATCGTGGCCGAGGAGGTGCGTCAGGCCGACGCGGCGCAGCGACCGGCCTTGCTCAAGGCCTATGAAGAGGTGCGCCGGATCGCGGCCACCGCGCCGCGCCTGTCGCTCGACCCGGGAGCAACGGTGATGCAGCTTTCCTCCGCCCTTGCACATGCGGCGCCTCAGCCTGCTTGAAGCAGGGGCGCTCGCCGTCTAGGGCGTTGGGCATGTCCCAGCCTTATTATCTTTCCACCGCGATCAGCTATCCGAATGGCGCGCCGCATATCGGCCATGCCTATGAAGCGATCGCTGCCGATGTCATGGCCCGTTTTCGTCGTAGCCAGGGGCGCGATGTCTTCTTCCTCACGGGTACCGACGAGCATGGTTTGAAGATGGCGCAAGCGGCGCGCGAAAAAGGCATCGAACCGGCCGAGCTTGCCCATGAAATGTCCCAGATGTTCAAGGACATGTGTGACAATCTTGACATCACCTACGATCGCTTCATCCGGACCACGGACCCCGATCATGTGAAAGCGGCGCAGACCATCTGGAAGAAGATGGAGGATAAGGGCGACCTCTATCTAGGCCGCTACGAAGGCTGGTATTCGGTTCGCGACGAGGCGTTCTACGATGAAAGCGAACTTACTGAAGGCGAGGGGGGCGCAAAGCTTTCTCCGCAGGGTACGCCGGTCGAATGGACGGTCGAGGAAAGCTGGTTTTTCCGTCTGTCCAACTATGGGGAGAAGCTGCTCGACCATATCGCGGCCAATCCGGCGTTCATCCAGCCCGATAGCCGCCGCAACGAAGTGGTGCGCTTCATCGAGGGCGGGCTGAAGGATTTGTCGGTATCGCGCACCAGCTTCGACTGGGGGGTTCCGGTACCGGGTAGTCCCGACCATGTGATGTATGTCTGGCTCGACGCCCTGACCAATTACATCACGGGCGTCGGCTATCCCGAAGGCGGCGACAAGTGGGAGCGTTATTGGCCCGCCGATGCGCATCTCGTCGGCAAGGATATCGTCCGCTTTCACGCGGTCTATTGGCCGGCCTTCCTGATGAGCGCCGATGTCGAACTTCCCAAGCAGGTCTATGGCCATGGCCATCTGCTCGGCGAAGGCGGGATCAAGATGTCGAAGAGCCTCGGCAATGTCGTCGATCCGCGCGAGATGCTGGGTCGTTACGGCGTCGATGCGCTGCGCTATTTCCTGATGCGCGAAGTACCCTTCGGCCAGGACGGCAGCGTATCGGAAGAAGCACTCGTCACGCGGGTCAATGCCGAGCTCGCCAACAGCTTCGGCAACCTTGCGCAGCGGACCTTGTCGATGATCCACAAGAATTGCGATGCGATCATTCCCGAAGCGGGAAAGGCGAGCGAAGACAGGAAGTTGCTCGATGACGTCATGGCGGCATGCGACGAGAAGCTGCCTGCCGCGTTCGACCGCTGGGCCTTCTCGACCGGGATCGAGGCATGGCTTTCGGCGGTGCACGCCTGCAACGCTTATGTCGATGCGATGGCGCCTTGGGGTCTGAAGAAGACCGACCCGGCGCGCATGGCCGAGGTGCTCGGAACGCTTGCCGCTGCCATCGCGCCACTTGCCCGGGCGATTGCGCCGGTGAGCCCCCACGGGTCGGCCGCGATCCTCGATCAGCTGGCGAAGGGCGAGGAGGGCAATCCCATCGAGAAGCCGACCCCGGCTTTTCCGCGCCTCGAACTGCCTGCGAAGGAGGAAAAATGCGCCTGATCGACAGTCATTGCCACCTCAATTACGAAGGCCTGGTAGAGCGGCAGGACGACGTGATCGCAGCGGCCCGCGCGCGCGGCGTTTCGGGGATGCTCAATATCTCCACGCGTCAATCCGAATGGGAAGCAATCATCGGGACCGCCGAGCGGCACGACGATATCTGGGCGACCGTCGGTGTGCATCCGCACGAGGCCGATAATCATCCCGACCTGGGCGCCGCGGCGCTCGTGAAGGCCGCCCAGCATCCGAAAGTGGTGGCGATCGGCGAATGCGGGCTCGATTATTATTATGACAAGTCCGACCGCGCCGCGCAGCGCGAGCGGTTCCAGGCGCATATCGATGCGGCCCGGGAGAGCGGGCTGCCTTTGGTCATCCACACGCGCGAAGCCGAGGATGATACTGCCGAAATGCTCGAAGCGGCGGCCGAGGCAGGCGGCGTGACTGGCGTTCTCCACTGTTTCACGGGGTCGAGGGCGCTGGCGGAAAAGGGGATCGAACTTGGCTATTATGTCTCGATCAGCGGGATCGTGACTTTCAAGAACGCCAAGGATCTGCAGGAAACGGCGGCGGCGCTGCCGCTCGAGCGTCTGCTTGTCGAAACCGACAGCCCGTTCCTGGCTCCGGTGCCGCATCGCGGGAAGACATGTGAGCCGGCATATGTGGCGGACACGGCGGCTTTCCTTGCGGAATTGCGGGGCGAGACCCTTGAGACCTTGTCCGAAGCGACGAGCGACAACTTCTTCAAACTGTTTGGAAAAGCCGCCGCGTGAAGGCTCGCATCCTCGGGTGCGGGACATCGAGCGGCGTCCCCAGGATCGGGAATGATTGGGGCGAGTGCGATCCCGCCAATCCCAAGAACCGGCGTACGCGGTCGTCGTTGATCCTGGAGTCAGGATCCGAGCGACTGTTGATCGACTGCGGACCGGATCTTCGCGAGCAATTGCTGACGGCCGGGATCGATCATGTCGATGCGACGCTTGTGACGCACGACCATGCCGATCACTGCCACGGGATCGACGATCTTCGGCAGATCGTCCGCCGGAATGGCAAGCGGATGGCGCTATGGGCGCGCGGGGAGACAATTGCCCGGCTCCGTCAAAGGTTTGCTTATGCGTTCGAGGGGCATCGATATTACGAGGCACTTCTCGATCCTGTTCCGCTGGATACGGATGAAGGGGATTGGGGTGCTGGGAAGTTGCGCTTCGTCGACCAGCCCCATGGCGGGATAACCAGTCTCGGCATCCGTTGCGACGAAGGCGCGGGCTCCATTGCCTATGCCATAGACTTCAGTGACTTAACAGACGATATGGCTAGCCTTTATGAAGGCGTCGACGTGTGGATCTGCGACTGTTTGGGGCGCAAGCCACACCCGACGCATGCACATCTCGATGCCGTTCTGGGCTGGGCGCGCGAGCTGCGTGTGGGGCAATTGTGGCTCACGCATCTCGACATCGTGATGGATCATGCCCATCTCATGAAGGAGTTGCCCGATTGGGCGGCGCCCGCGCATGACGGACTGGAAATCGAGGTTTGAGCAGCAATATGGCCACCGGAACGGTTTATCTTCTTCTCGTTCTCGTGCTGGTCGTGGCGATCCTCATTCGTTCGCACGAACCCGCAACCAAGCTTGCAAAGATGGCGCTGGCCTGGATCGCTATCTTCATGGCGGGCTTTGTGCTTTTCACCTTCCGTGACGATTTCGGATATGTTTTCAGTCGCTTGCAGTCCGAAATCAGCGGTGAGCCGGTCGCGGTCGGCGAAGAAATCCGTATCCCGATGGCGATCGACGGCCATTTCTGGGTCGAAGCAGATGTCAATGGAACGCCCGTGCGATTCCTGGTCGATAGCGGCGCGACGATCACGACCATGGGTGCGCGGACCGCACAACAGGCCGGCGTCGAGCGCGCCGCGCAGGCCGACCAGATCGTGCAGACCGCCAATGGGCCGGTTGCAGTCTATCGCGGGCGCGCGCAGCAGTTGAACGTCGGTCCAATCGAACGGCGCAATTTCCGGGTCCATGTCGCCGAGCGCGAGGATCTCAACGTGTTGGGAATGAATTTCCTCTCATCGCTCGATCGTTGGAGCGTCGAAGGGCGTTGGCTTATTCTTCAACCATAGCGGAAGGAAATATTAGATTTCCGTCCCTATTTGCAATTCATGCTTAACATAATATATATTATCAGACTTAGGGATTAGCGGAGTTTGTCATGGTTCTCCCCTTTTCCGCTCGATCTCATTCGCGCCCTTGTTGCGCACCATCACTGCACTTTCGGCTCTGGTCGCAGCCGATCGGGCTCGAAGAGCATCAGCAGGCCGTCGGACCATCAAAGTCGGCATATGACGCTGAACCCCACTCGCCCGGGCGTTGCGCCTCGCGAGGCGGAAGCGCCGCCCGAGCGTGTCAAAGGCTCAGGGTGCGACGATGGCCATCAGCTCGGCGGTGAGGATCGCGCCATAGGTGCCCAGCGCATAGCCGAGCACGGCAAGGAGCACGCCCACGGGCGCCAAGGCGGGATGGAAGGCCGCGGCCAGCACGGGTGCCGAGGCGGCACCGCCGACATTTGCCTTGGATCCGATCGCGATGAAGAAGAAAGGCGCGCGGATGATCTTCGCGACGGTGAAGAGCAGCCCGGTGTGCACCAGCATCCAGATGATCCCCACGAGGAAGATAAGCGGCTGATCGGCCACCGAGAAAATGTCCATGCGCGTGCCGATCACGGTGACGAGCAGGAAGATGAAGACCGTGCCGATTTTCGATGCGCCCGCGCCTTCGAGCCGTGATGCGCGTGTAAAGCTCAGTCCCAGGCCCAGGGTGGTGGCAGTGACGACCACCCAGAAAAAGCCGCTCGCCAGCACCGAATCCTCCATGCCGGCAATGCCGCCGATGAAGCCGGTCATGAGCATGGCGACAAGGTGTGAAAGGCCCACGCCGCCGAAAGCGATCGCGGTGAGCGCCATATAGTCCTCGACCTTCGAAGGGCGTTCGAGTGACGCGCTATAGTCGGCCATCTGATTCTTGAGCCGCTCGATGGCGCTGGAATCGGCTTTCAGCCAGCGGTCGATGGGTTCAGGATTGCCTGCGCCGTAGAGGAGGAAAGCCATCCAGATGTTGGCGACCACGATATCGACCGCGACCATCGCGGCGTAATTTTCGACATTATAGCCATAAACCTCGAGCATCGCGGTCTGGTTGGCGCCGCCGCCGATCCAGCTCCCCGCGACGGTGGCGAGCCCACGCCAAGCGGCGTCGGCCCCCTCGCCTCCGACCGTCTCGGGGCTAAAGGTCCCCACCAGCGCGACCGCGATCGGCCCGCCGATGATGATCCCGATGGTCGCGGTGAAGAACATGATCAGTGCCTTGGGCCCCAGCCCGAGCACGGCCTTGAGGTCGATGCTCAAGGTCAGGAGAATGAGGCTGGCAGGCAGAAAATAGTCTCGTGCGACCGGCCAGAGTTTGACAACATCCTCGCTGATCACATTGAAACTGTTGAGCAAAGACGGGATGAGATAGCAGAGCAGGATGATCGGCACCGTCCGGTAGAAGCGCGCCCAGCCCCCGCCGAGGCTGCGCGTGTAGAAGAGGATGCCGAGGATGGCGCAAAGGATGCCGAAAGTGATCGCAGGGCTGGTGATCAGCGGCTGCACCAAAGGTTCTGTGGTCAAGAAACTCTCCCGAATTTGCCGCAGTCATGCAGAATTGGGCCGGAAAGTGAACCTTTGCCTTTCCCTCGGATGCCCGTCGCGCCAAGGTGTCGGTCGACTGTTGCAGCAAAGGGACATTCTATGAGCCTCGACCGGCTGAAAGCGATCATGCACCGCCTTCGCGACCGCGAAAATGGCTGCGAATGGGACAGTGTCCAGACCTTCGCGACGATCGCGCCCTATACGATCGAAGAGGCCTATGAAGTCGCCGACGCCATCGCCCGCGAGGATATGGACGGGCTGGCCGACGAATTGGGCGACCTGCAGCTGCAAGTCATCTTCCACAGCGTCATGGCCGAGGAACAGGGCCTGTTCACGCTCGACGAGGTGTTCGAGCGGATCTGCGACAAGATGGAGCGGCGCCATCCGCACATCTTCGGCGACGCCAGAGAAGGCGGGCATCACCTTTGGGAGGAAATCAAGGCTGCCGAGCGCAAGGAAAGCGATGACAGGAGCGCGCTTGCCGGGGTGGCGCTCGCCCTCCCCGCGCTCGAACGGGCGCACAAGCTGCAGAAGCGCGCCGCGCGGACCGGCTTCGACTGGCCGGATGCTTCGGGCGCCAAGGCCAAGATCCACGAGGAGCTAGCCGAAGTCGAAGCGGCGCGGACCGACGAAGAGAGACAGGAGGAAATCGGAGACCTCCTGTTCGCCGTGGTCAATCTCGCTCGTTTCCTGGGAGTCGACAGCGAGGAAGCGCTTCGGCAGGCCAATCGCAAGTTCGAGAGGAGATTTCGCGCCATCGAGACCGAGCCCGGTTTCGAGGAAATGCCCCTCGATGACAAGGAAGCCTTGTGGCAGGCGGCCAAGCGCTAAAGTGCGTCGAACCGCGCCTTTGCCTCCGTGGAAAGCTCGACATCTAGCGTCATGACGTCATCTTCCATGCGGCTTTCGCGCACCTTGCCACGGCGGTGCAGCCAGCTGATCCGTGCGCCGTCACTCGCGGGGATGCGGATTTCATAGCGACGCGTCTCGGGGGTCAGCCGCTGGCCGATCATCTCGAGCATCGCGTCCACGCCTTCCCCTGTCACCGCGCTGATCGCGATCACGTCCTCGCGCCGCGCGGCTTCATGCGAAAGCTGTTCGCGGCGCTCCTCGTTCAGAAGGTCGATCTTGTTCCAGATTTCGAGGCGGGGCGGTGCCCCCTCCCCCTCCAGCCCGAGGTCGGTGAGCACGGCCTCGACATCGTCGGCCTGGGCCTCGCTGTCGCCGTGCGAAATGTCGCGGACGTGAAGGATAAGGTCCGCCGAGGCAACTTCCTCAAGCGTCGCGCGGAAGGCCGCGACCAGCTGGGTCGGCAGGTCGGACACGAAACCCACCGTGTCCGAGAGGATCACCTTGCTATGCCCCGGGATCGAGATTTCGCGCATGGTCGGGTCGAGCGTGGCGAACAAAAGATCTTCCGCCATCACAGAAGCGCGAGTCAAGCGGTTGAAAAGAGTGGACTTCCCTGCGTTGGTGTAACCCACGAGCGCGACCACCGGCCAAGGCGCCCGCTGGCGCCTTTCGCGGTGCAGGCCGCGAGTCTTGCGCACCTGTTCGAGCTCGCGCCGGATCTTGGCCATCCGGTCGCGGATCATGCGCCGGTCGGCCTCGATCTGGGTTTCGCCGGGACCGCCGAGAAAGCCGAAGCCGCCGCGCTGTCTTTCGAGGTGGGTCCAGCTGCGCACCAGTCGGCCCGCCTGATAGTCGAGATGGGCAAGTTCGACCTGAAGCCGCCCTTCGGCGGTCGCAGCGCGTTCGCCAAAGATCTCGAGAATGAGGCCGGTGCGGTCGATCACCTTGCGCTTGGTCGCTTCCTCCAGCGTCTTCTGCTGAACGGGCGTCAGCGCGCCATCGACAATGATGAGGCCCGCTTTCGCTTCCTCGGCGCGCTCGGCGATTTCCTCGGCCTGGCCCATGCCGAAAAGGCTTGCGGGCTTGACGTTGCGGATGCGGTAGGCGCCGGCCTCCACCACCTCGATGCCGATCGCCTCGGCAAGGCCCGTTGCCTCCTCGATCCGCGCGTCGGCGGAACGCGATGCAGGTTGGCGCGCGATTTCGGGAACCGCGAGCAATGCCCGTTCGCCATGGACGATGCCGTCATCTTCGTCGCGGTTGAAGATGCTCACGCCTGTTTCCCGTCGGGCTGGAGCGTGGAGACGGCATGCTTGAACAAGAGTTGCGGCCCCTCACCCGTTTCCAGGAGGAGCGAAAATGCGTCATGGGCGACGAGGCGGCCTTTCAGGAGAACGCCGTTCGTAAGGAAGACCGTCATTCCTACATCGACGTGGCGATCGAGAAAGCCGTCCTGGAGACTGTCGCCGCGATGGGTCGGAAGTTCGAGGTCGGGCCGCTCGGCGGGGACGATCGAACAGACGCTATGCTTGTAGACGAGCTGCTCCTGCCCGCCGCGCCGGAGGACGAGCGAATAGCTGCCGAACCCCGTGATCTGCCCCTGAAGGCGGACCCCCTTCATGAGATACATGCTCACCGAAAGACGTTGCTTGCGGCACGCGTTGAGGAAGGCTGACTGTAATTCTGACTGACTGTGCGCCATCGTGCATGAGCTTACTTTTCTTCGCCGCGCTTCTCATTGATGCCCAGCGCTTTCAATTTCCGGTGAAGCGCCGAGCGCTCCATGCCGATAAACGCGGCAGTGCGGGAAATATTCCCTGAAAAACGGCGAATCTGGATTTTGAGATATTCGCGCTCGAAATTCTCGCGTGCTTCGCGGAGCGGCGAGCCCATGATCGCGGCCGACGAGGTGATGCTGCCGGAGGTATTTCCGCTGTCGGTGACTTCGGGCGGTAGCAGGTCGATCTCGATACAGTCGGCGCGGTCGCCGGGCATGAGGATCATCGTGCGCTCGATGATGTTGCGAAGCTGGCGGACATTGCCGGGCCAGTCGTGCGCCTGCAGCGCGGCCAGCGCCTCGTCCGAAACGCGCGGCGGCGCCATGCGGCGATCGGCGGCAAAGCGGGCGAGGAAATGGTCGACCAGCACGGGAATGTCCTCGCGCCGTTCGGAAAGCGGCGGGATGCGCACCGGCACGACATTGAGGCGATAGAAGAGATCCTCGCGGAAGCGGCCGGCGTCGATTTCAGCCTGCAGGTCGCGCGATGTGGCCGAGAGCACGCGCACGTCGACCTTCACCGGGCGCTGGCCACCGACGCGGGTGTAGCTCTGGTCGGTGAGCACGCGCAGGATCTTTGCCTGCGTGTTCATCGGCATGTCGGCGATCTCGTCGAGGAACAGCGTGCCGCCATGCGCTTGCTCCATGAGGCCCGGGCGCGCCACGCCGTCGCGTTCGGCGCCGAACAACTCTTCCTCGACCCGTTCGGGCGCCATCATCGCCGAGGAAACGGTGACGAAGGGCGCAGCGGCGCGCGGGCTCCATTGGTGAATGGTGCGTGCGGCGATTTCCTTGCCCACACCCGCGGGTCCGGTGATCATCACCCGGCTTCCCGTGGGAGCGACGCGCTTCAGCGTGGCGCGGACGGCATTGAGGGCGGCAGAGGTGCCGTCGAGTTGTTCTTCCTGGCCGGCCTGCGCCTTCAGCTGCTCGTTTTCACGGCGCAAACGATCGGTCTCGGTGGCGCGGGCGACGAGGTGCAGCAGTTTTTCGGCCTCGAAGGGCTTTTCGATGAAATCGACCGCGCCCGCCCGGACTGCTGCGACGGCGGTATCGAGATTGCCATGACCGCTGATCATGATGACGGGGAGCGTCGCGTCGCGGCGTTTGATTTCCTCGAGCAACTGGAGACCGTCGAGCTTGGAGCCCTGCAACCAGACATCGAGCAGCGCCAGCTGGGGACGGCGGTGTTCGATGGCGTCGAGCGCGCTGGCGCTGTCGCCCGCGGTGCGCACCTGGTAGCCTTCGTCTTCCAGCACGCCGGAAACCAGTTCGCGAATGTCGGCCTCGTCGTCGACTACAAGAACTTCAAGCGCCATCAGCTTTCCTCATCATATTCATGGTCGTCGCCGCGCTTGATCATGTCGGCGGCGGGACTGTCGGTGGCCATGCCGGCCAGGCGGTCGGCATGGAACAGGATGCGGACATGGGTGCCGCCTCCGATGCGGTCGAGGAAGGCGATCTCGCCTTCATGCTCCTCGACGATCTTCTTGACGATCGCGAGGCCGAGGCCGGTGCCGCGCACACGCGTCGTCATATAGGGTTCGGTGAGCCGTTCACGATCTTCGGGAAGGCCGACGCCGGTGTCGGTGACGTCGATGATCAATTCACCGCCCTCGCGCCGCATCTTGAGTTCGACGCAATCGCCTTCCTCATGCTCCTGCCCCAGCTTGCGCCGCGCCTCGATTGCTTCGACCGCATTCTTGACGATGTTTGTGAGCGCCTGGGAGAGCTGGCGCCGGTCGCAGACCATGCGCATCTCACCATGCGCCGGCTCCATCGAGAAATTGACCCCGGGATGCGCGACTTCATGCAGGAACAGCGCGGCGCGGGCGATGTCATGGACATTCTCGTCGCGGAACACGGGCTTGGGCATCCGCGCAAAATTGCTGAACTCGTCGACCATCCGGCGAAGGTCGCCGACCTGCCGGACGATGGTGTCGGTGAGGCGGCCGAAGGTGTCGTCGCCGATTTCCTTGCCATAGCGACGCTCGAGCCGTTCTGCGGCGAGCTGGATCGGAGTCAGGGGGTTCTTGATTTCATGCGCGATGCGACGGGCAATGTCCGACCATGCCGCGCGGCGCTGGTCCGACAATTGGTCGGTGATGTCGTCGAAGGTCAGCACCGCGCCGTCCTCGTAGCGCACCCGTTTCACCGCCAGCGTGCGCTGCCCGCTTTCCGATGGAATGATCGCATTGGCTTCCTGCGCTTCGCCCGCCATGAATTCGTCCAGCTCCGCCGAGACGTCATGCAGCTCTCGCCCTTCGAGCCCTTCGTCGCCCAGAAGCGCCGAAGCCGAGCGGTTCGTGAGCAGGATGTGATTATTGTTGTCGAGCGCGATCACGCCCGCGGTAACCGACGACAGTACCGCCTCGATGAAGGCGCGGCGGGTGTCGAGCTGGTCGTTGGCAGTCAGCAAGGCGCCCGTCTGCTCCTCGATCCGGTAGGTCATCCGGTTGAATGCCGCGGCCAGAGTGGCGACTTCGTCGGTGGTGTCGATCTCGGGGACGCGCGCGGAAAAATCGCCTTCCTCGACGCGGTTGGCGGCTTCGACCAATTGACCGATGGGGCGCGCCAGCCGGTCGGCGAGCTTGAGCGCGGCGGCAATCGCCAGCCCGACGATGAAGATCGAACCGAACAGCAGGGCGGCATTGAACTGCAGCTGGTTGCGCCGCGATTCCTGGATCAGCTCTTCATAATTGGCGATGATGCTGTTGGTGCGTGCCATCTGTTCGCTGAGGACGGGATCGACATCGCGCGAGACGAACAGGAAGGCATTCTCGACCCCGGGGAGCGGCGTAATGACCTGCACCCTCCCCTGTTCCTCGACCGCGACCGTATCGCCCTCGCCTTCGACGCTGGGTCCGAGTTCCTCGATCGCGGGGATGATGCGCTCGGGGGTGAGCATGCCATCATATTCGTTGATGACGGCATAGGCGCGGACCTGTTTCTCCTCGTCGACGACGATCACCGCGCCTTCGAACAGGCTGCGGACATAGAGCTGGTAGGCGACCAGTTCCTCGAAAACCGGACTGTCGAGCGCGAGGCCTTCTTCGAGCCCCAACACGACGAGATCGTTGGCCATCGCCACCGCTTCGTCCGAAACGTCGAAATATTCGGCCTCGAGCACCGCCTGTCCCATGCTCTGCGTATTTTCGAGCAAGGTGCGCGGGCGGTCGGAAAACCAGAATTCGAGCCCCGACTGGATGAGCAGGGTGGCGAAGATGGCGACGAGAACGGTCGGCACCGCCGCGATGATCGAAAAGAGCGCGACCAGCCGCGTGTGCAGCCGTCCCGAACCCAGCCCCTGCTTGAATCCCTTGCGCTGCGCGACCTTGCGCGAAAGCAGCACCATGAGGACGATCGCTGGGATGAGCGTCCCGATCATCAGCAAGGCGACGGTCGGCAGGTCCACCAGGGCCTGGTCTTCATGGTCGTGAAGGAGGAGGTCGCCCGAAATGACGAGCATAATGACGAGGAAAGCCGCGGCCACCCATGTCGCGATATTCAGCCAGCGATCATAGCGCGGCCGGTCGTCGCTCATCAGGTCAGAATCGGAACGCGCAGCATCCATCACTCTCCCGCCCTAGCACGGAAGCGTTGCATGAAAAACACAGTCTGTGCACATCGCACGCAAACTGCCGTTTTTGATGGAAAATCAAGCCGGTTAGCTGGCGATCAGGCCGCCGCGCGCTTGAGCCACGGTGCGTAGAATTCGCGAAGCATCGCCTTGACCCGCTCGGGATCCTCTTCCTGGTTCACGCGGTTGCGGAACTCGGCCGAGCCCGCCAGCCCCTTGGTGTACCAGCCGATATGCTTGCGCGCGCAATTGACCCCGACGACCTTGCCGTAGAGCGACTGCATGTCGTCATATTGGGCCAGGATGGTCTCGAGCTGCTCGTCCATCGAGGGATCGGGGATGCTCCCCTCGCCCTTCAGCTCGGAAATGACCTGCGCGAGCAGCCACGGCTTGCCATAGGCACCGCGCCCGATCATCACTCCGTCCGCGCCCGATTGGTCCAATGCTGCATGCGCGTCCTCGACCGAATTGATGTCGCCATTGGCAATCACCGGCAGGCTCGTGGCGGCCTTGACCTTGGCGATGAAGGCCCAGTCGGCACTGCCCTTGTAGAGCTGGCAGCGGGTGCGGCCGTGCACCGTGATCATCTGGATGCCGAGATCCTCGGCGATGCGCGCCAGTTCGGGAGCATTGAGGCTGTCATGGTCCCAGCCCATCCGCATCTTGAGCGTCACGGGCACCTTCACCGCCTTCACGGTCGCCTCGATCAGCCGGGCGGCCAGCGGGAGGTCGCGCATCAGCGCCGAACCGGCATAGCCGTTCACCACCTTTTTCACGGGGCAACCCATGTTGATGTCGATGATGTCGGCGCCCTTGTCCTCGTTGAGTTTCGCCGCTTCGGCCATGCGCGCGGGTTCGCAGCCCGCCAGCTGGAGCGAGACGGGCTGTTCGGACGCATCCCAGGTGGCTTTCTGGACGCTCTGCCGGGTTTCGCGGATCATCGCTTCGGACGCGATCATCTCGGACACGGTAAGCCCCGCACCGAAACGCTTCACCACCTTGCGGAACGGCACGTCGGTCACGCCCGTCATGGGCGCGAGGATGACCGGGTCCTCGATGGTGATCGGGCCGATCTGGATGGGTTTGATACGAGACATGGGCGTCGCCCATAGCGATAAGCCCCTTGAGGAGCAAGATTTTCGCGGTTACGCGCGGGCCATGTCCACCGACGCCCTCATCATGGCTGCCGGTAGCGGGACCCGCATGGAGGGTGCGCTTCCCAAGCAATATCGCCACCTTGGCGGCAAGAGCGTTCTGGCCCGCGCGGTCGATGCGCTGGCGTCGCACCCGTCCATCGATCAGGTGCGCGTGGTAATCGGCAAGGACCAGGAAGAAATGGCCCGCGCCGCGCTGGGCGAGCGCGATGTCGGCGAATGGATCATCGGCGGCGACAGCCGCTCGCAGAGCGTTCGCAACGGCCTTGCCGCCGTCCGTGCCGACCGGGTTTTGATCCACGATGCTGCCCGCCCCTTCTGCCCGCTCCCGGTAATCGACCGCCTGCTCTCCGCGCTGGACGAGCATGGGGCGGCCACGCCCGCCCTGGCGTCGGTCGATACGCTGGCGCGGCGTCATGGCGACAGGGTCGGCGGAACGATCGATCGTGACGCCATCGTCCGCGTCCAGACCCCGCAGGCTTTTCGCGCCGATCTTCTCCGCAAGGCCTATGCCGCGCACGAAGGCGAGCCCACCGACGAAGCGCAGGTAGCGCGCGCCTTCGGCGTGGACGTGGCGCTGGTCGAAGGAGACCCGATGCTCGAGAAACTGACCACCGCCGAGGATTTTGCCCGCGCCGAGCGCATGATGGCCGCCCGCACGACGACGCGGGTGGGCATGGGGTTCGACGTTCATGCCTTCGCCGGGTCCGGCCCCGTCCGGCTCGGTGGGCTGGATATCACGCATGACAAGGGCCTGTCGGGCCATAGCGATGCCGATGTGCTTCTTCACGCTCTCACCGATGCGATCCTGGGCGCAGTCGCGATGGGCGATATCGGCGATCATTTCCCGCCGTCCGATCCGCAGTGGAAAGGCGCAGACAGCGAACAATTTCTTCGCCATGCCGCGACGCTGGCCGCCGAAGCGGGCGGGATCATCGAGCATCTCGACGCGACGATCATCTGCGAAGCCCCACGCATCGGACCGCACCGCGACGCCATGCGGGGGAACATCGCACGCATGCTGGAATTGGATGAAGGACAGGTCAGCGTAAAGGCGACTACCAGCGAACGGCTCGGCTTTACCGGGCGCAAGGAAGGCATTGCCTGTCAGGCCGTCGCAACCCTCCGGATGGAGATGAAATGATGGATCACGTCCTGCCCGACGAAATCGTCGAGAAGGCCAAGGCGGTGGTGGATGCCAACCGCGCCGCCGGGCGGCGCATCGCGCTTGCCGAAAGTTGCACGGGTGGGCTGGTCAGCGCCGCCCTGACCGAGATTTCGGGCGCGTCCGATGTCTTCATGGTCGGCTTCGTCACTTATTCCAATGCCGCCAAGCGCATCCAGCTCAATGTCAACGCCGAGATCATCGAACGCGAAGGCGCGGTCAGCGAGGATACGGCGGCAGCGATGGCGCGGGGCGCGCTCCTCGCCAGCGGCGCGGATATTGCGGTGTCGATCACGGGGGTCGCCGGCCCGACCGGCGGCAGCAAGGAAAAGCCTGTGGGCCTCGTCATCTTCGGCGTTGCCACGCGGAGCGGAGAGCGGCCGACCACGCAGCGCCACCAGTTCGATACGGAAAACGGACGGGCGGGAATCCGCTGTCAGGCGGCGCTGACCGCGCTGTCGCTGCTGGAGCCGTAAAGCTCTTTCGCCCGCTCCTCGAAGGCGCCCGTCATCCGCCGTAGCGCACGATCGAACATCTGGCCTGCAAGGCTTTCGAAGATGCGACTCTTGAAGGCGAAATCGACCGAGAAATGGACATTGCTCCCGCCATCGTCGGCGGGCTCGAAATGCCATTCGTTATGCAGATATTTGAGCGGGCCCTCGATATAATCGACGCAGATGCGCCGATCCTCATGGTCCTTGGTCACCTTGCTGGTGAATCGCTCCTTGAAGGCCTTGAAACCGACCACGAGGTCCGCGACCATTTCCTTCTCGCTGTCCGAACGGACGCGAACCGCGGTGACCCAGGGCAGGAATTCGTCATAGCGACCGACATCGGCCACCAGCGTGAAAAGCTGTTCGGGCGAATAGGGAAGATAGCGGGTCTCGCTATGCCGAGGCATTAGCGCGCCCGCTCCTTCTGACGGGCCAGCTGCTTTTCACGCGCCGCACGCATCTCGTTGAAATCGTCGCCGGCATGATAGCTCGACCGGGTCAGCGGCGACGCGGCGACCTGGAGAAAGCCCTTGGCGCGCGCGATCGAGGCATAGGCCTTGAACGCGTCGGGCGTGACAAATTCCTCGACCTTGGCATGCTTGGGCGTCGGCTGGAGATATTGGCCCATGGTGAGGAAGTCGATGTCGGCCGAGCGCATGTCGTCCATCACCTGGTGCACTTCGAGCCGCTGTTCGCCAAGGCCGACCATGATCCCCGACTTGGTGAAGATCGACGGATCGAGCTTCTTGACCATCTCGAGAAGGCGCAGCGAAGCATAATAGCGCGCGCCCGGGCGGATCGTGGGATAGAGCCTCGGCACGGTTTCGAGATTATGGTTGAAGACGTCGGGTCGCGCCTCGACGATCGCCTCGATCGCGGCTTCATGCTTGTTTCGGAAATCGGGCGTGAGGATCTCGATGGTGGTCGTGGGCGTGTTGCGACGCAACGCCTCGATCACCTTCACGAACTGTCCTGCCCCGCCATCGGGCAGATCGTCGCGGTCCACCGAGGTGATGACGATATGTTCGAGGCCCAGTTCGGCCGCTGCGGTGGCGACATGTTCGGGTTCGAGCGGATCGACGCTGCGCGGCATGCCGGTCTTCACGTTGCAGAAAGCGCAGGCGCGCGTGCAGGTGTCGCCAAGGATCATCACCGTGGCATGTTTCTTGGTCCAGCACTCGCCGATGTTCGGACAGGCGGCTTCCTCGCAAACGGTGGCGAGATTGAGCGAGCGCATCAGCTTCTTGGTTTCGGCATATCCTTCCGAAACGGGAGCTTTAACGCGGATCCAGTCGGGCTTGCGCATCTTGGGCGGCACGGGCAGCGGAGCATTCATGGGGGGCGAGATAGCGATGACGCTTGCCAATGCCAAGGCATTGCGGATAGCGGGCGGCAAGCTAGACCCCCGAACCATGTGGAAGGAGCCCATCCATGTCTGCCTTTGTCGAACTGCTTGACGGATACCACCGCTTTCGCCGCAACGACTATCAAGCGCATCGCGGACAATGGGAAGAACTGGCGCAAGGCCAGCAGCCGCCGGTGATGATCATCAGCTGTTCGGACAGCCGCGTTGATCCTGCCACGCTTTTCGACACCGCGCCCGGACAGGCGTTCATCCTTCGCAACGTTGCCAATCTCGTCCCGCCCTTCGAGCCGGGTTCGGGGCACCAGGGCGTGGCTTCGGCCATCGAATATGGCGTGCTCGGCCTCAAGGTCCGTCACATCGTGGTCATGGGCCATGCGGCTTGCGGCGGCATCGCGGCCGCGCTCAACGGGGTCGATCTCGGCCATCCCGACCAGGGCTTCGTGAAGGACTGGATCGCGCTGGTCGACGAGCCGCGTTCAGAGGTGATGGGCGACGACAGCTTGACCGACAAGCAGACCGGACTCGAGATGGCGGCGATCCGCCACAGCATCGCCAATCTGCGGACCTACCCCTACATCGCCGAAGGCGAAAAGGCAGGCACGCTCCAATTGCATGGCTGCCATTTCGCCATCGGCGAAGCGCGGCTGTCGGTTCTCGACGAGAACAGCGGGCAGTTCGTGCCCGAGTGATCGGAGGCTAGCAGCGCGTGTCGTAATCATAGACCGGGTTGCCGTGCTCATCGACATAATAGCAATAGCCGCGGGTATCGCGGTAATATTGCTTGCCCTTGACCACGGCCCCGATCACGCCGCCGAGTGCCGCGCCGGCAATCGCGCCTTCGACCGGCGACACGCCATCGACGACCGCGCCGAGCACGGCGCCGGCAGCAGCGCCCACCGCGGCGCCCTTGGCGGCGCGTTCGGTGCGGCTGTCGCTTGAATAATAGGGGTCATCATAGCCGTAATGATCGCCGTATCGGTTGGTGGCACAGGCAGTGAGGGCCAGGCTGGCGATGGGAAGAAGGATCAGCTTGTTCATATTCCATCCTTTCCGCGCCCGTTGGCGCTGCTTTGACTTGCGATGGGGCATGAAATCATAGCAGGAGTGAACCCAACATGACTGTTTCCAACGATTCCCCCGAGGTCGAACTCAACATCGCCCTGCTGATCGATGCCGACAATGCATCGCCCGAACATCTCGACGAAGTGCTCACCGTTCTTGCCGAACTAGGGGAAATCAACATCCGCCGCGCCTATGGCAACTGGGCCAAGCCCGCGCTCAAAAGCTGGGGCGCCCTGTCGGGGAAACATTCGATCGTGCCCGTCCAGCAGTTCGATATCGTCAAGGGCAAGTCGGCCACCGACATGCGGATGACCATCGATGCGATGGACCTTCTCTATCGCGGCCATGTCGACGGGTTCGGCATCATGTCGTCGGACAGCGACTTCCTTCCCCTCGCCCAGCGCATCCGCGAGGACGGCCTGCCGGTCTATGGCTTCGGCACCGCCAAGACCCCCGAGAGCTTCAAGCAGGCCTGCACGCGCTTTTTCGATGTCGCAGCCCTCGCCAACGAAAATGGCGACGAGGACGAGGACAAGCCCGCCGACGGTAAGAAGGAAGTGGATGCCGAGCTGCTCCATGTGCTCGGCAATGCCTACAAGGCCTCGAAGCGCGACGTGGAGGGCTATGCCTCGCTGTCCGAGATCGGTCAGCGCGCAAAGGCGGTGTCGAGCTTCGCGGTTCGCAATTACGGCTTCACTCGCCTATCCGACCTCGTCCGCTCGCTCGACCAATATGAAGTCAAGGACGGCGCCGACGGTCGATTGGTCGTGAAGAGGCTGCGGTAGCACGAGGAGCTTTGCGCTTTCCCTTTCGTTGAACGGGTAACGAAAGGAAGGACGCATGTTCAATACCGACAAGAGCGATGCCGAAGTCGCTCGCTCTCTTGAAAAGAAATTCTGGAAGGAGCTGTCGAGCAGTCCCTTCATCATGCTCGGCCTGCAGGGCGTCGAGGATAGCCGCACCCGGCCGATGACCGCCCAGATCGATGAGAAGAACGGCAGGACCATCTATTTCTTCGCCGACAATCGCGAACATCTCGTCCAGGGCATGGGGGACCGCCACCGCGCCGTCGCTGCCTTTTCCTCGAAGGGCCATGACATTTTCGCGCATATTCACGGCACCCTCGTTCGCGACGACGACAAGGCGGTGATCGACCGTCTGTGGAATCCGATCATCGGAGCCTGGTTCGAGGAAGGTCGGGACGATCCCAACCTCGTCCTTCTGCGGCTGGACGCCGACAAGGCCGACATCTGGGAAGCCGATACCGGTGCGACCATGAAGGCGGCGGTTCTTTCCGCTCTCGGCCGCGATCCGGGTGACGAATTCAAGGAAGACAATCGAACTACGGTGGAGATATAAGACATGACCGACGATCGCAATCGCCGTGCCGAAACGGCCAAGCAGAATGACGACAGTCATCTGACCGAAGGGCAGCCCGACACGCCCGACCATCAGGGCCGGTCGCAAGGCAATCTCAACCGCGACATCGCCACCCAGGCTTCCGAGGAACGTGTCGACGATCCCGACGCCACCGAGGGCGTCACCAAGCAGGACCAGATCGACCACGGCATGTTCGAATATTCGGACAAGCGCGGCGACCGATAGTCGCCGGACAAGCCTCGATTGATGAAAGGCCGTGCCGAAAGGTGCGGCCTTTTGTCGATTGATCGAAGCCAGCTTGCCGTTCGTCGCCGCAAGGGCGATAATCGCCTCCGTCAATCGGGAGGTATGAATGAAGGGCATTTTCTGGATTGCGGCATGCGGCGTCGCTGCCGTCGCGGGGATCGCGGTCCAAAATGGCGATACGATCGGCGAGGCAATGGATCTCGCCATGGATCGAACGTCGTTCGACATGAGCATCGGCGACGGCGACGCACCCGCGCCCCCTGCCCCGCCGGAACCCCCGCGCCTGTCGGCCGAGCAGGAAAGCGATATCGAAGCGGCGGTTGCCCGTCTTTCCGAAGCGCAAGCCGCGTTGAGCGCGATCCGCGCCAACGGAGAGCTGAGCGACGAGGAGCGGCGCGCCGCTCTCGAAGCCGCACAGGAAGAACGGAGCGAAGCGCTCGCCGCTCTGCGCGAAGCCAGTGCGGGAGACGATCCCGCCGACCAGATCGCCCGCGGCGTCGATGGCGCGATCCAGGGCGTGTTGAGCGCGGTCGAACAGTCCGAAGCGCGCGTCGAGCGTGACGGGCGCGTGCTCGAGGGCGAAGAACGACGCGAAGCGATCGACGAGGCCAAGCGCGAAGTGCGCGCCGCCATCCGGGAATTGCGCGACGAAATTCGCAACTGAGTTTGCGGACCGCATCGTGACGACCCCCGCCGAACCTGTTCTGGACCAGCTCGGCGGGCAGATTTTCGAACAATTGGACGCTGCGACGCATGACCGGTCAAGCGGACTTCATACGCCGGTTCTGGGAACCGCCGATGGCGACCTTCGGATCATGGTGCTTCGCCATGTCGATCCCGACCGCCGCTGCCTGCGCTTTCACACCGACATCCGTTCGCCCAAGGTCTCGCAGATCGAGCGCGAGCGTTCGGTCGGGCTTCTTTTCTACGACCGGAAGGCCAAGCTCCAGCTTCGGTGCCGCGGCGTGGCCCGGATCGAACAGGAGGGCGCCAAGGCCGAGGAAGGATGGCGCGGATCCGACAATTTCGCCCGCCGCTGCTATCTCGCTCCGCAACCGCCGAGCAGCATCGCGGACGCACCGACGAGCAATCTGCCTCCCGATGTCGAAGGTCGGCGACCCGATGATGCGCGGGTCGAGGAAGGGCGCCGGAACTTCGCGGTGCTGCTCGTCCGCCTCGACGAGATCGACTGGTTCCACCTGGACCAGAACGGACACCGCCGCGCCCGTCTCCGCTGGAACGAGGATGGCCAAGTCGAGAGCTGCTGGATCGCTCCCTGAGCGAAATGCGCTTTCAGCAAATTGCGGATTGACGGCGCGGAGGAATTCGCGAGGATGGCTCCTGTGTCGAATCCGCCATGTTGAGTTTGGGAGCTGACATTTTCACTTCATGATTGACCGAACACGCTGCGCTGCGCCCTGATCGGCGCAATCACGCCTGTGCGTTCGGATGGAGCGAAACCCCGGCCCGACATGACGAAGGAAGTTAGGCGGCGATCGGGCGCGTGCCCCGATCTGCTTGCATCGAGACATTCACCGCCTTGGTGGATGGGCAGGTGCCGGGCTTAGTTCACACGTGCATTAGAGCGCCCGGCACCTGTTTTCCTTCCCCGCCTTTCCCGACATCATCCGTTCTTGTCTCCCATCGGCTTTAGGCGTATTATATCACTAATACGGCAAGACAGCCAGGGAGGAATGTGATGCGCGTGGAAGACGCCCGTGAGAAAGCGAAAGAGCATTATGAGCGCGCCAAGAAGGCGGCGCTCGCCGCACGTGACGAAGCGCTGGCCGCTGCAGCGGAAGCCCGCACCGTGGCACTCGAGGAAGCGCATGAAGCCGTCCGGCGCGCGCGCACCGAAGCGGAGAGGTTGCGCGAGGAAGCCGGCCCCATCGCCGAGAAGGTGCGGCTGAAGATCCTCGAAGCCGCGGAAAAGGCCGCCGAGGCCGCCGAAAAGGCCGCGGCCAAGGCACGGCAGGCAGCACGCGAAGGCGACAAGGGCGCCCGCATCGAGATCGAGGCGCGGGAAAAAGGCGAAAAAGGCGACGAAAAATAAGGCTGCGGGGGAGCGGGTCCGCCCCCTCCCCCGCGCCTGTTTTTCCTAGCGGGTCAGCTTCTTGTAGGTCACCCGGTGCGGACGGTCGGCCTCGGGACCGAGGCGACGACGCTTGTCTTCCTCATAGGCCTCGAAATTGCCTTCGAACCATTCGACATGGCTGTCGCCTTCGAACGCCAGGATATGCGTCGCCAAGCGATCGAGGAAGAAGCGGTCGTGGCTGATGACCACCGCGCAGCCCGCGAAGCTTTCCAATGCATCTTCAAGGGCGCGTAGCGTTTCGACGTCGAGATCGTTGGTCGGTTCGTCGAGCAGCAGCACGTTGCCGCCCTCCTTCAGCATTTTGGCGAGATGGACGCGGTTGCGTTCACCCCCCGAAAGCTGGCCGACCTTCTTCTGCTGGTCGGTGCCCTTGAAGTTGAAGGCGCCGACATAGGCGCGCGTGGGCACTTCATGCTTGCCCAGCTTGAAGATATCGAGCCCGTCCGACACCTCTTCCCAGACATTCTTGTCGGGATCGAGTTCGTCGCGCGACTGGTCGACATAGCCGAGCTTGACCGTCTCGCCGATCTTGACCGTGCCTTCGTCGGGTTCTTCCTGTCCGGTGATCAGCTTGAACAACGTGGTCTTGCCCGCGCCGTTGGGACCGATCACCCCGACGATACCGCCGCGCGGCAGCGAGAAGGTCAGGTCTTCGAACAGAAGCTTGTCGCCATAGGCCTTGGACACGCCTTCGACGTCGATGACATTGCCGCCGAGGCGCTCGGGCACCTGGATGAGGATTTGCGCCTTGCCGGGCGCGCGGCTTTCCTGGCTTTCCATCAGCGCATCGAAATTCTTGAGACGCGCCTTGGACTTGGTCTGGCGACCCTTGGGATTCTTGCGGATCCAGTCCAGTTCGTCCTTGATCGCCTTCTGCTTGCCGGCGTCCTCGCGCTCTTCCTGCTCGAGGCGCTTGGCCTTCTTCTCGAGGTAGGTCGAATAATTGCCTTCGTAGACATAATAGGCGCCGCGATCGAGCTCGAGGATCCAGTTCACGACATTGTCGAGGAAGTAGCGATCGTGGGTAACGAGGATGACGTTGCCCGGATAATCCATCAGATGCTTTTCGAGCCACTGGACGCTTTCGGCGTCGAGATGGTTGGTCGGTTCGTCAAGCAGCAGGATCGAGGGCTTTTCGAGCAGCAGGCGGCACAGTGCGACACGGCGCTTTTCACCGCCCGACAGATTTTCGACGCTGCTGTCACCCGGCGGGCAGCGCAGCGCTTCCATCGCGATCTCGAGCTGGTTGTCGAGCGTCCAGCCATCGACCGCATCGATCTTTTCCTGGAGTTCGCCCATCTCGGCCATCAGCGCGTCGAAATCGGCATCCTCGGGAGGATCGGCCATCAGCGTGGAAATCTCGTTGAACCGATCGACGAGGTCAGCGACCTCGCGCACGCCGTCCATGACATTTTCCTTGACCGTCTTGGACGGATCGAGCTGCGGCTCCTGTTCGAGATAACCGACGGTGATATTCTCGCCGGCCCATGCCTCGCCCTGATATTCCTTGTCGCGGCCCGCCATGATTTTCATGAGCGTGGACTTGCCCGAACCGTTGGGGCCGACGATCCCGATCTTGGTGCCGAGATAGAATTGCAGGTTGATATTGTTGAGGATCGGCTTGCGGGTGCCGGGAAAGCCCTTGGTCAGGCCTTTCATCACGTAGCTATACTGGGCGGCCATGGGTCGCGGATGTCCTTGGAAAAAGGGTTGAAAAGGTTGGCGACCGCGTAGCGAAAAGGGCCGCGTGACGCAATGGCGGCGATCAATGCTCCGAAATGGACCGGAAAAGGCAGACAAGCTTGCCGAAACGGATGCTTTTGGACGCGAAAAGCGAAGACCACGCGGTTATCAGGGCTCTCAGAGGAACGATGAACCTGTCGCGGGATTGGCCACGACCTAGGTGGGTGCGGCCCGAAGGGTAGAAGGACCGTCGCCAGCCATCCGACGCTTCGCCTTGAGCTCGGCAAGCGAGACCTCCCCGGCCCAGGACCGGGTTCGTCGTTCCTCAATCAAATATTGACAGGCGCGTTCGGGGCCGAGCGGGAACGCGTACGACTGTCGGGCGCGGACCCCTCTAGTCCCGCCCGACCATTTCCTCGACGCCTTCGAAGCGATAGTCCTTAAACTGTTCGCGCAGCGTCTTTTTCGATAATTTGCCGGTCGCGGTGTGCGGCAGCTCGTCGACGAATTCGACCGCATCGGGAAGCCACCATTTGGCGACCTGCCCGTCGAGCCCCGCGATCACTTCCTCTGCGGTAATCTCGCTGCCGGGTTCGCGTACGCAGACGAGGAGCGGCCGTTCGTCCCACTTGGGATGGAAGATGCCGATGCTCGCCGCTTCGTGGACGCCATCGATGCCGACCGCGGCATTTTCCAGTTCGATCGAGGAAATCCATTCCCCGCCCGACTTGATCACGTCCTTCGACCGGTCGGTAATCTGCATCGAACCGTCGGGATGGAGGCAGGCGACATCGCCGGTGTCGAACCAGCCATCCTCGTCGGTGGCGGGTTCGTCGGCCTTGAAATAGCGATCGACAACCCAGGCGCCGCGCACCTGGAGGTTACCCGAACTCTTGCCGTCGCGGGGCAGGATTTCGCCATCGTCGCCAACGATCCGCATCTCGATGCCGAAAGGCACCCTTCCCTGCCGCGCGGTATAGTCGAGCTGTTCTTCCTCGCTCATTTCGTCCCAGCCGGCGGGCTTGCCGGCAAGGCTGCCGATCGGCGACAATTCGGTCATCCCCCAGGCGTGGCCGACATCGATGCCGCGCGCCCTAAACCATTTGATCATGGCGCGCGGTGCCGCAGAACCGCCGATGGTGACGGTCTCGAGCGCGCCGAGGTTCGCGCCGGTCTTCTCGATATGGGCGATCATGTCGACCCAGATGGTCGGTACGCCCGCCGAATGGGTGACCTTTTCGTTGGTGAAGAGGTCGACCATGCGGGGCGCGCTATAATCGGCCGACAGCACCAGTTTGCAGCCGGTGAGAGGCGCGGCCCAGGGAAGGCCCCAGGCATTGGCGTGAAACATCGGGACGATGGGCAAGGCGCAGGAGCGCTCGGAGAGGTTGAAGCAATCGGGCTGGATCTCGGCCAGAGCGTGGAGGACCATCGAACGATGTTCGTAAATCACGCCCTTGGGATTGCCCGTCGTGCCCGAGGTGTAGCAGAGCCCGATGGGATCGCGTTCATCGGCGTCGACCCATTGATAGTCGCCGTCCTGCGCGGCGATCCAGTCCTCGAAACCCTCATCGCCCTCCCAGTCGGCGGGCGGGTCGTAGACGACATATTTCTCGATCGTTTTCCAAGCGGGCTTCATCGCGTCGACGAGCGGCTTGAAGGCTGCGTCGTAAAGCAGCACGCGGTCCTCGGCATGGTTGGCGATATAGGCGAGCTGCTCGGGAAAGAGGCGGGGGTTGATGGTGTGCAGCACCCCGCCCATTCCGATCGTGCCATACCAGCTGATGAGATGGCGCTCATGGTTCATCGCGAGGGTCGCGACCCGGTCGCCTTTGCCGATCCCCGCCGCTTCGAGGGCCTGCGCCATCTTGCGCGCCTTGGCGGTGATCTCGCCCCAGTTGGTGCGCGTCAGGCTGCCATCGGCCCAGGCCGACACGACTTCATTCTCGCCATGCTCGCGTTCGGCATGATCGACCAGCCGCATCACGTTGAGCGGCCAGTCCTGCATGGTTCCAAGCCTGATGGTCACGCGCCTGTCTCCTCATGCTGACTTTTTTGTCAACATGACCAAAGCGCGCCTTTTGGCAAGTGTTTAGAAGGGCATCTTCATGCCGGGGGGCATCGGAAAGCCTGCCGGGACCGCCTTTTTCATTTCCTCGGCGGCGGCCTGGTCGGCCTTCAGCTTGGCATCGTTGAAAGCCGCGGCGATGAGATCCTCGAGCATGCCCTTGTCGTCGGGCACCATCAGGCTTTCGTCGATCGAAACGCCGATGATCCGGCCCTTGGCCGAAGCGCGGATCTTGACGAGACCGCCGCCCGAAGTTCCTTCGACCTCGACCTTGTCGAGCTCGGCCTGCGCGCGCTGCAGGTCTTCCTGCGCCTGCTGCGCCATTTTGAGGATGTCGTCCATATTGGGCATGTCAGCTGCCTTTCGATTTAACCGTTTCGAGCGCAGCGTCCGGGAAAGTGCTGGTGACCGCTTTCACCATCGGATGCGCGAGAATGTCTTCACGAGCCTTGGCCTCGGCCATCTGCTCCTGTTCCCTCAATGTGGGTTCGCCGCCGCTTTCGGCAAGGACGATCTCCCAATTTTCTCCGGTCGCGGCCTTGGCCTTGGTCGCAAGATCGCGGCTGAAATTGCCGTCGAGCGGCGCGCGCGGCTGCAAGCTGAGCTTGGGCGGCGCATATTCGACCAGCCCTACCTTGTCGTGCAATTCGACCGCGATGGCATGATTGCCGGCATCGTCGAGCGCGGCGATGAAGGCCTGGAAATCGGCAGGCAAAGCCGCTTTTTCCTCGGATTGCGGCGCGGCAGCTTGCCGGGCGTCAGGTGCTTCCGCGCCGTTATCGCCAGGCGTCTCGCCCGGCGAAAGCGCGCGCGCCGGAACGCTCCTGCCTTGCGAGAGAGCGTCGATCACCGCGCCCGGATCGGGCATTCCTGCGGCATGGACCAGTCGGAGGAGCGCCATGTCGAGCGCTTCCCTGGGGTCGGGCGCGACCTGCAGGTCCGATAGGCCCTTGAGCATCAATTGCCAGAGCATGTGAAGCTGGGGCCAGCCAAGTTTCTCGGCGTGGGCCGATGCCGCCGCCCGGTCTTCCTCGGAGCGAAGGATGTCCCCCACCCCGCCCGCCTTGGCTCGGCTGATCGCATGAACGCTTTCCATCAGCCCGCGCATCAAGGCCGCCGGGTCGATCCCGAGGCTGTGCGTTTCGTCGAGCTGCCCGAGGAGGCCCGGAACATCTCCCGCGATGACCGCGTCGAGAACGCGCTGCGTCCGACCGCGGTCGGCAAGACCGAGCATCTTGCGGATCGCATCGGCGCTCACCTTGTCCTCGCCATGCGCGATCGCCTGGTCGAGCAGCGACAATCCGTCGCGCGCCGAACCTTCGGCGGCGCGGGCAATGACGGTCAGTGCCTCATCCTCAACTTCGACACCTTCGGCCTCGGCCACCTTGCCGAAATGACGCGCGAGAAGCTCGGTTGGAATGCGGCGAAGATCGAAACGCTGGCAGCGTGAAAGTACCGTGACCGGCACCTTGTCGATCTCGGTCGTCGCGAAGATGAACTTCACATGCGCCGGCGGCTCCTCGAGCGTCTTCAACAAGGCGTTGAAGGCGTTTTTCGAGAGCATATGGACTTCGTCGATGATGTAGATCTTGTAGCGTGCCGAGACCGCGGCATAGCGCACGGCCTCGATAATCTCGCGCACGTCATCGACGCCGGTGTGGCTGGCGGCATCCATCTCGACCACGTCGATATGCCGCCCTTCGGTGATCGCGATACAGGGTTCGCACTGGCCGCATGGCGTGATCGTCGGGCCGCCCTGCCCGTCGGCGCCGACACAGTTAAGCGACTTGGCGATCAGTCGCGCGGTCGAGGTCTTCCCGACCCCGCGCACCCCGGTCATCAGGAAGGCATGGGCAATCCGGTCGCGCTCGATCGCATTGGCAAGCGTCTGGATCATCGCGTCCTGCCCGATCAGTTCGGCAAAGGTCTGCGGACGATATTTGCGGGCAAGAACGCGATAGCCATCGTCGCCGGAGGACGAAGCCTGGCTTCCCGGCTGGGCAGCGGGCGTCGCGGGCTGGCCGGGCTCGTCGAGCCCCAGTCCCATGGTCAGCGTGTCGCGTTCGGTGTCTTCGTCGGGAAGCGGCGATTCGTGATCATCAGTCATTGCCAAGGACTGTAGGCAGGCAGCCCGGCGAATACCATGCCTTCTGCACGGCGGAAATGCCGCGACGCGCCCGTTGTGTGAAATGTGAGGAGGTGGAAGCCGACGACCCGGCTGTAAACCGTTGTGGCTGCTCCCTTCCGGGCCTGACCAGGTTCACGGACGAGCCGTCCGCCGACTTCCGAGGCTCATATGGCGACAGCGCGCCTCGAATGCAAGTCAGCGGTTTTCGAGATTATGCACTTCGCCGGGCATCCGCACCGTAAGGGTGCCATCGGCAGGCACCTCGACCTGGCAGGCGAGGCGTGAATGACGAGTGACATGGGCGGCAAGATCCAGAAGATCGTCCTCTTCCTCGCACATTGGGCTGAGCCGGTCGAAATCCTCGTCGGCGACGATGACATGGCAGGTCGAACAGGCCATCGAGCCCTCGCAGGTGCCTTCGAGCGGTTGGCCGTTCGCTTGCGCGAGTGCAAGGAGATTGGTGCCGGGCTCGGCTTCGACCTCTCGGTCGATTTCGCCATTGGGCTTCAGGAAGCGGACCCTGGTCATACGCCCTGTTTCCTTGCTGCCTCGTTGATGCGCCCGATGGCCTCGGTCAGATCGCCTTTATCGGTATATCGCCCGAAGCCCAGGCGAATGCTCGAACGGGCCTCGCGATCGCTGAGGCCGAGCGCGCGCAGCACATGGCTGGGCCTGCCCGATCCCGAAGCGCAGGCGCTGCCCAGCGACATGGCGATGTCACGGCATTCCTCAAGAAGCCGTGCCGCATCAAGGCCTTCGCGGCGGATATTGAGATTGCCTCTATATCGGTTTTGGATGTCCCCGTTGATGGTCCATTCGGGGCCCAAAACTGCGGTCGCCGCCTCCCACAGCTGGGCGACATGGGCGCGGTCCTCACTCTGCTTCGACCCGGCAAGCTTTGCCGCCGCACCGAACCCCACGCACAAGGCCGGGCTGAGCGTGCCCGAGCGCAGGCCTGCCTCCTGTCCGCCGCCATGGATCAGGGGAGCGGGTTCACAACCTTCCCGCATCCACAGGGCGCCGATCGCCTTGGGGCCGTGGATCTTGTGCCCGCTCACCGCGACCAGGTCGGGTCCCTCGGGAATGGGGATGCGGCCCAGGCCCTGAACCGCATCGCACAGCATCCATGCGCCCTTGGAATGGGCGATCTCGGCGATCCGGTCGACGGGCTGGATTACCCCGATTTCATTGTTGACCAGCATCGCGGCGACCAGCGCCGTCCGTTCGCTGACCGCTTCACGCAGCTGATCAAGATCGACTAGTCCATTGGAATCGACGGGCAAAATGGTGACGTCATGACGCCGTCCGAGCCATTCCACCGTGTCGAGAACCGCAGCATGTTCGGTGGCAATCGTCACGATGTGCGACCGCTCGGGACGCTTCTCCATCGTGCCGCGAATGGCCCAATTGATTGCCTCGGTCGCCGAGCCCGTGAAAACCGCCTGCCCGCCCGGAAGGCCGATCGCGTCGGACAGCTGGTCGCGTGCCACCGAAATCGCAGCCGCCGCCATCCGCCCTGCCGTATAAGGCGAATGGGGATTGGCGAACTGTTCACCCAGCCAGGGCTCCATGGCTTCCCTTGCCTCGGGAGCCAGCGGAGTGGTTGCCTGGTAATCGAGATAGATCATGCGAATTTCTGGAGTTCGCCCACCATGCGCTCGATGTCGCCTTCGTCCGTCTCGGGACCGAAGCTCACGCGGAGGAAATGGTTGGCGATATCCTCTCCCAGCCCCATCGCCGCAACCACGCGGCTGCCTTTCATGGCCCCCGAGGAACAGGCCGACCCCGATGAAACCGAAATTCCGGCAAGATCGAGCTGCACCAGCATCGAGGCAGAGGTCGCTCCCGGCATGGCAATCCCGCCGATGGTAGGAATGCGCGGCGCATCCTTGCCAACAATAGTCCCGCCCATCTCTTCGACAGTATTTTCAAAAGCTTGTCGCAATTCCTTGAGACGCGGCATCGCCTTGCGGAAACGCTCCGCCTCGACCGCCGCAGCAAAGCCGCAGATCGCCGGGACATTCTGCGTTCCGCGCCGATATCCCTTTTCCTGTCCGCCCACCGGTTCGATTTGAGTAAGATCCTTGGCCAGCAATGCCCCCACGCCCGCAGGGCCGCCGAGCTTGTGGCCCGAAACCGTGATGAAATCGGCTTCGGGAAGGTCGATCTTCCCTGCTCCCTGCGCCGCATCGCACAGGAGTAGCGAACCCCTGGCCCGCACTTTCTCGTAAATCTCGGCGACGGGCTGGATCACGCCGGTCTCGTTGTTGACCTGCTGGATCGCGACCAGCGCCGGCCCCTCCTCCAGCACCTCGTCGAGAGCTGCCATGTCGACAATGCCCGAGGCATCTACCGGAATGCGGATGCTTTGCTCGCCCATTCCGTGGGGAACGACGTCATGTTCGGTCGCGCTATGGGCCCGGCTTTCGATGCGGGCGCGGCGTGCGGCCATGACGATCGCTTCGCTGGCCCCGCTGGTGAAGAGGATGTCATGCTCCCAGCCCAGGGTCGCCGCGATGGTCGAGCGCGCTTTTTCCATGAGGGCGTTGCAGCGCCGCGCCTCGGCATAGGGGCTGTTGGGATTGGCCCAGCAATCGAACGCCTCCCACATGGCGTCACGGGCCTCGGGGTGAAGCGGCGTTGCCGCCGCATGGTCCAGATAAAGTCGCGCGCTCATCCCTATTTCCGCCAAAAACTTCCTACCAGCGGCCATCAATGCGATTGCCAGAAAAGACCTCATCCCTATATAGAAGCCGCAACCGCACGAAACCCCTTCGTGCAATAAACTCCAACGAAGCCGAGTTCACCCATGCCCGAAGTGATTTTTCCCGGACCCGAAGGCCGCCTCGAAGGGCGTTTCACGCCGGGGCCCCGCCCGCGCGCGCCGGTCGCCCTCATCCTGCATTCGCACCCGCAGGCCGGCGGGACGATGAACAACAAAATCGTCCAGTTGCTTCACAAGGATTTCGTTCGCCGCGGCTTTGCCACTTTGCGCTTCAACTTCCGCGGCGTGGGCAAGAGCCAGGGCACGTTCGACAATGGCATCGGCGAATTGTCGGATGCCGCCAGCGCGCTCGACTGGGTCCAGCAGATCCATCCCGAAGCCGAAGTCACCTGGGTGGCCGGCGTGTCCTTCGGTGCCTGGATCGGCATGCAGCTTCTGATGCGTCGCCCTGAAATCCGCGGATTTATTTCGATCGCGCCGCCCGCGAACATGTATGACTTCAGCTTCCTCGCCCCCTGCCCGGCCAGCGGGATCATCATCCAGGGCACGGCGGACGAAGTCGTCACGCCCAGCGCAGTCCAGAAGCTGGTCGACAAGCTGCGCACGCAGAAGCACATCACGATCGAACATAAGGAAATCTCGGGCGCGAACCATTTTTTCGCCGACGAGACCGACGAATTGTTCAAGGCGATCGACGATTATCTCGATTTCCGGCTCGACCCGGACTGCCCGATCCGCTGAGGTCAGATCGTCCAGATCAGGACGTTTCCGGCCAAGACCAGCGCCATCACGAACATCAGGAGACCCCGTCGCCGTGCGATGGGGTCTTTTTTGACGAGCAGCTGCCTCAGCCCGGCTCCCCCGAGGAGGAAAGCGGCAAGCATGGCGATCGAAAGAGTGGCGGCGGCAAGCGGGGGCATGGGCGGCGCCTTAGCACATCGTTAACGGCTGTCAGTGCAAAAGAGGGGAATGGAGAATGTGTCGAGTATTTCCTCCCCTGACGAGGCCTTCGACCGGATCGAGGAATCGATCCTGCCCTGTCTCGCGATGATGATGGAATCGCTGATCGAGGCGTCGGCGGGTCTGGGCAAAGCCAATCCCAAGGCGCTCGCGGCCGAACTTCAGGTCATTTCCACCGAACTCGAAAGCCTGATCGATGCGGTCGAACGGCGCGGTGAAGACAGCGTCCTCCTCGGCCCGGACCGCAGTCACGCTGCCTAGGCCGTGATGTCCCGGTGCAGGCCGGGATCCACATTACCCCCCGAAACGACGATCACATCGCCGTCGCGAAGACCGTGCCTGCCCGACAAGGCCGCCGCCAACCCTGCCGCGCCGCCGGGCTCGACCGTCTCGCCCCACTGGATCCACGCATGGCGAATGGCGGTCTTCACCTCCTCCTCGCTCACCTCAGCGCTTTGCGCACCGGCAGCCACCAGCGTCTCGACCGTCAAGCGGGCGGGCCGGAAGGTCTGGATCGCATCGCACAAGGTCGGGGGCGGATCGACCGGGACCGACCGCGGTTCGCCCGCCTCGAGCGAGCGCGCCATGTCGTTCCAGCCTTGGGGTTCGACGCAGACAATGGTCGCATCGGGGCAAGCGAGCGCGATCCCGCCGCTCAAGCCGCCGCCACCGCAGGGCACGAAAATCTGTCCGGGATCTGCAAGGCCCATTTCCGCCAACTGGTCGCGGATTTCGAGGCCCACACTCCCCTGCCCCGCCATGATATAGGGGTCGTCGAAACTGGGCACGAGCACCGCGCCCCGCTCGGCCGCGATGCGCTCCGCGATCTCCTCGCGGCTCTCGTTCATGCGGTCATAGAGGATGACCTCGGCGCCTTCGGCCCGCGTCGCATCGAGTTTCACGCGCGGCGCATCCTCGGGCATCACGATCGTCGCTTTCATGCCGAGACGGCGGGCTGCGATAGCGACTCCGCGCGCATGATTGCCCGAGGAAAAGGCCACCACCCCCGCTTCGCGTTTCTCCGGCGGCAAGGCCAGCAGCCGGTTCGATGCGCCGCGCAATTTGAAGGAGCCGCCTTCCTGGCGATTCTCCCATTTGATCGCGACGCGCGCCGCGCCGATCATCACGCAGGTGAGCGGCGTGCGGCGAACTGCATCGGCGATGCGATGCGCAGCCTCTTCGACCTCTTTAATGGTGACGGTCATTGCCTATCTTAAGCCGTGGAAACAACGGGCCTTTTACTGGGTCATTTCGCCGGCGATGCCTAGCGGAAAATCCGCTTTACTTCGCCATATTGCATTTCTATATCGCGGCTCGCTGCCCCATGGGACTTCCACCGCAAGGCAGCTACGTACCAAGACTGATCCCTGGAGGTCCCTTGAATTGCACAAGCATCATTCTGCGCTGGGGCTAGCGACGGCCGTCAGGCCCGTCCAGCCGGTAACCCTGCTCCGACCGCACGCGGCGCGCCGCGCGGCCCGATTCTTCGTCGAGAAGTTTCCGGGACGCTCGCTCTATGCCGTGAAGGCCAATCCTTCGCCGGACCTGATCAAGGTCCTGTGGGACGCGGGCGTCACGCATTATGACGTGGCCTCGATCGGCGAAGTGCGCCTTGTGTCGGCGACCCTTCCCGAAGCGACCTTGTGCTTCATGCACCCGGTCAAGGCCGAGGAAGTCATCGCCGAGGCCTATTTCACCCATGGCGTGCGCACCTTCAGCCTCGACAGCCTCGACGAGCTGGAAAAGATCCGCAGCGCGACCAAGGGCGCGACCGATCTCAACCTGCTCGTTCGCATCAAGGTCTCCTCGGACCATTCGAAGCTCTCGCTTTCGACCAAGTTCGGCGCCAGCGACGATGAGCTCGAGCAGCTGATGTTCGAAACGCGTCAGACCGCCGATGCGATGGGGCTGTGCTTCCATGTCGGTAGCCAGGCGATGAGTCCGGCTGCCTATGCCGAAGCGATGGAGCGCGTGCGCGACGCCATCGTCCGTACTGCCGTCACCATCGACATCATCGATGTCGGCGGCGGTTTCCCCTCGGCCTATCCCGGCATGGAGCCCCCTGCCCTCGAACAATATTTCCAGGTCATCCACGACAAGTTCGAAGATCTGCCCGTGTCCTATTCGGCCGAACTGTGGTGCGAGCCCGGCCGTGCGCTGTGCGCCGAATATTCGAGCGTCGTGGTCCGCGTCGAAAAGCGCCGCGGACAGGATCTCTACATCAATGACGGGGCCTATGGCGCGCTGTTCGATGCAGCGCATATCGGGTGGCGCTATCCGGTGCGCCTGCTGCGTGCCGAGGATAGCGAAGCGGCGGTAGAGGATTTTGCCTTCTACGGTCCCACCTGCGATGATCTCGACCATATGGTCGGTCCCTTCGTCCTTCCGGGCGATGTCCGTGCCGGCGATTATATCGAGGTCGGAATGCTGGGCGCCTATGGCTGCGCGATGCGGACCGCCTTCAACGGCTTCGGCGTCGAGGAAAGTGTCGTGGTCTCGGACGAGCCCATGGCCAGCCTTTACGGCTTCACGACGGAACAGGATAGCGGGTCGAACGTCGTTCGCCTGTAAGCCGACCGCCATTTCGATGAACAGGGCCCGCGCACGCGGTGCGGGCCTACAAGATACTTATTGGAGACAGCGATGAGCGAAGATCTCGCCACCCATCCGACCGAAGACCAGATCGACCGCCAGAAGAAGGCCGAGCTCCTGTCGAGCCAAGTCGAACATATCGACATCACCAGCTTCGATGCGCGTCCGATTATCGATGCCATGGGCAAGATGAGCTTCACCAGCCGCGACCTCGCCCGTGCGACGCGCATCTACAACCAGATGCTCGAGGACAAGGATTGCTCGGTCATCCTCGTCGTTGCCGGCTCGACTTCGGCGGGCGGCTGCATGGACCTCTATGCCGAGATGGTGAAGTCCAACATGGTCGATGCGATCGTCGCCACCGGCGCAACCATCGTCGACATGGATTTCTTCGAAGGCCTTGGCCACAAGCATTATCAGGCGCTCGAAATCCCCGACGACAAGGTGCTCCGCTCGCTCTACATCGACCGGATCTACGACACCTATATCGACGAAGAGGCGCTGCAGGACACCGATCATGTTATCGCCAAGATCGCCGACAGCCTCGAGCCCAAGGCCTATTCGAGCCGCGCGTTCATCCGCGAGATGGGCAAATATCTGGTCGAGCATGGCAAGAAGGACAACAGCCTCGTCAAGCTCGCCTATGAGCATGACGTGCCGATCTTCTGCCCCGCCTTCACCGACAGCTCGGCGGGCTTCGGCCTTGTCAAGCACCAGGTCGATGCCATGCATCGCGGCGGCCACTGGATGACGCTCGACAGCATCGCAGACTTCCGCGAACTTACCGACATCAAGATCAAGGCGGGCACCACCGGCCTCCTGATGATCGGCGGCGGCGTGCCCAAGAATTTCGCGCAGGACACGGTCGTGTGCGCCGAAATCCTCGGCCATGAGGATGTCGAGATGCACAAATATGCGATCCAGATCACCGTGGCCGACGTGCGCGACGGTGCGTGCAGCTCCTCGACGCTCCAGGAAGCGTGCAGCTGGGGCAAGGTCGATACCGCGCTGGAACAGATGGTCTTCGCCGAAGCGACCAGCGTTCTCCCGCTGCTCGCGAGCGATGCCTATCATCGCGGTGCGTGGAAAGAACGCGAGAAGCGCCGCTTCGCCAAATTGTTCGACTAGTTCACAAGCGTAACAATATGGTGCAAAAAGCCCTCCACTGTTGAAAAGTGGGGGGCTTTTTCATGTCCGGATCGCTGATCCTTTTGCAGCCGCTCGGGGCTCTGCTGGCCTGGTCGGGCGTCATGCTGCTGTGGCTCTACTTCACGCGGATGCCCGCGCTGAGAAAGGCGGGGATCAATCTCAAGGGCCGGCGCGGTTCGCGCGGCAGCGATCTCGACGGCGTCATAGCCGACGAAGCGCAGTGGAAAGCGCATAATTACAACCATCTGATGGAACAGCCGACGCTATTCTACGCGTCGGTGCTCGCGCTCGTTTTCCTCGGCGATGCGAGTGGTCTCAGTCTCGTGCTCGCATGGGCCTATGTGGCGATCCGCATCGCCCACAGCCTCGAACAGGCGCTCTTCAACCGCATCGCGATCCGTTTCCCGCTCTTCGCGCTCGCATCGCTGTGTCTCCTGGCGCTCATCGCCAAGCTGGCGGTGGCACTGTTTCTCAACGACCTCGGCTAGGGAGAAAGACGATGGAACATATCAGTCCCATAATCGGTCCGGTCATCGCCCTTGTGGCGTGGAGTCTCGTCATGTTGTTCTGGGCGGTCGGCAAGGCGCTTGTCGGTGCGCGGAGCAGCGCCGAAGCCGCGGCTTTGCCCAAGCATGGCACGCGGTTGCGCGATCTCGAACCCGTCAGCCCGCGCGAAGCGGCCTGGGCCCGGCATAATTACGAACATCTGTTCGAACAGCCCACGGCCTTCTATGCGATCGCGCTGGCGCTGGCGCTGATGGATCATGGCGACGGAGTGAATCTGATGTTCGCCTGGGCCTATGTCGGCCTTCGGGTGATCCACAGCCTCATCCAGGCCACGGTCAATATCTCGCGGGTGCGGACGGCCTTCTTCCTCCTGTCCACTCTTGCCCTCATCGGCCTCACCCTCCATGCGGCGATGGAGTTTCTCTATCACGCCTGACGCGTGAAGGCGGCGGCCAGTTCGACATGGGTGGACCAGCGGAACTGGCCCACCGGCTGTACCCATTGGAGGCGATATCCGCCCTTCACCAGCTGTTCGGCATCGCGCGCGAAAGTGGCGGGATTGCAGCTGACATAAGCGACCGTCGGCACGTTGCTCCCGGACAAGGCGGCACATTGTGCTTCGGCGCCCGAGCGCGGGGGATCGAGGATGACCGCCGCCACGTCTTCCAATTCGCTTGGGTCATAGGGTCGGCGGTACAGGTCGCGATGCTCGACCGCGACCGGCAGCCCGGCTCTCGCGGCTCCAGCCTTGAGCGATAGTGCGGCATCGCGCCCCGCTTCGGCGGCGCTGACCGGACGTTCGGCAGAAGCAATGGCGCAGGCAAAGGTGCCCAGCCCCGCAAACAGGTCAAGCACCCTGCCCTTCGCGTCGCCAATGGCATCGCGGACTGCCGCGACCAGCGCCTCCTCCCCGTCGCTCGTGGCCTGGAGAAAGGATCCGGCGGGAAAGGGAATGGCAGTCCCCGAGAGGGTCACCGTCACGGGTCGCGGCTCGTAGCGGGTTTCGAGCCCGAAGCCCTCGTCGATCGAAAGCCGGGCCAGCGCATGTTCGCGGGCAAAATCGATCAGCGCCTCGGCAGCTTCGAGCCCTTCGGCCTCGACGCCCGAAAGGCCGACATCCACGCCCTGGTCGGTGAGGCTCAATTGCACCGCGCCCGGTCGTTTGGGCGCCATCATTTTGGCCAATAGCCCGCGCAACGGTTCGATGATGGTGAACAATTCAGGGGCGAGGACATGACATTCGAGCATGTCGACGATGCGATGGCTGCGCTGTTCGTTGAACCCGATCAGCACCTTCCTGGCCGTCTTCATCGCTTTGAGCGATGCGCGCCGCCGGGTGCAGGGTGGTGAAAGATGCGCGGGCCTAAGTGTCGTTGAAAGGCCATGCTGGTCGAGCGCGGCAGCAACGCGCCCCGAGACGAATTCGGCATAGGCCGCATCGTCGAGATGCTGGAGCTGGCAGCCCCCGCATTCGGGAAAATGGCGGCATGGCGGCTCCTGGTAATGCTCGCCCCGCTCGACCACCTTGCCATCCTCGACACGGTCGCCCGGTGCGGCACCCGCCACGAAGCGTCCCGATGCCGTCACGCCGTCACCGCGCGCGGCGATGCGAAGCACTTGTTCGCTCATGAAAGCGGTCCGAGAGCCGCGACCAGATCGTCCGCGATGAAATTGGGTCCGGCGACTTCGGCGGCACGGCCATGCACCCAGACGGCTGCGCAGGCCGCTTCGAAAGGCTCCATGCCCCGCGCCCGAAATGCGGCGATGATCCCTGCCAGCACGTCCCCGCTCCCCGCCGTTGCCAGGCCCGCGGGCGCGGGCGGAGCGAAGCCGAGACGTCCATCGGGCGCTGCGACCAGCGTGTCGGGTCCCTTGAGAACGATGATCGACTGGCTGCGCTGCGCCGCGATGAGAGCGCGGTCGGCCTTCGTTCCCTCGATCTCGCCGAACAGCGCCTCGAACTCGCCTTCGTGCGGCGTCAGGATGACGTCATGGCCGACGAGACGATCGGGTTCGCCCACCGCCTTGATCGCATCAGCATCGATCACCAGCGGATGCGTCTTGGTCAACGCCAGGGTAAGCAGGGGCGGCACATCGCCCATGCCCGGGCCAACCAGAAGGCAGCCGATCCGTTCGTCGTCGAGGGCATCGGCGCTGTCGGTCTGGACGATGGCGCTGGGCAGGCCGTCGATCATCCTGCTGGTCGAGACGCGGACATAGCCCGCTCCCGCCCGCGCCGCCGCATGGGCCGACAAGGCAATCGCGCCCGGCATCGATCCTGCGAGGCAATGTACCAGGCCGCGGCCATATTTGTGGCCGACGGGATCAGGCGCGGGAAGCTCGGGCTTGCCGATTTCGCGCCAGTCGCTCTCCACTTCACCCAACCCGATATCGGCAAGAATGACGTCGCCCATATGTTGCATTGCGGGGGCAAGGCGGTGCGCCGGCTTGAGCGCTCCGAAAGTGACGGTCGCGTCATATCGGGGAATGGGACTGAGCATTTCCCCGCTATCGGCGTCGACTCCGCTCGGCAGGTCGCAGGCGATGGTCATCGCCGCGCCTTCGGCCAGCCGCATCAGATGCGCCTGCAATTCCTCGCCGAGCGGACGGCCAAGCCCCGTCCCGAACAGGGCATCGACCAGCAGCGGCGCAGGCTCGGTCTCTTCGCTGATCAACTCGACCTCACCATGCCAGCCACCTTTCGCCCAGCGCGCCGCGTCCCTTTTGGGCGCGCCCGTGACCGCGATGCGGACCTGCATCCCCTGTTCGAGAAGATGACGCGCCGCGACGAAGGCATCGCCGCCATTGTTGCCGGGCCCGGCAAGAAACAGAACCGGGCGCCATGGGCTCATCAGCCGGATCGCGCGGGCAAGCGCGGCACCGGCATTTTCCATCAGGTCGGTTTCGGGCGTGCCGCCCGCAATGGCAGCCTGTTCGGCCTCGACCGTCGCGGCGGCCGGAAGAATGGGTCGTGTCATGGCCGTGCGCCTTAGCGCAGGAAGGAGGCCATGTGCCACCATTTGTCGGGACAGGCCGATGCCCCCCGTTCGAGCGCAGTTTCCGTGTCGAAAAGCGCAAAACAGCTCGCGCCACTCCCCGACATGCGGGCCAGTGTGACGCCCGGCTGATCGCGCATCCAGTCGAGGATAACACCGATCGCAGGCACCTCGGCCAGCGCCGCGGGTTCGAGGTCGTTGCGACCGCTTCGCCAATCCTCGCCCAGCGGCCCACGGTCCTCGCCGTCCCACCGCGCGAAAACCTTCGCGGTGGACAGGGGTTCGAGCGGATTGACCAGCAGGATGGGCGTTCCGCTGATATCGGCGGCATCGACAGGCCGAAGCTGATCCCCTACCCCCTCGCCGCGTGCCGTCATGCTAAGCAGGCAGGCCGGCACATCAGCGCCCAAATCGGGCGCCACCGCAGCCGCATGGTCGGGATCGATCTTCCAGAGCCGCGTGAGAAGGCGAAGCGCCGCGGCCGCATCGGCGGACCCGCCTCCAAGACCCGAAGCGACCGGCAAATTCTTCTGAAGGTGCAGCGCAGCCCCCTGCTCCACTCCCGCCGCTCGCTGCAGGTCGCGCGCCGCGCGGAGCACCAGATTGTCCTGCTCACCCCTCAAGGCCGTCGCGAAAGGGCCGCCCAGATCGAGACTGATCTCGTCGCTCGCCTCGGCGGAAAGCCTGTCCCCATCGACACAGAAAGCGAACAGCGTTTCCAGATTGTGCCGCCCGTCGGCGCGTCGCCCGCGCACATGCAGCGCGAGGTTCACCTTGGCAGGTGCCGGTTCGGAATAGCGCATCAGGGAGCGGCGTTATGCGCGGACAGGCCGGTGACGAGCTTGCTGTCCAGGCGGCCGATCCGCTTTTCATCCTCGGCGACGCTGCGCGCCGCCTGCCAGGCAAAGCGCGCTTCGATGACATGGCCTGCCCGCGACAGGGCATCGCCATAATGTTCGTAGATTTCCTCGTTGCCGGGCTCCAGCGCCACGGCCTTGCCCAGCGTCTGGACGGCTTCGTCGATCAGGCCCAGCTTATATTGCGCCCAACCGAGGCTGTCGGTGATCGAGGGGTCGGAGGGGCGAACCTCATGCGCGGCGCGGATCAGAGCGGCCGCTTCCTTGGGGTCCTCTCCCATCTCGAGCATCGTGTAGCCCAGATAATTGAGAACGATGGGCTGGCGCGGTTCGGCAGCAAGCGCGTGGCGAAGCAGAACCTTGGCCCCGTCCCAGTCGCCCGCCATGTCACGCTGGGTGGCTTCGAGGAACAGGAGCGTCCAGTCGGACAGATTGCCCGCCCGCTCCCGTGCATAGGCCTGCGCGGCTTCTTCATGCCGTTCCATCGCGGCATAGACATCGCCGATACGCGCCTGCGCGCCCGGGCCCGAGCCGCTCTTGCGTGCCGCAACCAGCGCTTCGTCGAGCCGGTCGGCCGCCAGCAGCGCCTGCACTTCGGCATCGCGCGCCTGCGCAGCGAGTGGATCCTTGCGCCCCACGCCCGCCAGCAGCGCCAGCGCATCGTCGGGCCGGTCGAGCGCGTCGAGGAGGAGCGAGGCGATGATCGTCGCCTGGCTGTTGGCGGGGTCGGCCACCCGGGCGACTTGCGCCAGCGCAAGCGGCAGGTCGCGCCGGTTGCCGCGGTTCACATCGACCGCGAGCGCCGCGAGCAGATCGGAAAGACCCTCTGCGGGCGTATCGATACGCGCCCCGATCCCCCGCCCGCTTTCCAGTTGGCGGCGAGCGGCCAGGAGAATGGGATCGTTCCCCGCAACAAGGGCGAGCGCGTCCTCGCGCGATCCGGCGGCAAATAGGCCGTCGGCAAAGGTCAGCCGCATCCGCGCTTCGCGCCCACCGGCATCGGCCAGCGCGGTCTCGATATAGTCGAGCGCCTCGTCGGGCTGCCCGTTGGCAAGCAGGAGAAAAGCCGCCTGTTCATCCATATAGGATGCCATCGGCCCCGCCTTGTCCATCCCGGTCACGAGGCGGATCGCGGCCTGGCGGCGTTCGGGCGAGCCTTCCGACAGACCGATCCATGCACGAACGAATGGCGCCGCGAAATCGAGGCTCGCTCCCGCCTTGTCGCTCGACAGGAGAGAAAGCGCCCGTTCGGTCCGGCCATCGCGCAAGGCATCGGCAAGCAGGAAGAGCCGTCCATCGAGATTGAAGCGCTCGGCCGGTGCCGCAGCGCCGATCTGGCGAGCAAGATCGAAACGTCCGGCGATGATCGCCGAGGACATGGCATCGGCAGCCAGCGCATCATCCTTCACGCCCTGCGCCGTGACCCGGCTGTAATAGGTCGCGGCCCGGTCATGGTCGCCCAGCAGCTCGGCGGCGCGGGCATGAACGAACAGCGACAGGCGCTGCGCCTCGATATCCGCGGCCTGCGCGGGACTCGCGGCAAGCGCGGCGCCTGCCAACGCCAGCGCGAACGTCTTGCTACATGTTCGGATAATTGGGACCACCTCCGCCTTCCGGCACCACCCAGTTGATGTTCTGCGTCATGTCCTTGATGTCGCAGGTCTTGCAGTGGACGCAATTCTGGGCGTTGATCTGCAACTTGGGTTCGCCTTCCTCTTCGCCCACGATCTCGTAGACACCCGCCGGACAATAGCGCGTTTCGGGACTGGCGTAGATATCATAATTGACCGTGATCGGGATCGACGCGTCTTTCAGGGTGAGGTGGACGGGCTGGTCCTCCTCATGGTTCGTATTCGAAAGATAGACCGACGACAGCCGGTCGAAGGTCAGGACGCCGTCGGGCTTGGGATATTGGATCCGCTCGGCATGCTCCTTGCGGTGCATCTGGGTATGATCGGCATGATGCTTCATCGTCCAGGGCGTGGTCAGCCCCAGATTGTTGAGCCACATGTCGATCCCCGCGACCACCGTGCCCAGGGCGCCGCCGAACTTGGCGACCGCGGGCTGCGCATTGCGCACGATCTTCAATTCCTTGCCGATCCAGCCATTGCGAACCGACGGCTCATAATCCTCGAGGACATCGCGCGCCCGCTGCTGGCCCAGCGCGGCGAAAGCCGCTTCCGCGGCGAGCATTCCCGATTTCATCGCGGTATGGGTGCCCTTGATGCGCGGCACGTTGACGAACCCCGCCGAGCAGCCGATCAGCGCGCCGCCCGGGAAAGCGAGCTTGGGAATGGCCTGCCAGCCCCCCTCGTTGATTGCCCGTGCGCCATAGGATACGCGCTTACCGCCCTCGATCTCGGCGCGGATATCGGGATGGGTCTTCCAGCGCTGCATTTCCTCGAAGGGCGAAAGCCAGGGATTCTTGTAATCGAGCGCCACCACGAAGCCCAGAGCGACCTGTCCATTGTCCTGGTGGTAGAGAAAACCCCCGCCCCAGGCATCGTCGAGCGGCCAGCCCTGCGTATGGATGACGCGTCCCGGCTTGTGCTTCTCCGCCGGAACGTCCCACAATTCCTTGATGCCGATGCCATAGACCTGCGGCCCGCTTTCCTCGCGAAGCGAAAAGGTCTCGGTGAGCTGCTTGGTCAGATGGCCGCGTGCGCCTTCGCCAAGCAGGGTATATTTGGCATGCAACTCCATACCGGGCTGATAGTCGGGACGCTTGGTGCCATCGCGCGCGATGCCCATGTCGCCGGTCGCCACGCCCTTGACCGATCCATCCTCGTCATAAAGCACTTCGGCGGCGGCAAAGCCCGGGAAGATTTCGACACCCAGCGCCTCGGCCTGCCCCGCGAGCCAGCGGCAAAGATTGCCGAGGCTGCCGGTATAGGTGCCCTTGTTATGCATGAAACCCGGCAGGAAGAGATGGGGGATCGAGAATTGCCCCGAAGCCGACAGCACCCAATGATTATTGTCGCTCACCTCGACCTTCAGCGGGCAATCCTGCTCGCGCCAGTCGGGGATGAGTTCGTCGAGAGCCTTGGGATCGATGACCGCGCCCGACAGGATGTGCGCGCCGACTTCGCTGCCCTTTTCGAGGATGCAGACCGAGACATCGCGGCCCTCTTCCTGGGCCAGCTGCTTCAATCGGATCGCCGCCGACAGGCCGGCCGGACCGGCCCCGACGATCACGACATCATATTCCATCGATTCCCGGTCGCTCATCAATCTTCCCTTGATCGTATTTTTCTTGCCTTTCGGCTCCATACAGCCCTGCCAATGAATTGACCGCGCCGTCAACATGAAGGAACGATGCCCTATGGCGGGAATCGAACGGGACGCAGCCGGGGCGCTGCTCGAATATTATGCGCTTTCGGGCGTCGATGTCGCGACGCGCGGCGATGCGCCGGCATGGAGCGAGGTGCAGGCGCTCATGCGCAAAACCACCGCGCCGCCGCCCGAACCGCCCCGCGTCAGTGCCGCTCGCCTTCCCTCCGATCCCCAGGACGCGGCGGCATTCCTGGAAATGCGAAGCAATGCGATGAAGGCGCGCCATGTCCGCGCCGAAGGTCCGCAGGATGCACCGCTGATGCTGCTCGGCGACCGGCCCGACCGCATCGATGCCGCCGACGGCAAGCCCTTCGGTGGGAAAACGGGCGAATTGCTCGATCGGATGCTCGGCGCCATCGGGCTGGAACGCAGCGCCTGTGCCCGTTCGCTACTCGAACCCGCGCATCGTCCGGGCGAGAAGATCGTCGACGACCAGCTCAAGGATCTCGCGGCGCTGGCCCGCCTGCAGATCGCTTTCTACCGCCCCAAACGGCTCCTCCTCTTCGGAGACGCACCGGCACGAGCGCTTCTTGACGCGCCTTTGCCCCGCGCCCGTGGGCGGCTCCACCATGTCGAAGGGGTTCGTACCGTGGTCACTTTCCATCCCCGCTGGCTGCTCCAGCGACCGCAGGACAAGGCCAAGGCATGGGCGGACCTGCTCCTACTTACCGCGGAGGGTGAATGAGCCTTACATTTCTGTTGGCTGCGCTGGGCGTTCAGGCGCAGGATCCCCTTGCCCCGCTGCCGCAACCCGCTCCCCCGCCCGCGCAGGAGCGGCAAGTCGTCGCGCCGCCCGCCTATCAATTGCCCGAGCCCACGGCTCCCAACGTCCTCGGTGCGATCGCGCAGAAGCGCTGGGACATCGCCCGCGCGCTGGTGGACCGGATGGACCGGCGCGACCCGATGGAAAGCTATGTGCGCGCCGAACTCTATCTGGCCGCCGGATCGCCCGAGGTAAGCGCTGCCGAGCTCGTCTCTCTCATCGAGCGCGGACGCGACCTGCCCCAGGCCGCGCAGCTCGCTCGCCTCGCTCAACGGCGCGGCGCGGGTCCACAGCCGGTCGCCGCGCAGCAGCCGATCGTCAGCCTCGGAAGTGCGCCACGCCGCGTGCGCGCCCGCCCGGTCGATGATCCCGGCACAGAGGAAGTCCGCACCGCGATCCGTCCCTATATCGAAGCGGACGATCCCGAGCCCGCCGAAGCCATCTATCGCGATGCCCGCGACCGGTTGAGCCGCGATGCACTCGCCGAGATCGCGCAGAAAGTGGCCTTCATCTATTATGTCGTGGGCCGCGACCAGGACGCACGGAGGATCGCCGCCGACGGACGCGCCAACGGCAGCGGCGAATGGGCCGCACGCGCATCCTATCTCGAAGGGCTGGCGGCATGGCGCGCCGGCGATTGCGATGGCGCATCCTCGGCTTTCCGTTGGGCCGCACTGGCGACCGGCAACCGCGAGATCGCGGCAGGCGGCCATTACTGGTCCGCCCGCGCCGAACAGGCCTGCCGCCGCCCGCACCAGGTCGCGGCGCGGATGCGTGCCGCCGCCGAGGATGTTGAGACTTTCTACGGGCAGGTCGCCCGGCTCACGCTGGGCATGGACCGGCGCCCGCCCGAACGGGTCGAAGCGCCCCGACCCGACCATATCCGCCGCGTCGAGGATCTGCCCAATGTGCGGCGCGCGATTGCCTTCGCGGGGATCGGCTATCGCGGCCATGCCGAGGATCTGCTCAAGCATCAGGCCCGGATCGGTTCGCCCGAAGATCATCGCGCGCTGCTCGAAATCGCCAAGCGCCACTCGCTCGCCGGTGCGCAATATTGGCTCGCCACCAATGGACCGCGCGGCGCCAAAACCGACGTGGCCGACCGCTATCCCGCGCCTTCCTGGAATCCCGAAAATGGATGGCGCATCGATCCCTACATGGCCTACGCCCACATCATCCAGGAAAGCGATTTCCGCGAATGGGTGGTCAGCCCGGCCGATGCCGTGGGCTTGATGCAGGTCCGCCCCGGAACCGCGCGCGATACCGCGCGGCGGCGTGGACAGACGGTCAGCGTCGATATGCTCAAGCGCGCCGAGACCAATATCGATCATGGGCAGGAATTCATCGCCCTCACTCGCTCGGACCGCTATTTCCAGGACCAGTTGCCGCGCATCATCGCGGCCTATAATGCCGGGCCGGTGCCGGTGCGCCGCTGGAACGGCATCCGCGACAATGGCGATCCGCTCTTGTGGATGGAAAGCCTGCCTTATTGGGAAACGCGGGGATATGTCCCGGCCGTGCTACGCAATTATTTCGTCTATCATGCGCTGGCAGGCAATGAACCGTCCGCGCTGAAAGGCCTGGCGGAGCATCGCTGGCCCACCTATCCCACGCGATAAGTTCTTTTTTTGTTCACGGTGTGCGACTAGCCTGTCGCCATGCCCGTCGAATCGATTCATGGCAGGGCGGCGACCCGCAACGACACGCCCCTTCGCTTCAATCTCATGGAGCGGGTGGTCGATGGCGACTGGCTGGACAGCGTCGAGGAACTGGATGGCATTCCCAAGCGCCGGACCAGCGTGACGATCGAGCGCCCGAAGACCGTCCTTACCCGCAACCATTCGCCTGACATCGGGTTCGACCGCTCGGTCAATCCCTATCGCGGCTGCGAACATGGCTGCATCTATTGTTTCGCCCGGCCGACCCATGCCTATCACGACCTCTCGCCCGGTGTGGATTTCGAAAGCCGCCTGTTCGCAAAGCCCGACGCCGCGGGCCTGCTTCATGCCGAACTGTCGAAAAAGGGCTATGAGGCCGCGCCGATCGCGCTGGGTACCAACACCGATCCCTATCAACCGATCGAAGGCCGCTACAAGATCACGCGCAGCATCCTCCAGACGCTTTTCGAGGTGAAGCATCCCTTCACCATCACCACCAAGTCCGACCGCGTGCTGCGCGATCTCGACATCATCGCTCCTGCGGCACGCATGGGCATCGCGGCGGTCGCTATCTCGGTCACTTCGCTCGATCCCAAGGTGCATCGCACGCTCGAACCCCGCGCGCCCGCTCCGCGAAAGCGCATCGCGGCGATCCGCCAGCTCACCGAGGCGGGCGTCCCCGTCTATCTCTCGGTTTCGCCCGTCGTTCCGCACATCACCGACATGGAAATGGAAGCGATTGTCCAGGCAGGTGCCGAAGCAGGTGCCACCAACGGTTTCTTCCTTCCGGTCCGGCTTCCGCATGAAGTCGCGCCGCTCTTCAAGGCATGGCTTCAGGAAAACTATCCCGAGCGCGCGCGAAAGGTGATGGCGACGATCCGTGACCTGCGCGGCGGAAAGGACAATGACCCCCGCTTCTTCAGCAGGCTGCGCGGACAGGGCGTCTGGGCCGAACTCTTTCGCAAGCGCTTCGACAAGGCCTGCCGCGACCATGGCCTCGGGCGCCGGAAGGCCAGGCTCAACAGCGAGCTTTTCACCCCTCCGCAGGGCAAGCAATTGCGGCTCTTCTAGTTGGACGGTGACAGGCCCCTGACAATTGGCTAGCACACTCGCCCATGTTGAACATTTCCGTGCGCGCCGCGCTCCTCGCTTTCGCTTCCCCCGCCCTTCTCGCCGCTGCCCAGCCCTCGGCCGTTTCCGATGAAAAGATCGCCGAACTCCGCGAGGCCGCGCTCGAGGACGACATCGCCTATGGCATCGTCGCCGACCTCACCACCGAGATCGGACCGCGCCTTGCCGGGACCGAAGCCGAAGCACGCGCCCGCCAATGGGCGGTCCAGCGCCTCGGCGCGATGGGCTTCTCCAACGTCCGGGTCGAGGAGTTCGACATGCCGACCTGGGTGCGGGGCAAGGAAAGCGCGCATATCGTCGCGCCCTTCCCGCAGGAACTGATCGTCACCGCTTTCGGCAATTCGGGTTCGACCGGCGATGCCGGGCTCGTCGCGGAGGTGGTGGGCTTCAAGGATTATGCCGCATTCCTCGCCGCTCCGGCCAGTAGCATCGCAGGCAAGATCGTCTTCATCAGCCATGCCATGCCCGCCAACCAGGACGGGTCGGGATATGGCAATTACGGGACGCCGCGCTTCTTCGGCCCGAAAAGCGCCAGCGAACGCGGCGCCGCCGCCATCTTCGTCAAATCGATCGGCACCGACAGCGACCGCCTGCCCCATACCGGCACCATCAATTTCGGCGAGGCCGATCCCATTCCCGCCGGCGCCCTGTCGGTCCCCGACGCGCAGCAGCTCGAAAGGGTGCTCGCCCGCGGCCGCCCGGTGACGCTCAAGCTTGTCATGACTCCGCGCCAGATCGGCATCCAGAAATCCGGCAATGTCATCGCGGAAGTGCCGGGCCGCAATCCCGATGCTAAGAAGCTGCTCGTCAGCTGCCATATCGACAGCTGGGACAATAGCCCGGGCGTTTTCGACGATGGCGCGGGCTGCGGCATCGTTGCTGCGGCCGCCAAGCGGATCATGGACGCGGGCCAGCCTTATCGCACCATCGAAATCGTCTGGTTCGGTGCCGAGGAAGTGGGCATTCACGGCGGGCGCGCCTTTGCCGAAACCCGCGGCGGCGAAGACTATCATCTCGTCGCCGAAAGTGACTTTGGCGCCGATCGCGTCTGGCGCGTCGACACCAATCTCGGGGAAGATCGCAAGGAAGAGGCCGACGCCCTGCGCCTCGCTCTCTATCCCCTGTCCATCGTTCCGGGCCGTTACGACGAGGCGGGCGGCGCCGACATCGGGCCGATCATGCAGAAAGGCGCGCCTGGCGTCTCGCTGCGCCAGGACGGCAGCCGCTATTTCGACCTCCATCACACCGCCAACGACACGCTCGACAAGCTCGACAAGGAGCAGCTCGCCCAGAATGTCGCGGCCTGGACCACGATGCTGGCGGTAATGTCGGGCGGGATCGCCGAATAGCGCCGATAAAAGCTAGGCGAAAAGCCAATCTGCTGGTAGGGGCGCTCCCCTGACCTTCGGGGAGTGGCGCAGCCTGGTAGCGCATCTGCTTTGGGAGCAGAGGGTCGCAGGTTCGAATCCTGTCTCCCCGACCATCTTCTCCATGTCGCGCGTTTTTTCGCCTTTTCCAAAGGCTGGTAGGCCCGGCAGGACTCGAACCTGCAACCTAACCGTTATGAGCGGTCAGCTCTAACCATTGAGCTACGGGCCCCCGCCCCTGCCCTAACCATGGGTCAGGCAGGCTGGCAAGCCGGATCAGTCCAGTTGGGGAATGTCGAGCAGGATGGCTTCGGCATCGACGATCAGGTCGCCGCCCGCCACGCGGGCAAGACCACGCACCAGTCGCAGCGAAAAGCCGAGGCCGAGCAGCGCCTGCCCCTCGCTCTCCAGCGTCAGCGCCGGATCGAGCAGGCTCGTCGCATCGCGCCCGTTGAGAGCACGCGGCCGGCGAATGACGAAGCGGACGATGCCATCGCGTTTCGACAGGCGGACCCCGATCACTTCCCCCTTGTTCGCGGCCAGCAGGAGAGCCGAAAGAATTCGCCGGAGCAGCCGTCCCGCGATCATCCGGTCGACGGTCGGCATGTCATCCGAACCCTCGACCTCGACCTGGAGGGCAGTGCCATGGCGGTCGGCGACAGCTCGCAGATCGGGCACCATCTCCTTGAGGAGTTCGCCCGCCGCGACGGGCGCGGCCCTGTCCTCCTTCGAACCGCTACGCAGGCGTGCCGCGAAATCCAGATCGTCGATCGCGCCGAGCAGGATGCGCGCCTGCGCCACGATCTCGGCGGCGCGCTCGCGATATTTCTCGTTCGCAGGCCCCAGATACTGGCCGTCGATGATCTCGGCAAAGCCGATGATGGCGTTAAGCGGCGTGCGGATTTCATGCGCCAACTCGCGCAGCGCCTTGGGATCCGATGTCTCGGGCCGGACAAGCACATCCGGGTCATCGGGCGCAGGTGCAGGAGGCGGCGACGGCTTGGGCACGGGTTCCTGCCGCGTGGCGGGAGGCGAGACGGGCGGCGTTTCTGCGACGGGCGCCTCGACGGGCCGGGGCTCGGGCGTCGGCACGGGGCGCGGGCGGCGCGGCGGCAAGGTCGTGACTTCCGCCTCGCCATTTTCCTCCACTTCCTCGCGGCGCTTCTCGACCCGCGATACAACATCATGGAGCGACGGCTCGTTACCCGAAGGCTTGGCCAGTTGGGGGTAAAGCGTTTCGAGAAAACGGCGGCTGTCGGCATCGGCCAGGTCATAAAGTCGGCGCAGCAGCGGCTGACGGTCGGGCAACGCGGCAAGCAGAGGCGCATTCACCGCCAGGCGGTCGGCTGCGAAGACCTCGAGCAGCGCGGGGGGCACCGGACGCCCCGCGATCGCGCGCGCGGCGGCGGCACGGAGCGCCAGCGGAATGCGCGGTGCATCGGCCTTGATGACCGCGACCGCCGCGATGAAGGGAGCGCTATTCTCCTCCTCCTCGCCCGCGCGCGCGGCAACGTCGACCAGCTGCCGCCAGCGGACGGCAGTGTCATGCTCGTCCGTGCCGGGCAAGGTCAACAAGGTCGCGATGCGATCGTCGAAACGCAATTCAATCTCCGCCTCTAGGGACTTTCGATCTGACCATTTCCAGACGCGATAAGTAGGTCGACCATGTTAACCATCCCATATCGGGACAGGCGGTGCAGCGCGGAAAATTGCGCCTGATATGGTAAAGGGGCGCCAGGCTTTCGCCCGACGCCCCTCAACCTTTGGAGATGATCGGAAGATCAGCCGCGCGTATCGGCGTAGATCATCCAATATTTCGCCAGTTCGGCCTGCGCGCCGCCGACCTTGGCCAGCGCTTCCTTGGCACCGGCCTTGTCGCCCGCACGGGCGAGAGCCATGCCGAGGCGAAGCTGCGTGATGTCGCGATCGACATCCGACTTCGTCAGGGCGATGCGATACATGTCCGCGGCCTTCTGGAACTCGCCATAGCCATAATAGGCATTGCCGATGTTGAAGGCGGCACGGGCCGAATCGCGGCTGCCGGCGCGCGAGGCGTCGGTGTCGAGCGTCGCGCGCTCGGCTGCCGCGTCACCCTTCTTGGCCGCTGCGAACAGTTCCTTGTTCCGCAGGCTGTCGGGCTCGATGAGACCGGCGGCCTGGCCTTCGTTCAGCACGACGAGCGCTTCGCTCGGGCTGTTGGCAAGGATCAGGAGACCCGCGAAATCGGCATAGTCCTGGCTCCGCTTGAGCGCGCCCACGGCGTGACGAAGGCGGTAGAGATCCAGATAGACCGGGTCGGGATGGTTGGCCGAATTGTGGTAGATCGCCAGCGCCTCGCCCCAGTTGGCATCGGTCGGATAGGCGACCAGCCATTCGCGAGTGAGGTTCGCGGTTTCACGGCGACCGGCGTCATAGGCGATGCCCACGGCGCGGCGATACCAGTTTTCCTCGATCGCATTGCCGCTGGCCTTCTGGGTGGCGATTGCCTGCCCGTAATAACGCAGCGCACCATCGACATCGTCGAGCATGTTCGAGGTCTCGGCGAGGAGATACATGGCGTTGCTGTCGTCCGGCTTGATTTCGAGCGCCTTGAGGAACTGCGCCTTGGCACCGGCATAGTCGCCGTCATTGTAGCGCATCGAACCGAGCTTCACGTAGAGGTCCTGCACGACCATCGGATCGCCGGCACCCGAAGCGCGCATCATGTCGGCAGCCGCGACCATTGCGTCGGCATCGCCGGTATCGACGGCATACTTCAGCTTGAGCTGGGCAAGCGTGTATTTGTCGCCGGAGGTCGAGGCGTTGGCTTCGGCTTCGGCCATCAGCTTGGGCAGCTCGCTATAATCCTTGGCGTTGAGCGCATTCTGCAGCGGCGCGAGCGCCTTGCGGCCCTTCTTCGACAGTTCGATTGCGGGCGCGGCCTGCTCTTCGGCATCCTGGGCCATCGCGGGGGCGGCCGTCATGGTCGTACCGGCCAGCGCCAGCGCAATCGCGGTCATCGTGAACTTCATAATCAACGTCTCCTCGACAGGAATGAGGTGGAAAATCAATCGCGCAGGGCTTTACCGTCCCGCGCGTCTCTTCGCCAGTGTTGATAGGACATAGGGCCTGAATAGTGATTGAATAAAGCGGTCAGACTGCATTCCAAAACCGTTTTGACGCCGCGCGGGCGGGCCGTTAGCGATAGGCGCCATGTTGATCCTGCTTTCGCCCGCCAAGTCGCTCGATGAGACCAGCGACTATCCCGAAACCCCTACCCGCCCCCGTTTCGAGGTGCAGGCCGCGCAGATCGCCGAGGCGGCCGCGAAGCTGTCGGCGAAGGATTTGAAGAAGATCATGGGCATTTCCGACAAGCTCGCCACCTTGAACGAGGAACGCTACGCCCGCTTCGACAAGGCAAAGACGCGCCCCGCGATCCGCACCTTCATCGGAGATGTCTACCGCGGCTTCGATGCGGCGAGCGCCGAACCCGAGGTCATCGACTATGCGCAGGATCATGTCCGCATCCTCTCGGGCCTCTACGGCGTGCTTCGCCCCAAGGACCGGATGAAGCCCTACCGCCTCGAAATGGGCACCCGCTGGTCGCCCGGGAAAGGCTCCAAAGGCAAGCTCACCGACCATTGGGGCGACAGCGTCGCCAAGGCGATTGCCAAAGATCTCGAGGAAGAAGGCTCGAACATCGTCCTCAACCTCGCTTCGAACGAATATTATGAAGTGGTGAAGGGTCAACTGCCCGAAGACACCAAGGTCATCGCACCCGACTTCCGCGTGGAGACCGCCAAGGGCCTCCAGTTCCAGAGCTTCGCCGCGAAGGTCGCGCGCGGAGCGATGGCGCGCTGGGTGTGCGATGAACGGGTCGAAAAGCCCGAGGGCTTGCGGCATTTCGACCGCGATGGCTGGCGCTACCGCGAGGACGGCTCCATTCCGGAAAAGCCGCTGTTCGTCCGCGAGGGCTGACCGGAGAGCGAACCCACTTTCCGTTAACGTAAAGCGCAGTCGATTTTTTCGGCTTCCATGAGGCCTATGGGGTGGCACCCTGCTCTGTCAGCGGCTAGTCTCGCTGGCAGAGAATCGGTGCGATCCTCGCACCCTGTGCATTCGTTCATCGAAATAGGATAATTCGTGGCTTCCGAACCCCCGGTGCAAACCCCGCAAGACGATTCCATCGACCCCATCTCGATCGTCGACGAGATGAAGACCAGCTATCTCGATTACGCGATGAGCGTGATCGTGGCGCGTGCGCTTCCCGACGTGCGCGACGGCTTGAAACCGGTGCATCGCCGTATCCTCTACGCCTGTCAGGAAGCGGGCTACGTCGCGGGCCGCCCCTACCGCAAGTCGAGCCGCATCGTCGGTGACGTCATGGGTAAATATCACCCCCATGGCGACAGCGCGATTTACGATGCCCTCGCGCGCATGACGCAGGACTGGTCGATGAGTGTTCCGCTCATCGACGGTCAGGGCAACTTCGGTTCGATGGATCCCGATCCCCCCGCCGCGATGCGTTATACCGAGGCGCGCCTGGCAAAGGTGGCCGGAAGCCTGCTTGGCGACATCGACAAGGAAACCGTCGCCTTCCAGCCCAACTATGACGGTAGCGAAAGCGAGCCGCAGGTCCTGCCCGCGCGCTTCCCCAACCTGCTCGTCAATGGCGCGGGCGGCATCGCGGTCGGCATGGCAACCAACATCCCGCCGCACAATCTGGGCGAAGTGCTCGCCGCCTGCCGCGCCTATATCGAAGATCCCGCCATCAGCACCGAAGGGCTGATGGAATATGTGAAGGGCCCCGACTTCCCCACCGGCGCGCAGATCCTGGGGTCGAGCGGCATCCGCGCCGCCTACACCACCGGGCGCGGCTCGATGATGATGCGCTCGCGCGCCCACATCGAGGAAAAGGCGGGCGAGAAGCGCGCCATCGTTCTCACCGAAATCCCCTATCAGGTCGGCAAGTCCGGCCTCGTCGAGAAGATCGCCGAAGCCGCCAAGGACAAGCGCATCGAGGGCGTTTCGGACATTCGCGACGAATCGAACCGCGAAGGCGTGCGGATCGTCATCGACCTCAAGCGCGATGCCACGCCTGAAGTCGTGCTCAACCAGTTGTGGCGCCACACTCCGGCACAGAGCAGCTTCCCGGCGAACATGCTCGCCATCCGTGGCGGGCGCCCCGAAACGCTCGACTTGCGCTCGATTATCGAGAGCTTCGTGAAGTTCCGCGAAGAGGTCATCACCAACCGCACCAAGTTCGAGCTGTTCAAGGCGCGCGAACGCGCCCACATCCTGCTCGGTCTCGTGGTGGCGGTCTCCAACCTCGACGATGTCGTGGTGATGATCCGCGGCTCCAAGACCCCGCAGGAGGCCCGCGAAAAGCTGCTTTCGAAGGAATGGCCGGGCGACGAAATCCGCCCCTATATCCGCTTGGTCGAAGCGATGGATCCGGCCGCCGAAGGCACCACCTACCGCCTCTCCGAAGCGCAGGTGAAGGCGATCCTCGAACTGCGGCTTCACCGCCTCACCGCGCTGGGCCGCGACGAGATCGGCGGCGAGCTGGAGGAACTGGCCAAGACCATCGGCGAACTGCTCGAGATCCTCTCGAACCGCAAACGCCTTTATGAAGTCATGGTCGAGGAATTCGACGCGGTCGAGGCCGAGTTCGCGGTCCCGCGCCGCACCGAACTCGCCCCGGCGGTGGACGGCATCGACGATGAGGATCTCATCGCGGTCGAAGACATGGTCGTCACCGTCACCCACACGGGCTATATCAAGCGCACTCCGCTCGCTCTGTTCCGCGAACAGAAGCGCGGCGGCAAGGGCCGCGCGGGCATGAGCACCAAGGATGAGGATATCGTCACCAACCTGTTCGTCACAACGACGCACAATCCGGTGCTTTTCTTCTCCACGACCGGGCGGGTCTATCGCATGAAGGTCTGGAAACTTCCCGAAGGCGGGCCGACCGCCAAGGGCCGCCCGATGGTTAACCTGCTCCCCCTCGCCGAGGGAGAGACGATCGCCACCGTCCTCCCGCTCCCGCAGGACGAGGAGGAATGGGCCGGCCTGTCGATCATGTTCGCGACGCGCGGCGGCACGGTTCGCCGCAACAGCATGGATGCCTTCACCAACGTTCCCTCGAACGGCAAGATCGCGATGAAGTTCGACGAGGACGAGGATGGCAATCCGGCCGATCGCCTGGTCGGGGTGAACCTCCTCACCGAGGATGACGATGTCCTCCTCGCCACCCGCAACGGCAAGGCGATCCGCTTCTCCGCTACCGCGGTCCGCGAATTCACGGGCCGCAGTTCGATGGGCGTGCGCGGCATCCGCCTGCTCGACGGCGATGAGGTGATTTCGATGTCGATCCTCGGCTCGACCGGTTCGACCCGCGAGGAACGCGACGCCTATCTCAAGTCGCCCGTGTGGCGCGACAATGACGGCGCCGAAGGCTTGACCCCCGAACGCTATGCCCAGCTGGCCGAGAAGGAGCAGTTCCTCCTGACCGTCACCGAAAATGGCTATGGCAAGCGCACCAGCACCTTCGAATATCGCGTCACCAATCGCGGCGGTCAGGGCGTGGCGAACATCGTCACCTCCGAACGCAATGGCGCGGTGGTCGCCAGCTTCCCGGTCACCCAGGGCGAACAGCTCATGCTCGTCACCGACCAGGGCAAGATGATCCGCACCACCGTGGGGGATATCCGTATAGCCGGTCGCAACACGCAGGGCGTAACCATCTTCAACGTTGCCAAGAACGAACATGTGGTTTCGGTCGCGCGCATCGACGAGGACGAGGATGCCGAAAACGAAGCCGAGGAAGCGGTGGAGGCCGACCTGCAGGGCGATGACAAGACCATCGCACCCGAGGCGAACGGCGACACCGGCGAAGACGGCGCGGCGGGGCCGGAAGGCGGTAAATAGCGGAACGGCCCCCGCCTCCGGTTTGTTGGTGGCACAAGTACCAACACGTCAAAGGAGGCCTCATGGGTATCGCAAACGAAACGCTGGTCCTGGTAACCGATGGGCGCAAGATGCTGTTCTTGCGCAACGAGGGCGACGAGGAACATATGAACCTGGTCGTGGAAAAGAAGCGCGCCCGCGAGGATGCGCCTGACCGCGAACTGTCCACCGATGGTCCGGGTTCGGTTTTCTCGTCGGGTTCGCCCACGCGTTCGTCCTATGAGGAAACCGACTTCCACCAGCTCGAGGAGGATCGCTGGGCGCATGACGCGGCCGAGCGCATCAACAGCCGGGCGCTGTCCAACGATTTCGAGAAAGCGGTGGTGATCGCTGCCCCGCGCACCCTCGGCGAATTGCGCAAGAAGCTCCACAAGGAAGCCGAGAGGCGGATCGTTCTCGAAATCGACAAGGAAATGACCAATCAGCCCGTCGCCGCGATCGAGGAACTGATTGCCGAGGAAACGAAGGAAGAAGCCCCTCCCGAGATCCTTACCTGAGAATTGGGCTCCACGAAAAGGAAAGGCGGCATTCCGGTGCCGCCTTTTTTTGTGCCGCGCATCGGGCTAGAGGGCGCGGCCATGGGACATGATGTGCATATTATCGGCGGCGGCCTCGCCGGATCGGAAGCGGCCTGGCAGTTGGCCGAAGCAGGACTTCGCGTGCGGCTCTCGGAGATGCGCGGCGGCGGCGACACCACGCCCGCGCATGAAAGCGACCGGCTTGCCGAAATGGTCTGCTCGAACAGCTTCCGCTCGGACGATGCCAGCAGCAATGCCGTGGGCCTTCTCCACCAGGAAATGCGCCGCCTCGGCTCGCTCATCATGCAATGCGCCGATGCGCACCGTGTGCCTGCGGGCTCGGCGCTCGCCGTCGATCGCGAGAATTTTGCGCAGGAAGTCACCGACCGCGTTCAGAAACATCCATTGATTGAAGTGGTGCGCGAACGGATCGACCGCCTCCCCGAGGACGGCCTGACGATCGTCGCCACCGGGCCGCTCACCGGCTCCGCTCTTGCCGAAAGCATCGCCGAAAAGACCGGAAGCGACGCCCTCGCCTTCTTCGATGCCATCGCGCCCATCGTCCACAGGGAATCGATCGACTTCGACATCTGCTGGTTCCAGTCGCGCTGGGACAAGGGGGACGGCAAGGATTACATCAACTGCCCGATGGACAAGGCGCAGTATGAAGCCTTTGTCGATGCGCTCAACAAGGGCGAGAAGACCGAATTCAAGGAATGGGAAAAGGACACGCCCTATTTCGAAGGCTGCATGCCGATCGAGGTCATGGCCGAACGCGGCGTCGACACTCTCCGGCATGGCCCGATGAAGCCCGTCGGCCTCGATGACCCTCGCACCGGCCGCTGGCCATATGCGGTGGTGCAGCTCCGCCAGGACAATGCGCTCGGCACGCTGTGGAACATGGTCGGCTTCCAGACCAAGCTCAAATATGGCGCGCAGAAAGAGATTTTCCGCATGATCCCGGGGCTGGAAAAGGCCGAATTCGCCCGGCTCGGCGGGATCCATCGCAACAGCTTCATCCGCTCGCCCGAACTGCTCGATGGCGAACTGCGCCTCAAGGCACAGCCCAACATCCGTTTCGCCGGACAGATCACGGGCTGCGAAGGCTATCTGGAATCGGCGGCGGTCGGCCTGATGGCTGCGCGCTTCGCCGCCGCCGAGGCCAAGGGCGAAAGCTTTACCAGCCCGCCTCCCGAAACCGCTTTCGGCGCGCTGCTCGGCCATATCACCGGCGGCGCCGAAGCCTCGACCTATCAGCCGATGAACATCAATTTCGGCTTGATGCCGCCGATCCCGGGCAAGATGAAAAAGGCCAATCGCCGCCTCAAATATACCGAGCGGGCACGCCAGGCATTCGATGAATGGGCCAAGCGCGAAGCGGTCGAGATCGAGGCACTCGAACCCGCCGGTTGATCAGCATTTGCAGGCGGGCTTCTTCTTTCGGGGCTTGGGGGCGCTCGTCGCATATTCCTCGCGGGTCAGCAGCCCGTCGCCATTGGCATCGGCACCCTCGAACTTCTCGATGGTGCGGATCGCCCATTCCTCGAAGCGCAATTCGCCGTTGCCGTCGCGGTCGAGCTGGGCAAAGGCCTTGCGTCGCGGATGCACGATCTCGGAAAGGGTGATCTTGTCGTCGCGATCCTTGTCCACCCGGTTGAAGCGCTTCTCTTCCTTGCTCAGAGGATCGGCCTCGGGCGGCTCGGGGATTTCGGGAATGACCGGCAGTGGCTCCGGTTCGGGCGCGACCGGTACTGGCGTATCCTCGATGCGATTGTCGACTTGCTGCGCGCTTCCCTTCGAAATCAGGAAAGCACCGGCGGCGAGAAACAGGATGGCGGCGATGCCGGCGGCGATACGGGCCGTTCAAGGCTCCTCATAGTCATCGATCCGGCCCGGCCTGCCTAGCGGTTCGTCACCGCGCTGTCACCACCCCGCTCAACCGATGGCTCAACATCGCGAAAGCCCGCCCGGGAGTGGCCTCGGCTTCCACGACGCGGCGCAGGAAATCGCGCGCCGCCAGCCTCGCAAGTATGGTCAACGGGCGAAGCGGCGCGGCAAAGCGATGTCCCCGCAAGGCCCGCATTTTCTCCAGCGCCGCAGGCTTCACATCCTCGCTCGACAGCCCGCGCACCCGCGCCAGCATGGCAAGCGCACCCGCATCGGCAAGTTTCGGGTCCTCGGCGTCCAACAGGAGGGCAATCGCACCGAACAGTGCGGCGCCGCTCCGCGAAATGCGGTCAAGGTCGGGTTCGGGATCGAGAAGCGTGGCATAGCCATCCTCGATCTCGCTGAGCATCGCGCCGCTCACGCCGCGCGGAAGGCATTCGGCCGCAATCGCCGACAGGCGCGGTTCGGCGGGCGGGTCCGAATGGTCGAGCTTTTTGAGCGCCTCCCTCCACCAGGCGAGGCGGATCGCTCCCACCGCAGGCTCGGTCGTGCTCGCGACCACTTCGGCCAGCGTCGCATCGATGCGCCAGATCGCCTCGACCGCAGGGCGCAGCGCGCCGGCAAAATGGGTCAGCGCCAGCGCCCGGTCAGGCGTCAGGTCGCCTTCAGCGATAGCTCACCTTCCGCGCCGCCTCGACCACCGCTTCGGGCTTGACCAGCGCGAGCTTCTCGAGATTGGCGGCATAGGGCAAGGGCACGTCCTCGTTGGTGACGCGAAGCACCGGCGCATCGAGATCGTCGAAGCCCTCTTCCATCGCCACGGCCATGATTTCCGAGGCGATCGAGCAGGCCGGCCAGCCTTCCTCGACCACGACCATGCGATTGGTCTTGGAAAGGCTGTTGAGCACCGTCGCGGTATCGAGCGGACGAAGCGTGCGAAGATCGATCACCTCGGCTTCGATTCCATCCTCGGCCAGCGTCTCGGCGGCTTCCAGGGCTACGCCCACCCCGATCGAATAGGAAACGAGCGTCACGTCGCTGCCTTCACGGGCGATGCGCGCCTTGCCGATCGGCAGGACATAATCCTCCACGTCGGGCACGTCGAACTTCTCGCCATAAAGCAGTTCGTTTTCGAGGAAGACCACCGGATCCTCGGACCGGATCGCTGCCTTGAGCAAGCCCTTGGCATCCGCCGCGGTATAAGGCGAAATGACGACCAGGCCCGGAACGCTGGCATACCAGGGCCCGTAATTCTGGCTGTGCTGCGCCGCCACGCGGCTCGCTGCGCCATTGGGACCGCGGAACACGATCGGACAGCGCATCTGGCCGCCCGACATATAATTGGTCTTGGCCGCCGAATTGATGATGTGGTCGATCGCCTGCATGGCGAAGTTGAAGGTCATGAATTCGATGACCGGGCGCAGTCCGCCCATCGCCGCGCCCGAACCAACGCCGGCAAAGCCATATTCGGTAATCGGCGTGTCGATGACGCGTTTTTCGCCAAATTCGTCAAGCAGGCCCTGGGTCACCTTGTAGGCGCCCTGATATTGCGCGACTTCCTCGCCCATCACGAAGACGCGCTCGTCCTTGCGCATTTCCTCGGCCATGGCATCGCGCAATGCTTCGCGAACGCTGGTCGAGACCATTTGGGTGCCTTCGGGAAGGTCGGCATCGACATGGGTGACGCGCGGCTTGGCATCGACCTTGGTCAGCTCGGCCTCGCTTTCCTCGCGGCCGACATCCTTGCCTTCGCCCGGTACGTCCTCGACCGGCTCGGCTTCGGGCGCTGCAGATTCGACATCGCCCGCATCTTCGCCCTCTTCGCCGATGATCGCGATGGCGCTGCCCACGGCGACATTGTCGGTGCCTTCATCGACAAGGATCTTCAGAAGAACCCCTTCGTCAACGGCTTCAAATTCCATCGTCGCCTTGTCGGTCTCGATCTCGGCAAGAATGTCACCGGCGTTGATCTGGTCGCCTTCCTTGACGAGCCACTTGGCCAGCGTGCCCTCTTCCATCGTGGGCGACAGCGCCGGCATCTTCAGTTCGCTCGCCATCAATATTCCTCCACCAGAACATCGGTGTAGAGTTCGGAGGGATCAGGCTCCGGCGTTTCTTCGGCAAACTTGGCAGCTTCGACCATGATGTCCTTGATTTCCTTGTCGGTTGCCTTGAGCTCTTCCTCGGCAACCCCGGCCTTTTCGAGTTCGGCCTTGATCCGCTCGATCGGATCCTTTTCCTTCTTGTAGCTGTCGACTTCCTCGCGGGTGCGATATTTGGCCGGATCGCTCATCGAATGGCCGCGATAGCGATAGGTCTTGAGCTCGAGGATGATCGGCCCCTTGCCCGAGCGAGTCCATTCGAGCGCGACTTCGGCCGCACCGCGCACCGCCAGCACGTCCATGCCATCGACCTGGATGCCGGGAATCTGGAAGCTTTCGCCGCGCTTGTAAAAATCGGGCTCCGATGCCGATCGCTCGACGCTGGTGCCCATCGCATAATGGTTGTTCTCGATGGCGTAGATGATCGGCAGGTTCCAGAGCTCCGCCATGTTGAAGCTTTCATAGACCTGGCCCTGGTTCGCCGCACCATCGCCGAAATAGGCGAGGTTCACTCCGCCGTCGTCGGCATATTTATGCTTGAAGGCGAGACCGGTGCCGAGCGACACCTGCGCCCCCACGATGCCATGACCGCCGTAAAAGCCATGCTCGACGCTGAACATGTGCATCGAGCCGCCCTTGCCGCGCGAAATGCCTGCTTCGCGGCCCGTCAGTTCGGCCATGATGACCTTGGGATCGATGCCATAGGCCAGCATGTGCCCATGGTCGCGATAGCCTGTGATGACGCTGTCCTTGCCGACGGTCATCGCGCTCTGCAGGCCCACCGCGACCGCTTCCTGCCCGATGTAGAGATGGCAGAAACCACCGATGAGGCCGAGACCGTAAAGCTGCCCTGCCCGCTCCTCGAAGCGACGAATGAGAAGCATCTGCTTGTAGAAATCGAGCAGTTCTTCTTTCGACGCCTTGTAGCGTTTGGGTTCGGGCGGACGCTCCTTGTTTCCGAGCGGCGGCTGCGCCTTTTTCGAGGACGTCTTTTGCTTCGCGGTACGCGCCACGGTGACCTGTCTCCTGTTGTGCGAGCCGCTCTATAAGGGTGACGTTACGGAATTGGCAATCCGCCGATTTGACTTTGGCCGACTTCAGTCGAGCGGGATGATGATTTCGTCGTCGCGCACCAGGCCCAGGTCCTTGCGCACCAGTTCCTCGGCCATGTCGGGATCGGCCTTGCGCGGATCGAGAAGCGCCGAGCGATGCTTGAGCCGGTCGCGTTCTTCCTTGAGCGCATCGAGTTCGGCCTGCCGCTCCTCATGGTCCCGGTAATAGCCGCCCCAGGCAAGGAGGCCATTATCGCCCGCCACCGCATAACCGGCAAAATTGCCGATCACGACCGTCGCCAGCGCGGGCACCATTGCCCGGCGAAGCATCCCGATTGTCTTGCGCCCCATTCCCATGAATTCCATAGAATCAGAAAGCCCGCGCCCACGCAAGCGATTTCGCCTTATTTCCCGACTTTTAGCGCCGAACGACCGGCGTAGCGCGCCGTGCTGCCCAGCTCTTCCTCGATGCGCAGGAGCTGGTTGTATTTGGCGGTCCGGTCCGAACGGGCCAGGCTGCCGGTCTTGATCTGTCCGCAATCGAGCGCGACCGCGAGATCGGCGATGGTCGAATCCTCGGTCTCGCCCGACCGGTGGCTCATCACCGCGGTATAGCCCGCGCCCTGCGCCATCCGCACCGCCTCGATCGTTTCGCTCAATGTCCCGATCTGGTTGACCTTCACGAGGATCGAATTGGCGAGCCCGTCATCGATCCCCTTGGCAAGCCGCTTGGGATTGGTGACGAACAGGTCGTCGCCGACCAGCTGCACGGTGTCACCGATCATGTCGGTGAGGAGCTTCCAGCCCGCGAAATCGTCTTCGCCCATGCCATCCTCGATCGAGGCGATCGGATAGGCCTTGCACAGCGCTGCCAGTTCCTCGGCCATCTCTTCGGGCAACAGGCTTCGCCCCTCGCCTTCAAGCACATATTTTCCGTCCTTGAAGAATTCGGTCGAAGCGCAATCGAGCGCGATCATGACGTCATCGCCCAGCGAATAGCCTGCCTCGCGGGTCGCTTCGCCAATGAGGTCGAGCGCTTCGCGCGACGATCCGATCGCCGGGGCAAAGCCGCCTTCGTCACCCACTGCGGTCGACAGCCCCTTGGCCGACAGCGCCGACTTCAATGCATGGAAAATCTCGGTGCCGCAGCGCAGCCCTTCGGAAAAGCTCGACGCACCCACCGGCATGACCATGAATTCCTGGAAATCGATGGGATTGTCGGCATGGGCGCCGCCATTCAGAATGTTCATCATCGGCACCGGAAGCAGGCTCGCCCCCACTCCGCCGACATAGCGGTAAAGCGGAAGCGCCCGGGCTTCGGCCGCCGCTCGCGCGATTGCCAGGCTCACGCCCAGAATGGCGTTGGCGCCCAGCTTGCCCTTGTTGTCGCTGCCATCCAGTTCGATCATCGCGGCGTCGAGACCGGCCTGGTCCTCGGCCTCATAGCCAAGGAGCTCATCGGCAATCCGGCCATTGACCGCGGCCACTGCCTTGGACACGCCTTTGCCCATCCAGCGCGCACCATCGCCATCGCGAAGTTCGACCGCTTCATGCGCGCCCGTCGAAGCGCCCGACGGCACCGCGGCCCGGCCCATCGACCCATCCTCGAGCGTCACATCGACCTCGACCGTGGGATTGCCCCGGCTGTCGAGGATCTGGCGGGCATGGATGTCGACGATTGCAGTCATGGAATCGAGGCCTTTTTCTACGAATGACATGGTAGCTTCGCCCATGCCCCTAGAAGGACGCGTCAGGACGTGCAACTTTCCATCTGAAGGACCGGAACGACTGCGGGTATATTGGGTTGGTGGGATAAGAATGGAGGAAAGCGAATGGTTACCGAAAAAACGAAACTGCCGGAAGGCACCGACCAGATCGTTCCGGGGGCATCGACCACGGGCAACATGACGGACACCACCGGCACCACCGCCACCACCGGCAGCGGCACGACGACATCCCAATCGGAAGTCGTCCAGCCCACCGCCAAGGACAAGGCAGTCGCCAAGATCAAGGAAGGCCAGAAGAAGGTCGCGACCGAGGCCGCCGGAAAGGCGCGCGGAATGGTCGGCGACGGCCTCGTCAAATCAAGCGAAGCGGTCGGCAATATCGCCAAGCTGGTGAGCGACACGGCTTCGGGCCTCGATGAAAATCTGGGTGCCGAATATGGCGACTATGCCCGCAAGGCCGCGAGCTATCTCGACGATACCTCGCGCAAGCTGGCGACCAAGGATCCCGACGAGCTGATCGACGACACCCGCGAATTCGTCCGCAAGAGCCCAGGCGTTGCCCTCGCTGGCGCGGCCATCGTCGGCTTCGCGATCGCCCGACTGATCCAGTCGGGTCTCGACGCCGAAAAGACCAGCGATCGCTAGTCGAGGCCGGATGCTGGACAAGAGCGAGGATCCGCAGCAGTTCGATGCCGACAAGGGCATCGGCGACATGCTGGGCAAGGTGGTGGCAGACGCCCGCGAACTGGCCGAGGCCGAGGTAGAACTCGCCAAGGTCAAGGCGCTCAGCCATGCCAACCGCTATCGCCGGCCCGCGATCCTGTTGGGCGCGGCGCTGCTGTTCGCGATCGCGGGCGTCGTTGCGCTCATACTCACGATCGGTGCGGCATTGGCAACGCTGATCGGCCCGCTTGGCGGCGGGCTGATCGCCACTCTCATCGCCCTCGCAATTGCGGGCGGACTGGCCATGTGGGCCAAGTCTTCACTGGAGAATATCGAATGAAGACCGATCCCCGAGTGATCGCCGCCCAGAACAATGTGGAGGCCAAGCGCGCGCAGCTGATGCACAGCACCAAGCTCGCGATCGGCGAAGCCAAGCGCCGGCTCGCCCCCGATCTGGTCGCCGACCAGGTCTGGGAAGCGACCAAGAACAAGGCCGAACGCATCGCGCAGGAAGCCACCGTCGCGGCGCGCAACCGGCCCTGGCTGGTCGGCGGGGCGATTGCCGCCGCGACGCTGTTCATGGCGCGCAAGCCCGTCTCCCGCCTCGCCAGCAATGCCTATCAGCGCGTGACGTCGGACCATGACGAAAAGGCCGCGAGGCTCGCCGATGAAAAGCTCGAGATGAGTGCCCCCGAAAGCCCCGTCGCGGTGGCCCGCATGGCCAAGCGCGTCACCCCCAAGCAAGAGAAAAGGAAAGTGGAGAAGGTCAAATGAGCGTCAAGGACAAAGCCAAGCAGGCACAGGAAAAGATGAGCGAAACCGCACGCGCGGCACGCGAAAAGATGGGCGATGCCTATGACGGTGCCCGCGACAAGACCGCGGCGGCCTATGGCACCGCCCGTGAAAAGGCGATTGCCGCTTATGACTCGAGCCGTTCGAGCGCGCGTAATGCAAAAGCGAAGACCGGCGAAGGCATCCAGGAATCCCCGCTCCTCGCCCTGGGTGGCGGCCTTGCGCTGGGGATGATCCTCGGCGCGCTCCTGCCCCGCAGCGAACGCGAGAAAAAGGCCCTGTCTGACGTCGGCACCAAGCTCAACCAGCGCGCCCACAGCGCCTATGATGCAGCTCGCGACGCCGGCAAATCGACCCTCGAGGAAAAGGGCATCACCACCAGCGCGGCCGAGAATGTGGTTCGCGACGTCGTGAAGGGCCTTGGCAGCGCCGCTCGCCGTTCGGCCGACGCGGCGACGCAGGCCGTCAAGAAGTGACGCGTCTCATGGCGGCTTCGCAAAACGGCAAAATGCTGCTAGCGGGCCGCCCATGAGCAAGCTTCATTTGGTTTTCGGCGGCCGGGTGAAAGACCCGCGTGGCCTTGAATTCACCGACCTCGAATCGATCGATCTCGTGGGTCTCTACGACAATTATGCCGCCGCCGAAGAGGCTTGGCGCGGCTGTGCGCAGCGCACCGTCGACGATGCCGAGATGAAATATGTGGTGGTCCATCTGCACCGCCTCCTCGAACCCGAGGTGGACGTCGAGGCCGAACAGCCCGCCGACTAACGGCGCACCGCAGGAATGATGCCGCTGCGCCTGTCGTCAGGCGCGGCGGTATTTCCAGATTAAAAGCGGTGTGAACATCGCCATCCCCGCGACGAACCCGCCGACATGGGCGGCAGTCGCGATCTGCGGCCCCCCGCTATTCCCCAACAGGTCGATCGCCCACTGGAGAAACACCCAGAAGGCCAGCAGCCATGCCGCATTGATGAGGCGATTGAGCGCGGGCGAACGGGTGAAGGCCTTGGGCGCGCTGAACGCCAGCGCATAGGCCCCCAGCACCGCACTCACCGCGCCCGAGGCACCCACCATCGGCACGAGCCCTTCAGGCTCGGTGAGCCATTGCGCGACCCCCGACGCATAAGCCCCGACGAGATAGATGAGAACAAGGTGGAGCTTGCCGAGGATCCGCTCGACCGACATCCCGCACCATAGGAGGATGAGCAGGTTGGAGATGAGGTGCACATAATCGCCGTGCAACAGCGTCGCCGACAAGGGCGTGAGCCAGGCGGGAAGCGCGCCCGGCAGGTCAGCCAACCCCGAAAGCCGGACAGGGATCATCCCCCCGCGCATCGCGGCTTCGGGAAGAAGGCCGGCAGCCAGCACCAGGACGCTGGCGAGGACGGTCAGGACCGCGATCCAGAAAGTGACCGTCCGGGTGGCGCCGGCCCACATGCCTATTTGAATTCCACCTTGGCGATTTCGTAATAGCGGTCGCCCGCAGGGGTGGTGACTTCGACTTCGTCACCGACCGTGCGCCCGATAAGCGCGCGGGCCAGCGGCGAATTATAGCTGATCCGGCCCGCCGAAGCGTCGGCCTCGGTTTCGCCGACCAGCTGATAGACCTTCTTGTTGTCGTCCTCGTCGAGAAGCTGGACAGTCGCGCCGAACACGACCTTGTCGCCCGACAGTTCGGCGGGGTCGATCACCATCGCGCGGCTCAGCCGGTCCTCGATGTCGGCGATCATTGCCTCGATCTGGCCCTGCCGCTCCTTGGCGGCGTGATATTCGGCATTTTCCGACAGGTCGCCATGCGCCCGCGCTTCCTCGATCGCGTCGATGACCGCGGGGCGTTCGATTGTCTTCAGTCGGCGCACTTCATCCGACAATTTGCGGTGGCCTTCTGCCAGCATGGGCACTTTTTCGGTTGCCATCGCCAATAATTCCTTTGTCAAAACCTGCCCACCGCCCCCTTATGGGAGCGCATGGCGGACCGGTTGTGGTGGATAGTTCAGGTGCCGGAATAATAGGACTGAAGCGACCGAACTTCAAGAGTCTCCGGATCGGCCTTGCCGATGATCCTCGCCACCACCGCACTTGCGCCCACGGTCGTGAAATAAGGCACATGGTTCTTGAGCGCGGCTTCGCGGATCGCCTGGCTGTCCTTCAGTGACTGCCAACCCTCGGTGGTGTTGAAGACCAGCTGCACCGCCCCGTCCTTGATCTTGTCGACGATATGGGGGCGGCCTTGCGCGACCTTGTTCACCGCCTCGACGCGCACGCCGTGATCGGACAGGAAGGCCGCCGTGCCATCGGTGGCGATGATCTTGAACCCCTCGGCATCCAGCATCTGGGCGGGCGCGAGAATCTGGTCCTTGTCGCTTTCCTTGACCGAGATGAAGACGCATCCCGACTTGGGTAGCCGCGTTCCCTCGCCAAGCTGCGCCTTGGCAAAGGCAGCATCGAAACTGGCTGCGATTCCCATGACTTCGCCGGTGGACTTCATTTCCGGTCCCAAGACCGGATCGGTGCCCGGGAAGCGCGCGAAGGGGAACACCGGCTCCTTAATCGCGAAATGGTCGATCCTGCGGTCGATGGGTTCGAACTCGGCCAGCTTCGCCCCCGCCATCACCTTGGCGGCGATCTTGGCGATGGGCCGGCCGATCGCCTTGGCGACGAAGGGCACCGTGCGGCTCGCGCGCGGATTGACCTCGATGAGGTAGATGACGTCACCCTTCACCGCATATTGGACGTTCATCAGCCCCCTCACCTTGAGCGCCTTGCCCAGCGCTTCGGTCTGGCGCTCAATCTCGGCGATTGTGCGCGGCGGCAGGCTGAACGGCGGAATCGAACAGGCGCTGTCGCCCGAATGGACGCCCGCTTCCTCGATATGCTGGAGAATGCCGGTCACCGCGACATTATCCCCGTCGCAGATTGCATCGACATCGACTTCGATGGCGTCGCGCAGATAGCGGTCGATCAGCACGGGCGACGACCCCGAGACCTGCACTGCGGTATTGATATAATGGTCAAGCTGCGCGGGGCCATCGACCACTTCCATCGCGCGCCCGCCCAGCACATAGCTCGGCCGCAGGAGCACCGGATATCCGATCTTCTCGGCCACCGCGACCGCTTCATCGCGGCTGCGCGCAATGCCATTCTCGGGCTGAGTGAGGCCCAGCTTGTTCACCAGTGCGGCAAAGCGCTCGCGATCCTCGGCCAGATCGATGCTGTCGGGATCGGTGCCCAGGATGGGAACGCCATCCTCCTCTAGGTCTGCCGCCAGCTTGAGCGGGGTCTGCCCGCCCAGCTGCACGATCACGCCCTTCAGGCTGCCTGCCTCGCGCTCGGTCTCGATGATCTCGAGGACATCCTCGGCGGTCAGCGGCTCGAAATAGAGGCGGTCAGAGGTGTCGGGGTCGGTCGAGACGGTCTCGGGATTGCAGTTGACCATGATGACTTCATGGCCCTCGCCCTGGTCCTCGCCGGCCTCCTCACCGCGCATCCGCCCGAGGGCGTAAGCGGCATGGACGCAACAATAGTCGAACTCAATCCCCTGCCCGATACGGTTGGGCCCGCCGCCGAGGATCACGATCTTCTCGCGGTCCGAGACATTGGCCTCGTCCTCGGGCTCGCCGAACAGCGGCGCTTCATAGGTCGAATACATGTAGGGCGTGACCGCATCGAACTCGGCGGCACAGCTGTCGATGCGCTTGAACACCGGGCGCACGCCCAGCTTGCGGCGATGGGCGCGCACTTCGCGCTCGTTCACCCCGCCCGCCATGGCGCGCATTGCATCATGGACGACGCCCGAACCTTCCTTCTTGGTCTCGCCAAGGCTGGCATGGAGCGAATGCGCCGCCAGTTCGGCAAGCCGCGCATCGGAAAAGCCCATCGCCTTCAAGCGGCGCATGTTCGCCGCGCTCTGCGGCAGGCCATTCTCGCGCACCTCGTTCTCGGCCGCGACAATCTCCGCGAACCGCTCGAGGAACCAGGGATCGAAATGGCTGATCTGGTGGACCCGTTCGACGCTGAAACCCTGCCTGAGCGCCTCGGCAGCAGCAAGGATGCGGAAGGGCGTCGCCCGCCCCAGCGCATTCTCGATTTCGGCTTCGCTCGCACCATCCAGCTCGGGCACGCGGTCGAGGCCGGTCAGCCCCGTTTCGGTGCCGCGCAATGCCTTCTGGAGGCTCTCGGCGAAGTTGCGCCCGATCGCCATGACTTCACCCACCGACTTCATCGCGGTGGAAAGCAGCGGCGGCGTGCCCGCGAACTTCTCGAAGGCGAAGCGCGGGATCTTGGTGACGACATAATCGATCGTCGGCTCGAAGCTCGCGGGCGTCGCGCCGCCGGTGATGTCGTTGGAAATCTCGTCGAGCGTATAGCCTACCGCCAGCTTGGCTGCGACGCGCGCGATCGGGAATCCCGTCGCCTTGGACGCCAGCGCCGAGGAACGCGACACGCGCGGGTTCATCTCGATCACCACCATGCGGCCATCCTTAGGATTGACCGCGAACTGGACGTTCGACCCGCCGGTCTCGACCCCGATTTCGCGCAGCACCGCGATCGAGGCCGACCGCATCCGCTGATATTCCTTGTCGGTGAGCGTCAGCGCCGGGGCGACGGTGATGCTGTCGCCGGTATGGACGCCCATCGGATCGACATTCTCGATCGAGCAGACGATGATGGCATTGTCGGCGCGGTCGCGCACGACTTCCATCTCATATTCCTTCCAGCCGAGAACGCTTTCCTCGATCAGCACTTCGTCGGTCGGCGAGGCGTCGAGCCCGCCCTTGACGATGTTCTCGAATTCCTCGCGGTTATAGGCAACGCCCCCGCCGGTGCCGCCCAGCGTGAAGCTCGGCCGGATGATCGCGGGAAGCCCGATATCCTCGAGCACCTCCCACGCCTCGTCCATCGTATGGGCGATCGCGCTACGCGGGCTTTCCAGCCCGATCTTGTCCATCGCCGCCTTGAACTTCTCGCGGTCCTCGGCCTTGTCGATCGCCTCGGCCTGCGCGCCGATCAGCTTGACGTTGTGCTTCTCGAGGATGCCCAGCTTGTTGAGCGAGAGCGCGCAGTTAAGCGCAGTCTGGCCGCCCATGGTGGGCAACACCGCATCGGGCTTTTCCTTCTCGATGATTTTTTCGACCACCCGCGGCGTGATTGGCTCGACATAGGTGGCATCGGCCATGCCCGGGTCGGTCATGATGGTCGCCGGGTTGGAGTTGACCACGATGACGCGATAGCCCTCTTCCTGGAGCGCCTTGATCGCCTGGCTACCCGAATAATCGAACTCCGCCGCCTGCCCGATGACAATGGGACCGGCGCCGATGACGAGGATGGAGGAAATGTCAGTGCGTGCGGGCATTTATTTCATCATCCCAACAAATTTTTCAAAGAGATAGAAGCTATCCATCGGCCCCGGGCTCGCCTCGGGATGATATTGGACGCTGAAGGCGGGACGGTCGGTCAGCTCGATGCCGCAATTGCTGTCGTCGAACAGGCTGACATGCGTTTCCCGGACCGTGTTCGGCAGGCCTTCGCGCATCACGGCAAAGCCATGGTTCATGCTGGTGATCTCGACCGCGCCGTCCTCGCAGCGCTGCACCGGATGGTTGGCCCCGCGATGCCCCTGGAACATCTTCGCGGTCTTGCCCCCCACCGCGAGCGCAAGCAGCTGGTGCCCGAGGCAGATGCCGAACAGTGGCTTGCCCGTTTCCAATAGCTGCCGGATCACCGGAATGGCATATTCGCCCGTCGCCGCCGGATCGCCCGGCCCGTTCGACAGGAAGAAGCCGTCGGGTTCATGCTTCATGATGTCCTCGAAGCTCGCATCGGCGGGCACCACCGTCACCCGCGCCCCCGCTTCGACGAGATTACGGAAGATGTTGCGCTTGGCACCATAATCGATGGCGACCACATGCGGCGCCTTGGGATCGGCATGGTCGAGCCGATAGCCCTCGCCCAATTCCCAACCCCCGTCGGACCATTGGAAAAGCTGCTTGGCCGACACTTCCTTGGCAAGGTCCATGCCTTCCAGTCCCGGCCAGTCGGCGGCCATCTTCTGCAGCTTGTCGAGGTCGAATTCGCCCTTCTCGTCATGCGCGATGGCGATGGTCGGCGGCCCTTCGCGGCGCACCAGCTGGGTCAGCGCGCGGGTGTCGATCCCGGCGATGCCGATGCGGTCGTTCTCGGCCATCCAGTCGGGGAAATCGACGGTCGAGCGAAAGTTGGACGGGCTCGTCACTGGCTCGCGCACGATCGCGCCCAGCGCATGGGCGACGCTTGCCTCGACATCTTCCTCGTTCGATCCGACATTGCCGATATGGGGGAAGGTGAAGGCGATCACCTGCCGCGCATAGGAAGGGTCGGTCATCACTTCCTGGTATCCGGTCATCGAGGTGTTGAAGCAAAGCTCGCCCACCGCTTCGCCGGTGGCGCCGAAGCCCTGGCCCCAGATGGTTCGCCCGTCGGCAAAAACAATGACTCCGGTTGCGCCCTGGGGACGGGGTGCGCGCGCGTGGGTCGGCTCGGCCATGAGGGGCTGCTCCTGAAGGGGTTCGGCAATGTCGCTAAGCCGCAGCGGCTACGCGGGTTTTCAGCCAAGGTCAACGCTGTGAAATCATTGAAATTGCGGCTAGACTGAAATCTTTCCTGAAATGAGCGGAGGCGACATGATTCGCGATACGTTGAAAGCGGCGCAAATCGAGGCAATGAAGACCAAGGCGATGGAAGCCTTGCAGACCATCCGGCTCATTCAATCCGAGATCAAGAACAAGGACATCGAACTGCGCGGCAAGGAAATCGCCGACGACGATGCCCATGTCACCGCGGTCCTCCAGAAAATGGTCAAGCAGCGCCGCGAATCGGCGGAGATGTTTCGAAAAGGCGGAGCCGACGACCGCGCCGCACAGGAAGAAGCCGAAATCGCGGTCATCGAACGCTACCTTCCCAAGCAGTTGGGCGACGAGGAAGCCGATGCCGCGGTCCGCGCGGTCATCGCCGACACCGGCGCCACCTCGATGAAGGACATGGGCAAGGTGATGGCCGAAATCCGCGCGCGTCACGGCGCGGCAATCGAACCGGCAAAGGCCAGCGCGATGGCCAAGGCGGCTCTTTCAGGCCAATAAGAGGCGATGAGCCTCTCGCCTGCCTTTCTCGATGAACTGCGCGCCCGCACGCGCATCAGCCAGGTCATCGGGCAGGACGTGAAGCTCATCCGCGCGGGCAAGGAATATAAGGCCTGCTGCCCCTTCCATAACGAGAAAACGCCCAGCTTCACTGTCAATGACGAGAAGCAGTTCTACCATTGCTTCGGTTGCGGCGCGCATGGCGACGCGATCCGCTATCTTACCGATGCGCGCGGCCTCGGCTTTATGGACGCGGTCAAGGAATTGGCGGGCAAGGCGGGCATGGAGGTCCCCGCCCCCGATCCGCGAGCGCAGGAACGCGCCGAACGCCGCGCCGGACTGGTCGACGTCACCGAAGCCGCCGCCACCTGGTTCCGCGAGCAGCTGGGCGGAATCGAAGGTGCGGGTGCCCGCGCCTATCTCGACCGGCGCGGCCTCACGAAGGAAACCATCGCCAAGTTCGGTCTCGGCTTCGCACCCGACACGCGCGGCAAGCTGAAAGCAGCGCTCTCCCGTTTCGGCAATGACAAGCTCATCGAAAGCGGGATGCTCATCCGGCCCGACGACCGCGAGCCCTACGACCGCTTTCGCGGACGGCTGATGATCCCGATCCGCGATCCGCGCGGCCGCACCATCGCTTTCGGCGGCCGCATCATCGGCGAAGGCGAACCCAAATATCTCAACAGCCCCGAGACCCCGCTCTTCGACAAGGGGCGGCAACTCTACAATCTCGACCTCGCCGCCGCGGCGTGCCGCAAATCGGGGCGCATCCTCGTCGTCGAGGGCTATATGGATGTCATCGCTCTCGACCAGGCGGGGATCGGCGAAGCGGTCGCTCCGCTCGGCACCGCTCTTACCGAGGGGCAGCTCCAACTTCTCTGGCGACTGAGCGATGCGCCCATTCTCTGTTTCGACGGCGATGCCGCCGGACGGAACGCCGCGATCCGTGCCGCCGAACGCGCCCTCCCCATGCTCGGCCCGCAGCGCAGCCTCGCTTTCGTCGAACTACCCACGGGCAAGGATCCCGACGACCTCGTCAAGGAAGGCGGCAAGGAAGCCTTCGAAGCCTTGCTCGCCAAGGCCGAACCGCTGGTCGAGAGGCTGTGGCGCCACGAACGCGATGCGGCGCCGCTCACCACGCCCGAAGCGCGCGCCGGCCTCAAGCAACGTCTCTTCCAGCACGCCAAGTCGATCGAGGACGGCAGCCTCTCGCAACTTTACCGAGAAGAATGGCTCGCCCGCTTCGATGCGCTGCTCGGGCGCGGGCAAGGCGCAGCGACACCACGCTGGCAGAAGAAAGGCGGGCGCTGGACGCCCCCTCCCCCGCCCGCAAGCGCGGCGGTCAAGGACATCAGCCGGGTGGGCATCGGCGGTCCGCAGGTCGCCGCATTGCTCCGTGGTTATGCACTCTATCCCGAGGCGATTGCCGAAAGTGTCGAGACGCTGGCAGCGCTTCCGATCGCCGATCCGCTGCTCGCGCGGACCCGCGACCGGCTCGTCGATGCGGCTTTTTCCGGCGAGTCGCTTGATCGCGAGGCCATTGCCACCATATTGGCAGCCGATGGCTTGGGCGGACCGCCCAGACCGTCGATGGGATTCAGTTTCACGCGTCCCGAATCCGATGCCCCGACGGCGCGGAGGGACCTGGGCCTGGCTCTCGAGGCGATCGCTGCAACCGCGGAGATCGAATTGGCATTGGACGAGGCAACGAAACGACTGGCAGGCGGCGATGCGGACGCCTTTGCCGAGCAGCAAAAATATCATGCCGCTCGCGCAGAGATGAACGACAGGCTGGCATCACTGGCAATAGGCGACTAAGCGGCACAAGATGGCAAAAAAAGACAACGCAAAAGCGGACGACGGCGACCAACCGCTGATCGACCTCAACGACGCGAAGATCAAGAAACTCATTGCCCGTGGCAAACGCCGCGGCATCCTCACCTATGACGAGGTCAACGAGGCGCTGCCCTCCGACCAGATGAGCCCCGACCAGATCGAGGACATCATGTCGGCCATCTCCGAGATGGGCGTCAACATCGTCGACAGCGACGAGGAGGACGAGGAAGAAGTCGAGGCCATCGACGAGAAGGACGGCGCCAAGAAAGACCCCAAAGCGGTCAAGGCGACCACCAACACCAAGGAACGCGCCGACCGCACCGATGACCCGGTGCGCATGTATCTGCGCGAAATGGGCGCGGTCGAACTGCTTTCGCGCGAAGGCGAAATCGCCATCGCCAAGCGAATCGAGGCAGGCCGCGACACGATGATCTGGGGCCTTTGCGAAAGCCCCATCACCTTTAACGCCATTATCGAATGGTCGAACGCCCTCAACGAGGAAACCATGCAGCTGCGCGAGATCCTCGATCTCGAAGCGATGATTTCCAAGGGCCCCAGCGCCGAGCAGCTCGCCAAGTCCGAAGAAGAGGATGACGACGGAGAGATCAGCGAGGAAAATGCCGGTCCGACCATCACCGACGATGACGACGACAGCGACGAAGAAGAAGGCGAAGAAGGCGAAGAAGGCAAGACCGACGCCAGCGGCCGCCCCAAGCGCGAGGAAGAAGAAGAGGATAACACCCTCTCGCTCGCGCAGATGGAAGAAGCGCTCAAGCCCGTCGCTCTCGAAAAGTTCGCGGAAATCACCGCGCTTTACAAGAAATTCTCCAAGCTGCAGCGCGAACGGCTGGCGGCTCTCGAGGCCGGGGACGAATTCCCCAAGGCCAAGGAAACCCGCTACCAGAATCTGTCGGGCGAACTCACCGCGCTCGTCGAAAGCGTGCAGTTCCACAATGCCAAGATCGAATATCTGGTCGATCAGCTCTACGGCTATAACCGCCGCCTGATGGCGCTGGGCGGCCAGATGCTGCGCCTCGCCGAACGGCACAAGGTCAAGCGCGCCGACTTCCTCAAGCAGTATGAAGGCAACGAGCTCGACGACCAGTGGCTCAAGACGGTCGCCAAGATCGACGCCAAGTGGAAGAAGTTCGCCACCAGCGAAGCCGAGACGGTCGAGCGCATCCGCGGCGAGATCGCCGAGATCAGCCAGCTTACCGGCATGAGCCTGCCCGAGTTCCGCCGTATCGTGAACCAGGTCCAGAAGGCCGAACGCGAAGCGCGCATCGCCAAGAAGGAAATGGTCGAGGCGAACCTGCGTCTCGTGATTTCGATCGCCAAGAAATACACCAATCGCGGCCTGCAGTTCCTCGACCTCATCCAGGAAGGCAATATCGGCCTGATGAAGGCGGTCGATAAGTTCGAATATCGCCGCGGCTACAAATTCTCGACCTATGCGACCTGGTGGATCCGCCAGGCGATCACCCGCTCGATCGCCGACCAGGCGCGCACCATCCGCATCCCCGTGCACATGATCGAAACGATCAACAAGCTGGTACGCACCTCGCGCCAGTTCCTGCACGAAACGGGTCGCGAACCCACGCCCGAAGAACTGGCCGAACGGCTCTCGATGCCGCTCGAAAAGGTTCGCAAGGTGATGAAGATCGCCAAGGAACCGATCAGCCTCGAAACCCCGATCGGCGACGAGGAAGATTCGCATCTCGGCGATTTCATCGAAGACAAGAATGCGGTCATCCCGGTCGATGCCGCGATCCAGTCGAACCTCAAGGAAACGGTCACCCGCGTCCTCGCCAGCCTTACGCCACGCGAAGAACGTGTGCTGCGTATGCGCTTCGGGATCGGCATGAACACCGACCATACCCTCGAAGAGGTCGGCCAGCAGTTCAGCGTGACCCGCGAACGCATCCGCCAGATCGAGGCCAAGGCGCTCCGCAAGCTCAAGCATCCGAGCCGCAGCCGGAAGATGCGCAGCTTCCTCGACCAGTAATCGACCCAACGTCACGACAGGGCCGGTCATTCCTCACGGGAGTGGCCGGCCTTTTCTTCGCCGTCGACGATTGGCGTAATTCCCCAACCCGATTGGGGAACCTCCCCAATCCCCGATAGTTAGGTTTCGACTTGAAACGGGGATTATCGCTCTTATCTGCGCTTTTCGCCGCTTGGCACGTGCTATGCATCATCCTCGCCATGGCCAGCGTCATGGCATGAGGAAAAGGGATCGTTCGATGAAAGAGAATTTGCTGACCCGCAACGACACGCTGCTCGGTATCTGCCAGGGCCTTGGCGAGGATTTCGGCTTCAACCCCCTGTGGCTGCGCCTTGCCTTCATCGCGCCGCTCTTCTGGTTCCCCGCGCAGATGGTCGCGCTCTATCTCGGGCTCGGGCTTGTCGTTCTGGTTAGCCGTCTTCTCTTCCCGGCGCGTCGCGATGCCGCCGAGACAGGACCGCTGCTCGTCGCATCCAATCCCGCCGATCCGTCGGCCGACGCCGACGAGCCGACCGAGGTTTCCGAAGCCGCCTGAACGGGTCGCAGGTCAAGCGGTCGGCTCCAGGCGGGTCGACCGCGCAAAAATGTCCCGATCTGGGCCAGAAATTAACTTGCCTCACCAAATAGTGAACGGCGCATAAACCCCGTCTTTACGCGCCTTGGGTAAGGACTGTGGCTTAGAGCGATGGCGATCATCGGAAGTCACCAGGAAGGAGCAGGTTTGATGGCGGGAAATGCGGCAGTCGATCAGAGCGCGCCGGGCGTTGCCGACACCCAACTGGCACGCATTGCCGCGGACGGAAGCCGCGTCCATGACCATGCCCTCCACCTCCAGGCCGCCGACGGCCCCAGCGCCGCCCGCGACCTCGCCGACGCAGTGCATCTCCTGTGCAGCATCTATGGCCGTCATCCCGGCATGATCGAGCTGGCGCTGGCGACCACGCCCGCCGGTCCGATCCGCGAATGGATGATGGGCGCCGCCGACGCGTTCGAGCGCGAACGGCTGTTCCTCGTCCGGCTGACCGCCGCGGTCGGCCCCCTGCCCTCGACGCCAGGGGCGCATGAAACCGAAGCGGTGCTGCGCGCCCAGCGCCGCGCCGTCGAAACGCTCGCCCAGTCCGAACGCCAGGGCTGCGCATTGGGCGCCGCCACCGCGCTCACGGGCGACTGGCCCGTCATCCGCGCAATCCTCGACCGCTGCGCCGCGCGCGTCGGCGTGGACGCCCCCGAATCGATCCTGCCCGGCGACGATGACAGCGCCGCGCTCATCCGCGAACATATCGTCGGCCCCGGCCCGGAACGGGCGCTGGCTTTCGGCGCCGAACAATTGCTGCTCCAGCACCGCGGCCTGTTCGACCTGCTCGAAGCCCGCGCCGGCGCGCGCGACAAGGCCGACGGCATCGGCTGACTTGCCTATCGCCCGCCCGCATCTTAGGGCGGCAGACATGAAATTCGATGGAACGTCCGACTATGTCGCCACCGAGGACCTGAAGGTCGCGGTGAATGCTGCCGTGGCGCTACGCCGCCCGCTTCTCGTCAAGGGGGAGCCCGGCACCGGAAAGACCGTGCTGGCCCATGAGATCGCCAAGGCGATCGACGCCCCGCTCATCGAATGGCACGTCAAGTCGACGACGCGCGCGGTGCAGGGCCTCTACGAATATGACGCGGTCGCACGCCTGCGCGACGGCCAACTGGGCGAAGAGCGGGTCCATGACATTTCCAACTATATCCGCAAGGGAAAGCTGTGGGAGGCCTTCACATCGGAAAGGCTGCCCGTCCTCCTCATCGACGAGATCGACAAGGCCGACATCGAATTTCCGAACGACCTTCTCCAGGAACTCGATCGCATGGAATTCCATGTCTACGAGACCGGCGAGACGGTGAAGGCCAAGGACCGGCCGGTGGTGGTGATCACCTCCAACAACGAAAAGGATCTGCCCGACGCTTTCCTGCGCCGCTGCTTCTTCCACTATATCGCCTTCCCCGGCCGCGAGACGATGGAAGCGATCATCGACGTGCATTTCCCGGGCATCCAGAAGATGCTGGTCCGCAAGGCGCTCGACATATTCTACGCCGTGCGCGACGTGCCAGGCATCAAGAAAAAGCCCTCGACCAGCGAACTGCTCGACTGGCTCAAGCTCATCCTGCACGAAGACATGCCGATGGAGGTCCTCGCCGACGCCGATCCGCGCAAGGCGATCCCGCCTCTTCACGGCGCTCTTCTCAAGAATGAACAGGACGTGATGCTGTTCGAGAAGCTCGCCTTCATGTCGCGGCGCGACCGCTGATCCGATGGGCGGGGGTCGGCGAAAAACCGAAACGCGCCTCATCCATCCGGACGCCCATGCGTCGCGCGACTTCGAGGCGGTCCCGACGCCCATCTACCGCGCCTCGACGGTCTTTTTCGACAGCCTCGCCGAAGCCTTCGATCATGGCGAGGACCATTACCGTTATGGCGTCAACGGCACCCCCACCACGCGCGAGCTTGAGCTGCGCATGGCAGGTATCGAGGGTGCTGCCGGTTGCATCCTCGCGCCCAGCGGTCTCGCCGCGATCGCCCTCACCTATATCGCCTGCTGCCGCCCCGGTGATCATGCGCTGCTGCCTGCCTCGGCCTATGCCCCCAACAGCCGGATCGCCCGCTTCCTCGCCGATTTCGGGATCGACGTTCAGATCTACGACCCTTGCATCGGCGCCGGCATCGAAAGCCTCGTGACCGACCGCACCCGCCTCATCTGGTGCGAAAGTCCGGGCTCGATCAGCATGGAAGTGCAGGACATCCCCGCGATCTGCAAAATCGCGGCACGGCACGACATCCTGGTGGCGGTCGACAATAGTTATGCCGCGGGCCTGCTTTTCAATCCGCTGACCCATGGCGCAGATCTGTCGGTCCATGCCCTCACCAAATATCCGGGCGGCCATGGCGATGTGCTGATGGGCTGCATCAATGCTCGCAGCGATCGGATGGCGAAAAAGATGCGCGATACCGCGCGCCTCCTCGGCATTTGCGTCTCGCCCGACGATGCGGCGCTGGTGCTGCGCGGCCTGCCAAGCATGGCAATGCGCATCGCCCATGTCGAACGCCAAGCGCTCGATCTCGCTCGTTGGATGCGTGATCAGCCATGCGTCGAAAAAGTGCTGCATCCCGCCTTTCCCGATTGTCCGGGCCATGAAATCTGGAAGCGCGATTTCTCGGGCTCGGCGGGCATCTTCTCGGTCATCTTCCTCGACTGGTCGCGGGCGCAGGTCGAGGCCTTCGTCGACAGTCTCGAACTGTTCCGCATCGGCTATAGCTGGGGCGGCCCGGTCAGCCTCGCGATGGCCTATCGCGGTCTCGACCGCCCCACCCCCGAAAAAGGCGCGCGCCTCGTCCGGTTCAGCGTGGGCTTCGAGGATGTCGAGGATTTGCGCGCCGACCTCGCCCGCGCCATCGAGCGGGCCAGCGGCTAGGCGGCCTGCTCATCCACTGCCATGCAGTCGAGAAGATCGCCGGGTTTGCAGTCGAGTTCGGCGCAGATCCGTTCGAGCGTCGCGAAGCGGATGCCCTTCACCTTGCCCGAGCGGAACAGGCTCATCTGGGTTTCCGATATGCCGACACGCTCGGCCAGTTCCTTGCCGGTCATCCCGCGCCGCGTCAGCATCCGGTCGAGCGTGACGATGATCGGCATCAGACGAACTCGTCCAGTTCGCGGCGCACTTCGGCGGCTTCGCTGAGGTGGCGCGAGAAGATCGTGAGCCCCGCACCCAGCACGCCCACCGTGATCGCGGTCAGGTCAAAAATGAACAAGGGTCCGCCCTCACCTAGCAACTGCGCAAGCAGCGCGACCCCGAAAACCTCGAGAAGGCTGCCGATGAACAGGGCGATGCCCACTCGGCGAAGCAATCGTCCGATTACGCCCTGCCGCCGGTTTTCGGACAGCGCCACCAGCGCGCGCCACACCGCCCCGATCGCAAAGATGTAGAGCGGCATTGGAAGCAGGGAGGCATAGAAGAAGGGCCGGTCGACCGCGAGATAATCGGCGCCGACGACCTGCGCGGCGAAAAGAAGGATGACGGCGATGAGAACGAGGAGCGTGGCGGTTGCCAGCCATTTGCTCCGTTCGACCATGCGCGCCCCCTCCTGCGATTTTGGAATACCGAGTCACTCGCGGAACGCCCGACTAGCCTGCCACGAGAGAGGTTAAGCGCCCCTCGGGCCGGCGGTCAAGCGATCAGACGCACTCAACCGTCGTCGCGATAGGCCAGTTCGTAATTGCCCCAGCGCTTGCCCTTGATGAACAGCGGCACGTAGACATTCTTCACCGGAATGGCTTCGTCACCGCGCGTCATCAGGTAGCTCATCAGTGTCAGCTGGTCATTGCCATGGGCATAGCGGGTCTGCTCGTCCATCAGGATGCGGCGATTGCGACAATGAGCGTCGTTCCAAACAGGATCGCTTCCCTGCGGCTGCGAACGGTCGCTGGTATGGGTCGGGAGGAAGCCGTTGGGGTCCCCGATGGTCGTGCCGATGATCCGGTTGTCGCCCGCCATGATATGGTCGAGGATCGGCCGGATGTGCCGGTCCGCGGTCTCGCAGAAATCGGTGTCATATTGCTTGGGATCGCTGCCCGGCTGCTCGCGATAATTGCGGTCGAACACCTGTTCCAGGGTGATTTCGCCTTCGTCGATCGCCTTTTCGATCACCGCCTGGATATCGCGCATATTCTGCTGCGCCTTGAGGATCATCGGCGTGTCGTCGATCTCGGCGCCCGAATTGGCGAGCGTGTTGAGCATGGTGTTGGTCAGCATCTCGAGATGTCCGAGCCGCTTTTCGGCTTGCACCAGCTTGCCGCCATTGTCGCGCGCATCCTCGGCAAATTCGCTCAGGCCCGCCTGCACCCGGTCGACGCTCGACTGGATGAGGCTGGTCGAATGGGCAATACCCTCGGTCTGTCGGTCGACCATGCCGACAAGATCGCTCACTTCGCTCATCGTGCCGCCGATGATGTCGAACCCGGTCTGTGCGGCGCGGCTGCGCTCGACGCTGTCGTTGATTTCGGAAGTCACCGCCCCCGCCTCGCGGGTGAGTTCGCCGATCGTCTCGGCGATCTGGCTGGTCGCCGAGCGCGTGTCATGCGCCAGCTTCTTCACTTCGGCGGCGACGACGGCAAAGCTGCGCCCCGCCTCGCCCGCGCGCGCCGCTTCGATGGTGGCATTGAGCGCGAGCATATTGGTCTTGCGGGCGATCACCTCGATGGTCGAGGAGACATTCTGGACCTGGTGCATGGCCGAGGCGAAACCCGCCATCCGTTCGCCCAGCTGGACGATCAGTTCGGTCAGCCCCTTGAACCCCGCGATCGTGTCGTCGATCGCTTCGCGGCCTTCTTCCAGCTTGGTCTTGGCCTGTTCGGACAGGAGGCGCGCTTCGTCGGTCGAATCGGACACCCGGGCCTGGTCGGTCAGAAGCGTCTTGGTGACTTCCTCGAGTTCGTCGAGCTTGCCTAGATGATCGCTGATCCGCCCCGCGACCGCCTCGACATAGCCCGCGACATCGCTGCACTCCATCGACAGGGAGCCACAGTCGCGCGCGACCTTTCGGATCGCATCTTCGGTAATCTGCTGAATGCCCTCGGTGGCCATGACCTCGCTCACTCCGATCTGGATGAATTCAAGGGTCACATAAGCGGCAAATCGCTACTTCTTCGTTAACCACGCGGGCAGAGTGTTTGCCCTCCCCCTCGCTCGGGGATAGAAAGACGCCATGTTCATTTCCTTCGTCGATGCATTGCGCGCCGCGGGCATCCCCGCGAGCCTCAAGGAGCATCTCACCCTGCTCGAAGCGCTCGACAAGGAAGTGATCGCCGCCGATCCCACCCAATTCTATTATCTCGCCCGCGCCACCTTCGTGCATGACGAAGCCGCGCTCGACCGCTTCGACCAGGTATTCGGCGAGGTCTTCAAGGGCCTCGAACGCGCCGAGGGCGAGGAACTGGCGCGCGACCTTCCCGAAGACTGGCTGCGCGCCGTCGCCGAACGCTACTTCACCCCCGAGGAAATGGCCGAGATCGAAAGTCTCGGCAGCTGGGACGAGATCATGGAGACGCTCAAGAAGCGGCTCGAGGAACAGGAAGGCCGGCATCAGGGCGGCAACAAGTGGATCGGCACCGGCGGCACCTCGCCCTTCGGACACGGCGGCTACAACCCCGAAGGCGTACGCATCGGCGGTCCCGGCAAGCATGGCCGGGCGATCAAGATCTGGGAAAAAAGGCTGTTCCGCGACCTCGACGGCGAACGCGAGCTGGGCACGCGCAACATCAAGGTCGCGCTCAAGCGCCTGCGCCGCTTCGCCCGCGAAGGCGCCGCCGAGGAACTCGATCTCGACGGCACGATCGACGGCACCGCCCGCCAGGGCTGGCTCGACGTCCGGATGCGCCCCGAACGGCACAATGCCGTCAAGCTACTGCTCTTTCTCGACATCGGCGGATCGATGGACGCCCATGTCCAGCAGGTCGAGGAGCTATTCTCCGCTGCGAAGAGCGAGTTCAAGCATTTCGAACATTATTATTTCCACAACTGCATCTACGAAGGCGTGTGGAAGGAAAACCGCCGCCGCTGGGACGGGCAGACCCCGACCTTCGACATCCTCCACAAGTTCGGCCCCGAATATAAGTTGGTGATCGTCGGCGACGCCTCGATGAGCCCCTATGAAATCACCCATCCGGGCGGCGCGATCGAACATTATAACGAGGAAGCGGGCCTCACCTGGATGAAGCGCCTCACCGACGCCTACAAGAGCGCCGCCTGGCTCAATCCCGTTCCCGAGCAATATTGGGACCACTCCATGTCGACGCGCATCCTCAAGGAAGCGATGAACGACCGGATGTATCCGCTCACATTGGACGGCCTCGACGAGGCGATGCGCGAACTCAGCCGAAAGCATTAGCGATGCTCGCGGGCAGGCTCCTCAGCGATAGAGAAGATAGGGCTGCCGCTCTTCGGTCCAAGCATCCTCGTCCGGCGAACTGATCGCGTCGAGCTCGCCGGGCCCGGCTGCCTTGTCGTCCACCCATTCGCGAAGACCGGTGCCGCCATTGATCACGTCGATGGCAAGCACGTCCTCGGTATATTCATATTTAAAATCCTTGCCCCGCCAGATCTCATAGTCGGGATAAAGCGAACGGATCGCCTTGAACGCCAGCGCCTGCAGCCGCCACGGCCGGAACTTATCATGCTCGTAGAAGCGCCCCTCGGCATGCACCATGACGCCATTGCACAACTGGCCCGCATGCTTGTGAAAGGTCGGCTCGAACCAGCATTCGCGTAGCGCGCATCCCGCCAGCCAGTTGGGCGCGATCCGCTCCATCTCGGTCAGCACCGCCCGCGCGTCCACATCGGGCGCGCCGAACAGCACTTCCAGGGGCCGCGTCGTTCCCCGCCCCTCACTCAGGGTCGCTCCTTCGAGCATCACCGTTCCCGCATAGGCCCGCGCCATGTTGAGGCTCGCGGCATTGGGCGACGGGTTGATCCACAGGCGACTCTCGGGCCAGCCATGCCCGGGCGCGCCATCGGGCGCATAGCCCTCCATCGAGATCACCCGATATTCCACGTCGAGCTTGAAATGGTCGATGAACCACGCCCCCAGTTCGCCCAGCGTCATCCCGTGCCGCATCGGAATGGGCCCCGCGCCGACAAAGCTTTCCCACCCGGCCTTCAGGGTCGTCCCCTCGATGGGCCGCCCCGCGGGGTTGGGCCGGTCGAGCACCCACACCGCCTTGCCATGCTCGGCAGCGGCCTCGAGAATGTAGAGCAGCGTGGTGATGAAGGTGTAGATGCGGCAGCCAAGGTCCTGCAGGTCGACCAGCACCACGTCGAACGTACTCATCATCTGCCTGGTCGGGCGGCGCACCTCGCCATAAAGGCTGAAAACCGGGATGCCATGAACCGGATCCATCTCGTCCGGCGTCTCGACCATATTGTCCTGCTTGTCGCCCTTGAGGCCATGCTGCGGCCCGAAGGCAGCGGTCAGCTTGACGTCATCGAGCGCCGCCATCGCATCGAGACTATGGACCAGATCTTCGGTCACCGATGCAGGATGCGCGCACAAGGCCACGCGGCGCCCTACCAGCGGCGCGCGCAGCGAGGGATCGGCCAGCAGGCGGTCAATGCCCAGTTTCATCAGATATCCTCGATTGGCAGGACGAAGCCCGCAGGATGGTGGAAATCGGGATGGCCTTCGGGATGCGCCAACGCCCAATAGCTTTTGGTGCCGTCCTTCTCTTCGATCACCGCAGTCAGCGCAAGCGCATCGACCTTGCCGAGATTGGCCGACAGCCGTGCCGACAGATGATATTCGCCGGGTGCCTGCCCCGTCTCGATCGACACCGTCGCCGCGGCATCGCGCTGCCCGTGACGATAGTCGTCAAAAGCATAGGCCGCATAGGAACCCGAGGGCGAAAAGTTGAATTCTCTGTAGGACTTGTCCTCGCACGCAGCGAAACATTCGAAGCAGCTCTGCTCCCACAGTCCGTCGCGACGCACCGGCTCTTCGGGCGGCGGCAAATCAAGCTGCGCGACATCGCCTTTCACCCGATAATCGAAATGCCAGATGCTGCCTTCGCAGCGCACCTCGGCCTCGATCGCCTCGATGGCGCGCGGGGGATGGTCAGGATGAGGGACAAGCTTGGGCATGGCCCGCTTTCTCGCCCTCTCCATCGGGTGTGGCAAGCGGCAATTTGCGCTGCTAGGGGCAAGGCATGAAATATCAGAGCAGCCTCCTGCAGCTTCTCGAAAGCCGCGACTATATCCACCAGCTCACCGATGCCGAGGGCTTGGACGCCCTCGCCGCGAAGGAACAGGTCACGGGCTATGTCGGCTTCGACGCCACCGCGCCCAGCCTCCATGTCGGCAGCCTCGTGCAGATCATGCTGCTGCGCCGTCTCCAGCAGGCGGGCCACCGCCCGATCGTGCTGATGGGCGGAGGAACGACCAAGGTCGGCGATCCCTCGGGCAAGGATTCAAGCCGCCAGCTGCTCTCGGAAGAAGCGATCCAGGCCAACATCGCCTCGATCCGCAAGGTGTTCGAACGCTTCCTCGATTTCGACGGGCCGAACGGCGCGATCATGGTCGACAATGACGACTGGCTCTCGACCCTCTCCTATCTCGAGCTTCTGCGCGACGTCGGCCCCCATTTCACCGTCAACCGCATGCTCACCTTCGACAGCGTGAAGCTGCGGCTCGACCGCGAACAGCCGCTTACGTTCCTCGAATTCAATTACATGATCCTCCAGGCCTATGATTTCCGCGAACTCTATCAGCGGCATGGCTGCCGGCTTCAGATGGGCGGCTCGGATCAATGGGGCAATATCGTCAACGGGATCGAGCTCACGCGGCGCATGGGCGGCGAGGAGGAATTGTTCGGCGTCACCACGCCGCTGATCACCACCGCCGATGGCAAGAAGATGGGCAAGACCGCGGCGGGCGCGGTCTGGCTCAATCCCGACCAGCTCGGCCCCTACGACTATTGGCAATTCTGGCGCAACACCGCCGATGCCGACGTCCTCAAATTCCTGAAGCTCTTTACCGACATCCCGCTCCAGACCATTGGAAAATATGCGGAATTGGAAGGCCAGGAAATCAACGAGGCAAAGATCGCGCTGGCCGACGCGGCAACCGCCATGCTCCACGGCGAGGAAGCGGCGCGCATGGCCAACGAGACCGCCCGCAAGACCTTCGAACAGGGCGCGAGCGACGACAATCTCCCCAGCATCGCTTCGAACGGCTCGATCTCGGTGCTCGATGCCCTCACCGGCCTCGGCTTCTGCGCCTCGAACGGCGAGGCCAAGCGCAAGATCAAGGAAGGCGCGGTCAAGCTCGACGGCGCGCCCGTCACCGACCCGCAACTCCTGATCGCGGTCGTCGGCCAACCCGCCAAACTGTCACTGGGCAAGAAAAAGCACGGATTGCTGCTCCCCTAGTGCCTGCGCAATCGTCCCGGCCCCGCTTATCGGTGGCTTTGGGGTGGGAAGCGGACGTTTAATCGCGGCTTGAAGGCAGTTTGAGAAATTCACTTACCAAGGACTTGTCTTTCAAAACCTCATGCATGGTTCTTCCCTTTAGAGAGACCTTCCAAAGATTTATGGACGTGAGCGCCGTAGTAAGTGTTGGGAATTGACAGCCGAGACTTTCGAGCTTTGCAATTCGTCGCTTGTCCATTCTCTGAGTTGCCTGCCACGTATCCCAATGAAGTAAGCAAACGTAAGCGGCGAAGCCCGCAAGGACCGGGAGGAAAATGATCGAGGGAGTGCGAAACCATCCGAGCATATCCGGGATGGCCAAGAGGCCAATTGCGACCACGCCTTTCGTAAGTTGCCACCTTAGCCAGTAACTCAGGTCCCTTGTGTCGCGCCGATAGCTTGATCGGATGATTGACCGGCTGCGCACATAGCGCCGCCACCGCGAGATCGGGTTCAACTGCATGGATCAATAATAGCTCTGCTGGAAAAATTGTAACAGCTGATGAATCCTCAAATGTCCGGCATGGGGTCGTTAGCAGACCGCGCATCAACCCCCTTTCAGAAGCCCGACCGCCGCATCACGCTCGAATAGGTAAAGACAAATCCGCGCAGCCTGGCCGCGTTCGCTTTCCAGCCCTCCATCGCGCTCGATCAGCAGCCGCGCATCTCCCTGTGCCGCCGGGGCAAGCTCCACCACGTCTTCGGGGGCGGCGAGGCGGAAACCCTGTTCGCCCGACTGGCGCGTACCGAGGATCTCGCCCGGGCCGCGTAGCCGAAGATCCTCCTCGGCGATGCGAAAGCCGTCATTGGTCTCTCGCATCAGCGCAAGCCGCGCCCGCGCGGTCTCGGAAAGGTCGCTTCCACGTAGCAGGACACAGCGGCTCTTGCCCTCACCCCGCCCCACGCGGCCACGAAGCTGGTGCAGCTGCGCCAACCCGAACCGCTCGGCGCCCTCGATGATCATCAGCGTGGCGTTGGGAACATCGACCCCCACCTCGATCACCGTGGTCGCGACCAGCACGTCGATCCGCCCTGCGGCGAATGACGTCATGACAGCATCCTTCTCCTCGCCTTTCATCCGGCCATGTACGAGGCCCACCCGCGCATCGCCAAAGCGCTGGCGAAGCACCCGCGCCCGCTCCTCGGCGGCAGCCGCATCCACCGCCTCGGATTCCTCGACCAGCGGGCACACCCAATAGGCCTGCCCCTTGGCGTCCATATGCCGCCCCAGTCCCTCGATCACGTCGCCCAGCTTGGAATCCGAAACCACCAGCGTCTCGATCGGCTGGCGCCCGGGCGGCAGTTCGTCGATCTGGCTGACATCCATCTCGCCATATTGGGTGAGCGTCAGGGTGCGCGGAATGGGCGTTGCGGTCATCGCGAGGAGATGCGGCGGATGCCGCCCCTTCTCGGTGAGCAACAGACGCTGCGACACGCCGAAACGATGCTGCTCGTCGACCACGATCAGTCCGAGGTCATGATAATCGACCTTCGACTGGAAGATCGCATGGGTGCCGACGAGGATATGGATCGACCCGTCGGCAAGACCCATCAACACGCTTTCACGCGCCTTGCCCTTCTCGCGCCCGGTAAGGATCGCGACATTGACGCCAATCGCCTCGCATTGCCGCTTCAAAGTCTCATGATGCTGGCGCGCAAGAATTTCGGTGGGCGCCAGCATCGCCGCCTGCGCCCCGGCCTCGACCGCGTGGAGCATCGCCAGAAGCGCGACCAGCGTCTTGCCCGACCCCACATCCCCCTGCAGCAGGCGCAACATCGGCCGGTCCTGCGCCATGTCGCCGCGGATTTCCCCGATCACCCGCGCCTGCGCCCCGGTCAGCGAGTAAGGGAGCGACAGCCTGGCAGAAATCGACCCGTCCCCGTCGAGGGGACGCGTACGCCGCCGCCGGCTCGCCTGCCGGATCAACAGCAGCGCCAACTGGTTCGCGAAGAGTTCGTCATATACCAATCGGTTACGCGCCGTTTCGGATGTCTCGTGCGAATGCGTCCTGGCCAGCGCGCTGCGCCAGTCTGTCCAGTCCTTTCTCTGCTTGAGCGAGGGCTCGATCCATTCGGGTAGCTCGGGCGCTCGCTCCATTCCCGCCTGCACCAGTTCACGCATCCTTTTGTTGGTCACCCCTTCGGTCAAGGGATAGACCGGCTCGCGAAGCAACGGCTCGGCACCCTTTTCCAGCACCTCGGGATGCACCATCTGCAATTCCTCGCCATAGGCGTCGAGCTTGCCCATCACGGTGCGGGTCTCGCCCATCGGCAATTGCTTCTTCGCCCATCCGGGATTGTGGAAAAAAGTGAGCGTCAGCACGCCATCCTCGCCGTCCCGGGCAAGAATGCGGGTCGGCGCGCGCCCCCTTCCCTCGCGGATCTGGAACGGAGTGACGTCAACGATCACGATCCGCCCGACCAGCGAATGGCTCACCGCAGGCGCGCGCACCCGCTCGATCGTCCCGCTAGGCAGATGGAAGACGAGGTCAAGCGCCCGGACGATCTTCAACCGCGCCAATGCCTTGGCAAGACGCGGCCCCACCCCTTTCAGGGCTTCGACTTCGGCGAACAATGGCTGGAGAATCTCGGGCCGCATCGGCTCATCCCTAGCGAAAAGCTGGACGAACGCCTACATGGCGCGCGTGGCGACCCGCTGGCAATCCTGCCTGCGGGCATTTTGGCATGGGATCGAACGGCATATGGACGAGCTTCGCAGGGCGTTGAGATATCGGGCATGGCATCGCGGCACGCGCGAAGCCGACATGATGATCGGCGGCTTCTTCGATGCCCATAATGCCGATTGGGATTCGCACGATCTTGCTCTCTTTGCAGCGCTGCTTACCGAAAGCGATGTCGACATCATGGCCTGGGCGATCGGAACCCAGCCCGTTCCCGAACGCTATCAGGGTTCGATGATGGAAGCCCTGAAAAAACTCGACTTCATTGAGCTTCCCCGGTGAGCGAGCCGCTCCCGCGCATCCTCGAGGCGACCGGGCCGCTCACGCTTTCCAGCGTCCCTACGGGCTATCTTCCCTGGCTCGCGACCGACCTCGCCCGCGCTGCCGCTCGCAAGGGCGGCCGCGCCGTGGTCATCGCTTCGGACGAAGCCGCGATGCGCGCGCTCGCCGACACCGCCCCCGTCTTCGCGCCCGATGTCGAGATCATCGGCCTGCCCGCCTGGGACTGCCTCCCCTATGACCGCTCCAGCCCCGCGCTGCGCGTCATGGCCGAGCGTCTCGGCGCGCTCGCCGCGCTGGTCGACAAACCCGCCGGCCCCCAGCTCCTCGTCACCACGGTCAACGCGGTCAGCCAGCGCATGCTCGCGCCCGACCGCGTCGCCGCGCTTACCCGCCGCCTCGAAGAAGGCATGGAGCTCGACCGCGACGAGCTGATCCGCATCCTCGCCGCCAATGGCTATGCCCGCGTCGACAGCGTCCATGACGCCGGCGAATATGCCGTGCGCGGCGCGATCGTCGATCTCTTCCCCGCGGGCGCCAAGCAGGGCGTCCGGCTCGATTTCTTCGGCGACGAGATCGAGACGATGCGCAGCTTCGACCCCGCCGACCAGCGCTCGAGCGGCCGCGCTCCCGCCTTCACGCTCATGCCCGCTTCGGAAGCGATGCTCGACGAAGACAGCATCAAGCGCTTTCGCACCGGCTATCGCGAACGCTTCGGCGCCACGGCGACCAGCGACCCGCTCTACCAGTCGGTAAGCGAAGGCCGCCGCATGGCGGGCATGGAACATTGGCTACCGCTGTTCGAAGAGAGTTTGGCCGATTTCGGCGACTATCTGCGCGACGATGACGTCATCCTGCGCGATGCCAATGCCGACCAGGCGATGACCGCACGCCTCGAAAGCGTGCGCGACTATCATGACAACCGCAAACGGGTCGAAGCCGCCGAAGCCGGCAGCTACCGCCCTCTCCCGCCTGACGCGCTCTATCTCTCCGAAGAGGAATATGAAGCGCTGAAAAAGGACGCGCCCGTCCACCTCGCGTCGCCCTTCCCCGAGCCCGAAGGCGAAACCACGGTCGATTTCGACGTCGCGGGCCCCCGCGATTTCGCCGCCGAGCGCGCGCAGGGCGCCAATGTCTACGAAGCGGTCGCCGCCCATATCGACAAGCTGCGCGGCGACAAGCGCAAGGTCATCCTCGCCAGCTATTCCGAAGGCGCGCGCGAACGGCTCTCGGGCCTCCTACAGGACCATGGCGTCACGTCGCAGAAGATGGCCGACAACTGGCAGGAAGCCCTCGGCGCCAAGGTGCCGACGCTGATCGTCCTCCCGCTCGATCATGGCTTTACCACTCCCGAGGTCGCGGTCCTTTCCGAACAGGACATGCTCGGCGACCGTCTGGTGCGCCGTCACAAGCGCCGCAAGAGCGCCGATGCCTTCCTCGCCGAACTTTCCGCCATGACGCCAGGCGACCTGGTGGTGCATGAGGAACATGGCATCGCCCGCTACGAGGGCCTCACCACCATCCAGGTGATGCAGGCACCCCACGATTGCATCGCGCTCGAATATCATGGCGGCGACAAGCTCTACGTGCCGGTCGAGAATATCGACGTCCTCACCCGCTATGGCGGCGGCGACGAAGCGGTCGCGCTCGACCGGCTCGGCGGCGAGGCATGGCAGCGCCGCAAGGCGCGGATGAAGGAGCGCATCCGCGAGATTGCGGGCGAGCTCATCAAGGTCGCCGCCGCGCGCGCCACCCGCAAGGGCGAGGTCGCCGAACCCGACAGCGCCTTCCCCCAGTTCGTCGACCGCTTCCCCTATGAGGAAACCGACGACCAGGAACGCGCCATTGCCGACGTGCTCGAGGATCTGGGCAGCGGCAAGCCGATGGACCGGCTGGTCTGCGGCGATGTCGGTTTCGGCAAGACCGAGGTTGCCCTTCGCGCGGCTTTCGTCGCCGCGATGGAAGGCATGCAGGTCGCGGTGATCGCCCCCACCACCCTGCTCGCGCGCCAGCACCACGCCAATTTCACCGAGCGTTTCCAGGGCTTCCCGATCAACATCGGCCGCCTTTCGCGCCTCGTCCCGGCCGCCGAGGCCAAGCAGGTTCGCGAAGGCCTCGAAAAGGGCAATGTGGATATCGTCATCGGCACCCATGCGCTCCTCGGAAAAACGGTCAAGTTCAAGAAATTGGGCCTCGTCATTGTCGACGAGGAGCAGCATTTCGGCGTCGCCCACAAGGAACGGCTGAAAAAGCTCAAGAATGACGTCCACGTCCTCACGCTCACGGCAACGCCCATCCCGCGCACGTTGCAAATGGCGATGAGCGGGCTGCGCGAACTGTCGGTAATCCAGACCCCGCCGGTCGATCGCCTCGCGGTGCGCACCTATGTCATGCCCTTCGACCCGGTGGTGATCCGCGAAGCCCTGCTGCGCGAACATTATCGCGGCGGGCAGAGCTTCTATGTCGCTCCGCGTATCGCCGACCTGCCCGAGATCGAGGAGTTCCTCCGCGAAGAGGTTCCCGAGGTCAAATATGTCGTCGCCCACGGTCAGATGGGCGCCAGCGAGGTCGAAGAGAGGATGAGCGCCTTCTACGACCGCAAATATGACGTGCTCTTGTCGACCACGATCATCGAAAGCGGGCTCGACATCCCCACTGCCAATACGCTCATCGTTCACCGCGCCGACCGCTTCGGCCTTGCCCAGCTCTATCAGCTGCGCGGCCGCGTGGGCCGGTCGAAGACGAGAGCCTATGCCTATCTCACCACCCCCGAACAGCGGCTGGTGAGTGAAAGCGCGGCCAAGCGTCTCCAGGTGCTTGCCAATCTCGACAGCCTCGGCGCGGGATTCCAGCTCGCCAGCCACGATCTCGACCAGCGCGGAGCGGGCAATCTCCTCGGCGACGAACAGTCGGGTCATATCAAGGAAGTGGGCTTCGAACTCTACCAGTCGATGCTCGAGGAAGCGATCGCGCAGCAGAAGACCGGCGGCGATGACGACCGCCCCTCGCACCTCAGCCCGCAGATCAATGTCGATGCCCCGGTGCTCATCCCCGAGGATTATGTCGCCGATCTCGACCTTCGCATGGGCCTTTACCGCCGCCTGGGCGAACTGGAGGACCGCGCCGCGATCGACGAGTTCGCGGCCGAGCTCATCGACCGCTTCGGTAAGCTTCCGCACGAAGTGCAGAACCTGCTGCAAGTCATTGAGACCAAGATCAATTGCCGCACCGCGCGCATCGCGAAACTCGACATCGGCGCCAAGGGCGCGGTGGTCACCTTCGCCGAGGACGGCTTTCCCAATCTCGAAGGGCTGCTGGCCTATATCGAACGGCTCAAGGGCTCGGCCAAGCTTCGCCCTGACCAGAAGCTGCTCGTCAGCCGCAACTGGTCGACCGAGCATGAACGACTGGAAGGCGCTCTCAATCTCTCACGCGGCCTTGCCCGCGTGGTGAAGCATGGGAAGAAGAAAGCCGCCTAGGAGGTCCCGTGTGTCGAAGAGGGGAACATACCTCCTAGGCGGCGAGCGAAGCTGAAACGAAGCGGCCCAATTCCTCTTCGTTCAAGGCTTCGGCACCCAGAAAACCCTGGTAGAGATCGCCGCCCCAGCTGGCGATCAGTTCAAGCTGCGCGGCGCTCTCGACCCCTTCGACCACCACGTCGAGGCCCAGTTCATGCGCCAGATGGATCATCGCTCGCACCACGATCCGGTCGCGCGATCCGCCGACGATGTCGGTAATCAGCCCCCGGTCGATCTTGAGGCAGTCGATCGGCAGGCTGGTGAGATAGGCAAGGCTCGAATAGCCCGTGCCGAAATCGTCGATGGCAATGCTCACCCCTGCTTCGCGCAGCCGCGACAGGCGGTTGGCGGCCGCCTTGGGATCGGCGACAAGGCTGTTCTCGACGATCTCGACGGTAAGGCGCGACGGCGCCAGCCCGCTTTTCTTCAACCGTGCGAGCAGATCGTCGATCATTTCGTCGCCGGCAAATTCGCAGGGAAGCAAGTTGATCGAGAGGCCGACCTCGGCAAGCGCCCCGGTCCAGCGCGCCGCCCGGCGCATTGCCTTGTCCTGCACCGAACGCGAGACGCATTTTTCAAGGCCCGCGCGGCGCGCCCGTTCGAACAACGGCCCTGCCCCGCCCTCCCAGCGGGCCAGGGCCTCAACCGCGATCACCCGACCGCTGGCAGGCTCGATCTGCGGTTGAAAAAGAATGGAGATGGCATCTTCCTCGATCGCCTTGTGCAGGGCGACGTCGACAAGTTCGGCGCTTCCGCTGCGGCGTTCGGCCACGCGGCGTCCATGTTCGGGAAGAAGGTCGTGATGGGGCATGGCGATCTTCTGGCACCGCCCCGCGCGGGGAGGCAACGCGCCGTCCCCCACCTGCCCCGCATCGGGACAGTGGCGCTTTCAGGCAAAATGCCTATGGTCGCGGGCATCATGATCACGCTCGACCGCATTGCCCTTCTCGCTTCGCAGCGCGCCACCGCCCAGGAAGCGCGCGCCGAGCTCGAAAGCCGCTACCGCTTCGCGCCCGTCGAGGATGCCGAAAAGGTGCTCGCACTGGGCGGGGACGGCTTCATGCTCCGCACGCTCCACCAGATGCTTGAAACCGGCCTTCCCAATCTCCCGGTCTTCGGCATGAACCGCGGCACGGTGGGCTTCCTGATGAACGAATGGCGCGACAATGACCTCGCCGCCCGTCTCGCCGCCGCCAAGCCGATCAAGATCACGCCCCTCTGCATGGAAGTCGAGACGGTCAGCGGGAAGAGCGTCCGCCATGCCGCGATCAACGAGGTCTCGCTGCTGCGCGAAACCGGCCGCACGGCGAAGATCGCCATCACCGTCGCGGGCCGCCCCGCGATCGATGAACTGGTATGCGACGGCGTGATGGTCGCGACGCCGGCAGGCTCGACTGCCTATAATCTCTCGGCGGGTGGGCCGATCCTGCCATTGTCCGCGAACATGGTCGCGCTCACTCCGATCAGCCCCTTCCGCCCCCGCCGCTGGCCCGGCGCGATCCTGCCCGAGGACACGGCGGTGCGCTTCGATGTCCACGATCCCGACGACCGCCCGGTCGCCGCGGTCGCCGACCAGTTCGAGGTGCGCGACGTGCGCTCGGTCGAGGTCAGCCTCGACCCCGAACGCAAGCTCACGCTGCTCTTCGACCCCGACCACGCCCTTGATGAACGCATCGCGCTCGAACAATTCGCCGTCAGCTAAACTGATGGTTGCATGAGCCGCGCGAATCGTTATACGCCCTCTTCACCGCCTTCGGGCCGCTCCCCGATAGCTCAGCGGTAGAGTAGGTGACTGTTAATCACTTGGTCGTTGGTTCGAATCCAACTCGGGGAGCCATTTTTCTCAAAGCACCGATGCATAGCGAAAGCGACGCGAAGCAAGCGTCGCTATGCGAGAGATGCTGCGAGCGGACGGCCTGCGCGCCATAGCGCGACAGGACCGACGGGGTCAGGCCGCCCTGACCCCGCTCTCACCTCCCGAAAAATTCAACGCAGAAGCCGCGCTCGACCCTACCCCTCGATCGCCGCCATCAGGCTCGCATTGCCGCCTGCGGCAGTCGTATCGACACAGGTCACGCGCTCGGTCGCGAAACGGGTCACATAATGGGGTCCGCCCGCCTTGGGCCCGGTGCCGCTCAATCCCTCGCCGCCGAACGGCTGGCTTTCCACCACCGCACCGATCTGGTTGCGGTTGATGTAGAGATTGCCCACCCGCGCGAGGCGCTCGACGATGCGGCGGTTGTTCTCGATCCGGCTCTGCAACCCCAGCGTGAGGCCATAGCCGGTGCGGTTGATCGCATCGATGACCTTTTCCAGGTCGCCCGCCTTCCAGCGGATGACATGGAGGATCGGCCCGAAATTCTCCTGCGTCAGCTGCTCGAGATGCTCGATCTCGTACATCGAGGGCGGCACGAAATAGCCATGTGCCAGGCCTTCGGGCAGGTCGCGGCGAACGATGCACTTGGCATGATGATCGAGCCAGTCGAGGTGACGGCGAAGCGACTGGCGCGCAGCCGCATCGATCACCGGCCCGACATCGGTGCGAAGATCGCGCGGATCGCCGATCGTCTGCGCTTCCATCGCGCCCGCGATCATGCGGATCATCTCGTCGGCAACATCTTCCTGGATGTAGAGAACGCGAAGCGCACTGCACCGCTGCCCCGCCGACTGGAAACTCGACGCCACGACGTCACGCGTCACCTGCTCGGGCAAGGCCGAGGAATCGACGATCATCGCATTCTGCCCGCCGGTTTCGGCGATCAGCGGCACGATGGGCCCGTCGGTGCGCTCGGCAAGCGACCGGGCGATCAGCCGCGCGGTATCGGTCGAACCGGTAAAGGCCACCCCGGCAGTGAGCGGATGGCTGGTCAGTGCCGCCCCGACGCGCCCGTCGCCCGGCGTCAGCTGGACGATGTCGCGCGGGATCCCCGCTTCATGCATCAGCCAGATCGCATAATCGGCAATCAGCGGGGTCTGCTCGGCAGGCTTTGCCATCACCGCATTGCCCGCCGCAAGTGCCGCCGCGACCGGCCCGGTGAAGATCGCCAACGGGAAATTCCACGGGCTGATGCAGGTCCATACCCCGCGCCCGTGCAGACGCAATTCGTTCAATTCGCCCGTCGGGCCGGGAAGCGGCACCGCATGGGTGAACTTCGCCCGCGCCTCGGAGGCATAATAGCGAAGGAAATCGACTGCCTCGCGCACTTCGAGGATCGCGTCGGGCAGCGTCTTGCCCGCTTCGCGCATGCACAGGCTGAAGAAGACTTCGCGATGCTCCTCGAACAGGTCGGCCGCCTTGTCGAGCCGCCGCGCCCGCTCCTCGCCGCCCAGTGCATCCCAGGCAGGCTGCGCCTTGGCCGCGGCGGTCAATGCGGCATCGATCGCCTCGTCGGTCGCTTCATGCGCCACGCCCACTTCGATCCGGTCGTCATGCGGGCTGGTGATGCGGCGGATGGGATGCTCGCCGCGATTGCGCTCGGTCGGCCGCGCTTCGTGGGTACGCTCCTCGAGCTTGGCGAGACGCTCCATCAGGGGCTCACGCACCAGCGGGTCGGAAAGGTCGATGCCCGCGCTATTGGGACGTGCCGGCCCGAAGATCTGGTCGGGCAGCGGGATCATCGGATTGCGCTTGGGCTCGAGCGTTTCCAGTTCGCCCACCGGATCGCGCACCAGTTCCTCGGCGGTGAACTTCTCGTCGGCAATGCGATTGACGAAGCTCGAATTGGCGCCATTTTCAAGGAGCCGCCGGACGAGATAGGCCAGGAGTTCCTTGTGGCTCCCAACCGGCGCATAGATGCGCACCGGGGTCGGCTGTTCGCCAATCCCTTCCTCGAGCGCGCGCAGCTCGGTGTAGAGGTCATCGCCCATCCCGTGCAGCCGCTGGAATTCGAACCCGGGCTCGCCCCCGCGCGGCCCCGCGATCGCCTTGATCGCCCCGATGGTGTTCGCATTATGCGTCGCGAAAGCGGGAAAGATGACGTCTGACGCATCAAGCAGCACCTTGGCGCAGGCCAGGTAGGAAACGTCGGTGGTGATCTTGCGCGTGAACACCGGATAATCGTCGAGCCCCGCCACCTGCGCGGCCTTGATCTCGGTATCCCAATAAGCGCCCTTCACGAGGCGGACCAACAGCTTGCGGCCATATTTGCGGCCAAGATCGGCGGCCCATTGGCAGGTCGGCACGCCGCGCTTCTGATAGGCCTGGATCGCCATGCCGAAGCCTTCCCAGCCCCCGGCGAACAAGCCATCGTCGGCCGCGATCGCCTCGATGATGTCGAGCGAAAGTTCGAGCCGGTCGGCTTCCTCGGCGTCGACGGTCAGATGGACATTGGCCGCCGCGGCCTTCTCGCACAGCCCGCGCAGCACGGGGACGATCGCCGCCTTGGCTTCCTCGGCATGGCTCCATTCGTAGCGCGGATGGAGCGCCGAGAGCTTGACCGAGATACCCGGCGCGCTCTTCCAGCTGTCATCACCGCGCGCTTCCCTGGCGATCCGCTCGATCGCGGCGTCATAGGCCTCGGCATAACGCCGCGCATCGGCATGGGTCATCGCCGCTTCGCCGAGCATGTCGAAACTGTGCGTCAGGCCCCGCGCCCGCTCGGGGGCCGCGCGCTTCAACGCTTCGCCGATGGTCCGGCCGAACACGAACTGCTTGCCAAGGATCCGCATCGCCTGGCCGACCGCGGTGCGGATGACAGGCTCGCCGAGCCGACCGACCGCCCGGCCCAGCGTCGCCTTCCAGCCATCGGCCGTGTCATTGGCCTCGTCGAGCACCCGCCCGGTAAGCAGCAGCGAAAAAGTCGCCGCGTTGACGAAGGTAGAGCGCGACTGGCCCAGCTTCTCGGCCCAGTCCGGCCCCGACAATTTGTCGTGGATGAGATCGTCGATAGTCTCCGCATCGGGAATACGAAGCAGCGCCTCGGCAAGGCACATCAGCGCGACGCCTTCCTCCGAACCGAGGTCATAGGCCTGCAAGAAGGCATCGAGCCCCTTGGCCTTGTGCTCGCGCATCGCGTTGACGAGGCTCGTGGCCAGCGCTTCGGCTTCGCGCTGCTGGGTTTCCGAGAGACGGGCCTCTTCGATCCGTGCGAGCGCAAGGGCGTTTTCCTCCGCCCGATAGGCCAGACGGAGCTGATGACGATCGATCATGGTGGGGGACTTCCGAAAATGGATACTCAGGCGACGGCGCCGTGGCAGTGTTTGTACTTGCGGCCAGAACCGCACGGACAGGGCGCATTTCGGCTCGAAGGCGCAGGCACCTCGTCCTTGCCCGAACCCTCGGGCATTTCGGGACGCGGGCTCTGGCGCGGCGGCAACCGGCTCATCACCGCGCCGGTATCGGCGTCCACGTCGGCGGTGTCGTCATCGCCGGACAAGGGGTCGAAATGGCTGGTGATGAAGTCGGGCAGGTCCGGTACGGTCGCCGGCTCGGGCTGCTGGATGCGCACCTTCATCAGCGCGCGCGTCACTTCCTCGCGGATCGTGATCAAGAGCCGCTCGAACAGCATGAAGGCTTCCTGCTTATATTCGTCGATCGGCTTGCGCTGGGCATAGCTGCGAAGGAAGATCGCCTGGCGAAGCGCGTCGAGCGTCGCGAGATGCTCCTTCCAGTGATAATCGAGCGTCTGGAGCATCTTCTGCTTCTCGAACAGCGGCCAGCGCTCGGGATCGGCCTGCGCCTTCTTCTCGGCCATCTTGGCATCGGCCATTTCGGAAAGGCGCTCGATCAGCAGTTCCTGCTCGACTTCCTCCTCGTTGAGCCAGTCCTCGATCGGCGGCTGGAGGTCGAGCACGTCATCGACCGCTTCCTTGAAGCCCTCGACATTCCACTGCTCGGGATAGGTGCCCGGCGGGCAATGGGTCGTGACGATCCCGGCGATGGTGTCGGCGCGGAAATCCTCGACCACGTCGGAGACATGGTCGGCATCCATCACTTCCTCGCGCTGCTCGTAGATGACCTTGCGCTGGTCGTTCATCACATTGTCGAATTCGACGACCTGCTTGCGGATGTCATAGTTTCGCGCCTCGACCTTCTTCTGCGCGGTCTCGATCGCCTTGGAAATCCAGGGATGGGTAATCGCCTCGCCATCCTCGAGATTCTTGTTCATTAGGCGCGAAAAGGCCGTGTCGGGGCCGAAGATGCGCAGGAGGTCATCGTCGAGGCTGAGGTAGAAACGGCTCATCCCCGGATCGCCCTGGCGACCCGAACGGCCACGCAGCTGGTTGTCGATGCGGCGGCTTTCGTGCCGCTCGGTGCCGAGCACGAACAGGCCGCCCGCCTGCTTCACTTTCTCGCGCTCCTCGGCGACTTCGGCCTTGATCCGCTCGATCGCCTTGTCCCGCTCGGGGCCGGGCTCCATGTCCTTCAGCTCGTCCTCGATCCGGAAATCGACATTGCCGCCCAGCTGGATGTCGGTCCCGCGACCGGCCATGTTGGTCGAGACGGTCACCGCGCGAAGCCGGCCCGCCTGCGCCACGATATGCGCTTCGGTCTCGTGGAAACGGGCATTGAGGACGCTATGCTCGATCCCTTCCTTCTGGAGGAATTCGGACAGCATCTCGGATTTCTCGATCGACACGGTACCGACCAGCACGGGCTGACCCTTTTCCTGGCGCGCCTTGATCTCCTTGGCGATCGCCGCGAACTTGTCGTGGATATTCTTGTAGAATTCGTCGTCCTCGTCGATCCGCTGCACCGGCAGGTTGGTGGGGATCGAAACGACATTCATCCCGTAGATGTCGAAGAATTCGGGCGCTTCGGTCAGCGCGGTACCGGTCATGCCCGACAACTTGGGGTACATGCGGAAATAGTTCTGGAAGGTGATCGAGGCGAGCGTCTGGTTCTCGGGCTGGATCTCCACCCCTTCCTTGGCCTCGACTGCCTGGTGCAGGCCGTCGGACCAGCGGCGCCCGTCCATCATGCGGCCGGTGAATTCGTCGATGATGACGACCTTGTCGTCCTTGACGATATAGTCGGTGTCCTTCTTGAGGCGCTTCACCGCCTGCAGGGCCTGGTTCACATGGTGGACCACCTGCGTATTCTCGACCGCATAGAGATTGCCGCCCTCGATCAGACCCTCGGATTCCAGGAGGCGCTCGACCTTTTCGGTCCCGTCCTCGGTCAGGACGACGCTGCGCTGCTTCTCGTCGAGCTCATAATCCTCGGGCTCGAGCTGCTTCACCAGCTTGTCCACCGCGATATAAAGCTCGGACTTGTCCTCGGTCGGACCGGAAATGATCAGCGGCGTGCGCGCTTCGTCGATGAGGATCGAGTCCACTTCGTCGACGATCGCGAAGTTGAAAGGCCGCTGGACCATCTGCTCGCGGCTCATCTTCATATTGTCGCGCAGATAATCGAAGCCCAGCTCGTTGTTGGTCGCATAGGTGATGTCGGCCTGATAGGCTTCCTTGCGCTGGAAATCGGGGATGTTGGGCACGATCACCCCGACCGTCAGGCCGAGGAAATTATGGACCTGCCCCATCCATTCGGCATCGCGCGTGGCGAGATAGTCGTTGACCGTGACGACATGGACGCCCTTGCCCGGAATGGCATTGAGATAGGCCGCCAGCGTCGAGACCAGCGTCTTGCCCTCGCCGGTGCGCATCTCGGCGATCTCGCCGCGATGGAGCGCGATGCCGCCGATCATCTGCACGTCGTAATGGCGCTGCCCCAGGGTGCGCTTGGCGGCTTCGCGGACCGTCGCGAAGGCCTCGGGAAGCAGATCATCGAGGCTTTCGCCATTTGCGTGCCGCTCGCGGAAACGGGCGGTCTGCGCCTTCAGTTCGTCATCGCTCATCGCCTCCATCTGCGGCTCGAAGCCGTTGATGGTATCGACGATCCTCTGCAGCTTGGCGACATAACGGTCGTTGGATGAGCCGAAGATGCTCTTGGCGATGGCGGAAAACATCGAAATTCCTCAAAATGCAAAGCGCGGAATGCAGCGTTTCGCCGTCACCCCCGCGCGCGCGAAAAAGATGGGGCGCGATGTAGGGTGCGCCCCACCGTTCGTCAATCGAAGTGACAGCGGACTAAAGCTCGCTTTCGACCCACTGCTGGATCTGTCCGCGCGGTGCCGCTCCGACTTTCTGCGCCACCACTTCGCCATTCTTGAACAGGAGCATGGTGGGGATGCCGCGAACGCCATATTTGGCGGGTGCTTCGGGATTTTCGTCGATATTCACCTTGGCCACGGTCAGCTTCTCGCCAAGATCGTCCGAGATTTCTTCCAGCGCGGGGGCGATCATGCGGCACGGGCCGCACCATTCCGCCCAGAAATCGACGAGCACGGGCTTGTCGGAGGAAAGGACATCGGACTGGAAACTGTCGTCGGTGACGGTCTTGGTAGCCATGGATAATATCTCCTGATTGGATGTTCGCGGGCCGATATGGGGGTGAACGCCCCATCTCTCAACCCGCGAGCGTAACGAGACGCGGTCCGGCAGTGTACAGAAGCGCCGCCTCGACCGTCCTGCCGGGGAAGATGACCTGCAGCGCCGCGGCATAGGCCTGCATCTGCCGCCGGTGATAATCGGGCACCGCGCCGGGATCCTCGGGGACCATGCGCCCGGTCTTGAAATCGACCACCAGAACCCGCTCTTCCTCGACGAGCAGGCGGTCGACCGTCCCCGCGATCACCCTTTTGTCGGGCAGCACCGCGGCAATCGGCGCCTCGGCGAGCGCTCCGGGCCCGAAAATCTCGGCAAATTCGCTATCCTCGATGATCCGCAGCGCCGCCTCGACGATTTCCTCCCGCGCCGCCTCGTCAGCCACCCCGCCACTGCTCGCCAGCCAGTCGAGCGCGACTTGCCGCCTGTGCGAAGGCTCTACCGGAGGCAGCCGCTCGAACAGCGCATGGAGCAGGCTGCCGCGCCGTGCGGCTTCGCGTGCCGCCGGCCCCGGCGGGGGAAAGCTTTCCTCCTCGCCCTCTTCGCTGGCGGACGGCGCGAGTGGCCGCGGCGGCTGCGCTTCGGGCGGCGCGGCCTGGTGCAGCCAGTCGGGCGTGACGATCTCGTCGGATGCAAGGCTCCGCTTCGCCCGCGCCCGCCGCCCGCTGCCGCTTTCATGGACCCAGCCCCGCTCGCCCCAGGGCGCATCGAGCGGCACTGCTCCGGCATCCTGCATCGCCTGCTCGACCGCCAGCCACCAGCAATCCTTGTGCAACTTGCCCCGCGCAGGCGCGGTCCCGGTGACGATCAGCCGCCGCGCCGCGCGCGTCATCGCGACATAAAGCAGCCGCATATGCTCCTCGCGCTCGCGATCGGCCATCGCCTCCATCGTCGTCGCGAACGGCTCGACCAGCTGGTCCGAGCGCGGCTTGACCATCGGCACCTTTCCGATGCTGCCCAGCTCGAACAGCATGATGTTCCGGCTGCTCGGATCGCCGAGCTTGCTATAATCCCCGGTCGCATCGGCGAGGATGACCACCGGAGCCTCCAGCCCCTTGGCACCATGCACGGTCATGATGCGCACGCTGTCGCCCGCCTCGGCGGCCTCGCGCTTCACATCCACATCGCCCTGCTCGAACCAGCCCAGGAAACGGTCGAGCGAAGCGCCTTCCTCCTGCTCGAACTGCAGCGCGACATTCATCAGTTCATCGATCGGGTCGCCCGCTTCCTCGCCAAGCCGCGCCACCAGCTTCGCCCGCCCGCCGATCGGCCCCGAGAGGATCGTCTCGAGAAAGGCCGCCGGCCCCGCATAATCGGCCATCGCCAGCAGGCCCGACAGCCCGGCAAAAGCCTCGGCGAATTGCGCATCCTCGTCACGCCGCCCGCGCAGCGCGTCCCACAAGGCTCCCTTTCGCCCGAAGGCAAGCCGGTGCAGCGCCTCATGGTCCCAGCCAAACAGCGGCGAGACCAACAGGCAGGCCAGGTTGAGATCGTCGAGCGGCTGCGAGGCAAAGCGCATCGCGGCAATCAGGTCGCGCACCGCGAGCGGCTGCGAAAGAAGCAGCCGATCGACCCCCGCCACCGGCACCCCCTCGCCATAGAGCCGCGCGATGATCAGCGGCGCCAATTGCCGCGACCGCAGGAGAATGAGGACGTCGCCCGCCTCGACATCGTCGGGCCCCTCGATCAGGGCTTTCACTTCGCGCGCCAGCTTGCTCGCGAACATGCGGTCGCGTTCGGGATTCCAATCCTCCTCGCCTTCCTCCTCGAATTCCTCCTCCACCGCGAAAGGCGGCCACAGTTCGACCCGTCCCTTGAGCGTCGGGTCATGCGACTCATGCGGCGGCGGCGCGCGGTCGAGCCCCAGCGCCTCGGGCGTCTTGCCAAGGATGAAGGCATTGACCACGTCGAGGATCGCCTGCGCCGAGCGATAGCTGGTCGAGATGGTCAATTCCTCGAAGGAGCGCGGCGCCGTCCCTTCCCCGCTTTCCTGCCAGGCTTCCCGCTGCTGCCGCGCCGCCTCGGCGAACCGGCTGCTCATCCTCACGAACTGCTCGGGCTCCGCTCCCTGGAAACGGTAGATCGCCTGCTTGAAATCCCCCACCAGGAAAGCCGTGCGGAAGCGCCCTTCCTCCTCGGGGCTTCCCGAAAAGAATTCCTCTGTCAGCTTGGCGACGATGAACCATTGGTCGGCATTGGTATCCTGCGCCTCGTCGACAAGGATATGATCGATCCGCTGGTCAAGCTTGAAGCGCACCCAGTCGCCAATTCCGTCCTGCGCCAGCAGCATGTTGCTCCAGCGGATGAGATCGTCGAAATCGGCCAGCCCCTCGGCTTGCTTGGCATCGCCATAGGCACGGGCAAAGCGCGCTCCGGCCCGCAGCCCCGCCGCCTGCACGGCCGCCAGCTCGGCCCGTGCCCTCAACCCCTGCAATTCGCCCACCCGGTCGGCGAGAGCCTGCGCGGCCTCCTTGTCCTTCTGTCGGAAATGCGGCCGGCCATCCTGCGTCACCACGCCCTTGGCCATCAGGGGAAGCCGCCCCGCCCGATCCGCGTCGCAGCAGAGTAGCCAGCTTTCGAGCCGTCCGGCGATCTCCAGGCCCGACTTGGTGCCCCATTCGCGATTGACCGCGATCAGCCGCTCGACCAACGCCCGGTCGAAATCGGGATCGCTGCACGACGCGGCAATCGCCTCCTCGACATCGCCCTCGGGCAATTCCATCAGTTCGCGCAACGCAGGCTCGATCAACGGTTCGGCAGGCAGCCTGGCCAGCGACGGCCCATATTCGCCGCACCGCGCCAGATATTTGAGCGCGCCTTCCTCACCCAGCCTGCGCGACAGCGCGCTGAGATCGGAAAGAAACTGCCGGTCCCCCGCTTCCTCGGCATCGCTCGCCAACTCGGCGAGCACTTCGCGCGCTAGCGCCTTCTGCTGCCGGTCGTCCATTGCCTCGAAGCCCGGGCTGATTCCCGCTTCGGCAGGAAAGGCACCGAGCAATCCCTGCGCAAAGCTGTGCAATGTCTGGATCTTGAGCCCGCCCGGCGCATCGAGCACCCGCGCGAATAGCCGCCGCGCCCGCGCGATCATGTCGGGCGAAGCCGGCTCGCCGAGAGCGCGAAGGTCGCTGCGAAGCTGGTCCTCCTTCAACCGCACCCAGGAGGCGAGCCGCGCACCGATCCGGTTCGACATCTCGGCCGCCGCCGCCTTGGTAAAGGTAAGGCAGAGGATCGATTCGGGCGCTACCCCCTGCAGCAAAAGCCGCAGCACGCGCGAGGTCAGCACATGGGTCTTGCCCGTCCCCGCCGAGGCCGAAAGCGCGGCATGGATGGAAGGGTCGGACGCCGCTTCCTGGTTGCCGGTCAAGGGCTTGAGCCGATCGACACTTCTCATCGGCCCGCTCCCATCGCCAAATCCCCCTTTGCAAGCCCGCTTCGCCCGCCTACATCGCGCCCGAACCCGCCATCCAGACGAGAGTTGTCATGACGAAGAAATCCGACCAGCCCGAAAAAGCCAAGGACAATGGCAAGAGCATGAAGACCGTCGGCATGGCCGCGGGCATCGGCTCGGCGGCGCTGGTCGCGGCGCTGCTCTACGCCAAGCGGCGCAAGAAGAAGAAATAGCCCCATCAGCCTCGCCCGTACCATTCGTCGCGGCGCATCAGCTGGTCATAATCGCCATAAGGCGAATATTCGGGATGGAGCATGGCGGTGAAAGGCGCATCGCCCGTCAGATAGCTGGTCGCCAGCCCCTCGAATTCCCGCGCCATCTTGCCGAGAAGATCGCCCAGTTCCATCTTGTTTGAGGCGTTACGGCGATATCCCGGTGACCCGTTTTTATCCTTCGCGAGCGACCAATACTCAAGTGCGCCAACTGCCCCTCCGTGCGCGCCGAAACCGCCGCGCTCGGAAATGATGCCGAGCAGGCTCAACTGCAGCGCGAACCCTGCTCCCACTGCCTTTTGACTTGGCGGGTCGCCCGTCTTGTAGTCGAGAATGGCGATCTTCCCGTCGGCCATCCGGTCGATGCGGTCGGCCTTGCCGCGCAATTCGACCCCGGCGAAATCGATCCCCCCATCGATCTCGGTGCCGAGCGGCGCACGGCCCTTCGCCGCATCACGCTCGACTTCCGCGGCTATCCATTCGATCGCTTCCATCAGCCGGGGCCGCCACAGCGCGCGCAGCATGGGATGGAGCGCCTCTTCGCCGATCATCGCCTCGGCCCGCCGGAGAAGCGCGCCCGGCTCGCAATTGTCCTTTTTGTACCATTGGTCGAGAACGTCATGCACCGCGCTCCCCTTCCAGGCCGCATGATGATCGGCATCGATGGGATCGAGTTTGCGCAGCGCCAGCATCGACTTGGCATAATAGGCAAAGGGGTCGGCCTTCAGCCGGTCGACATCGGTGACATAGATTTTGCGCGGCCGGAGCGCGGGCGCGGGCCGCGGCGCGGGGCGCAGCGAAGGCGCGATAGCGTCGATCCGGTCGATCTCGCGAACGAGCGCGGGAATCTCTTTCTCGCGCGTCACGCCTCCGGTCATCGCTTCGAGCCTCAGCCACAGGCGCGACGCCACGGTGGGCGCTCCGCTCGCTTTCTCGGCCCGGCTCAAAAGTACCTGCGGCGCTCCCAATGCGCTCATCAGGTCATGCGCCGCCAGCCCGATCCGATATTCGAGCGGGGGCAGCCCCAACAAACGCCGCAGCTTGGGCGCAAGCCAGGGATCGGGGCTCGGAGCGGCCGGCCAGGACCCTTCGTTCAACCCACCGAGGATCATCAGGTCGGCCTGTTGCAACCGCGCTTCGAGAAGGCCCCAGATGAACAGACGCGGGTGCCCGCCATAGCTGGGACGCACCGCAACTTCGCGAAGCATTTGCTGGACGAGGCGCGGCCATTCGGACGCCCCGGCTTCCAACCGCGCGGCATCGGGCGCATTCTCGATCCGCGACAGGAGATCGCCCGCTTGCGCGCCGGCACTCCCTTTCCAGGCCGCCGGACCCGCCAGCGCGTCGATCGCTTCGCGAAGCGCACTCATCAGCGCGGACAGGTTCTTCGCCTGGCCCAGTGGGGCCAAGGCTTCGAGCGAGGGCCGAAGCGCTTCCCATGCCTCGCGGGTCGGCACTCGCAATCTCTCATGCCGAATCGTCTCGACATGGCGGTCGATCCCTTCAAGACCGGGTTCGGGGCGCGGCCCGCGTAGGCCGAGGTCGAGACGGCGTACCCGTGCAAGCCATTCGCCGCGCGCTTCGCCCTGCCCGCCAATGAGCGGATGCTTGAGCAAGGCGACCAGCGGCAATGGCGAGAAATCGGCGGCAACCAGTTCGAGCATCGCCATCATCAAGCTGCCGGGCGGCGTCAGGTGCAGCGGCGTGCCCGCGCTGTCGTCGGCCTTGATCTGCCACCGCTCGAGGATCGACGCCACGCGGCGCGCCAGTTCGCGGTCGGGCGTGACCAGCGCGGCGGTCCTGCCTTCTTGATCCAACGCGCCGCGCAGCGCGATGGCAATCGCCATGGCCTCGCTCGCCGGATCGGGCAATTCCATCGCGCGCACCCCCGACAAACGCCGCTCGCTGTCGGCAAGCGCTTCCCATTTGTCCGAAAAGCGTGCGGATGCCATCGCATTGGCAGCGGCCCGTCCGCGCTCGGCGCGCGATGCCCCGCGCCCGCCCGCGCTCCAGGTCTCGACTTCCCCTCGGGCGATCCCCATGCGGTCGAGAAGCAGGCGCAGATGATATTGCGGATGGGTCGGCTCTCCCGCCCCTTCCTCGGGGCGCAGCGCCTCCCATTCCTCCTCGGGCATCTCGCGCTCCATCGCGAGCGCGGGGAGAACCACCATTCCCTCGGGCATGCGCGCCACCCTCCCCAGCAGCCCCGCGACCGCGGGCGCGGTGGTGCTGATCCCGGCCGCCACGGTGAAGCCCGGGGGCGGATTGTCCTTCCACCGCTCGGCAAGCCCGCGAAGCAGGAGATTGCGCCGCCGCGCCATGTCGACATGGCCGCTTTCCTCCAGCACCCGGGGCCAGCGGTCGAACAGCAGGGCCAGCTCGCCCAGCATCCTTTCCCAATGTTCGGCCAGTTCGGGCGTGTCCTGCTGCAAGGCCCGCAGCTGCGCGGGCGTGACCTCCTCGACCTCGAGCGCATCGAGCGTCCGGCCGAGGTTGGCGGCCAACCGCATCGCTTCGCCCGCCCCCTTGCCGCCTTCGCGCAGCATCACCGCCAGCTTGAGCTGCCGTTCGAGCGGAGGGATCGCGGGAGGAAGCAGCGCTTCGGCGGGATCGAGCGCCGCCCCGATCCGGTCGCCGATTTCCGGATCGCCGATCGGAACCATGCGCGGCAACAACAGTCCGCCGTCGGACAGGCGGACGAAGGCCTCGGTCACGCTGCGCACCGCGCGGTTGGTGGGCAGGAGAATGCGTCCCCTCGCCAGTCCGTCGCGACCATATTGCTTGAGAAGACCCGACGCGAGCGCGTCGGCGAAACTGCGATGGGCGGGGATCGAATAGACCCTAGCCATCGATAAGCGCGGCCTCGGTATCCTTGATCGACTGGGGGCGCCCGACATCGAACCACAGTCCCTGGTGCACCGCTCCGAAGCAGCGCCCCTCACCGATCGCCCGGTCCCAGAGGATATTGGTCGAGAAAGGCCCCTCGGGGACATCGCGGATGAGACGCTTGGACATCATCTGGATGCCCGTGAAGACATAGGGCGCGACCTTGCCGCGCTCGCGCCGCGTCAGCCGCCCCTTGCGGTCCATGTGAAAATCGCCCTTGCCCGCATGGTTGAAGGCCCGCGCATGGGGCACCAGTAGCAGCAGCGCATCCATCGTCTCGTCATCCCAATGCGCGGCAAGAAGGCGAAGCGTGTCGGCAGGCCCGTCGATCCAGAAATTGTCGCTGTTGCACGACAGGAAGGGATCGCCCTCGATCATCGGCAGCGCCTTGGCGAGCCCCCCGCCGGTTTCGAGCAATTGCTCGCGCTCGTCCGACACCGCGATGTCGAGCCCGCGCACCCCTTCGAGATGCCCTTCGAGCGCATCGGCAAGATAATGAACATTGACGACCGCTTTTTCGACTCCCGCGGCGCGCAGCCGGTCGAACACATGATCGATCATCGGCTTTCCGGCCAAGTCGATCAGCGGCTTGGGCCGGGTCGCTGTCAGGGGCCGCATCCGCTTGCCGAGGCCCGCGGCCATCACCATCGCGGTCTTCGGAACCGCGGCCTTGATATTGGGACGAAGCGACAGGGCGCGCTTGGGCTTCATTCTTCACTCCAGGCTGCTGCCCGCTTGTCGGCGGGAACATGCTTTTCATACCAGCGCGCCACCGGCGCCAGCGCTTCATGCGCCAGGTTGCGCTCGAGCAATCCCCACACGCGCGGCTGCAACGGCAGATAATGGCGCTTGCCGTCGCGCTTCCACAGGCGAGTGAAAATGCCGAGAATCTTGCTGTTCCGCTGCGCACCCAGAAGCTGGTAATCGGCAAGGAAAGCCTCGCGGTCGGCAATCCGCGATTGGTCGAGAAAATACTTGATCATCCGCGCTTCGAGCTCGGGCGACACGTCGCGCCGCGCATCCTGCAACAGCGAGACCAGGTCATAGGCCGGGTGCCCCGCCAGCGCGTCCTGGAAATCGAGAAGCCCCAACCCCCCGTCGCGCAACAGCATCAGATTGTCGGCATGATAGTCGCGCAGCACCAGCACCGGTCGCTCGAGGCTCCGCGCCGCAAGCGACGGTAGCAGTTCGCTCCACGCCGCAAGATAGCTTTCGCGGTCAGGATCGAGGTTCACCGCGCCCATATACCAGTCGGGAAACAGTTCGACTTCGCGCCTAAGCTGCGCCTCGTCATAGGGCGGCAGATCATCGGGCAACGGTCGCTCGTGAAGCTCGACCAGCGTATCGACCGCCGCCTTGTAGATCGCTTCCTCGTCCCCTTCGCCCTTGGCCAGCACCGGGCCCACGCGGTCGTCCCCGAAATCCTCGAGCAGCAGCAACCCGCGCTCGACATCGCGCGCCAGGATACGCGGCGCGCGCAGGCCATGGCGGTCGAGATGGTCGGCAATCGAAATGAAGGGCCGCACATCCTCATGCTCGGGCGGCGCATCCATCAGCACGGCATCGCCGAGCTTTTCGTGGCACACGCGGAAATAACGACGGAAGGAAGCATCACCGGCAAGCGGCAGGATCTCGGCGCCCTGCCAACCCGCACGGGTCAGGAAATCGGGCGCCGAAGCGGGGGGAATCATGGCCATCTGCCCTCCCAACCGCTCGGCACGGTCCAAGTCAAGCGGCGCATGCCCTCGCCTTCCTCCATTGCGATATTCAGCCGCAGGGCATCGGCAAATGCCCCTTCCCCGCCATGCTCGGGCCATTCGATCAGCAGCACCCCGTCCCCCATCATGTCGAGGCCCAGCTCCATCAGTTCCTCGGGATCCTCGAGCCGATAGAGATCGACATGGAGCACCGGCGGATTGAGATGCTCATAAGGCTGCACGATCGCAAAGCTCGGGCTCGGCACTTCGCCCTCATGCCCCAGCGCGCGCAACATGCCCCGCACCAGCGTGGTCTTGCCCACGCCCAGTCCACCCGACAGGGTAATGACATCGCCGGGCCGGAGCCGCCGCGCCAGATTGGCGCCCAGCTCGGCCGTCGCCGCTTCGTCCTTCAGGATCATGGCGCCTCGCGCGGCACGGTGATGGTGACGGTCGTGCCCTCTCCCTCGACCGAGCGCATCCCAACGCTCCCGCCATGCGCCTCGATGAACTGCCGCGTCAGCGGAAGACCCAGCCCCAGCGCGCTTTCGCCCCGGCGGCCATGGGTCTTGTGGAACCGCTCGAACACCCGCGGCAATTCCACCTCGGGAATCCCGGGCCCATTGTCGCTCACGGTGATGATCACCCGCTCCTCGGTGCCGCGCGCCTCGACCTCGATCCGCCCCTCATTGTCCGAATAGTCGACCGCATTGCGCAGCACATGTTCGAGCGCCTCGCGCAGCCGCCGCGCATCGCCCGACACCACTCCGGTCGAACCGTCCACCTCGACCGACAGCTGCTGCTCCTTTTCGGCAATCCGCGGCTCGATCGCACTGGCGGCATTGCGCACCAGCCCCGCCATGTCGACCCGCTCGCGCTCGATCGGCAGCCCGCTCCCCTCGGTGCGCGTCAGATCGAGCACATTGTCGATAAGCGTGGAAAGGCGCCCCACCGATTCGATGATCGCCGACACATAATCGAGCGCCGCCGGCTCGAGCTTGCCCGCATATCCCTGGCTCAGCATCTCGGCGAACCCGCCGATGGAGGTCAGCGGCGTGCGCAGTTCATAGCTCATATTCTCGACGAAATCGGTTTTCACCAGGTCGGCTTCCTCGAGCGCGGCCGCCCGCTCGCGCAGCGCGGATTCGATCCGCGTCGAATCGGTGATGTCGATCATCGTGAACAGCGCATTCCCATCGGGAAGCGGCACGGCGGAAAATTGGAAATTGCGCCCGTCCGTAAAGGTCACCCGACCGCTCCCCGACTTGCGCCCGGCAGTCGTCGCGCGGATCTGTTCGCGCACCTGCGCCGCCGCCGTGGGATTGACGAGCGAGCGCGCGATCGCGGGCACCAGCTCGTCGACGCGCGGATGCTCGGCGAGCCATGCCTCGTCCAGCCCCCAGGTCTCGCAGAACCGGCGGTTCCAGAGGTACAGCCGCCCGTCCGAAGCAAACACCGAAATGGCCTCGAACAGATTGTCGAAAGTCGCCGAGCGCACGCGCAGAAGCGTATCGCGCGCCGAGGCAAGCCGCACCTGCTCGGTCCGGTCCTCGAGCACGAGGCGCAGCCCGCCATCGGGCAAGGGCTGGCCGAGGATTCGCAGATGGTCGCCATTGGCGAGGATCCAGTCCTCCTCGATCGCTTCGTCGGTCGAGACGAACCATTCCGCCCGCTCCCTCTTCCAGGCCGGAAAGTCGCGCGTCTCGGGCGTGCGCCCCTTCTCCCGCATCGCCTCGAGCAAACGCTCGAAATGCGGCCCGTCATCCAGCACGTCGGGATCGAGCCGCGCCATGATGGCAAAGGGCTGGTTGTAGAAATCGAGCCGCCCGTCGGCATTGAACTGCGCCGTGCCCGCTGTCATGCGGTCGGCAAGGTCGCGCTGCGACTGGATCTGCCGCGCCAATTCGACCCGCGCGTCCTCAAGGTCCTGGATGTCGATTGCGAAGCCTGCCACCGCGCCCCCTGGCAAGGGGACGTCGACGAGGCGAAGCATCCGACGTTCGCCCCCGATGGTGGCCGGCTGAACGCGCGAGAAGGGCTTGCCGGTCTCGAGCGCCTTGACCGCCCCGGCCCGCGCACCTTCCTCGCCGCCCCCGTCGATCAGTTCGCTTCCCCGCGCGATGACTTCGGCGGCGGTATCCCCTTCGACCGCGGTCACGAAGGCCGCGTTGACCAGGCCCAGCGACAGGTCGGGGCCGCGATACCACATCGGGAAAGGCGCGTTCTCGATGAGCTGCGTCAGGCTGTCGAGCGCGCCTTCGGTCTGCAACAGTCGCCGCGACAGTCGCTGGCGCTGGTCCTCGGCGGCAGTGGTGTCGAAAAACCAGAGCAGTACCGCCTGCTCATGGTCGGGATCGTCGGCCATCCCGCCGCGGATTTCATAGACACGGCTCGCGTCCGGGAAGGTGATTTGCAGATCGACCGGAGCGCCCGAAAGCCGAGCCGCATCGACCGCCTGCATCAGCCGTTCGCGGTCCTTGTCGGAAAGGCTGGCCGCGCTCGCCAGTTCATCGAGGCTCGCGGGTCGCTTCGCCAGACCGAGGTCATGAAGCAGCGCCTGGTCGGGATCGATCGCACCGCCTTCGCTGACGAGCAGGGGGCGCGCCGGTGCCGCGCTCAACAGCTTGGACAAGGAACGCGCCGCGCCCAGCACCTTGTTGGCGCGCGACATCCGGCGCCCGGCCACCACCAGCAGCATCGCCGCCAGCGCAAGCCAAAGCGCCCCGATGACGATGATCGCGGCCGACAGGGTCGGGCTGAGGGTCATGGCCGAACGGCTCCGGGAATCATGCCTGATGTGTAGCAGGCTCTAGGCAAAGAAAAAGGGCGGGGAGAAAAGCTCTCCCCGCCCCGATCCTGACATTGAAGTCCGGGTCTTAGAAGCGTGCGCGCACGTTGGCGAACACCCGGCGACCCAGGATGTCGTAGTAGGAACCAAGCAGCGCCGTCTGACCGAACGAAGCGATCGGCGAGAAAGCGGTCGAGACCTTCGGCGGCTTGTTGTTGAAGATATTCGACATGCCCAGCGTGAACTGGAAGCGGTCGTTGATATCCACGGTACCCGACAGCGAGTGGTAGAACTGCTCGTCCAGCTCGTAGACCGGGCAGACCGGACCGCCGAGCGCAACGCTCTCGGGGCAGATCGTACCGCGGGCATCGAGAAGATCCTGCAGATCCGACGTCCCGCCGATCACGTCCAGACCGTAGAGAATGGTGACCTTGTCCTTGTTCCAGGTCAGGTTGAAGTCGCCGACCCACTTGGGATCGCCGCTTTCACCATTGGTCGAGGTCGTGAAGCCGTCGAACAGCGTGAACTCGTCGTCGAGCTGCCAGGTCATCTGCGCCAGCATCGAGAGGCGACCCATGTCACCCAGATCCTGCGAGAAGCGACCCGTGAAGTCGATCGACTCGTTGGCTTGCTTGTTGATGTTCAGATAGGGATCGCGAACGAAGTCGATGCCGCCGGCAAAGCCGGGGTTGAGACCATCGGGCTCACGAGTGAACAACGAACATTCCGGCGTCGGGAACTGGTTGGGTTCCGCGAAATAGCACTGGCTGATGATGTTGTTCGGGCCGATCTGGGCGATCTGGCCCTTCACCGCGATGTCGACATAGTCGACCGCCAGGCTCATTCGGAAACCGTCCCAGAACCATGCCTGCGGGGTGAAGATCGCGCTGACGGTGAATGCATCCGAGGTTTCGGATTCGAGCACGCCGATACCGCCTTCCGAGGAGATTTCCGCCGAGGAGGAAGCACCCTGGAAGTTCGGGCTCACATTGTCGGCAGCACAGCGGTCAGCCAGCTGCTGCGAAATGTTGCCGTTGGCGAGTTCCTGGCCCCAATCCACGCAGGGATCGGCGACAAAGGAGAAGCCCGTCTGGCTGGCGAGGAACTGCTCGAACAGCGCCGGAGCGCGGTAGGAGGTGCCGTAGGTCGCGCGGAAACGCAGCCAGTCGTTCACTTCCCAGTTGGCACCCAGCTTGTAGGTCCAGTTGCCCTTGTCCGAATCGGTCACGCCGTCCTGCCGCTCGGCATAGTTGTTCGTCAGACGCCCAGCGGCGTTGAACGTGAGCGACTGGATGCCGGGCGTGTTGTAGATCAGCGGGATATCGATTTCGCCGAACAGTTCGGTCGAACGGGTGAAACCGGCGGTCACACCCGCGCTGGTCGATGCGAAGGACTGGCCGTCCTGCACTTCCTGGCTCGGGGTGTCCGTGATTTCGTCACGACGCCACTGGAAACCGACCGCAGCCGAAAGCGGACCAGCGGGAAGCTGGAGGATCTGGTTGCCAAAGATCGCTTCGAACGTGTCCTGGCGATAGATCGTGTTGCCCACGGTGCTACCGAACAGGAAGGCTTCCTCTTCCGGCGTGAAATTGCCGTTCAGGACGCGCGGATCCGAGAAGTCGATGTCGACGCAGGGCGCACCGCGATAGGAGGTGGTCCGGCCGTTACAGGCTTCCTGGCGCCACTGGACGAGGTCGATGGCATCCTGCCAGATGATGTCACGGGCATAGTCGCCATCCGAACGGCTGTACTGGTAATAGCCTTCGTAATAGGCGTTCTCGAGCCAACCGCCCGAACCCGCGAAATCGCCGCGCAGACCCACGACACCGCGATAATAATCGACGGTGGTGGAGGAGTCATAGACGAACGGAATGACCGGAAGCAGACGATAGTCGCCGCCGATCGAGTTGACGGGGTCACCGCCGCCGGCCGGATCGCAATCCACACCGAAGAGGACGCAGACAACGAACACCGAGGTGCTGGCATCGCGCGAGAACTGGTTGAAGAACAGCTGGCGTTCCTGCTGCGCGACATTCTCGCGACGGTTATAGAGACCCTCGACGAAGATCTCGATATTGTCGGTCAGTTCGTAGGCCGCATCCGCATAGAGCGTGTAACGCTCGGTGCGCGGAATGCGCGACACGTCATAGGTGTTGACCGACTTGTCGTTGATCAGGCCTTCCGAATAATATTGCGTGATCTCGTCCTGGTTCGAGGTCGGGATGCCGCCATAGTTGACTTCATAGAAGCCGCGCGGAAGCCCGCCGCCCTGGATTTCCGGAAGGAATTCGTCGAAGCGGTCGCCCGGATCGTTATACTGGATGTCCGCGCTGCGCGGGTCCTGGAAGACCGACGGCTGACCGAAGAACCAGGGATAGTCGAACACGCGGATGACCGGGCCGAAGGTGTTGCCGCAGGTCGGCAGGCCGGTGCGCGGATCGAGCTGGTCGGCACGGGTCACGCCGTCCGGACGGAAGAGATAGTCTTCGCCGCAACGGAAGAAGTCACGATCGCCACGCTCGAGTTCGGTGCGCTTGAAATAGTCGCCGCCGACCTGGAAGTGTCCGCGGTCGAACGTCTTACCGTAGAGCGCCGAGACATTGTAGGTGTCGCCGCCACCTTCATCGGTGAGCGAGGTGAAGGCACGAAGGTCGAGACCGTCGAATTCCTTGTTGGTGATGAGGTTGACCACGCCCGCGATCGCGTCCGAACCGTAGATCGACGAAGCGCCGGTCTTGAGGATTTCCACCGAACCGATGGCGGCCGAGGGAATGACGTTGAGGTCGAAGGCCGAAACGGCACCGCGCGTACCCGCGGGACCGGCGCGACGGCCATTGACGAGAACCAGCGTGCGGTTGGCGCCGAGGCCGCGCAGCGACAGCGTCTGCGCACCCGGACCGCCGTCGGTCACGAAGTTGGTCGAAAGGGCCGAAGTGATCTGCGTCGAACCCGCGGCGAGCGGCGACTGCTGCAGGATCTCGGCGGTTTCGACATCGCCTTCCTGCATCGAGACTTCGGGGCTCACGATCTGGATCGGATCGGGGCTGGTGAAGTTGTCGCGGCGGATGCGCGAACCGGTGATGACGATGGCGTCTTCGCTGACGGCCTGCGCCGGAACGAGATCTTCCTCGATCGTCGCGGCTTCACCCTGCTGGGCCAGCGGCTCTTCTTCATCGACACGCTCGAGGCATGCCTGCTTTTCCTGCTCGTCGGTATAGACGGCGCAGTCTTCGGTGGTGTCCTGCGCGAAAGCAGGCGTGGTAAAGAGGGCCAGCGAGACTGCCGCAAGCGACGAGCCGGCTAGCGCCTTGACGTGAGTTCTACGCATAAAGATTGCCCTTTGGGTTGGAGTAGTGACCTTTTGCAGGTCACCTTCCTAGGGCAAAGTCCGGAAAAGAAAACGGCTCGGCAGAGCTTGAACGGCAAATGAACGGCGACTGTGCTATCGGTGCAACAGTCGCCGTAACCATAACAGAACAGGCGATAAACCTCTCCGGTTTAGCCTGGATTAATAACGATAATGTTCGGGCTTGAACGGCCCCTTGCGGTCGACCCCGATATAATCGGCCTGTTCCTGCGAAAGCTCGCTCAGCTGCACGTTGAGCTTGGCGAGATGCAGTTCGGCAACTTTCTCGTCGAGATGCTTGGGCAGGACATGGACGTCATTGTCATATTCCTCGCCCCGCTGGAACAGTTCGATCTGGGCCAGCACCTGGTTGGTGAAACTCGCCGACATCACGAAGCTCGGATGGCCGGTGGCGTTGCCGAGATTGAGGAGGCGACCCTTGGACAGGAGGATGATCCGCTTGCCGTCCGGAAACTCGACCATGTCGACCTGCGGCTTGATCTCGGTCCACTTCATGTTCTCGAGCGCATCGACCTGGATCTCGTTGTCGAAGTGGCCGATGTTGCCGACGATCGCCATGTCCTTCATCTCGCGCATGTGATCGAGCGTGATGACGTCCTTGTTGCCGGTGGTGGTGACGAAGATGTCGGCGCGCTTCACGCCTTCTTCCATGGTCACGACCTCGAACCCGTCCATCGCCGCCTGCAGCGCGCAGATCGGATCGATTTCGGTGACGATCACGCGCGCCCCGGCCCCGGCGAGCGATGCCGCCGAGCCCTTGCCGACATCGCCATAGCCCGCGACCAGCGCGACCTTGCCCGCCATCATGACGTCGGTGCCGCGGCGGATGCCGTCGACCAGGCTTTCCTTGCAGCCATATTTATTGTCGAACTTCGACTTGGTAACGCTGTCGTTGACGTTGATCGCCGGGAAGGGAAGCTTGCCCGCCTTGGCAAGCTGGTAGAGCCGGTTGACGCCCGTAGTGGTTTCCTCGGACACGCCGCGGATATTCTTGACCGTCTCGGTGAGAAAGCCCGGCTTCTTCTCGACGAATGCTTTCAGCGCCTTCTGGAATTCGCGCTCTTCCTCGTTGGTCGGCGCAGGCATTTCCTCGCCCGCCTCGATCCGCGCGCCCCACAGAGCGAACATGGTGGCATCACCACCATCGTCGAGGATCATGTTGCAGGTCTCGTCGCGCCAGTCGAAGATGCGCGCGACATAGTCCCAATATTCCTCGAGCGTCTCGCCCTTGATCGCGAACACCGGAATGCCCTGCTCGGCGATCGCCGCGGCGGCATGGTCCTGCGTCGAATAGATGTTGCAGGTGGTCCAGCGCACTTCGGCACCGAGCGCGATCAGCGTCTCGATCAGCACCGCGGTCTGGATGGTCATGTGCAGTGACCCGGTGATCCGCGCGCCCTTCAGCGGCTGCTTCTCGCCATATTCCTCACGCAGGGCCATCAGGCCCGGCATCTCGGTTTCGGCAATTTCGATTTCCTTGCGCCCATAATCGGCGAGCGCGATGTCCTTGACGATATAATCGGCCACGAAAGTCTCCACGGGATTTGAAGTTTGCGCGCGGCCCTAGCCGGTATCGTCCGCCGGTGCAATCAGGGGCCCGTCAGGCCGCTCCGGTTTCCCCGACGAGCAGCGCCGGATCGATGCCCTGCGCCTTGAAACTCTCCGCCCAGCGCTCGCCGGTGCCGGTCTCGAACAGCAACTCGCGCGATGCCGGCGCGGCCTGCCAGCCATGCCGCGTCATCTCCTCGTCGAGCTGCCCCGCTTCCCACCCGGCATAGCCGAGCGCGACGAGGAACTGCGACGGCCCCTTGCCCGCCGCGATTGCCTTCAGAACATCGAGCGTCCCCGACAGCCCGCACAGTTCGCCGATCTGCACGCTGTCCTGCCCGGCCCAGTCGAGCGAATGGAGAACGAACCCCCGCCCCGGCTCGACCGGCCCGCCATGATGGATGGCGACATCGGGCGCTTCGCCCGGATCGATCTCTAGATCCTTCAGGAGCCCGCGCAATGTCATCCCCGCCAGCAGCGACCCTACGCCGATGCCGAGCGCCCCGTCCTCGTCATGCGCGGCCATCATGATCACCGCCTGCTCGAAGCGCGGATCGCCCATGCCGGGCATCGCCAGGAGAAACTGGCTGGTCAGGAATTGGGCTTGCTCCATGCCGCCATAGTGCCGGAACCATCCCCCTTTCCACAAGTCTTGTTGGCAGGGGGCCACCATCCTATGTCGGCTCCTTCGAAAAAAGGAGAATATCAAGATGACCATCAAGGTTGGCGACAAGCTTCCCGACGTGCAGGTGACCCTGGCCACTCCCGAAGGCCCCATTCCCACGAGCACGGGCCAATATTTCGCCGGCAAGAAAGTCGCGCTCTTCGCGGTCCCCGGCGCCTTCACGCCGACCTGCTCGGTCAAGCATCTCCCCAGCTATGTCGAAAAAGCGGACGAACTGAAGGCCAAGGGCGTCGACGAGATCGTCGGCACCGCGGTCAACGACGCTTTCGTGATGGCCGAGTGGAACAAGCAGCAGGGCTCGGACGACATCGTGATGATCTCGGATGGCAATGCCGCCTTCGCCGAAGCGCTCGGCCTCGACTTCGACGCTTCCAAGTTCGGCATGGGCAAGCGCTCGCAGCGCTATTCGATGGTGGTCAATGACGGCGTCGTCGAACAGCTCAATGTCGAAGAGCCCGGCGATTATTCGGTATCGGGTGCGGAGACGATGCTCGGCCAAATGTGATCGGCCAACTGTGATCCGGCTGCGACAGGCAGAGGAGACAATGTGTCACTGCCGCGTTGGTGTCATGAATTTCAAATCGGGAGAAAATGCATGACGAACAAGACGACCAGCCAGCAGAGCAGCCAGACCACCAGCCAGAGCAAGCAGAGCGAAAGCTCGCAGAACAGCTCGACCTGGCAGAATCTCGCTGAGCGTAACGATTTCGCCGGCCAGACCTATCGCACGATCCGTGACTATCCGAAAACCAGCGCCGCAATCGCGACCGGCGTGGCGGCCGCGGCCGGTGCGGGCGCCTTCCTTCTCAACCGCAAGAAGAAGGTGGGTACCGCTTTCGGCCACGCCAGCTCGAATGACAAGATCGTGAGCGAAGTCGAACAGATCAACAAGAAGGGTGTCTCGGACGCGAAGTCCTAAGGCCCTCGCCTGTTGACCGATTGGGGGCGCGCTTCACCGAACGGGGGGCGCGCCCCTTCTCTTATGATCTTCCCCCCATCCTCTTCCAAGGAGACCCGATGAACGCCGCCACGAACGATCGCCAGGAAACCACCCCCCTCGCCCACCGCGCCGCGCAAGGCATCCAGGACAATCCCCTCGGCTCGGCCCTCGCGCTCGCGGGTGTTGCCGCGCTCGCCGGTGCCGGTGCCTGGTGGCTGCGCCGCCGCAAGGCATGGGACGCGCTCGACGACATCACCGATCCGCTGGTCGACCAGCAATTGCACGCCGGTGCGGTCGCTTATTGAGCGCCCCGGACCCAGCATGAAAAAGGCCCCGCCGGAAACGACGGGGCCTTTCTTTTGCCGGGGCTCGGAGAAAGCCTAGCTGTTCCAGCCGCAATTCTTGCCCTGGTTCTGTTCCTTGAGCCAGGTATGGAGCGGCGCGAAATATTCGACCATCGGCTTGGCCGTCATCTGGCGCGTGCCGGTGAAGCTCTCGAGCGCGTCGGGCCAGGGCTTGGACGCCCCCATCTCGAGCATCGCGTTCAACCGCTGGCCGACTTCCTTGTTGCCGTAGAAGCTGCAGCGGTGCAGCGGCCCGTCCCAACCGGCCATGTCGCAGGCCGCCTTGTAGAATTGAAACTGGAGGATGCGCGCGAGGAAGTAGCGCGCATAGGGCGTGTTGCCCGGGATATGATATTTGGCACCCGGATCGAAGGCATCGGGACCGCGCGGTACCGGCGGGACGATGCCCTGGTACTGCTGCTTCAGCCCGACCCAGCTGTCATTATATTGCGCGGGCGGGGTCGAACCGTCGAATACCCCCCAACGCCATTTGTCGACCAGCAGGCCGAACGGAAGGAAGGCCACCTTGTCCATCGCCTGCGACAGGAGGAGGCCGATATCCTTGTCGGCGCTCGGCACCTTGTCGGCATCGAGAAGCCCGATCTGCACCAGATATTCGGGCGTCACCGACAGCGCGACGAAATCGCCGATCGCTTCGTGGAAGCCGTCGTTGGCGCCGTTGAGATAGAGATAGGGCTGCTGGTTGTAGGCGCGCTGGTAATAATTGTGGCCCAGTTCGTGATGGATGGTCACGAAATCGGCTTCGTTGCGCTTGATGCACATCTTGATGCGCAGGTCATCGACATTGTCGACATTCCATGCCGAGGCATGGCACACCACTTCGCGGTCCTGCGGCTTGATGAACTGGCTCTTTTCCCAGAAGCTTTCGGGCAGCGGGTCGAGCCCCAGCGAGGTATAGAAACGCTCGCCGATGCGGACCATCTCGACTTCATCGACATCGTTGGCGATGAGGAGGTCGGTAAGGTTATAGCCGAGGTCGCCCGCGCCTTCGGGCGCGACGATGTCATAGATGGCGCCCCATTCCTGCGCCCACATATTGCCCAGGAGATCGGCACGGATCGGCCCGTTGGCGGGCTGCACGTCATCGCCGTAGAACTCGTTGAGTTCGCTGCGCACATAGCAGTGCAGATCGTCGTAGAGCGGCTTGGTCTCGGCCCACAGCCGGTCGTACATCGCCGAGAATTCCTGCGGCGTCATGTCATATTGGCTGCGCCACATGTTGCCGGTGTCGGCATAGCCCAGTTCACGCGCGCCTTCGTTGGCGATCGCGACCATGCGCGCATAATCATCCTTCATCGGCTTGCCGACATTGTCGTGCCAGCTGGTCCACAACTGCTTCAGCTTCGCCGGATCGCGCAGCGTCGCCATCATTTCCTCGGCATCGACGCCCGGCACTTCCTTGCCATCGAGTTCGGCCTTGCCCTTGCCGTACATCGACTGGAGCTTGGTCGCGATTTCATTGAGTTCCTTGGCCGCACCGTCGCGGCTGGGCGCCGCGAGCGTCAGGCTGCCGCGCAGGATGTCGAGCTTGCGCGCGGTATCATAGTCTAGCCCTTCGACTTCGGCATATTTGGCCGCCTTGCTCGCATATTCGACGCCCTTCTCGGTGAAGATGGTGCCGAAATAGGCCGACAGCCGGTCGCTGTCGTCGAGAATATAAGTCGAATTGATCCAGGCAGCGCGCCCGGCAATGTCGCTCAGTTCGAGAAATTCGGCTTCGACTTCCTCGACGAAGGCCTTGGCACCGGCGGGCGTCAGCGGATGCTCGAGATCGGCATCGGCAAGAAGAGGCTCGGGCACCGGCTCGGCGCTCGCCCTGGCGACGGGCGCATCGGATGCGGTGGTGCAGCCGGCCAGCGCCAGCGCGGCAAGCGAGATGGTGGCGGATAGGCGTTTCACTTGTTCACTCTCCTCGACAGATCGGGTCATGCGGGACACTATCCCGCGCACTTCCAAAATCAAGCGGCCGTCAGGAAACGCACGAGCGCCTGCCCGAGGTCCTTGTGCGTCACGCTCGACATATGGGTGCCGGGGATCGGCATATATTCGCCATGGGGCAATGCATCGGCCAGTGCGGGCGCCGAGCCATTATCTTGATCCTCTGTCCCGCAGATGACCGCGGTCGGCATGGTGAAGGCTTCGAGCCACTGGCTTTTCGCATCGGTGAAACTCGGCAGAAGGTGCCGCGCCGCGACGCGGTCGACCCCCATTGTCTTCATGAAACTCACCGCCATGAAATGCGGATCGCCGCGCTTGACCTCGTCGAAATGGTCGATTGCCTCGATGAAGAATTGCTGGCGCCGGTCCCATCCGGTCAGTCCTTCGAGCCCCATGCCCGACAGGATGGCGCGGCGCGGCTCCAATCCCGCGCCCACCGCCTGCACCGTCGTCCGACTGCCCAGCGAAAATCCGCCGAGGTCATATCCGCCCTGCTCCAGCCCGAGCATCTCGACCATTTCGCACAGGTCGCGACCGAGGATGCCGTCGGGATAGGCTTCGGGATCATGCGGCGCATCCGACAGGCCGTGCGCGCGAAGGTCGGGCATCAGCACGCGGAACCCCGCTTCGACCAGCATCGCGGCATGGCCAAATTTGATCCAGTTGGTGAGCCCGTCCGAAAACAGGCCGTGGACGAGAATGACCGGCGAACCATCTTCCTCGCCCATCGCGCGATAGGCGAGCGAAACCCCGTCGCTGGCTTGCCAATAATGGACTTCGACTTCGCTCACTTCTTTCTCCGCAGATAGAAATGCGCCGCGATCATCGCCGCCAGCGTCCCGAAGGCAACTCCCGCGGCGACCCACGCCAGCGGGGCGATGCGCGGCTCGATCGTCACGACGAGAAAGATGAGCGCACCACCGATGGCCCAGCGGATCGCCCAGCGCTTGAGGCGGGCGGCAAGTTCAGGATCGATCATGCGACCCGCCTTGCCTCGCGCGGCGCATCGCGGCAAGGGTTGAAGCCATGTACCGGATCCTTCCCCTGCTCGAACCCGCCGAGATCGACCGCCTACGCGCCATCGCCGCCGATGCGCCCTTCGTCGACGGGCGGATCACCAATCCCGCCAACACCGCCAAGCAGAATCTCCAGCTGCACGACGCGAAGATCTACGAACAATCATCCTCGATCGTCCGCGATGCCATGCTGCGCAGCCCCGAATTCATGGAATTCACCTTTGCGACCGCGCTCGCGCCCCCGCTTCTCACCAAATATGAGAAGGGGATGAAATATGGCACGCATGGCGATGCGGCCTATCTCCAGCTTCCCAAGGGGACCGTGCGCTCGGACCTCAGCTGCACCGTCTTCCTCAACGATCCCGACAGCTATGAAGGCGGCGCGCTACGCGTCTGGCTCGGCGAAGGCTCGATGGACTTCAAGCTGAAGCCCGGCGAAGCGATCATCTATCCCTCGAACGCGCTCCACGAAGTCACCGAGGTCACGAAGGGCGAACGGCTCGTCGCGATCAGCTTCATCCAGAGCCGCGTTTCGGATCCCTTCAAGCGGCACATGCTCTTCGAACTGGGCGAAATCGCCGCCCTCGAAGGCGACAAGATGGACCATGAAAACCACATGAAGCTGCGCTTCGTGCGCGAAAGCCTCTACCGCTACTGGTCGGCACTCTAGTCGCGCAGATCCTCGATCCGGTCGCCCTCGATCACGCGGCTCCCCTCGACATCGATCGGCCCGCGCTGCCCACGCGGAATGCGCTTGCGAACGAAACGGATGAGCATGAGCCGCACCAGGAGCGATACGCCCCCGATCGCCGCCGGCACCCAGAAGATCCACGAATAATCGGACAGCACGATGCCGATGAGAAAGGCGATCGGCAGGATGATCAGCCAGCGCCGCGCCCAGCGCCGCAGGATCTCGAAAGCCAGCAGCCCGCTCGCCGCCCGCGCCCCCGCATAGGGATCGACCGGCGGCTCATATCGCTCGGTGCTCATCTTCAGGCCTTCTGCAGGTGGCGCCGGCCCAGAAGCTCGGCGATCTGCACCGCGTTCAGCGCCGCACCCTTCCTGAGATTGTCCGAAACGCACCACAGCGACAGCCCACTGTCGACCGTCGGGTCCTCGCGCACCCGGCTCACGAAGGTCGCATAGTCGCCGACACATTCGACCGGCGTCACATAACCCCCGTCCTCGCGCTTATCGACCAGCATCACGCCCGGTGCCTCGCGCAGGATCTTCTGCGCTTCCTTGGCCGAGATTTCCTCGGCAAATTCGACATTCACCGCTTCGGAATGGCCAACGAACACCGGCACCCGAACGCAGGTCGCGCTCACCTTGATCTTCGACCCGAGGATCTTCTTGGTCTCCGCGACCATCTTCCATTCCTCTTTGGTCGACCCGTCCTCGAGAAAGTCGTCGATATGGGGAATGACATTGAACGCGATCTGCTTGGTGAACTGTTCGGGCTCGGCCGGATCGCCGACGAAAATGTCGCGGCTCTGCTTGAACAATTCGTCCATTGCCGCCCGCCCCGCGCCCGATACCGACTGGTAGGTCGCCACCACCACCCGCTTGATCGTCGCCGCATCGTGAAGCGGCTTCAACGCCACCACCATCTGCGCGGTCGAGCAATTGGGATTGGCGATGATATTGCGCGCCTTGTAGCCGTCGATCGCCTCGGCATTCACCTCGGGCACGATCAGCGGCACATCGGGGTCCATCCGGAACAGCGACGAATTGTCGATCACCGTGCAGCCCGCCTTGGCAGCCTTCTCGGCATATTTCTTCGACACTTCGGAGCCCGCCGCGAACAAGGCGATGTCCCAGCCTTCAAAATCGAAATGCTCGAGATTGCGGACCTTCACTTCCTTGCCGCTGTCACCAATGTCGATCCGCTCCCCCGCCGAGCGCCCCGACGCCAGCGCCGCGATCTCGTCAAAGGGAAATTCCCGTTCGGCCAGGATGGCGAGGATCTCGCGCCCGACATTGCCCGTCGCGCCGACCACGGCGACCTTGTAACCCATTTCGCTTCCTTCAAATTCTCAGGCTCGCGGGCGACATAAGGCCGCCCCCGCCAAAATCAACGCGCGCCGCCGGGAACCCCGTGGACATGGAGAAAGTCCATGATCGTGTTCCACAGGTGGACCGACACGTTCGGCCCCCGCACGCCATGGGCATGCCCCGGGTAGAACATCATCTGGAACGGAATCCGCGCCTCCTGCAGCTTGGCCGCCATCATCGTCGAATTGTCGAGTACCACATTGTCATCGCTCATCCCGTGAATGAGCAGCAGCGGGTCGTCGATCCGCTCATATCCATCGAAGGTCGACGCCTTGTCATAGGCCGCCTGCACCTTGCGCGGATCGCCCATGTAGCGCTCGGTATAATGGGTGTCGTAAAGCTCCCACTTGGTCACCGGAGCGCCCGCGACCCCCGCGGCATAAAGCCCCGGATCGCGCGCCAGCATCTTGAGCGTCATATAGCCGCCATAGCTCCAACCATAGGTCGCGATCCGCTCGGGATCGACATAGTCGAGCGTCTTGAGCCATTCGGCCCCGACACGCTGGTCATCGACCTCTGGCCCGCCCATCGCGCGATAGATGGCCTTCTCGAAGTCGACCCCGCGACCCGCGGACCCCCGATTGTCGAGCTGGAAGAAGATATAGCCCTGGTCGACGATCCACTGGCGAAGCGCCCCGCCCCAGGACTGGCGGACGGTCTGCGCGTGCGGCCCGCCATAATGCTGAAAGAAGACCGGATAGCGCTTGCCCGGCTCCATGTCGGCCGGAAGGATCATCTCGTAATGCAGCCGCGTCCCGTCCGGCCCCTCGATGGTCCCGAACCGGCTCGGCTCATGGCTGTCGAGATAAGGCGCATAGGGATGGTCGGCATCGAGCGCATTTTCCTCGATCCAGGCAATCCGGTTGCCCGAGGCATCGGCGAGATAGGACTGGCTCGGCCGCTCGCTGCTCGACCGTTCGATGATCGCGCGCTTGCCCTTCTTGTCCATCTTGGCCTTGTGCGTGAAACCTTCCTCGGTCAGCCGCACCGGCTCGGAGCCTTCGCGAACATAATCGAGCGCATAAAGATGCTGCTCGATCACATTGTCGCGATTGGCGGTGAAGAAGAGCCGCCCCGCATCCTCGTCGACACCGTCCAGTTCATCGACGACCCAAGGCCCTTGGGTCAGCTGCCGCCAGCGCCCGTCGGGGCTGCGCAGGTAAAGATGCCCGAAACCGTCGCGCTCGGACCACCAGACGAGCGACCCGTCTTTGAGGAATTTATAGGCGTCCGAAAGGTTGATCCAATGCCCCTCGGCGGCCCGTTCGCTGAACAGGAGTTCGCTTTTCCCCGTCGCCGGATCGACCGCAAGAAGGTCGAGCCGCGTCTGCGCCCGGTCCTGCCGCTGGACATAAAGCGTCTTGCCGTCGGGCGCCCAGTCGACCCGCGCGAGATAAATGTCCTTTTCCTCGCCCAGGTCGACCTTCACCCGGTTGCCGCCATCGGCATCGATGATGAAAAGGCCGGTAAGAACATTGTCGGTTCCCGCGGCGGGATAGCGCTGGTCATAGGTCGAGGTGCCCTCGGCCCCGATCGAGGTGCGGGTGACGATTTTCACCGGCGCCTCGTCGAACCGCTGCACCGCGATCCGCCGGTCATCGGGGCTCCACCAATAGCCGGTGGTGCGGCTCATTTCTTCCTGCGCGACGAATTCGGCTTCGCCCCAATGCACCGTCTCGTCGATCTCGAGCGGCGTCACCGCCTCGACTTCGCCGCCCACCGGCCCGACAAAGAGCCGCCGGTCGCGAACGAAGGAAAGATAGCGCCCCTCAGGGCTGATCGCGGGATTAAGTTCGCCTTCCTCGGTGTCGGTCAGGCGAGTGATCGTCCCGTCGGTCCCGGCCAGGTAGAGATCGCCGTCGAGCGGAACGAGGATGCGACCGTCGCGCGTCCACTGATAGGCGACGATGCCCTTGAGGCCGCCGATGCGCGCGCGCTCGCGCTGCATCTTCTCGGCTTCGGACAGCTCGGCGCCTGTTCCCACCTTCTCGCTGTCGACCAGCATCCGCCACTCGCCGCCATCGGCATCCATCGCCCACAGGTCATAGCGCTGCCGGTCCTCGGGACGCGGCAACAACAGGGTGAGCAGCGAACCGTCGGGCGCCAGTTCGGGGCTGCGCGGGCTCGGCCCGTCGAGATCGGGGCTGGCGAAGACCCGCTCGAGGGTCAGTTCCTCGGCGCTGGCAGGGCTCGTCATGGCAAGCGTGAAGGCGAATAGGGTGGCAAGACGCATGCATCCTCCGGAAATAAGAAAAAGGGGCGCCCGGCACTGATGCCGGACGCCCCCATGTCGATCAAGCCGGTCGCTGGCCTGACTTCAAGGTCACTCGCCCTTGGCGGGGCGGTTGTCCTTGCGCTCGGCGATACGAGCGGCCTTACCGGTGCGACCACGCAGATAATAAAGCTTGGCGCGACGCACGGCGCCCTTGCGCACGACCGTGATGCTGTCGATGTTCGGCGAATAGAGCGGGAACACGCGTTCCACGCCTTCACCGAAGGAAATCTTGCGAACCGTGAAATTGCTGTTCACGCCACGGTTCGAACGGGCGATGCACACGCCTTCGAAATTCTGGACACGGGTCCGTTCGCCTTCGGTCACGCGCACACCGATGCGCAGCGTGTCACCCGGGCGGAATTCGGGAATCTTCTTGTCCTTGGTAAGCTCGGCAATCTGTTCCTGCTCGAGCGTCTGGATCAGGTTCATGACCTAACTCTCTTCTTTTCGCCGCGCGCCAGAGGGCGACTGGTCCCGAGCGTCCCCATGACGCTCCATCAGGTCCGGCCGCCGTAGCCTTGTATCCTCGATTGCCCTTGCCTTGCGCCAAGCGGCAATCTTCGCATGATCCCCAGATCGCAGCACTTCGGGGATCGTGCGCCCTTCCCATTCATAAGGTCGGGTATAGTGCGGATATTCCAGGAGACCTTGCTCGAAGCTCTCCTCCTCTCCGCTGGAGGCCGCGCCCATTACCCCGGGCAGCAGCCGAATGCAAGCATCGAGAAGCACCATCGCCCCCAGTTCGCCGCCCGACAGCACATAATCGCCGATCGACACCGGCTCGACATCGCGTGCCTCGAAAATGCGCTCGTCGAAACCCTCGAAGCGCCCGCACAGCACGATCGCCCCCTCGCCCGCCGACAGGTCGCGCACCCGCGCCTGGTCGAGCGGCTTGCCCCTCGGGCTCATTGCCAGCATCGGCCGCCCGTCGGCGACGCTGTCCAATGCAGCGGCCAGAACGTCACAGCGCAGCACCATACCCGCTCCGCCCCCGGCGGGCGTGTCATCGACGGTGCGGTGCTTGTCGGCGGCAAAGTCGCGGATGTTGGTGACATCGAGCGACCATTTGCCGTCCTCCAGTGCCCGCCCCGCGAGCGACGCGCCCAACGGCCCCGGAAACATGTCGGGATAGAGCGTCAATATGGATGCACGAAAGGTCATGCGCGGCGCATAGCGCAAGCCTTGCCCTCGTGCGACCCCGTAAGCCCTATGGTTCGAGAACGACGATCCGGTCGGGAATGATCGTGCCTTCGCCTTCCATGCAGAAAGAGGCATCGGCCATTTCGCCGACCACTTCGAGCCGGGTGCCCGGCGCATAATCGCCGCCGCTTCCCAGCGACAGGGCGAAACGCCGCCCGTCCTCGGTTTCGAGTACCGGACATTCGGTTCCCTGCCGCACGGTGCCGCGCACGGTGAAGCTGGCGGGCTCGCCCGCGGGCCGCGTTCCCGTCGTATTGTCGGGAACGGGCATCCCCTTGCTGTCGCTCACCACCTCGCCCTCGCCGCTGGCGACCTCGCTCGGCGGCGCTTCGCCATTTTCGGTGCCTTCGCTCGGTGCGCATCCCGCGACCAGTCCCGTGGCGAGCAATAAGAGAATTTCCCTTCGCATCCTGAACCTCCATCCTGCCGACAGCTTTCAACGAGCGCGCCTGCCCCGCCGTTCCCTCGCCCGGCGGAACAGAAGCGCCGGGCGCGGCATTGGCTGGAAATGGACAAGACCCTCGATTGCCTCGTGGTGGGCGCCGGTCCCGCTGGACTGACCGCGGCCATCTACCTCGCGCGCTATTATCTCGACACGGTAATCGTCGACGGAGGCGACAGCCGCGCCGCCTGGATCCCGCGCAGCCACAACCATGCGGGCTTTCCCGACGGCATCAACGGCAAGGAATTGCTTGACCGGATGAAGGAGCAAGCGGTCCGCTACGGCGCCGAGATCAAGGACGGGCAAGTCACCCGGCTCGATCTGGACGAGGACGGCATCTTCACCGCCGAATGGGGATCGGGTCCAGTGCGCGCGCGCACCGTATTGCTTGCCACCGGCGTCACCAACCGCCGCCCGCCGATGCTCGAACGCGAAGTCCATGACGAAGCTATGGCACGCGGCCTCATTCGCTACTGCCCGATCTGCGACGGCTATGAAGTCACCGACAAGCCAGTGGGCGTGATCGGCACCGGCCATCATGGCGCCGCTGAGGCCAATTTCATTCGCGGCTACACCGATGACATCATCCTCATCGCCCCCGGCGGCCCGCACGAACTCGACGCAAAGGACCGCAGGATGCTCGACGAGGCGGGCATCCGCACCGTCGACGGGCCAGTCGAGGCAATCGACCCCGCCAAGGAAAAGATCTGCGTGACGACTGCCGATGACCGGACGATGGCCTTCACCAGCATCTACCCCGCGCTCGGCTCGGACACCCATGTCCAGCTGGCCGAGATGGTCGGGGCAAAGCTGAAGGGCGATGGCTGTCTATGGGTCGACGATCACCAGCGCTGTAGCGTCGAGGGCCTCTATGCTGCGGGCGACGTGGTGATCGGTCTCGACCAGATTTCCAATGCCATGGGCCAGGGCGGGGTGGCCTCGACCACGATCCGCAACGATCTGGCGAAGGAGCGCCCGCTCCGCCGCTAGTTCATTCCTCGGCAAAATCCCTGGTCACGACGAGACGTTCCTCGTCCCATTCGGGCACCGCTTGGGGGATCAGCGGCACCATGAAGCTCTTGCCGCTCGGGCGCTCGATCTCGACCACGTCGCTCGCCCCGAAATTGTCCACGCTCCGGACCGTGCCGATCGCCTCGCCATCCTCGTCGACGACCGCCAACCCGATGAGGTCGGAGAAATAATATTCGCCTTCCTCGAGCGGCGGCAGCTCGTCGCGGTCGATCTCGATCAATTGGCCGCGAAGCGCCTCGGCGGCATCGCGGCTTTCGACGCCCTCGAAGCGCGCGATCACGGCCTTGCCGCCCGCGCGCACCGAGAGAGGCTTGCGCTCGACTCCGCCAACAAAAAGCGAGGCCGCTTTCTTTAAGCTGTCCACCCCTTCGGCAAACAGCTTCAAGCGGACCTCGCCCTTGATACCATGCGCTCCGGCGACCGCGGCCAGCGCGACGCGCCCCGCCGATGCCGCCGGTGACGTCATGGCTGTTATTCGGCCTTCTCGGCGTCTTCCGACGCTTCCTCGGCCTTGGCTTCGTCAGCCGGAGCTTCTTCAGCCTTGGCTCCTTCAGCCGGAGCTTCGTCAGCCTTGGCTTCTTCCGCCGGTGCTTCCTCGGTAGCTTCTTCCTTGGGCGCTTCGGCTTCGGCCTTCGCCGCTTCTTCGGCTTCCTTGGCGTCGGCTTCCTTCTGGGCCTTCTCTTCGAGACGCTCCTTGGCCTTCTCGCCCGGCTCGGCCTTCTGCGGATTGTTGCGCGCCGGACGCTCCATGATGCCCGCGGCATCGAGGAAGCGAAGCACGCGGTCCGACGGCTGCGCGCCGACCGACAGCCAGTGACGGATGCGGTCCTGGTCGAGCTTCACGCGCTCGGGATCGTCCTTGGCGAGCAGCGGGTTGTAGCTGCCGACGCGCTCGATGAAACGACCATCGCGCGAACGACGGCTGTCGGCCACGACGATGCGGTAATAAGGCCGCTTCTTGGCGCCACCACGGGCGAGACGAATTGCAACTGCCATTTTCTTCTTCCTTCTAAAAAATCAGGTCTATTTCTTTGAAAACTTGTCAAAACCGGGCGGCAAGCCACCAGGCGCCCCGGGACCGCCAAGCCCCGGAAGCCCGCCAGGCAGCGCACCGCCGAGATCGGGCATCCCATCCCCGCCGGGCAGCCCCTTGCCCCCACCGAACATCGCCGCGAGTTTCCCGAAGCCGCCCATCTTCTTGAGCTTCTTCATCGCGCTTTCCATCTGCTGGTGCATCTTCAACAGCTTGTTCACGTCCTGCACGGTCGTGCCCGAGCCCTTGGCGATCCGGATCTTGCGCTTGGCGTTGATGATCTTGGGCTTGGCCCGCTCGCCCGGCGTCATCGAGCTCATCATCGCCTCGAGCCGCGTCAGCGCCTTCTCGTCGACATCGCCCGCCGCCTTCATGCCTTTCATCCCGGGCATCATCTTGGCGAGCGCCCCGACGCCACCCATCGCCTGCATCTGCTTGATCTGGAGAGCGAGGTCGTCGAGATCGAACTTCCCCTTCTCCATCTTCTTCGCAAGACGCTCGGCATCCTCCATCTTGACCGTCTCGGCGGCCTTCTCGACGAGGCTGACGACATCGCCCATGCCGAGGATGCGCCCGGCGACGCGGTCGGGATGGAACGGCTCGATCGCATCGAGCCCCTCGCCCGTCCCGGCGAACTTGATCGGCTTGCCCGTCACCTTGCGCATCGACAGCGCCGCGCCGCCGCGCGCATCGCCGTCCATGCGGGTGAGGATGACGCCGCTCAATTCGACTTCGGCGCCAAAGCCCTTGGCGACATTGACCGCGTCCTGGCCCGTCAGACTGTCGACAACGAGCAAGGTCTCGGCCGGCTTGGAGGCCGCCGCGATGGCGTTCATCTCGTCCATCAGCTGCTGATCGACATGGAGACGACCCGCCGTGTCGAGCATCAGGACGTCGTAGCCCTGCAGCCGCGCGCTCTCGAGCGCCCGCTTGGCGATATCGGTCGGCGACTGGCCCGCCACGATCGGCAGCGTGTCCACCCCGGCCTGCCGCCCGAGCACCGCGAGCTGCTCCTGCGCGGCCGGACGCGCCACGTCGAGCGAGGCCATCATGACCTTCTTGCGGTCCTTCTCCTTGAGCCGCTTGGCGAGCTTCGCCGTGGTGGTCGTCTTGCCCGAGCCCTGCAGACCGACCATCATCACGACGGCGGGCGGGCTGGTGTTGAGGTCGAGTTCGGCATTGGTCGAACCCAAAAGCTCGACCAGCGCATCGTTGACGATCTTGACGACCATCTGCCCCGGCGTGACCGAGCGGACGACTTCCTCGCCCACCGCGCGCTCGGTGACTTCCTCGACGAATTCGCGGGCGACGGGGAGAGCGACATCGGCCTCGAGCAGTGCCACGCGCACTTCGCGCATGGCGGCGCGCACTTCGGTTTCCGACAAGGCGCCGCGTCCGCGGAGCTTGTCGAACACACCGGAAAGGCGGTCGCTCAGGCTGTCAAACATTCACTTCTCCCTATCGATCGAGGCCGTAACGCAAGAAACGCCGGCGGACGAAACCTCGTCGGCCAGCGTGCGCCATAAGCGCTGCGGTTCTCGATCTGTCGTACAATCGACGAGCGCGCCTCTAGGTGAGACCGGCCGCCACGTCAAGCGGATCGCGCTCCCCGCCTCCCGCGTTGACCCATCGAAACCACCAGGGAGGAAATATCATGCCCGCCAAGTCCGCAGCCCAGCAGAAAGCCGCCGGCGCCGCATTGTCAGCCAAGCGCGGCGAGACCAAGGTCTCCGAACTGAAAGGCGCCTCGAAGGAAATGTATGACAGCATGACCGAGAAGGAGCTGGAGGAATTCGCCTCGACCGACCGCTCGGACCTGCCCGAACATGTCGACGAGGACTGAGCTTCTTTAGCGCAGCGCCATCACCACCCCATAGACGCTGGTAAGCGTCAGGACGACACCGACTACCATCAAAAGCGTCTTGGCGCTCACTCGCTTGGCAAGCATCGCCCCGAAGGGCGCGGCGATCATCCCGCCGATGAGAAGCCCCACCGTCGCGGTGGTGAAGGCTGCCCAGCCCAGCGCCGCGATGAAAGTCGCCGAGACCGCGACGGTCAGGAAGAATTCGGCGGCGTTGACCGATCCGATCACATGGCGGGGGCTCGCGCCCTGGACGAGGAGATTGCTCGTCACCACCGGCCCCCAGCCCCCGCCGCCCGCAGCATCGAGGAAACCGCCGACCAACCCCAGCGGCTCGACCACCTTGGGACTCTTCTCGCTCGGCGGATAGCGGAAACCCCGCCACAACAAGGTGACCCCGATCAGCGACAGGTAGGTGAGCACGAAAGGCCGAGCGATGCTCGCATCGACCTGCGTCAACAGATAGGCACCCAGCACCCCGCCGATCACCCCGGGGATCATCAGCCGCAGGAACAGCTTCCAGCGCACGCTGCGATGCCACACATGGCTCGCCGCCGAGGCGCCCGTGGTAAAGGTTTCGACGACATGCACTCCCGCCGACGCTGCGGCAGGCGGCATCCCGATGCTGATGAGCAGCGTGTTCGAGATCACCCCGAATGCCATCCCCAGCGACCCGTCGACGACCTGCGCGGCAAAACCGATGGCGATGAAAGGCAGCAATGCCTCGATCAGGGGTTCGATCACCGGAGCGCCTCGGAAAAATCAGGACTGGCGGCAGCACAACCGCCCGCGCGTCGCCCCGTTCCCGCCGCGCTCAGAAAGCCGCTCCCCCTTCGAGCGCGATCCGCTCCTCGGCGGTGCTCGTCCGGCCCAGCGCTTCGTTCCGCCCGGGGAAACGTCCGAAATCGGCGATCTGCTGGTAATGGAGATGCGCGAACTTGTCGCGACCCTCCTCGCTCATCGCATCGAACAGCCGGACACTCTCTTCCTGGTCGTCCAGATCCTCCGAATGCATCAGCGGCATGTAGAGAAAGCGGCGTTGCTCCTTGCTCATCCGCTGGTCCCACCCCTTGGCGATTGCCCGCCGCGTCAAGCGGCGCGCCAGCCCATCGGCCTCGAACGCCTTGGCCGACCCGCGATGGATATTGCGCGAGAACTGGTCGAGCAGGATGACCGCGGCAAGGATCCGTCTCGGCCCCTCGCGCCACACCCGTCCTTCCTCGTCGATCACCCGCTGGCGAAGCGCGCCCCATTTCTCCTTGATCTCGGCATCGCGTGCGGGATCCTTGGTGAACCAGCCCTCGGGTCCTACTTCGTCGAACCAATAGTCGATCACGTCCTGCGCCTTCTGGCGCAATTCCGTGTCGATCGGCGCAAAGGCATTGCTCATCCGCGCCGTTCCCCGTCCTGCATGAAAACTGCATCCCCCGATTGGTTCGTCACTTGCTCACCATCGTCCAATTCTCCGGCGGGGGCAATCGGCGAGCGCGACGAAATCACTCCTCGCGCGGTTCCTTCTCCAGCCTGTGGCCGCGCCGCACCATCTTCTCGGCAATCCCCAGCAAGGTGATCATCACCACGCTGATCACCGTGCCGATCAGGACCAGCGGCCATTGCCCCGCGCCGCAGGCGATCCCGATCACCGCGGTCAGCCACAGATGCGCGGCGGTGGTGAGATTATGTACCCGCCCCTTGGAAAAGATGATGAGACCCGCCCCGATGATCCCGATGAAGGCGCCCGCCGCCTCGAACAGGCGCAGGGGGTCCATCCGCGCGGGCCCCAACTGGAGATAGATGGCCATCACCGAAATCGTCATCGCCGCCGCCGACACGCAGACGATGCCATGCGTTCGCATCCCGGCCGCATGACCGCGCAATTCCCGGTCGAACCCAAGGAGCAGGCCGATCAGCGCGGCCAGGCCGACGCGGAGCAGCAGGTCGGCATCGAGTCCGTCGATCGCGATAGCGGGATTGAGTTCCATGCGCATCCCAACGCACTGCGCTGCGATTGTTTCAACGAACCGACCCCGGAAAAAGCGCCGCCATTGCCCTGAAGGCCGGGCATCACTAAGTCGCTCACTCCATGAAGCTTCGCTTTCACAAGATGCACGGTCTGGGCAATGACTTCATTGTCATCGACGCGCGCCGGCAGCCGGTCGATCTCGGCGGGGCGCAGGTGCGCGCGCTGTGCGACCGGCGCGAAGGCGTGGGCTGCGACCAGCTCATCCTGATCGAACCGGGCGAGAAGGCTGAGGTGCGGATGCGCATCTGGAATCCCGACGGAAAGCCCGCCAGCGCCTGCGGCAACGCCGCACGCTGCGTGGTGTCGCTCACCGGCGCCCCGACGATCGAGACCGAGGGCGGCTTGCTCACCGGCGTAACCGTCGACGACATGGTCAGTATCGAACTGCCCCCGCCGCGCTTTGCGCATGACCAGATCCCGATTGCCGATCCGGTCGACACCCGTCCCCTGCCGATGGCCTGGGACCAGCTTTCGGCCCCCGATGCGGTCAATGTCGGCAATCCCCACCTCGTTTTCTTCGTCGATGACCTCGATGCCGTCCCGCTTGGCGACCTCGGCCCGCGCATCGAGACCGATCCCGCCTTCCCCGACCGGATCAACGTCAATGTCGCCGAGGTGAACGATGGAAAGGTGCGGCTGCGCACCTGGGAACGGGGCGCGGGGCTTACCCGTGCCTGCGGAACCGGCGCCTGCGCCACCGCGGTCGCCGCAATCGGTCGAAAGCTCGCCATCTCGCCGGTCGAGGTGGAAATGGACGGCGGCACGCTCGAAATCAGCTGGGCGCCGGGCCAGAACATTCTGATGCGCGGCCCTGCCACCCATGTCTTCACCGGCGACATTGACATGGACGCGCTGGCATGAGCGTCGAGACCATCACCCTCGGCTGCCGGCTCAACTATGCCGAAAGCGAGACGATGAAGCGCGCGCTCGATGCCAAGGGCGAACAGGATCTCGTCATCGTCAACAGCTGCGCGGTCACCGCCGAGGCGGTGCGCCACACGCGCCAGGCGGTCCGCCGCGCTCGCCGCGACCATCCCGATGCCCGGCTTCTCGTCACCGGTTGCGCGGCGCAGATCGAACCTGAGACCTTCCGCGCCATGCCCGAGGTCGATGCATTGCTCGGCAATGCCGACAAGCTGCACCCCGCCAAAATCGCCAATGCCGTCAAGGACTTGCCCTCTGACGTCATGACGGCAAAGGCCGATCCGGTCGCTGCGGGCTTCCAGGGCAAGGTGCGCAGCTTCGTGTCGGTGCAGAATGGCTGCGACCATCGCTGCACTTTCTGCACCATCCCCTATGGCCGGGGGAACAGCCGTTCGCTTCCCTATGACGAGGTGCGCCGCGCCGTCGCCGCCGAACTCGATCGCGGGGTGGCCGAAATCGTCATCACCGGCGTCGATATCACCAGCTATGACGATAATGGCGCGACCCTTGGCGCCATGCTCCAGAGGCTGCTCGCCGACGAACCGCGCCTCAAGCGCCTGCGCCTCTCCAGCATCGACAGTATCGAGATCGACGGCCCGCTCTACGAACTGCTCGCGGGAGACGAGCGCCTCCTGCCCCATTTCCATCTGTCGCTGCAGGCAGGCGACGACATGATCCTGAAGCGCATGAAGCGCCGCCACAGCCGCGCGCAGGCCGTCGCGATCGTCGACAAGATCAAGGCCGCACGCCCCGAGACCACGATTGGCGCCGACCTCATCGCGGGCTTTCCCACCGAAACTGAGGAAATGGCGCTTAACACGCTCAAATTGCTCGACGATTGCGACATCGTCGCCGCGCATATCTTCCCCTTCAGCCCGCGCGAAAAGACCCCCGCCGCGCGCATGCCCCAGCTCGACCGCCAATTGATCAAGCGCCGTGCCGCCCGGCTGCGCCGCCGCGCCGCCGAACGGCGCCGCGCCTGGCTCGATGCGCAGGTCGGCACCGTCCAGCCAGCGCTCATCGAAAATCACGGCAAGGGCCATACCGACGCCTTCGCGCCGATCATGGTTGAAGGTGCCGCTCGCGGCGCTTACGGCAAGGTGCGCATCACCGGCGCAACCGACAGCTTTCTGACAGGGACATTCGAATGAGTTGGCTTGACCGCCTCACCGGCGGCTTTCGCAAGACCGCGGACCGCATCGGGGAAAATATCTCCGGCCTGACCTCGAAAACCGCGCTCGATACCACGACCCTCGACGATATCGAGGAAGCGCTGATCGCTTCCGATCTCGGCCCCGAGGCCTCGAAGCGCATCCGCGACGCGATCGCCGCGCGCCGCTTCGAACAGCTCGATGAACGCGGGCTGCGTACGATCCTCGCAGAAGAGATCGAAAAGATTTTAACGCCGGTCGCCAAGCCGCTCGATATCCACGGATTTCCCCGCCCCCACGTCATTCTCGTGATCGGCGTCAATGGCTCTGGCAAGACCACCACGATCGGCAAGATCGGCCATCATCTGATGGAACAGGATTATGGCGTCCTCCTCGCCGCGGGCGACACCTTTCGCGCCGCCGCGATCGAACAGCTGAAGATCTGGGGCGAACGCATCCACGCGCCGGTGATCGCGGGCAAGGAAGGCGGCGATCCCGCATCGATCGTCTTTGACGGCGTCAAGCAGGCCACCGAGACCGGCATCGACGTGCTCATCGTCGACACCGCGGGCCGCTTGCAGAACAAGCAGCACCTCATGGACGAATTGTCCAAGGTTCGCAGGGTGTTGGGCAAATTGAACGAAGCCGCTCCCCATGACGTCATCCTCGTCCTCGACGCCACCACCGGCCAGAACGCCTTGAACCAGATCGAGGTCTTCCAGGAAACCGCCGGAGTGACCGGCCTCGTCATGACCAAGCTCGACGGCACCGCCCGCGGCGGCGTGCTCGTCGCCGCCGCCGAAAAATTCGGTCTTCCCATTCACGCCATCGGCGTCGGCGAAGGCGTCGACGATCTTCGCCCCTTCGACCCCCGCGCCGTCGCCCGCGCCATCGCAGGACTTCCTCCCCAATGAACGACATCAATCCCGGCCCCGCGATCGAGGCGGAGAAGAAAAAGCTGTCGGCGGGCAAGCAGTTGCTGCTCGATCTCGGCCCGCTCCTGCTTTTCTTCCTCGCCAACTGGCGGTTCGACATCTTTACCGCCACCGCGGTCTTCATGGTCGCGATCCTCACCGCGATGATCATCAGCTATGTCGCGGTCCGTCACGTGTCGGGCCTGCAGCTTTTCTCGGCGGTATTGGTACTGGTTATGGGCGGTCTGACGATCTGGCTGCAGAGCGAGACCTTCATCAAGATCAAGCCGACACTCTTCTACGGGTCGGCGGGCAGCCTGTTGCTGTTCGGCGTCCTGACCGGGCGGCCGCTTCTCAAATCGATCTTGGGATCGGCCTATCCCGGCCTTTCGACCGAGGGATGGATGAAACTCTCGCGCAACTGGGCCTATTTCTTCATCGCCATGGCGGGTCTGAATGAGATCGTCTGGCGCACCACGTCGACCGATTTCTGGATCAGCTTCAAGATCTGGGCGATGCTTCCCCTCACCTTCATTTTCGCCGCCGCCAACATGCCGATGCTGATGCGCCACGGGCTGAAGATCGAGGAGAAGGAGTGAACGTCCTCGAGATCGAGAACCTTCGCAAGGTCTATGCGGGCGGTTTCGAAGCCCTCAAGGGCATCGACCTCACTATCCGGAAGGGCGAGATTTTCGCGCTCCTGGGCCCCAACGGAGCGGGCAAGACCAGCCTCATCTCGATCGTTTGCGGGATCGTCACCAAGAGTGGCGGAACGGTCCGCGTCCACGGCCATGACATCGAAAGCGATTATCGCGCCGCGCGCGAACATGTCGGTCTCGTTCCGCAAGAGCTGACCACCGACGCCTTCGAGACCGTGTGGGACACGGTGCGCTTCACCCGCGGCCTGTTCGGCAAGCCCGGCGATGATGCCTATCTCGAAGACCTGCTCAAGCGGCTGACGCTGTGGGACAAGCGCAAGAGCCGCATGATGGAATTGTCGGGCGGAATGAAGCGCCGGGTGATGATCGCCAAGGCACTGTCGCACGAGCCCGACATCCTTTTCCTCGACGAACCCACTGCCGGCGTCGATGTCGAATTGCGCCGCGACATGTGGGAGCTGGTGCGTAGCCTGCGATCGGGCGGAACCACCATCATCCTCACCACCCATTATATCGACGAGGCCGAGGAAATGGCCGATCGCGTAGGCGTGATCCGCAAGGGCGAGATCGTCGCCCTTGGCGAGAAGGATGAGCTGATGCGCCGAATGGGTCGCAAGACGCTCAAGATTTTCCTCGAAACGCCGCTCAACGCGATTCCGCCTTCGCTGTCGGACTGGGATGTCCATCTCGACGATGACGGATCGACACTTTGCTATGATTTCGATGGGCATGCCGAAGAAAGCGGTATTCCTCGGCTGATGCGGCGGCTCGATGAAAGCGACATCGCCTGGAAGGACCTGACTACCCGCCAGTCGAGCCTCGAGGATATATTCGTGACGCTTGTCAATGAGGAGAAGCAGGCATGAACCTGCGCGGCGTCGCAGCGATCTATCGGTTCGAGATGGCGCGCTGGCGCCGCACGCTCTGGCAAAGCCTCGTGGCGCCGGTAATCACCACCGCGCTCTATTTCCTGGTGTTCGGATCGGCAATCGGCAGCCGCATGAGCGACATGGCGGGGATCGACTATGGCAGCTTCATCGTGCCGGGCCTCATCCTGCTGTCGGTGCTGACCCAGTCCATCTCCAATGCCAGCTTCGGCATCTATTTCCCCAAGTTCACGGGCACCATTTACGAAATCCTCTCGGCCCCGCTCTCGCCGTTCGAGACGGTCAGCGCCTATGTAGGCGCAGCCGCGACCAAGTCTGTAATCCTCGCGCTCGTCACCTTGCTGACGGCGACGCTGTTCGTCGATGTCGAGGTGCAGCATCCTGCGCTGATGCTGCTGTTCCTCGTCCTGATCGCGCTCGGGTTCTGCCTGCTCGGCTTCTTCATCGGGCTGTTGGCCAACAATTTCGAGCAACTGCAGTTCGTCCCCCTTCTCGTGGTCACTCCGCTCACGTTCCTCGGCGGGGTTTTCTATTCGGTGAGCGCGCTCGCCGAGCCCTGGCGCACGGTCACGCTCGTCAACCCGATCATCTATCTTGTCTCGGGCTATCGCTGGACCTTTTACGGGGTCGCGGACGTGCCGTTGGGCGCAAGCATCCTCGGCATGATGCTGACGATCCTCGTCCCGCTCGCAGCGATCACCTGGATCTTCCGGACGGGCTACAAGCTCAAAAACTAAGGGCGGCGACCACCGGTCACCGCCCCTTGGAAATCGACAGATGGCGAAGCTCGATCAGCCCATCTGGTCGGCGCGCTGCACGCCTTGGCCGTCAAGGTTTTCGCTGATGAAATCCCAGTTGACGATATTGTTGAGCACGCTCTTCAGATAGTCGGGCCGCGCATTGCGATAGTCGATGTAATAGGCATGCTCCCAGACATCGACGGTGAACAGCGGGGTCATGCCATGGGCAACCGGGCTGTCGGCATCATGGAGTGACGTCACTTCGAGCTTGCCATTGTTGAGGATGAGCCAGCCCCAGCCCGACGCGAAATGGTTGGCGCTTTCATTCTGCAGCGCTTCCAGCATCTTGTCGGTCGAACCGAAGTCGCTGTCGATCATCGATTGGAGTTTTTCCGAAGGTTTGGTCGAGCCTTCGGGCGCAAGGCCCAGCCAGAAGAAACTGTGGTTCCAGATCTGGGCGCTGTTGTTGAACAGACCCTTTTCGCCCTTTTCCTTGGCGGTCTTGATCACCGTGCTGAGGCTGGCGCCTTCGAGCCCATGATCGCCGAGCATGCCGTTGGTCTTGTCGACATAGGCCTTGTGATGCTTGCCATGATGGTAATCGAGCGTTTCCGCCGACATGTGATCGCCCAGCGCGTCTTTGGCAAAAGGCAGGTCGGGAAGGATGAAGGCCATGGGATGCTCCTGTTGCTAGATGTTCGTGTCGCCAACGCGCCTAAGCCATCCATGTTGCACGTCAAGGGCAGGCGAGCGCTTCAGGCTGCGTCGGCGTTGAGCTTGAGCCGTTTCATCGCATGGCGAAGCTGGTCGTAGCTCAGCCCCAGGGCCTCCGCGGTCGCCCGCTGGTTGAAGCGATGCTTTTCGAGCGCAGTGCCGATGAGGATCTTTTCATATTCGGCGACGCTGGCCTTGAAGTCTTCGGTTTCGACCTCGATGCGGGCGGCGTCCTCCCCTTCGTTCGCGGCCGCGCCCGGGCGCGCAGGTTCGCGCATTTCGCCGTCGTCGGCCGCTTCCAGCTCGGAAGAGGACAAGGGTGTCCAAGGCGAACGGAAGGGATTGAACTGGATTTCCTCCACGGGCCGTTCGGGGTCTTCGGCGCGATAGACCGCCCGTTCCACGACATTGCGTAATTCGCGCACATTGCCGGGCCAGGGATAGGTCTCGAGCCGTTCGGCGGCCTTGGGCGAAAAGCCCGGCCAGTTGGGCCAGTCGAGCTCGACCGCCATGCGCCGCCCGAAATGTTCGGCGAGAAGGAGAATGTCGCCTTCGCGGGCGCGCAGCGGTGGCAGGGTCACCACCTCGAAGGACAGGCGGTCGAGAAGATCAGCGCGGAACTGGCCACGCTCGACCAGGTCGGGAAGATGTTCGTTGGTGGCGGCGACGATACGCACATCGACGGAAATGGGCTTCGAGGCACCGATCCGCGTGATCTCGCCATATTCGACGGCGCGGAGCAGCCGGTCCTGCGCCGCCGACGAAAGCGTCGCCAATTCGTCGAGGAAGAGCGTGCCGCCGTCGGCTTCCTCGAAACGGCCCTGGCGGGTTTTGGCAGCGCCGGTGAAGCTGCCGGCTTCATGCCCGAAGAGTTCGGCCTCGATGAGATTTTCCGGAAGCGCGGCGCAGTTCATCGTCACCAGCGGACCCGACCAGCGCGTCGAGAGGTGATGCAGGCGTTCGGCGATGAGTTCCTTGCCGGTACCGCGCTCACCGATTACGAGAACGGGACGGTTGAGCGGCGCGGCACGGCTCGCGCGTTCGACGGCGTCGAGAAAGGCGAGGCTTTGCCCGACGAATTGATTGGTCCGTTCCATGCCCAATCATTGGTGGGAAATCCCACCAGTTGGCAAGAATTTTCGCGCCGCCGTTGGTCGAAAAATTGGCGCTTTTCCGCAAAACTGCGCTATCCCATGTTCTGGCATGGTTCTGGCATAAATAAATGCGAACGATCGTGATATGGAGTGATCTATGGCTATCTTTTCCCGTGTCAGGGATATCTTTGCAGCCAACATGACGGAAATCCTGGACCGTGCCGAGGATCCGGCGCGCATGATCCGGATGATCATTCTCGAAATGGAAGAAACGCTCGTCGAGGTTCGCGCCAGCGCCGCTCGCTCGATTGCCGACGGCAAGGAAATGCGCCGCGCCTATGCACGGCTCGAGGAAATGCAGGAAAGCTGGACCGAGAAGGCCGAGCTTGCGCTGTCGAAGGACCGCGAGGATCTCGCCAAGCAGGCGCTGGTCGAGCGGCAGAAGGCCGCCGAAATGGCCGAGGGCCTCAAGCAGGAAATCGAGGCGATCGACGAGACGCTCAAGACCTACGAAGCCGACATCGCCAAGCTGCAGGCCAAGCTGCGCGAAGCGCGCGCTCGCCAGAATGCCATCGCCACGCGCCTCGAAAGCGCGGTGACGCGCGCCAAGGCGCGCGAGCTTCTGAATGGCGGGCGGACCGAGGACGCTTTCTCGCGCTTCGACATGCTCGAGAAGCGTGCCGATCTTGCCGAGGGCCATGCCGACGCGCTCGGCATGACCGGCCCCAAGAGCCTCGAAGAAGAAATTGCGGGCCTGCGCGCCTCCGACAAGGTCGATGCCGAACTCGAAGCGATGAAAGCCGCGCTCAAAGCCAAGAACAAGTCGTAACTGCCCGTCGGGCAAAAGGGGAATTGAAATATGGACGAGTTGATTCCGGTGATCGCCATCGTGTCGATTTTCATCGGCCTGCCGTGGTTGATCTTCCACTACATCACGCGGTGGAAGAGCCAGGCGACACTGACCGTGCCCGACGAGAAGCTGCTCGAGGAACTGCATGACGCGGCGCGGCGCCTCGACGAACGCATCTGCACGATCGAGCGGATCATGAATGCCGAGGATCCCAACTGGCGGCAGAAATGCCTGACGGTCGACCGCAACCGCGACCAGGGCCTCATTGGCCGGGCCGACGAACTGCTTGCCGAACATGAGGCCCTGATGGGCCGCGAGAAGGAGCGCCGCTGATGCCCCAGCCCCCGAGCCGCACCAAATTCTACAAGGACAAGCGCAACGGCAAGGTGATGGGCGTGTGTGCCGGGATCGCCGATTACACGGGCTTCGACGTCACGCTCGTCCGGATCATGTTCCTGATGACCGTCTTTATGTCGGGCGGTTCGACCGTGCCGCTATACTTCATCGCCGGCTGGATCGCCGACAATCGCCCCGAAGGCATCAGCAGCAGCGACGAGGAAGAGCGCCGTTTCTGGCAGGGGGTCCGCGCCAGCCCGCGCAAGTCGGCGCGCCAGATCCACTCGCAATTCCGCGACATCGACCGCCGCCTCGCCGATATCGAGAGTTTCGTGACCAGCGAGAACCGCGTGCTGGCCCAACAGATCGACGATCTTCGCTAGGAGGGCGGCATGGACGAAGAACTGGTCGCCATTCTCCTGTTCGTGACGATCCCGACCATTCTTTTCTTTACGGTCGTCCATCGCTGGCTGAAGATGAAGGAACGACGCCTCGAACTGGAGGCCGAGCAGGCCAAGACCGCCCGGCACCAAGGAAAAGGTGACCGCGAACTGGAGCAGCGCGTGCGTGTATTGGAACAGATCGTCGTCGACAGCGGAGCACAGACCGCTTCTCAGATCGATGCCCTGCGCTCCCTCCCCCGCATGGAAAGCGAGCCTGATCGATGAACCCTTTTTCCTTTGTCCTGTGGATCATTCTCATCGTGACGGCAGGCAAGATCGTGATGAAATTGCTCGAAGGACGCCCGTCGAAAGCCGACCCGCGGCTCGAGCATGAAAATCGCGAACTGCGCAAGGAAATCGAAGAGATGCGCGACCGGCTGAAAGTGCTCGAGCGGATTACCGTCGAGAAGGAAAACAGCCTGGCGCGCGAGATCGAGTCGCTCCGCGACAAGCCGGGCCAGATGCAGTAAGGATGATCACCATGTTCGACTTGCCTTTCGTCTTCGTTTTCATCCTCTTCATCGTCGGCGGCTGGTATGCTCTCGAGGCCTATAAGGTGAAGCATGGCTATCCGATCACCGGTGACGATGGCGAGCCGCTGCATCGCCAGTCCCGTCCCGAAGACGAAGCCGAGATTCGGCGCCTCAAGGCAGAGAATGAGGATCTGCACGAACGGCTGAACCGCATCGGCGACCGGGTGGCGACGCTCGAGCGGATCGCGACCGACAAGCCTTCGCGGCTGGCCGCCGAAATCGACGCGCTCGCCGCGCTCTCCGACCAGAGCGAGGAAAAGGTCGCGCGATGAACGTGTTCGAAATGGTTGTTGCGATCGTACTTATCGTGATGTGCACGGTGACGATGATGGTCCGCGCCAAATATGCCCAGCGACGAGCCGTGTCCTCGGATGCGGCGGGTTCGGCGTCGAGCAATCTCGCGCTCGAGAAGGAAGTCGAACAGCTGCGCGACCGGGTGAAGGTGCTCGAACGCATCGCGGTCGAGAAGGAAGACACGCTGACCCGCGAGATCGAGCAATTGCGCGAGCGGTGAACAGGCGGCTATGGCAGGTGCGATGACCCTTCCCAGCCTTTCCGACATTGCCGACGAATATGAATTTCTCGACAGCGAGGACCGCTATCGACTGCTGATCGATCTCGGCCGAAAGCTCGACGAGATGCCCGATGCACTCAAGACCGATGCCACCAAGGTCCGGGGCTGTTCGGCCAGCGTGTGGGTCTATCCCACCCAGCTCGAGGACGGCCGGCTGCATTTCCTTGCCGACAGCAATGCGGCGATCACCAAGGGGGTGGTCGCACTCGTCCTCTCTGCGGTGCAGGACAAGCCCGCCAGCGAGGTCGCACAAACCGACATCGCCGCCGCGCTCGAACCTTTCGACCTCAAGCGGGAATTGTCCTCCAATCGCACGCAAGGCGTTCCCAACATGATCGCGCTGGTGCGCGAGACCGCCGAGCGGCTGGCATGAAATCACCCACGAGCGCGGAGGCCGATGCGCTGACGCGCGGCGATTTCGACATCGAGCGCTTCGTCGGCCTCGCGGGCAATTTTGGTCATGGCAAGGCAGTCGGCTACCGCTACCGCGACCATGGCGACAATTGGGTCGAACTCGAACTGCCTTCCCGTCCCGAACTGGTCGGCGTGCCCGAGCAGAATATTCTCGCGTCGGGGGCGATCTTCAGCCTTGTCGACATGTGCGGGGGCGCCAGCGTCTTTCAGACCATGGGATTGTTCGAACCGATCGTGACCATCGATCTGAGGCTCGACTATCTCCGCCCAGCCCTGCTTGGCGACAGCGTTTTCGCGCGCTGCGAATGCTACAAGATGACCAGCCGGGTCGCGTTCGTGAGAGGCACGGCCTTTCTCGACGAGGAACGGCAGCTTGCCAATGTCACGGGCACTTATATGCGCAGGCCCTAGCCTAGCGCCTGGCGCTGCTCTTCGGCTTTCTTGAGAACGTCATAGGCCGCCTGCACCTTCTGGAATTCCAGTGCGGCTTCCTCGTCATCCGGATTGACGTCGGGATGGAGTTGCTTCGCCATCGCCCGATAGGCCTTGCGGATTGTTTCGAATTCCGCGTCGGGATCGAGACCGAGGATATCGAGAGCGCGCATTTCGTCGCGGCTGCGGCTGCCATCGCCCGGCCCGGCCCATTGATAGTGGGCCGACTGGCGGAAGGCGGAAGCATCACGATTTTCCTCGGCGGCGCGGCGCGCGGCCTCGTCCTTGTCGAGGCCCGCGAAATAGTTCCAGCCCTTGTTATATTCGCCGGCATGTTTCTCGCAGAAATACCAGCGTTCGGGCTTGTTGGGAGCCTTGGGCGCCGGGCAGGTACCGGGTTCGTTGCAATTGACCCGGTCGCACAGACGCACCTTGGCGGCCTCGCTGCCCTTGTCGCCATAGGAGCGCCAACGGGGAAAGCCCCAATCATCGGATCTGCGTTGACGCGCCATAAGGGTCACCTAGGCACGATCCGCGCGACTTTCCAGCCCCTTGGGGCCGGACAGGCAGTGAACGGGGAAAAAGCGCCAGGGGACCTGTAAGCCGGGTTCTGTCCACCCCATGAAGGGGATGGGCGACCATTCCTCTAGCCCTGCTCTTGCAAGCAGGGTCAAGCAACCAACCCGGGCGACGAGCCGGAAAAGCTCATATGCCGCCCCTATTCGGTCTTGCACCCGGTGGGGTTTACCGTGCCGCGTCCGTTGCCGTCCGCGCGGTGCGCTCTTACCGCACCCGTTCGCCCTGACCGGCCCGAAGACCGGCGGGATGCTTTCTGTGGCACTGTCCCTGACTCCCGATAAAGGAGCCGCCGGGCGTTACCCGGCACCGTTTTTCCGTGGAGCCCGGACTTTCCTCGCCCCTGCCTTCTGGCAGGGCCGCGGTCGCCCGGTCCCCTGGCAAGAGCGATATGGGTTATTGTGGCCGCGGCAGCAAGAGGGCAAGCAGCTTGGCACGGCATTCACCGTCGATGATCCCGTCGATCATGTCGGGGCGGAACCGGCGCTGGAAGGCGATCACGGCCTTTTCAGGGTCGGTGACGTCATAACCGAAGCGCTCGAGCGCCAGCATGAAGCCCGCATCGGTCCAGAAAGGATCCATCAGGTCGCGGACCGGGCTGGGAAGCGCGAGGCGGCGCTTGGCCAGCTCCCACCAGGGAAACAATTCGCCCGGGTCTTCCTTGCGCGCGGGCGCGATGTCCGAATGGCCGACGATATTGCCCCGAGTGATGCCATGCCGGTCCTTGATGTCCGCCAACAAGGGAAGGAGCGCGGCGATCTGCTCGTCCGGAAAGGGGCGGTAGCCGAATTCATGCCCGGGATTGACCAGTTCGATCCCGATGCTCGCCGAATTCACATCGGTAATGCCGCGCCAATAGCTCTTGCCCGCATGCCAGGCGCGCTTCTTCTCGTCGACCAGCCGATAGACCGTCCCGTCCTCGTCGACGCAATAATGGGCCGACACCTCGGCATCGGGACTGGTCATCCGGTCGAGCGCGGCCTCGGCCGTGGCCATGCCGGTATAATGCAGCACGATCATCGAGATCGGGAGCTTGCGATCATTATGGTTGGGCGATGGCCGCTCGATCATGGGCTAATGCTTGGCGCACAGCCGGGGCCGAAAATCAAGTCCCGGTGGCCCGTCGCGCGGGTGCCTGCAAGGCTGCCGGGCGGTAGATGCCGCGAATGTCGCGATCGGCGGCAAAGGCTTCGGTCTGGCCGATCACCGTTTCCCCGGCCCCCAGGAGCAAGGCCCCGTCGGAGGCGATTACCGAGGCGAGCCGATCGAAGGCCTGGCGGCGCTTGTCCTTGCACAGGTAGAGAAGCACATTGCGGCACAGGACGAGATCGAACTGCCGCGCACCTTGCGGATCGAGGAGGTTGCGCGTTTCGAAGCGCACCATCGATTTGAGGTGCGGAGCGACCGTCCAGCCATCCTCTTCCTCTTCGAACCAGCGGATCGTCTGGCGAATGGCGAGCCCGCGCTGGACCTCGAACTGGGTGTACCGACCCGCCCGCGCCTTATCGATCACCTTCTGCGAGACATCGCTGCCGAGGATCTCGATCTTCCAGTCTTTCCACCGCTCCCTGTCCTCGTCGAACAGCATGGCAAGGCTATAGGCCTCCTGCCCTGTCGAGCAGCCCGCCGACCAGATGCGCAGGCGGCGCTGGTCACGGCGGGCATGGGCAAGCTGCGGAAGCACATCGCGGGCGAGTACGTCGAAAGGGGTGCGATCGCGGAAGAAATAGGTTTCGTTGTTGAGCAGCGCTTCGACCACCTCGTCGGCAAGGAAAGGATCCTCCTTGGCAATCAGCATGGAGATAAGCCGGTCGAGCGTGGGAATATTGCGTTCCCGAAGAACCGATGAAAGCGCGGTCTCGATACGCCAGCGCCTGCTCATCGTGAGCTGCTGGCCTGTGCGGGACTGGAGCAAGGCGGCCAGGACGCGGCTGCTGCTGTCGGAAACCTGCATCAGTTCCCTTCCAGCCGGTCTGCCACTCTGCGGGCGAGACCCACGGGATCGTCGATTGCCGCGGCAAGCCCCGCATCGGCGATCGAGCGGGGCATCCCCCAGACCGCCGAGCTCTGCTCGTCCTGTGCCATTACGGCACCCCCAGCACCCACGAGCATCGCGGCCCCGGTCGACCCGTCGCGGCCCATGCCGGTGAGGACGATGCCAAGCGCGCCCGGCCCGAAACATTCGGCGGCGCTTTCGAACATCGGATCGACCGACGGGCGACATCCCGAAGGCACGCTTTTCTGCGACAGCCGTGCCGCCAGTCCCGAACGGCGCAATTCGCAGCACAAGTGCGCGTCGCCGGGCGCCACATAGATCTGCTCTGCGCGCAGCGGCATATTGTCGATCGCCACATGACAGGGCCGACCCGACGCCGCCGCCAGCTGGCGAGCGAACACCGCCATGAAGGCGGGCGGCAGATGCTGGGTGACGAGGATGGGCACGCCCGTCGTTCGCGGAAGTGCGGCGAACAGGTTGGCGAGAGCATGGATGCCCCCCGTCGATGCACCGATCGCCAGCAGTTCGAGCGGCGCATCGGGCATCTCCCGAAGCGGCAGTTCGTGCGAACAAGGGATCGGCGCGATGGTGGGCGCCGGGCGACCCGGTTGCCGGTCCGCGATCATGTTGCGCGCAAGGTTACGCAGCCGTTCGACGAGGATTTGCGAGAAGGAGCCGTTGAAACGACCGGTCCCGGGCTTGGGAAGCGTATCGGCGGCGCCCATCGCGAGCGCCTCCACGGTTTCGCGCGCGCCGCTTTCGGCCTGCGAGGAGACGATCAGCACCTGCGCGCCCCGAGCGGCCGCCAGGATATCGGGAAGAAGTTTCAGCCCCCCGGCGCCCGGCATTTCGAGATCAAGGAGGATGATATCGACATCGGTATGGCCGAGCGCGACGATCGCATCTTCGGCAGTCCCTGCGACGGCGGCAATCTCGAACATCGGATCGCTCGCTACCATCCGCGACAGGACAGCGCGCGCGACCATCGAATCGTCGACGATCATCAGCCGCACGGTCGCCGCGGGGCGGCGCTCGCGCGTCTGGCTGGAGGGCATGGCTCCGGCCATGGGGGCGGACCTAGGCGACGCCGACGAGCTGGAGTTTGACCTGGAGCGTTTCCCGGTCGAACGGCTTCATCACATATTCGTCGGCCCCCGCATCGAGAGCTGCGCGAATGTGCGCCATGTCATTTTCGGTGGTGCAGAAGACGACCTTGGGCTGGTCGGCATGGCCCGACTGGCGAAGCAGCTGGAGAAACTCCATCCCGCTCATCACGGGCATGTTCCAGTCGAGAAGGACGACATCGGGCATGTCTTCCTCGCAACGCGACATGGCTTCGCGCCCGTCGCCCGCTTCCTCCACCTGGAACTGGAGCGTTTCGAGAATATGCCGGGCAACCTTTCGGATGACCTTGCTATCGTCAACGATCAAACAGCGTTTCATGCAGAAATTGCCCCTCGAAATTCCGGTTTCCAACTTGCCGTAGCGCGAAGTGGTAACGATTAGATTAAGCGACTGCCCGTTCCTGTGCCTCGGCGCCGATCAGGGCCGTGATATCGACGAGCAGCAGCGGCCCTTCGCCGGTTTCCACCATCCCGCGCGCGACACGTTCCCAGCCCTCGCCCATCGCCGCCTTGACCGGCTGGAGATCGGAGGAAGCCTCGATCACATCCTCGACCGCATCGACCGAGAGGGCGTAATGGTGCCCCTCGACCTCGACCACCGCGGCTTCGTTGATGCCGTCGGAAAAGTCGCTGACGCCTAGCCCCAATGCGCGCTGGCAGTCGATGACCGTCAGCACCCGGCTGCGAAGCGCCGAAAGGCCCGCGACATGCGCGGGAGAGCGCGGCACCGGGATGAGCGTGTCGAGTTCGATCACCGATTCCACCGCCGAAGCGGGAAGCGCGACACGGCTGCCGGCGATCGAGACGATGAGAAGCAACTGGTTCATCAGGCCACTCCATTCTTGAGCGCGAGCATCAGCCCCGCCCGGTCGTAGCGGTAGATGCTGTCGGCGCTGCCGTCAGGGCGCGCCCGGATGACGAGCTTGCGCGCCGATGCGGCTGGTACGTCTTCCTCGTCCTCGCTCATGATCACGAGGTCGGGAACGGCATCGCCATCACTGCCCGAAATGATTTCATAGCCGGCGGCTTCGACCATCGGGCGAAGCATATGCTGGATCCAGGGGTCGCCTGCCGGAAGGCGGCAGCGGGGGCGAGCGGTCGAACGCACGGTCGCGGCTCCGATGAGGTCAGCGAAGAGCCAATGGACATCGATCAGCTCGGCAGGTTCGTCGCCCAACAGGGCGACGCCCGCGACCTCGCCCGGCGTATCGGCCGCGATCACTTCATGGTCGAGCTTGAGCTGGTCGACCACACGGTCGAAGGCATAGCCAATTTCCTGGTCGCCGTCGGTCAAGCGGAAGACGCGCAACTTGCTGCCATCCAGCTCTTTGGGATCGGCGATGCCCGCCAGCGGAAGGATGCGCTCGCCGATCTGGACGCGCGTCCGGCCCGCGGCAAATCGCACCGCGCCTGCTTCGACTTCCTCGATGCGGTCTACCAGCGCCAGATGCACCGCTCGCCGCGTTCCATCGATGGCGTGGAACACCAGCATGTCGGCGAAGTCGTCATTGGCGGCGACCTGCTGGTCCTCGTCGTTCGCTCCGGCAGCGGCAGCATTGTCGAAGCGGATGCCACCCACCGAGGCGAGCCCCGCGGCATCGAACAGGAGGATGGGGCTGCCGTCATCGGCCAGCGTGGTTCCGGCGTAGAGTCCGGTTCCCATCACCGCAGGCGCGGCGGGCTTGACCACCAGTTCCTCATGGTCGTGGATGCGGTCCACCGCGAGCGCATAGATGTCGCGGCCCGTGGGTCGCAGCAGGACGAGCGTACGGTCCTCGTCGGCCATGTCGCTCGGAAGGTCGAGAAGATCGCTCAAGGTCACGCGCGGCATGCGTTGGCCGCGAATGGTGGCGACCCCTGCCCCGCCGACGGTCTCGAGCTTCACCGAATGGCCATTGGCGCGCACGATCTCGACGATGGCGGTGCGGGGAATGGCGAAATGCTGTCCCGCGATCGAAACGGTCAGCGCGGGCATGATGGTCAGCGTCAGGGGTACGCGAAGGGTCATGCAGGTGCCTTCGCCAACGGTCGATTCCACGTCGACCACGCCGCCGATCTTCTCGATATTCGAGCGGACCACGTCCATGCCGACGCCGCGGCCCGAGACCGAGGTGACTTCGCGAGCGGTCGAAAGGCCCGGCGCGAAGATGAGCTGGAGCTTCTGCGCTTCGGTCATGCTGTCGCGCTGCGCCGCGTTGATGACGCCATTCTGGAGCGCTTTTTCGACCAGCCGTTCGGCATCGATGCCCGCGCCATCATCGATGATGTCGATCAGAATCTGGTTGCCCGACTGGCGCGCCGCGACGCGGAGCATGCCGATTTCGCGCTTGTCCTTGGCGAGGCGGTCGGCGGGCTTCTCGATCCCATGATCGACCGCATTGCGGATGATGTGAGTAAGCGGATCGCGGATCATTTCGATCATTTCGCGGTCGAGTTCGACGTCCCCGCCGTCGATGTCGATCATCACCTGCTTGCCGAGATCGGTGGACAGGTCGCGCACCAGCCTCGGAAGGCCCACGAAGAGATTTTCGATGCGCTGCATGCGCGTCTGGGTGATGGCGTCCCGCATTTCGGCGATGATCGAGGAAAGCCGCTCGAAGGCGCCCGCGACCTCGACATCCTCGGGAGCCTCGCGGAGCCGCCGCGACAGTTCGTTGCGGGCGAGGACCATGTCGGAAACACCCGACATGACACGGTCGAGCAGTTCCACCGATAGCCGGATCGTGCGCGGAGCCTGCGCCTGGTGCGTGCTGGGCGTATCGCCCTCCCCCTGGACGGGCTCGACCGGTGCGGGTGCCTCGCTCTCGTGCGCGGCATCGCCCGGCGCGGCCAGCGCGGCGATCAATGCGCGATCGGACCCGGCGGGGATTTCCTCTCCGCGCGCGATGATCTCGATGAATTCGCCGATCCGGTCGATGACGCCGAGCACCGCGCTCACCAGCGCATGGTCGGCAACCCGGTGCCCGCTGCGCACATCGGCAAGCGCGTCTTCCGCTGCATGGCTGAGAGCCTCGAGGCGCGGAAAGTCGAAAAATCCGCAATTGCCCTTCACCGTGTGGACAAAACGGAAGATGTTATCGAGCCGCTCGCGATTGTCGGGCTGGGCTTCCCAGGCGATGATTTCACCGCCCAGCGCTTCCAGCATTTCCCGACATTCGGCGACGAAATCGGCAATCAGATCATCCATGCACTCAACCCCACTCCCGGCCGGTTCGGGAGCGACTGTTGCGCAGAAGTGGTTAAAGCCTCGTTAGCGACCGCCGGGAAGAGGTCGGCTCAGCCCTTGAGCGAAACGCCCAGCACGAGAAGTTCGTCGGCCGGGTCGGACAGTTGGATCGTGCCTCCGCCTTCGCTGGCCAGGCGGTGCGCCATATAGGCGGCCGCGGTGCGCGGCTCGACCTTCGCCATGTCGCTGCCCTTGGCGAGCATCTCGCGCAGTGCCGGATCGATGACCATGCGCGGACCTTCGGCGCGGATCGCGATATCGATGCCCCCGTCGTGCCGTTCGGCACCGACATCGAGCCGCCCGCCACGCACCAGCCCGTCGCCCGCGATCATCGCGAGGTTGAGGAGCAGCTTCAATGCCTCCTTGGGAAGTTTGGCCTCGCTGACCATCCAGCCAAGCTCGATGCGCTTTTCCTCACCGAACAGCCCTTCGAGAGCCGCCTTGGCCTCGCCGGTGTCGATCTCGCTGCCATATCCCCCGGCCGCACCGAAGGCGAGACGGAAGAATTTGAGCTTCGCCGCGGTCGAGCGCGCGCTGTCGGACAGCAGCTGCAGGCAGCGCTCGCGCATTTCGGGGTCGGTCTCGTCAGCGAGCAGTTCGATCCCGTTGTTGAGAGCACCGACGGGCGAGAGCAGGTCGTGACACAGGCGGCTGCACAGCAGCGACGAAAATTCGATATCTTCCATGGTTGCGATGGATGAGCGATTGCCGCTCGCTTCGCAACCCCCGTGCATCGCGCGGTCATTGAACGGTCACAGGCCGCGCCCATATAAGAGTCCATGGCGGGGGAAATTCATGACATCGCGCTCAGCGAGCGGCATGCCGGTTGGCGGGTGGACCGCGCCGTTGCCGATGTCATGACGTCACTTTCGCGCGAACGGATCAAGAAGCTCATCAGCGAAGGCAGCCTTGAGGGCGAAACCGGACCGCTGCGCGATCCCAAGACCAAGATGAAGGGGCATGAGCGGTTCCGCCTGTCGGTCCCCGAACCCACCCCGCATCACGCCGTTCCGCAGGACATCCCCCTCGTCATCGTCCATGAAGACGATGCGCTTCTCGTCGTGGACAAACCCGCGGGCCTCGTCGTCCATCCTGCGGCGGGCAATGCCGACGGTACGCTCGTCAACGCGCTTCTCCATCATTGTGCGGGGCGGCTCTCGGGCATCGGCGGCGTGGCGCGCCCGGGCATCGTGCACCGGATCGACAAGGATACGTCAGGCCTCCTCGTGGTCGCCAAGACCGACCAGGCACATGAAGGCCTCGCCCGGCAATTCGCCGCGCACAGCATCGACCGGCGCTATATCGCGATCGTCTCGGGCATCCCGAAGGAGAGCGAAGGCAGGGTCGAGACCCAGTTGGCCCGCTCGCCCCACAACCGCAAGAAGATGGCGGTGGCACCGGCGGGAAAAGGCAAGCATGCCGTAACCCATTGGCGAAAGCTGACGAACCTTAGAGAAGCGGCCATGGTCGAATGCCGTCTCGAAACGGGACGCACCCATCAGGTCCGCGTCCACATGGCCCATATCGGCCATCCTTTGGTCGGCGACCCTGTTTATGGAAGGAGCAAAGCTTCCCATCGCACGTTATTGAAAGAGTTGGGTTTTTCCCGACAAGCCCTGCATGCCGCGCGACTGGGTTTCACGCATCCGACAAGCGGTGACCGTTTGTCGTTCGAGAGCGCCCTTCCGTCGGACATTCAGGAACTGGTCAACCGACTTGGCGTATAGGAAATGGACGGCTAATAAGGCTGGTCCCGAATTGGCGGCCGTCAAGGCGCGCCGGACAAGGAGCGAGAATGGCTAAAGCGACTGCGGCGATGTCGATCCCCGCAACCGGTGGAGAGAATGGACTCAACCGTTATCTGACGGAAATCAAGAAGTTCCCGATTCTCAAGCCGGAAGAGGAATTCAAGCTGGCGAAACGCTGGAAGGACCATGGCGATACCGACGCCGCGGCCCAGCTCGTCAACTCGCACCTCCGCCTCGTGGCCAAGATCGCCATGGGCTATCGCGGCTATGGCCTGCCCGTGTCCGAACTCATTTCCGAGGGCAATATCGGCCTCATGCAGGGCGTGAAGAAGTTCGAACCCGATCGGGGTTTCCGTCTCGCCACCTATGCCATGTGGTGGATCCGCGCCTCGATCCAGGAATTCATTCTTCGCTCGTGGAGCCTCGTGAAGATGGGCACCACCGCCGCGCAGAAGAAGCTCTTCTTCAACCTGCGCCGCATGAAGAACCAGATCGAGGCCTTCGAAGAAGGCGACCTCCATCCCGACGATGTCGCAAAGATCGCGACCGAACTGGGCGTGAGCGAAGACGAAGTCGTGTCGATGAACCGTCGCATGTCGATGGGCGGCGACAGCTCGCTCAACTCGCCGCTCCGCACCGGCGACGGCGAAGGCGAAAGCCAGTGGATGGACCTCCTGGAATCGGAAGCCCCGCTGCAGGACGAGATCATTGCTGACGACGAGGAAGCGCAGGTCCGCCACGAACTGCTCGTGAAGGCCATGGATGCCCTTAACGAGCGCGAACGGCACATCCTGACCGAGCGGCGGCTGTCGGAAGATCCCAAGACGCTGGAAGATTTGAGCCAGGTCTATGGCGTCAGCCGTGAACGCATCCGCCAGATCGAGGTGCGCGCCTTTGAAAAGCTGCAGGCCGCTCTCGTGAAGATGGCCGAGGAACAGCGCTACATCACCGCCGACGCATAATTTTTCGGGTCCCCACCCTAGACAAAAGCCAAGGATAGGCAGACGCTATCGGTTTCGCGAAGCGCCTGCCGCTTCCCATTGCGACTCGCGCTTCGTTCACTCGGAGCCAGGGGAGATTACGCTATGGGCAGGGTCGCAGGAGAGATTGTCGGCGATACATTGATCGCGCTGGTGGGACCGGCCGGTGCAGGCAAGACAAGCCTCGCGGAAGCCCTCCTCCACACTGCCGGCGCGATTTCACGACGGGGCAAGGTGGAGGACGGAAATACCATCGGCGATGCCAGTCCCGAAGCGCGTTCGCGCGGCGGATCGACCGAAAGCAATTTTCTCCATTTCGACTATCACGACCAGCATTTCGCCATCGTCGATGCGCCGGGATCGCCGAGCTTCAGCGAAGACGCCGCCCGCGCGGTCGCCGTCGCGGACCTCGCCATCGTGGTGGTCGATCCCGATCCTGGCCGGGCCGTGCTCGCCGCGCCCGCGCTGCGGATGCTCGACGAACAGGGCATTCCCCATCTCATCTTCGTCAACCGGATCGACCAGGCGCATGGCAGCATCCGCGACCTGTTGAAGGCTCTCCAGCCGCTCACCGTCTCGCCGCTCATTGCCCGCCAACTGCCGATCCGCGAAAATGACAAGATCACCGGCTTCGTCGATCTCGCCCTCGAGCGCGCCTACAGCTATCGCATCGGCAAGGCGTCCGAGCAGATCGAGATGCCCGAAGACATCAGCGAGGACGAAGTCGAGGCGCGCAATCACATGCTCGAACAGCTGGCCGACCATGACGACCGGCTCCTCGAACAATTGCTGATGGACGAAACACCCGAGGATCGACGCATCTTCGAAGACCTTCACCATGAAACCGAAGACAATCTGGGCGTGTCGGTGCTGTTCGGTTCGGCGACCGGCGAATGGGGCATCCGGCGGCTCCTGAAGGCGCTGCGCCATGACGGGCCGGGACCCGATGTCACCGCTCGCCGTCTCGGCGTCGAGAAACGCGCCATCTATGCCGCCAAGACCCACCATGGAAATGCGGTTGGTAGGCTGACCATCGCCCGGGCTCTCGGGGGCAGCTTCGAGGAGGGCGAGGAAATCTCGACCGCAGGCGGCGCCCGCGTTCGCCTGGGCTCGATCCTGTCCTTGCAGGGCGGCGGGCAGGAAAAGGCCGACGGTGCGCGCAATGGCCAGCTGGTCGGGGTCGCCAAGGTCGACGATTGGAAAAGCGGCGAATGGGCGGGCGATGCTCCCCTGCCCCCGCCCATCGAAATCGTCAAACCGGCGAGGAACGCGCGCATGGCGATCGCGCCGCGCGACCGAAAGGACGATGTCCGCCTTTCCTCGGCGCTCGCCAAGATCATCGAGGAAGATGCCGGCCTTGGTGTCACGCAGGAAGAAGGGCAACTCATCCTCATCGGCATGAGCGATGAGCATCTCAACACCGCTCTCCAGCGGCTCGAGCAGCGCTATGGCGTCGCCGTCAACGGACAGCAGCCCAACATTCCCTACCGCGAATCCATTCGCAAACCGGTCACCCAACGCGGCCGGCACAAGAAGCAGTCGGGTGGGCATGGCCAGTTCGGGGACGTGGTCATCGAAGTGCGCCCGCTGGCGCGCGGCGAGGGTTTCCGCTTCGACGAGCAGGTGAAGGGCGGCAATGTGCCCAAGCAATATATCCCTGCGGTCGAGGCAGGCGTGAAGGATGCCATGACCAAAGGCCCCCTGGGCTTTCCCGTCGTCGATGTCGCGGTCACCCTGCTCGACGGCAGCTATCACAGCGTCGATTCAAGCGAACTGGCATTCCGAACGGCAGGCCGCGTGGCGATGCAGGAAGCGCTCGAGGCCGCCAAGCCGCATCTCCTCGAACCGATGCATCGCCTGACCATCACCGCGCCCAATGCTTCGTCGAGCCGGATCGGCTCCTCGCTGGCCAGTCGGCGCGGACAGATGCTCGGCATGATGCCGCGCGATGGATGGGAAGATTGGGACCGCATCGACATGCTTCTGCCTGCCAGCGAACTCGACGGGCTCGATGCCGAACTCCGCTCGTTGAGCCAGGGTCTTGCTAGCTATGAAGCCGAGTTCGACCATCTGGCCGACGTCAATGGCGCGCTGGCTGACAGGATCGTCGCGCGGGAACGCGAACCCGCCGATTAAGGCGGGCGACAATCGCTGCGCCTTGGTCTAGAGCCATGCCCATGAGGCATTGGCTCGCCGACCGGCATTTCCGGTCGCTTCTGAAGAATAGCGGCTATCTGACGGTCGCCAAGGTAATCGCCGCCATCGCGAGCCTCGCTACACTGGCGCTGGCAGGGCGGGGCCTCGGCCTCGAAGGCTTCGGCCTGCTCATCCTCGTCATCAGCTATGCCCAGGCGGCGAGCGGGATCAGCCGTTTCCAGAGCTGGCAGCTCATCATCCGCTACGGCGGCGGGCCTTATGACAAAGGCGATGCCGATCCCTTGAAGCGCGCTACCGGCTTCTCGCTCGGCCTGGACATCGTCAGCGGCCTCCTCGGCATGGTGGGTGCCATGCTGCTCCTGCCTCTCGTGGGCGGCTGGTTCGGCCTGCCCGACCCGCTCATCGGCGAGGCGATGCTCTATTGCCTCATCATCCCCTTCCTCGCCGCTGCCACGCCGGTCGGGATCCTGCGCGTCCTCGACCGCTTCGACCTCCTGTCGCTGCAAAGCTCGCTCTACCCGATCGTGCGCGCGATCCTCATCGGCATCGCATATTGGCAAGGCTGGCCGTTCGCGGCCTATCTGCTGATCTGGTTCCTCACCGAGATGTTCGGTCAGCTGCTGGCCTGGTGGTGGAGCTGGCGCGAATTGCGGCGCAAGGACCTCACCCAAGGCATCGCCCCGACGCTCAGGCCCGATGGGCTCGAACGCGCCTGGCCGTTCGCGATCAACGTCAACCTGACTATCACCCTGAAGGCGGCATGGGGCCCAGTGGCGCGGTTGATCGTCGGCGGTCTGCTCGGCCCGGCAGGTGCGGCGCTCTACCGTGTCGCCGCTTCGATCGCCGACAGCGCACAAAAGCCCGCCGACCTCTTCGCCAAGGCCTTCTATCCCGAGATCGTGAAGATGGACGTGCGTTCGAGCAGGCCCTGGCAATTCCTGCTGCGCGGTGCCGCGCTGGCGGCCGCGATCGGACTGGCGGCATTCCTCCTGCTCGTCATCGGTGGCAGGCCGCTCATCGCGCTGACCTTCGGCGAGGAATTCCTCGGGGCCTTCGCTCCCCTTCTCGTAATGGCGGGCGTCCCGCTGCTCGTGCTGATCAGCTTCCCGCTGCAGCCCACGCTCTATGCGCTCGACAAGCCGCAATCGCCGCTCATCGCACGCGCGGTGGGCGTGCTTGCCTTCCTGATCGCCATCTTCCCCTTGTCGGAGCATTTCGGCTTGATCGGCGCTGCCGGTGCCTATCTCTTCGGCAATGTGGTGATGACCGCGATGCTCGTCGGCCAGACGCTGCGGGAATATCGGCGCATCGCGCCGCGCGGGGTCAAAGCCCCGAAACGGTCATGAGCGGGCGCCAGTCGCCGAACTCCTCGCTCCAGTCATATTCCTCGCCTTCCTGGATGCCGCCGCGAACGAAGATGGCGTCGATCCCCTTGCGGCAGGCCCCCAGCATGTCGGTATGCGGTCCGTCGCCGATCATCACGACTTCGTCCAAGGGCGGATTTCCTGCCAGCTGAAGCGCATGGTCGAAGATCGGCGCTTCGGGTTTGCCGTACCAGATCGCCTTGCCGCCGCGCCGCTCATATTCGTCGGCAAGCGCGCCCGCGCAAACCACGCGCTCTCCGCGATGCACGACGATGCGGTCGGGGTTAAGGCAATGGAGCGTCATGCCGCGCTGGAGCCAGTCATCGAGATCGGCATCATATTGGCTGACGCGGTCGCGCTGCTCGTCGAGCCCGGTCAGAGCGATTTCGTCATGCGGCTCCTGCGCCGAGGCAAAGCAAACGCCATGTGCCTCCAGATCCTCGAAATCCTCGCGCAGCCCGCAAAAGCCGACGGGCCGGACCGGATGGGTCAGCGCCTCGATCCCGGCCTGCCCGCTCGACGTCAGCGCTTTCCACAGGCTCCGGTCGAGCCCCATGCGCTCAAGCCCCCGTTCCACCCGGTCGGCGGGGCGCGGCGCATTGGTGAGGATGACCAGCGTCCTCCCTTCCTCGCGCCACCGGGCAAACCGTTCGCACACGCCGGGATAGAGGCGACCGCCGTCGTGGATCACTCCCCACACATCGCACAGGATGGTGGAGTAGCGATCCGGCAATTCATCGAGCGTCATGTCTGAAGCGCGGGTTGCCCTGCTTCGCGCTCCTCGCCCCGGCTCACCACGGTCGCGCAGGCAAGGTCGCCCGTCACGTTGAGCGTGGTGCGGCACATGTCGAGGAAGCGATCGACGCCGAGGACGATACCAATGCCTTCAGGCGGCACCCCGACCATCGCGAGGATGAGCGCGACCACCGGCAGGCTGCCCGCCGGAACGCCCGCGGTCCCGATGCCACCGAGAATGCACATCAGAAGGACGATCACCTGCTGTCCGATCGTCAGGTCGACCCCGAAGAATTGCGCGAGGAAGAGAACCGTCACGCCTTCGAAGATGGCGGTACCATTCTGGTTGGCGGTCGCGCCGATGGTCAGGACGAAGCGAGCCGGCGCGCGCGGCAGCTTGAGATTTTCGTCGGCGACCTTGAGCGCATAGGGAAGCGTGGCGTTCGAGCTGGCGGTCGAGAAGGCCATTACCATGGCTTCCTGCACATTCTTGAAGAACCAGATGGGGCTCACCCCGCCCGCGATGCGCAGCACCAGCGGATAGACGACGAACATGTGCACGCCGAGAGCAAGCAGCACCACGCCGACATAGGCACCAAGCCGGATGAGCAGGTCCCAGCCAAAGACGCTGGCCAAGTTGAACATGAAACAGGCGATGGCGATCGGCGCGAGGCGGATCACCCACATGATCAGCTTCATCGCGACATGGAAAATGCCTTCGATGCCCTTCTGCAGAAGCTCGGCTTCCTTGCTGTCGGTAAACAGAAGGCCGATGCCGAACATCAGCGCGAAAAACATCACGGCAAGGATGTCGTTGGCGCTCATCGCCGCGATGACATTGCTGGGAATGATGGCCAGCACCGCGTTGATGCCCGAGGGCGTCTCGGCATTGCTCTGGATGATTGCCCCCGCGCCTTCGCGCGCATCCTCGAGCAGCGAGGACGCCATCGCGCGATCGACGCCCGCCCCCGGCTCGAATACATTGGCGACGAATAGTGCCAGGACAACCGCGATCCCCGAGACGACCACCGTGAAGGCTAGGGTGCGAAGGCCGACGCGCTTCAGGGAGCGGGCATCGCCCATCTCGGCAATCCCCACCACCAGAGCACTGAACAGCAGCGGGATGACGAGCATGAACAGGAGGCGCAGGAAGACCTGGCCGATCGGTCCCGTGATATAGGTGGTGACGAAATCGACCCAGCCCGCGCCTTGCGCGAAGGCATTGGCAAAAAGTCCGAAGATCAGGCCGACCAGAAAGCCGATGAGCATCTGCCAGTGAAGCGGCAGGCCTCCTTTTTTCACGCCAATATCCATTTTCCGCGAATCCCCTGTTTCTTGTCGGCGCCTAGCCTTTGCGGCCACCGGAGCGTGCGTCAACCGGCATAGGCATAGTCCCCGCCCCGTTCGAGCGCGCGCTGGTAGGCGGGCCGTTCATGACAACGGCGCAGCCATGCGAGAAGGTTCGGATAGCGCTCGTCGAGGCCCGCCCGGCTGCGCGCGGCCTCCAGCGGGAAGCTCATCATCATGTCGGCGGCGGTCAATTGGTCGCCCGCGAAATAGGGTCGGTCGGCCATGTCCTCGTCGAGATAGACGAAATGTTCGTGGAGCATCTTCATGATCGGTTTTCGCGCCGGACGGCCGAGCAAGCCGAGCTTGTTCACCACCAGCATCGCGAACAAGGGAGGCATCAGCGATCCCTCGGCATAATGCATATAGAGGCGATAGCGGCGCGCATCGTGAAGGTCGCGCGGTGGCCCGAAACGCTTCTCGGTCTGGACGAAATGTTCGAAGATCGCTCCGCTCTCGGCAAGGATGACGGCATCTTCCTGGAGGATCGGCGCCTTGCCGAGCGGATGCACCTTCTTGAGCGCGCGGGGAGCGCGCATCGTCCGGGGATCGCGCTTGTAATGCTTGATTTCATAGTCGAGCCGCAACTCCTCCAAAAGCCAGAGGATGCGCTGCGAACGGCTGTTCTCGAGATGGTGGACGATGATCATGCGAGGCGCGCCGAACTGCCGATGGGATCGTCGATCGATTTCGGCGGTACGCTGAACCAGCGCGGCCCCTCTTCGGTCATGGTGAAACAATCCTCGAGCCGCACGCCGAACCGGCCCGGCAGATAGATACCGGGCTCGTTGGAAAAGCACATGCCGGGAGCCAGCGGCGTTTCCTCGCCCCTGACGAGGTTAATGGGTTCATGGCCTTCCATGCCGATGCCATGCCCGGTACGGTGCGACAGGCCGGGCAAGGCATAGCCCGGTCCATAGCCCCAGGATTCATAGGCCGAGCGCACCGCATCATCGACGCTGCCGGCCGGGTTGCCCGGAATGCAGGCTTCACGCGCGATCTCTTGTCCGCGCGCGACCTGGTCGAAGACGCGGCGCTGGTCGGCGCTCGGCGCCGCTCCCACCACGAAGGTCCGCGAGATATCGGCCTGATATCCATGCACCGAACAGCCCGTGTCGATGAGGACGACCTGCCCCTTTTCGAGCGTCTGGGGACGGCCCGTTCCGTGCGGCAGGGCCGCGGCAGGGCCGAACAACACCAACGCCCAAGGCGATGCGCCGCCCCGTTTGACCATCGCCGCCGACAGGAGCGCCTTCACTTCGCCATCGGTCATTCCGGGCTTCAGCGCGTCATGCACTTCCGCAATCGCGGCCAGCGTGATGTCCGACGCCGCCTGCATGAGGTCGAGTTCTGGCTTGGTCTTGATCATGCGCCCGGCGCGCACCACCGGATTAGCACTCACGATCCGCGCGCCCGGCAATGCTTCGCGAAGCTTGTCGACGATGAAGAAGCGGGTGCTTTCCTCGATCCCGACCGGCTCCTTTTCCAGCCCGCGATGGCGCAGGAATTCGGCGACCAGTGACAGAGGTTCGACATGCTCGTGCCAGGTCAGCACCCTGGCGGGAATCGCGAGGCTTTCCTCGACCGACGGTTTTTCGAAAAAGGGCGTGACAATAACCGGGTCGCCCTCGACCGGAATAATTGCCCCCGTCAGCCGCTCCGAGCGCCACCATCGGACGCCGGTATAATAGTCGAGGCTCGCCCCCGCTTCGACGAGGATCGCGCCGATACCATTCTTCGCCATCCGCTCGCGGGCACGGTCGAGACGGTCAAGACGCTCGGCGGTGGTGATGGGCGGCGGGATCGGAATATCCCCGGCGAGCGGCTGTTTGGCCTCACGTGCGAAAAGCGCCGACGATGTGGACATGGTCGCCATGCCCGCCATCGCCCCCTGCAACATGGTCCGCCGCTTCACCCGCATCGCCGATATCCTTCCCATTGGTCCGGCGATGCTTGTTGCATGTCGCCTGCCGATAGGCCAGCAGGCAGCGATGAGAGACAGCGTCACAAGCGAGCGGCTCCGCGCCGGCCAGCGGGAGATCGTGCTCCTGCTCGCGGCTTTCATGGCGCTCAATGCCTTCGCGATCGACACGATGCTCCCGGCGCTGCCACAGATCGGCGCCGACCTGGGCGTGACGCGCGACAATGAACGGCAGCTCGTCATCCTCGCTTACATGTTCGGCTTCGGCGCGAGCCAGATGCTCTGGGGGCCGCTCGCCGACCGCTTCGGGCGCAAACCCGTGCTAGCAGGCGGGGTCAGCCTCTATTTCCTTTTCGCAACGGTCGCGGCGGCGGCACAGGATTTCACCCTGATGATCGTCGCCCGTTTCCTGATGGGCGCCAGCGGAGCGGTCAGCCGCGTGCTCGTCAACGCCATCGTGCGCGACCTGTTCGAGGGCGAAGCAATGGCGCGCGTGATGAGCCTCACGATGATGGTCTTCATGGTGGTCCCGGTGCTTGCACCATCGGTCGGTCAGCTGATCCTTTTCTTCGGCGACTGGCGGCTGATCTTCTATGGCCTCGCAGGCTACGGGCTGGCGGTACTGGTCTGGGGCTGGCTCCGCCTGCCCGAGACCCTCAATCCCGACTATCGGCGCAAACTCGAATTCGGGATCGTCGGACAGGCGGTCCTGATCGCGCTGCGCGATCGGCTGTCGCTGGGCTATACGATGGCGCTCACCGCCGTCTTTACCGCTCTCACCGCCTATCTCGCCTCCATCCAGCAAATCGTCAGTGTGACGTTCGAGCGCCCGGGTGCGATCGGCATCGTTTTCGGCGCCATCGCCGCGCCGATGAGCATCGCCAGCTGGGGCAACAGCCGCATCGTCGAACGTTACGGCCTGCGCAACGTCAGCCATTGGGGGCTGATCGGCTTTCTCATGGTATCGCTCGCCCATCTGCTCGTCGCATGGTGGATGGTCGAGCCTCTATGGCTGTTCGTGCTTTTCCAGGCCGCGAGTTTCGTCTTCTTTGCCTTCACCACCGCCAATTTCGGTACGCTGGCGATGACCAACATGGCGAAGGTCGCCGGAACGGCGGCCTCGGTGCAGGGAACATTCGGAACGGTCGGGGCAGCGGCGCTGGGGCTGGTCATCGGCCAGGCCTATGATGGCACCCAGATCCCCTATCTTGCGGGCATGGCCCTCGCGGCAGTCGCAGCCTTGCTCGTCGTCCTCGTCACCGAACGCGGGCGCCTGTTCAGCCACGGCCCAAAAAGAAGCCCCGGAGCAACGCCTGAACGCTGCCCGGGGCCGGAAGGAAGCTGATCTTCGAGGATCAGTCGGGATCGGGGCCGGTCATCATGGCTTCCTCGACCTCTTCGGTTTTGCCACGAATCCTGTTCTCCAGCTCTTCCGCGACTTCGGGATTTTCCTTGAGGAAGGTCTTGGCGTTCTCGCGCCCCTGCCCGATCCGCGTCGAATCATAGCTGAACCAGCTGCCCGACTTCTCGACCAGGCCGGCCTTGACCCCGAGGTCGAGGATCTCGCCCATCTTCGAGACGCCCTGGCCGTACATGATGTCGAATTCGACCTGCTTGAACGGCGGAGCGACCTTGTTCTTCACGACCTTCACTCGGGTCGAGTTGCCGACGATCTCGTCGCGGTCCTTGATCTGGCCGGTGCGGCGGATGTCGAGGCGCACCGACGCATAGAATTTGAGCGCGTTCCCGCCCGTCGTGGTCTCCGGATTGCCGTACATCACGCCGATTTTCATGCGCACCTGGTTGATGAAGATGACGGTCGTCTTCGAACGGTTGATCGAACCCGTGAGCTTGCGCAGCGCCTGGCTCATCAGGCGGGCCTGCAGGCCGACATGGCTGTCGCCCATCTCGCCTTCGATTTCCGCGCGCGGCACCAGCGCCGCGACCGAGTCGACGACCAGAACGTCAATGGCATTGGATCGCACCAGCGTATCGGTGATCTCGAGCGCCTGCTCGCCCGTGTCGGGCTGCGAGACGATCAGTTCATCGATGTCGACGCCGAGCTTCTTGGCATAGACTGGGTCGAGGGCATGTTCGGCATCGACGAAGGCGGCGGTGCCCCCCGCCTTCTGCGCTTCCGCGATGGCATGGAGAGCAAGCGTTGTCTTGCCCGAGCTTTCCGGCCCGTAGATCTCGACGATACGGCCGCGCGGCAGGCCCCCGACGCCCAGCGCGATGTCGAGCCCCAGGCTGCCCGTCGAAATGGTCTCGATTTCGATCTTCTCGCGGCTGCCCAGTTTCATGGCAGACCCCTTGCCGAAGGCGCGGTCGATCTGGGCCAGGGCTGCGTCGAGCGCTTTTTGACGGTCGGTGCTCACTTTATCTCCATCGGATTTTACGACTTTCAACTGGGCTGCCATGTCCTGTTCCCTTTCGTCAACGGGCAAGGGGATCATGCCCGGTCATCAGGGTTCGTACCGCATTTGTTCTCAAAGAACAAGTGGGGAACAAACAGGCTCTATTCGGCGAAGGCGGCTTCGACGAGCGGGCGCACCCGGTCGACGGTATAAGGCTTTGCCAGGACTGGCGTTTTGGCGAATTCGGGCGGCGGCGGATCGACATGGCCCCCGGTCGCCAGGATGAAGGGACGCGCCATTTCCTGCAGGCGGAATGCTGCCGGCCAGACATTCTCGCCCTTCAGATTGACGTCGAGGATCGCAAGATCGAACCCGCCGCCATCGATTGCGTCATGCGCTTCCTGCAAGGTTTCGCACACGCCGTGAACCTCATGACCGATCGACTCGAGGAAATCCTCGAGCATCATCGCGATGAGCGGTTCGTCTTCGACGATCAGGATGCGACGCTTCTGCCCCATGGCCGGCAACCTAGGGCCAGCCGCATCCCGCCTCAAGCCTATTTTTCAGCTATTTATCGGTAAGGACCTTGCGGACCGCCTCGGCCAGTTCCTGGACCGAAAACGGCTTGGGCAGAAAGGACACATTCACGATGTCGATCGACTTGCGAAGCTGCTCCTCGGCATAGCCCGACATGAACAGGATCGGCAGGTCGGGCCGGTCCTTGCGCGCTTCGCGGCCCATGGTCGGGCCGTCCATCAGCGGCATCACCACGTCCGACACGAGAAGGTCGATCTCCTCGCCCCGCGCGAGAATTTCCAGTGCTTCCTCGCCATTGGTAGCGGTCAGCACTTCGTAGCCGTGGCGGGTCAAAGCGCGTTCGGCGACGGTGCGCACCATCGGTTCGTCCTCGACGAGCAGGACGGTGCCCGATCCCCACAATTCGCTTTCGGGGTCGGGCGCCTTCACCTGCGCGGGAGTCCTGGCGTCCTGCTCTTCGACGACATGGACCGGCAGATAGATAACGAAGCTCGTCCCCTCGCCCACCTTGCTGTCGGCAAAGATATAGCCGCCCGACTGCTTGACGATGCCATAGACGGTCGAAAGCCCGAGCCCCGTGCCCTTGCCGATTTCCTTGGTGGTGAAGAAAGGCTCGAAGATCTTGCCGAGGATGGCGGGCGGAATACCGCTGCCGGTATCGCTGATCGACAGCGCCGAATAGTCGGCCACCGGCAGGATCTCGCTGCCGATGTCGGCGACATCTTCGGCCCGCACCGAGAAAGTCCGGATGGTGAGCGTGCCGCCGCCCTTTTCTGCCATCGCGTCGCGCGCATTGACCGCCAGATTGACGATCACCTGCTCGAGCTGCCCCGGATCGGCGCGCACGGGTCCCAGATCTCGGCCATGCTTGACCTGCAGTTCGACCGTCTCGCCGAGCAGCCGCTTGAGAAGGTGCGAAACCTCGCTGACCGTGTCGGGCAGTTGCAGCACCTGGGGCCGCAAGGTTTGCTGGCGCGAAAAGGCGAGCAACTGGCGCGTCAGATTGGCCGCGCGGTTCGCATTGGACTTGATCTGCTGGATATCGTCATAGTCGCTGTCGCCCGGTGTGTGACGCATCAGCATGAGATCGCAATGGCCGAGGATCGCGGTCAGGATATTGTTGAAATCGTGCGCCACGCCACCCGCCAGCTGGCCGACCGCCTGCATCTTGGTCGCCTGCGCGATCTGCCGCTTGAGCTTGGCTTCCTCGCTATTGTCCTTGAGGAGAAGGAGCACCGCCGCATCGCCCAGCCCTCGTAGCCCCGCGATGGTGAGCGCAACTGGCTCCTTGGGCGCGATGGCGAGCCGCACGGCAAGGTCGCCCGACATGGCGGGCCCGCGCGCATTGCGCCGAACCGCATCGGCCACAGCCGCCTTGTCCTCCTTGACCACCAGGTCGCCCGGATAGGCAGGCATGCCGCCTCCCTCGATCCCGCCTGCGGTCCGGAAGGCCGAATTCATCGTGAGAAAACGCCCGTCGCGATCGACTAGCGCCAGCCCGAGCGGAAGCAGTTCGAGCAGCATCTGCACCTGTTCGCTGGTGGTCTCGCTCGGCTGCTGCCCATGGTCGAACAGGAAAATCGTACCCGCCCCGTCCTCGCTTGCCGGATCGACCGGGACGTGGACGCCCTTCAATGGCCCGCCCCGCCCTTCCTCGGCCTTGAGCAGCAAAAGGCCGTCCTCGCTCGATTCGACGAGATCGATGAAATAGGGCCGGTCTTCCTCGCTCAAAGACAGCGCTCGGTTGGTGAAGGGCCGGTTCGCGGCAATGACCCGCCCTTCGTCGTCCACGAGCGCCGCCAGGACACCCGCTGACGCAAGGCTCTCGCCCGTGCGCCCGGCAAGGCGCCGCGCGGCGACGACCAGCGCGTCAGGCTGCGGCGCGCCCGGAAAGGACCAGAGGATCGCGGGGTCGGCATCATTGCCGATCCGCTTGAGATCAAGATTGAGCGTCCCGCCCTCGACCTCGATTCCCGATGCCGACGCCATCCCGTCGCGAAGCGCGATCCGGCAGGCGGTCTTGAGCGCGTCGCGCCCGCCCTCGCTCGTCGCCAGGTCGAGTGGAGAAGGCGACCCCGCGAAACGCTCACGATAGATTTCGTTGGCGACCAGCAATCGACCGTTGGCGTCGCTGATGGCCGCCGCGTCGGGGGATAGCGAAAGTGCCGCCGCCGACATTGCCCGCTCCTCGCCCGCCTGGCTGGTCGGGTCGGGGAGAAGCTGCGCGGTAGTGCGCCGGTCGATGACGAAGGCAGCGACCAGCATCGCCGCCATCCCGGCAAGGAACAGGCCCGCGAACAGGGGTTCGCCGACCGCATAGAACAGCACGCCGCCACTTGCTGCCGCCGCGGCGACCAGCACGGGCACCAGCCAGCGCGGCGCACCGTCCTGCGGCGCCGGGTCAAGTAAGGCAGCGTGCCGTTCGAGCACTCCTTACCAGACCTTCACGCGCGACTTGGGCGGCAGATACATCGCATCGTCGGAAGTGACGTTGTAGGCGTCGTACCAGCTGTCGAGATTGCGGATCACCCAGACCCGCTGGATCGAAGGCGAATGGCTGTCGGTCTTGAGCCGCTGACGCAGATTCTCGTCGCGATAGTTGCGCCGCCAGACCTGCGCCCAGCCGAGGAAGAAGCGCTGCTCGCCGGTCGTACCGTCGATCACCGGTGCCTGCTTGCCACCCAGCGAAGCCTTGTAGGCATCGAAAGCAATGGTGAGACCCGCGAGATCGCCGATATTCTCGCCCAGCGTATATTCGCCGTTGACGAATTCGCCGGGGAAAATCTCGTAGAGATTATATTGCGCGATCAGCTCCTTGCCGGCCGCCTCGAAGGCCTGCACGTCGGCATCGGTCCACCAGCTTTCGAGTTCACCGCGCTCGTTATATTTGGCGCCCTGGTCGTCGAAATGGTGGCTGATTTCATGACCGATCACCGCGCCGATGCCGCCATAGTTGATTGCCGGATCGGCATTGGGATCGAAGAAAGGCGGCTGGAGGATCGAAGCCGGAAAGACGATTTCCTGCATACCGAAATTGGCATAGGCATTCACCGTCATCGGGGTCATCCCCCATTCCCAGCGGCGGATCGGCCCGCCGAGCTTGGACAGGTTGTCGCGATGGCCCCATTCGGCCACCCGCATCGCATTGCCGAAAGCATCGTCCTCGCGGATCGTGAGCGAGCTATAATCATGCCATTGGTCGGGATAGCCGATCTTGGTGGTGAAATTGGCAAGCTTGGCGCGCGCCCGCTGCTTGGTCTGCGGCTGCATCCATTCGAGGCTGTCGATGCGGCGCCCCATCGCCGCGACGACATTGTCGACCAGCTCTTCCATCGCCGCCTTGGTGGCGGGCGGATAATGCCGCTGGACATAGACCTGGCTCACGTCATCAGCGAGCGCGCCGACGGTAAAGTCGACCGCGCGCTTCCACCGCTCTTCCTGCTCGGGCGTGCCCGACAATGCGGTACCGTAGAAAGCAAAATGACGCTCGTCGAACGCCTTGGGCAGCACCGAGGAAGCCGCGCCGAGCGCCGCGAGAAGGATGTCGTCCTTGAGCACTTCAAGATCGGTCTTGGCGACGATCCGGCCCATCTTCTCGAAGGCATCGGGCTGTGCGACTAGTACTTCGCCGGTCACGGGATAGCCCGCGGCCTGCATCATCGCCTTCATGTCGAAGGGGCCGGTGAGCTTCTGCAGCGCATCGACCGTCATCTTGTTGTAGCGCGCATCGCTGTCGCGGCTCTTCACGCGGGTCCAATGCGCCTCGGCAAGCTTGGTCTCGAAATCGAGCACGGCCTTCGCCCGCTCGGCGGCATTGTCGCGGCCCGCCATCGTCAGCATATCGGTCATGTAGGACAGATATTCGCCGCGCAGCGCGGCCATCTTCTCATTGTCCTCGAGATAATAGTCGCGGTCGGGCATGCCGAGCCCCGCCTGCCAGAAACGGGTGATATAACGGTCGGGCTGCTTGTCATCCTGCCCGATGAAAGGCGCGAATGGACCCGACACGCTCCACACGTCGGCCTTGCCGAGGAAACGCGCATATTGGTCGAGCGTGGAAATGGCATCGATCTCGGCCATCAGCGGGCGCATCGGCTCGAGGCCCCTCGCCTCGATCGTTTCCTGGTCCATATAGCTGCGATAGGCCGCGCCGATCTTGCTCGACGGATCCTTGGCGGCACCCTCGATGATCGCGCGGGTACGCTTCTTCGATAGATCGTCGAGCACCGTGAACATGCCATAGTTGGACTTGTCGGCGGGAATGGGCGTGTTCGCGGCCCAGGTGCCGTTGGCATATTGATAGAAATCGTCCCCCGGATCGACGCTGGTGTCCATCCCGCTCATGTCGAAGCCGAAGCTGCCCAGTTCGGGCTTGCCCGCAGGATCGTCGGAAAGCTGTTCGACCGGCGTCTTGGCGCTCGATGCGGTTTCGACCTCCCGGTCCATCTGCGGCGCGCAGGCGGCGAGGCTCGTACCGGCCAGCAATCCGATCATCAAACGGGTCATACATTTTCTCCTGAGTTCATTTCATCCGTGTCGCGCGCGACACGCTGGTTCCATTTGCGGCCGATCCACAAACGCCATCCGACCAGCGACACCGCATAGGCGACGAGTGCAAGGACGACGGCGATGACGAACAGCCCGACGATGAGCGCGGGCCCCGCATCCGAAAAGGCCCAGCTGGCCCATTCGCGATAGGAAGCATTGGCCTCGGTCAATTCGGTAAAGGCGGCCAGATCGGCGCGAAAGCCGAACAGGCTCCCAACCTGCAGCCCCGCTGCAAGGAAGAAGGGCGTAGTGAAGGGGTTCGAGAGGAAGGTCATTGCTGCCGCGACCGGGATGTTGGCGCGCATCGGCAGGGAAAGCAGCGTCGCCCCGATAATCTGGAGCCCGGGGATCATCAAGAACACCCCGATGAACATCCCCGCCAGAACCCCGCGCGGCACCGACCGGCGGGTGAAGCGCCAATATTCGGAATTGCGGATACGCGGGCCGAAGGGCTTGAGAAAACGGCTGGCGAGCATTTCTTCACGGCTCGGCGCATGGCGACCGATAAAGCGGTGAAACAGGTTGCCCTTGTCCTCAGCCATGCTTTCTCAACAGCCTTCCCTGCTCCCGTTTCCAGTCGCGTTCCTTGATCGTGGCGCGCTTGTCATGCGCTTTCTTGCCGCGGGCCAGCGCAAGCTCGACCTTAGCCCGTCCGTCGCTGTTGAAATAGATGGATAGCGGCACCAGCGTCATGCCCTGCCGGTTGATCGCGCCGAACAGCTTGTTGATCTCGCGCGCATGGAGCAGCAGCTTGCGGCGGCGGCGCGGCTCATGGTTCATCCGGTTGCCATGACTATATTCGGGGATCGAGGCATTGACGAGCCAAACTTCCCCGTCCTCGACCGTGGCATAGCTTTCCTTGATCGACCCCTCGCCCACGCGCAGCGCCTTCACTTCGGTGCCCTTGAGTTCGATCCCGGCTTCGAACCGCTCCTCGACCGCATAGTCATAATGGGCGCGCCGGTTGTCGGCGACGACCTTCACCTTGTTGAACGCCTTGCTCATCCGCCGAAGCCCGCATGGCGAAGCGCATCGTCGATGGCCCGCCGCGCCGCATCGGACGGAGGCGTCAGCGGAAGGCGCACTTCCTCGGACATCCCGCCGCGCACCTTGGCGAGCGCATATTTGGCCGGGCCGGGCGATGCATCGGCGAACATCGCGTCATGCAGCGGATAAAGCCGGTCCTGCAGCTTGAGTGCATCGTCCCAGCGCCCTTCGCGCGTCGCTGCCTGGAAATCGGCGCACAGGCGCGGCGCGACATTGGCGGTCACCGAGATGCAGCCCACGCCGCCCATCGCGTTGAAACCCAACGCCATGTCGTCATTGCCCGACAATTGGCAGAAATCCTCGCCGCAAGCGAGCCGCTGGGCAGTCACGCGGGCAAGGTTGCCGCTTGCATCCTTGATGGCGACCACCTTGTCGTGACGCGCCACCTCGGCAAGTGAATCCACCGAGATATCGGCGACCGTGCGCGAGGGCACGTTATAGACCACGACCGGAAGCGGTGACGCATCGGCCACTGCCTCGAAATGGGCAATGAGCCCCGCCTGACTGGGCTTGTTATAATAAGGCACCACGCACAGCGCCGCGTCGGCTCCGGCTTCATGCGCCATTTTCGTCGCCGCGATTACTGCCGCCGTGTTGTAGCCGCCGCACCCCGCGATCACCGGCACGCGGCCCGCCGCCGCCTCGACACAGGTCGTGACGACGAGGCGATGTTCCTCGGCCGAAAGGGTGGCGACTTCGCCAGTCGTTCCGCACGGAACGAGCCCGTTCGATCCCTCTGCGATTTGCCAATCGACAAAATCGCGAAAGGCGCTCACATCGACTTCACCGTCTCTGAAAGGTGTCACCAGGGCCGGAATGGAACCGAAAAACATGCAATTTCCTCGAATCTGGGAACCTCGGGCGTATTTAACCGTCGGCTGAGCGTGCGTTCAGCGACTGATAAGGACCGGCTACCTATAATGTCCAGTATGAGAAGAGTGTTGATTCTGGGGGTCGTAGCCCTTGCCACCCCGAGTTCCGCGGCATCGCAGGCAGCAATTGACATGGCGACCGGCGCGGCCACCGTTCAGGCTGCGCAGGCACCCAGCGTCCAGTCGATCGATCGTGCCATCGCCTGGTGGCGCGCATTGAAGGACGAACGTTCGCCGCGTTTCGTCGATGCCGCGCGTTTCGCCATCGACTATCCCGACTTCCCCGCGGTCTATTCGGAGCGGGGCTTCGACAGCATTCGCCTGCGCGCCGAAAAGGCTCTTTCGACCAGCGACGATCCTTCGCTGATCGTCGAGTTCTTCCGCCTGCGCGCGCCCCAGACGGGCGGCGGCTGGGCGCATCTCGCTTATGCATATCAGCGGCTGGGCCGCGAAGCCGAGGCCTTGTCGGCGGCACGGCAGGCCTGGGCGCATCCCGGTCTCGGCCCGATGGACGAAAGCTTCATCCAGGCACGCTTCGGTAGCCAGTTCACCCGCAAGGACCATGACGCGCGCATCGATGCCCTTCTGTTCGACCGCAAGACCGATGCTGCGCTTCGCCTGCTCTCCTCGGCTAGCCCCGAGCGGCAGGCGATCGACGGCGCACGCATCGCGCTTCTGCGCGGCGATGCCGACGCCAATGATCGTTACAATGCGGTGCGCAATTACGTCAGCCGCGATGCCGGCCTGATGATGGACCGGGCGCGCTATCATCGCACCAACAATAATGACGGCGAACTGCAATCGCTTCTCGCGCAGCCGCACCAGTTCACCAACCGCCCCGCCGATCCCGAACGCTGGTATGAAATGCTGCTGATCGGCGCACGCGGCGCGGAGGCGCGTGGCGACTATGCCACCGCCTACAATATCGCCCGGCAGATCGACGATGCCTTCCCGCCCGGCGAGGACATGACGTTGCAGCCCTATGGCGTGCGCGACCATTATACGAGCCTCGCATGGCTCGCGGGCCAGATTGCGCTGACCCGCCTCAATCGCCCCGCCGAAGCCGCGAGCATGTTCTACCGCTACGCCAATGGCGGCCAGTCGCTACAGGTTCATTCGAAGGGCATGTATTGGGCAGGCCGCGCTTCGCAGGTGGCGAACAACGGCCAGGCCGCGAATGATTATTTCGCGCAGGCCGCCCGCTCGCCCGAGATGTTCTACGGGCAGCTGGCGCTCGAACGGCTCGGCCGGGAAATCCCGGTGCCCCAGCCCATGCCGGTCGCCAAGGTCCATCCCAATGCGCGCGCCAAGTTCCAGTCCTGGATGCTTCCCGCCGCCACCGCTCGCCTCGCCAACAGCCGAAGCGAGCAGACCCAGTTCGTACGCGCGCTCGCCAATGCCGTCGAGAGCGAGGACGAACGCATCCTCGCGACCCAGTTCGCGGCGCAGATCGACCGTCCCGACCTTGCCGTCTGGATTGCCCGTTCGGCGCGCAACAGCGGCACCGACTTCTATTATCGAGAAGCCTTCCCCATCCATCCCGAAGGCGCGCCTGGCGGTGAATTGTGGAGCCTTGCCCACGGCATCACGCGTCAGGAATCTTCCTTCGACCGCGCGGTGGTGAGCCACGCCAACGCCTACGGGATGATGCAGCTGCTGCCCGGCACCGCGCGCGACCAGGCACGGCGCAGCGGCCTTCCCTGGGATGCCGGACGACTGACCCGCGATCCTGCCTATAATGTCCGGCTGGGCAGCGATTATTTCGCGATGCGCCTCCGGCAATGGGACGGCAATGTCCCCCTCGCGCTCGCCAGCTACAATGCAGGCTATGGCCGAGCCCGCCAGTGGGTGAGCCAATATGGCGACCCGCGCAGCGACGGCGTCGATACGCTGATGTGGATCGAGAATATTCCCTTCTCGGAAACCCGCTCCTATGTGCAGCGCGTGATCGAGAATGCGGCGGTCTACGACCGTCTCAATCCTTATGTCCCGGCCTATGGCTCGGTTCATGTCTCGCGCCACATCGGCAAACCCGGAAGGCCCGGCTGATGCCCGCGGGGGGCAAGAGACCGCGCTACATCACGCCCGAGGGGTTCCGCCGCATCCGCGAGGAATATGACGAGCTTTTCGGCGTCGAGCGCCCGAAGCTGGTCGAGGTGATCAGCTGGGCCGCAGGCAATGGCGACCGCAGCGAGAATGGCGATTACATCTACGGGCGCAAGAAGTTGCGCGAGATCGACCGGCGCATCGCCTATCTTTCGCGCGTGATGAAGGATGCCAAGGTGGTCGATCCATCAAAAGCCGAAAAGCGCGACGAGGTTCGTTTCGGAGCGACTATAACCCTCGTGGACGAAGACGACCGGCAACGGCGCGTGACCATCGTCGGCGACGACGAAGCCGAAGCCGGAGAAGGCCGCATCGGCTGGTCCGCCCCCATGGCCCGCGCCTTCATCGGCGCGAAAGTGGGCGACGAGCGCAGCGTGCGCCTGCCTGCGGGCGAACGTTTTTACGAAGTCGCCGAGATCGTCTATCCGTCCCCCGACTGAGGGACGTTTATTCCAGACTGGGCTATTCGCCTTCGACGAGGCTTGCCGGAGCGGGCTTCACCGCCTTTGCATCGGGCTGCTCGACGATCCGGATGTTGAGTTCCTCGAGCTGCTTGGCCGTCACTGGCGAAGGCGCATTCATCAGGAGATCCTCGGCCTTCTGGTTCATCGGGAAGAGGATGACTTCGCGGATGTTGGGCTCGTCGGCGAGCAGCATGACGATCCGGTCCACGCCCGGTGCTGAGCCGCCGTGCGGCGGCGCACCGAACTGGAAGGCGCCGATCATGCCCGGGAAGTTGCGATCGACCTCTTCCTTAGAATAGCCGGCGATCTCGAAGGCCTTGTACATGATATCCGGACGATGATTCCGGATCGCGCCCGACGACAGTTCGATGCCGTTGCACACGATGTCATACTGCCAGGCGAGAATATCGAGCGGATCCTTGGTTTCCAGGGCTTCCATCTCGCCCTGCGGCATCGAGAAGGGATTGTGCGAGAAATCGATCTTGCCCGTTTCCTCGTCGCGCTCGAACATCGGGAAATCGACGATCCAGCAGAATTTGAAGGCATTTTCCTCGATCAGCTCGAGCTTTTCGCCAACCCGGGTGCGCGCCGCACCCGCCAGCTTGGCAGCTTCGGCTTCCTTGCCCGCGGCAAAGAAGATGCCGTCATCGGGGCCAAGCCCCAGTTCCTCGGCAAGCTTGTCCATCTTGTCGGCGCCATGGTTCTTGGCAATCGGGCCACCCCATTCGCCGCCCTTGCGCGTGGCATAGCCGAGGCCCGCATAGCCTTCGCCGCGCGCCCAGTCGTTCATCTCGTCGAAGAATTTGCGGCTCTTCTCGGCAGTGCCGGGCGCCGGAATGGCGCGGACGACGCCGCCACCCGCGACGATCTTGGCAAAGAGGCCGAAGCCCGAGCCCTCGAAATGGCTGCCGACGTCCGAAATGATCAGCGGGTTGCGCAGATCGGGCTTGTCCGACCCATATTTGAGCATCGATTCCTTGTAGGGAATGCGCGGAAACTCGCCTGCGGGCGTGACCGAGCGGCCATTGGCGAACTCCTCGAACAGGCCAGCCAGCACCGGCTCGATCGCGGCGAACACATCGTCCTGCGTGACGAAGCTCATCTCGAAATCGAGCTGGTAGAATTCGCCCGGGCTGCGGTCGGCGCGCGCATCCTCGTCGCGGAAACAGGGCGCGATCTGAAAATATTTGTCGAAGCCCGCGACCATCAGGAGCTGCTTGAACATCTGCGGCGCCTGCGGAAGCGCGTAGAATTTCCCCGGATGCACGCGGCTCGGCACCAGGTAATCGCGCGCGCCCTCGGGGCTCGACGCGGTGAGAATCGGCGTCTGGAACTCGGTGAAGCCCTGCTCGATCATGCGGCGGCGGATCGAGGCGATCACCGCCGAGCGCAGCATGATGTTGCGGTGCATGGGCTCGCGGCGAAGGTCGAGATAGCGATATTTGAGGCGGATATCCTCGGGATATTCCTGCTCGCCCGCCACCGGCATCGGCAGTTCGGCAGCCGCCGACTGGACCGTCACCGAGCGCGCGAACACCTCGATGTCGCCGGTCGGCAGCTTGTCGTTGGTGGTGCCCTCGGCGCGCGCCTTCACTTCGCCATCGATCGTCACGACGCTCTCGACGCGCAGTCCCTCGAGGGTCGGCAATGCCGGGCTGTCCTCGTCGGCGACGATCTGGGTCATGCCATGATGATCGCGAAGGTCGATGAACAGGACGCCCCCATGATCGCGCTTGCGATGGATCCAGCCCGAAAGGCGGACGGTGTCGCCGACATTGGCGGCGCGCAGTTCGGCGCAATGATGGGAACGGTAGGCGTGCATGTTCTTCTCTATCCGGAGGTGCGTGAAAAAATGGCGCGGGCGGCGCTTCACCCCATGAAGCCTCTTTGTCAAGCCGCGCAAACAGGCTAAGGCCCCGCGCCTATATGAAAATCCATCCTCTCATTACCAAATCCGACGAGCTCGCAGCGCTGTGCGCGCGGCTCTCCGAACATGATTTCGTCGCGGTCGATACCGAGTTCATGCGGGAAAACACCTATTTTCCCGAGCTTTGCCTCATCCAGATCGCCAGCATCGACGAAGCCGCGGCCATCGATCCGCTCGCCAATGGCATCGATCTCGACCCGCTGCTCGACCTTCTCGTCGACAATCGCGACGTCCTCAAGGTCTTCCATGCCGGCGGACAGGATCTCGAAATCTTCCACAACATGACCGACGAGATGCCGCGACCCCTGTTCGATACGCAGATCGCGGCGATGGCGCTCGGATATGGCGAACAGGTCGGCTATGCCAATCTCGTGTCCGCCGCGCTCGGCATCCAGCTCGACAAGGGCGCGCGCTTCACCGACTGGTCGCGCCGCCCGCTCGACAAGCGCCAGCTGGACTATGCGATTGCCGACGTGACGCATCTCGCCACGCTCTTTCCCAAGCTGCTCGACGAGCTGGTCGAGACCGGACGCGGCGCCTGGCTCGACGAGGAGATGGAGCGCCTCGCCGATCCCTCGAGCTTCGCTTTCGCTCCCGAAGACGCCTGGAAGCGGATGAAGCTGCCGGGCCGCAGCCCGCAGGTGCTGGGCCGCTTGAAGGCACTCGCTGCCTGGCGCGAGCGCGAAGCGCGCAGCAAGAATATCCCGCGTGGCCGGATCGTGAAGGACGACACGCTCGGCGAACTCGCCAACCATCCGCCCAAGAAACAGGCCGACCTCGTGAAGATCCGCGGCCTTTCGAAAGGCTGGAAGGACAATGACATCGGCGCGCGTCTGATGGACGTCCTCGATGCCGCCGAGCCTCTCCCCGAAGAGGAAATGCCCGCCAAGAAACCACGCCGCCCGGGCCTGACCAAGGACGCCGCGCTGGTAAGCGACCTCTTGAAGCTCCTCCTCAAGATCCGCGCCAAGGAAGCGGGCGTCGCCGCGCGCCTCATCGCCCGTGCGCAGGATCTCGAACTGCTGGCTGCCGGGGTGCGCGAGGACTTGGATATCCTCAAGGGTTGGCGCTACGAAGAGTTCGGGCGTGACGCCGTCGACCTCGTCGAGGGACGACTCGCCTTCGCCACCGAGAATGGCAAGCTCAAGATGAGCAGGATCGGAGAGTGAACCATGCGCCTGACCCTTCCCCTGATCGCCCTCGCAGTCGCGGGCTGCGTTCCCGCTGAACCAGTGGAAAGCACGCCTCCCGAACGCGGCACCGGCCTCACCTGCAATGACGAGGGGCTGTCTGCCTATATCGGACGCGAAGCCACTGCCGAACTCGGCGCGGAAATGATGAAGGCGGCAGGCGCGGGCGCGCTTCGCTGGGTGCCCAAGGGCGCGATGGTCACGATGGATTATCGCACCGACCGCCTCAACGTGCATCTCGACGAGAAGAACCGGATCACCCGCCTCAACTGCGGCTGATCAGGCGTAGCGCACCGCGCTTTCGCGCCCCATCGCCTCGCCAAGCTGGCCGAGCCGTTTGAGCACCGCCTCGCTCACCATTGCCCGGCGACGCTCGGGAACGGTCAGGACGAGCGTGTCATCCTCCATCCCGATTGCGGTGCGCTTCAGCAAGGCCTCGGTCCCGGCAGACAGGCGCTGGGCAAGGCGGATCGCGCGCCCCCAGCATTCGGCGCGATCCTCGTCGCCCTCGGCGAGCAGCTTGCGAAGCCTTTTGTCGAACCCGCCATTGCCACCAAAGGCCGTGTAGAGCGCCCGGCCGAGGAGCGCCCTTCCCTGCGCGTCGATCCCCACCCAATTGCCATGCACCGCCAGATCGACCGCGCGCTCGGCGCGAAAGTCGGGATGCGCATTCCAGGCGATGTCGCCCAGCAGGCACGCCGCCAGCCGCAACCGGGCGGCATCCACGCTATCGTCCTTGAACAACGGCGCGATCCACTGGTCGAGCAGCGCGCCATGGTCGCCGAACCGGCCCAGCCGCCGCCCCACCTCGAGTGCCTCGGCCAGCAGCGGATCTTCCCCGCGCCGCCGCGCCGGAAGATCGCCGTAAAGAAGCCCTTCGCGGAGCCCGTAGGCCGAGGTCGTGATCGACGCGGGCTGCAGCTTGCGGCCGAGCTGGCGGAGAATGGCGATCGCCGCGGGCAGATGGGGAATACGCTGGCTGCTGATCGGGCCATAATGCTGGCCGTCCCCATCGGGATAGGCGCGCACATGTTTCTCCAGCGCGCGAAGCCGGGCTTCCTTGATGTCATGGGCATGGACGATCGGCAGCGGGTGCCGCGCCAGCTCCATGTCCAGCATCGCGACCGCACGGAAACTCCCGCCCACGAGATAGAGACCCTCACCCCGCGCCGCTTCGGCCAGCGCTCCGCCCGACAGCGCGCGACCCAGTTCGGCCGCGATGGCTTTCTCGTCGGCCGGCGATCCGACCCGTAGCACGCCGAGCGGCAGGCTCGTCGCTTCGCTCACCACGCCGCCGCCCACGACCGCCAGTTCGAGGCTCCCGCCACCAAGGTCGGCGACCACGCCGCGCGCTTCGGGGATCGCCGAAATCACGCCATAAGCGGATCCCACCGCTTCCTCTTCGCCGCTCAGCAGTCTGGGCTTCAGTCCCAGCTTGCGCGCCGCCGCGAGGAATTCGGGCCCGTTCTCGGCATCGCGGACGGCCGCGGTGGCGACGGTGCGAAGTCGTTTCACCCCGATCCGCCGCGTGACGATGCGAAAGCGACCCAGCGCCTCGATTGCCATCGCCATCGCTTCCTCGTCCATCCGCCCGTCGGCACCGACCGAACGGCCCAGCCCCGCCATCACCTTCTCGTTGAACAGGATCGAGGGAACCCGCTCGCTTCCCCCATAGACGACGAGGCGCACCGAGTTGGACCCGATGTCGATGATGCCCACCGGGCCGAAGGGAACGTCCGCGCTCATCCGCCGCGCTGCATCAGCTTGAGCTTGGGCACTTTCTTGCCCTCGAGCGCCGCTCCTCGCCCCGACAGCGACGGATTGTTCATGAAGTAGCGGTGCAGGTTGAAACGGCGCTTGCCGGGCACGAGCCGCTGATATTGGCCATCACCGTCGAGCATCCAGCTCTGCTCATTGTCGATGAGGTTGGCGATCATCACCTGGTCGAGGACCTGCGCATGCACCGTGGGATTCTCGAGCGGCATCATATATTCGACTCGCCGGTCGAAATTGCGCGGCATCCAGTCGGCCGAGGAAATATAAACCCGCGCCCCCCGATGCGGCAGCCGCTCGCCATTGGCGAAGACGAAGATGCGGCTATGTTCGAGGAACCGCCCGACGATCGATTTCACGCGGATATTCTCGCTCATCCCTTCGACGCCCGGTCGCAAGGTGCAGATGCCACGCACGATGAGATCGATCGACACTCCCGCCATGCTGGCGAGGTAGAGCCGGTCGATCACCTCCGGATCGAGCAGCGAATTCATCTTCGCCCAGATCGCGGCGGGCAGGCCCGCCTCGGCATTCTCGATCTCCCGGTCGATAAGCGCGATGATTTCCTTGCGAAGCCCGCGCGGACTGAGCGTGAGAAGTTCGAGATTGTCGGCGGGCACATAGCCGGTGACGAGGTTGAACAATTTGCCCGCATCGCGCGCGGCGCTGCGCGACGCGGTAAAGTAGCTGAGGTCGGTATAGATGCGGCTAGTGACCGGGTGATAATTGCCGGTGCCGAAATGGCAGTAGGTGGCCATTTCTCCGCCCTCGCGGCGCACTACCATCGAGACCTTGGCATGGGTCTTCATATCGACGAAGCCATAGACGACCTGCACGCCGGCCCGTTCGAGCCGCGAAGCCCAGAGGAGGTTCTGCTCCTCGTCGAACCGCGCTTTCAGTTCGACCACCGCGGTCACCGACTTGCCTGCCTCGGCCGCCGCGACCAGCGCCTCGATGATCTCGGACTGCTTTCCCGCGCGGTAGAGCGTCTGCTTGATCGCCACCACGTCGGGATCGGCCGCCGCCTGCCGGAGGAAGGCAATCACTACGTCGAAGGTCTCGTAAGGGTGATGGACGATGATGTCCTTGGCGCGGATCGCGGCGAAACAGTCGCCATCATATTCCTGGATGCGCTCGGGAAAGCGCGCGCTGAACGGCTCGAACTTGAGGTCGGGCCGGTCGGTCTCGACGATCCCTACCAAATCGACGATGCCGATCAGGCCGCCGGTATCGACAATCAGCGCGTCCTGCGCCTCCACCCCCTCGCAGATCAGCTCGACCAGCGCGGGCGGCGTGTCGCTCGCCAGTTCGAGGCGGATTACCCGTCCGCGCCGTCGCCGCTTGATCGCCGAGCGGAAAGTCAGGACCAGGTCCTCGGCCTCTTCCTCGACCTCGAGATCGCTGTCGCGGAGCAAGCGAAAGGCGCCTGCCTCGACCCGAAGGAAGCCCGGGAACAGCCGATCGAAAAATTCGCGGATCACCGATTCGATCGCGATGAAGCGACGTTCCTGACCCTCGCTCGGCAAGGCGATGAAGCGCGGCAGCGTGGTCGGGATCATCAGCAGTTCGTTGACTCGCTCTCCCGAACGCTCGTCGCGCAGATTGAAGATCAGCCCGAACCCCCCGTTGGGAACGAAGGGAAAAGGATGCGCACTGTCGATTGCCTGCGGCGTGAGCACGGGCAGGATCTCGGCATCGAACCGTTCGGACAGAAAGGCGCGCTCATGCTCGTGCAGCGCGCTTCGCGTCACCACCGACACGCCGGCTTCGCACAGGAGGTCATGCAGTTCGGTCCAGCATTGCTGCTGCTCGACATCGAGCCGGTCGGTTTCCTCGCTGATCGCCTCGAGCTGCTGGGTCGGGGTCATCCCATCGACCGAGAAATCGCCGATATGCTGGAGCTGCTGCCCCTTGAGGCCCGCGACGCGCACCATGAAGAATTCATCGAGGTTGGAGCCCGATATCGACAGGAAACGAAGCCGTTCGAGTAGCGGTTGCGCCTCGTTCTTGGCTTCCTCCAGAACCCTCCGGTTGAAAGCGAGCCAGCTCAGTTCGCGGTTGAAATAGCGATCGGGGCCAAGCGCCTTGATCGCCTTCTTGCTCATGCCGCTCCCCGCTCCCCGTCCGATCCGACCCGTTCGAGCGCCCGGCGGATCGTGGGAATGGTCAGCCGCGCCCGCTCGGCAATGGCGAAACGGTCGATCGCCTCGACCACCCGCTCGGCGGCGAAATAGCTGCGCTCGATCCTCGCCGCGAGAAAGGCACAGGCCTCGGGGCCGAGATGCAGGCCCCGGTCAGCGAAATGGAGCGCCAGCAGCGCCTCGAACAGCCGGTCATCGGGCTGCTCGATGCTCGCGACGGGCGTCACCGCGAGGCGGGTGCGCAGATCGGGAAGATCGACCGCCCAGGCAGGCGGTGCCTCGTCGGCCACCAGCACGAGCGGCTTGCCGCTGTCCTGCGCCGCATTCCAGGCATGGAACAGCGCTTCCTCGTCATGGCGCTGGGCATCGTCGAACAGGCGTCCTCCGACCTTCTCGACATAGGTCCGCGCGAGAAGCGAGCGGCCCGATCGGCGCGGGCCGGTGATAACGGTCGCCTTGACGGGCCACATCGTCCAGCGCGCCAGATGTTCCAGCACCGCCTCGTTGGCGGCCGAGGGTATGAAACGGTCGGCGGCGTGCGACTGCGGCCAGTCGAGCGGGAGAGCAATCTGGTCGGCCGCGCTCATTGGCCTTCCGCTGTCGGGGCAAGCGGGTCGCGCGGCGGCGCGGCGGGCGGCGGTGCCGGATCGTTCGCAGGCGGCGGCGCGGGAGCGGCAGGCTGCGGCGCACCCGACAGCCTGAGGACGCCCCCGGCATAATCGGTCTGCCAACCCGCGGCGGCGAGCGCGCTACGGAGCGAATTGAGATCGCCGCGATAGGTAATGACCACTGCGCTCGTGCCGCCGATTGCAAGGCTCGATTCCTGGACCGATTCGACTCCCGTGATGGCGCGCAGACGCGCGATGCCATTGTTCAGCGCCGCCGCCGAGGGCGTGTCCATCTGAACCTGGTAGGGAATCGCCGCGAACAATTGCACTTCCTCGACAGGCGGTGGCGCCTCGCGGATGATGAAGCGCGGATCGGGATCGAGATCGCCCCGCGCATAGGCCCGCGCATAGATGGCATCCACGCGGCGCGCACCTTCATCCATCATCCGCTTCATATCGTCGGGGCCCGAGGCGCGCAGGCGGAACTGGCCGAGCATTTCGCGATCGAGCCCCTTGCGCGCGACGAAACGCGCATCGACCGGACCACCCGGATAGTCATAATCGAGCGTCACTTCGGCAACGAGCAGGTTGGCCGCGCCATAAAGGTCGGTCACCGATTTCCAATAATCGACATTCTCGCGGCGAAGGCTCGATCCGTTGACCAGCAGCGGATCGGCGCCCAGTCCCGAAAGGCGCACATAATCGACCGGCGTTTCGGACAGGCGGAACTCGGCCCATGCCCGCTGCCAGGGATTGCGCCGCTCGACGACCAATTCGGTCCCCGCCACCACCGTCAGCGGCACCAGCAGCATCGGCGCCGAACGCTTCCGGTTACCCGAAATGCCGACATATTGCGCGGCACGGGCGCGGTCGAAAAGCACGCCCAGCGTCGCGATATAACGGTCGGGCCCGATTTCCTCGCGTTCGACCACGATCGCGCTCACCAGCCCGTCGAGGGTGGAATCGCTCAAGCGCGGTGCCGCCGACACCGGCTGGCCACTGTTGCGCGCCCACAGCTTGGCAAAGCCTTCGCGCTGCGCGATCCGCCAACCATTCAAGCGGGCGTCCTGAGCGCTCGTCCCCGCGACATCGACTTCAATGCCGTCAACTTCGAGAAGCCCCTTGCTGTCGATCGGCAAAATACCCCGATCGCCGCTTTCCATCTGGGCGGTCGCCGCCGCGGCAAGCAACAGCAGGAACAGCGAAACCATCGCCCAGGGACGGGCAAGAGAGGCAAAAATCGACATATCGGCCTGCTTTTGGCGATAATGGCGTGGAAATCCAAGCATGATGTGGCTAGCACGGCCTCCATGAGCGAAAAGAAGGGCCTCACCTACGCCGAAGCGGGCGTATCGATCGACGCCGGCAATGCGCTGGTCAAGACCATCGGCCCCTTGGCCAGGTCCACCGCTCGCCCCGGAGCCAATGCCGAACTGGGCGGTTTCGGCGGCTTTTTCGACCTGAAGGCCGCGGGCTATAACGACCCGCTCCTCGTCGCTGCCAATGACGGGGTCGGAACCAAGCTCAAGCTCGCAATCGAGGCAGGCCGCCATGACGGCGTGGGAATCGACCTCGTTGCCATGTGCGTCAACGATCTCATCGTGCAGGGCGCCGAACCGCTTTTCTTCCTCGACTATTATGCCACCGGAAAGCTCGACAATGACGTCGCGGCCGAAGTCGTCGCCTCGATCGCGGACGGCTGCCGCCAGGCGGGCTGCGCGCTGATCGGCGGCGAAACCGCCGAAATGCCCGGCATGTATTCCGAAGGCGATTACGATCTCGCGGGCTTCTGCGTCGGGGCGGTCGATCGTGCCAAGGCACTTGTGGGCGCCGAGGCCGAAGCAGGCGATGTGCTCATCGGCCTGGCCAGCTCGGGCGTGCATTCGAACGGCTTCTCACTCGTTCGCCGCATCATCGAACGCAACGGCTGGAAACTATCCGACCCCCTTCCCTACGATGCCGGCAGGACGCTGGGCGAGGCCCTTCTCGAACCCACGCGCATCTATGTGAAGTCCGTCCTTCCTCTGGTCCGGGCAGGCCATATCAAGGCGCTCGCCCATATCACCGGCGGCGGCCTTCTCGAAAATCTGCCGCGCATCCTTCCCGACGGCGTGCGCGCCGATGTCGACCTGTCGGACCTGGAACTGCCTCCGCTTTTCGCGATGCTCCGCGAAGGCGGAGATGTCGATAATGCCGAGATGGTGCGCACCTTCAATTGCGGCTTCGGCATGGTCGCGCTGGTCGCTCCCGAAAAAGCCGACGCCGTGATGGCTGCGCTCGAAGAAAACGGCGAAAGCCCGATGCGCATCGGCACCATCGAAAAGGGCCAGCGCGGTTGCACGGTCGAAGGCGAGGGCTGGTCGGCGAGCCATGACGGCTAGGCGCACCCGCCTCGCCATCCTCATCTCGGGGCGCGGATCGAACATGGCCGCGCTCGTCTATGCCTCGAGGGCCGACGACTGCCCCTACGAACCCGTGCTCGTCACCGGCAACAAGCCCGACGCGCCAGGCCTATACTTGGCCGAAGCCGAGGGCGTCGCCACGGCAAGGCTCGACGGCAAGTCCGCTGCATTCTGGGATGACCTCGACAAGGCGCTCCGCGACCATGAGGTCGAGATGATCGCGCTGGCAGGCTTCATGCGCATCATCCCCGACCAATTCATCGCCAGATGGACGGGGCAAATCGTCAACATCCACCCTTCCCTCCTGCCCAAATATAAGGGCATCGGCACCCACAAGGCCGCGATCGAGGCAGGCGACACGGTGACCGGCGCGACCGTGCATCTCGTTATCCCCGAACTGGATTCGGGCGAAATCCTCGGCCAGGTCGAAGTCGCGATCATGCATGGCGACACGCCCGACACGCTTGCCGACCGCGTGCTGATCGCCGAACACCAGCTCTATCCGCAAGTCCTGTCGCGCTACCTCGGCCGCAAGAGCGATCCCGAATGGCTGCTCGACAAGGTCCGCTCGCTCGCGCTGGCACTCGACGAAAGCGAGGAGAAACTGTCGCACGGCACTCCGGGCTTCCGTATCGCGAAGGGCAAGTTTTTCGCCTATTTCAGCCGCGACAATTATGGCGAAGGCCCCGCCCTCATGGTGAAGGCCTGCGGCGAAGACGAGCAGGCCGCCCTCATCGAGCAGGATGACCGCCTCTACTTTCGGCCCAAATATCTCGGCCCCTCGGGCTGGGTCGGGATCCGCCTCGGCAGTTCGACCGACTGGCGCCACATCGCCGAGTGGCTCGAACGCAGCTGGCTCGAATGCGCGCCTCCCCGATTGAGCCGAATGCACAAGGCTGCTGCCCAGTTTTGAAGAGGCGAAAAAGAAAGGCCGCCAGGTTTCCCCGGCGGCCTTCGCAATTCGCTAGCAGATCAGCGATTTAGCCGACGATTTCGTCTTCATCGAAGAAGAAAGCGATTTCGGTCTTGGCGTTTTCGTCGCTGTCCGAGCCGTGGACCGAATTTTCGCCGATCGACAGGGCATATTCCTTACGGATCGTGCCTTCCTCGGCTTCGGCCGGGTTGGTCGCGCCCATGATGTCGCGGTTGCGCTTCACGGCGTCTTCGCCTTCGAGCACCTGCACCACGACCGGCTCGCTGATCATGAATTCGACCAGTTCACCGAAAAAGGGGCGATCCTTGTGCACCGCGTAGAAGCCCTCGGCCTGTTCGCGGGTCATGTGGATACGCTTCGAAGCGACGACGCGAAGGCCGGCTTCCTCGAGCTTCTTGGTGACCGCACCGGTAAGGTTGCGGCGCGTGGCATCGGGCTTGATGATCGAAAAGGTGCGGGTAACCGCCATGTCGTGAAACTCCTTAGGGGGCTGGAATTGCCGCGCCCCCTACAAGCGCAGCGCGCAATGGGCAAGCCTCAACCCTTCTCGACCCAGCGCCCTTCCTCCTGCGCCCAATAATGGCGCTCGGCATCGCTCGTCAGCCCCAGCGCCTTCCACGCCTCGCGCGCACCGCCGAGCGTTTCCTCGCCGAACAGGTAGAATGCGCGGTCATATTTGAGCGCCGCCTCGCGCCATTGCCCGTCGGCAATCAGGATGTTGCGCGCAAGATTGGGCGCCGTGGTCCGCGTCGACAGAAGGACGGGCTGGCGCTTGTCGTCAGGCCCGCCTTCGCGACCGTGGGCGAGAAAGCTCGTCGCCTTGCCCGCTTCCCACAATTGCCGGTCGAGGCTGGCAAGCAAGCCCTCGTCCTCGGCCACCACCAGCAGTCGTTCCTGCTCCTCGGCCAGCTTGGCCGCCAGCGCGGCGAGCACCGAGATGCGCGCGCCCTGGTCGGCCAACTGGTAGAAATCGACCCTCATGCCGTCATCGCGACCGGTACGGGACCATGAGGGTCAATTTCCTCAACCCTCGAGTTCTTCTTCGACGAAGCGGTCGAGCAGGCGAACGCCATAGCCCGTCGCGCCCTTGTCGAACGTGGTCTTGGCCTTGTCCGACCAGGCCATGCCCGCGATGTCGAGATGCGCCCATTTCACACCGTCCTCGACGAAGCGCTGGAGATATTGCGCGGCAGTGATCGAACCCGCTTCGCGCGGACCCACATTCTTCATGTCGGCGATCGGGCTGTCGATCAGCCGGTCATAGGCCTCGCCCAGCGGCTGGCGCCACAATTTGTCGCCGCTTTCCTTGCCTGCCTCGATGAGGTCTTCGGCAAGATCGTCGTCGTTGGAGAAGATGCCCGCATGCTCATGGCCGAGGCTGATCACCATCGCGCCCGTCAGGGTGGCAAGGTCGATCATCCGCTCGGGCGAAAATTCCTTCTGGGCATAGGTCATCGCATCGCACAGCACGAGGCGGCCCTCGGCGTCGGTGTTGATGACCTCGACCGTCTGGCCGCTCATCGTGGTCACGACATCGCCGGGACGCTGGGCATTGCCGTCAGGCATATTCTCGACCAGCCCGCAGATGCCGATGACATTGGCCTTGGCCTTGCGCCCCGCGATCGCGCGCATCGCGCCCGAAACCGCACCGGCGCCGCCCATGTCCCACTTCATCGATTCCATGCCAAGCGGCGGCTTGAGCGAAATGCCGCCCGTGTCGAAGGTCACGCCCTTGCCGATCAGCACCGTGGGCTTCTCGCCGTTCTTGCCGCCCATCCACTTCATGATGAGCAGGCGCGGCTTGCGCACCGAACCCTGCGCCACGCCAAGCAGCGCGCCCATGCCGAGCTCTTCCATTTCCTTCTCGTCGAGCACCGAGATCTCGAGGCCCGTCCCCTCGTTATGCTGCTTCACCCGCTCGACGAAGCTCTCGGGATAGATGACGTTGGCGGGCTCGGTCACCAGTTCGCGCGTCAGCGCGCAGCCCGCGGCGACTTCCTGATAATGATTCTTCCACCGCGCCTCGGCTCCATCGGGAGCGCCGACGATGGTCAGCGACACCAGCGTGACCTTCTGTTCGTCCTTGAGCTTGGTGCGATAACGGTCGTAGCGCCACGCCCGCAGCGTCGCGCCGAGCGCGAGGCGTGCCGCCGCCTCGGCATCGAATTCGCTGCCCTTGAGATCGACCACCGCATGGGTCTCGCCGCTGGTAAGAAGCTGCGCCGACACGGTTGCACCGAGCGTTTCGGCGGCCAGGCCATCGCCATCGCCTTCACCGATGACCAGCAGGCGGCGGCCATTGTCGCCCGCCAGCCATGCCGTCGCGACATTCTTCGCCTTGCCCTCGAAACGCTGGCGCCGCATCGCGGCCTTTACCATGTCGAGGTCGCTTCCCAGGCTTTCGAGCCGGTCATCGCCCTGCCCGGCGGCGGGAATGACAAGCGCGAAATCTCCGGCGGGACGATTGTCGGCGAAACGGATCTGCATGGAAACACCTTTGGAAATTGAGATGGGTTGCCCGCCCTTTAGGACGGGGAGGCCCAAAAAGGCAAAGGCGGATTGCCCGTCGCGAAACAAGCTGACATAGGCTTCCCCTGTGATGAGCGCTGCTGCACATTCCCCCCGCTGGCTGGCAAGCGTGAGCTTTGGCGCGCTGGCACTGCTGCTGCCCCAGGCCGCGCTGGCGCAGGAAGAAACACCGATCGTCGAACCGCCCGCAGCGACGATGGACGAAACCATCGCCTTCAGCGCCGACGAAGTCATCTACGAGGAGGAAAGCGACCTGCTCATCGCGCGCGGACGAGTGCGCGCCAATCGCGACGGATATTATCTCGCTGCCGACGAACTGGTCTGGGACCGCCAGGCAGGCATCGTCACCGCCCGCGGGCAGGTCGTGGTACTCACGCCCTCGGGCGACCGCATCATCGGCGAGAATGTCGAACTGGACGAGCAATTGCGCGCGGGCACCACCGAAGGCCTGCTCCTCGCGCTCGACACCGGCGGGCGCATCGCCGCCGAACGGGCCGAGCGCCGCGACGGGCAGATCGTCCTCACCAACGCGGTCTATGCCCCCTGCTCGGTCGCGACCGAGGATGGCTGCGGCCGATCCAGCTGGCGAATCACCGCGGCCCGCGTCACCCGCGACGAAAATACTGGCAGGCTGCGCTTCTCGGGTGGCCGCCTCAACGTCTTCGGGCTTGATATCCCGCTTCTTCCCGTGATCAGCTTTGGTGAACCCGGCGAATTGGGCGGCGTGACCGGCGCGCTCGTTCCCGACATCGAGATTTCGCGTCTCAACGGCCTCGAACTCACCCTGCCCTATTATTTCCGGCTCGCGCGCAACCGCGATCTCACCGTCTCGCCCACGCTCTTCACCGACCGCATCCCCGCGGTCGAGGCGCGCTATCGCCACCTCACCGAAACCGGCGCCTACCAGGTCGGCGCTTTCGTCACCTATGGCGATATCGACAATCCCGACGTGGACGACCCGAACCCCGTCCTCGAACGCGATATCCGCGCCTATTTCGAAGCCAACGGCCGTTTCCAGTTCGATCCCTACTGGCGCCTCACCGGATCGGCGCGGCTGGCCACCGACAAGACCGTCACCCGCCGCTATGACATCACGCGCGACGACCGGCTGCGCAGCTTCGCCATGGCCGAACGCATCGATAGCGACAGCTATGTCTCGATTGCAGGCTGGGCTTTCCAGGGCTTGCGCGTCGATGACGTACAGGACCGCATCCCCGTCGCCCTGCCCGCGATCGATGCGCGCTGGCGGCTCGACGATCCGGTCGCGGGGGGACGGGTCGAATTGCAGGCCAACAGCCTCGCCATCCTGCGCGTCGACGGCCAGGACACGCAGCGCGCCTTCGCGGGCGCCCGCTGGGACCGCCGCCTCCTCACCGAGGGCGGGCATGAACTCACGCTCACGGCCTATGGGCGCGGCGATGTCTATCGCACCAATGACGTGCATCTTACCGATGTCGATTTCTATCGCGGCGAGGAAGGCTGGCATTTCCGCGGCGTGGGCGCGCTCGCCGCGGACCTGCGCTGGCCGCTCATCGGCGAGGCGTTCGGCGGGACGCAGCGCTTCATCCCGCGCGTCCAACTGGTTCTCACGCCGCCCACCCCCAATCTCTCGATCCCCAACGAGGATGCCCGGGCGATCGACCTCGAGGACAGCAACCTTTTCGCGCTCAACCGCTTCCCGGGCTATGACCGGTGGGAAGATGGCAGCCGCGTCACCTACGGCATGGAATGGCTGCTCGACCGCCCCAATTTCTCGGTCCGCAGCGTCATCGGGCAAAGCTACCGCATCAACCGCTCGCCCGACATTTTCCCCGACGGAACCGGCCTTACCGGTCGCTTCTCGGACATCGTGGGCCGCACCCGCGTGCGCTTCGGCCGGCTGATCGACCTCACGCACCGTTATCGCGTCGACAAGGACAATGTCGCGGTGCGGCGCAACGAACTCGACCTCACCTTTGGCACGATCGAGACCTACGCGCAGATCGGCTATCTGCGCCTCGACCGCAACATCGACCCCGCGCTCGAGGATCTGCGCGACAAGGAGGAATTACGCCTTGCCGGACGGGTCAAGTTCGCCGATTACTGGTCGCTCTTCGGCTCGACCGTGCTTGACCTCACCAGCGCCGACGAAGACCCCCTGTCGCTCGCCGACGGTTTCGAACCGGCGCGCCACCGTATCGGGGTCACCTATGAGGATGATACCATCGAGGTTGGGCTTTCCTGGCGACGCGACTATGAACGGGTCGGCGATTTTACTAAGGGTTCGACATTCCAGATAAGATTCAATCTGAAAGGACTGGGCCGCTAAGCGGGGGTTCATGCTGGCCCGTCCACAAGAGTGCAAAATATTTGAGGGACTTGGGTATGAAATTCAGTAGTTTGGGCCGGCGCGCCGGTGCAGGAATGGTCGCAGCGATGCTGGCGGCGACCGCCGGTGCCGCGATGCAGGGCCAGAATGACCGTTTCAACAGCGCGGGAACGCTCAACCTTCCCGACAATCCGGTCGTCTATGGCCAGGCCCTGCCCCCCGTGGTGAAGGCCACCGCGATCATCAACGGCGAGGTCATCACCCAGACCGACGTCGAACATCGCCTCGCGCTGGTGATGATTTCCTCGAACAACGAAGTGACGGGCGAACAGCTCGTCCAGCTGCGCCAGCAGGTGCTGCGCAATCTCATCGACGAGACGCTGCAGATCCAGGCCGCGCGCGCCGAGGAAATCGAGATTACCGACGCCGAGATCGACCAGACGCTCGAACAGGTCGCGCAGCGCAACAACCGCACCACCGACCAATTGGGCGAACTGCTGCGTGAAAACGGCAGCTCGCTGCGCTCGATCCGCCGCCAGGTTCATGGCGAAATGGCATGGCAGCGTCTGAAGCAGGCCAAGATCGAAAGCTTCGTGTCGGTTGGCGACGAAGAGGTGCAGGCGGTTATCGACCGGCTCGAAGCCTCGAAGGGCACCACCGAATATCGCGTCGCCGAGATTTTCCTGTCGGCCACGCCCGCCAATGATGCGCAGGTGCGCGCCAACGCCGAGCAGATCCTCGAACAATTGTCGCAGGGCGGCAGCTTCCAGGCCTATGCCCGCCAATTCTCCGAGGCGTCGACCGCCGCGGTCGGCGGCGATCTCGGCTGGGTGCGCCCCGAACAGCTTCCGCCGCAGCTTGCCGAAGCAGTGCGCAACCTGCGCCCCGGCGCGGTGAGCGTGCCGATCGCGCTGCCCGGCGGCTATTCGATCGTCGCCGTGCAGGATTCACGGACCATCCTCACTGCCGATCCGCGCAACGCGGTGCTCAGCCTCAAGCAGGTGTCGATTACCTTCCCGCAAGGCACCACCGAAGCGCAGGCCGTTCCCCGTGTCGAAGCCTTCGCCAAGGCGGCTGCCAATATCGGCGGCTGCGGCGGCGCCGATCGCATCGCCAATGAATTCGGCGGCGAAGTCGTTAGCTCCGACGGCGTTCGCCTTCGCGATCTCCCCCCCGCGCTCGAGCAGATGATGCTCCCGATGCAGGTGGGCCAGGCCACCCAGCCCTTCGGCTCGCTGAGCGATGGCGTGCGGGTGCTGGTGATCTGCGGCCGCGACGAGGAAAATCCCGGCCTGCCGTCCTTCGACCAGGTCTATGGCCAGATGAACGAACAGCGCGTCAACAGCCGCGCCCGCCGTTATCTGCGCGACCTTCGCCGCGACGCCATCATCGACTTCCGCTAGGACGGGCTGGCGGTGACGGCAGCCCTGCCGCTGGCAGTATCTCTGGGGGATCCCGCGGGGATCGGCCCGGAGGTCACTGCCAAATGCTGGCAGGCCCGCGCCGAAATGCGCTTGCCGCCCTTCGTCGCGGTCGGCGATCCGCGCTCGATCTCGCAGGTCAGCGACGTGCCGCTGGTGGTGGTGGACGATCCCGAGGAAGCGATCGAAAAGTTCGAGCAGGCGCTTCCGGTGCTCGCGATCGACGCCGAGGCGCTCCCCCCGCCCGGCCAGCCCTCGAACGAGGGCGCGCGCTGCGCCCTGCACGCGCTCGAACTGGCGGTCGGCCTTGCCCGTTCGGGTTCGGCGGGCGCAGTGGTGACCGGCCCCGTCTCCAAAAGCCATCTTTACCATGTCGGCTTCACTCATCCGGGCCAGACCGAATTCATCGCCGAGCGCTGCGGTGTGGCGAGCGGCAATGTCGCGATGATGCTCGCCGGGCCGACGCTGCGCTGCGTACCGGTCACCACGCACATCCCGCTATCCAGTGTGCCATCGGCACTCTCGACCGACCTGATCGCTGCGCGCGGCCGGGCGGCGCTGCGCGGCCTTATCCGCAATTTCGGGATCGAGAATCCGCGCCTGGCGGTCAGCGGCCTCAACCCCCATGCGGGCGAGAATGGCGAACTCGGTCATGAGGATGAGGAAATGATCGTTCCGGCGGTCGAGACGCTCCGCGAAGAAGGCTGGCAGGTAAGCGGCCCCCACCCCGCCGACACCATGTTCCACGACGCCGCGCGCCAGCGTTACGACGCCGCACTCGCCATGTATCACGACCAGGCGCTCATTCCCCTGAAGGCGCTCCATTTCGATGAAGGCGTCAACATCACGCTAGGCTTGCCGATCGTGCGCACATCGCCCGATCATGGCACCGCCTTCGACATCGCAGGCACCAACCGCGCCCGCCCGACCGCGATGGGCGAAGCGATCCATTATGCAGTGAACGCCGCGACGCGGCGGCGCGATCTCGCGGCGCAGGGCCGGACCGGCATGGCGATCGGACGGTGAGCGTCGAGCCGCTGCGCGAGGTCATCGCCCGCCACGGCCTGTCGGCGTCCAAGTCGCTCGGGCAGAATTTCATCCTCGACCGACAGCTTCTCGCGCGCATCGCGGCGATTCCAGGCACGCTCGAAGGTAGCACCGTTTTCGAAGTTGGACCCGGCCCCGGCGGCCTTACCCGCGCCCTCCTCGACACCGGCGCAAAGGTGGTCGCGGTCGAGCGCGATGCGCGTTGCATACCCGTGCTGGCCGAACTCAAAGAAGAATATGGCGACCGGCTCGAGGTGATCGAGGGCGACGCCCTGGAAGTGGACGCATCCGGCATCACCGATGGCGAGCTGCACATCGTCTCCAACCTTCCCTACAATGTCGGAACGGCGCTGTTCACGGGCTGGCTCGACGGCGATGAATGGTCGCCCTTCTGGTCGTCGCTCACCCTGATGTTCCAGCGCGAAGTGGCAATGCGCATCGTCGCAAAGCCCGGCACCAGCGCCTATGGCCGCCTCGCGGTGCTTGCCCAGTGGCGCTCGATCCCCCGCATCGCGATGAAGGTCAGCCGCTCGGCCTTCGTTCCGCCCCCCAAGGTGGAATCGGCAGTCATCCATGTCGTGCCCAGGGAAGCGCCCGAAGGCGTGTCGGCGGCGACGCTCTCGCGGCTCACCGCCGCGGCTTTCGGCCAAAGGCGCAAGATGCTCCGGCAAAGCCTCAAGTCAGTGGCAGGCGCCTTGGAAGCGCTCGAACGGCTCGGCGTCGATCCCACGCGGCGCGCGGAAACGCTGTCGGTCGAAGATTTCGTCAATCTCGCCCGCCTGATGGACGAGCGCCGGGCCTAATTGGCCTTGGCTTCCACTTCGTTGGTCTTGGCGGCCAGCATCGGCCCACGCTCGATCAGCGCCGCCAGGCGGGCCTGTTCGGCGCAGCCATCGGGGCAGAGGCGGCCAAGCTGCGCGAGATTCTTGCGCGCCCGCTCGAGCGCGCCCAGCTGCACCATCGCCTCGCCCTGCACCGCAAGCGCTTCGCGGTTCGACGGATCGATGGTGAGTGCCTTGCGTCCAAAGGCGATCGCCTGGCCGTAGAGCTGCTGCTTCACGGCCACCTTGGCCATGGCGACAAAGGCCCCGACATTCTTGGGATCGAGGACCAGCGCGGCTTCGAGCGTATCGTCGGCCGCGACGAGGTCGCCGGCTTCCAGCTGGCTTTCGGCCTTGGCGACCAGCGCCGCCGACGCGGGATCGACGGCCGGACGCTGCGCGATGCCCGGCACCGCGATGGTCGAGGCCGCAACGCCGAGCGCGAGGAAGAGCGGGCTGATACGCATGAAAATCTCCAGTATTTTTCCGTCAGTTAGCATGTTTTTCGCGCAGCGGCGAAGAAAAAGCCGTCCGTGCCGTCATGGCCCGGAGTCAGCAGCCTTCCCTTCCCTGCCTTGCGTCCGACGTTCATCTCATCCTGCCATGACAATTGTGAATAGCGGCTTGCCGCTTGCTCAATCTGCCCGCTGCCTTCCTTCTCGAGGATCGAACAGACCGCATAGACCAGTCTAGCGCCGGGCTTGAGGAGCGGCACCGCCAGATCGATCAGCCGTCCCTGCGTTTCGACCAGTCGGTCGAGCCGCTCGGGGGTGAGCCGCCAGCGCCCCTCGGGATTGCGCCGCCAGGTCCCCGATCCGCTACACGGCGCATCGACCAGCACCAGGTCCGCTTGCACTTCGAGATCGGCCAGCTGCTCGGCTTCCCGCGGCATGTCGAGCAGCCGCGTCTCGATATTCCCGCTGCGGGCCCGCTCGGCGCGCGCGGGAAGCTGCGACAAGCGCGCCCGATTGGTGTCGCTCGCGACGATCCGTGCGCTCGGCGCCTGCGCGGCAAGCGCAAGGCTCTTGCCGCCCGCGCCGGCGCACAGGTCGACGATCAGCATCCCTGCTTCGGGCTGACAGGCCTGGATCACGATCTGGCTGGCTTCGTCCTGCACCTCGACAAGACCATCGCGATAGGCGGGATGGCTGTCGATCCGGCTTTCGGCAGGCAAGCGCAGGCCAAGAGAACTGATCGGCGTGGGCTCGGCCTCGGGGATGGCCTTGAGCATTGCGTCACGCCGCGTCCGCGTGGCGTGCACCCGCAGGTCAAGCGGTGCCCGTTCGAGCAGCGCGGGCCATTCGGCTTCGCTGACTAGAGGCGACAGTTCGGCAGCGATGGCATCGGGGATGAGCTGGCGCGGCGCGGCCGATTCCTCCGCTCCGATTGCCGCCGGGGCATGGCCTTCGCCAGTGAACAGCGCCGCGATTTCCGCATCGTCCGCGGCAAGCCCGAGCATCGCCGTCCGGCCATTGTCGGGAAGGCTCCCGCTTCGCCGGATCGCCGCGAAGACCAGTTCGCGCACCGCGCGCCGGTCCTTCGACCCGGCATAGCGGCGCGCCTTGAAATAGCGCCGGACGATGGCATCGGCGGGCGGGCCATTGTCCCGTGCCGAAGCGATCACCTCGTCGAGAATTTCAATCGCGGCCTGTATGCGTGCTCCGGGGGTCAAGCCGAAACCCGCTGCAATGCGTCCTTCACCGCATCGAGCGCCGCTTCGGCCTTGTCGCCGTCGGGACCGCCGCCCTGCGCCATGTCGGGACGGCCACCGCCGCCCTTGCCCCCCAGCGTCTCGACCGCGGCCCGCACCAGGTCCACCGCGCTCACGTCGCCCGACAGATCGTCGGTCACGCCCACCGCGACGCTGGCGCGGCCGTGATTGACCGCGATGATCGCGGCCACGCCCGAACCGAGCTGCCCCTTCATCTCGTCGATGGTGGGACGCAGCGCCTTGGGCTCCAGCCCTTCGACCACCTTGCCGACAAAGGCCTTGCCGCCGACATCCTCGGGACCGGCCGCCTGCGCGCTGCCGCCACCCATCGCCAGCGCCTTCTTGGCATCTGCCAGTTCGCGCTCGAGCCGCTTGCGCTCCTCGACCAGCGCGGCGATCCGCGCCGGTACTTCGTCGGGCGCCGCCTTGAGGCTGGCCGCCGCGTCGCGCAGCTTGTTGTCGCGGTCTATCAGCCATTGCCGGGCAGCTTCGCCGGTCAGCGCCTCGAGACGCCGCACGCCCGAGGAAACCGCGCTTTCCGAAATGATCTTGAACAGCTGGATATCGCCGGTCGCGCGGACATGGGTGCCGCCGCACAGTTCGACCGAATAATGCCGCTCGCTCTTGCGTCCCATCGAGAGCACGCGAACCTCGTCGCCATATTTCTCGCCGAACAGTGCCAGCGCGCCCGCTGCCACCGCATCGTCGGGCGTCATCAACTGGGTGCCGACCGCTTCGTTGGCACGGATTTCCTCGTTCACCTCGCGCTCGATCGCGGCAATTTCTTCCGCCGTGAGCGCATTGGGATGCGAAAAATCGAACCGCAGACGATCGGGCGCGACGAGGCTCCCCTTCTGGGTGACATGCTCGCCCAGCTGGTTGCGGAGCGCGGCATGGAGGAGATGTGTCGCGCTATGGTTGGCTCGCACCTTGTCGCGCCGCTCGGCATCGACTTGCTGATGCAGCGTATCGCCCTTGCGGACGCTGCCCTTCTCGACCTTTCCATGAAGCGCATGGAGCTTGCCCAGCGGCTTGGCCGTATCGCTCACTTTGACTTTCACGCCCGACGGCGTCGACAGCGTCCCAGCATCGCCGACCTGCCCGCCGCTCTCGCCATAGAAAGGCGTCTGGTTGAGGATGAGGATCACTTCCTCGCCTTCCCCGGCTTCCTCGACCCGGCTGCCGTCCTTGACGATCGCCTGGACCATGCCTTCGCCTTCATGGCTCGCATAGCCCGTGAATTCGGTCGCGCCGACTTCATCGGCAATGTCGAACCACAGTTCGTCCGACGCCTGCTCGCCCGACCCCTTCCAGGCCGCGCGCGCCGCCGCTTTCTGCTTGGCCATCGCGGCATCGAAGCCTTCGCGATCGACGCTCATGCCCTCGCGGCGCAGCGCATCTTCGGTCAGATCGAACGGAAAACCGTAGGTGTCGTAAAGCTTGAAGGCCGTTTCACCCGGCAGAGCATCGCCCTCGCCCATGCCCTGCGTCGCTTCGTCGAGCAGCTTGAGCCCGTTGGCGAGCGTCCGGCGAAAGCGCGTCTCTTCCTGCTGGAGCGCCTGCTCGATCGCGGGCTGCGCGCGCACCAGTTCGGGATAGGCCCCGCCCATTTCGCTCACCAGTTCGGGCACCAGGCGATGCATCAACGGCTCCTCGGCGCCCAGCAAATGTGCATGGCGCATCGCGCGGCGCATGATCCGGCGAAGCACATAGCCGCGCCCCTCGTTGGCGGGCAGCACGCCATCTGCAACAAGGAAACTCGCCGAACGCAGATGGTCGGCAATGACGCGGTGGCTCGCCTGGCTCTCGCCTTCGGCCCGGGTCTTGGTCAGTTCCTCCGACGCCGCGATCAGTGCTTTGAACTGGTCGGTGTCATAATTGTCATGGACGCCCTGCATTACCGCCGCGATGCGCTCCAGTCCCATGCCGGTATCGATCGAGGGCTTGGGAAGGTCGCCGACGATTTCGTCATTTTCCTGCGTGAACTGCATGAAGACGAGGTTCCAGATCTCGACGAAACGGTCGCCTTCCTCGTTCGGGCTACCCGGCGGCCCGCCTTCGATCTGCTCGCCATGATCGTAGAAGATTTCGCTGCACGGCCCGCACGGCCCGTCGGCACCCATGGCCCAGAAATTGTCCTTGGTCGCGATGCGGATGATCCGCTCTTCGGGCAGCCCCGAAATCTTGCGCCACAGGTCAAAGGCCTCGTCGTCGGTATGATAGACGGTGGCCGTCAGTTTCTCGGCAGGAAGCCCCCATTCCTTGGTCAGTAGGGTCCATGCATGGTGGATCGCCTGCTCCTTGAAATAGTCGCCGAAGGAGAAATTGCCGAGCATCTCGAAAAAGGTGTGGTGACGCGCGGTGTAACCGACATTGTCGAGGTCGTTATGCTTGCCCCCCGCCCGAACGCATTTCTGGCTCGAGGTCGCGGTCGAATAGTCGCGCGTTTCCAGTCCCGTGAAGACATTCTTGAACGGCACCATCCCCGCGTTGACGAACATCAGCGTGGGGTCGTTATGCGGCACCAGCGGAGCCGAGGGCACGCGGGCATGGCCCTGGCCCTCGAAATAGTCGAGAAAGCTGCGGCGAATATCGTTGGTCGAAGTCATTGGGGCGATGTATGCGTTATGTTGCATCGCGGCAAGCGACAAGGAGCGGAAATTTGGTGCGTAAATTGCTGAAATGGATGCTGTGGATCGGTTTCCTTCTTGTCACTGCTTCGCTGGCCATGGTGGTCTTCTACCGCTTCGTGCCGGTTCCCGTGACCGCGACCATGCTGATGGACGAGCATGGCATCACGAAGGATTGGGAACCCTTGGAAAAGATCGACCGCGACATGGTCCGCGCGGTGATCGCGGCGGAGGACAGCAAATTCTGCGCGCATGACGGGTTCGACTGGGAAGCCATTGAAAAGGCCCGCGAACAAAATGCCCGAAGCGGGCGCATTCGCGGCGGCTCGACCATCTCGCAGCAGACCGCCAAGAATGTCTTTCTCTGGCAGGGCGGCGGCTATTTCCGCAAAGGCGTCGAGGCCTATTTCACTTTCCTCATCGAGAAGATCTGGGGAAAGCGACGCATCATGGAAGTCTATCTCAACGTCGCCGAAACAGGCATCGGGACCTATGGGGTGAAGGCCGGTGCCGAACGCTATTTCGGCCACGGCGCTGACAATCTCTCCGTCCGCCAGGCTGCGGCCATCGCGGCGGTGCTGCCGCTTCCCAAGGAGCGGCCGGGCCGCAACCCCTCGGGCTTCACCGCTCGTTATGGATCGACCATCGCCACCCGCATGGGCGTGGTCGCGCGCGACGGCCTCGATGCCTGCGTCTACCCCTCAGGTGCCAGCGAGCCCGTGCAAACCCTTGAAAAACGGCCCGAACCACCAAAGCCGCGCGGCGCTCCGGCACGTGAAGGAGCACCCGCAGCCGAAGAGCCGGCCGCACCGTCTGAAGATCTGCAGCTGCCGCCCGCACCCCTGCCTGTTCCCCCGCAGGATAGCCCTGCGGTGCCTGATGCGGAGCCCCCGCCTCCGCCGCCCGCCGATCAGCCCGCGGCGGAGTAAGCCAGTGTCGGCCGGGCGGGCGCATCGGCGCCCAGTTCGACCGCATCCTCGCCCAATATGCGTGTCAGCCGGTCGGCGACATCGGCATCGAGGATGAAATCGCGCCCGATCAGCAGCACCGCATCGCGTGTCGCATCTACCGGCGCATGGATGCGCACGCTTCCCCGCCCACCATGCTCGAGTGTCGCGGCGATCGCGGGCAGATGCGCCGCATCGACCAGACGAATGTCGAGCTTCAGGCGCTGGGTCTCGGCCAGTTCGGACAAGGGCTTGAAATGCTTGATCGTCACGCGCGGCTCTTCCTCGCCCGGCTTGCGGTCGAGTTCGGCGGTAATCAGCCCGCATTCGCCTGACTTCGCGGCTTCCTCCACCGCTTCGCAGGCGGCATCGTCGAATGCCATGGCGGTGAATTGCCCCGACGCATCGGACAGCGTCGCCATCATGTAGCGCCGCCCGCGCTGCGAGGTGCGCCAGCGCGCTTCCTCGACCAGCCCCGCCATCATCGTCTGGGTCCGCGCTCCCTCGGCAGCGGCGGGCATCGCCCCCAGTTCGCCGAACTGCTTGACGCGATGCGCGGCAAGGAGGTGCCGCTGGGCATCGACCGGATGCGCCGAGAAGTAAAAGCCGAAGGCTTCCCGCTCCGCGCTCATCCGCTCGGCCAGCGTCCAATGCGCATCGGGCAGGCGGATCGCCGCGATATCCTCGCATTCGGCGCCCCCGAAGAGGCCGCCCTGCCCGCTTTCGCGCTCGCCTGCCGCCTGCTGGGCATGGCGAAGGATCGTCTCGGCGCCCGCATGGACCTGCGCTCGATTGTCGTTGAGGGCATCGAAACTGCCCGCCGCGGCCAGCCCTTCGAGCTGGCGACGGTTCAAGAGCCGCGGATCGATCCGGTCGGCGAAATTCTCGAGGCTCTCGAACGGCCCGTTGGCTTCGCGCTCTGCGACCAGCAGCTCCATGGCCTTTTCGCCCACGCCCTTCAGCGCTCCCAGCGCGTAGCGCACCTTACCGTCCTGCACGTCGAAATCGGCGCGCGCGGCATTGATGTCGGGGCCCAGCATCTCGATCCCGCTCCGGCGCGCATCCTCGGTGAACAGCGCCAGCTTGTCGGTCTGGTGCATGTCATAGGACATGGAGGCGGCGTAGAATTCCGCGGGATAATGCGCCTTCAGATAGGCGGTGTGATAGGCGACCAGCGCATAGGCCGCGGCGTGGCTCTTGTTGAAACCATAGCCAGCGAACTTGTCGATCGTGTCGAACAGCTCGTTGGCCTTGGCCGCATCGATGCCGTTCTTGGCCGCCCCCTCGACGAAACGGGTGCGCTGCTTGTCCATCTCGGCCTGGACTTTCTTGCCCATCGCGCGCCGCAAGAGATCGGCTTCCCCGAGGCTGTATCCGGCCAGCACCTGCGCTGCCTGCATCACCTGTTCCTGGTAGACGAAGATGCCATAGGTTTCCTTCAGCACCTCCTCCAGCATCGGGTGCGGATAGGCGATCTCGGCGCGCCCGTTCTTTCGGTCCCCGAACAGCGGGATATTGTCCATCGGGCCGGGCCGATAGAGCGAGACGAGCGCGATGATGTCGCCGAAATTGGTCGGCCGAACCGCCGCGAGCGTCCGACGCATGCCTTCGGATTCCAGCTGGAACACGCCCACCGTGTCGCCGCGCTGCATCAATTTGTAGACCGCTTCGTCGTCCCATGGGAGGCTGGCATAATCGAGCTCGATCCCGCGCTTCTTCAGCAAGCGCTGACCTTCTTTCAGGACCGACAGCGTCTTCAGCCCGAGAAAGTCGAATTTCACGAGGCCCGCCTGCTCGACATGCTTCATGTCGAACTGGGTCACCGGCATGTCCGAGCGGGGGTCGCGATAGAGAGGGACCAACTGGTCGAGAGGCCGGTCCCCGATCACCACGCCCGCGGCATGGGTCGAGGAATGGCGCGGCAGCCCTTCCAGCTTGGTGGCAAGGTCGAACAGCCGCTTCACATCGGCTTCTTCGGCGACTTCCTTTGCCAGTTCGGACACGCCGTTGAGCGCACGCTTCAGATCCCAGGGATCGGTCGGATGGTTGGGCACCAGCTTGGCCAGCCGGTCGACATGGCCGTAGCTCATCTGGAGGACGCGCCCCGTATCCTTCAGGACCGCGCGCGCCTTCAGACGCCCGAAGGTGATGATCTGGGCGACCTTGTCGCGCCCATATTTCTCTTGGACGTAAGCGATCACCTTGTCGCGATGCGTTTCGCAGAAATCGATGTCGAAGTCGGGCATCGACACGCGCTCGGGATTGAGGAAGCGCTCGAACAGCAATTTGAGTTCGATGGGATCGAGATCGGTGATGAGAAGCGCCCAGGCCACCGCGCTGCCCGCGCCCGAACCACGCCCCGGCCCGACCGGAATGTCATTGTCCTTGGCCCATTGGATGAAGTCGGCAACGATCAGGAAGTAGCCCGAAAAACCCATCCGCGTGATAATGTCGAGCTCATAGTCGAGCCGGTCGCGATAGGGCTGCTTTTCCTCCTCGCTCTTGCCTTCGAGCCGCCGTTCGAGCCCGGCATGCGCCTCGCGGCGCAAGGCCTCGTCTTCATCGTCCGAAAGCCGCGGCAGGATGGGCTTGCGCTTGGGCGCGGCGAAGGCGCAGCGCTGCGCGATGACGCCGGAATTGTCGATTGCTTCGGGCAGGTCGGCAAACAATTCCTCGACCATCGCGGCAGGCTTGAGCCAGGCCTCGGGCGAAGAGGTCTTGCGGTCGCTATTCTCTACATAGGTCGATCCCGCGATGCATAGCATGGTGTCATGCGCGGCATGGAATTCGGGCGTGTCATATTGCGCCGGATTGGTCGCCACCAGAGGCCAGTCCTCGTCATAGGCAAGCGCGATCAACGCTTCCTCGGCGGCTTCCTCGATCGCATCGCCGCGCCGCGACAATTCCACGTAGAATCGCCCCCCGAAAGCGCTGCCCAACCGCCGCGCATAATCGCGCGCCTTGTCGGGCTGCCCCTCGGCGAACAATCGCGCGACCGCCCCCTCGGCGCCCGCGCTCAAGGCAATCAGGCCTTCGGAATGCGCCGCCAGCCGGTCCATGCTGACATGCGGCGCTTCGTCGATCGGCCGCGCAAGATGCGCCGCCGACACCAGCTTGCACAGATTGTCATAACCCGCCGCGTCCTGCGCATAGAGTGCGACCCAGTCGATCTCGCCCTTGGGGCCCAATCCCTCGGGCCGCGCGACTCCGAGGAAAGTCCCGACGATGGGCTGCACGCCTTCTTTCAGGCAGGCATCCGAAAAGGCCATTGCGGCGTAAAGCCCATTGCGATCGGCAAGCCCCGCCGCCGGAAATCCCAGCTTCCTGGCAAGCGCCGCAATCGCCTTGGGCTCGATCGCCCCCTCGAGCATGGTGAAAGAGGAAAAAATGCGCAGCGGGACATAGACCATGAGGGCACTATGACGCCCCTTGGCCCCGCTGAAAAGGAGCCTCGCTCCCTTATCCCCAACTAATTTCTATTCGGCCTCGGCGGGCGAATAGACGAAGTCGAAACCGGTGCTCCAGCTGGTGCCATGATCGGTCGAGATTTCGCCATGCTGCCGCACCGATCCATCGTCCCTCTTGGTATAGGTCATCCGGACAAGCCGGTCGTTGCCGGGCCCGGCATAGCCGGCCCACCAACCGGTCAGGACCATCTCGCCTTTGTCATTGAGACCGCCGGTAAAGTCGACCGTCTCGCCCGACGAGCCGACCCAGCGCTGGTGCCAGCGGCCATCCGAACCCAGGCTGTTGAGGCTGCCGCCTTCATTGCCATTGGCGGGCATCCAATTCTCGCGCACCGCGCAGCCGTTGTAGAGCTTCTCGATCCGGCTCTTCGCCACCGTCTGGCGGCTCGATGCCACGCTTACCGACCAGTCGCCGACCCAGAAATCGAAGGCGTCATGGGCCTCGCTCGTACAGGCTGCCGGTGCGGCCTGCGCGGCCAGGAGCATCATGAACGGAACCATCTCTTCCCCCTCTTGTCTGTCTCGCGCTTTCCTTACAGAAGCGCCTCGATCTTCTTCGCTATAGCATCGGGCGTGGTCTGCGGCGCGAACCGATCGACCACCCGTCCCTCGCGATCGACGAGAAACTTGGTGAAATTCCACTTGATCCGCTGCGTCCCGAGCACGCCCGGCGCTTCGCGCTTGAGATGCCGGAACAGCGGCGCAGCCCCCTCCCCGTTGACGTCCACCTTGGAAAAGATCGGAAAGCTCGTCCCGAACCCCGTTTCGCAGAACTGGGCGATTTCGGCGTCCGATCCCGGCTCCTGCTGCCCGAACTGGTTGCAGGGAAAAGCGAGCACCGAGAAACCCCGCTCCCCATAGTCGCGCTGCAACTTCTCCAGCCCCTCATATTGAGGGGTAAAACCGCATTGCGACGCGGTGTTGACGATCAGCAGCACCTGGCCCCGATAGGGTTCGAGCGTCCCCACTCCCTCCCCGGGCCTTTCGACGGGAAGAGAGTAAATTTCGCTCATGACAGATGCCCATCCTTCAGTCGCACGACCCGGTCCATTTTCGCCGCGAGCCGCTCGTTATGCGTCGCAACCAGCGCCGCGGACCCTTCGGCCCGTACGAGGTCGAGGAAAGCCGCGAACACACGGTCCGCCGTGGCCTCGTCGAGATTTCCGGTCGGCTCGTCAGCAAGCACCAGGGGCGGTTTGTTGGCCAGAGCGCGCGCCACCGCGACCCGCTGCTGCTCGCCGCCCGACAGCTTGGACGGTCGATGGTCGAGCCGGTCGCCAAGTCCGAGCCGCGACAGTAATTCGTCGGCGCGCGCATCGGCTTCCTCGCGCGATGCGCCGCTGATCAACTGCGGCAGCACGACATTCTCGCGCGCATCGAAATCGGGAAGCAGATGGTGGAACTGATAGACGAAACCCAGGGTATCGCGCCGCAATTCGGTCCGCTCGTCGGCCGACAGCCTGGCGGCTTCGCGCCCGCCGATGCGGATCGACCCCTCGAACCCTCCTTCGAGAAGGCCGATTGCCTGCAACAGCGTCGATTTGCCCGCCCCCGAAGGCCCCAACAGCGCAACGATCTCGCCCGGCGCGATCGTCATGTCCACGCCGCGCAGCACATGGATCGTCACCTCGCCCTGGGTGAAGCTGCGCTTCAGTCCTTGGACGGCAATGACCGGCTCACTCATAGCGAAGCACCTCGACGGGATCGGTCGACGCAGCCTTGCGCGCCGGGAACAGGGTGAAGAAGAAAACCATGATGAGCGTCGTCGCGATGATCGCTACCACTTCCAACGGATCGGTGCGCGCCGGCAATTCGGTGAGGAAGCGCACCGAGGGATCCCACAATTCCTGCCCTGACAGCGCCTGGATGCCATCGACCACCGACTGGCGGAAAATGAGGAACAGCGTCGCCAGCAGCGATCCGATCAAAATGCCCACGAAACCGATCGACAGGCCCACGGTCATGAAGATGCGGCCCATCCCCGAACGGCTCGCCCCCATGGTGCGCAGGATCGCGATGTCGCGCCGCTTGGCGCGCACCAGCATGATCAACGAGGAAGCGATGTTGAACGCGGCGACGAGAATGATGATCGACAGGACGATGAACATCACCACCCGCTCGACCTCGAGCGCCTCGAACAGCGCGCTGTTCATCTGCCGCCAATCGACGATCACGCCATAGTTCTGCACACGGGGACGCAGCGGCGCGAGAATCTCGCCTACCTTGTCGGGGTCGGCAACTTCCAGTTCGACCATCGCCACATCGTCGCCGAGCATCAGTAGCGTCTGCGCATCCTCCATCGGCATGACGACAAAGGCATTGTCATAGTCATAGACCCCGACCTCGAAGATCGCCGCCACGCGATAGGTAACGATGCGCGGCACCGTGCCCACCGGAGTCGAACGCCCTTCGGGACTGATCAGCGAGATCTCGCTGCCGGGATAGGCGCCCAGCGCATCGGCGAGCCGCGCCCCGATGGCGACATTGTCGCTTCCGGGCACGACTTGCTGGAGGTCGCCCGTGGTGACATTGTCGGCGATCATCGGATTGCCGCGGATATCCTCGACCTCGACCCCGCGAAGGAGGATGCCTTCGACACGCCCGTTGGCCGAGGCCATCAGCGGTTGCTCGATGAGCGGTTGCGCGGCGGTCACGCCAGGCAATGCCAGCGCTTCCTCGGCGATTTCCTCCCAGTTGGACAGGCGCCCGTCATAGCCCTGCACGATGGCATGGCCGTTCAGGCCCACGATCCGGTCGAAAAGGTCGGCCCGGAAACCGTTCATCACGCTCATCACGGCAATCAGCGCGGCAACGCCAAGCGCGACCGCGCCGACCGAGAAACCGGCGACGACAAAGATGAAGCCTTCCCCCTTGTGCGGAAGGAGATAGCGCCGAGCGATCATGCGCTCGTGGCGATTGAGGATCATGAAGTCAGCTTGGCCAGCGCAGCTTCGGGCGTCAATTCCTCCCGTTCGCCGCTGGCGCGGTTTTTGACTTCGACGACGCCATCCTTCAGCCCGCGCGGGCCGATGATGATCTGCCAGGGCAGGCCCATCAGGTCCATCCCGCCGAGCTTCACGCCGCCGCGCTCGTCGCGGTCGTCATAAAGCGTCTCGACACCCGCCGCGCCGAGCTTTTGGTAAAGGTCCGCGGCCGCCGCCACGGTGGCCTCGTCATCGGCGCGCATGGTGACGATTCCGACTTTCCAGGGCGCGACCGCTTCGGGCCAGATGATGCCATTGTCGTCATGGCTCGCCTCGATGATCGCCCCGACGAGGCGCGAGACCCCCACGCCATAGCTACCCATCATCGGCGTCACCATGTCGCCATCGCGACCCGACACCTTGAGGCCCATCGCCTTCGAATAACGGTCGCCGAAATAGAAGATATGGCCGACCTCGATGCCGCGCCCGGTGCGCTTGGCCTTGTCGTCGACCATCGCCCAGCGCGCGGGGTCATGCGTCTCGTCGGTCGCGGCGTAGGAGCCGGTGACTTCGTTGAACAGGGCCGCGAGCCCCGCATCATCGTCATAGGAAAGGCCGGGCCGGTCGAGATCGATGGACTCGACGGCGGCATCGTAGAAAACCTCGCTCTCGCCATTGGGGGCAAGGATGATGAATTCATGGCTCAATTTGCCGCCGATCGGCCCGCTGTCGGCCTGCATCGGCACCGCCTTGATACCCATCCGGCGGAAAGTGCGCAGATAGGCCAGCAGCTGGCGATAATAGCTGCGCTGCCCGCCCGCCTCGTCGAGATCGAAGCTATAGGCGTCCTTCATCAGGAATTCGCGCCCGCGCATCACCCCGAAACGGGGCCGCACCTCGTCGCGGAACTTCCACTGGATATGGTAGAGCATACGCGGCAGGTCGCGATAGCTTTTGACATCGTCGCGAAACAGCGCGGTGATCATGTCCTCGTTGGTCGGACCATACAACATCTCGCGGTCGTGCCGGTCCTTGATGCGCAGCATCTCGGGTCCATAGGCATCATAGCGCCCGCTCTCGCGCCACAGGTCGGCGGGCTGGATGGTGGGCATCAGCATTTCCTGCGCCCCGGCGCGGTCCTGTTCCTCGCGGACGATCTGCTCGACCTTCTGCAACACGCGCCAGCCAAGCGGCAGCCAGGCATAGATGCCGGCGGCGGTCTGACGGACCAGTCCGGCCTGCAACATCAGCTTGTGGCTGGCGATCTGGGCGTCGGAAGGCGATTCCTTCAGAACCGGAAGGAAAGACTGGGAAAGGCGCACGAAGGGGCTCCACGAATTTGCTGCGAATGCGAAGGCTCTGCCCTAGGGCGAGGCGTCCGGCAAGGCAAACCCTCTCTCTGGCCCTCTCACCAGCGTGGCGGAATCGCAACAGCATTGCGGCAATTGGGCATGGCTACCGTCAAAAGGGGTGACAAGATGGCAAATTGCCCCCTAGCGTTCGTCTCGCTGCTTTGCTCTTTCCTTGGCAGCAACTGGGGGCTGACGAGCAATCGTCACGCAAGAGAAGCCCGGGCACCTCCACTGCCCGGGCTTTTTTCATGCCCTGTATTTCCGATCCTCGTCAGTCGGTTCGCGGCGCGGTGGCTTCCTGTCCGCCCTGGTAGAGCGTCACGGCCTTGGCCTGCCCGTCCTCCACCTCGAACACCAGCCGCGCGCCCACCCGTCTCGCCAGCAGTTCGGTCGCGCTGCGTGCATCGAGATCGATCGACGGCTGGCCGCTGAGCTGCGCGCTCACGCCGCCCGCTCCGCTTTCCGCGATGGTGAGATCGCCAAAGGGAAAGCGATAGACGCCGACAATCGCGGCGCGTTGCGCCTCGCTGAGACCGATACAGGCCTCCTCGACGATCTCGCCCGCATGAGTGCCGATGTCCGGCTCCTCGGCTCCGCCCGAATGGAAGCGCATCACTGGCTCGCCGTCCGCATGGGCAAGGCGGAAAAAGGTCATCGATCCCGGCCCGTAGAAATAGGTGCCGTCGCCCGCCGCATATGCCTCGACCTCGGCATTGTCCTTGCGCCGCGTGAACAGCTTGCCGTCGCGGATGAAGAAATCGCGATAATCCTCGCCGAAGCGATAGCGACCGAGGAAAGGCGACAGCGCTTCCTCGTCGAAAGCCTGTTTCTCCAGCAGGGGAACTTCGCGCCCCAGCGACAGGTGCACCAGCCGCGCCGTCACCGCCCCCGGGCTCACCGCCGACTGGTCACTGTTGGCAAAGACCGCGACGAACAGGTCCTCGTCGGGAAGATATTTGCTGTCGGCCTGGAAACCGAAAATGCCCCCGCCATGCCCGACCACGCGCCGGTCGAGGATTTCGCCCATCCCCAGTCCGAAACCGTAGGGGACTTCCTCGCCGTCGCCGGTCTTCGTGGGCGTCGTCATCGCGGCAAGGCTCTCCTCGCCGACAATCTCATTGCCGAACAATGCGGCATACCATTGCCACACCGATTCCACATCGCCGCTCAAGGCTCCGGCGGCATGGGGAACGCTGCCGTGGATCTTCTGAGCGCGAATGACCTGGTCGGCAAAGATGCTGTAGCCCCCGACCAACTCGGGATCGCTATCCTCGGCACCCATATAGACGATGCCCTCGATCCCGTGAGGCAACAGCAATTCCTCGCGCACCGCCTCGTGCCAGGATTTGCCCGTCACCGCCTCGATCACCGCACCGACCAGCACATAGCCGCTATTGTTGTAGGCAAAGCGGCTCCCGGGTTCGAAATCGGGGTCGAGGTCGCGAAAGCGCGCGATCATTTCGTCGGTGCTGAGGTCGCGATTGGCAGCCGCCTCGGTCATCAGCTCGGCGATCGAGGTATAGCTGCGGATGCCCGAAGTGTGATTGAGCAACTGCCGGATGGTGATCGAGTCACCCCTGGGAAAATCAGAGACATATCGGTTCAGGGGATCGTCGAGCGAGACGCGCCCTTCCTCGATGAGCTTCATCATCATCGCCGCAGCAAACTGCTTGGTGATCGACCCCAGCCGGAAGCGGCTGTCGGGCCGAAGCGGCACGCCCTCCTCGACATCCGCCATTCCCCGAGCGCCATGATAGACGATCTTGCCATCATCGACGATGTTGGCCGCCACGCCGGGCCCGTCGGCGACGAAGGCATGATCGAGATAGGCATCGACCTTGACCGCAAGATCGGGCGGCGCGGCCAGCGCCGTTCCCCCCAGTGCCATGGTCAGGATCAGGGTCAGGCCGCTCTTCATGCCAAATCTCCTCGCTCAAGCTGTATTAGCTTGATAAGGCACCGACACGGCATGTCAAGGCAGGCGGACCTTGCCTAGAAGCTGCATTCGGCCTCGGCCTGGGCGTCGCTGCGTACCGCCGAAACCAGCTTCATCTCGAAAGGCGCATCGGCGCTGATGGCGATATCGCCGCTTCCCATCGGCAGGCATTGGCCGGTGATGACCATCACCCGCTCGCCCTTGCCGGCGGCCAGCGCCATCTCCGCGCCGATGTCGCGGCTCGCCTTGCAGGCAGGCCCGTCGCACCCGGCCTCGATCCGCACCGCTCCCTCGGGCCGCTGACCGACAAGGTAGCGGATCACCACGCTGCCGCCCTCGCTTTCCTCGGGCCAACGGATCCGAAGCCGCTGCGGCCCGGTCCATCGAAGCAGCCTCCCATCCTCCTGCGCCGAGATATCGAGCCCCGAAGCGGCAAAGCCCTGCGCTCGGCCCTTGAGGTCTGCCAGCGCGGTCGCGCCTGCCGTGGCGCTCACTTCGTCGCCAAGCCGCCCCGCCCCGAACAGCATCCGCTCGCCATCGCCCGAAGCCAGCCATGCGCAATCCTCGGACAAGGGCTTCCATTCGGCGCTTCCCTCGAGGCCATAGCCCAGCGGGAAGAGCGTCCCTTCCGCTCCTTCATTGACCACGGGCCGCGTGCAGTCGCCGGGCCAGCTGAAGCTCAACCGCCCGCTGAACGGCGTCCGCCCGAACAGCCCGTCGGCAACTCCCTGGCCTTCGCTGCCGGGCAGCCAGGCCGCGACAAAGGCATTGGCGGCATTGAGTTCGCGATTGACCCACATCGGCCGCCCCGAAAGAAACAGCGCGACGGTCGGTATTCCCGCCGCGCGGTAGCGGCGAAGCAATTCCAGCCCTTCCTCGTCGCGCCAGACCAGATCCTTCCGGTCTCCCGCAAACTCCGCATAGGGCTCCTCGCCAAAGACGATGATCGCCGCATCGGGCCGCTCGTCATACTCGCCATTCTCGGAAAGCCGCGCCGATCCACCCGCTTCGCTCGCCGCGGCGGCGATCCCGTCATAGATGGAGGTCGCGCCCGGGAAATGCCCGTTGGTCAATTCCCCACCGCCCTGCCATGTCAGCGTCCAGCCGCCCGACTGGCGCGCAATCGAATTCGCCGCCTCGCCCGCGACCAGCAATCTGGCACCGGCCTTGAGGGGCAACACCCCGTCATTCTTCAACAGCACCATCGACTTGGCCACCGCTTCGCGTGCGACCGCGCGATGCGAAGGCGCCCCGAGGCGCGAAAATTCTCCCGCATTGGCGCGTTCCGACGGGCGCACATCACCCAGCAGTCCTGCCCGCAGTTTCAGCCGGAGCACCCGGCCCGCCGCTTCATCGACCCGCGCCATCGGGATGGTCCCGTCGCGCACCTGTTCGAGCAAAGTCTCGTACAGCGCTTTCCAATCCTCGGGCACCATATAGACATCGAGCCCCGCCATCAGCGCCTGCGGACAGTCGCTGTTGGTGCAGCCCTTCACCTGCCCATGCCCGTTCCAGTCCCCCACGACGAGACCATCGAACCCGAGTTCGCCGCGCAGATAATCGGTGAGCAGTGTCGCATTGCCATGCATTTTGCTCCCGTTGATCGAATTGAAGCTCGCCATGATGCTTTCGACCCCGGCGTCGATCACCGACGGATAAGGCGCGGCATGAATGCGCTTCAATTCGCCAAGGTCGCCATTCACGTCGCCCTGGTCGACCCCCTGCTCGGTTCCGCCATCGCCGAAGAAATGCTTGGCGGTGGCAACCACCCGCCCCTCGCCGAGATAGTCGGGAACGCCGCGGCGACCCTGCAGCCCCAGCGTCATCGCCGCACCCAGCGCCGCGACCCGGGCGGGATCCTCGGAATAGCTTTCATAGGTCCGCCCCCAACGATCGTCGCGCGCCACCGCGATGGTCGGGGCAAAGGTCCAGTCGATGCCGGTGATCTCGATTTCGGTCGCGGTAACCTCGCCGATCCGCCGCACCAGGTCGGCATCGCCGGTCGCGCCCAGCCCGATATTATGGGGAAAGATGGTCGCGCCCATCACGTTGGCATGGCCATGCACCGCGTCGGTTGCCCAGATCGAGGGGATGACCGGCTCGCCATTTTCATGAGGCCGCGTCGAGGCATCCCAATAGGCATCGGCAAGAGCCAGCCATTCGGGCGCCGGGGCAAGATCGTTCCCGTTCGGCCCCGAATTGCCGCCATTGAGGATCACCCCGAACCGATAACGTTCGACATCCTCGGGGGTGATCGACCCGATATCGGGCATGACGAGCTGCGCGACCTTGCGCTCGAGGCTCATCCGCGAAAGCAGCGCCTCGACCTGCGCATCCTCGCTCGCCCGGGCCTGCACGCCGGCAGGCTCCAAGGGAGTTGTCGCCAGTGGCGCACCGCAACCGGCCAGTGCCAGCGCGGCCATGCTCGTGGCTAGGCGCATCGATAATCTCCCCCCAAGGCTCGTCAAACGGATCGCTTCCTGTTCGTTTGCAGGCGCCCCGCGTCGAAAAAGCAGCGCCGGGGTGAAGGGTGAAGGACCCGGCGCACTTCGCGCGGGGCGAACCTGCGTCGGCGACCATAGGATAAATAGTGAACGTTCACAATTGCCAAAAATTTGGCATTCCTTGGCCATCGACGAACGATGCGCGTGCAGTTATGCAGGAAAGCGATGTCGATCACGATCGAAGATGTCGCAAAGGCTGCTGGCGTATCGCGCCAGACGGTCAGCCGCGTCATCAACGGCAAGCCCGGGGTGAAGCCCGCGGTCCGCGAAAAGATCGAAACGGCGATTGCCGAACTGGGCTATGTCCCCAACCTCGCGGCACGGCGCATGGGCGGCGCGCGCTCTTTCCTCATCATGGCAATCAACGACCGCGAACGCACGATCGAGAATTGGGCCGCGGGCCATGGCAACGACTGGGTCGACCAGATGCTCTACGGCGGGATGCTCGCCTGCGAAGCGCGCGGTTATCACATGCTCTTCGAACTCATCGACACCGAGACGGGCAAGGCGGTCGAACAGGTCCGCCGCGTGCTTACCAGCCTGCAGCCTGACGGCATCATCCTCACTCAGCCGCACAGCGAAAATCCAGAACTCGCCGCGCTGCTGCGCGAACGGGGCCGTCCCTTCGCGCGGATCGCCCTGCCCGATGCGAACAGCGATGCGCTTTGCGTCCATTTCGACGATGCGGGCGCGGCCCGCGCCGCGGTCGACCATCTTACCGGCCTCGGCCACCGCAAGATCGCCTTCCTCGCGGGCGACCGCAGCTATGAGGCCAGCCTCGTCCGGCGCGAAGGCTATGGCGATGCGATGAAGGATGCGGGCCTCGAACCGCTCATCGCGGAGGGCGGCTATTCCTTCGACAAGGCAGGCGCGATCGCGCGCGACTGGCTCGAAAATGGCGGACCCACCGCAGTGATCGCCGAAAATGACGAAATGGCCTTCGCTCTCCTCCATGTCGCCAGCAAGCTCGGCGTGGAGGTGCCCGAACAGCTCTCGCTGATCAGCTTCGAGGACACGCCGGGCGCGCGTTTCGCGGTCCCGCCGCTCACCGCCATCCGCCAGCCCACCGCCGCGATGATCGCGCGCGCCTGCGAACTTTTGATGGACGCCGCCGAGGGACAGCCCGCCAACGGGGATCATTGCCTGCCCTTCGACCTCATCGTCCGCGAAACCACCGGTCCTGCCCCGCGATGAACAAGGCGCGTTTCACGCCGCTCTACATCCTCGCAAATCTGGGCGCGTTCATCGCCTTCCTCCCGCTCTTGGTCCTGCTCCTGCCCCGCCGCGTGGCGGCGATCGCGGCCGACGAACCGATCACGCTGTTGAGCTGGCTGCTCCTCGTCGGCGGCGTCACCGCCAGCCTCGCCAACATCGCCGCCGGTGCCTTCAGCGACTATTGGATCCGCCGCCACGGCAACCGCCGCATGCCGATCGCTCTCGGGCTTGCCGCGCTCCTCGCCAGCTATGCGCTGTTCGCCGATGCGCGCACGCCGCTCACCCTGTTCGCCGCGATCATCGTCTTCCAGGCCAGCTTCAACCTCATGTTCGCGCCCATCGGCGCGCTTCTCGCTGACCATGTGCCGCACGCACGCAAGGGCTGGATCGCGGGCTGGCTGGGCATGGCGCTCCCGCTTGCGGGCCTTGCCATCACCCTGCTCGGCTATCTCGGCTCGGCGGACAGCGGCTGGCCCTTCCTCCTCCTCGCGGGCATCATTGCCGCGCTCATCCTTCCGCTGCTCATCGCCTGGCCAGCCGATCTCCCCCTCATCGCCCGCGAAGAACCGCCCGCCGACCGCGGCGCCGCGCTGGGCCGGGACTTCGCGCTGGCATGGGTGGCGCGCCTCACGGTGCAGACCGGCGCGGCGATCATGCTTTCCTATCTCTATCTTTACGTCGACGGCATCGCCTCGGGGGCGGCAGGTTATCCCGATCAGGCAGCTTCGGCGGGCGTGGCAACCCTCAGCCTCATCGCCACGATCATGTCCCTGGGCGCGGGGATCATCGCGGGCCGGATCAGCGATGTGGCGGGCAAGCGCCGCGTCCCGCTCGCGCTCACCGCCTGCGGCGTCGCGCTGGCGCTCGCGCTCCTGGCATGGGGAAGCCATTGGGGAGTCATTCTCGCTGCCTATGCGCTGTTCACCGCCTGCCTCACCGCTTTCCTTTCGGTCGATTCGGCGCTGGTCGCCCAGATGCTTGCGGGGCACCGGCGGCGGGGCACCTATCTGGGGCTGATGAACCTCACCAACACCTTGCCCGCGATCATCGCGCCTTCGGCGGCCCTTCTGCTCAGCAGCGGCGACCTGCCGGGCGGAGCGCTTCGGCTTCTCATCGGGCTGGGCACGCTCGCCGCGCTCGTGGCCGCGGCATCGGTGATGGGGATCCGCTCGGTCCGCTAGGGCGCGGCGCAGCCACCGGGCGGGTCGCATTGCCAGACCCGCACCCAGTCGACTTCCATCCACTTGGGATATCCGCTCTCGTCGACACCGCCGATCCCGCGCTCTTCGGACAGCTTCCCGCCGATGGCGAGATTGAGGATCAGATGGAACGGCCGGTCGAACGGCGCCTCGGCATTCTCGGATGCCGACGTCCACCACTCGTCCGCTTCGCGGCTGGCAAAGACCTTCCCATCGAAGGTCCAGTCGAACCGGCCGGGCCGCCAGACGATCCCGAAAGTGTGGAAACCTTCGAGCACTTCGGGCCGATGCACTTCGGTCGAGACATGCTCATTGTCGGGCCACTGCCCGCCATAATGAAGCGTACCCAGGATGCGATCCTCGCGCCCGCTCGGACATTGGGCGCAGGCCACGCCGAGATTGACCGCTTCCAGTATGTCGATCTCGCCCGATGCCGCCCAGCCGCCATAATTCCCGTCCTCGGGCAGCATCCAGATCGCCGGCCAAGTCCCCTGCCCCTGCGGCAGTTTGGCTCGAACCTCGACCTTTCCATATCGCCAGGCGGCCTTGCCCCGGGTCACCAGCCGGGCCGAGGTAAAGGGCTTGTGCGCGACACGGTCGGGATCGTCCTGCGCGGCGCGCAGGTGCGGCGGCCAGGCAGGCCCGCTCGCCTCTTCCCGTCGCGCCATGATGACGAGCTTGCCATCCTCGATGAAGGCGTTGCGCGGACTGTCGGTATAGCATTGCCGCTCTTCATTGCCCCCGCCCCAGCAATCGCGGTCGAAATCCCATTTGTGCGTGTCGATCCGGCTGTCGTCGAACTCGTCGGCCCAGACCAGGCTCCAGCCTTCGTGGCCGCCGCGATCCGTCACGCCCGCCGCGCATCCCGCGATCAGAAGCGCACCCGGCACCATCGCCCCGATCAAGCCTGCCCGCATCGCCCGAACCTTTCGCTTGCCTCCGCGCCACCAGCCTAAAGCTAGATGGGCCACCGCGCAAAGCGGCAGCCCATCACCCCCATTGGTAAAGCTCTCGCTTCCCTAGAAATCGAACCGCAAGAGGAAGGTGAACCTCCGGTCGTTGCGGAAGGCCGAACGCGTCAGCCGCGTCCCGTCATAATCGATCACCTGGGTGGTGCGCGTCACTTCGTCGAGAAGGTTCACGCCCTGCACCCCGATCTTCACATTGTCGGTGATCGAATAGAAGATCGACGCATCGAGCTGCCCCGTTTCCTCGCCATAGATGGGCGAGAAGGGGAAGATCACGTCGCGCGGCGTCTGCAGGAAATCGGAGCGCCAATGATAGGCCGCGCGCGCCGACAATCCGTATTTCTCGTAGAAGAGCACCGCGTTGACGGTATGCTTCGACACGCCCGGGAACGGCAGGCCTGGAAGGATGTCCCCCTCGCTCCCGAAATCGCTCGCATCGACATAGGTGTAGGTGAGCTGGGTGCCGAAGCCACCCAGCGCACCCGGCAGGAAGTCATATTGCTGCTGATAGGCGAGTTCCGCGCCCTTCAGGGTCGCTTCACCGAAATTGACCGGCCCCGTCACCAGCAACGGCACGTCCTCGCTGGCGCCGATATCGATCGGCCGCACGCTCGGACCGAAGCCGAACAGCTTGGAAAAGTCCTTCTGGAACAGTGACATGGTCACTGACCCCACGTCCGCCCAATAATATTCGGCCGACAGGTCGTAATTCCAGCTTTCGAGCGGCCTCAACAGGCGGTTACCCGTGAAGATCGAGAAGAGCGGCCCGGTCGCGGTCGTCCCTTCGGCGACGAGGGTACGGGTATTGTCACCCAGGAAACCACCTGTCCGATAGGCCGCCATGTCGGGCCTGAAGATGCCCTTCGACACCGCCCCGCGGAACAACAGTCCGCCGCCCACATCGACCTTGATGTTGAAGCTCGGAAGCCAATTGTCATAGACGATGTCGGCGCTGTCATCGACGATCTCGCCCGTCAGCGCGCCGACGAACTCGGCCTGCCGCGCCGCCGACAGGTCGCAATAGCCGGGCCGCGTCTGTCCTCCCGGGATATTGGCGCAGCGGTTCTGGATGTCCGACACTTCGGCGATCCCGTCGCCATCGCCCCCGCGATTGAACGAGGTCGGATCGCCCGGAATCTCATAGATGGGATCATCGACATAGGCTGCGGGGATCGCCTGCAATTCGCCCGCGCTGCCCACGGTCGTCTCGACATAGCGAAGCCCGAAATTGCCATCGACGCTCACGCCGCCCGCGAACTCGTGCCCGAAATCGACCCGCCCGTAAAAGGCCAGCGTTTCCTCGTCCACGTCCGAAATCTCGCCATCGAGGAACGGCAGCCCGGAGACCAGTCCTCCACGGCTGTAGATCAGCGGCCGCCCCTCGGGAGTGATCGTGAAGGCCTTGATGGCATTGAGCTGGTCCTCGAGCGACCGGTCGAGATAGGCCGCGACCAGGTCGTCTCCGCCAAAGAAGATCGCCGGCCCCACGGGCACCGCGACATTGCCGCGCTGGAAATCGTCTCCGAACGGATTGAAGGTATCGTAGGATTCGGGGAAATCGAAGGCATAGGCCCCGCCGCAGCCGAAGATTTGCGGATCGCCGCAGTTCCAATTGCCTCCGCGGCCGGTCCAGGTGTCGCCAAGATTGCTCCAGTTGGCGAAATTGGCATTGCGCGTCACCCGATTGCGGTCGGACCAACGCGCCCCGAACCGCACGCCCTTGACGGGGCCAAGACCGGTATCTTCGAGGTCGTAATCGGCATCGGCGCGCAGCGAATAGAGCTTGCCCTCATTGCGAACCTGGTTGTCGAGATGGAACCAGTAATAGATCGCCGCCGGATCGTTGAGATATTCGGTCGCATTGCCCGTGCTGCCCTGCCCCGCCTGGAGGAACTGCACCACCGGCGTCTCGCCCGAATTGTCGAAGAAGATATCGGTGAACGACCGCATCGCCAGGATGATGCCATCCTCGCTGCGGTCCGAATTGATATATTGCCCCTCGAAATTGAGTGCGAGCCGATCGGTCGGGTTGATCTGAAGGGTGCCCGACAGATCCTCGGTCATCGCTTCGTCCTTGCGCTGGAAGCGCAGGGTCTCGGTGGGAATGCCCGAAATGCCGAAGCTGTTCTGGGTCAGCGTCGCCGACACCACCTGGTTGCCGTCGATCACCGGGGTCGTGCCGGGCGCGATCACCGGGAAGAGATTGTCGTCATTGACCTGCGCCAGCACCGCGAACTCGTTGATGCTCGCATCGGTCTCGGCACGCAGATATTCGACCGTGAAGCCGACCGAACCGTCCTTCGATTCCATTTGCATGACCGCCGAATAGGCCTGGCGGTCGCGTTCGAGGCCCGTGGTGCGCACGCCCGCACCCTTCGGCGCCACCACCGTGTTGGCGGGCGGGAACTCGTCCGCACCGAAGATGACGTCGCCATAGCCGCCCGAACCCACCGGCGCGAAGCGGACGCACGGCCCGTCCAGCGTTTCGGCGCGATAGCAGGGATCGGTGATCTGCGAGGCGTCGGTCCGCGTCACCAGTTCCTGCTGCGCATAGCCAAGCTGGATGCCGAACTCCATGTCGCCCGAATCGAAGCTGTTCGACGCGAGGATCGAAAAGCCCGGCGACCATTTTTCGGCTAGGTCGCCGACATTGGCCTCGATCGTTCCCGCGATCTTGAGGCCCGGATTGTCGAGCGGCTTGCGGGTGACGAGATTGACGAGACCCGCGACCCCGCCCTCGACCATGTCGGCGGTCAGATTCTTGTACACTTCGACGCGCCCCAAAAGTTCGGGGGACACATCGTTGAAGCCGAGGACCCGGCCGCCGTTCGCGGAAAAGATGTCACGCCCGTTCAACTCCGAGCGGACATAGGGGAGACCGCGAATGATGACACCCGAGCCCTCGACCGAGAAACGGTCGGGATCGTCGCGCTGTTCGAACCTCGAGATATTGACGCCCGGAACCCGCTGCAGCGATTCGGCAACCGACCGGTCGGGAAGCGCGCCGATATCCTCGGCGGTGATGACATCGACGAAAGTATCGGCGTCGCGCTTGATCGCCTGCGCATTCTCGAGGCTCTGGAGGTAACCGGTAACGACGATCGTATCGTCTTCCTCGATCACTGGCGCATCGGTGCCCGCGCCTTCCTGCACTTCTTCCTCGTCCTGCGCTTCCTGCGTGTCCCGCGCGTGCGCGGGCTGGGTCATCGCCATGCACAAGGCCACGCTCGACACGGTGGCCAGCATGCGCGCGGCGGAAAAAGTCTCCGGATGCTCTTTGTCGATGGCCAAAATGATCCTCCCCTGACGAGTTTTGGCGAAGCGCAAAAACGCGATTGTTACGCCAGTGTTATCGCAAATTGTGAGCGTTCACAAGTCCAAGATGAACGTTCACATTTCGGGACTTTCCCGCTAAGCCTTGCCTCGCCTCTGGCGGTCATGCTTGATGAGTGTTGCCGCATTGGCACAGGCATGGCGTGTAGCGGGGGAGACAGGGCTCGATGGCCATTCGCAGGATCGTGATCGTCGGCGGCGGAACCGCGGGCTGGATGACCGCCGCAGCGCTTTCCAAGCTGGTCGACGCCCATCCCGTCAGCATCACCCTCGTCGAATCCGAGATGATCGGCACCGTGGGCGTGGGCGAAGCGACTATCCCGCCTTTCGTCGATTTCAATCGCCTCCTGGGCATCGACGAGGCCGAAATGCTCTCGGCGGTACAAGGCACCTTCAAGCTCGGCATCCACTTCCTCAACTGGCAGCGCCGGGGCGACAGCTATTTCCACCCCTTCGGAAATTATGGCTACGATATCGAAGGCTGCGCCTTCCACCAGATCTGGCTCAAATATCGCCTCGCGGGCGACCCGCGCCCGCTCCACGCCTTCAGCCCCGAAACCCAGGCAGCGATGCAGCGCAAGTTCGCCAAGACCGACCCCGCGCAGCGCGAGGATTTGCCGCCGATCAACTATGCCTATCATCTCGATGCCGGCCGCTACGCCAAGTTCCTGCGCCGCCACGCCGAGGCGCGCGGCGTGAAGCGGCAGGAAGGCAAGGTCGAAGATGTCCAGCTCAATTCCGAAAGCGGCTTCGTCGAAGCGATCCGCCTCGAAGGCGGGCAGGAAATCGCGGGCGACTTCTTCGTCGACTGCACCGGCTTTCGCGGCCTCCTCATCGAACAGGCACTGAAGTCCGGCTATGAGGAATGGACCCACTGGCTGCCCTGCGACCGGGCGGTCGCCCTCCCCTCGGCGGGCGATGGCAACATCCTGCCCTACACCCGCGCCACCGCGCACAGCGCGGGCTGGCAATGGCGCGTCCCGCTGCAACAGCGCAACGGCAACGGCCATGTCTATTGCTCCGCCTATATGGAGGATGAAAAGGCGCACGACATCCTTGCCGCCAATGTCGACGGGGAAATCCAGGCCGATCCCAATTTCCTCCGCTTCGTAACCGGCCGCCGTAAGAAATTCTGGAACCGCAACGTGGTCGCGATCGGCCTCTCGGCAGGCTTCATGGAGCCTCTGGAATCGACCTCGATCCACCTCATCAACACCGCGGTGAACAAGCTCGTCGCCCTGCTTTCGCTCGACGGCGTGACGCGCGAACAGGAAGAGGCCTTTAACCGCCTCACCCGCAAGGAATATGAGCGGATCCGCGACTTCCTCATCCTGCATTACAAATCCACTGAACGCGACGACAGCGAGTTCTGGAATTACTGCCGGACGATGGAAATCCCCGACACGCTCAAGGAAAAGATCGAGCTTTTCCGCCTCAACGGCCAGATCTTCCGAGAGGATGACGAACTCTTCACTGCGACCAGCTGGGTCGCGGTCATGGTCGGCCAGGGCATCAGTCCCATCGGCACCAACGCGATGGCAGGCACGGTGGCCGAACCCGGCCTGTCGAAGGAATTGGGCGAGATCCAGAAGTCAATCCAATATCTGGTCGACCATATGCCCACTCATGAGGAATATCTGGCGCGCTACTGCCCCGCCAATCCGATCTGATCAAACCCCGGCTCGGCGCCCTTCAGGGCGTGGCAGCGGCGATCGCATGGTGCCGCGCGATGGTCGCTTCGTCGAGGCGAAGAAAACGCGCGGCGTTATTGTAGAAGATATCGCGTTTCTGCTGCGCATCGAGGCAGGGTGCCGTCTCGATCGCCTTGATCGCCAGCGGGATGGTGTCGGGCCAGACCATCTGGTCGGTGCCGTAGAGAATGCGGTCGCCAAAACCGGCATCGACCAGGTCGCAGAGAAAGCCGTGGAATTGCGAGGGTCGCCGCGTATAGGCCAGCACGCCCACATCGGCATGAACCTGCGGATGCGCCATCATCAGCGCTTTCATCCGGTCCCGGAAGGGAAAGCCGGCATGCATGACATAGACCCGCAATTTCGGGTGGCGCAGCAGCACCGGCTCCAGAAGCAGGGGATCGCCCAGCGCCGCCTTGAACGGCAGGCCGAGATAGGCGGTGCCCGGCGGACCCTCCCCGATATGGATGCCGACCGGAATATCGAGCTCCTCGGCCAGCGCCCAGATGGGCTCCATCCGCTCGTCATCGGGCCCGATCCCGAAATATTGCACCTGGACCTCGGCAAGCACGGATAGCCTGCCCTCGGCATGGAGCGCGCGCAGCTTCTCGGCCGTATCCTCGCGCGGAAGGCTCAGGTCGAAGCCCGGGAGGAAACGGCCCGGCGCATGATCGCGCCATTCGGCGACCTTCTCGGGCGAACCGCCCAGCACGGCGAAGATGTCATGTTTCTCGACCAGTTCGATCGTGCGGTCGCGCAGCGCCTCGTCGCTCGCCGCCGAGACGATGGGATTATCGCACGCGATACCGTCGCGGGTCACCGCCTTGAAATGTTCGCGATAGTCGGTCGCCGGGTCCCATGCCGGAAAACGCTCCATTGGCGCGCACATATGCTGCGGCGGCGGACCGTTATGATCCGCCGCCACGGCATGGAGATGCATATCGATGATGGGACCGCGCCCGGCCGAAGGCCCGGCTTGCGCTCCCGCCAATCCCAAGGCGAACAATGCCCCCGCCAGCTTGCCCCACATGAACAACATGGAGCAAATTATTGCGCTAGGGGACCTTGCTTGTCAAACCAAGCTAAGCGGGCCGCGTCTGCCCTTCGCCATGGACGCGATAATGGAAGCTGCACAATTGCTCGAGCCCGACGGGGCCGCGCGCGTGCATCTTGCCGGTCGCGATGCCGATTTCGGCGCCCATGCCGAATTCGCCACCGTCGGAAAATTGGGTCGAGGCATTGTGCATCACCACCGCGCTGTCGACGCGGGTCATGAACTGCCGCGCCGCGTCTTCGTCCTCGGTCAGGATCGCATCGGTATGGCCCGAATGGTGCGCCGACACGAAGTCGATCGCATCTTCAAGACCATCGACCACCTTCACCGACAGGATATTGTCGAGATATTCGGTGTCCCAATCCTCGGCCGTCGCGGCCTTGATCCCCGGCAGAATACGCTGCGCCTCCTCGTCACCGCGCAATTCGCAATCGCCCAGCGCTTCGGCGAGCCTCGGCAGATAGTCTTTTGCCACGTCGCGATCGACCACGAGGCTCTCGGTCGCGCCGCACACGCCGAGACGGCGCTGCTTGGCATTCTGCACCACCGAAACCGCCTTATCCAGATCGGCCCTGGCATGGACATAGCTGTGGCAATTGCCGTCGAGATGCAGCAGCGTCGGCACCTTGGCCTGGTCGCGCACCCGCTCGACCAGCGACTTGCCGCCGCGCGGAATGATGAGGTCGATCTTGCCCACCGCCTCGAGCATCGCACCCACCGCGGCGCGGTCGGTCGTGCCGACGATCTGCACCGCTTCGGTGGGCAGTCCGGCGGCCTTCAGCCCTTCGGCGATCGCGGCATTGATTTCGCCTGCCGAATGATGGCTGTCCGACCCCCCGCGCAGGATCACGGCATTGCCGCTCTTGAGGCAGAGCGCGCTGGCGTCGGCGCCGACATTGGGGCGCGATTCATAGATCATCCCGATCACCCCGATCGGCACCGCGACGCGCTCGATCTTGAGGCCGTTGGGACGGTCGAAGGTGGCCAGCACGCGGCCCACCGGATCGTCGAGATCGGCGACGGTGCGCATTCCCTCGGCCATCGCCTCGATGCGCCCCTCGTCAAGCGCGAGGCGGTCGATGAAGGCATCGGGTTTCCCGGCCTTGCGGGCATTGTCCACGTCGCGCGCATTGGCACGCAGGATCTTCTCCTGCCGCTCGATGAGGGCATCGGCCCCGGCGCGGATCGCCTTGTTCTTGGTTTCGGTCGAAGCCGTGGCAAGCTGGGCAACCGCGCTCCTTGCGCGTCGTGCCAGCTCGTCCACATAGCTCTTGGCGTCGGTCGGCTCGATATCGGCCATATTCTTCTCCATATTCTGATTAATCGTCGGGCGCGGCGAAGGTTCAGCGCAATTCGACCGCCCGGGCATGGGCGGCGTCCACCGTCCGCCCCAGGAGGTCCTCGATCGCGCCCCCTTCGCGCAGCACCGACAGCCCGGCATCGGTCGTGCCGCCCGGACTCGTCACATCGTTGCGCAATTCTTCGAGCGACTTGTCTTCGCGGCGCGCCATTTCGCCCGTGCCGGACACGGTCTCGACCGCGATCCGACGCGCTTCCTCGGGCGCGAAGCCGCGCGCTTCGGCAATGTCCTGCATTGCCCGCATGATTTCGAACACATAGCCGGGGCCTGACCCGGCCAGCGCGGTGAAAAGGTCGATCCTTTCCTCATCCTCGATCCAGGCGGTCTCGCCCGTTGCCCCGACGAGCTTGCCGACCAGCAGCCGCTGCGTCGCGCTCACCTCGGGCTGGGCATAAAGCGCGCTCATCCCGCGCCCCATCGCCGCCGGCAGGTTGGGCATCACGCGCGCCGTCGGTACGCCGCCCAACAGGCTCGAAATCCGCTCGGCCGACACACCTGCCGCCATCGACAGCGCAAAGCCGTCATGCGCGATATGATCGGCATAGGTCGGCAGCACTTCCTCCATCATCTGCGGCTTGATCGCCACGATCAGCAGGCCGAACTTCTCGCCTTCCAGCGCATCCAGGCTGCGCAAGTGGCGCACCCGCTGCGGCGTCTCGATGGCAGCAGGATCGACGACCGTGATCGGCGGCAGGTCGCCTCCCGTCCAGCGGCGCAGCATCGCTCCGCCCATCTTTCCGCAACCGGCCATCAGGATTTTCATGAATGTCCTTCCCTTTCGCGACAATATTCGTCGCTCGTTTCAATTGATATGATGATCTCGATACATGAAATATGCAGACGCCAAGTTGGTTTCAACCGCTGCGCGGGACTCCTAAAGTCAAGCAAGACAAATATGCTTAGCCACGTGAATTTTTCACAGGATTATTTGTCACCACTTTGACATTACTTGTCTGTCACCATGCCGCCTTATTTCGCTCGGTCAGGAGGTTGAATCTCGACGATTAAACCGTATCTACGCACCTGAATGAATGAATGGAGTTTTTCGTGAGCGAGCAGAAACGTATCGTCATCAAGGTCGGCAGCGGCCTCGTGGTATCCGAAGAGGAGCGGAGCCCCCGCTTCGCCTTCCTCCACGGGCTGATGGCCGACATCGCCCAGCTGCGCAGCGAGGGCTATGAGGTGGTGCTCACGTCATCGGGCGCGGCAGCGATCGGTCTCGACATGATCGGCATGGCCCCCGAGGAAGCGGGCCTGCAGGACAAGCAGGCCGCCGCCGCCTGCGGCCAGCCGCTCATCATCAACGCCTACAAGCAGATCGCGCTCGAATTCGGCATCGACATCGCGCAGGTGCTCCTCACTTCGGAAGAACTGGAAAACGCCCGCCGTTACCAGAACACCAAGAACACGGTCGAACGGCTGCTCAAGAATGGCATCCTCCCCATCGTCAACGAGAATGACACGGTGACGACCAAGGAAATCCGCGTCGGCGACAATGACCGCCTCGCCGCCAAGGTCACGCAGATGATCCACGCCGAGGAATTCGTCATGCTCACCGACATCGACGGCCTCTACGACCGCCCGCCCCACGAGGAAGGCGCACAGTTCGTCGAGACGGTGACCGACGTCGCCGATTATCTCGACGCCACCAAGGGCAAGGGCCTCCTAGGCTCGGGCGGGATGCTTACCAAGATGCAGGCCGCCAACATGGCGCAGAATGCGGGCGCAACCGCGCGCATCGCCAAGGGCATCATCGAGGCCCCCGTGACGTCGCTTCTCGACGGCAGCCGCCGCCACACCCGCTGCACCGCGCATGGCGATCCGCAGTCGGCATGGCGCGTCTGGCTGACCGACCGCATCCAGATGGCCGGCAGCGTCACCGTTACCGCCGAGGCCGCCAAGGGTCTTCGCGAAGGCACGCAGGGCATCGACCGCCACGACCTCATCGCCACCAGCGGCAATTACCAGAAGGGCGACGTGCTCCACGTCTATGACGAGGACGGACGCGAGATCGGTCGCGGCCTCACCAACTTCTCCTCGAACGAGACGATGCTCCTCGCCCGCTGCCGCCAGGACGAAGTCAGCGACGTTCTTGGCTATTCGAGCCATTCGGACATCATCGCCCAGCGCGACTTCGCGCTCCTCGGCGATCACAACCTATCCTGGGACCAGCCCGACGAGACCGCGCTCGCCCTCACCGGCTGACCGCGCGGCGGCTAACGTCCGTCAGGCGGAGCCCAGCATCTCGCGAATGCGCCGCGCAAGCCCCTGGTAGGTAAAGGGCTTGGAGACGATATCGACCCCCGGCTCGATCCGTCCCTCGTGGACGATCTCGTCGCGCGTATATCCCGAGGTGTAGAGCACCTTGAGGTCGGGCTGCATCTCGCGCGCCTTGTCAGCCAGTTCGCGTCCCGACATGCCGGGCATCACGACATCGGTGAACAACAGGTCGACATCGGTTTCGCGCCGGTCGAGCAGGCTCAGCGCCGATGCCCCGTCATGCGCCTCGAGCACCCGGTATCCCAGCTCGCGCAGGATCTCGACCGTGTAGATGCGTACATCGTCATCATCCTCGACGACGAGAATGGTGGACTCGCTTTCCGCGCCCTCGACCGGCTCGTCGCGACCGTCATCCTCGAAATGGGCGGCGGCATCGCCTTCCATCCGCGGCAGGTAAAGCCGTACCGTCGTGCCTTCGCCGGGCGTAGAATGAATCTTCACATGGCCGCCCGACTGCTTGACGAATCCATAGACCATCGACAGCCCCAGCCCCGTGCCCTTGCCCACTTCCTTGGTGGTGAAGAAGGGATCGAAGACGCGGCTGGTGGTTTCCTTGTCCATTCCCTCGCCGTCGTCGGAGATGGCCAGCACCACATATTCCCCGGGCTCGAGACCCGAACGCTGATCGGATTGCGCCACCCGCGCATTGGTCGCTTCGATGATCAGCTTGCCGCCCTCGGCCATGGCATCGCGGGAGTTGACTGCAAGGTTGAGGATCGAACTTTCGATCTGTCCCGGATCGACCTCGACCAGCCACAGGTCGGGCTTGGTCAAGGTCTCCAGCTCGATCCGTTCGCCCAGCGCGCGGTGCAGCAGCTCGGCCATCCCCTCGACCAGCTTGCCCAGGTCCACCGGTTTGGGGTCGAGCGGCTGGCGACGTGAAAAGGCGAGCAGCCGCTGGGTCAGCGCTGCCGCGCGATCGGCACCTTGCTGGGCGTTGTCGATGGCACGTTGGACACGGCTGAGATTGCCCTGCTCGAGGCTCCGCCCCGCCATGTCGACATTACCGGTGATGATCGTGAGCAGATTGTTGAAGTCATGCGCGATCCCGCCCGTCAACTGGCCGACCGCGTCCATCTTCTGGGTCTGGCGCAGCGCTTCCTCGGCACGGCTAAGCGCCGCTTCATGTTCCTTCTCGGCGCTGATGTCGCGGGCGACGCAATAATAATTGCCGCCCTCCAGAGCCGCGGTCCAAGACAGCCAGCGATAGCTACCGTCCTTATGGCGGAACCGGCATTCGAACGGAGCGGCATTTTCCTCGTCGGCAAGGCGGCGCAGATCCTCGACCCGCATCGGCTCTTCGTCGGGGTGGCCGAATGCCTCGGACGTCTGCCCGACAATATCCCTTTCCTTCCAACCAAGAACGCGCGTCCAGGCCGGGTTGACGCTGACCCAGCGCCCTTGTTCATCGGCCACACCCAGAAGGTCCTGGCTCAACCGCCAGATTCGGTCGCGCTCCTCGGTGCGCTCGGCCACGCGTTGCTCGAGCGTGTCATTGAGTTCGCGAAGCCGCTGCTCGGCCAGCTTCTTCTCGGTGACATCCTGCACCAGCCCGAAATAGCGGATCGGCTTGCCATTCTCGTCGAGTTGCGGCTCGCTCCGCGCCTCGACCCAGCGGATCTCCCCGTCGTTGGCGCGCTTGATCCTGCAACCGAAATGCCAGCCCGAGGCGTCGGCCTGCGCCTTCTCGAATTCGGCGCGCACCCGGTCGCGATCCTCGGGGACGACATGCTCCATGAACTTGTGAAAGCCCCAGTCCTCGACCGGCTCGTCATAACCGAAAATCTGGTCATGAAGCGGCGCGCGGATCGCCTGGTCGGCTTTGACGTCGAGTTCCCATTCGCCCAGCCGCGCGGCATCGACCGCGAGCCTGAGTCGCGTTTCCTTGCCTCGCAGCGCATCCTCGGTCGCCTTGCGGTCGGTGACATCGACCGCCACGCCCGGAAAGCGCATGGGCTGGCCATTCTCGTCAAAGATCGCTCGTCCGCGAACAAAGACCCAGCGCAGAGCTCCGTCGGCCGGGAGCACGCGATATTCGGCCTCCAGCAGTTCGCCGCTCACCAGCGCTTCGTCGATCTTCGCCTCGATCATGGGCCGGTCGCCGGGATGGATGCCATCGACGAATTCGGCGATCGGTGCCCCTGCCTTCGCGCGTTCGGGATCGACCGAATAGAATTGGGCGAACAACGCGTCGGCATAGACCTTGTCGTTCTGGACGTCCCAGTCCCAGGTTCCGATTGCCGATGCCGCGTTGAGCGCGAGCTGGTAGCGTTCCTCGCTCCGCTTCAATTCCTGTTCGCGCGCCTTGTCCTCGGCGATGTTGCGCGCTTCGATGACCGTTCCGACGGGTTTCCCGCCCTCGCCGCGCAGCGGACTGGCGGTGAAGGCGACAGGGTAGAAGCTGCCGTCCTTGTGGACGAACATCTCTTCGCCGCGCATCTGGTTTTCCTCGGGAAAGGCCCGGTCGATCGGACATTCCTCCAGCGGATAGGGCCGCCCGTCGGGATAGCTGTGATGGACCACATCGTGCAGCGGCCGCCCTTCCATTTCGGAAAAGCGATAGCCTGTCATCTTCTCCGCAGAGGCATTGGCATAGATGCAATGCTGCTGCTCATCCATCACGAACACCGCCATCTCGGTATTGTTGAGAATGGCATCGAGCCGCCGCGAGGTCTCGCTCAGCCGCCGCTCGACCTCGCGCCTCTCGGTCACGTCGATGATGGTGCAGATCGCCCCGTGAAGCTTGCCATCCTTCAGAATGGGGCTGGCGCGATATTCGACTGGGAAAGCCGATCCATCTACCCGGAAGAAGACCTCGTCGGTGACATGGAAATCCTCACCGGTGCGGGCGCATTTGTAGATCGGGCATTCCTCGACCGCATAATCCGACCCGTCCGGATGGCTGTGGTGAATGAGGTCATGCAGACGACGGCCCAGCACCTCTTCCTCGGATGCAAAACCCAGCATCACCTGGAAAGCGGTGTTGCACATCATCGTCACGCCGCCCGTATCGACCGCGTAGAAGGCCTCCCCGGCGCAATCGAGCAGAACCCGGAGAAATTCGCCGTCATCAATGTCGCCAAAGCTGCCACGAGGGCGATTGGCCCCTGCCAGCAGGCTGGCAGCAGTGGTATTGGAATCGGTCATGCGGGGATAATCGCCATAATATCAACTCGCCTCACGCCCTGACCCCTCCATGTTGCCCCCTCGGCAACCACAGCGGTCGAAGGTCGATGGCCTTACGCTCGCTCCTATGTCGCACCGGATGGATAGCAATGGTTACAGGTCCGGCACAGACCAAATGTTCTATCCCCTTAATGTTCCGGAAAAAAACCGGAATTGTGGTTAATCGGGATCAACGCTCTTCGGGTGGCAAAGGGGTCGCCGGAATGGCCGCATCCATCTCCAGAGCGTATGCGGTCGTGGGAACGCCATGATGCTTGCGCCGGATGTCATAGATCACTGCCTTGACGATCGCCGCGGCGATGAAGGCGATCACCAACGAGAAAGGCAGCGCGCCGATGATCATGGTGATGCGGATCGCGTCGATCCCGCCGAGGATGAGCATACTGCCGACGACGAACGCCAGTGCCGCACCCCAGAAAAGGATGTGCCGCCGCCGCTGCCCCTCGTCGTCGCCCGCGCCGTTGATCGTGTTGACGATCAGGATCGCGCTGTCCGCCGAGGTGACGAGATAGGTAAGGAGAAGGAGAACCACGAGCCCCGAGACGATCATCGCCACTCCGGGGTCGAGCAGCACCGCGAGCGTGGCGAAAAGCTGGTCGGATAGGCCCGCTTCGACGATCCGGCCCGCTGCCGTTCCGCTCAGTTCGAGGTCGATCGCGGTCCCGCCCGCCAGCGCCATCCAGATGAAGCACATCAACGACGGCAGGAGCACCACGCCAAAGATGAATTCGCGGATCGTCCGCCCCTTTGAGATACGCGCGATGAACATGCCGACAAACGGTGCGAATGCGATCCACCATGCCCAGTAGAAGACCGACCAGTCGAGCTGCCAGCGCACCAGGGTCTCGGCCACCGCGCTCCCGTCGGGCCGGAACAGGGTCAGCGTCTTTTCGGGCAAGGTTCGGAGATAATCGTACAGCCCGACGCCCAATAGCTTCAGCCCGAACAGTCCCGATCCCACGATCGCGAACAGTGCGAGCAGCGAGAAGGACAGGCCCATGTTGATGTTCGACAGCCATTTGATTCCCCGCCCCACGCCCGACAGCGCACTCACCGTCGAGGCACCGACCAGCACGAGCAGCGCGGTAATGATCGCTGCCGCCGAGGCCGAGCCGTCACCATCGATCAGCCAGTCTCCCATCCCGATGCGATGCAGGCCCGCGACGAATTGTTCGACCCCGAACCCCATGGTCACCGCCACCCCGAGGATGGTCGCCACCACCGCGACGATGTCGACCAGATGCCCTAGCGGTCCGGACATGGCCGATCCGAACAGCGGCGCGAGGCTCGACCGGATCGTCAGCGGAAGCGCGCGCCGGTAGGCGACATAGGCGATGCCCAGTCCGACCAGCGCATAGGTGCACCAGGCGGCAAATCCCCAGTGGAGGAAGGTATAGACATAGGCAGGTCGCACCGCCTCGTCGCTCAGGGCTTCGACCTCGCCGCGGATGATATCGGGGCTGTTGGCGAAATGCGCCATCGGCTCGCCGGTCGAATAGGTCAGCATCCCGATCCCGATCCCTGCTCCGAACAGCATCGCGAACCAGGATGCGCGGGAGAATTCGGGCCGGTCGTCGGGCGCGCCCAGCCGCAACCGACCCGACTGGGGAATGATCGCGACGAGAAAGCAGACCAGCATCAGCGCCGCGACCAGATAGACATACCAGCCCGAGAAGGTCGCGATGATGGTCGAATTGGCGGCGCTCAACGTATCGTTGGCATGGACCGGAAAAAAGATGGCCCACATGATGATCAGCGAAACGATCACCTTGGAGGTGATGGTCACCTCGCGGCTGAAGCCATGGTAGAAACCGCGTTCCGCCGTCGAAATCGGCAGGTCGACTAGGGGTGGATCGATCGGACCGTCGGACTTGATGGCACTGCTCCCTCGGATTGCACGTGCAAGTGCAACGAGCGAGCCCCCCAAAGAGGTCCGAACGGCGTAAGGGCCGCGCCCGGGCGGCCCTTTCCTAACGGGCGATCAGCCGGCCACCCTCGAAGCGCGCGAAGACGCTCGCGCCCTTCTCGCCGAACGCGACCACGTCATAGGTCTGCTCGCGGCCCGGGACTTCCATGCCGGGCGAACCGAGTGGCATCCCCGCCACCGCCAGCCCGCGCACGCCCGCAGGCCGCTCCTTCAGAAGCAGCTTCACCGCTTCGGCAGGCACATGACCCTCGATGACATAACCATCGACGATCGCGGTATGGCAGGACAGAAGATCCTGCGGCACGCCATGACGCGCCTTCACTTCCATCATGTCGGGACTGTCGACCGCCTTCACCTCGGTTTCCATGCCCTTTTCGAAATGCGCCGCCCATTTGAGGCAGCAACCGCATCCCGCGTCGCGGAACATGGTCACCTCGACCGCCTGCGCAGCAGTCGAACAAGCGGCAAGAAAGGCAAAGGACAGCATCACGCTGCGACGGAAACTGGTCATGACGGATCCCTGGATCTGAGAAAACTCGTCCCTACCCAGCCACACCAACCCTGTCACTCCGCTGAACACAGCGCTTCATCGATATCGGAAAATGGTAGCGGAGGAGGGACTTGAACCCCCGACACGCGGATTATGATTCCGCTGCTCTAACCAGCTGAGCTACTCCGCCCCAAAAGGCTGCGGACGGGCCTATACGGTCGCCTCGCAGGCGCGTCAATCGGGCTTGTGGAACCGGCGCCCTTTCTTCTCGTTCCCCCAACGATACCCTGCGCAGAAAGGCTCCGCTGACATGGAATTCGCGACCCCGATCGACACGCTTTGCCGCATCATCATCCGCGCCCGCGAATATGAAGCGCAGGTCCCCACCAATTATGACGGCGATGAATCGCCCGACAATGTCGACGGCGACGACGAGGACGAGGCCTATTCGGTCCTCGACGACGACATCAACACCAGTGTCGAGGAAGAGCTGGCGGGCATCATCGACGACCTCGCCGAAGACCAGCAGGCCGAGGTGATGGCGTTCGTACTCGTCGGCACGGGCGAATATGACGCCAGCGACTGGGAAGAGGCGCTCGAGGCCGCGGGCGAGGAAAGCCACATCACCGACACGCTGATGGAAACCCCGATGCTCGCCTCGGTACTCGAAACGGGAATGGCCGCCTTCGACCTCAATTGCGACGGCGTCGGCTCGATCAGCTAGCCCGCCCCGCGAAAGCTCCAGCTGCCGATTTCCTCCCACGGCCCGCCAAGATAGCGGTGCAGCGACAAACCCGTGATCGACAATGGCCGAGGCTCGAACGGCGCCTGCTTCGCCTGAAGTAGCGCCTTCGCCTCCTTGGGCTCGACCTTGTTCTGGATGGTGACGTGCGGCCGCCACCCGCCCGCATCCTGCGCGCTCAACAGGCCGTGGAAAGCCTCGGCGATTTCCTCGCGGATTGCCTCGAGCGCAGGGGAGCGCACGCGATAGGCCACTCCCCGCCCCAGCGAATAAAGCTCGCTTATCCGCGCCTCGGGCGGCGGCTCGCTCGCGGCGATGCGCTTCAACAGGCCCACCGCTTCGGCTTCGCTGCTGGGCGGCAGGGCGTGAAACATGGTAAGATGCGCGGGCAGATGGTTGCGCTCGGGCGGAAAATGGGCCTGCCGCTCGGCGGTCAGCCAGCCGGCATCGCCATTGCCGAGCCGCGCGGTGACGATCAATGCGCTCATCTGCCTGTCCTCGCTCGCTGGCCCCCGATGGAACCCGGCGGGTAGCATCGCGGCGAGCGGGTCGCAATCGAGGCGACAAAGCGGCGCCTTGGGGCTATAGCCCCGCCCGAATCAAATTGTCGGAGAGCTTTTCCATGCGCGTAGGCGTTCCCAAGGAAATCAAAAATCATGAATATCGCGTGGGTCTCACCCCCACCTCGGTGGCCGAACTGGTCAATCATGGCCACACCGTCATCATGGAAAGCAATGCCGGCGCAGGCATCGACTTTCTCGACGAGGATTATGTCGCGGTCGGCGCCCAGATCGTCGAAACCGCGAAGGAAGTCTTCGCCGAAAGCGACATGATCGTGAAGGTGAAGGAGCCCCAGCCCGAAGAAATCGCGATGCTGGAGCCGCGCCACACGCTCTACACCTATCTCCACCTCGCGGCGGACAAGCCGCAGACCGAAGGCCTGATGAAATCGGGCGCGACCTGCATCGCCTATGAAACGGTCACCTCGCCCGCGGGCACCCTCCCACTCCTCAAGCCGATGAGCGAAGTCGCGGGCCGCATGTCGGTCCAGGTCGGTGCCCATTATCTCGAAAAGGAACAGGGCGGCCGCGGCGTGCTGCTCGGCGGCGTCCCGGGCGTCAATCCGGGCAAGGTCGTGATCTTCGGCGGCGGCGTCGCGGGCGTGAATGCCGCGATGATGGCGACCGGCCAGCGCGCCGATGTCACCATCTACGACATCAATCCCGACCGTCTCGCCGAACTCGACCTGCACTTCGGCAGCACCATCAAGACCCAATATGCCTCGAAGCGCGCGATCGAACGCGCGGTCCGCGAAGCGCATCTGGTGATCGGCGCGGTGCTCGTGCCGGGCGCCGCCGCGCCCAAGCTCGTCACCCGCGAAATGCTTTCGACGATGAAGCGGGGCGCGGTGATGGTCGACATCGCGATCGACCAGGGCGGCTGTTTCGAAACCTCGCGCGCCACCACCCATGACGATCCCGTCTACGAAGTCGACGGCGTCATCCATTATTGCGTGGCGAACATGCCGGGCGCGGTCGCGCGGACGAGCACTTTCGCGCTCAACAATGCCACTCTTCCCCACGCGATCCAGATCGCGAACAAGGGGCCGATCCAAGCGATGAAGGACGATCCCCACCTCGCCAACGGCCTCAATGTCTCGGATGGAAAGGTCCGCCACAAGGCCGTGGCCGACACGTTCGACGATATCGACTACGAACCGCTGTTCTGATCGGCCGGGGCATCGCTGCTGAAGGTGGCGATGCCCTGCACGATCAGCGGATAATATCCGGCGCGCTCGGGCGTTTCCAGTTGCAGCGCCCGCCATGTCGCCAGGGCTTCCTCGACTTCGCCCGACCGGGCCTGCGCCAGCGCGCGGAAGAAGCGCGGCCCGGGATGCTCGGGCGCCAATGCCTCGGCACGCGCGAAAGCCAGCCGCGCGGCGGGATTGATCCCTCCGCCATGATCGGTGAGCGCATTGCCGTAGAGCGTCCACAGCGCGAAATTGCGGGGGCTGTCCCTGACCGCCGAGCCCAATATGCCCGCGGCCTTTTCGGTGTCCCCGCGCGACGCATAGCTTTCGGAAATGATCGCCCATTGGTCGGTGCTGTTGAAGCGCCCGAAAAAGGCGTGCCGCGCACCCGTCAGCGGCATCGGCGGGCGCGCCTGGTCGCTGGCAGTGCGCGGATCGCCGCCCAGCGACGGACGCCCCTCGAGCGCATAGCCCGCGCCGGCGAAGGCCAGCGCGGCAGCGACCATGGTAAGCGCATTGCCGCGCACCTTCATCAGCCACAACAGGCCGAGGACGATCGCCGCGACCGTCAGAAGGATGAGGAAACCGGTCATGGGCGCGGCCTCCGGAAGCGTCGCCGCACCATCCATCCCGCGATCAGCAGCAGGAGGACGGGCGCAAGGTAAAGCGGCCAGAAGATCGGCCGCTCGGGCGCGGGGCGATAGCTCACCCACTCGCCATAACGCTCGATAAGATAGTCGCGGATTTCGGCAGGGCTTTCGCCGCGCTGGATACGTTCGCGCACGAGGTGGCGCATGTCGCCCGCCATGTCGGCGTCGCTGTCGGCGATCGACTGCCCCTGGCAGACGAGACAGCGCAATTCCTCCATCAGCGCGGCGGCCCGCGCTTCCTGCCCGGCGTCCTCCAGCTGGCGATTGGCATAGTCGGCGGGGGCAAGGCTGCCCTGCGCCGCCAACGGCAGCGACAGTCCCAGTCCGATGACGAACAACAGCTTCCTCATCGCGCTTCCTCCCACGCCGCCCTTAGCGCCGGAAGGTCGGCGGGCATCAGCGGGCCCTGGTGATGGTAACGGATGACGCCTCGGCCATCGACGATGAAGGTCTCGGGCACGCCCGATGCGCCCAATGCGATCATCGCTTCGCTGCGCGGATCGTTACCCAGCCGCTCGAACGGGTCGCCATGCTCGTCGAGAAAGGCGAGGATGTCCGAAGGCCGGTCGCGCACCGCGATACCGTCGATCGGCACGCCTTCCCCGGCCAGTGCATCGAGCAGCGGCGCCTCGGCCTTGCAGGGCAGGCACCAGCTCGCGAAGATATTGACGAGGCGCGGCCCCTCGCTTTGCGCAAGGTCCGCCGACGACAGGCCGGGCTTGCCCTCGATCGCAGGCTCAAGCGCGAAGGCGGGAACAGGCTGCCCCACCAGCTTGCTTCGCACCTGTTCCTCGCGCTCGGCGGTCAACGCCCAGATGGCGATCCCGACGAAGGAGAGAAGAAGGAGGAGGGGGAGAAAGCGTCTTACCATGCGCGCCGCTCCCGATAGCCGCTGCCCGCGAGGCGCCGGCGACGGCGCCATTCGCCCCACCAGCGCCCGATGAGCGCGATGAGACCGCCCAGCGTAACCAGAAAGCCGCCCAGCCAGATCAGCGTCACCAGCGGCTTCCACCACAGCCGAAGCTGCCAGCCCTCGCTTTCGCTCCCCTGCCCGATCACCGCATAGAGCTGCCCGTCCCAATCGGTCGCCAGCGCCGCTTCGCTCGTCTGCGTGGGCGGCGAGGAAAAATATCGCGACTGGGGCTTGAGCAATACCGGCCCCGACCCGCGGCTCGCGCGCAATTCGGCTTCGACCGCGGTCCAATTGGGTCCGGCGACGGGCCGCGTGCCCTCGAACTCCATGGTCCATGGCCCCACCTCGATCTGCTCGCCAGGCCGGGCCAGCACCAGTCGCTCCTTGGTGAAACCGCTCTCGGCGGCCATCCCCGCGAGCAGGACGGCGAGGCCGAGATGCGCCACCACCATGCCGGTGATCGGCGCGGGCGTGCGCAGCAGGTTGCGCCCCCACAAGGGCGCGAGGCTCGCCAGCGCCAGGCCCGGCGCGATCGACAGGCCGAGCCGTTCGAGGATGGTGAGGTTCCAGCCGAGGAGGAAAGTGATGACCAGCATCGCCGCGCTCAGCAGCAGCCCGGCGATCCCGAGCGGCGAGAAAAGCGGCCCGCCGCGCCGCCAGCGCAGCTTCGGTCCGACGAACAGGAGAAGCGCGAGGATGAGCGCCAGCGGCCCGATCACCGTGTTGAAATAGGGCGGCCCGACCGAGATCTGCTCGCCCATCGCCTCGGCGAGGATGGGATAGAGCGTCCCGATGAAAACCAGCGCGAGAATGACCGAGAGAAGGAGGTTGTTCGCCACCAGCGCGCCTTCGCGGCTCACCGGCTCGAAGGGTTCGCTGTCGCGCACATGGCCGATCTTCCACCCGAAGATGAGCAGCGCGGCACCGATATAGAAAGTCAGCAGGAACAGGATGAAGGCGCCCCGCTCGGGATCGACCGCAAAGGCATGGACCGAGGTAAGGATGCCCGACCGCACGAGGAAGGTGCCGACCATCGACATGGAAAAGCCGATGAGCGCGAGCATCATCGTCCAGGCCTTGAGCGCGTTGCGCGCCGCCAGCACCCCCACCGAATGCAAGAGCGCGGTCGCCGCGATCCAGGGCATCAGCGAGGCATTCTCGACCGGGTCCCAGAACCAGTAGCCGCCCCAGCCCAGCTCGTAATAGGCCCAATAGCTTCCCGCGAGGATGCCCGCCGTAAGGAAGATCCAGCTACCCAAGACCCAGGGCCGCATCGCGCGCGCCAGCGCGCTTCCCACGCTCCCCGTCAGCATCGCCCCCACCGCCAGGCTGAACGCCACCGACAGGCCGACATAGCCGAGGTAGAGCGTAGGCGGATGGAAGGCGAGGCCCGGGTCCTGCAACAGCGGATTGAGCCCCTTGCCTTCGACCGCCGAGGGATTGAGCCGCTCGAACGGATTGGAAGAAAGGAGCAGGAAAGCGAAGAAGCCAATGCCGATCGCTGCCTGCGCGGCGAGCGACGCCGCCATGGTGCGCGCTTCGAGCCTTTTCTCGAACGCAGCAAACAATGCCCCCGACCCTGTCAGCACGGTCAGCCAGAGGAGCATCGAACCTTCATGGTTCCCCCACGCCCCGGCGATCTTGTAGAGAAGCGGCTTGGCCGAATGGCTGTTGGCCGCGACCAAGGCGACCGACAGGTCGGTCCGCCAGAACAGCCAGATGAGTGCCGCGAAAGCCGTCACCACCAGCAGCGCCTGGATCGCGGCAATCGGCCGGATCGCCCGGCTGATCGCCTGTTCGCCGCGCAGCGCGGCCACGCCCAGTCCCAATTGCATCAGGCACAGCGCCGCGGCCAGCCACAGCGCGCCATGGGCGAATTCGGCGATCATCGCTCGAGCGTCTCGCCCGCCGCCTGCGCCTTTTCCAAGGGCGGCGGCATGTAGCGCTCGTCATGCTTGGCAAGGATCGTGTCGGCAAGAAACCGCCCGTCGGCGCCCAGCCGCCCCTCGGCCACCATCCCGCTCCCCTCGCGGAACAGGTCAGGCAGGATACCGGTGTAGGAAACTTCCACCACGTCGGCCCCCGACACCGCCTCGAAGCTAACCGTCACACCGTCCGGCTTGCGATCCAGCGACCCCTCGCGAACCATCCCGCCCAGTCGCAGCGGCACCCCCGCCTCGACCTTGCCCGCGACAATGTCCGACGGCGTCACGAAATAGGCCGCCCGGCTTTCGAGCCCCCACAGGGCAAGCAACGCCGCCCCGCCCAGCGCCACCAGCGCCGCGACGACCAGCACCAGCCTCTGTTGCTTGGGCCGCATCATCGCCGCTTCAATTCCTCCGCGCGCTTCTCGAACCGCCGCATCCGGACGAAAGCGACGAGCAGCAGCAGCGCCGTTCCCCCGAGGGTCAGGCCATAGGCCGCGATGATGAAGGGCCAATGGTTCACCGCTGCCCCTCCGCCTGGCGGCGCAACCGCGCCTCGACCCGTCCCCGAGCCAGCTCCGCACGCATGAACATCAGCACCGCCGCCGCGAACAGCAGGGTGAAGCCGCCCGCCGTCAGCGGCAGTGGCCAGAACAATTCTTCCGCTATGCTGCTTTCGCCGCGAACGAAGCTGATCGACTGCCCCTGGTGGAGCGTGTTCCACCACAGGACCGAATAATGGATCACCGGCAGGATCGCGGTCCCGGCAATCCCGAAGATCGCCGCGATCCGTCCCTCGCCGCCGCGCTCGCGGTCGGCATCGGCAAGCGCGATATAGGCGAGGTAGAGAAAGAAAAGGATCAGCATCGAGGTCAGCCGCCCGTCCCATTCCCACCAGGTCCCCCAGGTCGGGCGTCCCCAGATCGATCCGGTGGCAAGGCACAGCGCCGCAAAGACCGCACCAACAGGGGCCGTTGCCTGGGCCGCGACAAAGGCCAGCGGATGGCGCCAGACGATCTGGGCGATGCTCGCCGCGGCAAGTCCGCTCCAGCCCGCCATCCCCAGCCAGGCGGCAGGCACATGGACGTAGAGGATCCGCGCGCTATCGCCCTGGAGATAGTCGGGCGGCGTGATGAACAGGCCGCCGTAGATGCCCGGAACAAGCAAGAGCAGGCCGAGCGACAGGCAGACCCACGTCGCGGGTCGCGCGAACTTCAGGAAGCGGGTCGGATTGGCGAAGCGGTGCATGGGCCCTGCCTGTTAGACGCTTGGCCCCGACTTGTCAGGCCCGGCCGATCAGGCGCTGGGCCATCGCGTCGGCGACCGCCGCGGGATCGCGGCCCGAGGACTGGCTTTCGTCCCAAATCTGGTCGAGTCGGCCCGGGATCGCGGCGATGCGCTGCTGGACCAGTTCGGGGCCGCCATCGTCGAGATATTCGGTCGAGACGTTGATGATGCCGCCGGCGTTGATCACATAATCGGGGGCATAGAGAATATCGCGCGCCTCGAGCCGCTGGCCGTCTTCGGGCGTGGCGAGCTGGTTGTTTGCCGCCCCGGCGATCACCGGCACCTTCAGCGCCGCGATCGACGCCTCGTTGAGGATCGCTCCCAGCGCGCAGGGGCTGAGCACATCGGCTTCGACGGTGAGGATTTCGGCAGGATCGACGATCGTCGCGCCGGTCTGCGCGGCCAATTCCTCGACTCGAGCCTGATTGATGTCGGCAATCGACAGCTTCGCGCCCTCCTCGGCGCAATGGCGGGCAAGATGGCTCGCCACGCTTCCCGCACCCTGGATCGCGATGTGCACGCCATCGAGATTGTCCTTGCCCAGCTTGCGCTTCACCGCCGCCTTGAGGCCGAGGAATACGCCGAGCGCGGTGTGCGGGCCCGGATCGCCGCCGACTTCGCCCGCTTCGTCCACCGGGAGGCCGGCAACGAAATCGGTTTCGCGCGAAATGGCGATCATGTCCTGCACGCTCATCCCGACATCCTCGGCTGTGACATAATTGCCGCCAAGCCGGTCGACCGCACGGCCGAAAGCCGCGAGCATCTCGGGCGTCTTGGTGCGCGCCTCGTTGGCGAGAATGACCGTCTTGCCGCCACCCAGCGGCAGCCCCGCCATCGCATTCTTATAGCTCATCCCGCGCGACAGGCGCAGTGCGTCGGTCAGCGCAGCCTCGTCCTCGGCATAATGCCAGAAGCGGGTGCCGCCCGCCGCGGGGCCCAGATGGGTCGAGTGCAGCGCGATGATCGCGCGCAGTCCCGTCGCCTCGTCGGTGACGAAATGCACGGCTTCATGATTGTCGAACGCGGGGGTGTCCCAAAGACTGGTCATGAGCGGGGATGTTTCCGGATCTGTTGCAAGAGAATGGGGCGACCGACGGGACTTGAACCCGCGACCCCCGGTACCACAAACCGGTGCTCTAACCAGCTGAGCTACGGTCGCCACTCCAGCCTGTTGCCAAGCTGCGCGAGGCTCTTAGGGTCGCTCGACGACAAACGCAAGCAAGGGTTCGGCAATGATCAACGAAACCATCGAAAAATTCGGCTATCCCGATACGCTCATCAGGGAATATCGCCACTGGATGCTTCTCCTGCGGCCCGCCCAAGTAACTTTGGGCTCGATGGTGCTTGCCGCCAAGTCCGACGCCACCCGCCTTCATCAAATTTCGCCCGAGGCCTTTTCAGAGCAGCATGAAATCATTAGCGACGTCGAAAGATTGCTTGATGCGCATGTCGCGCCGCAGAAAATCAACTATCTGATGCTGATGATGGTGGATCCCCACGTCCATAGTCATGTCATCCCGCGTTATGAGGGATCGAGGCAATTCGCCGGTCTTGATTTCGAAGATCATGGCTGGCCCGGGCCTCCGGACCTCGGAAAAGCGGTAAAGATGGAAAAAACTGTGGCAAGACAAATCATTAATGCTTTTCAAGCTGATCTATGTTAATGTTGAGATGAGGCAACGCGGGATGTTTGCCGATGACATTCATGCCCGTTGCAGGCAATGATCGGGGAAGGCAGCAAAGACAGTGAGTCGAACTATGGCACGCGGAGACAATGGCGTGGACCTCAAGGCTACCCTGATAAAGGTTGGCCTGGACGAAGAGTCCGCCGAGGCCCTGGCCGCTATTCCGCACAAGACGGTCCAGGTGGACCCCCGGCGTGCATTTCGGGAACCCGGCAGCCCGCGCGACGAAGTGATGTTCGTGCGCTCCGGCATCCTGTGCAAATATAAATCGGACGGAAGCGGGAGGCGCCAGATCGTCTCGCTCCGTTTTCCCGGTGAAGGTATCCTGCCTTCGCCGTCCAACGCCGACTATGGCCTGCAGGCCATCGTCCGTTCCGAAGTGATGGTGGGCAAGGCGGAGGATTTCTATCCGATCGTCCAGGCCAACCCGGCGATCAATCCCTTCCTCTTCCGGCTGGTCCAGCGCGAAGCCTCGATCAGCCATGAATGGCTGCTCAATTGCGGGCGGCGGGACTCGGCGACTCGCGTGGCCCATTTCCTTTGCGAAGTGGCGGCGCGCACGGGCGTCGACGGGGTCGAGACCCCGCTCAAGATGCCCTTTACCCAACAGCAGATCGCCGACATCACCGGCCAGACCTCGGTGAACGTCAACCGTGTCTTCGCCGATCTCGAACGGCGCAAGCTCATCCGGCGCGAGGGACGCACCATCTTTTTCCTCGATCCGGTCGAACTGCAGCGCGTCGGCAGCTTCAACCCGAGCTACCTTCTCGGGCAGACCAGCTTCACCTGATCGCCTTCAAAAACGAAAAATGGCGCAGCGGACCCTAGTCCGTCTGCGCCAATTTTTTTTCCGATGTTCATCGCCCGCCGACGGGCCGATGGTGGGCGCGGCAAGGATTGAACTTGCGACCCCACCCGTGTGAAGGGTGTGCTCTACCACTGAGCTACGCGCCCGGTCCGTTTGCACCGGTCGGCGGCCATTAAGCGAGGCTTTGAAACTTGTCCAGCCCGCGCCTTGGGTCCGCGATGAAATGCTTATTTCTGGACGGCGTCCTTGAGGACCTTGCCCGGCCGGAATTTCGGCTGCATCGACGCCTTGATCTGCATGGGCTCACCCGTGCGAGGATTGCGGCCCGTGGAGGCCTTACGCTGCGTTACCGAGAAATTACCAAAACCTACAAGACGCACTTCGTCGCCCCGCTTCAGGGTCGACGTAATCACTTCAAGCATCGTCTCGATCGCCCTGCTCGCATCGTTGCGGCTCAGGCCCGCGCGGTCTGCTACTTCGCCAATCAGCTCCTGCTTGTTCATTCCCTGCTCTCCCGCCTAAGCGCCGCAAAGGACTCGCGGCCTCTTCGAGTCTCGAAAGGCGCCTTTAAGGCAAACCTGTCGAGCGAAGTCTAGGGCAGCCTATCGCAATTCCCTGAAAAAATCGCTGATCGCCGTCCCAAATCGGTTCAATGGCGGATTGGCGCCCCGTCATCGCTGCCCGTGGGCGAAACCAGCGGCTCGGTGGAAAGCTCGTCGGCGTCACTCCATTCGATCGCGGTCATCGGCTGGGTGAGGGCCAGCGCCAGCACCTCGTCGACATGCGACACGGGCACGATCTTGAGTTTGTCCTTCACGTTGGCGGGGATCTCGGCGAGATCCTTTTCATTCTCCTGCGGGATGAGGACAGTCTTGATCCCGCCGCGCAGCGCCGCGAGCAGTTTCTCCTTGAGGCCGCCGATCGGCAGCACCCGCCCACGCAGCGTCACTTCACCGGTCATCGCGATGTCGCGCCGGACCGAAATGCCGGTGAGGGTCGAGATCATCGCGGTCACCATCCCGATGCCCGCCGAGGGGCCGTCCTTCGGGACCGCGCCTTCGGGCAAGTGGATATGGATGTCCTTGCGCGCGAAGATCGACGGCTTCACGCCATAGGAAGGCGAACGCGCCTTCACGAAGCTCATCGCCGCCTGGATCGATTCCTGCATCACTTCGCCAAGCTTGCCGGTGGTCTTGATCTGGCCCTTGCCCGGCACCGTGACCGCTTCGATGGTGAGCAGTTCGCCGCCCACTTCGGTCCAGGCCAGACCGGTGACTGCGCCGATCTGGTCCTCTTCCTCGCTGATCCCGTAGCGGTATTTGGTGACGCCCAGATAGTCGCCGACATTGTCGGCGCCCAGCACCACCTGCTCGGCCTTCTTTTCGAGGATGCGGCGAAGCGCCTTGCGCGCCACCTTGGCAAGCTGGCGTTCGAGCGTCCGCACCCCGGCTTCGCGGGTATAATGGCGGATCATCGCGCGCAGCCCCTCGTCGGCAAACTCAAGTTCGCCGTCCTTGAGGCCATGGGCTTCCATCTGCTTGGGGATGAGGTGCCGCTTGGCGATCTCGACCTTCTCGTCCTCGGTATAGCCTTCGAGGCGGATGATCTCCATCCGGTCGAGCAGCGGCTGGGGCATGTCGAGCGAGTTGGCGGTCGTCACGAACATGACGTCCGACAGGTCATAGTCGAGTTCGAGATAATGGTCGTTGAACTTCGAATTCTGCTCGGGGTCGAGCACCTCGAGCAGCGCCGACGCAGGATCGCCGCGGAAGTCCTGTCCCAGCTTGTCGATCTCGTCGAGCAGGAACAGCGGATTGTTGGTCCCCGCCTTCTTCAGGTTGGACACGATCTTGCCCGGCAGCGAGCCGATATAGGTACGGCGATGGCCGCGGATCTCGGCTTCGTCGCGCACGCCGCCGAGGGACTGGCGAACGAATTCACGACCCGTCGCGCGTGCGATCGAGCGGCCAAGCGAAGTCTTGCCCACGCCCGGCGGTCCGACGAGGCACAGGATCGGCCCCTTCAGCTTGTTGGTGCGCGCCTGCACCGCGAGATATTCGATAATCCGTTCCTTGACCTTTTCCAGACCATAATGGTCCTCGTCGAGGATCGCCTCGGCCTCGGCAATGTCGCGCTTGAGGCGGCTCTTCTTGCCCCAGGGCAGGCCAAGCAGGATGTCGAGATAGTTGCGCGCCACGGTGGCCTCGGCGCTCATCGGCGCCATCGCCTTCAGGCGCTTCAGCTCGGTCTCGGCCTTCTGGCGCGCTTCCTTGGACAGGCGCGTCTTGCGGATCTTCTGCGCCAGTTCCGGCAGCTCGTCGCCGCCTTCGGCATCATCGCCCAATTCGCGCTGGATCGCCTTCAGCTGCTCGTTGAGATAATATTCGCGCTGCGTCTTCTCCATCTGCCGCTTCACGCGGCTGCGGATCTTCTTCTCGACCTGAAGAACGCCCAATTCGCCTTCCATGAAGGCGAAGACCATCTCGAGCCGCTTGCCGGGATCGAGTTCACCGAGGAGCGCCTGCTTGTCGGCAACCTTGACTGACAGCGCCGAGGCGACCGCGTCGGCAAGCACCGAGGGGTCGTCAATGTCGCCCAGCTGGACGGTGGTTTCCGCGGGCAGCTTTTTGTTGAGCTTGGCATAATTCTCGAACTGGTCGAGCACCGAACGCATGAGCGCCTGCACTTCGGTCCCTTCGGCGGGCTGGACATCGACCAGCTCGACCTCAGCCTGCGTATATCCGTCCTTCTCGTGCAAGGCGACCAGCCGGGCGCGCTGCGCGCCTTCGACGAGCACACGTACTGTTCCGTCGGGCAGCTTCAACAGCTGCATCGCGGTCGCGACCACGCCAAGATCATACATGGCATCGCGATCGGGATCGTCGTCCGCCGGATCGAGCTGGGCGACGAGGAAAAGCTTCTTGTCGACTTCCATCGCAGCCTCGAGCGCGGCGACGCTTTTCTCGCGGCCGACGAAGAGAGGGACGATGCGCTGGGGAAAGACAACGATGTCGCGCAGCGGAAGGATCGGATAGAATTCAGTAGGCATGGGCACCATATGGGAGGCCGCCCTTCCCTGTGCAACCGGATATTAGGCGGATATCAGATCGGCATCGGCCCGATCAGAGGCCGAGCAGCAATACCATCGCCGGAAGGCTGTTCTGCATCGCGTGGGTGAGCGCGGGCACCGCGAGCGCCCATCCCCATCCGCGTTGCCGCCAGACGACGAATTGCACCGAGAAGATGAGGAAGGGCCACCAGATGACCAGTCCCCAAGTCGGCGCGGCCATGCTGTGCGCGACGCCCCAGCCGATCGCGCTCAGGATGACGGCGGGCAGCGGTTTCATGAATTTGAGGAGGATCGCCAGCACGCCGGCCATGATCAAGGTCTCGACCAGCGGGGCGAAGACGACCAGCAGAAAGAAGCCGTGCGCGCCCTCGACGCCTTCGAAATCGGGCGGCGCGGCCGCGGGGAAGACAAGCTGGGCGATGGTCGCGAGTGCGAGCGAGCCGCCCAGCGCCAACAGCCAGGCCGCGGGAATCGCCAGCCAAGGCCGCTCCGCGCGTCCGAGGAGCGCGGGCAGCCGTGGCAGCGGCGGCTTGTTGCTGGCTTGAGTCAACCGACGGACCTTTTAGGCAGCGTCGCCGCTGGCGGCCGATTCCTTGTCCTTCTTGGCATAGACGCGCACCGGGTCCTTGCGGCCCGCGACGACATCGCCATCGACATGCACTTCGTCCACGCCTTCCATCGAGGGCAGGTCGAACATGGTGTCGAGAAGGATGCCTTCGAGAATCGAGCGCAGACCGCGCGCACCCGTCTTGCGCTCGATCGCCTTGCGGGCAACCGCGCTCAGGGCGTCGTCGGTGAAGACCAGCTCGACATCTTCCATGTCGAACAGCTTCTGATACTGCTTCACCAGCGCGTTCTTCGGCTCCTTGAGGATCATTACGAGGGCGTCCTCGTCCAGATCCTCGAGCGTTGCGATGACCGGCATACGACCGATGAATTCGGGAATGAGGCCGAATTTCATCAGATCCTCGGGCTCGGTATGCTTGAGCGTCTCGCCCACCCGCTTTTCCTCGGGCGCGGCGACATGGGCGCCAAAGCCGATCGACTTGCCTTCGAGGCGGTCGCCGATGACTTTTTCTAGCCCCGCGAACGCACCGCCGCAGATGAACAGGATGTTGGTGGTGTCGACCTGCAGGAATTCCTGCTGCGGATGCTTGCGCCCGCCCTGCGGCGGCACGCTGGCAGTAGTGCCTTCCATCAGCTTGAGGAGCGCCTGCTGCACGCCTTCGCCCGACACGTCGCGCGTGATCGAGGGATTGTCCGACTTGCGGCTGATCTTGTCGATTTCGTCGATATAGACGATCCCGCGCTGCGCCTTGTCGACATTATAGTCCGAGGCCTGGAGCAGCTTGAGGATGATATTCTCGACATCCTCGCCGACATAACCCGCTTCGGTGAGCGTCGTGGCATCGGCCATGGTGAAGGGCACGTCGAGGATCCGCGCCAGCGTCTGCGCGAGCAGCGTCTTGCCGCAGCCCGTCGGGCCAACGAGCAGGATGTTCGACTTCGCCAGTTCGACATCGTTGCCGTTCTTCTGGCCGTGATTGAGGCGCTTGTAATGGTTGTGGACCGCCACCGACAGGACGCGCTTCGCCTGCGACTGGCCGATCACATAGTCATCGAGCACCTCGTTGATTTCCGCGGGCGTGGGCACGCCGTCGCGCGTCTTGACCAGCGAGGACTTGGTTTCCTCGCGGATGATGTCGTTGCACAGCTCGACGCACTCGTCGCAGATGAACACGGTCGGGCCCGCGATGAGCTTGCGAACCTCGTGCTGCGACTTGCCGCAGAAACTGCAGTAGAGGGTCGACTTGCCGTCGCCATTGCCGCCTTGAAGCTTGGTCATACTCGTCCTTCTTGCGGGCCAGATCGGGGCCCATTCTTCGCCCCCATGCTATACCCTAATTCTAGAGAGGCAATGCTGGATGAAGCGTTAATGATCCGCCCAGCCGCCAAATCGTTGAAATCCCATATGGAAGCGCACCGGCCAAATGCCAAGGGCCGTCATTGTCCCCGCCCCTCTTTGAGACGCTTTTTGGTTAAGGCAGGCTCCACCAGACGGCGTAGAGGAACGGCGAAAAGAGCAGGAGCGTGAGGAACAGGAGCCAGAAAATCGCGATCGGATTGAGATAGACTGGGCGAGCGACCCGCACGGGCCGCGGCGACTTCGCCGCGCTCCGCCGTGCCGGGAGATGACCACCCGCCTGCTCGATCCGCGCCTTCAGCATCCGGTCGTAGGCGGCCCTGCGTCCCGGGTCCGACAGGATGCCATAGGCCTCGTTGAGCCGCCCGGCATGATCGCCATCGGCGCGCTCATCGCCGCTGTCAGGATGGAAGCGGCGCATCTGCGCATGATAGGCGCGCTTGATCTCGACGCGGCTCGCGCCGGGCGAAAGACCGAGAAGGGCATAGAGATTGGTGTCCATCGCCCTCCCCTTATAACGCACAAACGCGCCCCGCGTCACATCGGACGCGAGGCGCGTGATGGCTTGCCCGAACGGCGGATCAGGACGGAGTGACGTCGCCCGCGCCGGTATCCTTGTCCTCGCCCTGTTCGGGACGCTTGTCGAATACCTGGTCGATGAGACCGAATTCCTTGGCCTCGTCGGCTTCCATGAACTTGTCGCGGTCCATCGCCGCTTCGATCTTGTCGATCGGCTGGCCGGTATATTCCGCATAGAGCGCATTGAGACGCGACCGGATGCGCAGGATTTCCTTGGCCTGGATCTCGATATCGGCGGCCATGCCCTGCGCACCGCCCGAGGGCTGGTGGACCATGATGCGCGCATTAGACAGAGCGACGCGCATCCCGGGCTCGCCCGCGGCAAGAAGGAAGCTGCCCATCGAGGCGGCCTGCCCGATGCAGACCGTGCCGACGCGCGGGCGGATATATTTCATGGTGTCATGGATCGCCATGCCCGCCGTGACGACGCCGCCCGGCGAGTTGATGTACATGAAAATGTCCTTCTTCGGATTTTCCGATTCCAGGAACAGGAGCTGCGCGGTGATCAGCGCGGCCATGCCATCTTCGACCGGACCGGTGATAAAGATGATCCGTTCGCGCAACAGGCGCGAGAAAATGTCGAAAGAACGTTCGCCCCGGTTCGACTGTTCGATGACGATGGGAACGAGGGCGTTCGTAATATCTTCGTGATCCATGAGAGGTCCTTGTGTTTGGTCTGGCTCCAACATCGGGAAATTTTCGCGCCGTTCAACCCGGACCTTCGAAAATTCACCGATCGGCTGGGGAGCCGGGTGCCGGTTGGGCAAGATAGGCGATACGCCGGACTTCGCGGCGCTGGCGCGTGATCGCCGAGATGATCAATCCGGCGAAGAAGGTCAGCACCGCGACGATGGTCATCCCGGTCACCAGCACGGCGGTCGGGAAGCGCGGCACGAGGCCGATCTGGAAATAGGTGATGAACAGCGGGATGGCGATGAGGATCGCCGCCAGCTGGATCGTCGCCGCCGCCGTCCCGTAGAATGCGCGCGGCTGCTCGACGCGGAAGAGCGTCCCGATGGTGCGAAGGATGCGCCAACCGTCGCGAAAGGTGGACAGCTTGGATTCGGAGCCCTCGGGGCGGGCGCCATAACGCGTCGCGACCTCGCCCACCGGCATCCGGAGCTCGAGCGCATGGACGCTCATCTCGGTCTCGGTCTCGAAACCCTCGGAGAGCGCCGGAAAGCTCTTGGCATAGCGGCGCGAAAAAGCGCGGTAGCCCGAGAAGATGTCGGAAAAGCTGCGACCGAATAGCCAGGACAGAAGATTGGTGAACAGCCGGTTGCCGAGCACATGGCCGCCGCGATAGGCGTCCTTGGCGTCGTGGTGGCGCGTGCCCACGACCATGTCGAGCTGTTCGTCCCACAGCTTGCGCACCATCTCGGGTGCGGCGGTGGGATCATAAGTCAGGTCGCCATCGGCCATGACATAGACGTCGGCGTCCACGTCGGCGAACATGCGGCGAACCACATTGCCCTTGCCCTGCTGGGTAACGCTGCGGACGGTTGCGCCCGCCGAGCGGGCGATCTCGACCGTGCGATCGGTCGAGGCATTGTCGAAGACGTAGATGCGTGCATCGGGGAGGGACTGGCGGAAACCGGCGATCGTTTCGGCGATCGCCGCTTCCTCATTGTAGCAGGGCAATAAAACCGCAACCTGCATGATGCCCCTCCCCCGATGCCTATCGCCTATTTCGTCTTGGCGGGTGCCTTCTTCTTGGCGTCCGCCTTCTTGGCCGGAGCCTTCTTAGCAGCCGGTTTCTTAGCAGCCGGTTTCTTTTCGGCGCTTTTCTTCGCAGCCGGCTTTTTGGTCTCGGCCTTCTTGGCGTCGTCCTTCTTGGCAGCGGCCTTCTTGGCCGGCGCCTTCTTCGCCGCCGGCTTCTTGGCCGCGCCCTTCTTGGCGGGCTTCTTGGCCTTTTCGGCTTCGGCGTCGTCCTCGGCCTCGATCGCTTCTTCCAGTTCCTTGCGGGTCACGGTGCGATCGGTGATGTCAGCCTTGTCGAACAGGAAGTCGACGACCTTGTCCTCGTAAAGAGGTGCGCGAAGCTGCGCGGCGGCCATCGGGTTCTCCTGGACATATTTGAAGAACTGCTGCTGCTGCTCGGGCGGATACTGCTGGGCAGCCTGGGCAACCAGGCGGTTCATTTCCTGGCTGCTGACTTCGACGCCATTGGCTTGGCCGATTTCCGAGAGAAGCAGGCCGAGGCGCACGCGACGTTCGGCAATCGCCTTGTAATCGTCGGCATCGGCCTCGATTTCCTTCAGCGCGGCTTCGCTGTCTTCCTCATGGCTCGCTTCGTGGCGAAGCTGGTTCATGATGTTTTCATATTCCGCTTCGACCATCGAGGCGGGTACTTCGAAATCATGGCTGCCGGCCAGCTGGTCGAGCAGCTTGCGCTTCATGTGGGTGCGCGTCAGGCCATTGAGTTCCTGCTGCGCCTGGTCGCGGACCAATTCCTTGAGCTGATCGAGGTCCTTCAGACCCATGTTGGTCGCGAACTCGTCGTCAATCTTGGTCTCGTCTTCGACTTTGACCGCGGTCACCTTGACGTCGAAGGTCGCGGCCTTGCCCTTGAGATTTGCCGCCGGATAATCCTCGGGGAAAGTCACTTCGATGGTCTTCTCGTCGCCTTTCTTGACGCCCATCAGACCATCTTCGAAGCCCGGGATCAGACGACCCGAACCCAGTTCGACTTCCATGCCTTCGCCGGTGCCGCCTTCGAAGGCTTCACCGTCGACCTTGCCGACGAAGTCCATGACCACGAGGTCGCCCTTGGCGGCCTTCTTGGTCTTGGGCGCGTCCTTCCAGCTCTTCTGCTGCGAAGCGATCTGCTTGATGCGCGCTTCGACATCCTTCTCGGCGACGTCCACGGTCAGACGCTCGAGTTCGAGGCCGTCGATTTCGGGTGCCTCGATATTGGGCAGCGCCTCGAGCGAGACGGTGATCACGGCATCCTTGCCATGCTCATAGCCTTCGCCCAGCGAGACTTCGGGCTGCATCGCGGGACGCAGCTTGTTGTCGGCCAGCACCTTCTGCACCGCTTCCTGCACCGTGCTGTTGAGCGCCTCGGCCTGCAGGGATTCGCCATGCATCTTGCGGATGAGGTTGGGGGGAACCTTGCCGGGACGGAAGCCGGGCATCCGCACCTGCGGCGCGATCTTCTTCACCTCGGCATCGACCCGCGCCTCGATTTCCTTGGCGGGGATAGTGATTTCATAGGCCCGCTTGAGGCCCTTGTTTTCCGTCTCGACGGTCTTCATGTCTTGCGTCGTTCCCGTTCGATAAAAATTCATGTTCCGGAGCGCCCAGCCACGGTCCGGCCGTGGTGCGCGCGGAGGGAATCGAACCCCCACATCTTTCGATACTGGTACCTAAAACCAGCGCGTCTACCAGTTCCGCCACGCGCGCGTGTACGCTCCTCGAAGGTGGGCGGCCTATAACAGGCCATGCAGCAGGGGCAAGCCATCAAAGGGAAAAAAGCGGGCAGCTTCACCGGGATGGCGGCCAATCGTGCAACCCGCGGGGCAGTCGCCGGTTGGTGGCCCATGGCAAGTAAACCTCCCATTCCGCCCGTCGGCCCGCACCCCGATCCCGACCCGCGCCCGGTACCGGGCCGCCGCCCCGATCCCGACCGCCCGCCGCGCGTCCCCGGTGAACCCGAGCGCCCGCCCGAGCCCGATCCGGTCTAGGTCAGCCGGGCGCTCTGCACCATCGCCTCGAAATCGGGCAGCGCCTCGTCGAAATAATGCTGGCGCGTGCCTTCGAGCAGGATGAGGTAGAGCCGCCCTTCGACGATCGCGCCCACCGCTCGGCCGCGCCGCCACAGTTCGTCTCCGCCCAGATAGTCGAAATCGAACTGGAAGCCGGGATGGCCAAGGAATTGCCGCGGCTTCAGACCGGTCTGCTCGAACTGCAGCGCCCCGCCTCGCGCGCGGTAATAGCTCTCGAGCATCGAGGCGATTTCGGGCGGGGTCATGCGCGCGTCGAACTTGGGCACCTGCCGAATGTCGCGCTTGCGCTGGTAGACGATTGCCCTGCCGTCCTTGAGGCCGCTGACGAAACTGAGCGTGTCGAGATAGGGGCCGTTCAGCGTCCAGTCCTCGACTTCGCGCACATCGGTGAAGAGCCGGCGGGTGCCAAGCCGGTTCCAAGCGCGCGGCGGCGTGACCGCCAGGCGGTCCGAGCCGACCTTATATTCGCGCCCCTCTTCGGCGAGGCGGAAGATATTGCCGCCAAGGCCGGGGCCTGCCGCACAGGCCGACAGCGACGTCGCCACGGCGACGATGAGGACAAGACGCTTGATCATTCCATTCCTCCCGCCATCGCGCGGATCATTTCCGCGTCGGGCGCATCGGGCGCCAGCATGAGATAGCGCCGCAGGGCATCGGCGGCTTCGACATTGCGGCCTTCGCGGTGAAGCGCGATGCCGTGCCAGCGCCACGCCTCGGGCGGCACGTCGGGATAGAGCGTCGCGGTGGCATAGCCGCGCGCCGCGCGCTGGAAATCGCCGGGCCGGCCGCGCAATCGCCAGATCTCGGCCTCGCTGAAACGAAGCTGGCCGTTCCAGCCATCTTCGGCGAGCGTCTCGACCACATATTGGCTCGCGCCGGGATCGTTGAGCTTGACCTGGTCCTCGAGCATCCAGCGCCGCGCTTCGCCCAGGGCGGCGTCATATTGCTCGCGCCCGCGCGCATAGTCGCGTCCCTCGATCCGAAGCTCCTTGGCGCTCACGGTCAGGTCCTTCATGCGGCGCTCGGGGCTTGGATGGGTGCCGAACATGGCGAAGCGCCGCTCGCGGTTTCGCCCGCGATAATGGGCCGACTGGTCGAGTTCGGCGATCAATTGTTGCCAGGTCTCGGGCATCACCATCGGGTCATAGCCCGCCTCGGCAAGAAGCCGCGCGCCCATCGCGTCGGCCTCGGCTTCCAACTCGCGGCTGTAGGACAGGATCGACATGATCGTTGCGAAACGGCCCAATTGCATGAGATCGCCCATATAGGTGCCCGTCACGCCACCGACCGCGCCCGCTCCCATCGCCAGCAGGGCGAAAATGTCGCTCTTTCGCTTCACGCTGCGCCACTGGCGGATCTGGTGCTTGCGAAGGAAATGCGCACTTTCATGCGCGATCACCCCGGCAAGCTGAGCTTCATTCTTCATCCGGAGAAGGAGGCCCGAGAAAAAGACCGTGAAGCCCGTCGGGAACATCATCGCGTTGAATTCGGGGATGCGCGCCAGATAGATGCGCATGTCCCCGGCGGCAGGCCCGCCAACCTTGGCGATGAGCCCGCGCAGATAAGCATTGAGGTCCGGGTCATCGACCAACAGGTTCGAGCCTGCGATTTCCTCCTCGACCCGCTCCATCTCCTCCCACATCGAACGTTCGTCGAGGTCGGTGGGGCGATAGCCGGGGCCGATGAGCGGCTCCATGTCGCGCGGCAGGACACGCGCTTGCGCGCTCCCGGTGACGAGCGCGGCCGCACCGAGCGCTCCGCTGCCCATCAGCATCTGGCGTCGGTCGAGGATCATCGGCTCTCTCCCTGGCCCGCCTTGCGCATCGCCTTGCCGGGTTTCATCCGACCCAGCAGCCGCTCGACCATCTGGTCGGCGCCCTCGCGGGTGCGGATGTCGCCGAACTTCACTCCCGCGACCTGGCTTCCGGTAGTGAGGATGTTGAACCACACCACTTCGCCGGTCCGCAGATCGACGAGGCTGGCATAGGCAAGCTGCCCACCGCCCCCCATGGTTGGCGCGCAAAATCCGATGAAACAGCCCGCCACCCCCAGCACCTGGAGCGCGGCGCGGCCCGACCCGACAATGCGATCCTCGGCATGGAGGAACAGCGCATAGTCATGGCCGGTCTTGCGCCCCAGTTCGAGCGCACCTTCACCCAGCGTATAATCAAGCCCCTGCCCCCGCTTGTTGGGAAGCCGGTAGCCATAATAATGATGCAGCGCGATCGAATTGCCGACCGCCGAATGCAACCGTTCGAGCGAAGCCACTTCTTCGGGCGAAACTCCCGGCAGGTCATCGCGCGTGGCAACGATCCGCACTTCTCCGCCGCGCTCGGCCTGCTGCGCCCGCAGGGCGTCGATGACATGGCCCCGCGCGGTCTCGGTCCAGTCGGCGCGCGGCTCGACCACTCCTCCGGCCGAGACGCTCCCGACCGAGACGTCGGGCCTCATCACGAGAAGGCTATAGTCGCCCTGCGGCGGAAGGAATTGGGGATCGGCGAACTGCCTTGTCGACACGCAGGCCGTCAGGCTCAACATCAGCATCAGCGCGATAGACAACTGGCGCATCGGCTTTCTCCAGCATGGATCGGACCGGCGCTATCCTACGCGAATAAAACGAAAAAACTAGTCGCAGATGATGCCTGGCACGTTCCGGATGCACCGTCCGTCGATTTCGGCGCCATCGAGCGGCAGCCCGATCTGCGCGGCAAGGGTCGGAAGAATATCGACCGTGCTCACTCCCTCCTCGCGAACATCGCCCATTCCGCCCGGCCGCCAGAAGACGATCGGCACCCGCCGGTCGTAATCCCAGGGACTTCCATGGGTCGAGACATAGCCCGTGCCCGGGTTGGCAATCGGCTGCACATATTCCCTGGCCACGACGATGAGGTCGCCCGACCGTTCGGGATGGAAGGAAGCGCGAACCCGCTGCGCGAGCGTCCAGTTGGTCGGATCGCCACTCGGGATGGGCAGACGCGCGATTTCATCGGCCTCGAACACAGCTTCGATCTGCGGATGTTCGGAATAGCTTTTCTTCACTTCGCGGACGACCCGCGTCGCAAGCTTTCCCTCGATCAGCGGGTTGAGATGCACATCCCCCGGCGCGCTGCCGTAGATGAGCCGCCCGTTGAGACCCAGCTTTTCGGCCACCTTGATGCTGACCTGCTCGGTCGATAGCGCGGGGTCCAGCCACTGGGCCTTCGAAACCCCCTTGGCGTTCAGCCGGTCGGGAACATCGAGAGCGCCATGATCGGAGGTCAGCACCACCGCATAATCGACGTCCCAGCCATCGAGCGTGGTGAAGAAATCCCCAAGGCTGCGGTCAAGCGCCAACAGCTGGAGGCACATTTCGCCGCCTTCGGAGCCATAGCTGTGCCCGACATAGTCGGTGGCGCTCAGCCCGATCGAGAGAAGATCGGTCTGCCCCTGCCTGCCCAGCTGCATCTCGCGCACCAGCGCCGCGGCCAGCGCGAGCACCGCGCCGTCATAGGCAGGCGACGTCTGAAAGGCGCGGACATCGCCCGGCGGCACCGCCAGTTGTCCCGCGCCCACGACATGCTCGCTTCCCTTCACGGCGGTTGCCGCCGACTTGGCGCCGCAATAGGGCGGATATTCGAGCGCAGGGATGCCCGTCGCGATCATCGCCTTCGCGGCCTCTGTGGCCGCCGGAACCGATTGCGGCACCTGCCGGTCGAGATCGCTGGTCCAACCGTTGCGGCCCCAATACCAGCGCTGGTCGGGATGATGCCCGCCCATCATCACCGCCGACCGGTCCTTGCCGGCCACCGCGACATTGCGCGACGCGGGATTGCGCGCCTTCATCCGCTCGCCCAGCGTGGGGACGAGAAGGTGCACGGGCGACACGCGATAGGCTTCGCCCTCGGCCAGTTCGGCCTTCACGTCCTCGGCGCAATAGACAAGCTTGTTCTCGCGTTCGAGCGCAAGGTCGAGCCAGGCATTGGCGACGATCCCGGTGCGCGCCGGATAGGAACCAGTGAGGATGGTCGAGTGGCCAGGACAGGTCTCGGTCGCCATCTGCGCCTGGTATCCGTTGATGAAGATGGTGCCCTGGTTCACCCGCTTCAAGCCCGCCGTGAACAGCGGGGCATATTGCTCGTAAAGGTCCGAGGAAAGCTGGTCGACCGAGATGGCGATAAGGAGGTCGGGCGCATCGGACCCTTGCGCGACCGCGGGCTGGGCGGCGGCCAGGCTGACCCCCGCAAGCATCATTCCCAATCGCCGCATCACTCGTCTCCTACTCGTCCAGCTTGGCCCGCAGGATCTGGTTGACGACCTGCGGATTTGCCTTGCCCTGCATCGCCTTCATCGTCTGCCCGACGAAGAAGCCGAACAGCGCCTGCTTGCCGTCCTTATATTGCTGGACCTTGTCGGCATTGGCGGCAAGCACTTCATCGACCTTGGCCTCGATCGCGCCCGTGTCGCTGGTCTGCTTGAGGCCCTTGTCCTCGACGATCTTCGCAGGCGAATCGCCGCTGTCGAGATAATATTCGAAGACTTCCTTGGCCTGTCCCTTGGAAATCTCGCCCTTGTCGACCATCGCGAGAATCTCGGCGCTCACCTCGGGGGTGTTGCGCGGATCGTCGAACGCGACTTCCTTGGCATTGAGCAGGCCCGGCAGCACCGAATTGGCCCAGTTAGAGGCGGCCACCGCATCGGCGCCTGCATCGAGGAGGCGATCGAACCAGCGCGCATTTTCGACCTCGGCGGTCAGCACCGCGGCATTATAGACCGAGATGCCAAGGTCCTCATAACGCTTGCGCTTGGCATCGGGGAGTTCGGGCAGGCTCGCGCGGCATTCGGCGAGAAATTCGTCCTCCAGTTCGACCGGCAACAGGTCCGGATCGGGAAAATAGCGATAATCATGCGCATCTTCCTTCGAGCGCAGGGGCTTGGTCACACCCTTGTCGGGATTGAAGAGGCGTGTTTCCTGCACCACTTCCTCGCCCGCCTCGATCGCCGCTACCTGCCGCTTGGCCTCATATTCGATGACCTGCTGGACGAAGCGCACGCTGTTGACGTTCTTGGTCTCGGTCCGCGTGCCGAATTCCTCGCCCGGTCGGCGCACCGAGACATTGACGTCGGCGCGCATCGAGCCTTCTTCCATATTGCCGTCGCAGCTGCCAACATAGCGCAGGATCGACCGCAGCTTGCGGATATAGGCCCCCGCTTCGGCGGGTGAGCGCATGTCGGGCTTGGACACGATTTCCATCAGCGCGACGCCGCAGCGGTTGAGGTCGACATAGCTCATCGTCGGGTGCTGGTCGTGCATCAGCTTGCCCGCATCCTGTTCGAGATGGATGCGCTCGACCCCGATGGTCTTGGCCGAATTCTCGTCCTTCTCGTCGACGAGCACGGTGATTTCGCCTTCGCCCACGATGGGATGGTAAAGCTGCGAGATCTGGTAGCCCTGCGGCAGATCGGCATAGAAATAATTCTTGCGGTCGAAGCGCGAGAAACGGTTGATCTGGGCATCGATCGCCATGCCGGTGCGCACCGCCTGGCGGATGCATTCGCGGTTGGGCACCGGAAGCATCCCGGGCATCGCCGCATCGACAAGGCTCACCTGCGTATTGGGTTCGGCGCCGAAGGCAGTCGCTGCGCCCGAAAACAGCTTGGCGTTCGAGGTCACCTGCGCATGGATTTCGAGGCCGATCACGACCTCCCAGTCGCCGGTCTGCCCCTTGATGACATAATCGCTCATGCCGCTCACCACCATTTCTTGGGAAGTTCGATTGACGGGGCCCGTTCCTCGATGGCGAGGCCGGCGTTGAGGACGGTCTGCTCGTCCAGCTCGTTGCCAATGAGATGCAGGCCCAGCGGCAGGCCATCGCCGTTGACCCCGCCCGGCACGCTCATCGCGGGCAGGCCAGCAAGGCTCGCGGGCACCGCGAACACGTCATTGAGATACATGGCAATCGGATCGTCCGATTTCTCGCCCAGCGCGAAAGCCGCGCTCGGCGCAGTCGGCGTCAGGATCATGTCGCACTGCTCGAACGCCTTGCGGAAATCCTGCTTGATCAGCGCGCGAACCTTCTGCGCCTTGGTGAAATAGGCATCGTAGAAGCCCGCCGACAGCACATAGGTGCCGATCATGATGCGGCGCTTCACTTCATCGCCAAATCCTTCGGCCCGCGTCGCCTTGTACATGTCGTGCAGGCCGCCGCCCTCGACGACTTCGCGAAGCCCGTACCGCACCCCGTCATAGCGAGCGAGGTTCGAGGAAGCTTCCGCCGGCGCGATGATATAATAGGTCGGCAGCGCATATTTCGAATGGGGGAGCGAGATTTCCACAGGCTCGGCGCCTGCATCGCGCAGCCATTCGACGCCCTGGTCCCACAGCGCGTTGATTTCCCCGGGCGTGCCGTCGATCCGGTATTCGCGGGGAATGCCCACCTTCTTGCCCTTGAGGTCGGACGAAAGCCCGGCTTCCCACTGCGGCACCTCGACATCGAGCGAAGTCGAATCCTTGGGATCGAATCCGCACATCGCCTCGAGCATGATCGCGCAATCGCGGACCGTGCGAGCCATCGGCCCCGCCTGGTCGAGCGAGGAGGCAAAGCTCACGATGCCCCAGCGCGAACAACGGCCATAGGTCGGCTTGATCCCGCAGATGCCGGTGAAAGCCGCGGGCTGGCGGATCGACCCGCCGGTATCGGTGCCCGTCGCGCCCGGCGCGATCCGCGCCGACACGGCCGAGGCCGAACCGCCCGACGAACCGCCGGGCGTGATCGCGGCATTGCTGCCTTCGCGGCGCCACGGCGAGATCACCGGCCCATGCGCGCAGGTCTCGTTCGACGAACCCATCGCGAATTCGTCCATGTTGAGCTTGCCCAGCATCCCCGCGCCCGCTGCCTTCAGATTGGCGGAAACGGTCGATTCGTAAGGCGGCAGGAAATTGCCGAGCATTTTCGAGCCCGCGCTGGTCAGCACGCCTTCGGTGGCGAACAGATCCTTCATGCCGAGCGGGATGCCCGACAGCGGCTTCAAACTGTCCGAACCACGCGCCTTGTCGGCGGCTTCCGCGGCTTCGAGCGCCAGTTCGGGCGTCTTGACCAGGTAGGCGTTGAGCGCATCGGCCGCATCGACCGCCGCGTTAAACTCCTCGGCGATCTCGCGCGCGCTGAAATCGCCGGCACGGAAACCGTCGCGAAGCTCGGCGATCGTCTTGTCGGTCAAGCTCACTATTCAATCACCTTCGGAACGGCGAAAAAGCCGTGCTGGGCATCGGGCGCGTTCTCGAGCACCTTGTCGCGGATATCGCCGTCGGTGACCTCATCGTCCCGAAAGCGCAGTTGCTGGTCGATCACGGCGGTAAGCGGCTCGACCCCGTCGGTATCGACTTCGCCAAGCTGCTCGACCCAGCCGAGAATCTTGTTGAGTTCGGGCAGGAGCCGTTCGGTCTCCTCCTCGCTCATTTCGATCCGCGCCAGATTCGCGATGTGGCGCACTTGTTCTTGGGTGACAGACATGCCGCGCGGCTAGCAGGGCGCGCCCTGCCCTTCAAGCGCGTTGCTTGCGCCCCAACCTTCGGCTAACGGGCGCGCCATGTGTGCGCGCCGCTTTCTCATCGCCATCGTGCTGGTCACGCTGCTCGTCGTGCTGGCGGCCTTTGCCATCTTCCAGTTCGGGGACAAGGTCATCGCGGGCCAGTCGATGCCCACGGTCAAGTTCGAACTACCGGAACCCGAGGCAGAGGACCGTTACGACAATGCCGAATATTGGCTCGCGCGGCGGGGTCTGCCGACCGACCTGACCGACTGGCGCCCCGAAAGCGAGGAAGAAGCCGAGCCGCTGTCGCTCGATCCCCGCGCCGCGGTCTTCTATGTACACCCCACCACCTATCTTGCCCGCGACCGCTGGAACGCGCCCATGTTTCCGGCCGAAAGCAGCCAGCGCCGCACCGACCTCTTCCTCCGCACCCAGGCCAGTGCCCTTTCGGACGAAGCCGATATCTGGGCGCCGCGCTACCGCCAGGCCGCCTTCGGCGCTTTCCTCAGCCGCGAGGAAGACGCGCTTCGCGCCCTCGACGTCGCTTATGAAGACGTGCGCGAGGCATTCCGCACCTTCATGGCGGAAAATCCCGATCGGCCCCTGATTCTCGCGGGGCACAGCCAGGGCTCGCTCCATCTTCTCCGCCTGCTCGCCGAGGAACGGCCAGAATTCGGCGATCGCCTCGTCGCGGTCTATCTCGCGGGCTGGCCGATCGATCTGGAAGCCGACCTTCCCGCCACCGGCCTCCCGCTCTGCGAGGAAGGGGGCCAGACGGGCTGTATCCTCAACTGGCTCACCTTCGGCGATCCGGCGAAGCCCGATCTCGTTCTCGATGATTGGGTGGGCAGCATGGGCTATGCCGAAATCGAGCGCAGCCGCGATCGCCTCGCCTGCACCAATCCCGCCAATGGCGGCGCGGAAGGCCCCGCCTCCCCCGCCATGCTCGTCCCCGACGAGAAGTTCGAAAATGCCCGTCTCGAAGTGCCGCCGATGAGCGCGCGATGCAGCGAGGGCCTGCTCATCATCGAAGGCGAGATCCCCGATGTCGGGCCCTATGTCCTGCCGGGCAACAATTATCACGCCTATGACTATGCGCTTTTCTGGGGCGATGTGCGCCGCGACGCGATCTCCCGGCGCCAGGCCTGGGCCGCGCGGTCATGATCCTCGATTCCACCGCCGAATTCCTTGCGCAGGTCAAAAGCGGCAAACTTGCCGGCCTCGATGTCGGGACGAAGACCATCGGACTGGCGACCTGCGATGCAGGCTGGTCCTTCGCGGGACCCTCGCAGACGTTGAAGCGCACCAAATTCCAGAAGGATCTCGCCCGCCTCGAACAGTTCGTCGCCGACGAACAGATCGTCGGGCTGGTCGTCGGCCTGCCGCTCAATCTCGACGGCAGTGACAGCCCGCGCACCCAGTCGACCCGCGCCTTCGCCCGCAATCTCGCGCCCCTGAGCCTGCCCATTCTCCTGTGGGACGAGCGCTGGTCGACCATGGCGGTTGAAAGGGCGATGATCGATGCCGATGTCAGCCGCGCCAAACGCGCCGAGAAAGTCGACGCGATGGCCGCAGCACATATCCTTCAGGGCGCGATCGATGCGCTCGTCAATCTCGGACAGGACGATTAAGGCAGGGCATGGACCTTCTCTCGACACGCGATCTTTCGGACGAACAGCTCGACTATCTTCTCGACGCCGCGAGCCATTGGCTGCGCTTCAACAAGCAGCTTCGCAAAAGCGATGACCGGCTCGCGGGGATGACCGTCCTCACCGCCTTCTTCGAAAATTCGACGCGGACGCTCATGTCCTTCGACATCGCGGCGCGGCGGCTCGGCGCGATGGTCTCCAACCTGCCCGTCGACATGAGCTCGCTCGCCAAGGGCGAAAGCCTGCATGACACCGCAGTGACGCTCGATGCGATGCGTCCCGATGTTCTCGTACTTCGCCATTCCCAGCCGGGTGCGCCCCGGCAGGTCGCCGACTGGATGGACTGTCCGGTGGTCAATGCAGGCGACGGCACCGGAGAACATCCCACCCAGGGCCTGCTCGACGTCGCCACGATCAAGCAGCATTTCGGCCGGGCCGAGGGCCTTACCGTCGCGATCTGCGGCGACATCCGGCACAGCCGCGTCGCCAATTCGACCCGCGACCTTCTCGAACGGATGGGTGCCAATGTGCGGCTCGCCGGTCCCGCCGCGCTGATGCCCGAGGGACATGACGGCCCCGACGGCATCGACGATGCGGTGCGCGGCGCCGATGTCGTGATGATGCTGCGTGTGCAGCGCGAACGGCTCGAAAGCGACCTTGGCGATGCGCCGGGCGAATATCTGTCGCGCTACGGCCTCACCGCTGACCGGCTTGCCCTCGCGGCCCCTTCGGCGATGGTGATGCACCCGGGTCCGATGAACCGCGATGTCGAAATCGAAGGAGCGATCGCCGATGGCGACCGCTCCCTCATTCGTCAGCAGGTGGAAATGGGCGTGGCGATGCGCATGGCGGTGCTCGACCTGGTCACGATCGAGCGACGCAGCCGCGCCCCCGCCAGTTAACGCGACGCCAGCTTGAAGGGCGTATCGCCCGCCATCTTGCGCACGAAGCATTCGCCGCCCGCTGCGCGGACTTCGCCGCAGAAGTTGCGGGCGTCGGCATCGCTCGTAAAGCCATAGGCCGCGAGGCGATAGAATTTCTGGCCATCGACCGTGGTCCGCGCTGCCATCGGCTTATATTCACGCACCGGCGAGAAGCGGCGGGTCGCCACCTGCCAGCCGAGATCGAGGCTCGAACGCTTGGTATAGGCGCCCAGCTGCACGACGCTGCGGCTCTCGCCCTTCACCCGCGCGGCTTCGGCACGGATCGAGCGGGCCGACTGCGTCAGGCGCGTGGTCGCCGCCGACAATGCCGGCTTGGGCGCCGGATCGGCAGCCTTGGCCACCGGCGCGGCGGCCAGTTGAACCGGCGTCACCAGTGCAGGCTTGGGCGCGGGCTTGGGCGTCGGCGCGGCCGGGACCGGCTGCGGAGCGGGAACGGCCGCCGCTTCGGCCACCGCGAGCGGCGCCAGCTCGTCTTCATCCTCTTCGAGATCGACATCGACCACCGGCAATTCCATCACGCGAACATGCGCTTCGCCCACGGGCTTCACGTCGGCAGGCGGCGTCGGTGCCACCGGCATCGGCGCCAGCGAAACGGTCTGGACTGCGGCAGGCGCGGCCCGTTCGAACTTGGCGGCGACCTTCGTGCCGGGCGCGACATAGGGCACCGGCTCGGCCGGGAGAGCCACCGCGAGGCGCTGGCCATCGTCATTGCGAAGCACAAGACGGACGGGCTGGCCCGGATCGAGAGCGGCAGGCGCGATGCCGGTCAGTTCGGCAACCTGCTGCGAAGGATGGGTCGGCTTGGCCATCCGCATCCACTGTTCCATCCGCGCGTCGATCTGGTTGGCCGGAACATCCTGCGCGGCAACCGCACGGGCCTGCTGCCAATCGCCTGCCAGCGCATGGGCAAGCGCGAGATTCTGGCGCGTCCGGGCATCGGCACCCGGGCGGCGCGCAGCCTTGCCCAGCACCGCGACCGCGCTGTCGGGACGGCCCGCCAGCGCCAGCGCAAGGCCATGATCCGCTTCATCGACAAAGCCGTCGGCCATGTCGAGCAAAGCGACCGCCGCAGTCGGGCGACCCTGCGCGATCAGCACCAGCGCACGCTTCAGGATGACCTGGGGCTGCGCCGGAACCAGCGCCAGCGAATCGCCATAGGCCGCTTCGGCAGAAGTGAAACGACCCGCGGCGAAATAAGCGTTGCCCAGAAGGGTACGGAAACCCGCGTCATGCGGGCTCTTTTCCACGGCCCGCTCGGCAAGCGCGATGGCTTCGTCATATTGCTCGGCGACCAGCGCGGCCTGGGCACGGGTGGCGAGGCCGATATTGCTCTCATCGACCTTGCCGCCGAAGATCGATGCCTGCCGCGATGCCGGCGTGGCGCAGGCACCCAGTGCCGCGGCCAATGCGATCCCGCTGATCAGCTGTTTCATTCGGTGGTTGGTCATGATGCTATCCCCTCAGCCTCAATCTATCGTTCCCTAGCCGGCTTTCTTGCCAGCTTCCGGCGCGCGCTCGGCCAGCGCATCGATCTCCGGCATTTCTTCCAGCATGCGATCGAGAGCCTCGATCAGCATTTTCTGGGCCGAGCGCCCCGTGACCGCGCTGGCGAGGCGCAGCTTGAGGTGGCGCGACTTGTCGAGCCGCAAGGTAAAGGCAGCCTTTTCCTTGCTGCCGGGCGCGGCGCGGCTGCGCACTTCCCGGCGGACGCGGCGGGGCTTGGCGGGCTGCGCCTGGCGCGTCGGCATCGGAACCACGTCGGCGATCGAAACCGGTGCCTTGGCCTCGACGGCTTCGGCAGCTTCCTCGGCTTCCACGCTTTCCTCGACCGGCATGGCGGCCTCGGGTGCGTCCTCGCTTTCGGCGTAGACGGCAAAGCGATCGTCGTCGCTCTCGTCCTCGTCGAAGGAAGCGGCGACGGGCTCTTCTACCTCTTCCTGGTAGACTTCGCTGACTTCGAGCGGTTCTTCGCCCTCGTCCAGCTCGACACCACTCTTGGCGACCGAAGAGGTGTGACCGGCAAAGACATTGCCGTCATCTTCGGCTTCGGGATCCCACAGTTCGGCGGTTTCATCCTCGATGTCCGCGCCGTCGTCGGCTTCCTCGCCCTCGGCGATCTTGAAATGCGCCATGATGTCGGCGCGCTGTTCCTCGACCGACTTGGCCTGGGTCGCGACCGACTGGATCTGGTCCTGCACGGCCTTCTGGGCCGACAGACCCGCCAGCGGGCCGAGCGCGGCCAGCACGCCACGGTCATTGTCATCGCCATCGGCGTCGCCGCCGAAGGAAGGAGCCGGACCCGTGGGCGCATCATCGTCGCCCATGTCGTTCCAGCCGAGATCGTCGAGATCCTGGCCCATTTCGCCAAAGCCCTGGCGGCGCATGGCGGGACGCGCGTCTCCCTTGCGGGCCAGCAAGCCCGAGGAAAGAGAAGCGAAGGCCTTATGTTCGCTGTTCATGGTGGGTCGGCCTCCTCTACTGCCCGACTACCCGGCGACCGAAGCCGCCGACAGGGCGAGACGAATGGGGAGCCGCGACATGGCTGGCTCCCGGAGCGGCAAAGACCGTCCGGCGGAAATTCTTTTCCAGGCGGTCCGAGATATAATCCCAGAGCGCGGTCACTTCCTGCGCCGAGCGGCCTTCGGGATCGACTTCCATCACCGTGCGTCCATCGATCATCGAAGCGGCATAATCGGTGCGGTGATGAAGCGTGACCGGAGCCACGGTGCCATGCTGCGACAGCGCGACCGCGGCTTCATAGGTGATCTTGGCCTTGGGCGTCGCGGCATTGACCACGAAGATCAACGGCTTGCCCGCCCGGTCGCACAGATCGACCGTGGCGCCCACGGCACGAAGGTCGTGCGGGCTCGGTCGGGTCGGAACGACGATCAATTCGGCCACCGCGATGACCGACTGGATGGCCATGGTGATGGCCGGCGGCGTATCGATCACGGCCAGCTTGAAGCCCTGCTGACGCAGCACCTCGAGGTCCGACGCGAGCCGGGCCACGGTGGTCTGCGCAAAGGCAGGCATTTCATCTTCCCGTTCGTTCCACCAGTCCGCAAGGGACCCCTGCGGATCGATATCGATCAGGCAGACCGGGCCAGCCCCGGCTCGTTGCGCTTGCACCGCCAGATGTCCGGATAGAGTCGTTTTGCCTGACCCTCCCTTCTGTGATGCCATTGCGAGAACGCGCATTATCTTCCCCTCAGACGATGGACGCTGTTGTTCAGTGCCGAATTGACACGGAAGGGGCTAAAATCTGGTTAACGCGCTTTTTGACGCACTTGCATGACACCCCGAATGGGCGGATGATGCGCGCGCCGTCCCTAAGGGACCGGCCGGTAACCCACGGATTGGAATGATGAAGCAGAAATTCTTCCTGGCAATCGCCGCGGCCATGGTCGCCACGGCCTCCGCACCCTCCCACGCGCAGAGCGTCGAGGAAGGGATCGGCGCATGGCAGGCAGGTAACCATGTGAAGGCGGTCTCGATCTGGCGCCCGCTCGCCGACCGGGGCGATGCCGACGCCGCCTTCAACATGGGGCAGGCCTATCGTCTGGGTCGCGGCGTCCCCACGAATTTCTCGCGCGCCCGCCATTATTTCGAGATTGCCGGAAACAAGGGCCATGTCGATGCCCAGACCAATCTCGGCCTCATCCTCTTCAACAACGGCGACCGGACGGGTGCGCTGCGCTGGCTGCGCCTTGCGTCGGAACAGGGCGATCCACGCGCCATGCTGGTCTATGGCACCGCGCTCTTCAATGGCGACGGCGTTCCGATCGACCAGGTCAGCGCCTATGCCTATGTCAGCCGGGCCGCCGCATCGGGCCTCGGCCCCGCACAAGCGACCAAGTCGGAGATGAATCGCCTGCTTCCCGAAGCAGTTAAAAAGGAAGGCCGCGCGCTCGCTGCTCGCCAGACCAGCAAGAGTGCCGCCCCTCCGCAAAAGAGCGCCGCCCGCGCCGCGCCCAAGATAGAAACGCCAGCGACCAGGCCCGCACCGGCAAAAAGCGCTGCGAAAGCGCCCGAGAAGCCCGCCGCGAAAGCCGCGCCCAAGCCTGCCGCGAAAAAGGCCGAGGCCAGCAGCGCCACCGGCCCCTGGCGGGTCCAACTCGGCGCTTTCTCCCAGCGCAGTTCGGCATCGGGCCTTTTTGAAAAAGTCAAAGGCCACAAGGCGCTTGCGGGCAAACGTTCATTCCTCGTCGCAGCAGGAAAAGTGACCCGTCTACAGGTCGGCCCCTTCGCCAGCTCAGCGCAGGCCAAGGCCGCTTGCCAATCCTTGTCGGCCTCGGGACAGGCCTGTTTCCCGGTAAAGGTCGACTAGACCCAGTCCTCGCGCCGGATCCCCAGCGCCCAGAGAAGCGCGTCGAGCGGATGATGGTCGAGCCGCGCTTCGGCGGCCTCGGCCAGGATCGGCTTGGCGCGAAAGGCGATTCCCACCGTCGCCGCGCGGATCATTGCAAGATCGTTCGCGCCATCGCCGATCGCCAGCGAAGCGCCCTCGCCCGCTTCTTCGCGCAGCACCCGTTCCTTCACCGCGCCATCGACGACATCGCCGTCCACCCGGCCCGTCAAGCGCCCCTCCGCTTCGCCCAGCCGATTGGCGACGACCCGGTCGAAGCCGAGGTCGGCACCGATCCGGTCGGCAAAACGGGTAAAGCCCCCCGACACGAGAACGCAGCGGACCCCGCGTGCCTTGAGCGTCCGGACCAGTCGCTCGGCGCCTTCCCTTGGCCGGATCCGCTCGGCGATGCACCGGTCGATGATCCCGGCGGGCTGGTCGGCCAATAGCTCGACCCGCGCCGCAAGCGCACCGCGAAAATCCAATTCGCCCTGCATCGCGCGCTCGGTGATCTCGGCGATGCGTCCCCCGACGCCCGCCATGTCGCCCAGTTCGTCGATGCATTCCTGCCCGATCATGGTCGAATCCATGTCGGCGATGAACAGGCGATAGTCGGGAATGGGATCGGGCTGGACGATGATGTCCATGCCTTCCCACCCCTCGATCGCCTGCCGCGCTTCCTCGCCATTGCCGACGCGCAACTGCGCCGCGTCCTGCCCGTCGCGCCACAGGGGTGCCTTGGCGCACCCGACCCGCTCGGCGGCGGCGCGAAGCAGGCTATCGTCAAGCCTTCCGGCTGCTATGAGCGTCGCAATGGCCAAGTTTTATCCTCCTCTCGCCCTCATTGCCGGTCCGACCGCCAGCGGCAAGTCGGCACTTGCCATCCTGCTGGCACAGGAAGCGAACGGCGTCATCATCAATGCCGACAGCGCGCAAATCTATTCCGACCTCGACGTGGTCGCCGCCCGCCCCTCGCCCGACGAACTCGCCGCCGCACCGCATCGCCTTTACGGCGTGCGCGACGGCGCCCGGCCCTGCTCGGCTGCCGACTGGGCGGCGCTGGCCCGGGTCGAGGTGGACGAGGCGCACGAAAAGGGCCTGTTGCCCATCCTCGTCGGCGGAACCGGCCTTTATCTCCGCACCCTGCTCGAGGGCATCGCGCCGGTCCCCGACATCGACCCCGACATCCGCGCGTCCATCCGCTCGCGCGATGCTGCTGCCAACCATGCCGACCTTGCTAAAGAGGATCCAGATGCCGCCCGCCGCCTCCATCCGGGCGACAGTCTTCGCGTCGCCCGCGCGCTCGAGGTGGTCCGTTCGACCGGCAAGCCTTTGTCCTACTGGCAAGCGCACAAGGAAGGCGGGATCGGCGACAAGGTCGGGCTCTCGCCGCTCATCCTCCTCCCTCCCCGCGAAGAGCTGTTCGAGCTATGCGACCGGCGGTTCGAATGCATGGTCGAAGAAGGCGCGCTCGACGAGGTCGAAGCGCTCCTCGCCCGCCATCTCGATCCTTCGCTTCCGGTGATGCGCGCGATCGGCGTGCCCGAGATCGCGGCCTATCTCGCGGGCGAGACCAGCCGCGAGGAGATGATCGCCGCGGGACAGCTTTCAACCCGCCAATATGCCAAGCGCCAATATACCTGGTTCCGCCGCCAGCCACCCGGCGATTGGCCACGGTTCGAGCATTTTCCCCGCCCCGGCGAAGGCGCCGAAGAAGCCGTGGCGCTTCTGCGCTCCGGCCTGTAGGACGGCTCCATGCAATTGCTGCGCGACCCGGACATCGACCCCGCCCCTCTCGAGGGCAGGAAGATCGCGATCATCGGCTATGGCAACCAGGGCCGCGCACAGGCGCTCAATCTCCATGACGGCGGATTCGAGGTGGTGATCGGCCTTCGCGAAAACAGCCCCTCGATCGAAAAGGTCGAGGCCGACGGGCTTCGCCATGCCGCGCCCGACGCGGCCGTCGATGGTGCCGCGCTCAGCATGATGCTCGTCCCCGATGAAGTCATGACGTCAGCCTATGGCATGATCGCCTCGGCCCTTCCCCAGGGCAGCGCGCTGGGCTTCAGCCACGGCCTTGCAGTGCACTTCGGCTTCATCGACCCGCGCGACGATCTCGACGTGGTGATGCTCGCGCCCAAGGGCCCGGGCACCGCGCTCCGCTCGCTCTACCGCGAAGGCAAGGGAATGCCGGGCCTCTGGGCGGTCGAACGGGACGTGACGGGCAAGGCCGCGGCCATCGTCCAGGCTTATGGCAAGGCAATCGGCTGCGCCCGCTCTGGCCTCATCGCCTCGACTTTCGCCGAGGAATGCGAAGCCGATCTCTTCAACGAACAGGCAGTGGTCTGGGGCGCGGTCCCCGCCATTCTCGAAGCGGGCTTCGAAACGCTGGTCGAGGCAGGCTATTCGGAGGAATTGGCCTATTTCGAATGCGTCTCGGAACTGAAGCTGCTCGCCGACCTCATCGAAGCGCGCGGCATTGCTGGAATGCGCGAAGCGATCAGCAACACCGCCGAACTGGGCGCGGTGCTGGGCGGCCCCAGGATGGTCGGCGAAGAGGAAAAAGCGAAGATGCGCGCGATCCTCGCCGACGTCCGCGCCGGCAAGTTCGCCGAGCAGCTGAAGGGCGAGGAAGCCGAAGGCTATCCCCTGCTCCGCTCGGCAAGGAAGGAAGCGCGGTCCGCGAAGATCGAAGCGGTGCGCCAGGCCCTCGACCGCCTCAAATGAAAGGAGGCGCAGGGCATTTGCGCCCTACGCCTCCCCTCCTGTCGATCCGTCGATCGATTAGAAACGAACGCCGACGGTGGCCATCACCTGGTGGCGATCGAGACCTTCGTCATAGTTCGAATAGCGATATTCACCGCCCGCATAGGCATTGCTGGCCAGCCCGAACTGGAGGCCCGCACCGAGGCGATAGCCGGTTTCGTCATCGCTGAACTGCTCGGTGATCACCGAAGCGCCATCGTCATAGGTGATGCGATAGTCGGCCTTCACATTGGTGATGCCGCCCTTCAGATAGACATTGGCATTGTCGGCAATCCCGAAGCTGGCGCGAAGACCGGCATAGAGATCGCGGCCAAGGTCGATCGAGGCGTCATAGGCAGTGTTGCCGATCATGCCGCTTTCGCTTTCCTCGACGCTGCTGTCAGCGATCTCGGCGTCAATGCCGAGCGACACGGTCGGGGCCACGGCGAAGTCGTAACCCGCGCCAAGGCCGTAGGAAATGCCATCGCTCTTGACGGATTCCACGTCATCACCGGTCTTGAACTGGTCCCAGCCAAGCTGGACTTCGGCACGGGCGCCCTGCGGAGCGGCCTGCGCCGCCGCCGGAAGCGCGACCATCGCCGCGGGGATGAGTGCAAATGCAAGCTTCTTCATCATTTTTCTCCATTCAACTTCGCGCACGCTTCCATAAGCCGTGCGCCGATGGCCCCTCGCTTGCGCTGCGCGCATGAACGGACGATGAGAAAGCTGTAAGCTCGCGTTCATCCGGCATTTCGCTCGATGAATGATGGAATTCTTTCAGTGATTTAGATGCCGGCAAGCCGTTCGTCGAAAGGCGCGAAAATCTCTTCGCGCTCCCGCACACACTCCGCGAATCAGCCTATTTTCGCCCGAACAGCTTCTCGATATCGTCATGCGCCAGCTTCACCCAGGTCGGGCGGCCATGGTTGCACGACCCGCTGTGCGGAGTGACTTCCATTTCGCGCAAGAGGCTGTTCATCTCGGGCACCGACAGCACGCGCCCCGCGCGCACCGAACCATGGCAGGCAATCGTCCCAGCCACTTCATCGAGCCGGTCGCGCAAGGCAAGCGCCGTTCCCAGCTCGGCCAGTTCGGCGGCGAGATCGGAAAGAAGCGCGGGCGCCTTCACACGGTCACCCAGCGGCGCAGGCACCGCGCGCACCAGCATGGTAGCGGGCCCGAACCGCTCGATCTCGAGCCCCAGCTTGGCCAATTCCCCGGCCGCTTCCTCGAGCCGGTCGCAATCGGCTTCGTCCATCTCGACAGGCTCGGGGATCAGCAGCGGCTGCGACATCACCCGCTCGCCCTTCACCGCCCGTCGCATCCGTTCGAGCACCAGCCGCTCATGCGCGGCATGCTGGTCGACGATCACCAGCCCGTCGCTCGCTTCGGCGACGATATAGGTCGCCGAAACCTGCCCCCGCGCCGCGCCGAGCGGATAGCGTTCGGCATCAGGGGTCGGCGCTTCGGCGGGCTCGGCCCGGGCCTGCGGCGGCGCCGCGAAAGTGGATTGGCTTTCCCACACGCTCGACTGACTCGGTGGCAGTGGCGCGGCAGGCGCATCGCGCACTTCGCCAAAGGGCCGGACGGGCGACGCCTCCGAAGAAGGCGCCTGCGCTCCCACCGGCTCGACCTGCCAGGCGGCAGGCTGGGCATGCTGTTCGCGCGCCGCCGACAGATGCCCCGCTTCCTCGAGCGCATGGCGCAAGCCCCCGACGATCAGCCCGCGCACGCCCGCGGCATCGTGGAAACGCACTTCGGTCTTGGCGGGATGAACATTGATATCCACTGCGTCGGTCGGCAGGTCGAGAAACAGCGCGGCGATCGGATGACGGTCGCGCGGCAACAGGTCGCGATAGGCACCGCGCAGCGCCCCGACGAGCAAGCGGTCCTTCACGGGCCGCTTGTTGACGAACAGATATTGCTGGTCCCCCATTCCCCGGTTGAAGGTCGGCAGGCTCACCACCCCGGTCATTCGCATCTCGCCCCGCGCGGTGTCGATGCCGAGGCCATGGCGCGCAAGCTCGGGGGTCAACAGCGACGCCACGCGCTGCGGCGCGCTCTGCGGCTGCACCTCGATCACGCGCCGCCCGTCATGCTCGAAGACGAAGCCGACATCGCTGCGGGCCATCGCCAGCCTGCGCATGACATCGAGGCAGGCCTGATATTCGGAGCGCGGCGTGCGCAGAAACTTGCGGCGCGCGGGCACCTTGGCGAAGATCTGCTCGACCCGGATGCGCGTACCGGGCGGCAATGCGGCGGGCCCTTCCTTCACCCGTTCGCCATGATCGACGATGATCTGCCAGCCTTCTTCGCCGCGCACCCGGCTCTCGAGGGTGAACTGCGACACGCTCGCAATCGAGGGCAGCGCTTCGCCGCGAAATCCGAAGCTCGACACATTCTCGATATGCGCGTCGGGAAGTTTCGAGGTCGCATGCCTCTCGAGCGCCAGCGCCATGTCGGCGGGGCTCATGCCATGGCCGTCATCGACCACCTCGACCTTCTCGATCCCGCCCGAGGCGATCCGCACGGTGACGTTCGCCGCCCCGGCATCCAGAGCATTTTCAACGAGTTCCTTGAGCGCGCTTGCCGGACGCTCCACGACTTCGCCCGCGGCAATGCGATTGATGAGGTCCGAGGGCAGCCTTCTTATTGACATATGGCCCCTTCTAGCCCAATCCGGAACTTCACGCGAAGTGCTGTTTTTCTTAGGAAATTCATGCTTCTTTCATCGGTAGCGGATTAACCCGTTGTGAAAGGGCGTTAGCGCCCGTTCATCAGCAGATAAAGCGAAAGCGAGTAACGCCTCTTATGTTCTGGAACCGCTGGTTCAAATGGATGAGCCATGACATGGCCATCGATCTCGGCACCGCCAACACGCTGGTCTATGTACGCGGACGCGGCATCGTTCTCAACGAACCGTCGGTCGTTGCGATCGAGACCGAGAATGGCATCAAGAAGGTCAAGGCGGTCGGCGACGACGCCAAGCTGATGATGGGCAAGACCCCCGACCAGATCGAGGCGATCCGCCCGCTGCGCGACGGCGTCATCGCCGACATCGATGTCGCCGAACAGATGATCAAGCATTTCATCGAGAAGGTGCATGGCGGCAGGATGCGCGCCTGGCGTTTCCCCGAAATCGTGATCTGCGTGCCGTCGGGTTCGACCAGCGTCGAACGGCGCGCGATCCGTGACGCGGCTTCCAACGCGGGCGCCAGCGCGGTGTGGCTGATCGAGGAACCGATGGCCGCCGCGATCGGCGCCGACATGCCGGTCACCGAACCGGTGGGCTCGATGGTCGTCGACATCGGCGGTGGCACCACCGAAGTCGCCGTCCTCTCGCTGCGCGGCCTTGCCTACACCACCTCGGTGCGCGTCGGCGGCGACAAGATGGACGAAGCCATTTCCTCTTATGTCCGCCGCAACCACAACCTCCTGATCGGCGAAGCCACCGCCGAGCGGATCAAGAAGGAAGTCGGCATCGCCAAGCCCCCGCTCGACGGGATCGGCGAGACGGTCCACATCAAGGGCCGCGACCTCGTCAACGGCGTGCCCAAGGAAATCTCGATCAACCAGGGCCAGATTGCCGAAGCGCTTTCGGAACCCGTGGGCACCATCGTCGAGGGCGTGCGCATCGCGCTCGAAAATACCGCTCCCGAACTGGCCGCCGACATTTGCGACCAGGGCATAGTGCTTACCGGCGGCGGCGCGCTTCTCGAAGGCCTCGACGAGGTTCTCCGCGACGAGACCGGCCTGCCGGTGACGGTTGCCGAGGATCCTCTGACCTGCGTGGCGATCGGCACCGGCCGGGCGCTCGAGGAGGAACAGTTCCGCGGCGTCCTCCAGACCGCATAGGGTGGATTGATGGCGCCGCCGATGATCCGGCGCTCGGGCTGGTCCCGACGGGCGCAATACAGCCTGTTCTTCGGGTTCGTTGCGCTTGTCGCCGGGGCGGTGCTGGGTCTTGTCCTGCTCACCGTCTCGCTGGTGGCACCGCGTACCTTTGCCGATATCAGGGGCGCCGCGATCGACGCCACGCGCCCCATTGCAGAAACCGGCAGCGCGGTGGCCGCGACGGTCGAGGGCCTCGCCAGCGGCGCGGGCGACTATTGGGATGCCGCCGAACAGAATGCCGCGCTCCGCGAGGAGCGTGACGAACTGCGCCGCCGCCTGATCGAGGCCGAAGCGGTGATGCGCGAGAATATCCGCCTCAAGCAGACGATCGGCCTCGTCGAACGCTCGCGCGAACCCATCGCCACCGGCCGTATCATCGGATCGAGCCAGGACAGCCCGCGACGCTTCGCGGTGCTTTCGGTGGGCAGCGAGAATGGCGTCGCCAACGGCATGCCAGTGCGCTCGAGCCGCGGCCTCATCGGGCGGGTGGTCGATACCGGCCGCTTCGCCAGCCGCGTCCTCCTCGTTTCCGACCGGGCCAACGTAGTGCCCGCCAAGCTGTTGCGCACCGACGAAGCGGTGATCGCCAAGGGGCGCGGCGACGGCACCATCGACATCCGTCCGCTCGAGGTTGGCCGCAATCCCTTTCGTCCGGGCGACATCATCGCGACCAGCGGGACAGGCGGCCTTTATCCCCCGCTCGTTCCGGTCGCGAAGGTGATCCGTCTCGACGATGACGGCGCGATCGCGGTGCCCATGGCCCGCCCCGCCGAAAGCGGTTTCGCCATCGTCGAACCTCCCTTCGAACCCGCCGCTCTCGCCAGTGACCCGCTGGGAGACGAATGATGGGGCGGCGCTCGCTCTCCAGTAGCGCGCAATTCCGCCGTGGCCCGGTTCCCGGCGCGGCCTATTGGCCACCCGCAATGGTGCTGCTCGCCAGCTTCTTCGCGCTCTGGCCGGTGATCAGCTTCCGTGGCTGGTGGCCCGACATGGCGCTGCTTTTCCTCATTGCCTGGCGGCTGCAACGCCCCCTCGCCTTCAGTCCCTGGTTCGCCCCGGTCGCGGGCCTCTTCAACGATCTGGTCGCAGGCCATATGATCGGCTTGAGTGTCTTCACCTTCTCGCTGGCGATGATCGTGGCCGAATTGATCGAACGACGCAGGGAATGGCGCGACTATGCCTCCGAATGGCTGGTCGCCGCGATCCTCATCGCGGTCGCCGAGCTGGTGCAATGGCAGGTCGCGCGCCTCAATGGCGCCGATGTGCCGCTCGCGGCCAACGGGGCGCCGATCGTCATCGCCGTGCTGCTCTTCCCGCTCATCGCGGGGATCGTCAACTGGGCCGACGCCAAGAGGCTGCGCGATCGATGAAGCGCGTCACCGAACAGAATCGCGAGCAGCTTTTTTCCCGCCGCATGATGCTGGTGGGCGGGCTTCAGGCGACCTTTGGCGCGGCACTCATCGCCCGTCTCGGCTATCTCTCGATCAGCCAGAACAAATATTACCAGACGCTCGCCGAGGACAATCGCGTCCAGATGATCATCGTCCCGCCGCGCCGCGGCTGGATCGTCGATCGTCATGGCGCGCCCATCGCGATCAACCAGTCGGCGTTCCGCGTCGACGCGATCCCCGACCAGATGGACAAGGAGAATATCGACCGCGAGCTCGATCTTCTCACCCAATTGCTCGACATCGATCCCGAGGAACGCCAGCGCATCCGTGACGAGATCATGTCGAAGAGCGGCTATCGCCCAGTGCAGGTCGCGGACAATATTCCCTACGATCAATATGCCGCGGTAACGGTCCGCCTGCCCGAACTTCCGGGCATCGAACCGATGCGCGGCTTCCGCCGCTTCTATCCCGCCGGCCCCGCGGTCGGGCATCTCGTCGGCTATGTCGGCGCCGCCAGCCGGGAGGAATATGAAGCCGAGGATAACAATCCGCTGCTCGTCACCCCGGGCTTCAAGATCGGCAAGGAAGGCCTCGAGGAAACGCTCGAGAAGCGCCTGCGCGGACAGCCGGGCGGCCAGCGCGTCGAATTGACCGCGCGCGGACGCCTCGTGCGCGAACTCGAACCCAAGCCCGACCGTTCGGGCGGCACGGTGCAACTCGCGCTCGACGCGGGCCTCCATGAATTTGCCGCGCGCCGCATGGGGCTGGAATCGGGCGCCTGCATCGTGCTCGACTGCCTGACCGGCGAAATCCTCGCGATGGCCTCGATGCCCGCTTACGATCCCAACAGCTTCTCCGACGGCATCGGGCGCACCGAATGGCGGCTTCTTTCCGAGAATGAGCGCCGCCCGCTGGTCAACAAGACGCTCAATGCCCTTTATCCCCCGGGCTCGACCCTCAAGCCGATGGCCTCGCTCGCGCTCCAGGGCCAGGGCATCGACCCCGAAGAACGCGTCTTCTGTCCCGGCGGCTACCAGCTCGGCAACCGTTTCTTCCGCTGCCTCGGCAAGCATGGCTCGGTCGACATGAACCGCGCCATCGCCAAAAGCTGCAACACCTATTTCTACGCCATGGGCCACCGCGTCGGCTATGACGTGATCGCCGACATGGCGCGCAAATTGACGCTCGGCGCGACTTATGACCTGCCGGTCGTCAGCCAAAGCTATGGCACCATTCCCGACAGCGAATGGAAGATGCGCAAATATGACCGGCCCTGGACCTCGGCGGATACGCTCAACGCCATCATCGGCCAGGGCTATGTCATCCTCAATCCGCTGCAACTCGCGGTGATGTCGGGGCGCATCGCCTCGGGCCGGGCGATCGACCCCAAGCTGGTCGGCGTCCATCCCAAGCCCGCGCCTCTGCTCGACATCCCGACCCAGCATCTCGACGTCGCACGGCGCGGCATGTGGCAGGTCGTCAATGGCGACGGCACCGCGGGCGCCAGCCGCCTGCCCCTCGACGGCATCGAGATGGGCGGCAAGACCGGCACCGCGCAGGTCCGCCGCCTCTCTTCGGGCGACGGGCGCAATGTGCCGTGGAAATATCGCGACCACGGGCTCTTCATCGGCTTTGCCCCGGTGGACAAGCCGCGCTTCGCGGTCTCGGTGGTGATCGAACATGGGATGGGCGGCAGCCGCGCCGCCGCGCCGGTCGCACGCGACGTGCTCACTTATCTCTACGACCGGGAAAAGGCGATGGCATCGCTCGAACAGATGGAAGAACAATGGGGCGGCAGCCTCAAGCAGCGCACGGCGGCCTTCCACCAGCATGTCCTCGACGTCGCCAACGCCAATGCCGCGCCTTCGCCCACGCCGAGCGAAGGGGACGGCGCGTGATCATCGTCCCACGCCCCGTCGCCCAGCTTCCGTGGCGCGTGATCTTCCTCATCATCGCCATCGGCACGATGGGGCTGATGACGCTCTATTCGACCGCCGGCGGCTCGCTCCAGCCTTGGGCATTGCGCCAAGGCAGCATCTTCATCGCGCTTCTGGGCGTCGCCATCGCGATACGCTACATGCCCGTCAGCTTCATCAAGTCGATGACTCCGCTGGCCTATCTGGCGGTGCTGGGTCTGCTCGTCGCGGTGGAACTGGTCGGCTTCGTCGGCAAGGGCGCCCAACGCTGGATCGACCTCGGCTTCATGAAGCTCCAGCCCTCCGAATTCATGAAGCCCGTGCTCGTCCTCATGCTCGCCCGCTTCTACGAGCTTCTGCCCACCGGCGACATCCGCAAGTGGCGAGCGATCTGGCCCGCCGCGGCGCTGATCGGCATTCCCGCGGGCCTCACCATGATCCAGCCCGATCTGGGCACCTCGCTGGTGCTCATGCTCGGCGGCATCGCAGTCATGTTCCTCGCAGGCCTGCCCGCCTGGCTGTTCATCACCGGCGGCCTCGCCACGGCGGCGGCGATCCCGCTCGCCTTCAGCTTCCTCCACGAATATCAGCAGCGCCGCATCCTCATCTTCCTCGATCCCGAAAGCGATCCCCTGGGCGCGGGCTACAACCTGTCCCAGTCGAAGATCGCGATCGGTTCGGGCGGGGTCTGGGGCAAAGGCTATCTCAACGGCTCGCAAAGCCATCTCCAATATCTGCCCGAAGGCCATACCGATTTCATCTTCTCGGCGATGGTCGAGGAATGGGGCCTTGTCGGCGGCGTGCTGATGATCCTGGGATTCGCGGGGATCCTCGGCTGGGGTTTGAGGGTCGCGCGCCGCGCCAACGACCGCTTCTCGCAGCTCGCCGCGGCGGGCCTCACCACAAATCTCTTCTTCTACGTCACGATCAACCTGATGATGGTGATGGGGCTGGCACCCGTCGTCGGCATCCCGCTACCGCTGGTCAGCTTCGGCGGATCGGCGGTAATGACGGTGCTCCTGTCGATCGGCGTGCTGATGGCGATCGACCGCAAATCGCAGACCGACACGCGCCGTCCGGGCTGGGGATGAAAATAAGATGTTGCGCATGCGAAAAGCGGGTGTTAGAGGCCGCGCCCGCAGCGCAACCGATCCTCGGTTCAAGCATTGCCCTTAGTGTGGACGCATAGCTCAGTTGGTAGAGCAGCTGACTCTTAATCAGCGGGTCCTAGGTTCGAGCCCTAGTGCGTCCACCATTTTTCCCTCGATATCTGAACCGCTTAAGGGAAGTCTTTCGGACCTCCGTGACTTGCCGGTTTGCAATCTGCCCCTGTTCTCGAGGCTATAGATATCAATAGGTTGCGGATCGACTGCAAACCGAAAAGCAAAATCTCGGTGCCGTGCGCTGACCTGGCGGCAACCGCGTCATCGGGGGTAACCGATCGCGTTGCCGCCGCCTCCCACCGGATACGCAGACGGAAGACGGCGGCCCATTTTTCCTCAGAAAATCTCCACCTTTTTGGGTGAATTGAATTCCGACAACTCTGTCGGATGTTCCGTGGGTTTGGCGCTTCCCTCAGCCGAGCATATAGCCCACGTCCGACGCGCCCGTGGGATAGGCAAACATTGTGCTCTTAAGATCATCGGCGGTGAGGCCATGGCGCACTGCAAGTGCGAAAATATTGATGACCTCATCTGCCCCCGGCCCAACGATATGGGCACCGAGGACACGCCCACTATCGCGTTCGATCAACATCTTGTGCCCGTAGATTTCGGCATTGAGTCGACGGGCTGAAAACCACTTGGAGTGCGCTCCGGCGTCGACATCGAAATCCAGCCCCGCATCGCACGCTTCCTTTTCAAGCAGTCCGACCCGGGCAGCGGGCGGCACGGTAAACAGAGCGGACGGCACACCCATATAATTGGGTTCGCGGCCGCTCCCTTCCAGAATGTTCTCCACGACGACCTTCGCATCGTGACTCGATACCGGCGTGAGCGGTGGCCCCGAAGCAGCGGCATCGCCAGCCGCATAGACATGCTCATTGGTTTCGCTGCACAGCTGTGGGGTCAGGAGGAGGCGCCCATTCGCCGCCGCAATATTGGCCGCTTCGAGATCGAGCGCCTCCAGCGCCGGAACTCGCCCGGCTGAATGCACGGCCATATCCACGGTCAATTGTTGGTCGCCAACATGAACGCGCAGGCTCTGAGCATCTTTCGTAATGCCTGTCACTGCACCGTCGACAATCTCGATGCCGAGCCTCTCGAAGCTGGGTAAAAGCCATTCGACGATATCGGGGTCGAATGCCTGCAGGACGCGGCCGCGCTGGACAATCGTGACCTTCGCACCGGCTCTCGCCGCAAGATGGGCCAGCTCCGCCGCAATATAACCGCCGCCCACGAAAAGGATGTGCTCGGGAAGTTTTTCAAGCTCGAGAAAGACATCGCTGTGAGTGAGATGCGTCTCGCCTTCGATATCCAAAGTGCGCGGCTGGGCGCCGGTAGCAATCAGAATATGATCCGCTTCAAGCAAATCACTGTCCACGGCCAATGAACATGAACCGACAAAGCGAGCCTTCCCGTGGAAGGTAGCAACGCCGGCGCGCTCGTATCTTGCTTGTTGTTTGTCCGGCACCGGATCGGTGAAGCTTCGCTTGAACTCCTGCAGATCGCGCCAGTTGATCTGTATATCACCGTCGATGCCGTGACCACGCATCCGCGAAAAGGCGGCAACTACCTCCTCGCCGCTGACCAGCATCTTTTTGGGGTCACAGCCACGCAATGCGCACGTGCCGCCGTAAGGGCGATAGTCGATAACAGCGCATCTCTTGCCCGCCTTGGCCATTCGATGGACGGCGACCTGTGCTGCGGTACCGGAGCCAATGGCAATGAAATCAAACTTGTCAGTCATCGCAGCAACCTTCTCCCTGCTGAATGGGTGGACAGGCTATCGACCCGTACGAACAGAAGACGCAGCAATCGCCTGGCAAAGGCTTCAAGACCACTCCGCATCCCGAACAGTCGTAAAAATACTGGCAGGCGTCGGTGGGCATGACCTCTTCCTTCTCGGTGCCACATTGCGGACAACGCAGTCTGGAGAGCGGGATGACATCAGCCATAGAAAAATGCTCCTACGAGCAGGCCGAGGCCGATTACCAGACCTGCGAGCGTGGCGTAGCGATAGGTCGGACTCGCGCAGGCTGCATCGGCAGGGCAACTGCGTGCGCGCCGGAATTGCCTAGTAACTTGAACCGCTCCGACGAGTAGGAGCAGTGCGGCAACGATCAGCAGGGGTTCGCGATAGGGGGCGACGATCGGCGAGATCCCTCCAAGCCAAGCCGTGCCAATCCCGGCCGAGACCAGCGCCAAGGGAAGCGCACAACAGGCTGCCGCTCCGAATGACGCGAGGATACCTCCCCCTGTCGTCAGTGCGGACCACCAGGAATTGCCACTGCTCATCGCTAGACGCCTTCCAAGTTGATAGCTTCTCCCTATCTAATCTCTGTAGGCACTACAGACTCAAGGGGTGCGGAATGAAGATCGGTAAGCTGTCCGCTCAAACCGGCTGCAAAATCGAGACGATCCGGTACTATGAACGCGTCGGCTTGATTGCCGCGCCCCCCAGAAAGGGAACGTATCGCGATTATTCGCCAGCTGATGTCGACACGCTGCGCTTTATCAGGCGAGGCAGAGAGCTCGGCTTCTCGCTGGATGAGATCCGCACGCTGCTCAGCCTTGCGCCTCGCCAGAACATTCACTGCGATGAAGTGCAACAGATCGCAAAGCGCCAGCTGGCTAGCGTACAAATCAAGATTGCCGATCTAGGGGAGATGGAAAAAGCACTGACTTCAATGATCGAGCAGTGTGGCGAGATGAGCGGGGGTTACTGCCCTGTGATCCAGAGTCTCGCGGGTAAACAGTATGACCCAAGTCCGCTTTGAGGGATATTTGGCCGGGCCGGAAGACTGAGAGAGGGCGCAAAGCGGAGAGTCGGCGCACCTTTATTCCATTCGAACTATTCCGTCCGCCTCAAAGCAATGCAGGGCATTGTAGTCACTGAATTTGTCGGAACGAGTACTGAAATCATTGAAACTGCGCAGGACTCTTAATCAGCGGGTCCTAGGTTCGAGCCCTAGTGCGTCCACCATTTTCCCAAAAACTTAGCGCCGAAACGGAAGCTACATTCCGACATTTTAGCGGCGGTCTTTCCGACAGATCGGCTGCTCGGTCTTTTCCCTACATGTTTCTTGAGCAGCTGAAGTAGGGCGCCATCGCCAAATGTCCTACGATCACGACACGACCCTTCAGATGTGGGAGGGATAGGAAGCTAGCAACATGCTTGCATCTCGTTTCGAAAAGCTGCCTTGAATGCGGCATGGACGAGAAACGCCGGAAAGCCCTCGAAGAAAGACGGGCAAAGATGCAAGCTGATCTTGCCCGATCTCCGGGCGACGACGAAATGCAAAAGGCGCTAGATCAAAGAGGAGTGCCATTCGAACCGTCGCAAGTTGGACTATGGACGCCTCAGTATTTGGCCATCTCATCTTCGCGGATTGACTGGAGCAGGTCACCCTTGGCAGCAGAATGTTGGAAGTCGGAGGGTCTGGCAGCACGAGTCGAGGCCGTCGGCAAACTATTGCAGCGCGTTGCAGCTCCGTCGGATTGGCTCCACTTCTTTTTCGACGACAGTTCAAGCGGGATCGATCTCCAGCAAACTCATGCGCTGCGGGCGCTGGACATCCTCCTCGATACTAGACGAGAAGTCTGGATAACCGCTCGACCGGCCAATTGGCTCATCGAGGTCGACAGGTGCGGAACCACAAGGCTGGCTTTGCCCCCTATCCTGGGTCCCACGGCCGCAGCGGCAGCGGTCGAGCGACAGATGGCATATGTCGGTGCCCTCGTCCGGCCTTTGCGCGAGGACGGAGTTCCGGTGAGTGTTTATGCACGAGATGACCCGGCGGGACCCGATCTACCCCGAGGTGCGGTCGTCTATAACTGGCGTCAGAACAAGCGGACCGAAGGCTTGCCTTTGGATCGAGGTGACTACCAGGGACTTGCAGCAAGATTGAGAGAATTTCTCGAACAGACGGCACCCGGCATAACCCTTCTCGCCTACGATCTTGGTTATGATGACTCGCCCATTGTTTTGACTGAAGCCGAAAAGCTATTGGAACGTCCGCAACTGCTGATGGCGCCGATCGAATGCGGAGCTTACGAAAAGCACGTAAACGGACTTCTTTTGTCCGCCTTCAGCCTCTTCCCTCCCGATGGAAGCTGGGTGGTCAGCGTGCACGCCGATGGTCCGCGCTGGAAGGTAGAGTCAACGGCCTGGAAATGAATTTCAAATTGCTGGGCGATCCGTCACCCAATCGGTGATAGCCAAGGGCTGGATCACAAGTATCGAGCGAACTAGGTGCAGAGCATGTCCGGCTCTCTCCTATCGGTGCGCACCATCCTGGTGGCGATCTTCATGCTCATGGGGGGCAGCGGGTTTCTCGCCACGCTGATTGCAATCCGGCTTGAGCAAGCGGGCCAGGGCGCGTTTCTCATCGGGTTGGTGGCGACAAGCTACTTCGCGGGCTTGACGCTAGGTGCCCTCAAGGTACCTGCGCTTATTGGCCGGATTGGTCACATCCGGGCGTTTGCTGCATTCGTCTCCTTTTACTCGGCCAGCAGCCTCACATACGCGATCCTCGACATGCCCGCGGTATGGCTCATTCTTCGCTTTGCCGACGGTTTCGTGATGAGCGGCGTCTTCGTTTGTCTGGAAAGCTGGCTGAACAGCCTTGCCCGCCCTCGCAATCGCAGCGCCATCCTCGCGTCGTACATGATCGCTCTCTACCTGGGGCAGGCCATCGGGCAATTCTTGCTCAACCTCGGCGACAACGCTCCGGCGCTTCCTTTCATGGCTTCCGCGGTGCTGCTGTCCCTCTCGGTTCTGCCGATCGTCATGACACCTATCGAGCAGCCGGCAATCGAGGAGGCGGCACCTTTTTCGCTCAGGCGTCTCTACGAAACCTCGCCACTTGGAACCGTCGGATCCGTCTCGACGGGCGTAATGCTCGGCGCCTTCTACGCGCTGGGCGCCGTTTACGTGCAGCGGATCGGACTACCCCTGGCGCAGGTGGCACTGTTCACTTCGTGCGTCATATTCGGCGGTGTGGCGCTTCAATATCCGCTCGGACGGTTGTCCGACAGGTTCGACAGGCGTCACGTGATCATCGGCTGCCTCGTTCTGACCGCGGTCCTGTGTGGCGTCCTGACGATCGTCAGCCACCTGCCGATGATCCTGATTTTCGGCTCGATATTCGGCGGCTTCTCTTTCGCCCTCTACCCCCTTTGCGTCGCGCACTCGAACGACCACCTCGACGAGCGCGATAGGGTCAGCGCCAGCAGTGGGCTCGTCATGGCCTATTCTGTCGGCGCCGCCGCCGGACCCGTGATGGGTTCACTAGCGATGGGGGCCCTGGGCCCCTCGGGCTTGTTCGGAACCATCGGAGCCGTGGCACTGCTCACCGCCCTCTTCGGCTTGTGGCGCACGGCGGTAAGCAAGCCGGTGCCGGCGGCACAACAGCAAGATTTCCAGGCACTTCCTCGCACAACCCCGATGGCGACCATGATGGAGGACAAGACTGAAGCTGGATCGTAGACCAGTCGGATCCGTGCGGCCGATCTCTTTTAAGCAGCGGTTCGAAAGCAAAAGATCGCCTCGATGGCATTCCGCAGCCTGACTTTGGCCTTCCTCGAGCGCTCATCGCGATCTCTTTCCCGACACGGCTCGCCGCTCCCACCGCCCGCCACACCCGTAAATTTAATGGCGGCTAAACAACGCGCCGAGGCATTCATCTGGCAGCAAGGGATGGATGAACAGCCGTGAGGCCGAAGCGGCCGAAAAGTCTGTCGCCTACGCGGCAGAACGGTCACTTGAAGGAGCAAAGTTTGTGAACATTTTCAATCGTTACAAGATATCCCTGCTTATGGCCGCGGTGGCGATCCCGGCCAGCGCGGTCTCCGCTCAACAGACCGGAGAAACGGACCCGATCACGGTAAGCGGCCAACTCCCGGAAACGCTGGAGGGTCTGCCCGAAGGTCCCGAACTCAAGGGCTTCATCGCCGCGCGCCGAGGAGGCCAGATGCAGGTAGCCGGCGATGACGGCGCCAGCACGGTGGTCCTCGTCGCGCCGAGCACCGAGATCCGGTCCAGCGGCGGCTTCCTCGGCCTCGACAAGGACAATCTGGCCGCGGACTCGCTGCTCAACGGGCTGCCGGTCAAGGTCGAGACGGTGCAATGGGGTGGCGGCCTGATCGCGACCAAGGTCAAGCTCAAGGAAAAGAACCTCGAGACCGCGTCGATGATCCGTAACGGTACCGCGCAGCGTTTTGGCGAACATGATACCGCCATTGCCGAAAACGCGGCGGCGACCGAGGCACTTCGCGGCCGCTTCGGCGACATCGACCAATACAATATCAAGGCCACCACCGACATCTATTTCGACACGGGCAAGTGGGCGATTTCGAGCGAAGACGTAAGCCAGCTGTGCGCCGCGGCGCACGAGGCTAGCGGCATCGACAATGCGCTCCTGCTAGTCGTCGGCTATACCGATTCTGTCGGCAACGAAGACTATAACCAGGTGCTAAGCGAGAAGCGCGCCGGCAAGGTCGTCAACACCTTGCAGCAAAAATGCGGTTGGGCGCCGTATCGCATGCTGACCCCTACCGGGATGTCCGAGGCTGACCCGGCGGCGGACAATGCAACTCCGCAAGGCAGGGCCCAAAACCGTCGCGTTGCGGTCAACATCCTTGTCAGCAAGGCCGTCGACGGCATGGAACAGCCCGGCGGTTAGAGTTCGAACAGTCTCTGGCGGTTCCCGGTCCATGCAGGGAGCCGCCAGAGCCTGATGATGCGCATCGCGCCAAGCGCACCCGACCTCATCGGCGCTTCCACTGGATTGCCGCATAAGGGAAGATAAAAACCGGCAAAGAACGTGCCAGATGCCCTGAACGAAGTGCCCGGCGATCATCTTCGAAACTTTGACGGTCGAGTTGGGGCGCAAAGCGGACATTCTTCGCACCCCGGAAATCCATGATCGGAACGGCCCGCGACGGCCCATTCTTTTCCTTTGTGCGCGAACGGCTGCTGGTGATAAAGGGGCCGATCACATCGGGAAGGTCGAAATGCACGAAGTATGCACCGACGTTGCGCCTTGCGATCTCGTTCGCCAGTGACCCCCAACATGCCACCTCGCCCCACCGCCTTTGCCGGACTCCTTTGATGAACGAAGACTTTGATGGCTGAGGCCGGAGGGCACCGGTCTTCCGCGTCCACCGCCAAACTGGCAGCGGGAGCGGTCGGGATCGTCTTCGGCGACATCGGCACCTCGCCGATCTACGCCTTTCGCGAGACCTTTGCCGGTCATCATACGCTCGTCCCGGACGCGCTGCACGTCTACGGGGTGTTGAGCCTCATTTTCTGGTCGATGATGATCATCGTGACGCTCAAATATGTCACGATCATCATGCGGGCGGACAATCGCGGCGAAGGGGGGAGCCTCGCGCTTCTCGCCCTCTACACCCGACAGGGCGGTGGTGCGCGATGGACCAAGGGCATCATCCTCCTCGGCGTGTTCGCGACCTCGCTCTTCTATGGCGACAGCATGATTACGCCGGCGATCTCGGTCCTGTCCGCGGTGGAGGGCCTCAGTACCGTCAACCCCGCCTTCTCGCCGCTGGTAATCCCCTTGGCAGTGGTCATCCTAGTGGCGCTGTTCAGCGTGCAAAGGTTCGGCACCGCCGGAATCGCGCGTTTCTTCGCGCCCGTCATGCTCACCTATTTCTTCGTGCTCGCGCTCTTGGGCCTCGCGCATATTCCCAACCATCTTCCGGTGCTCTGGGAAATGCTCAACCCGCTCAACGCAACGCATTTCCTCGGGACGGAGCCCTATCGGGCATTTTTCGCGCTCGGCTCGGTGGTGCTGGCCGTCACCGGCGCCGAAGCCCTTTATGCCGACATGGGACATTTCGGCCGCAAGCCCATTCGTCTTTCCTGGCTGTGGATCGTCATGCCCGCGCTCCTGCTCAACTATCTTGGGCAAGGCGCGCTTCTCCTGTCCCACGACCCCGCTTCGGCGCAGAAGCTGGTCCAGAATCCCTTCTTCTATCTCGCCCCCGATCTCCTTCGCCTGCCCCTCGTCATACTCGCGACCCTGGCGACAGTGATCGCCAGCCAGGCCGTCATCAGCGGGGCTTTCTCGGTCACCCAGCAGGCGATCCAGCTCGGCTTCATGCCCCGCCTGCGCATCGAGCATACGAGCGAGGATGCTGCCGGACAGATCTATGTCCCGGTGATCAACTGGCTCCTGCTGGTCGCGGTCATCCTGCTGGTCCTCACCTTCCGCTCGTCCTCCAACCTGTCGGCTGCCTACGGGATCGCGGTCACGGGCGCGATGCTGATCGACACCATCCTGATCTCGGTGATCCTCCTTTCGCTATGGAAATGGCGCAAGAGCCTCGTCATTCCGCTGCTCGCGCTCTTTTTCACGGTCGACATTCTCTATTTCGGCGCGAACCTCCTGAAGGTGCCCGAAGGCGGCTGGGTCCCGCTGCTCATCGGCGCGCTCGTCTTCACCTTGCTGACCACCTGGGCGAAGGGGCGCCAGCGTCTTCTGCGCTACTTCTCCCGCGAGGTACTGCCCGTCGAACTGTTCGCCAGGACCGGCGCCAAAACGGCGCTGCGTGTCCCGGGAACGGCGGTTTTCCTGACGACCTCCACCGCGGGCGTGCCCCCTTCGCTCCTCCACAATCTGAAGCATAACAAGGTGCTGCACGAGCGCACGTTCCTCCTCACCGTGAAGATCGCCGACGTTCCCCGCGTCCCCGACGACGAACGCACCGAGGTGGAGAGCTACGGCTCGGGGATCTATCGCGTCATCCTCAACTATGGCTTCATGGACCATATCCACGTGCCGCGCGCGCTGGCCCGGCTCGACGGCGGTGGCGGACCGTGCAAGGTCATGGAAACAAGCTATTTCCTCGGTCGACAGACCCTGCTGCCCAGTCGCGGAAAATGGATGCACCGCTGGCAGGAGCAATTGTTCGCGTCGATGATGCGCAATTCGGAAAGCGCCATGACCTATTTCCGCTTGCCTCCCAACCGCGTGGTCGAACTGGGAAGCCAGGTGAAGATCTGATCGCCGGGTCGCCCGCCCCTCACGCCACCTTGTGCGCGGGTCCTTCGTCGCGATCGCTGCGCTTGGCCTTGTTAGCCGCCGGATTGGGCTGCCCGAAATGATAGCCCTGGAAGCAGGAACAGCCGAGCTTCGTCATCGCGCGCACCTGGTCTTCTTCCTCGATGCCCTCGGCGGTCACATCGATATCGAGCGACTTGGCGAGCGACACGATCGCCGAGATGATTGCTTCGCTCTTGGGCGAACCCGAGGCCGCCGACTGGACGAAGTCGCGATCGATCTTGATCATCGAGAATTGCATCTTCTCGATATAGTTGAGCGATGAATAGCCCCGACCGAAATCGTCGAGCGCGAAGGTCACGCCCAGCCGGTTGAGGCTCGCCAGCAACTGCTCGAGCTGCTCATCCATCTCGAGAACCACCGACTCGGTGAGTTCGAGAAGCAGCCGCTGCGGGGCCAGCCCGCTCTTGGCCAGCGCATCGACCACGGTGCCAAGGAAGGCGCCGTTCGAAATCTGGAGCGCCGACACATTGACGGTCAGCCGCACATTCTCGGGCCAGTTGACCGCCTCGTTGCACGCGGTGCGCAGCATCCAAGCGCCCAGCTGCTCGATCAGCAGCGCCTCTTCGGCAATCGGGATGAATACGCTCGGAGAGATTTCGCCCCGCTCAGGGTGGTTCCAGCGCATCAGCGCCTCGTAGCAGACGACCTCACGGTTGGTGCCATTGACGATCGGCTGATAGGAAATCGACAGCTGACCCTCTTCCAGCGCCGCCGCCAAGTCATTCTCGAGAATGGCCCGTTCCTCGAGCTTGTCGCGCATGTGCGGCTTGTAGATTGCGCTCGTCGCGCGCCCCCGCCGCTTGGCTTCGTAGAGCGCAAGGTCGGCATTGGTCATCAAGGTGCTGGTATCGCCGTCCGTCTCGCCGATCGTGGCCAGGCCCACCGAAGCGCCCACCGACACCTCGAAATCGTCGATGGCATAGGGTTGGCCGATCATTCCGATCAGGCGAGCCGCGACTTCGCGCGCTTCGCTCATCTCGGTGGGCGAAGGCAGCATCACGCCGAATTCATCGCCGCCCAGCCGTCCGATCACGGCCTTCTTGCCCGCCGCCGCGCGGAAACGCTCGGCAACCAGCGCGAGGAGCTTGTCGCCCGTCGCATGACCGTAAAGATCGTTGACCTGCTTGAACCGGTCGAGGTCGATGAACATCAGCACGCCCGTCTCGCCGGCCGCGGCGGCCTTGCGCTGCTCGGTTTCGAGAAGGTGGCGGAAATGGTCGCGCGCGAACACGCCCGTCAGGCTGTCATGCTGGGTGACATAGGTCAGCTTCGCATTGGCGGCACTGATCGCCGCCTTGCTGCGCGCCATCATCCTCAAGGTCGCCAGTGCGGCAAGGAAAGCGAGGATGACGAAGGCGATCCCGCCGGTCAGCAACCAGACCTGGTTCTGGGCCTTGGCGAGGCGCACCTCGTTGGCGGCCTTTTCGGCCGACAGCTTGGAAATGCGCAATTCGCGGTTGGCGGCGTCGAAACGCGCGCCGAGAAGCGCATTATTAGCCTTGGCCGACAGGTCGCGCGCTTGCCCGTCGAGCCGGTTGAAGGCGACGAGATGCTGGCTGGCGCGCTGATGCTGGCCGAGCGCCGAATAGACGGTGAAGGCGGTTTCATGGAAATCGCGGAAGAAAGGCGAGGTCGCATCGAGGTCCTGCCCGGCAAAAGTGCGCTGCAGATAGCGTTCGGCCAGCTTGGCATTGCCCCGTGCAAGCGCGATCTGCGCGCGCACGCCATAAAGGAAAGGCTCCCAGGGCTCGGCACCCTTCTCGGCAAAGGCGAGGCCCTTGACGACGGTGGCTTCGGCGGCGCCCAGCTGTCCACGCAGATATTGGGTCGAGGCAATATTGGTCAGGATTCGCGCCTCGAGCAGCGGGCTATCCATCTTCGCGGCGATTTCGAGCGCCTTGCGGAATTCGGCCTCGGCCTCGTCGAACTTCTTCAGTTCCTTGAGCGCATTGGCGGTATTGTTGTGCGCCGAAAGCGAAAGCGCGGGATCTTCGGGATAGGCCAGCCGCGCCTGGCGATAATAGCCGAGCACGCGCTGATAGTCGCGCGCATCCGAATAGAGCGAACCGATATTCTGAAGGACGATCGCTTCGCTGCGCGCCTCGCCGAGCGCCTGGTAACGTTCATGCGCTTCGAGGAAGGAGGAAAGTGCTTCGCCATAATTTCCGCCGAAGGCATTGACCGAGGCGTGCGATCGCAACAGGTCGGCATGCAGCTTGGTTCGCGGAGCGATGCGTTCGGCTTCGGCTAGGCTCTTGCCGAGAAGGTCGGCCGCTTCCTCGCCACGATTGAGGCGCATCAGTGCCTCGCCCTCGAGCCATTGCGCGGTGAGCCTGGCGACATCTTCCTGCCCCGCTTCGCTCGAAGCGAGCTTGCGCGCTTCGCGCGCCAGTTCGAGAGCGGCGGCGGAATCAGCCATCATTGAGGACTTGGCTTCCTCGATCTTGGCAGTGAAGGCGGAAGGAGCGGGAGCCGCGGCCAGGGCCGGGACAGCGGTCGCGAGCGTTGCCGAAGCCAGCGCCGCTACGATCAGTCTCGAACCTCGTCGTGCCATATGCTTTCCCCAAAGTGGGCGTCTGCTGACGGTATTGGCGCAGAAAGCCGACTTTTCTCCCGTTCTTTCGAAATCAGTCCTTAAAATCGGAGGCTGAAGCTACCGCCAAAGACATAATTTTCCGTTTCACCCGGATTTCCCCGGCTTTCGTAGCGTCCGAAGAAGGACAGCTCGCCATCATCGCCGAGCGGTGCGGCATAGGCGGCCTCGCCGACGACGCGGCGCTTGCCCTCGATGCTGAACTGCTGTGCGATCTCGCCCAGTTCGCCGGTCTGCCGATCGACGACGCCGAGGCTGTAGAACTCGATCTCGCCCTTCTCGACATTGAGAGGCTGGGCAACCGACAGGCGGAGCGCATCCTTCTTGCCGAGGAGGCCATGCTTGGTCACCGCGAGCTGGCCCGCCGTACTCAGCACATCGCCCTTGGTGGCAAGCGCCTGGTCGCTGGCGGTTCCGGTCCGCGCGGCGGTGGCCGAAAGGTCGACCTGGATGCCGTGACCCGCGTCATAGGCGGCGGCCAGCGTCAGCGCTTCGGTCGACGTGCCCTGACCCAGCAGGTCGTCGATCGTCGTCTGCGTGCCCAGGAGAGCGCTCTTCTCGCGAAGACGCGTCACCTGCGCGCTCAGGCTGAGGTCGCGATTTACCTTGTGCGACACTTCGACCGAGAAAGCATGCGCTTCATGGTCGTCGAGCTGGTCCATCAGTACCCTCTCCTGCGGCGTGAGGCCCGGCAGGTCGCCCGCGTCGCGGCGGTTCTCGCTATAACCCAGCTTCACGCGGGTGTTCTCGCCAAGCTGGTAGCTCGCGGCGGCAAAGCTTTCGCCCGAAGCGAAGCCCAGCACCGGATTAACCCCGCCGGTATGGCGGTCATGGTCGGCGCTGTTGGTGAAACGCCCGCCGTTGAGGGCCAGCGAGCCCTCGCCATAGCCCATGGTCAGGGCGAACTTGCCCATCGGGTCGCTCAGCGTGGCCGCGCCATGGCTCGGGGTCAGGCGTCCGTCGTAACGGACCGTGGGCAGGGACGCGTCGTAGCGCAGCATCCAGCCGCCCGGCACCTGTGCGCTGCTCGAACGCACGTCGCTGAAGCCGGCGGTGCCGTCACCGTCGCTGTCCGCGCCGCCGCTCAGGATCCACTGCGCGAAACGACTTGCAACGAACTTCTGCAGATATTGCCAGCTTCCGCCGACATTGGTTTTCTTGCCATAGAGCACGCTCGACAGGGGCACCGCGAAATCGCGATGTGTCCCGCCGACACGCTCGAGCATGAAGAAGAAGACCTCGTCGCCTTCCCAGGAGGAACTGATGCCTGAGCGGATGATTTCGGCCGCCGACTGGCTAGAGGAGCGGTAGAAACTGCCCTTTTTCTTGTACATGGTGAAGCTGAGCGCATTGAAATCGAGCGGCGATTGCGAGGCCAGCACGTCAAGCATGCCCCAGCCATAGACCGGATCGGGACCCGGCGCGCCAAGGTCGCGTGCCGACCGGAAAATGATTTCGGTCGTCGCTTTGGGATTGCGCGCCAGCCAAGGCCAGCGATCATGTAAAAGCGAAATCGCTCCCGACACCAGCGGCGCGGCGAAGGAAGTGCCCGAACGGCGAACCACGCCGCCCTGACCGTCAGAGACGAGCAGCATCTCACCAGGCGCCACGATGGTGCGCATATAAAGGCGATTCTGCTCATGGCAGATGCCGTGATCGAGAAGGCACGCCGTGCCCGGACGGTTCGAGAAAGCCGAGATCTCGTCGAGCGGATTGGTCGAACCGACGAGGATCATCGAAGGGTCGGACGCGAAATTCCACTCAAGATCGACAGTCTGGCTAAGGCCGTCATTGCCAGCGGCGATGACGTAAACCGTATTGTCCTTGTGCTTGGCGACCGAGGGGTCAGAGAAGACCTTCGCGATGCCCGGCGCGAGCGCCCAGCCGCTTTCGCCCAGCGAAAGGTTGATGATGCTCGCCGAGGCATGGTCGGTCGATTTGAGGGCCGAGATCGCATGGGTGATGTCGGGCCAGTCGGCGGTGCCGGCGGCGGCAAAGGGATTGTAGAAACTCACGCGGACGTCAGGCGCGATGCCCATCACGCCTTCGCCGTCATGCGCGCCGAAGAGAAGGCTCGCCACCCCGGCTCCATGGCCACCGAGATCGGTCTGACTTCCGCCCTGCCAGATCACATTGTCGGCAAGATCCTGGTCGTTCATCACGGTGGAATCGATCATCCCGATCACCGCGTCGCCGCCACCGCCCTGCATCTGGGTGATCGCGGGGGTCCAATTGACCGACGACATCCAGTGATCGACATGGTCGAGCCCCGAAAAGGTCATCAGGCTGTCGTGCCAGTCGAGGAAGAAGAGCGCGCGATCAACTTCGTCGAGCGCCGCTAGCGAATTGGGATCGTTGATGTCGATGCCGTGCCGCTTGAAGACCTTCTGCGCGAACCCGGCATCGAAGCCGAGGCCGGTTTTGGCCATTACGGCCTTGCCCCACTGCGCTTCGGACCGGCGCACCAGTTCTTTCAGCTGCGCCTGCACGGTCGAATATGGCGAGCTCACCGTCCCGCCCACCAGGCTGTAGCTGAGCAGGCTATCGCTGCCGGCGGCGGCCCACTGCTTGTCGATTTCCTGCCAGAAGACCGTGGTGTCCTGCCAGAAGGTCCCGATCGAGTTCAGATAGGCGCTGTCGAACGCGGAGATATCCCCATAAAAAGCGTTAATGTCGCCCCAGAAGGCACTGATATCGCCGTAGAAAGGACTGATATTCCCGTAGAATGGGTTGATGTTCCCATAGAAGGGGCTGATGTTCCCGTAGAAGGGGTTGATGTTCCCGTAGAACGGATTGATGTTGCCGTAGAACGGATTGATGTTGCCCCAGAAGGCGCCGATGTCGCCGTAGAAGGGATTGATGTTCCCGTAGTTGGGATCGACCCCGTAATTCGCGATCGCGTGCGGCTGGAGAGTGCTCGCTTCCGAAACATTCCCGCTCGGCGGTGCATCGCCTTCCTGGTCGGTGACGATGGAAGTGCCCAGAAGCGCAGCGGGAATGGCATCCCCGTCCTGTGCGTACGCGGGGCTGGCGAGCGAGGCCCCGAGGGCGAGGCTTGCTGCTCCATATGCGATGCTCTTCTTCATATCACTTCCATTCTTGGTCGTTCGGCGTGGATACACACCGGGATATTGAAGAAGTTAATCGCAGGATGTTAACCGAGAGGTATCCCGATGGAGTTAATGGTAAAATAATCACGTATCGGCTTCATTTTCCTGAGTTTCGCGACATTTCCGAAAAGGGAAGATCGACTGTTTCCACCCTTTACAACCCCGCGTCAGGCCTATTTTCCGCTTTTCAGCCGCTTCGTTAACCCGCTCGTCAACAGGCCGCCCAGTGTGCCCCTAGGCACCCCCGGGGCGTGGTCGCAAGCCTCCGCAAACAGCCTTGCCACCAACTCCGAATAGTGAGAACATATAGGGAACATAAACCTCGATTCGATTCTTGTCTGCCCGTGAATGATGACCTGCCCCGCTGCCTTTCCGCCCTCGACGCGCTCCGCGCGGCCGACCTTTCCGGTCATACCGGAAACCCGCATGGCAGCTGGTCCCCGGACCTCCCTCTATCCCCTTCCCTATGGGAGATTTTCTCCAGCGGGGACGAGCTTTCCGCCGATGCCCTCGCCCTCGCGCTCGGCCAGATGCACGGCAATGCCGAGGCACCCGCCCCCTCCTGGCTCTGGGTCCAGGACGCCGACAGCATGCGCCGTTCGGGCCGTCCCTTCCTGCACGGCCTCCCCGCGCCGCTGCGCCCCGGCCTCATCCATGTCCAGGCCCGCCATGGCAGCGATGCCCTCTGGGCGATGGAGGAAGGCGTAAGATGCGGCGCCATGGCCTTTGTCGTGGGCGAATTGTGGGGCGATCCCAAGTCGCTCGACTTCACCGCCACGCGCCGCCTCGTGCTGGCGGCGGAGCGCAGCGGCGTCCCGCTCCTCCTTCTGCGCCGCGAAGGCACGTCCAACCTCTCGGCGGCGCGGCTGCGCTGGCGCACCCGCTCGGCCCCGGCACAGGATCATCGCTGGAACCCGCAGGCCCCCGGCTCGCCCACGCTCGAGGCCGAGCTCTATCGCGGGCGCGGCTTCCGGCCCGGCACTTTCCTCCTGTCGCATGGAGAGGGGCATGAACCGGGCGATCGTCTCCATCTGGTTTCCGACCTTCGCGATCGACCGCTGGAGCCGGATCAGCGCGCGGCAGGGTGAAGAGGCGCGCACTCTCGCCCCTGCCCTGCTCGTCACCGAGACCGCGCACGGCCCCGCCATCGACGCCGCCAATCCCCTCGCCCGTGCGCTGGGGGCGGAAGCGGGCATGCGCCTGGCGGACGCGCGGATGCTCGCGCCGGGCATCGCCGCCTTCCCCTCGGATCATGAAGGCGACCATCGCACGCTTGAGAAAATGGCTCTCGCGGCACAGCGATGGGGACCCTGGACCATGGTCGACGGGCAGGACGCTCTCCTGCTCGACGCCAGTTCAAGCGCGCATCTGTTCGGCGGAGAGGCCGCGATGCTCGCCGACATCGAACATCGCTACGGGATGGAAGGCTATGGCGCGCGCGTCGCGCTGGCTACCAATGCGGGCGCGGCCTGGGCCTTGTCCCATCATGGCGGCGAACGGCCGGTCGTGACCGACCCCGCCGCGCTTCCCGCCGCGCTCGCTCCCCTGCCCGCCGCGGCGCTGCGTCTCAATGCCGACACGCGGCTCCTCCTCTCGCGGCTGGGGCTCAAGACCATCGGGGAGCTGATGGCGGTCCCGCGCGAAAGCCTCGCGCGCCGCTTCCGCAACCGCCGCTCGCCCGAGGCCAATCCGCTGCACCGCCTCGACCAGCTCTTGGGTCGCACCCACGAACCGCTCGTTCCCCTGATCGAGGAAGTGCCTCCCACCGCCGACCGCCGTCTTCTCGAACCGGTGCTGCACGCGCCGCTCCTCGCCCGCATCGTCGCCGATCTCGCGCTCGACCTGGCGCGCACTCTCGAAGCCGCGCGCTTGGGTGCCCGGCGGCTGGTCTTGCGACTGTGGCGCGTCGATGGCGACGCGATCGAGCGGGCGGTCGAACTGGCCTCGCCCTCGCGCGATCCCGACCATCTCGCTCGGCTGTTCGACGAGCGGCTCGACGATATCGAGGCGGGCTTTGGCATCGACCAGGCGCGATTGACCGCGGTCTGGGCCGAACCTCTCGACCAGGCGCAGGACCGGCTCGACCGCGAGCGCGGCAAGGGCACTCCGCTGCCGATGCTGATCGACCGTCTGGTGACCCGGCTGGGCAAGGCCAATGTCGCTTGCCTCGCCCCGCGCCAGAGCCATCTGCCCGAACGCAGCCAGCAGCGCATCGCCGCCGGCGCGGAGCCGCCTTCGCGCGCCCAATATGATCTCGATATCGCCTGCCGCCCCTTGAAGCTGCTCGACCGGCCCGAGGCGATCAGCGTGATCTATCTCACTCCCGACGGCCTGCCGCGCCGCTTCCGCTGGCGCGGCACGATGCACGATATCGTCAAGGTCGAAGGCCCCGAACGCATCTCGCCCGAATGGTGGCGCCAGCGCTCCTCGACGCGGCTGCGCGACTATTATCGCATCGAGGATGGCGAAGGGCGGCGCTACTGGATCTTCCGCAACGGGCTGGTGGGCGACGGGCGCGGCGGCCTGCCCGACTGGTATCTGCACGGACTGTTCGCCTGATGCCCGACAAGCCCCTCACTCCCGACCGGCGCACGCTCGCGCGGCGCGAAGGCGATCCCTTCCGCGGCAATCCGCGCGCCGATTTCGTCGAACTGGGCCTGATGAGCTGCTTTTCCTTCCTGCGCGGCGCATCGGATGCGGTCGATCTCGTGCTCACCGCGCTGCACCAGGGGCATGACGCGCTCGGCATTGCCGATGTGAACACGCTCGCCGGGGTGGTGCGCCTCCACACCGAGGCGAAAACCGCGCGGCTGCGCCCCGTCATCGGCTGCCGGATCGAAACGGTCGAAGGCCATGCCTTTCTCGCCTATCCCGAAGACCGCGCCGCTTATGGCCGCCTCTCGGCGCTCCTCAGCACGGGCAAGATGGCGACACTGTCGGGCGACTGGCAGGACAAGGGCGCGTGCGAAATCGACCTCGCCATGCTCGCGGCCCATGCGACAGGGATCCAGCTCATCCTCTGTCCCCCCGACCGGATCGATTCCGCTTTCGAAAAGCAGGTCGCACGGCTCGCAGGGCAATTGCCGACGATGCGCCACCTGGCCGCCTCCTTTCTCTATCGCGGCGACGATGTGGCGCGGATCAACCGGCTCGACGCGCTGGCGCGGCAGCACGACCTGTCGATCCTCGCCACCAATGCGGTTCTCTACCACGCTCCCGAACGGCGCCCGCTCCAGGACGTGATGACATGCATCCGCGAGAAAACCACCATCGACAAAGCGGGCCTTCTTCTCCTCGCCAATGCCGAGCGGCACCTCAAGTCCCCGGCCGAAATGGTCCGCCTGTTCGCGCGCTGGCCCCATGCCATCGCGGCGACGCGGCAGGTGGCCGACGCCTGCACCTTCAGCCTCGACGAACTGCGCTACGAATATCCCGACGAACCCATTCCCAGGGACCGTACCCCCGACGAACAGCTCGAACGGCTCGCCTGGGAAGGCGCGGCGCGGCGCTATCCGGGGGGCGTTCCCGAAAAGGTGAAGGGGCTCATCGAACGCGAACTGGCGCTGATCGCGAAGCTCGACATCGCGCGCTATTTCCTGACCATCAAGGACATCATCGACTTTGCCCGTTCGTGCGATCCCCCGATCCTCTGCCAGGGCCGCGGCAGCGCCGCCAATTCAGCGGTCTGCTACTGTCTCGAGATCACCGCCGTCGATCCCGACGAATATGAACTGCTGTTCGACCGCTTCATCTCCGAGGAGCGCAAGGAGCCGCCCGACATCGATGTCGATTTCGAACATGAGCGGCGCGAGGAGGTGATCCAATATATCTACCGCCGCTACGGCCGCCATCGCGCGGGGCTGTGCGCCACGGTGATCCACTACCGCCCGCGCATGGCGATTCGCGAGGTCGGCAAGGTGATGGGGCTTTCCGAGGACACGACCAGCGCGCTCGCCCGCACCGTATGGGGCAGCTATGGCAAGGAGATCGCCGAAAAACATGCCGCCGAGGCGGGGCTCGACATGGCCGACCCGCAATTGCGCCGCGTCCTCAGGCTGACCGAACAGATGATCGGCATGCCGCGCCATCTCTCGCAGCATGTCGGGGGCTTCATCCTCACCCAGGGTCCGCTCACCGAAACCGTCCCGGTGGGCAATGGCGCGATGCCCGACCGCAGCTTCATCGAATGGGACAAGGACGATATCGAGGCGCTGGGCATCCTCAAGATCGACGTGCTCGCTCTGGGCATGCTCACCTGCCTGCAAAAGGGCTTGGACCTCTTGCGCGAGCATCATGGCCGCGACATCGATCTCGCCACCGTCCCGCGCGAGGATCCGCGCGTCTATGACATGCTGGTGAAAGGCGACAGTCTGGGCGTGTTCCAGGTCGAAAGCCGCGCCCAGATGAACATGCTGCCGCGGCTCAAGCCGCGCAAATTCTACGATCTGGTGATCGAGGTGGCGATCGTCCGCCCGGGCCCCATCCAGGGCGACATGGTCCATCCCTATCTCAAGCGGCGGCGCGGCGCCGAGCCGGTGGTCATTCCCAAACCCGGCCCCGAACATGGCCCGCCCGATGAACTTTCCTCGATCCTCGGGCGCACGCTCGGCGTTCCCATCTTCCAGGAACAGGCGATGAAGATCGCGCTCGACGCCGCCAACTTCTCCAGCCGCGAAGCCAACCAGCTCAGGAAGGCGATGGCGACCTTCCGCTCGCGCGGCATGGTCGATGAACTGCAGGACAAGATGGTCGGGCGGATGATCGAACGCGGCTATGATCCCGATTTCGCGGCGCGCTGCTTCCAGCAGATCCGCGGTTTTGGCGAATATGGCTTTCCCGAAAGCCATGCCGCCAGCTTCGCCCATCTCGTCTACATCTCGAGCTGGATGAAATGCCATTATCCCGCGGCCTTCGCCTGCGCGCTCCTCAATTCGCAGCCGATGGGCTTCTACGCCCCCGCGCAGATCGTCCGCGACGCGCAGGAACATGGGGTCGAGGTGCGTGCTATCGACGTCAACCATAGCGACTGGGACAACCGGCTCGAGACCGGCTCCGGCGAACAGCCCCCGCTGCGGCTCGGGCTGCGGCAGGTCGACGGGCTGTCCGAGGTCGCGGCGGCGCGCCTCGTCGCGGCGCGGGCCGAACAGGGGCCTTATGAAAGTGTCGCCATGCTGCAGGAACGCGCGGGCCTCACTCCCGCGGTGATCCAGCGCCTCGCCGCCGCCGATGCCTTCCGCTCGATGGGGCTCGACCGGCGCCAGGCGCTATGGGACGCCCGCGCGCTCAAGCCCGCGCTCGACCTGCCCCTGTTCGCCGCCGCCGATGCACGCGACGAGGGCCGCGAACGCGCCGCGCACCAATTGCCGGAAATGGCGCTGGGCGAACATGTGGTGGCCGACTATCAGACCACCCGCCTCAGCCTGAAGGCGCATCCCCTCTCCTTCCTGCGCCCCGATCTCGACGCGCGCGGCTTCACCGCCAGCGCCGACCTTCGCAAACGCAATTTCCGCCAGTCGGTGAAGGTCGCGGGCGTGGTCCTCATCCGCCAGCGCCCGGGCAGCGCCAAGGGCGTCTGCTTCATCACGCTCGAGGACGAGACGGGCGTGGTCAATCTCGTCATCTGGCCGGACGTGATGGAGAAATATCGCAAGGTCATCATGGGCGCGCGGCTGATGGAGGTGACCGGCCGGATCGAGATGGACGACGAAGTGCTCCACGTCATCGTCACTCGCCTCGAAGATGCCACGCACCGCCTGTCCGAACTCAGCGAGGATCTGCTCGATCCGCGCATGTCGCGCGCCGACCATGTCACCCGCCCGCTCCGCACGATGAGCGAGGTGAAACACAAGGTGCCGGTGATCCCCGACGCCGCCAATGCCGACTGCCCCCCGCGCCAGCCGAAGCGGACGCTCGCGCGGCCCGCGGCCACGGGGCATCCGCGCAACGCGCGCATCCTCCCGCGCAGCCGCGATTTCCACTGACGGGCAAGGCCGCCCGCCACCGCGATCAGTCGTTGGCCTTGCCCCGCTCGCGCATCGCATCGACCATCTTCGCAGGCCGGGAATTGTCCGGCCCGGTCGGCCAGCCCTCGCGCTGCCTGGCCCGGTCGCCATCGCTTTCCTCGGTCTGGTCGTGGAACAGCACGACCTGCGTATCGAAAGGCATGTCGATCCCCGCCTCGGTCAGATGGTAGGCGACTTCCTGGATGACCTCGCTGCGCGTCCGCGTCACCGCGCTCCGCACCGAATCGGTCCACCAGCGCGCCTTGAGCGTGACCCAGCTCGCATCGAGCGAGGAGACAAGCACATCCGGCGCCGGCTCCGACAATACCCCCTCGACGCCGCGGACCGCCTTTAACAGCACCTCGCGAGCGGTCTTGATATCGTCGCCATAGCCGATACCGATCTCATATTCGCTCCGCCGCACGTCATAGGCGGTCACCACCGTGATCGGGTCCGAATAGATCTGGCTGTTGGGAATGATCACCTGCTGCCCGTCCGGCGTCTTCAGATAGGTCGCCCGCGTCTCGATCGCCTCGACCTTGCCGAGATAGTCCTTGCTCTCGATCTCATCCCCGATCCGGAACGGCCGCCGGATGAGAATGAGGATCCCTGCCAGTAAGTTCTGGAAGATATCCTTGAAGGCAAAACCGATCGCCAGCCCGCCAATCCCCAAGGTCGAAATCAGCTGCGCGGGCGTCAGCGAAGGCAGCACCACGGTGAGCGCAATGAACAGCCCGACGATCAGCAGCACCCAATAGACGATCCGCGACAGGACAAGCGCCAGTTCGCCATTGTCGTCGCCGAACTTCGCCCGCGATATCACGGAGCGCACTAGCTTGGCGATCATCCAAATAATGACGAAGACGATCGCGCCGATCACTAACTTAGGCAGCGTTGCGAAAAAGCCTTCCACGAGACTGTCGATTGTCTGCCACGTCGCCGAGATATCTGCGTCAATGCCGCTCATACCCGCTCCTCCCTTAATGATTATCAATGAAGCGAGTGCCAAAACCGTTCCCCTTAACACCGAGAAGACGAGCTGCACACAAGCCATTATCGCGCGACGCCACTTCCGATCCCAACGCGTTGGGCTCGCAGCTCTAACACGCCGCCTTGAAGCGTCTGACTATCCTTGAGCTGCAAATGAGAGGGAAAAAGATGTGGCCCGCTTCTAAAAGAGGCGAAGCCCTTTTTCTCCTCACTGCCAACGGGACAAGGCACTGTTTAGCGGATGCCGCCCCTTGGAAGGAGCGGAGCCTGAACCCATCAGATACGGGCTTAAAAGCAGGTGCAGGCCCTGTTATCTGAAAGCTAAGAAAAGCTCCTCTCGGTTGGGAAGCCTCACGCCGCGCGAGACTGCTCAATTGCACTTGCGCCCGATTGGACCGTTTCAAGCCAAATGTTGGTCGATATAGGAGCGAAAACCTCTCGGAACCAAATGCGATCGTCCCCAGCGAGATAGCGCCTGAGCATGGCGAGATAGGGCTCTCGCTCAATTAAGCCATGGGCATAAACGGGGGCATCGGGCGCGCCCATCATCTCAAGTGCATGCGCCCCGGCTCCGCGCAGCCAGTTGTCCTCCGGGTTGGCAAAACCCTTCTTATCACGCCGCCAGATTACAGCATCGGGCAATGTGTCGGCATAGGCCTTGCGCAGCGCATATTTTGTCCAGCCCTGACCAAGCTTCATCTCCATAGGCATCGCCAATCCTAGCTCGATCAAGCGATAATCAAGGAACGGGGAGCGTACTTCACGCGACCAACTCATGGACATGCGATCTTCGTAATGACAAAGCGCAGGAACACTATAATGGCGGATATCCGCCCATTGGCGAGCCGCCAGCCCGGTCCCAGCGCGCAGGTTGTGATTGAAGTCCGCAAGCGCCTCCCCCAGATGTCCGCGCTCGGACCGGCCCAGATAACGCTTAGCTTCGACAAATCGAAAATTCCCGATTGCGCCCTTGGTCAGAAACTGCAGCGCTTTGAACGCCGCCCGGAGGGGGCGCTTCTCGGCGATTAGTTCCCGCAAGGCAAAGAAGGGATATTTCCGATAACCGCAAAAAGCCTCATCTGCGCCCTGTCCCGTCAGAACAACAGTGATACCCATTTGGCGCGCGCGCTCCATCAGGCGACGGAACAGAAGAGGCGAGAAACTCGTGAGCGGGCCGTCGTGAAAGCGGCTGCAATCAGCGACTTCTGTAAGAATGTCGGCGCTATCCGAATTACTAAGCTCTACCTTCTCGACAGGTATGTCGAGGTGACGCGATACCATGTCGACGAAACGACTTTCATCCTCAGGCTGTCCGGGACTCACCGCTGAAAAAAAGGTCGCGCCCTGTCCATCGCGCATCGCGCGGGTAATCGCGCAAATCACCGAACTGTCGATTCCACCCGACAAAGCCACGCCAACCGGGACATCTGCGCGGAGCCGCATTGCGACCGAATCCTCTAGCGTGTCGCGAAGTCGCGAAAGCCATTGATCCTCACTGAGGTGGGGAGAGGGCACCATCGCTTCATTTTTAAGCAGCGACCAAAAGAAACGCGGCTCGCTCAACTCGGGTATAGGGTGGGATAGGTTGATCGTGCGCACCGCGCCAGCCGGAATCGCGCTGATTCCCCTAGCCCAGCTCCGATCGTCAACATTCTGCAGCGACAACGACAGGAATCGACCCGCTGTGGTAAGGTCGGGTTTGAAATCCATCCCAGGCATCATCAGCAGGCTGTGCATCTCCGAGGCCGCCATGAATTGTCGCCCGTAGGTCGCATAATACAGCGGTTTCTTGCCCAGCCTGTCACGCGAGAAGTGCAGCAACCCCCTTTGGCGATCAAGCACTGCCATCGCCCACATACCATTGAAACGGCTGCACGCTTCTTCGATACCCAGTCGCTCGATTAGCTCCACAGCCACGGCGGTATCGTTGCGAGCCATCGGTCCCGCCAAACCGTATTCGTACGCCAACTCAACATAGTTGTAGATTTCGCCATTAAAAGCGATGATTGTGCGCCCGCTGGTTGATCGCATTGGCTGAATCCCAGCATCGCTCAAATCTACAATCGCGAGGCGTTCGTGGGCGAGCCCAACAGTCTTGCCGGCGATGACTTCTTCATGAATGCGGCCTGCGTCTGGCCCGCGGTGATACTGACGGCGATGGGCTTCTTCAAGCGTGGCCAGCAGCGGACGCTCTCCGACGGATACTACAAGGCCGCACATTTTCCAGCCTTTCTGGCTTCACTCAAAATGGTTTGGATCATTCTCGTCAAATAGACATGGATGCTGCCAGGCAAAAGGAAAAACTTAGCGGTCGTTCATGCTGCAAAGTTGCTCCCGTGAGGGTCATGCTCTACGCCACTCACGGTGCCGAAGAGCGTGATTCCCGGTAGACCGCTAGGGGGCGGAGGTCGACGATATGTCCAAGTTACTTGATGTGAAAGCCAATGGGGCGCGATCGACGGACCATTACCCGATTGGCCCTGTGGGAATCGCCGCGCTGACACTATTCGCGCTAGCGACAATTATTGGTGGCGGCGGAGCGGATGGTCCTCTTGGCAACGGCATTCTTGCTTTCGGCGGGGCAGGGCTTATCGCCATGACGCTAGCGGCGCATTTTAATGGTCGCAGACGACTTCCCTCCATCGCATGGCCGACACTGGGCCTGATGATCGGACTCGCCGCTTTGGTGGTCTTCCAACTTTGGGCGTTCAACGATCGCCCATGGGACGACGCGCCCCTGCGCGGTTCCGAACAATCGGTATTGGGCTTGATCGGGGCCGCTGACGAGGCACGGTCGCTTTCACTCGACCCCGAAGCGACCAAGCGATCCGCGCTAATGTTTCTCTTGCCTTTCGGGTTGGTGCTTGCGGCCCTTGGCGCGCGCATCCGCGAAATACGGCTATGGTTATGGATTGCCGTGGCGGGAGGGTTGGTTAACGCCACCGTCGGGGTACTACAACTAATTCTCGGTCTTCCTGACTGGCTGCAATTCTACGCCAGCCGAAGCTTAAGCATGGCGAGCGGACTATTCGCCAATCACAATCATTTCGCCCACTTTCTAGCGTTAGGCATGATAGCTAGCGGCGCGTTGATCGCGATTGCTCCGGCGCGGGTGGAGGAAGGCTCCTCTCCCCGCCCCCGCGACAAGGCGCTTTGGTTGGCCGTCCCATATATGGCTTTGGGGATCATTGCGAGTGGATCGCGTGCCGGGCTCATCCTCGGAGCGGTAGCGTTAGCACTTGCGATCGTAATCGCGTTGCCGCCGCGCAGATCCAGCCGCGCTCTCGGCTTGGTGATGCTGATCCCCATCGCTCTGCTGATCGTCATGAGCATCTACCCTTCGGCTTATGCCAATGCGTTCGACGAGGCATGGCTTAACCCCAGCGATCTACGGATCACGATCGTCCCAGACACGCTCTATGTTCTTCAAGGCTACTTTCCATGGGGAAGCGGGCTCGGAACCTTTGTGCCAGTCTTTGCCAGTCAGGAGAATCTCGATCATGTCGTTCCCGCTTATGTCAATCACGCGCATAACGATTGGCTGGAATGGATTCTTGAAGCCGGGGCGCCGGGCTTCGCATTGCTAGCGGGCCTATTCGGGCTACTTGCTTTTTTCGCCCTTCGACAGTTTCTGCGTCGCAAGGTGATTCCGGGTTATTCGTGGCGGCTCTTTTTCGCAGGCGCGGGAATTCTTTTCATTTTGAGCGTCCACAGCGCGTTTGACTATCCTATCCGAATTGCGGCGATCGCCGCGATGAGCGCGCTTGCTATCGCCCTTATGGGGGCAGGCTGGATGGACCTGCGCACGCCGCGTGAGGCTACTCGGCGGTCGGGAATGGCGGTAATCGGATCGGGACTCGCTGTAGCGGGGGTCGTGGCAATTCTGATACTTCCAATACAGTTAGCTCAGGCAGCGTTCCGGTCGGGAGACAGCACTACCGCCGCTCAATTGCGTCCGTCGCACGGTCAAGCGGTGGCAATCCTTGCCAGTGAAGCGGTCCGCGCTCGGGAAGCCGCGCGTTCTCAAGCGCTCGCGGCTCATGCGATTAGGAACAGCCCTATGAATCAGGCGGCGGTCCGTTCGCTTGCCGTCGCGCAAGAGTTGAGTGGGCAGGATTCCAGTGCGGCCTGGCTCGCCGCGGCTAGCTTAGGATGGCGCGACGCGCCGACTCAGCTTTGGGCACTGGGTCAGGCCTTGACCAACGAAGAATTTGAGGTGGCGGCGCTTCGAGCCGATGCCTATATGCGCACACGCCAGGCCGCCGACCGAAGGCCGGAAGTAGCGAAGCTCGTCCGCATCGCAGCGAACGAACCCGGCTTCCGTGTTGCTATTACCAATCGATTAGCCAAATCGCCCGATTGGCGTCGGCAAGTCTTTCAGCTCGCTGCAGAAAGCGACCCGCGCGAAATTAACGGTGCGCTCGCGCTGATCGCGGCGATGGAAAAGTCCGATCTGCCTGCATCGATCGCCGAGGCCGCACCGCTCATACAAGCTCTTATCGCCGCCGGACGTGCGGAGGAGGCCTTTCGGGTCGACCGCCTTGCGCGCGATCTGCCGCAAAACCAATCTCGCCTGGCAGGCGGCGATCTTTCCCATTTTAGGCTGCGCCGGCCCCTATCGCCTTTCGAATGGGGAATACATTCCGGGACCAATGTCGAGGTTGCCGTAGAGGGAGCAGACAATCCTTCGGTGTTGATCGAAACGCACAGCTCGGAGGGGTATCCCGCTCTGCGCCGCTTAGCGATGCTCCGACCGGGCCTCCACCGAATGGAATGGAGCGAGTGGAGCTTTGACGCGGACACGTCTCCAGTGCGCGCGCGAGTGAGTTGCGTTGGCGGCCCTCGGATCGCGCAGTCTCAGGACGATCGAATTTCAGCCTCCCCGCAGCGTAAGTCGATGACCTTTCAGGTGCAGCCAAGTTGCCCCCTCCTACAGTTGGCTTTCGTAACCGTTGAAACCAGAGAGCCGACCAGCGCACAACTAGATGATATAGAAGTCAGCAGACTGACTAGCCCAAAGTGACCGACACGACCTTTGAGCGTCACGAAAATTGCATTTCGCGGCAAGGCACCATAGAGGAAGCCGACTCCTCTTCAGTCGGGACCCCGTTTCGGTTAATGAGCTATCAAAATTACTGCGGCGGGCTTGTCCCGGCGCCTATTTCGCAACAGGAAAAACAGTGACGCAGTATCCCGCCAACCCCGCCGCTTTTCCGATCGTCCCTGCACAGCAGCAAACCAATACGGCCATTCCTTATGCCGCTGGTCCGCAAGGCCCCGAAGAGGAGCCTTTGCTGCGGCAATATTGGCGGATCATGTTTCGCCATCGCTGGATTGTCCTTGGCGTTGTCGGCGGCTTTCTGTTGCTGGCGATCGTCGTGAGCCTCCTTATGCAGCGCCTTTACACCGCGGAAGCCAGACTCGAAATCGCGCGCGAAGAAGCAAAGATCGTGGACATCGCCGGTGCAGAAGAGGACCGTTCAAGTGCAGCGGCGAGCGCTGAATTTTACCAGACGCAGTACGAGCTACTGCAAAGTCGGTCACTCGCCGAGTCAGTCGTACGCGACCTGCGCCTGAGCGAGAACTTTACATTCCTTGCAGAAGGCGATGCCGACGCAGCCGGAGGGTTCAAAGCTGTACCGCGCAAAGATCGGTTCGAAGAAGCGGTAAAGCTTATCGACGAGGGGCTGGAAATTGCCCCAGTGCGCAACAGTAGCATCGTCGATGTTCGTTTCACTGATCCGGCGCCTGCGCTTGCCGCGCAAATTACGAACTCGGTAGTCGAAAATTACATCGAGAACAATCTCGAGCGACGCTTTGAACGTACGAAGTATGCTCGTGAATTTCTTGAACGCCAGCTAGAAGAAACACGCCAAAAGCTTGAACAGTCAGAGCGTCAGGCGACCGAATATGCGCGCCGCCAAAACCTCATTCAGGTTGGCGGCGATGGCGAAGATGGTGCGATGCGTGCAAGTCAGATGCTGACCACGCTGGATTTGCAGCAACTGAGTGAACAGCTCGCGATTGCACGCGCGCAGCGAGTCCGGGCAGAAGCCGACTTTCGCGCGGCGACCGGCGGTGCGGCGGCCACTTCTTCGCTAAGCAACCAAGCGGTGAACATGATGCGGCAAAGTCGCGCAGAATTGCGGGCTGAGCTGAGCAAACTTGAAAGCGATTTCGGCCCCGAGTTTCCGCGCGTCGTCGCTCTAAAGGCGCAGGTCGCCGAACTCGATCAGCAGATAGCTCGGGAAGAGGACCGGGTTCGCAGTTCGGTGAGAAAGGACCTGGAGGAAAAATATCGTCAGGCGCTACGTAACGAGCGATCACTTCAATCGCGGGTCAATGCCCTTAAGGGGAACGTGCTCGACGAGCAGCAGCGGTCAATTGCGTTCAATATCATCCAGCGCGACGTGGACACTAATCGCGAATTGTATCAAGCGCTGTTGCAGCGGTATAAGGAAATCGGAATCGCCGGCGGCGTTGGGACGAATAACGTCTCTATCGTCGATCCTGCTCGAGTGCCAAAGCATCCTTCGTCGCCCAACCTTCCGCTAAACCTTGCGCTCGGTCTTGTGATGGGGCTGATCGTCGGAGGCGCATCCGCCTTCGTCGCGGAACAACTGGCCGACAATGTTATCCTTCCGGGCGAATTCCGCCAGAAGCTCGGCGTACCCCTTCTTGGCACGACGCCACGCTTGGCGTCAGATAACATAATGGGCGAATTGAGTGAGGACCGCTCGGAAATTTCCGAAGCCTACTTCTCGACAATGACTTCGATCCAATTCGCAAACGAACGAGGTACGCCTGCAACCTTGCTGGTGACCAGCAGCCTTCCCAATGAGGGCAAGAGCACCAGCGCTTTCGCCCTAGCGAAGTCGCTCGCGTCGGTCGGACGGCGCGTTCTTTTGATCGACGCAGACATGCGTAATCCTTCGCTCCATCGCCTTCTCGGGCGCACATTGGGGCCCGGTCTGAGCGAAATTCTTGCTGCTCGCGCGGACATTAATGATTATCTCTCAGCATCCGATGTCGAAGGGCTGACTGTTCTCCTCGCGGGCGCCATCCCAAGCAACCCAGCCGAACTGCTCGCTTCTGGCCATCTTGAAAAGATCCTCAGCGGATCGCTTAATCACTTCGACCATGTCGTTATCGACGGCCCTCCGGTAATTGGACTGGCCGACGCGCCTCAACTCGCGCGGCTTGTCGAAGGCACCGTGCTTGTCATGGAAGCGGGGCGGACGCGTGTCACCCAAGCGCGCCAGGCGCTCGAGCGGCTCCGCGCCGTACGAGCCAATATCCTCGGAACTATCTTGGCCAAATTCGACGCAAAGGCTGAAGGATATGGCTATGGCTACGGTTATAGCTATCGGTATGGTGCGAACGACGACGAACAGCGTCCTGCCATCGAGGGCTAAATAATGAGGCCGAGGCTTGGCGTTCCTACCAAGGACGTTAGTCCCTCGGCCAGCTCGATGGTCTTCCGAGGACAAAGCGGCCCAGCGCAATCGCCGAGAGGGCTACGGACGGCATAATCGCCGCATCCACTACCGTACCGCCATGTACCTTTAATGCTGCCCAGCCTACCATCGCGACCAAGCCCGTCGCATAGATGGCCAGCATATGCCGATCGCGATCGAGCCCGAAAAGCGCGTAGTGATACGGCATCGAAGCGCTGAATAGCGCGGTCCCCACGAGGAGCCACGCGAAGGCCTCCGAATAGCCTTGGTAGAAACTCGGGAGCAAGGGATCGATGATCAAACCATAGACACCCAGCGCGACAGCAAACGTGCCCCCCGTGGATAGCAAATTGACTCGAACGAAGCGGCGAAAGCCCTCATGTGCGCGTTTCCAATCCGCGGCCCGGATGTCCTTGACCATCTCCGGATAATGGAACGCGCTTACACCGGCTTCGAGCAGGCTAAGAATACCCATAGCAAGCGCAATCAGCACGGCATAGACAGCCAGCACCTCGGTCCCAGCTAGTCTCTCGACAATCAGCCGATCCAACCCAATGATCGCGCGATAAAGCACGGTGCCGGCAAAGAACCAGCCGACCGACCGGATGAGCGCGCGGGTCCATGCAGCATCCCAGCGAGGCGTAATAGACTGTCCGGACAGCCGTTGGAGAAGAAATCCTCCATAAAGGGCGGCCAGAGCCGATCCGGCGGCCCAGACAAGCAAGAGGTCCTCGAACACCGCGTCCGCCCCTTGGAAATAAAGGGCCGGGAGGGCGGGAAAGACCCACGCCGCAGTACGCAGGAAGATCAAGAGATTAGCGCGGAGCGGCGCGCCTAGGGCAATCGCAATGCGGGCGGCATTGGCTGAAAGAATTTCGAGCAGGATATGCCCCGCCATCACGACCGCAATAAGGCTCCCCAGTGCTGGCGTTGCAGATACGTATAGCCAGGCTACTGGCAGTCCCAGTGATAGCGCGCTTGCCGCCAGCAACCCAAAATAGCGCTGTAATATTCCTTTCAAATCAGACTTCTCGCCCAGCAGCTGCCGAATTATGGCCGCGTAACTATCGAGGGGAAGGAGATCCGAGATTAGCAGTAGCGCGCTTGAGTATAAGGCAAAGCGCGCGACTTCGGCTGGCGGCAGTAAGTGCGCTAGTGCGACGATCAAGAGCATCCGCGTGCCCAATGAGACAGCCCGCAACCCGGTGCTGGCTATCCGCCTGATCATCGGCCATCCTTGCCAAGCACATCGGCCAAATCCCTGATCGATAGCTCGGGCAGGACGGACGAACGAAGCACCCCGGTCCTGGATGAAAGGCTATTCGGATTGGCAATCAGTTCGGCCAACTGAGCTTCATCATTGGCCACAAGCCCAGTCGCCCGAGCGGAATCGAGATAATCGGCACTAAGTGACCTGTCACGATCGGTAAAATGGCAAAAAACGATATGCGCCCCCGCACCGAGCGCGTCCTTTGCTAGACTTGATGTTTTAAGAACAATTAGCGGGTATTTTTCGAGCGAATTCGAAAGCTCGTCCCGATCGACAATTACTGTGATTCCTGCCGCCTCGAGTGCTGCTCGGTAAAAGGTCATATCGTCGCGCGGATGTGGCCGGACGGCGAGTCGCCTCCCCCCGTTTTTAGCCAGCGGGATCAGTGCCTTAAGAATGCGCAGGTTGGCAGAGCGATCATCGGGCTGGGTGCAGAAAAGTAGATCGCAATCAGGGGGCAGCGGGCGGATTGGCTGCACGGGATAGGGTGATCCTACAAATTTCACCTCGCCCATCCGCACATGGCCAAGCCGCTCGCACAAGCAAGCCATCTCAGGACTATCCGAGTAAAATTCATCGCTGAACGGAAAAATTGCGAGCGGGGCATCGGAAATCAGAGCGGTTTGGACGCTCGATAGACGCAGTCCGGCTCGTCGCGCAGCCAACGCTTCGAGACCCGCCATTGCCCCGATCATCTCGAAATTGACCAGATCTCTGCCTCCTCTTTTAGCAACGCGGTCAATTAATGCCACATGAAACAAACCGATATGAGCATGTCGCATTTCGATGGCTAAACCGACCAAATCGGGGGGCGTGCGGGTCCGAGACAATTCGCGCCCCAACCGCCATCGCATCGCGATTGCCGCGAACAACGCTCCGAACCAATCGGACAGTCCCGGGACCATGATGAATCCCTTCCGCGGGAGCGTGCGAGCGCGATCGACCAAAGTTTTGACATTGCCCTGGCTATATTGAGGCACCAGGCAGAGCGACAAATGGCCGCTTTCTCGCAGCAAGCCGCGCGCAAAACGAAACTGGTGTAGGGCTCTAACTATGAGTAACGGTGTATGGCTCTCGGCTCCCCGTGCTGCCGGCGCTGCATTTAACAACCGTACGGCATACCGTAACAGTAGCCATGCGGATGCCAGCAATAACAGGACTGATCGGAAATGCCTGCGATGCCAGAGGTCACGAATGGGGGCCGAGGTCAGCTCCAGACGGGCATTGCATTTAGTAGCGAGCCATTGCGCATAACGCGAATTCAATAACGAAGGCGACCCGATGCTACGTTCGCTGTTGTGAACACCGAATAGTGGCATGCTTTCGCAACCGGTGGCGTAGGCTAAAATGACGATTTCCTTGGCAGCGTGTCGCCATTTGAGCACTGCGTTCAATGCAGCTTCTCTGACTACTAGAGCATAATTAAGGTAATCGTTGAGATGCGCGCCACACAAATCTTTTACAAGACCCGGAGACATCGACGACCACTGTTCCCCGGTTCGAGCAGCTAATGACGCGCGCGCCTCACGATCGAGCGGTCCGACGGGTCGCGCGTCGAGACCCAGCTCAATTGGCGGAGGAGGGCCAACATATAGGACCAGCTCCTTCGAAGCGCCCCTCCAGATCGGGTCATCCCAATCGCTCCTCAGATTCACCAAGAGACGGGGCATCAAGCTGCAGATCGGGCTGCCTTATCTCTTTCAACGCCCGCAAGCACGGCACCCGCGAAGAAGAAGATAAAAAAGTCGATAAATATGCTATATGCGAAAAGGGTGTGGACGATCGCACCGCTCAAGTAAATTGGCGCGATGCTTTCAGCCACCGTCGGCGCACTAGTTCGGCGCATTCCTCGCCACACTGTCCTGATCAGGAAAGCATAAATATATACCGCAAAAAAAACCCCGAACACTACGGTCAAAGAGATGGGCGTGAAATGTACGTTCTGCGCAAAATGGTCCCTTAGATAAATCGTCCAGCCCGCTCCCGAGCCAAACGCCAGTTCAAACGAGTCAAGGGTATCGAGCGCAGTTTGCACCTCAAAGGTACGCCCAGCATCAATCTCCTCCAGGGATCGCTCGCCCGTCCCCACCTCAATGCTGGAGGCCATACGCTCGTAAGTAATTTGCGCCGCTCGAGTCACGCCAGACTGGTCGCTCCCCGCACTTCCAGCGATAAATCCCAACAAAGCCGCCGCTGATGCCATCACGCTAACGCCGACCAATAGCATGAGCAATTTTTCGGTCACTTTTCTCCTTCGGGCATGCGAAGAAGGGCCGATTTTCATGAAAACCGCGAACATCGGGGCAATTGCTAGCATTACAGCTCGTTTATTCGAGATGATTAATAATAAAAAAGAAGCAATCGCCATGCGCCGCGAATACAGCAGTCCGAAGGCCATAGGCAACAATAGTGAGTAAGCGGCAGTATAGAAGCGCTCTACCTCACCTCTCTCAAGCGAAGAGATAATCGTCTGCGTTGACAAGAGTACAGCGCCAACTGTCGCCCAACCTAATATCATCCAAACCTTTTTTGGAATCTGGTTCGACGCATGATAACCCACCCCTAGAAGGCAATAGGCACTGCCAAGTTGGAAAAGGTGCGAGAGATAGTTGCGCTGGTAAAACGGGTTATAAAAATTTTCGATCCCGCGCCAAGCTGATACGACGATCATAAGAATTAACACATATTGTACCAAGAAACGCGGCTTAAGTATTCGAAAGGGGTTTCCAAGGACTACCCAAAGGCCAAGCGATGCGATCAGTAAGGGGTTGCGCAGCTCCACCGGATCCAGAATGCCGGCAATTCGCAACGGAGTTAAGGCCGAAATCAAAAGGTTAGCGACAGCAACATATACGATCAGCCCCCAAACGATCGGGTGCCAAGACTTCCTTAAATCCGCTAAAGCCACTCTACTGCTTTCTACGAACGCAGGCTGGAGATGTGGACGGGGTCGATCAGGTAAAGGAAGCTCAGCCATCGGCCTCCAGGCCTTCCGACGCCAAATGCCTGCTAGTTACTGGCGTACCGTAGCTCACCGGCTCTCGCAGGGTACAGCCGACGATCTGATCAAAATATTTGGGAGGTAAGCCGAATCCGGGCCGCACCGAGCGAATATCGTTGGGTCCGATGGTGGCGCCCGCTTCGAGATCGGTCACGAAATACAGTGATCGCCGGAATTGCACATTGCCGATTTCACTCGACTTACGACCATAGTCGACCGCACCCAACGCCTCGAAGGTTGTACGCGCGCCTTCCACTAGATTTCTCAATTCGGCAGGTTCGAGCGAGAAACTGTCATCAGGCCCCCCAGCTTTGCGATCGAGGGTGAAATGTTTCTCAATAATTGACGCACCAAGCGCGACTGAGGCAATCGCGGTATAATTCGACAACGTATGGTCGGAGAGCCCCACGACCACCCCGAACTTCTCCCGCATGTCAGGGATCGTACGCAAGTTGTAATCGGCCGCTGGGGCCGGGTAGCCACTTACGCAATGCAAAATGGCGAGCTGGCGGCACCCCGCTTCGCGCGCCGCGGAGATTGCTTCCTCGATTTCCTCAGCATCAGCCATGCCCGTCGAAATGATCAACGGCTTACCCGTCAAGGCAACATATCGGATCAACGGCAGGTCGATCGCTTCAAACGAGGCGATCTTGTAAGCTGGAGCGCCTAAATCTTCGAGAAAGTCGACCGCGCTTTTGTCAAAAGGTGAGGAAAAGGCAGTAATGCCGAGCTTGCGGCACCGATCGAAAATCCGAGGAAACCAATCCCAAGGCGTGTAAGCCCGCTCATATAGGTCATGGAGATACTCTCCATCCCACAGCCCGCCTTCAATCTTGAAGTCCGGCCTCGTTGACTTCAGCGTCATCGTATCAGCAGTATAGGTTTGCAGCTTGATGCAGTCGGCCCCGGCTCGAGCGGCTTCGTCGATGATCCCGAATGCACGATCAAGCGAACCATTATGATTGGCCGAAACCTCTGCGATAACGTAGGGGGGAAAGCCCCCGCCGATCTTGCGACCATCGATTTCAATTGTATGAGAATCCATGGGATAATCACCATCTTTCACGAGTTAAGTGCGAAGCCTCTGCGGGAGACGTATTGCTCTATTTCTTTTGTCGTGTCGAAGCTCAATCGATCTCTGTCGCACGCCCCCCTTCGCTCATCCACTCTTAGACCATGGGGCACCGGCGTCATACCTTTCTGCATTCAAACCATCGATCTCGCGTCAGTCGCAAATACTGCACATCACCCGAATAATCGCCTTTTCGAATTTCGACTGGCTGGCCGTCTGGCTCGAAGCCGAACACTCGATGAAATGACAGCGAGGCGTAATTTGACAGTATGACTGCCCCTCGGACTGCATCACACCCTATCACACCAAAAAGATAATCGAGCGCCAGCGTGCCTAGACGCCGACCCGTTCCCTTAGGGCTGCCAGGCGCTGCATGGAAGCCCCATTCAGCCACAGTGCCCGCGTCATCTCTCTCGAATTGAACGAAGCCGCTCGGCTTGCCTTCGCACTCGTAAATAAAGGCCTGTCGCAAGGGGTCTCGCTTTAAGTTCTCAAACCAACGACAATGATCAGCAAACGCAATAGGTCGACTGGAATACATGTGCCTCCTAACATCATCGTGATTGCGCCATTCGAGCAAAATCTGCAAATCTGTTTCGGTTAGCGGTTTCAAGAGATCCACAGCGTGTTTCATCCGGTTCACAGCCGCAGCTACGCGGCCCGTCCCGCGACCATCGCAAAGTACCGAGGCGTTGTTACTTAGCCTGCGATAATCACTTGGGCGATCAAGCAGCGCCAATAGTCTTGCTAAGTCTTCTGCTTTTGGGTTCGTCCCGCTCGAGATCGCGGCTCCCGCTTTTTCAAGTGAATCTGCGATCACAGTTTGATTTTCCGATTGGACAACGAGCAGAGATGGCAAACCTAGCGCACAACGCTCCCAAGATGTTGACCCCGCCCCGCCCACGGCAAGATCAGCGTCACGGAAAAGTGCGGCCATCTGATCACTGTCGACCTCGACACGGTGGGGGATCGGACAGTCCTCCAGAAGCCTACAAACCGCGTCGCGATGAGGCGCCGAACTCCCCATCACTACTGTAAGTTGTTCGAGCGAATGCCACCCCAACTCTGCTAACTCACGCAGCACCCTTCCCGAAAAATCGTCCTTGTCCACCCCGCCAAGACTGATAAGCAGATGGCGCCCGGGGTCCTTGCGCCGTGCTAGCGCGGCCGATCGTTCCGCTGCGAATTCGGGGCGGAGCAATCCGAATTCGGGGCCAGTAAGCACTTCGCAGTCGGATGGTACAAGCTTCGAGTAATGTTCGGCGCACCTGCCCAGATTTTGATCGAGAAGCAAATCAGCATGATGCACACGGTCGGCGAGATCGTCGATCGCCATGATCGCCGCGCCCACGGTAGCCAAAGAGGCTTCCCATTCTAGGCCAAGCGCATAATGGTCCACCACGACTAAGTCGGCCTCGACCGATCGAGCGACCTCAAGCGTTTCCGCTGCGTCGCGCGAAGAGGAAACACCCAGCCAGCGCAGATAGCCAGTGAGTGATTGATCATTACTCCCTTTTCGAAGGCGCTCCACACTATGCCCCTGTGCGCGGATTTTCTCTTCAAGCGCGTCTGGACAATGGCGAACTGCAAAGGTTGTGCGCGTCGAATGTCCTAAAAGGGCATTAGCAAGCGTCAGGCATCGCTCCATATGACCGATTCCCGATAGTCGGGATGCATCACAGCGAAAAAGGATTGATCGAAAGACGGTCATCTCTCTACAGAGCGGTCCAACCGCCATCGACTGGCAGATCGGCCCCGGTAACGAAAGATGCTGCAGGCGAACAAAGGAACACGGCGGCTTGCGCTACCTCGTCTGGACGCCCCGTCCGACCAAGCGGCACTTTGCTCGCGAGCTTCTGGACGAAATCCGGCGCTTCTTCGCGCACTTTTTTATTAGGTATCGGACCCGGGGACAGGCTGTTTACGCGGATTCCTTCGCGAGCGAGTTCGACAGACGCATAGCGGGCCCATTGGATCAGCGCTGCCTTGGCGGCCCCGTAAAATGGTGGGTTGGTTGCCTCCGGTTCCAAGTATAACGAAGGATCTGGACTCACTTTGCCATACATCGAGGCGATTGCGAGAATTGCGGCATCACCATACTCAGCACTTCCCCTCCGTAGTGCCGGAAGTGCAAGCCGAGTTAAGCGCTGCGCCGCAACCATCGCAACCTCGTAGCTTTGTCGGAAATCCTCGTCACTAGCCGTTGCGAGCGTTCCACCCCGCCCAGCATAGGCATTATGCACTAATGCATGCAGCGGTTGGCCAAAGCGCTCGAAAAAGGTCTCGCAAGCCGCCGCATCAGTGATATCGAAACATGCGTACTTGAGATTCTCGCTAGCCCCACCATCGAGTAGGTCAAGTTTTTTGGGGGTGCGGCCTTGCGCCACCACAAATGCGCCTGCCTCAAGAAATCGCGCGACCATCGCCCGTCCCAGATAACCCATGGCGCCAGTAATCATTACATTTCGCCCCACCAATGGAGCATCGGAAGTGATCATGCCGCTTGGGTCCACAACGCTGGATTTAGGGTTTCAGGTTGAATGCTCGGGCGATCAGCGGGAATGATCAAATCGGATGAGTCCCGATTACCGAGCAGAGCGCGAAGCTGAGCGGGAGTCTCGACACCGATGATGACCGCGTCGATCCATTCCAGACGCCGTACACCCTCAATCAATAACTCGGCCAGCGAACGGTTCTCATTGGCCAAAACTAGATTATCAAGCCATCGCCAAATAGGATGAGGGTCTTCAACGTGGGCCATGCGCCAATGATGGGGATCGCGAGAAAGAAGCAACCCCTGGAGCAACGCAGAGCGGGCGTGGAGTTTAAGATCGCGCTCTTTCCGGACCTTTTCAAAACGCGCCAAAAAGCTCTCCCAACGGTTATCAAGCAGATTGTACGCAAATTGGATTATCGAAATGCGCTCGTCTCCAAGCGCCTTCTCCATTTCCTCCGGCCCCTGAACAGAAACCCCTATTCGTTCGATGAGACCATTAGCCTGTGCGTCCATTAGCGCTTGCATAGTTTGCTCATGGGCTAGTTGGGCGATGCGATGGAGTAGCAAGCCGTCAAGCCTGTCACGACGCAGCGCAGAAAGAGATTCCTCGATTGCTGAGCGGACATCCTCGGAACGAGGACCCATATTCGGAGGCGTTTTCGTTAGAATTGTAAATCGAGAACTAAGCGCGCTGCGCCCAATACGCTCTTCACTATCTCCGTATGCTCTTGCCGTATCCAGCGTTCGAACTCCACCCTGATATGCAAGTCGCATCATTTCATGAACCTCATTTTCGCAGGGCAGGCCTGTGCGATTGGCGATGCCATAATCAAGTCCCCACTGAGCGGTGCCGACAATTCGTTCAGCAAAGTGGAAACCCCTTCGTGCATGACGGGCTGCATCCGACGATGGCATTGACTTAACTCCTTCGGAGCACTCGATGACATTATTGCGATACACGGCACCGCCGTGCCATTAATCTCGTCGCATTAGCAAAACGCGGCCCGGTTCGATCTATTTCATACGGGTTTGGTGATCGAGCATATCGATGAGGTTCTTATCCTCCTTATAGCGCAGCCCGATATGCGCGTTTTTTCCAGCAAGCGCCGGGTCCGATCGAAGAACCGAAAGAACATCGTCGAGCGCGTAAACTCGTTCCTTTTTCCCGAGCCGGTGAGCGAGTTCATCCATCATCTCACGATCCTCTTCATAATCGAGGGTGAGACGAAAATCGCCGACCCAATCTTTAGGCAGGTCGACAATATTCACCTTAAACCTGTCTTTATTGTTCTGGAAATACCAAGTCATATATTCGGAATGCTCGGCCCTACCAAAATGATCGGCAACTCTCTGTAGTGCCTCACGATTAATTATTTCAGAAGCCGTACCAACAACAAAATCTGCAGCCGCCGTATAATCAGCCCCGGTTGCAAAATGGCTATCAAGAAGGAAATCGATTATTTCTGGAGATGCAAAAACATTATCCGCTGTCATCCGAACCACCACGTCTATATCGTAATGTTTGCACGCCCCGAGGTAACGATCAATTACGTCGTCCTTGTCGCCTTTCCAAAAATCTACGCCCGCCTCTCGTGCTACATTCTCTAGTACTCCATCTTCTTCAATGTCAGACGTAGCGAGAATAGTTTGTTGGACGCCTCGAGCGGCTGCGCACTGACGCAAGCAGCGCACAGATGATGCGGTTCCGCCGATTTCCAATAGTGCTTTTCGCTTCAGACGTGTCGATTTCATGCGAGCAGCGATGATCGCTGCAACCTTCGCAGATCGAAAGTTTTCGGCAGCGACTACATTAAAAGTATCGACAGGCTCGGCGAGAATGTAGCGCCTCCTTTGCAGTTCAAAAAGCTCGTGCCTTTTAAGGCCAGACTGCGCCGTCCGGCGATATAAGAGGTCGACGTCCGAAAGAAGAGAACCGGCCGAAACCATCCGAGCGGCAACCGGCACTTGGATCGTAGAATCCAGATAAGTCCGTTCGCTCCGAGGGACAAATTGCGCCTGGCTCGACGCATGAACTAACTTAAGATGCTCTGCGAGATTCTGCATCTCCTGAGGCTCCAAAGCGGCGGAACCGTCGAATTTAGCAGATGTGCGCGAAATGCAGATGTGTTTCTCAACATATTTTGCTCCTTTCGCCACTGCGAGAAGGGGAGCTATTTGCGCAAAAGCACTGTTCGCATCGCTATGGTCCGCGATACCCAGTTCATACTCAGGAAACCGGGCCGCAAGACGCTCTATTTTCTGCAAACCAAGATCCTCAGGGTGTGTCGGGTAGGATTGAAATCCGACCTGCAGAATGATTTGCGCGCCAAAACTTCCCAACTCCTCAAGCGTCGCATCAATTCTATCGAGCGAAAGGCCTGAGACATTGACCAAGATTTTTTTGTCGCTGAGATCGATCGATCGAAGCGCGGTTAGGACCTCGTAATTCTCTAATATGGACGATTGGAATTTGATAAATGAGATTTGCTCACAATTCGATCGCAAAATTTCACAACTATAGAGATCCAAAATGTCCAAGCAAACTTTACAGTTACTTGCCGTTTTTAGGATCATTCGCCCCCATTCACTAGGAGAAAAATACAAATCCCGATACACTGAGTAGTATTCGAAGTCCGGAATTGCGATCAGATCGAATTTGAAGGGCTGAAATTTGATTACCTTGTCAGGGTACTCAACTGCGATCGCCGCCTCGATCATGGCATCGATAACTTGCTCAACGCCACCATGAGCATTAGCCAATTCGATCATCAACACCGGCATAGTGTCGTTCATTCTGAGCACTCCAATACAGGCATCACATCCGTATGATTGCTTAACATATCGCTTTCCGGATTGCTGCGATCACATAGTCTTGCTGCTCTTCGTTCATGGCAGGAAAAAGCGGTATCGTAATCGCTTCGCGGTAATAGGCTTCGGCCTGCGGAAAGTCCGACGGATCGAAACCCATTTCGCGATAATAGGGCTGACGATAGACGGGGATATAATGGAGGTTTGCGCCAATTTCCGCCTCGCGCAGATGATCGAACAGCGCGCGTTGCGCAATGCCTCCCCCTCCCTTCGCGAGCCGAATGACGTATAGATGCAGAGACGAACGACGGTCGGGCAGACGGACTGGCAGCTGCAATGCGTCTAGGTCGAGAAGCCGATCGTAACGGTCTGCCAGCAGGTGGCGCATATCGATGAACTCGGCGAGCCGATCCATCTGGCTTGCCCCGAGCGCTGCCTGCATATCGGTCATGCGATAGTTGAAGCCGAGCAACTGCTGCTCGTAATACCATCCGCCATGGCTGGGCTCTCGCAACCGCTGATCATCACGAGTTATGCCATGGCTGCGCAAAAGTCGCATCCGCTCGGCAAGTACTTCATCCTGAGTTGTAGCGACCCCGCCCTCGGCTGAAGTCACGATTTTCACTGGGTGGAAGCTGAAGACACAGATATCCGAGTATCGGCAATCACCGACCGGTCGACCCTTGTAGCTAGCGCCGATGGCGTGCGAGGCATCTTCTATGACACGAAACCCATACTTTTGCGAAAGCCTGTAGATTCGCTCCATGTCGCAGCTTTGCCCAGTTAGATGCACAGGAACGACCACCTTGGGCAATCGCCCTTCACGTTCGGCGACCAGCAGCTTTTCCTCAAGGCGGTCGGGGTCGAGATTGTAACTTCGCGGGTCGATGTCGACGAAATCGACCCGCGCCCCACAATAGAGCCCGCAATTAGCAGACGCGACGAAAGTGACAGGGCTGGTCCAAAGCCAGTCGCCCGGCCCAAGCCCCAGGGCCAGACATGCAATATGTAGTGCCGAAGTCGCACTATTGACTGCTACCGCGTGGCGAGCGCACGTCGCAGTAGAAATTTTCTCCTCAAAATTTGGAACCGCGGGTCCTTGGGTAAGGAAATCTGACTTCAGCACCCTAATGACCGCAGCGATGTCCTCGTCGCTAATCGATTGGCGACCGTAAGGGATGAAAGCCATCAGATCGCCCCGATTTTCCCACGATTGTCCTCGATCCACTGCGCCAATTCGCTTTCGCTCATCCAGCTTTCATTGTTGTCGCTGGAATATGTGAAGCCGGCCTCGACCCGCTTGCCATCCTTGATCCGGTCTGAGGTTTGATCCCAGCCGTGAATAGCGGGAAGGATTTTGTAATGCTCGTCATATTCATATGTGTAGGGTGCATCTTCAAATCCGATCATCTGCTCGTGAAGCTTTTCTCCGGGGCGGATGCCGACCACCTCCTGTTCTGCATCGGGGGCCACAACCCGTGCAAGGTCGGTTACCCTCATCGACGGGATTTTCTTAACATAGATCTCGCCTCCGACCATGTCCTCGAAAGCATGCCATACCAATTCAACACCCTGTTCCAGGCTGATCATAAATCGGGTCATCCGAACATCGGTGATCGGCACCTTGCCCTTTCCGCGAATTGACTGGAAAAAGGGTATAACCGAGCCGCGCGATCCCATGACATTACCGTAGCGCACCACAGAAAATCGCGTCTTTCCCGACCCGGAATAACTGTTACCGGCGACAAACAGTTTGTCGGAAGCCAGTTTTGTCGCACCGTATAGGTTGATCGGACTCGACGCCTTGTCGGTTGAAAGCGCGACTACCCGTTCGACACCTTTATCAATACAAGCATCAATCAGGTTCATTGCGCCATTAATGTTGGTTTTGACACACTCGAAGGGATTGTACTCGGCAGTCGGCACAATTTTTGTCGCTGCGGCATGCACGACGAAATCCACTCCGTCGAGAGCGCGGTATAGCCTCTCCCGATCGCGCACGTCGCCAATGAAGAACCGCACGCGTTCATCGCCGTCAAACTTCTTGGCCATCTCCCATTGCTTCATCTCGTCGCGCGAAAAGATAATGATTTTTTTAGGGTTAAAACGTTTGAGCGTCATTGGCACGAAGGCATGGCCAAACGATCCTGTGCCGCCCGTTACAAGAATGGTTTTGCCTTCAAACATGCTACAACACTCCGTTGACAGCGAGCAGCATCTAGCCACCCTGAGAATTCATTAGCTGGGTCTGGCAGGAGGGGTTTCCCCACGAGGCCTAACGGCCGCCTATCCCATTCGTATAGCGACTTCAACTGAGCATGGACCCTGGAACTGGGCGCTCGGAATAATGAGCCAATGCGCGAGGGTTGGAATACGCCGGAGACTTGCCGGTTCCAACTTGAGCGCATAAAGCCCTGGCAAGTCGTCTTCCCTTCGGCTCGACACCAAAAAAAGAGGTCGTGAGGAGTGCAGCCGACGTGCATGAGTCAAGTTTCGTCCACTGATCGGCGAACATATTATGGGGCACGCTAACATCCCTCACTATCATCACTTTATGATGCCGCTGATTAGGCGCATGATCGCATTGCCCCGTGCCGTGAGGCACGCCGTAGTGATGCTTGCCGATATCTTCGCCTGCCTTATTGCAGCGTGGGCTGCATTTTCGATCCGACTTGGCGTTACGCAGGTCGATTTTGATGATTACGTCGTGATTAGCGCCTATTCGCTCGGCTGCTGGACACTCGCTTCTTTGATTGTGCGCCCGTATCGCTCCACGGTTCGTTACACAGGGCGCCACACAATCATTCTCGTCGGGCGCGCTACGATTGTGATGGTCGCTTTACTGGCCTTCGTTATTCTGTTGACCCAGCCAGCGGGAGTGCCCCGCACGCTCAGCATTCTCGTCCCGGTGCTGTTCTTTTGCTTCATCGCCACGTTACGGGTCGTCCTCTCAAGCTTGATCCAACCTTATCTGGAAGGACGTGATTCGACTTCAGCGCCCAAACGAGTCATCGTCTACGGCGCGGGGAGCGCCATGCAGCAAATCGCTGTGGCGGTGGGACGCGAACCCGGCCTACGGCTCGTGGGCATTATTGACCATAGCGGTAAAGAAGTAGGGGGGCTCCTCGAAGGCGTGCCGATCTGGCATGAAAGTGATCTCGAGGAAGTGCTCGCAGGTGCCAATATTGATGAGCTCTTCCTCGCCAATGCCGAAAAAGGGCAGCGTGCAAAGCGCCGTGAATTACTCGATCGGCTGCGAGCCAGCGGCATGCGCCCTCACGTCCGCGTACTTCCGAGTATTGCAGACGTAGCCTATGACAAGGTCAGCGTGAGCGACCTACGCCCAATTGAAATAGGTGATCTTCTAGGACGCGATCCAGTTGAACCCGTTCCTGAATTGATCGGGCGCAACATCATGGCGCGACGTGTGCTTGTGACCGGAGCAGGCGGTTCGATCGGAAGTGAGCTTTGCCGTCAGATTCTTCACCAGTCGCCCGCTCAGCTCATTATTGCCGACCAGTCCGAATATGCACTTTACGCGATTGACCATGAATTGCGCGACATGGCCCGAGAAAGCGGTATCAAGGCGGAGATTGTATCGGAGCTCGTGGATGTCGCTAATGAGCACGAGGTCGAGCGGTTATTCTCTGAACGTCAGCCCCAGACGATCTATCATGCTGCCGCCTACAAGCATGTGCCATTGGTTGAGGCAAACGTAGCGGCAGGCATCCGGAACAATGTCACGTCCACGCTCTATTGCGCTCTCGCCGCCGAGCGTCACGGCACCGACCGCTTCATCCTTGTGAGCACAGATAAGGCGGTGCGTCCCACGAACGTAATGGGCGCCTCGAAGCGGGTATGCGAACAGATTATACAGGCGCGCGCTGCCGTCCAGGATCGCACGTGTTTCTCGGCGGTTCGATTTGGCAACGTGCTTGGTTCCAGTGGATCGGTGGTGCCGCGTTTTCGCGAGCAAATCCAGCATGGCGGCCCTGTAACAATCACCCATCGCGACGTTACCCGTTTTTTCATGACCATTCCCGAGGCTGCCCAGCTTGTGATCCAAGCCGGCGCGATGGCGGAAGGCGGGGAGATTTTCTTGCTTGATATGGGTGAACCCGTCCGAATTGCCGACCTTGCCCGCTCGTTGATTGAATTGTCGGGACTCGAGGTGCGCGATGAACTAAACCCGGACGGCGATATCGAAATCGTCGAAGTGGGACTGCGCCCTGGTGAAAAGCTTTACGAGGAATTGTTGATCAATGATGCGCCCCTACCGACGCGCCACCCCCGCATTGTTAATGCCCATGAACAGCGCCCAGAATGGCGGGACATTGAGCAAGCCATCGCGACCCTCGTGCCACTGATCGAGAATAATGCGCATCAGGATTTGGTTGATTGGCTGAAAGAGCAGGTAGAAGAATTTAATCACGATCGCGATCGCACCGAAGACGATATTGCGCCTCCGGCGATGAGGAATCGGGCCCGGACCCGATGACGAACACGGAGAGGAGTCTAGACGGAAAAACCATCGCGCTGACCGGAGCGAGTGGAAAGCTCGGACGGCTGCTCGTCCCTTACCTCGCCAAGCACGGTGCCCAATTGCGATTGTTTGGACGCGATGCCGCAGCATTGGCCCGTATATTTCCACAACATGATTGCCATCACTGCGCCGACTTCGGTGTCGCTGCTCGGGGTTGCGACGCACTGGTCGACCTTGCCGTTCTGAACAATGACGCGAAAGGCGACCTGAAAGCGTTTCGCGCGGTCAATGTAGACCGATTTACCGCCCTAGTGGGAACTGCACGATCTATCGGAATCAGGCGAATTCTTGCGTTTTCCTCGACCCACGCTCTCGATCCCGGAAATTGCAGCCCGTATGCGATCAGTAAAGCCGAGGCGCAGGAATGGGCACGTCTCGATGGCGGAAAAGACATCTGCTGGCTGGTGCTTCCAAAATTGATTACAGCACCCGAAGGCAGCTTGTCTCATACCCTCTGGCGCTGGGCGGCGGCTATTAAGCCGACAATTCCTGCAAACGACGCGCTCAAAGCCGTCCACGAGTGTTTGGACAATTCAAACTCGTCGCCCGTCCGGCGCCTTGTACCCGATAACGGACAAAACACTTTGTACCGCATTGCAAGCTTTCTTATCGACATGGCATTCGTCGCTTTTGTCATACTGCTGATTGGGTGGCTAATGCTGCTCGTAACGATCCTGATCCGTTTGGAGAGCAGGGGACCGGCAATTTTTGCTCAGCCTCGAGTAGGGAAGGACGAGCGGGTTTTCATCCTGTACAAGTTCAGGACTATGCGTGTGGGTACCAGGCAAGCTGGCACTCACGAAGTCTCAGCCGCGGAAGTCACTAGAGTAGGTAAATGGCTTCGCCGGCTCAAAATTGACGAACTTCCGCAAATTTTTAACATCGCGCGGCGTGAATTGAGCGTCGTGGGTCCCCGCCCCTGCCTGCCCGTTCAACAAAAACTGATAACGGAGAGGCGGAATCGTGGCATTTACCAGATCCGTCCAGGACTAACCGGCTTAGCGCAGATCAACGGTGTTGACATGAGCAACCCTGTGCGTCTCGCACAATGGGACGAGCGTTACCTCCAGCTTCGCTGCCTTGCGCTTGACCTGCGAATTCTAGTCCAGACTTTTTTGGGTAGGGGCGGCGGGGACCGCACCGCTAACTAATCTGTCCATGCAATAAGATTTCGCGGGCCATCTGCTTCATGATATTGCACCGGGCATATCGCTCGACGAATTTCGTGCGATCGTAACGAGGGGGGCCAGCTGCGCTTGCCTTTAGCGCGGCGAGACACCCATCCACATCACACGGATCGAAGGTAAATGCCCCCACTACGTTTTCATCGAGAAATCGGCGAGCATAGCCTTTTACGCCTGCCACAATAGGAAGGCCCGTCGCGGCGTACTCGAATATTTTCGACGGGAGCACACGGTCAAAAGCTCTCAAGTCATTGAGGTGGAGGAAGAGAACCGACGCTTCATGATATTGCTCAATCAACTCTTCGCGGGGGATGGGGTCCCGGATTTCGGCAAACCTCCCAGCGTCACTCTGTTCTAGCGCATTTTCGAGCTCCGGGCGCCTACCCCCACCGCCAATTAGACGGAAGGTTAGCCCTGTTCCTTCAAGCCGCTCCGCTACTTGCGGGATAATACGGTGGAGCCCCTGCCCATCGCCCATATTGCCCGCCACCATTACAATTCGTTGAGCCGAATCTCGGTTTAGCCCGGGAGGTATCGCCTCCAGGAAAAGGCTGTCTACGCCGTTGGTGAAAGTTGAGAACTCCCGATGCCCCACTATCGGACCAAAATAGTCTGCAAAAGCAGGCGACACTATGTTGATTCTATCAGCGCGGCGTAGCGCCCAGTGTTCTACGCGAGAAAATAGCGGAATTAACGTGCGCATCGGCCCGGTGGAAACGACGTCAGCCAGTGTTTCGGTGAAAATATCGCGCAAATCGAGATAGAGCTTGGCGCCATTTCGACGTGCAACGGCCGCGCCGAGCGCCGCAGTTGCGAGCCGAGATGAAGTTGCAACCACAAGGTCTGGCTTGAACGCAAGCGCGGCCTCCCATGCGGCACGAGCAAAATGCCGAAACCCAAGAGCTTGGTCGACAAAGCCGCTGCGATGCGCCGGGATGCTTGCGCGCACCACCGAGAACCGCTCATCGTCATGAAATTGCGAACCGCCAGCAGTTCGCATTTCCGCATAGCGATTGGGGTGGGTTGTGACAACCCGCAATTGATCGTGCGAATCCATCTGTCCGAGCAATGCATCGACGAGTGCGCCACTGCGAAAGGAGCCCGCGCTAAGATCGGGAGGAAAGTAATAGGTGAGTAGAAGGATATTCACGCATCACTCCAAGTAAACCGGGTCTGGCATATTTCAGCATCGGGATCATCCCAATCGATACGCAGCGCACAGTTGCCTACCCGCTCGCCGAAGCGCGGATGCCAACTTCCAAATTCAATCACCAGCGGGAAGTCGGCCTTAACCCCCACCCGCAGTCGGCTCGCGCGAAGCACTATGCCGTCTTCGCAGTGGTGCTCGACTTCAAGATCAGGGTGGAGATGAAAATATGCTCGCGCCGTACGCCCGCGTCGGGCATCAATCCAGTCAGTTACCGCCAGGCAACCAGTGTCGAGCGTCCAAGAGCGGCGATGCACGGGTTTCCCAGGTAGATGCGCATAGCCATCGTGCGCTGCTTTGAAAACTCCCGCATCTCTGTCGAACTTTTCGATCAGGGGGCGAGCGCGTCGGCCTACCCGGAAGGCCGACCAGACCTCCGAACTATCCTTGTCGTCAAAAACCAGAGTTGAATGTGCCGCGGTTGCGCGCTGCCGCAGTCGCTCGGAATCGCATTCGTAGTGCGAAATGCCTGAATTGACCACGACGCGTTGAGGTCCCACAGACAACTCGAAGCTCAGCGTATCAGCATGCCCGTGACCTGGCTGATATTCGGGGCCCAGCGGCGCCGCGTCAGCCAGCACGACAGCGTCCCCAGCCTTTAAGCGCGCATACCCACTCGATCGCAGAAGCCGCGAACCTGGAAGGGGGTCAAATTTGATTGCTAGTCGATTGGCATAATCTGCGATGCGGTAAGGGCGAGGTGCTACTCCAAGCGCACTGTCATTGAAAAAGGAAATGTCACCGTCGGGATGACACATAGCGATTAGCCATTCGACGGCTCTTGAGGCGTGGGCCTCCAGACTTGCAAGCAGTGGTCCATGCTCGCAGTGGCGGCACAGATTTACGAGGTCTAAGAGATCCTCGGTCAGTATCGCTTGATACATCGGGCTGCGCTCGTAATGCCCTCCATCGTCAAGGAATTGTTCCTCAACCTGCTCAGCAACAATCTGTGCACCCCTTTTTCGCCATTCCCCGGACTCTTCACCCTCTAACAGTGAACCCGCAAAAAACAGCGCCTTGCCATTGGTGAAATAGTGATTTGCAAGCAGGTGCGTCTCGAGGTTAGCCGCGAGCCAGCGGGCCTGATGCGCAAGACTGGCGCGCACACTGCGTTGGAGCCCGCCTCGCCGGAGCCCAAGCTTAACGATATTCACAATTCGGAGCGATAGCGGGTAGGGATCCCAAGCAACTTCGGTTCCCGGTTCGACCTCTCTGATCCATCGCATTAACAGGCTGCTAAGTTCGGCTTCGCGCTGCTCCGAGTTGTCGCTAGTCAACTCGTCGAGATAATGGAGATTATAGCGCCAAAGGAGCGGCAGATGGTGTGCGTGCCAACCATCGTCACCCAATTTTCCATCGATCCCGACGAACCGGAAACGCCGTTCGCCAAGCATTGCTCGCTTCTTTGCAATTGGCTTCACCCAGCTACCCTGACATGAGCGCCAAGCGGGCAAATTAGTGGGCGGCGAAGGACGCCGTTGCCACAGGCGCTGACGCAACTGCCCGACGAGCTGTACTGGCTGCAAAGGGGCAACCGTCCGACTTAGGCGAGCCAACTGCTCAAATAAAGCAACCATTAATGCCCGCTCCTGACGAACGCCGCCGCTTCGAAATTCACCGGTTTTTCAAGCAGGCAAAGAGTAGAGTCGTAGTCAACCGGTTCTAATTGCATTGACTAAAAAATTTTTTGTGGGCGGGTACGCCGCTGCTTGTCATTACCATGGACCGTCTTGCAACCTTGGTTCCGTCGTCCATTTGGCTTGTAAATGTCGACCTCCTCCCATTTCCCTAACGCGCGGTCAACCGCACGCAGAGCGCGGATATAGTCCGCACACGTCAATGATAGTTCCACCGGACAGGTCAATCTTGGTGAACTGGCGGTGCTTGACCAGCACCAAGTGAATATCCGCATCGGCCGCTTCTGCGCTGCTCACCAGCCGTACGCCGCTAAGTTCTTGCGGTAGTTTCTCGATGTGGGGTTCGACCGCTAGCACGGGACCGGGATGTACGGCCGCGAGCATGCGGGTGATCCTGAGCGCTGGGCTCTCACGTAAATCGTCAATGTCTGCCTTGAACGCGAGTCCGTAGGCAGCAATCGTTAAATCCTTCGCGTCCCCGCCTTTTGCGACTAGTCCCTGTACTGTATCCAGCACCTTGTCGATAACCCAGTCGGGCTTGCTGTCGTTCACCATACGCGCTGCACGGATTAAGTGCGCACTATGCGGTGCTTGAGAAACAATGAACCACGGGTCAACTGCGATGCAATGCCCCCCGACTCCGGGTCCAGGCTGCAGAATATCAACCCTGGGATGTCGGTTGGCGAGCGCAATTAATTCCCAGACGTCAACATCATGCTCGTCGCAAATGAGAGATAATTCATTTGCGAAGGCGATGTTGACATCGCGGAAGCTATTCTCCGTTAGTTTGGACATCTCAGCAGTGCGTGCGTTCGTAACCACACATTCGCCTTGGACAAACATTCGGTAAAGCTGCATCGCAGCTGCACTGCAAGCGGGGGTTACTCCCCCTATCACCCGGTCGTTGTGAATCAGCTCCTGCATCACTTTCCCAGGGAGCACACGTTCGGGACAATGAGCTACGCGTATATCGCTTTTTTCGCCCGCGTTTTGAGGGAAACTGAGATCTTCTCGCTCGGCGGCTAGCCATTGCGCCAATTGATCGGTGGTGCCGACAGGAGACGTGGATTCAAGAACCACGAGATCGCCTTTCTTTAGGACAGGTGCGATCGCCTTTGCTGCTCGCTCGACAAAAGAAAGGTCAGGGACATGATCATCCTTGAAGGGAGTCGGCACAGCGATGAGGAAGGCATCAGCTTTCTCAGGCACCGTGGTAGCGCGCAGATGCCCGCTTTCTACAACCGACTGTACGACAATATCCAAATCAGGCTCAACGATGTGAACGCCTCCGCTATTGATCGTCGCGACAGTGTCAGGATTGATATCGACACCGATCACTTCAATTTTTCGGCTGGCAAACATCGCGGCAGTGGGCAGGCCGATATAGCCGAGCCCGATCACCGAGACTGACTTAAAAGCACGATCCATGGCTAATTCCTTGTCCTTGGCAGCAGCTGAGCCTCATGCCCCAGTCGGCGCTCAAGCGCATCGAGGATGCGTCCCGATGCTTTGCCGTCACCATAGGGATTATGCGCACGGCTCATTGCACGATACGCAGTTTGATCATCGAGAAGCCGGGTGGTTGCTGCGACGATAGTACTCGCGTCGGTTCCAACCAGTTCTACCGTGCCCGCTTCGACTGCCTCAGGCCGCTCAGTGTTATCGCGCATGACAAGAACAGGTTTACCGAGCGAAGGCGCTTCCTCTTGAATTCCGCCACTATCGGTGAGGACGATGTCCGCTCGGCGCATTAAGTCAACAAACGGAAGGTAGTCGAGCGGCTCGATTAACCGAACGTTGGGCTTGTTCCCAAGCTTTTCTTCGACCGGTCCTTTGACATTGGGGTTTAGGTGAACTGGGTATATTATCTCAACGTCATCCCGATCGGCCAACTTACCAATCGCCTCACAAATCCGCTCAAATCCACCTCCAAAATTCTCGCGTCGATGGCCCGTCACCAAAATTGTACGACGCTCAGGATCTGTAGGCGACATGGCGGCAAGCGAAGCACGCAGCGCCTCATCGTGCTCGATGCGTGCGACCACATCGAGCAGCGCATCGATCACCGTATTTCCGGTCACGATGATATCCTCGTCGGGATAGCCCTCGGCGAGAAGGTTCTGGCGCGAGCGTTTAGTGGGCGCAAAATGCAGGGAGGTGACCGTCGCGGCGGCCTTGCGGTTGATTTCCTCGGGCCAGGGCGACTCGGGATTGCCGGTGCGCAGCCCCGCTTCGACATGGCCTACCGGAATACGGGCGTAAAAAGCCGCGAGGGAAGCGGCTAACGTCGTCGTGGTGTCGCCATGGACCAGCACCATGTCGGGCCGCTCTTCATCGAGCACGGCGCGCATTCCAGTCAGCACCTTGGCGGTGATGTCGGTGAGATCCTGCCCGGGCTGCATGAGGTCGAGGTCATGGTCGGGCTCGAGGCCGAACAGGTCGAGAACCTGGTCGAGCATCTGGCGGTGCTGGGCAGTGACGCAGACACGGCCATCGAACCGGGGATCGCTTTCGAGCGCCTTGACCACCGGGGCCATCTTGATCGCCTCGGGCCGGGTGCCGAAAACCGACAGGATTTTTGCCATGCGAAGACCCTTGGATAGACGGGTGAGCCGGACTGCAAACAGGGCCCTGTCGGACCCTGTTGCACTTGGCTCGCCGCCTTAGGTCAATGCCCGCTCACCCGCAACAGGCCAATTGGCGATGCGAGTGGCCGGCGCGGCTTCGCCTGCCTATTCCTCGAGCTGACCCAAAAGCGGCGAGATCAGCGCCGCACTCATATCATTCGGAGCAAACCGCATCGTAGCCTTCCCTCCCCGCTGGCTTCGCGCCTTGCCAAAAATCCCCGCACCTGGCTCGTCATCGGCGCCCCCGGCTTCATCGGTTCGAACATCGTCGAGGCGCTGCACGAGGCCGGCTAAAAGGTCGTCGGCCTCGGCAATTTCGAGCCCGGCAAGCATGCCAATCTCGAAGCGGGGAAGGAAGCCCAGCCAGAGGCCTATGCCGAACGCTTCACACTGATCTAAGGCGACATTCTTGACCATGATACTTGCTCGAACGCCGCCAAGGGACGCGACCTCATCCTGCACCCGGCAGCGCTCGGATCGAACCCCCAGTCAATCGAGGAACCGACGCGCTATAATGTGGTCAACGTCACCGGCTTCGTCACCATGCTTGAAGCCGCAAGGGCAAAAGATATCTCGCGGATCGTCTATGCTTCCTCCAGCGCGGTCTATTGTGACGATCCCGCGCCCGAAGAACTGGAGGAGCACATCTGCCGCGCGCTTTCGCGCTCTGCTGTGACCAAGCGCGTCGTTGAACTTTATGCCATCGGCTAGTTGGACCATTATGCGACGGAAGCGGTCGACTTCGCTACTTCGATGTCTTCGGCGAGCGGCAGGTCCGCCCGGCTCGGTCTTCAATGTCGGCGCGCGCAAGCGTACCAGCCTCGACCAGCTGTTCACGACCATCTGCGATGCGATAGTGGCGATGGGCTATGAATATTACCGCGAACCCGAACATGCCGATTTCCCCTTAGGCGATATCCGCCATTCGCTTGCCGACATCGGAAAGGCGCGCAACGTGTTGGGCTTTTCGCCCGAGATTGACCTCGCGACGGGGCTGGAACTCTCCATCCCGCATTACGGCTAGTCTCGGCCGAAAAATCCTGCCCGCTACGGCAGTGCGGCCATGCGCGCATGCCGTAGCGTCAGCAGCGATGAACGGGCTCCCTTGCGGGCGGCGGACAGCGCCCCGCCTCTTGCCACCCCGGCTTTCTTCGCGGAAAAGAGCGCAAAATCTTCCGCGAAGAGGAATATCATGAGCCTACCGCCCCTTCTCCAGAATTTGCGCATCCCTGCCTTCGGGGCGCCGCTCTTCATCATTTCGCACCCCGCGCTGGTGATCGCGCAGTGCAAGGCGGGGATCGTGGGCAGCTTTCCCGCTCTCAATGCCCGGCCTGCCAGCCAGCTCGACGAATGGCTGGCCGAGATCACCGAGACGCTCGCCAAACATGACCGAGAGCATCCGGACCGGCCCGCCGCGCCGTTTGCGGTCAACCAGATCGTCCATGCCTCCAACACCCGTTGGGAGGAGGATCTCAAGCTTTGCGAAAAATATGAGGTCCCGATCGTCATCACTTCGCTCGGCGCGCGAGAGGAATTGAACCAGGCCGTGCATGGATGGGGCGGGATTACCCTCCATGACATCATCAACGACCGGTTCGCGCACAAGGCGATCGACAAGGGCGCCGACGGCCTGATCGCGGTTGCTGCCGGTGCGGGCGGCCATGCCGGCAAATGGTCGCCTTTCGCTCTGGTGCAGGAAATCCGTGCCTGGTTCGATGGCCCGCTTCTTCTTTCGGGCGCGATCGCCAACGGGGGGTCGATCCTTGCTGCCGAGGCGATGGGGGCCGATCTTGCCTATATCGGCTCGCCCTTCATCGCGACCCACGAAGCGCGCGCGATGCCCGAATATAAGCAGGAAATCGTCAAGAGCGGGGCCGCCGACATCGTGGCTTCCTCGCTGTTCACCGGCGTGCATGGCAATTATCTGCGCGGTTCGATCGAGAAGGCGGGAATGGATCCCAACAATCTTCCCGAAAGCGATCCGTCGAAGATGAACTTCGGAGGCGCCAAGGCCTGGAAGGATATCTGGGGCTCGGGCCAAGGCATCGGGGTGATCGACGAGATCGTCGGTGCGGGCGACCTCGTCGACCGGCTGGCGCGCGAATATGAAGAAGCCAAGGCGCGTATCTGCGCCTAGGCCCGCCTATCGGCGCGAATAGAAGTCGCGTTCGAGACGACCCATCAACGCGCGTGCGGGACTGGCGACCGGCTCGCTCACCACCTGCCCTTCATCGAGCCGGCGAACCCGCTGGTAAAGATCGATGCTTTGCCGAATGAGGTTCTGCGCCGCTTGCGGAAGAAGGGCGACGACCTTTTCATCGCTCTCATTGGCCTTGCCGAGGCGCCGTTCGGGCCGCTGCCCCTCGATCACCGTCAACTCGCCCGTTTCGATCGCGCGCTGTGTCAGCAGCCAGGCAACGATGTGCATGATCCGCGTCGTGACCTTCAGCGACTCGCAGGCGAACCCGACCCGCGCGAACGGTTCGAGCAATTGCCGGTCGTCCCGCCCCGCTTCGTCAAAATAGGATCGCGCTTCGTCGGCGAGGACCATGGCCTCGGTATAGAGCTGGTCAACCAGCCGCGGCGTGATCCGCATTTCGGTTGCGCTTGATTCGTCCATAAGCTTCGTTTTGCCATGCCTTGGCGGTCGAGAAAACGCCCGAAAGGCTCCAAATGCTCCGTTAACCGCACGCCGTCCCGCGATGGGACAGCGAGCTCAAGCAATGATGTCAGGGGTAATCTGGTCGTCGAGATCGGCGATCCGGTCCTTCAAGGCGAGCTTGGCCTTCTTAAGCCGCGCTAGTTCGAGCTGGTCGGCCTTTCCGCTTGCCCGTTTGCGCTCGATTTCCTCGTCGAGCAGCCGATGTTCCTCCTTCAGCCGGGCGAGAAGTTCGGCGGGATCGTCATCGTCATTCATCGCGCCACCCCCAGACGGCCATTCACGCCAGACTGCACCAGCCCAGCGACGATGACAATGTCGGACAGGCGACAAACCCCATCATTCGTGGTTTAATAGGCGAGTCGTCAATCCACCGATGGAAAGGACATCCAATGGACAAAGCCCATGTCGAGGCAATCGCATCCAAGCATAAAGCACTTCATATGCGGATCGAAAGCGAGGAACATCGTCCTCGTCCTGACATGGACTTGCTGAGTAGGCTTAAAAAGCAAAAGCTTGCACTGAAAGACGAACTGGTGGGGCACTAACCCGCCGCTGCTCAAAAAAATGGGCCGGCATTCCTCTCGGAAGCCGGCCCATTTTTTTGTCTGGATGATAGGATAAATCAGTCGGTGCGGTCGTCGCGGCTCACGCGCTCAGTGCGTTCGTGCTTTTCCTGCGCTTCGAGCGTCATCGTGGCGATCGGCCTGGCTTCGAGACGGGGCAGCGAGATCGGGTCGCCCGTCACTTCGCAATAGCCATATTCGTCGTCATAGAGCCGGCGGATGGCGGCATCGATCTTGCCGATGAGCTTGCGCTGCCGGTCACGGGTGCGCAGTTCGAGGGACCAGTCGGTTTCGCTCGAGGCGCGGTCGGCCAGATCCGGCTCGCGAAGGCTATCGACCTGGAGCTGCGCCATGGTGGCCCGGCTTTCCTCGACGATCGACTCTTTCCATTCCCGCAACTTGTTGAGGAAATAGGCCTTCTGCCGGACATTCATGAATTCCTCGTCGCTCGACGGACGATAATCGTCGTCGAGCACGAGCTCATCGAATTTTTCAGAGCCATTCAGATCGTGGATCGCGGTCGCCAAGTAACCCTCCCAAAATCACAGCCCTCTAGCACCGCAATTTTACCGAAATGCGGCAAAGAGGGGCGAATTATGTCAGGCTTTTTCGGCACTTAGACCAGCCCGACGGTGTCCCCGAGTTGCGCCTATAAATAGACTAACGGTGATTAACAAGAGATGAGTGGAGAGGATCGGCGGTTCTTGTGGACTGTTGCGTGGATACCGCATCATAAAGCGCGGAACTGCGTCGTTCAGCTATTTCTGTTTGTCCACAGTTAAATCTCATATGGAGCCGTAATGAAAATATTGCTCACCAATGATGACGGAATCCATGCGCCGGGACTCGAAATTCTTGAACGCATCGCTTCAAAACTGTCGGATGACGTAACGGTCGTCGCGCCTTCGGAAGAGCAGTCGGGGGCCGGGCACAGCCTGACGCTCACCCGCCCGCTCCGTATTCGCAAGCATGGCCCGAAGCGCTTTTCGGTGACCGGAACGCCCACCGATGCGGTGATGCTCGCACTCGGCAGCATCATGAAGGACGATTGGCCCGATCTCATCCTGTCGGGTGTCAATCGCGGAGCCAATCTTGGCGAGGACGTCACTTATTCGGGCACTGTCTCTGCGGCGATGGAAGGGGCATTGGCGGGCGTGCCGTCGATCGCCCTCAGCCAGGCGAGCGCTCGTCCCGGCGATGCCGATGGCGTCCAGTTCGAAGCCGCCGAAGCGCATGGTGCCGCGGTCCTCGAAAAACTCATCAAGGCGCTCCCCGAGAAACGCACGCTCATCAACATCAATTTTCCGCCGCTCCCGGCCGACAAGGTCAAGGGCGTGCGCGCCTGTTCGCAGGGTTTTCGCGATTATGCCCGCCTCGAGGTGATCGAGCGCAAGGATCCGCGCGGCTTTCGCTATTACTGGTTCGGTCTGGGCGAAACAGTGGAGACACCGGGACATCGCACCGATCTGGAAAGCGTGGCCGACGGCTTCATCTCGGTGACGCCGCTCGATCTCGACCTCACCCATCATGAAGCGATGGCCGCTCTCGACGGTCTTCTCGAAAGCTAGCGGATCAGACGGTGATGAAAGCGCGCTCGCTGCCTTGCAGGCGAACGGCGGTGAGCTGTCCGGTGGCGTAGCAGCCGGTGTCAATTCCGATGCGATTCTTCTTGGATTCGGGCTTTCCGGTGATCGTGTGGCCGTGAACCACCACCACGCCATGGTCCTTGTCGGACTTGAGGAACCGTTCGCGAATCCACAGTAGGTCGCTTGCCTGCTGCTCATCGATCGGGGTGCCGGGACGGATGCCCGCATGGACGAACAGATAATCGCCGATCTTCTTCTTCAAACGGAGATTCTCGAAGAAAGAGCGGTGGCTCTCGGGCAAGGCTTCGCGCAGGAGTGATCCGGCGTCGCCGCCCGCATCATAGAGCTCCTTGCGACCGATACCGTAGCTTTCCATCATTTCCTTGCCGCCATACGACAGCCAGCCGGCGGCCTTTTTGCCCTTGCCGTTGAGCACCTCGAGCATCGCTTCCTCATGGTTGCCCTTGAGGAAATACTGCTTCTCGCCCGGCAGATTGCCCCCGATCAGCCGTTCGACCACGCCGCGACTGTCGGGGCCGCGGTCGATATAGTCGCCGAGAAAGACGAGGCGGCTCTGGCCATCATAATCGGCAAGATCGGCCTCGATCGCGCCGAGAAGCGCTTCGAGCTGGTCGATACAGCCATGAATATCGCCGATGGCATAGACCCGCTTGCCGTCCGGCAAGGTGGCTTTACCCTTTGACTTGGCCTTGCGCAGGAGACTGATGACCACTGGACTGGTGAGACTTTCCTTCTACGGCCCCTAGGAGCCATGTCCGAGCCATGTAATAGCAAGATGCCTAGATGGAAACCACGGAAGGATACGGCAAGGGGTCTGCATAGTTAACCCTTATACCCATGCCGTTGGTATTCACTGAGAGCATGGCTGTCCGAGGACGAACGGTCGCGGGCGGAAGCTTCCACGGAATTTGTGTCACCCCTGCGATTGTAGGTGGCTGGAAAGCAGCTCAGGTTGCTCTTAAGGCACGGCGGAGTAGATTGTCGCGGCGAGGAGAATGAACGCGTGAAAATCGTCATCATCGGCACCGGATATGTCGGTCTTGTGTCAGGGGCCTGTTTTGCCGACTTCGGCCATGACGTGATCTGCGTCGACAAGGACCCGGCCAAGCTCGACATGCTCGCGCGCGGCGAGATGCCGATCTGGGAACCTGGCCTCGAAGGCCTCGTCAAACAGAATGTCGCCGATGGGCGTTTGTCCTTTACGGGCAAGCTTTCCGAAGCGCTTCCCGATGCGCAGGCAATCTTCATCGCGGTCGGTACGCCCTCGCGGCGCGGCGATGGCCATGCCGATCTCACCTATGTCTATGACGCAGTGCGCGAAATCGCGCGCGCCCTGAGGGACCCGGCGGTGATCGTTACCAAGTCTACCGTGCCGGTGGGCACAGGCGACGAAATCGCCCGCATCCTCGAAGAAGAGGGCGCGCCCGAAGGAACGGTGGTGGCCTCCAACCCAGAGTTCCTGCGCGAAGGCGCGGCGATCGTCGATTTCAAGCACCCTGATCGCATTCTGGTGGGTGCCGAGGACCAGAAGGCGCGCGATGTGCTCACCGAAATCTATCGCCCGCTTTTCCTCAACAAGGCGCCGATGCTGTTCACTTCGCGGCGCACGGCGGAGCTGACCAAGTATGCCGCAAATGCCTTTCTCGCGACCAAGATCAGCTTCATCAACGAAATGGCCGATATCTGCGAAGCGGTCGGCGCCGACGTGCAGGAACTGGCGCGAGGCATCGGGCTCGACGGGCGGATCGGCCCCAAATTTCTTCACCCGGGCCCGGGCTATGGGGGAAGCTGCTTTCCCAAGGACACGCTTGCGCTCCTGAAAACTGCCGACGACTTCAATGTCGACGCCAAGATCGTCAACACGGTGGTCAGGTTCAACGACGACCGGAAGGCCGCGATGGCCGAGCGCGTCGCCAGGGCGCTTGGCGGCAGCCTTGAGGGCAAGAAGGTCGGGATCCTCGGCCTCACCTTCAAACCCAATACCGACGATATGCGCGAAGCCCCGTCGATCCCGCTCGTGCGCGGACTGATCGAGGGCGGCGCGCAAGTGATGGCGTTCGACCCCGTCGGGATGAAGGAAGCCGCCAAGGTGATGCCCGAAGAACTCGTCTATTGCGAACAACCCTATGGCGTGGCGGACGATGCCGATGCGCTGGTCATCTGCACTGAATGGGACAGCTTTCGCGGTCTTGATCTTGCCCGCATGAAAAAAGCCATGCGGGGCACGGCACTGGTCGATCTTCGCAATGTCTACGAGCGCGACGAGGCCGAGCGCGCAGGCCTCGACTATTATCCGATCGGGCGCTGAGGCGCGCTAGACGGCGGGGCCCTGCAAGGGGAATTTGGGGATCTCGACTTCGAAGGCGTCGCCATTCTCGGCGACCATCTGGTAGCTGCCTTCCATCGATCCGGTCGGCGTGGCGAGCGGGCAGCCCGAGACATAGTCATAGCTCGAACCCGGCGCAATTACGGGCATGTCGCCCACCACGCCTTCGCCGATGACTTCGCTCGCGATGCCGCGTCCGTCGAGAATGAGCCAGCGTCGGCCGAGCAGTTGCACCGGTCCCTTACCCTTGTTCTCTATGCGGATATGATAAGACCAGAACCAGCGGTCCTCGCCCGGAGCGGATTGTTCGGCAAGATAGTTCACGGCCACGCGGACGGTGATGTCACCGGTGGTCGCGCTATGTCCGAACAGCATGTCGAGGGCCTTGGTCGCGGTCATGGACGAAGGCTAAGCAAGCCCGGCGGCTCCGCGCAACCGCGTTATCAATCTTTCACGCGCCGGAAGGATGTTCGCGGCTCGGTCGGTCAGCAAGTCACGCTCCAGAAAATGGCCGCTAAGCGCCAATCCCGCGAGAACATCCTCCCAGGATGCGAATGATTCACCCGAGCGCAGAAAAGGCGGCAAGGCAAGCAACCTGCCCTGGTAAGGCTCGGCCGCTCCGGCGCTGACGGCCCGGCCCGACCGGGGCGATACCGCGACCAGATCCTCGCTGCTGCCGGTCACCGCGCATTCCGAAAGGTCGAGGCCGAACCCCAGTTCGGCGAGCATGAGCAGTTCGAAACGGACCAGCGATGTGCCCCAGCCGCTCGCCGAAGGTGCGGCCTCGATCGCCGCCAGCAGCCCCGACAGCGCATCATGGAGCCGTGGGTAGGCCTGCCCTTCGGGAAGCGCGGTCGCGGTGAGCGCGCAGGACCAGGCAATCGCCGCCGCCGGGAGCGGTTCGCCGAATAGCGGGCCGCGACTGTGAGTGAGTTCGACCTGCCCCTGCGCCAATTGCTGTTCGCTGCGCGCGCTGATCGCGGCCTGCACATCGTTGCCAGGCTGAAGAACGGGGCCGAGGCGCTTGCCACGAGCGCCGCGTACATAAGCGGCTAGCAGCCCTTCTTCGCGTGTGAACAGGCGGACAACCCCGCCATGCTCGCCATGGGCGCGGAGCGCGGTCACAATCGCGGAGAGCGTCAGCCGCATCAGCCGCGGGGATGGAAATAGTCATGGATCTGGCGCGCGGTCGCGCGGGAAATGCCCGGCGCCTTTTCCAGATCGTCGAGCGCGGCCGACTTGACCGCCTTGGCAGTCCCGAAATGCATCAGCAGGGCGCGCTTGCGCGCGGGCCCGACTCCCGGCACTTCGTCGAGCGTCGATCCCGTGAAGCTCTTGGCCCGCTTGGCGCGGTGCGTGCCGATGGCGAAGCGATGCGCCTCGTCGCGCAAGCGCTGGAGGTAGAAGAGCAAGGGCGCATTGGGCGGGAGCCGGATCTCACGCCCTCCGGGCATGTGGAAGACCTCCCGACCGGCGTTGCGGTCGGGCCCCTTAGCGACCGCGACCACCGGCACGTCCTCGACGCCCGCTTCCTCCATGATGTCGAGGACGCTCGACAATTGTCCCTTGCCACCGTCGATGAGCAAAAGGTCGGGCCAGTCGCCTTTCGAACGGTCGGGATCGTCCTTGGCGAGCCGGGCGAAGCGCCGCGTGAGCACTTCCTTCATCATGCCGAAATCATCGCCCGGCGTGATGTTCGACTTGATGTTGAACTTTCGATAGCTGTTCTTTTGGAAGCCTTCGGGCCCCGCGACGATCATCGCGCCGGTCGCATTGGTGCCCATGATATGGCTGTTGTCATAGACTTCGATCCGTTCGGGCGGTCCGTCGAGTTCGAAAGTCTCGGCCAGTTCGCGCAGCAGTTTCGCCTGTGTGGTGCTTTCCGCCAGCCGCCGGTCGAGCGCCTCGACCGCATTGCGGCTGGCCTGTTCGATGAGCCTGCGTCTTGCCCCACGCTGCGGCCGCGACAGTTCGACTTTCCGTTCGGCCCGCTCGGACAGGGCCTGCGCGATCAAATCGCTTTCGGGCAGGTCGCGATCGACGAGGATGCGCGCGGGCGGCGGCACATCTTCATAAAATTGCATCATGAAATCGGTGAGCACTTCATCGAGCGGAACACCTTCGGTGCCCTTGGGGAAGAAAGCGCGATGCCCCCAATTCTGCCCGCCGCGAACGAAAAAGGCCTGGATCGACACCTGCCCCGCTTTCTCGGCCAGCGCAAAGACGTCGCCATCGCCCAGCCCCTCGGCATGGATGGTCTGCGATCCCTGCACATAGGTGAGCGCGCGCAGCCGGTCGCGATAGATCGCCGCCAGTTCGAAGTCCTGCTCCTCGGCGGCGCGGGCCATCTGTTCGCCCAGCTTCTTCTGCACTCCCGTGGACTTGCCCGCGAGGAAGAGTTTGGCGTCCGCCACCAGCTCGGAATAATCCTCTTCCGATATCCGCCCCACGCAGGGCGCCGAGCAGCGCTTGATCTGGTAGAGGAGGCAGGGCCGGTCGCGCCCGCGGAAAAAGCCGTCCGAACAGCTGCGCAACAGGAACATCTTCTGGAGCGCGTTAAGCGTGCGCCGAACCGATCCCGCGCTCGCGAAGGGGCCATAATATTGGCCCTTGGTCCGCCGTGCGCCACGGTGCAGCCGCACCTGCGGGAAGTCATGATCCTCGCGCAGGAGGATGAAGGGAAAGCTTTTGTCGTCGCGAAGCAGCACATTGTAGGGCGGCCGGAATCGCTTGATGAGCTGCGCTTCGAGAAGTAGTGCCTCGGCTTCGCTGTTGGTGGTGACGATGGTCATCGACCGAGTCTGCGCCACCATGCGTTGCAGCCGCTTGGTCAGGCGTGCGACCTGCGTATAGTTGGACACCCGGTTCTTGAGCGCCCGGGCCTTGCCGACATAGAGAACATCGCCCTTGGCATCGAGCATGCGATAGACGCCGGGGCGCACCGGAAGCGTCCGCACGACATTGCGGATCGCCTTGATGCCTGCCTCGATATCGGGCTTGGCCCCGCCGCCCTTGACGGTCGAAGTGGCCTTGTCCTCGTTGAAACGCTCCTTGGCGCCGGGCTGGTCGGGTCTGTCGGCCTTGCTCACGGCATTGGATTTAGGAAGTTTCCCCGCCGGGATAAAGCTGCACGGCAACTTTCACTGCCGTTCAGCGAGGCGAAACGGCGATTTGGCTATATCGGCGCAATGATGATCAAAGCCATGACCAGCCTGGCGATCGCTGCCCTCGCCTTCACGGCGACGAGCGCCGACGCGCAGGTTCGCGCCAAGCTCTTCAGCCGCGACAGCCTTGCCGCTGCCGTCACTCCGTACGCTGCGGAGGCCCGGCACGGTGGTTGGCAGATTGGCCCCATCGCGCGGGGGCGCAACTATTCGCTTGGCATGCCGCTCTATGCGCGCGATTTCGGCCATGGCGGCTTTACCTTCGATTTTCCCTATGCCAGCGCCCGCGCAGGCCATGTACATTACGTGACCCGGCCGGTTCGGACATTAGCGGGCGCCTCGATCATACGGGTTCGTTACCAAGTTGAGGCTTCGCCCGGAACGCGATTCATCCCCCAGGAAGATAGTCATCGTCCAGCGACAGTTAGTCTCTACTTTCAGCGGGCTGGAGACAATTGGTCAGGGCGGGGACGGTTCGCCGCGTACCGGTGGTATGCACCACCAGCTGAGGTAAGACAGATCAAACCGGGACAGTTCGAGATGAGGGTTAGGCTAGACGACCCTGCGTGGGTTGGCGTCACCGGTGGGATTACCGCGGGAAATAATCCGACCGCTTATCGTGCCGCATTGCGGCATGCAGGTCGGATCGGCCTAGTTTTTGGCTCGGCGGGCCTGCGCGGCCACGGCGTGTTCGCCACGGCGCCCGCCCGTTTCACCGTCACCGATTTCTCGATCCGCTAGGCCGCCGCGCGCGCTTCGTCGCCCAACATCCATTCGACCGCATGGCGGGCGTGGATCTCGGTGGTGTCATAGACCGGAAGCACGTTGGCGCGCGCATCCACCGCAAGGACCAGTTCGGTGCAGCCAAGCACCACCGCATCGGCCTGCGCCCGCGCCAATTCGGTGAGCAGGGTCTTGAACGCGCGCTGGCTGTCGCGCCGCACCTCGCCCCGCGCCAGCTCGGAAAAGATGATGCGATCGACGGTCGCGATCCAGTCGGGCGAGATGTTCATGATCTCGATCCCGGCGGCTTCATAGCGTTCGCGGGCAAACGGCTCGGTCATGGTGAAACGGGTGCCAAGCAAGGCCACCCGCCTGCGGCCATCGGCCTTCAGCCTGGCGATCGTCGGATCGGCGATGTGCAGCAAGGGTAGCTTGGTCGCTTCCTCGACCGCCGGCGCATATTTGTGGGTCGTGTTGGAGGCGATCATGATGGCCTCCGCGCCGCCCGCCACCAGTGTCAATCCCGCCGCGACGATATAGCGCTGCGCGGTCTCGACATCGCCGCGCTGCTGGGCAGCCGCATAGGGAGCCAGATCGATGCTTTCGATGATCATGCGAGCGCTGGAGAGGCCTCCGAGGCGGCGCGCGATCAGACGGTTGATATGATCGTAATAAAGCGCCGTCGAGTTCCAGCTCGTCCCGCCGATCAATCCAAGTTTTTTCATGGTCCTCCCGATAGCCCGCGCAACCGGGGCTACCGGCTGGGGGCTCTAACCCAGTAAGCGAATTTTAGGCGACCTTGCCCGATTTGTTCCTTGAACCCAAGCCCTTATCGCCCCCTAAGGCGATTTTTCCTCGCGGGCCGAGGTCAGTCGAGCGACTTGACGATTTCCTCGACCATCTTCTTGGCGTCCGACAGGAGCATCATCGTATTGTCCCTGAAGAAGAGCTCATTCTCCACGCCTGCATAGCCTGCGCCGCCCATCGAGCGCTTGATAAAGAGCGTCGTGCGTGCCTTTTCAACGTCGAGAACGGGCATGCCGTAGATGGGCGAGGTCTTGTCGGTCTTGGCAGCCGGATTGGTCACGTCGTTGGCACCGATGACGAAGGCGACATCGGCTTGCGCGAATTCCGAATTGATGTCCTCCAGCTCGAAAACCTCGTCATAGGGGACATTGGCCTCGGCCAGCAGCACGTTCATATGGCCGGGCATGCGCCCCGCGACGGGATGGATCGCGAACTTCACCTCGACACCCTTCTCCTTGAGAAGGTCGGTCATTTCGCGAAGGACATGCTGCGCCTGCGCCACCGCCATGCCATAGCCCGGCACGATGATGACCTTGTCGGCCTGTGACAGGAGGAAGGCCGCATCCTCGGCGCTCCCCGCCTTGTAGGAGCGGTCGATTGCGCTTCCCTTGTCGCCGCCCGCCGAAGCATCCTGCCCGAACCCGCCAGCGATCACCGAGACGAAGCTGCGGTTCATCGCCCGGCACATGATGTAGGAAAGAATGGCGCCCGAAGAGCCCACCAGCGCGCCGGTGATGATCATCGCCGTATTGCCGAGCGTGAAGCCCATCGCCGCCGCGGCCCAGCCCGAATAGCTGTTAAGCATCGACACCACGACCGGCATGTCCGCGCCGCCGATCGGGATGATGAGAAGAAAGCCGACGAGAAAGGCCAGCGCGACAATGATCCAGAATTCCATCCCCTCGCCCGCGCCCGCATCGCCGCTGAGCGCATAGAGGCCGGTCAGCGCGAGGATCCCGCCAAGCGTCCCGAGATTGATGACATGGCGTGCGGGCAGAAGGATAGGCGCACCCGACATGTTCCCGTTGAGCTTGGCAAAGGCAATGACCGAGCCCGAGAAGGTGATCGCACCGATGGCCGCGCCCAACGCCATTTCGATGCGACTGACCGCCAGGATATTCCCGTCCGCTCCGAGGATCCCGAAGGCCGAGGGATTGAGAAAGGCTGCCGCAGCGACCAGCACCGCTGCCATGCCGACAAGGCTATGAAAGGCGGCCACGAGCTGCGGCATGGCAGTCATCGCGATCCGCCGCGCGACCGTCAGGCCAATGATCCCGCCAAGGAAGATCGCCATGCCGATTTCGGCGATGCTGGCAATTTCGTGCGTGGCCAGCGTGGTGACCACGGCGATCGCCATCCCGACCATGCCATAGCCATTGCCACGGCGGCTGCTTTCCGGGCTGGAAAGCCCGCGCAGAGCGAGGATGAAACAGACCCCGGCTACCAGATAGGCAAGGAGTACCCAGGCAGGCACGTCGGCCGCGCCCGCCGCCAGAAGCAACGCAAATTCCATCATTTGCGCTCCTTCTTCTTATACATGGACAGCATGCGCTGGGTGACGGCAAAGCCCCCGAAGATATTGACCGAAGCGAGCGCTACCGCGGCAAGGCCGAGCCATTTGGCGCCGGGCACCCCGGCTGCCGCCGCGGCGATGAGGCCGCCGACGATGATGACCGAGCTGATCGCATTGGTGACGGCCATCAGCGGCGTATGCAGCGCCGGGGTCACCGACCAGACCACATAATAGCCCACGAAACAGCTCAAGACGAAAATCGACAGGATGGAAATGAAGTCCATGCACGCCCCCTTTTCTTCACGCATCTTGTGGCAAGCATGGCGGGCGCTGTCGAGAGGCTGTAGGGGGAGCGCCCCGGCGGGTGGTTAACCCGATCGAGGTTTCCGATTTAATAACCTTTTTGTCCGATAGGCGAAGGGGCAATTGCAGGATGCGTTTATGGCCGAGCGCCGCGACATCGATGGAAAGGCTGCCAAGGGCCGTTCGTCAAAGCTGTTCATCTGGACGGCGGTGGCGGCGATCCTGTTCGGCCTCGTCGAGTTCGGCTCGCCGCTCGACGATGTGATGCGCGTGCTCCGTAATTTGGCCCATGAGAATGAGGCCAGCGGCGAAATCGTTCTCATTGAGATCGACAAGAAAAGCGTCGAGGAACTGGGCGCCTATCCCTGGCCGCGCTCGATTCATGCCGACATCATCGACCGAACGCGCGAGGCCGGAGCCAAGTCGGTCTATTTCGACATGGTCTTCGCCGGGCGCACCACGCCCCGGGACGATTCCCGCCTCGTCGAGGCGATCCGCCGCGCCGGCAACGTCACCATTGCCGCCGTCGAGGAACGCGACCGCGATTCGGCAGGCTCGCAGCTCGAACTGCCACTCGAAGATCTGCAGAAAGCCGCCGACCTCGCCTCGATCAATGCCTATTTCAACTTCCAGACCGCGGTCTGGGACCTCCACTATCGCGAGGATGTGCTCGGCAAGGACATTCCCAGCTTCGCGTCGAAGATGGCGGGGGTAGACGGTAAGGTCGGCGAGCTCTTCCCGATCGACTATTCGATCCGCTACGACAGCGTGCCCAAGGTCAATGTGGTCGACCTGCTACGCGACGACAGCAAGCTCGACATGCTGCGCGGCAAGACCGCGGTGGTCGGGATCAGCGTGATGCAGCTCGGCGACCAGGTCTATATTCCGGGCAAGGGCCGTGAGGCCGGCGTCTATGTGCAGATTCTCGGCGCCGAAACGCTGATGCGCGGACGGCCGGTTCAACTCGGATGGTGGCCGTCGCTTCTGGTCGCACTCCTGGGCTGCGCCATCGCGGTCTTCGCGTCGCGAAGCACGGTGCGGGTCGGCGGTCTGGTCGCTGCGGGCGCGACGCTGGCCCTTGTTCCCATCCTGACCGAAGCGCATCTCATCTTCGTCGACATCGCGCCCGGGCTGTTCGCCTTGGCCATCGTCTCCTCGATCCAGGGCTATCGCTACTTCCAATCGCGCGGCTTCGTGAACGAACTGTCGGGACTGCCCAATCTCGTGGCGCTGCGCGGCGACAAGCGCGGCAAGGAATTGCCGCTCATCGCCGCCCGCGTCCACAATTTCGCCGAGATCGTTTCCACCCTGAATGCCGAGGGCGAACGCCAACTGGTCGAACAGATCGCTTCGCGTCTCGGCATCGGGCGCAAGGAAGGCGGAACGCTGTATCAAGGCGATGAAGGCATCTTCGCCTGGTTCGCCGAGCCGCGCACCGCGATCGGCAATCATCTCGAAGCGCTCCACGCCCTGTTCCGCAGCCCGGTCAAGATCGACCAGAATGCGTTCGACCTTACCGTCAGCTTCGGCGTCGAGGTCGGCTCGGGACGCAGCCTCGCCAACCGTCTCGGCAGCGCGCTGGTCGCCGCCGACGAGGCTGACGAGGAAGCGATCAAGTGGAAATATCACGACCCCGCGCGCCAGCAGGAAGTTTCGTGGCGCCTGTCGCTCCTTAGTCAGCTTGATGAAGCGATCGAGCAGGGGCAGGTCTGGCTCGCCTTCCAGCCCAAGCTCGAACTCGAAACCAAGAAGCTCGTCGGTGCCGAAGCGCTGGCCCGCTGGACCCACCCTGAAAAAGGGCCGATCAGTCCCGCCGAATTCATTGCCGCCGCCGAACAGCATGACCGCATCGGCAGACTCACTGATTTTGTCCTCGCAAATTCGATTGCCGCGATCGCCGATTTCTCGCACCACGTCCCGGGTTTCAACATCGCGATCAACCTGTCGGCAAGAAACCTCACCGACCATAATTTACCCGACCGCGTGCGCTCGCTACTCGACCGGCACGGCGTCGCCGCGCACCAGCTGACCCTCGAATTGACCGAAACCGCCGCTCTCGAGGGCAGCGGGGCCGACATCGACCTTCTCAACCAGCTGCGCGACATGGGCGTGCAGATTTCGATCGACGATTATGGCACCGGCCTGTCGACGCTCGACTATCTCAAGAAGGTGCCTGCCACCGAGATCAAGATCGACCAGAGCTTCGTTCGCGGCATGCGCGAAAGCCGCTCTGATCTCATCATGGTCCAGTCGACCATCGCGCTTGCCCATTCGCTTGACCGCAAGGTCGTCGCCGAAGGCGTCGAGGACCGCGATATCCTCGACCAGCTCGAGATGATGCGCTGTGATATCGTTCAGGGCTTTATCGTCGGACGCCCCATGGGCCGCGGCGAAATGGTTCGCAGACTAACCAAAGAGAAACGCCAGAAAGTCGCCTGAAGGCGAAAAGGTTAACAAGGACCTTGCAGGCCATTATTTGGTAAATTCCTTGCTAACCATTTCCATTAGGGTTAATAAGTCCTCAGCACGTGTGCTTTGCACGCCAAATGCAGGGGATATGGTATGAAGAAGAACAAGCAGCCTGTGCGCAGCTTCTGGGACTGGGTCCTGGGCGGCGGATGGGGCGGCACCGGCGGCGCCGGTTAAGCCTCAGGCTAACTGAACGGAAAGACCCGGTTTCGGCCGGGTTTTTCTTTGCCTGTCAGATACTTGGGGAAACTAGGGACAACGCGCCCATCTCCCCGATTTCACATTATCCGAAGCTGGCAGAAGCGCCCGGAACAGGCTGATCTGGAGCCAGATTTTCCGCGCTTATACAGGCCAATAACACAGTCCGTAAATTTACGCCGCGACTCGTATTTGGCGCGAGATCGAATCGGCGACGAAACGAGCGCGTCCGGCCGGAAATAATCTCCGCCAGCGACGCCGATTTATTGAATAAGATCAGCCCTTGTCAGGCGGATTGCAGCCGTTCGTGCACTTTCCGGCCGTCCTGGGTGAGCCGGATGCCCGCAACGATTTCGTCATCGTCGGGCAACACCACTCGTCCGGCATCCTTGTCCCAGAAGGCCGTGAGGAAGTTGGCGAGGTTCCGGCTGAACAGCGCCGAGGCATCCGCCGCGAGCGACCGGGCGGGCTGGATGGGAGTGATCAACTGGACGCCGTGGCGAACAGTGGTCGAACCGGCTTCGATACCTTCGACATTACCGCCCGCTTCGGCAGCAAGGTCGACGATCACACTGCCGGGCCGCATCGAGGCCACTTGCGCATCGCTGATCAGCCGGGGCGCGGGGCGCCCGGGGATGAGTGCGGTGGTAATCACCACGTCCTGCTTGGAAATATGCGAAGAGACCAATTCGGCCTGCGCCTTCTTGTAGGCTTCGGAGGTTTCGCCCGCATAACCCCCCTCGCCTTCGCCTTCGATCCCCTCTTCTTCCTCGACGAAGATCGGCTTCCCGCCGAGCGAGCGGATCTGCTCCTTGGTCGCCGAGCGCACGTCGGTCGCGCTTACCTGCGCCCCCAGCCGCTTGGCAGTTGCGATGGCTTGGAGGCCCGCTACGCCAACGCCCATGATGAAAACGCGCGCCGGGCTGACCGTCCCTGCCGCGGTCATCATCATCGGAAAGGCGCGCCCATAGGCCGCCGCGGCATCGATCACTGCCTTGTAGCCCGCCAGGTTGGATTGGGAGGACAGGATATCCATCGACTGGGCACGCGTGATGCGCGGCATCCACTCCATGGCGAGCGCCTCAATACCCGCTTCGGCATAGCCAGTGACGGCATCGCTCCGGCGAAGCGGATCGAGCGCCCCGATCAGAAGCGCGCCCTTGGCCGCCCCCTGTAGGGCATCGGGCTCGGGCCCCTGCACGCAGAGAATGGCCTCGGCGCCATCAAGAACCCCGGCACGATCACCGAGCGCAGCCCCCGCTTCGGCAAAATCGGAATCACGGATTCCCGCCTGCTCTCCGGCGCCCTTTTCGACTGCGATCCTCGCACCAAGAGCGCTGAGCTTCTTGACGGTCTCGGGAATGGCGGCGACGCGTGTTTCCTCACCGCCTTCCTTTAGGATCGCGATTTTCATCCGGTCAGTTGCTGATCGCGTAGACGACGACAGCCGTGACGATCGCGGCGAGGATCGTTCCCCATTTCAGGAGGGTCAGGAAACCCGCATAATTCCTGCGATGTGCCGGATAATCCATTTCGGTCGCGGTCGGATATGCCTTCTTCTCGGCCATGAAAGTCCCTTTATCTATCTCGAAAGCGGCCCCTGCGAGCCACAGGTCATGCTTATTCTGTATCAAGCCTCAACGCGCTTCTAAAGGGCTTTTCCTCCCTTAACCACACCTTCACCATCGCCCGCTAGGATCCCGGTCAAGGAGTCGATATGCGCGAAGATGATATCCGGTCCCTGTTGCTGCTTGATTCAGACGCGGAGCAACGGCGCCTTCTGGCGTCGGTGGCAGGCCGCGCTGGCTGGACCGTGGTGAGTGCCGCCGACAAGGAGACCGCCGAAGGCCTGCTCCAGGGCCCGCATGGTCGCGAAGTGCGCGCCGCCATCCTGTCGAGCTGGGATTCTGAAAACGGTCCGGGCCTGATCGCGGCCATCCGCGACCAGAAGGAAGATTTGCCGGTCATCGTCCTCGCCGAGGACGGCTCGATCCCCCTCGCAGTGGAAGCCATGCAGGCAGGCGCATCCGATTTCCTCGCCAAGCCCGTCGCTCCCGAGCGCCTGACCGAGGCGCTCGCGACCCATGCCGACCGCCGCCGCCCGGCGGGCGAACTCGCGCCGCTCTCCGAAAAACTGGCTCCCACTCTCAGCCTCGAACAGCTTGTGGGCGCCGCGCCCCAGTTCCGCGCCGCGCTGGCGGTCGCTGCCAAGGCCGCGCGCAACCGCCTTCCCGTGATGATCATCGGCGAACAGGGCGCGGGCAAGGAAAGCTTCGCCCGCGCCATCCACGCCGCCAGCCTGCGCAATCGCGCACCCATCGTGGTGGTCGACTGCAAGGCGATCTCGCCCAACGCGATCGACAGTGAATTGTTCGGCCATGTCCCGGGCGCCTTCCCGGGAGCGTTCAGCGAAAAGGTCGGCAAGCTCGTCGAGGCCAATGAAGGCACCATCCTCCTCGACGACATAACCTCGCTGCCCGCCGAAACGCAGGCCGCGCTCGACCGCGTTCTCGCCACGGGCGAAGTGCGCCCTGTCGGCTGCAATGGTTCTAGCAGCGTCGACGTGCGCCTGATCGCGACCGCCTCGGGGCCGCTGCCAGACGACTTCGATGCTGGCCTCAAGGAGCGAATCGAGACCACGATCGTCACGCTTCCGCCGCTCCGCGACCGGTCGAGCGACATTCCCGCGCTTGCCCGCCATTTCCTGTCGCGCATCGCCGACCAGCCGGGAATGCGCGCTCTGTCGATTGGCAATGACGCCTTGGCCGTCCTCATGCGTTATGGCTGGCCGGGCAATCTGCGGCAGCTTTCCGCCGCGCTGTTCCGCGCCGCGGTACAGTGCGACGGCAACAGCCTGACCGCGGAGGATTTCCCCCATATCGCGGTCCAGTCGCGCTTTTCGGGGCGGCGCACCGACGCCGCGCCGCAACTGTCCAAATCCTCGAGCGACCGCGCTCTCGAAGGCTCGGGCCCCGTGACCATCTATGACGAGGAAGGACATATCCGCACCTTGTCCGACATCGAGGCCGACCTCATCCGCCTTGCCATCGGCCATTATCGCGGACGCATGACCGAGGTGGCCCGCCGCCTCGGCATCGGTCGTTCCACGCTGTACCGCAAGCTGGGCGATCTCGGCATCGATACCGCTGCCTGACGAGGCCCGTCGACAGGATGGGGCAAGCGGCCTAATCCTTCCGATATGAAAATCCTTATCACGGGTGCCGCCTCCGGCATCGGAAAAGCCTGCGCCGACCATTACCGCGAGCGCGGAGCCGATCTCGTGCTCGTCGATCGGACCGCGGGCAACGGCATCGTCGAGGGCGATGTTTCCGATCCCTCGCTCTGGGAGGGGCTCGACCTTTCGGGCCTCACCCACGCGGTGGTGAACGCGGGCATCGGCGATGCCGCTCCCGTCCATGAGATGCCGTTCGAGAAATGGCGGCGCGTGATGCAGGTCAATCTCGACGGTGCATTTCTCACTCTACGGGCAGCGCTGCGAGCCATCGACAGGGGCGCGATCGTGATCACTGCTTCGGCCACCGCCATCAAGCCGACCCCGATGACCGGTGCCTATGGGGCTTCCAAGGCAGCGGTCGCGCACCTGGCGCGCATCGCGGCCGCCGAAAATGCGCGCCGCGGCGTGCGCGTGAACGTGATCGCGCCGGGCGGTGTCGATACCGCCATCTGGGACGGTCCGATCATCGACGGGCTCGTCGAAAAATTGGGAAGCCGCAAAAAGGCGATTGCCGCGATGGGCGCCGATATACCGGTCGGGCGATTTGCAACGCCCGAGGAAATCGCCCGCCAGATCGGGATGCTGCTCGAGGAAGAGACCATCACCGGGACCATGCTGGTCAGCGATGGCGGCTTCACGCTCTAGCCGATTTTCGGCGTCAGCGCCTGGTCGCGGAGCCCGCGCCAGACCTTCAGTGCCTGGACCGTCTCCGGAACATCGTGGACCCGCACGATCTGCACGCCCTGCTCGGCGGCCTTGAGCGCCAGCGCGATACTGCCCCCCAGCCTCTCGTCCGCCGGCGCTTCGCCCGACAATGCGCCAATCAACCGCTTGCGACTGGCACCGAGAAGGATTGGACAGCCCAGCCCGTGGAAGATGGCGAGGCCATTCATCAATTCGAGATTGTGCGCGACGCTTTTCCCGAAGCCGATGCCGGGATCGACAATGATGTGATCGCGTGAAACCCCTGCCGCGACGACAGCCTCGATCCGCTCTTCCAGCCAGCGGTAGATGTCGACCAGCACATCGTCATAGCGCGGACTGTCCTGCATGGTCTGGGGGTCGCCCTGCGCGTGCATCAGCACCACAGGAATACCCCCGCGGGCGACCACCTCGGCCGATCGCTCGTCCCAGGTCAGCGCCGAGACGTCATTGACCATGTGCGCGCCTGCTGAAATCGCCGCCTCCATGACGGCGGCTTTCCGGGTATCGACGCTCACCGCATTGCCGCCGCGTACCAGCCGCTCAATGATCGGGCGCACGCGGTCCGTTTCATCGCCTTCCCAGACGGTCATCGCGCCCGGGCGGGTGGATTCGCCCCCGACATCGAGGATCGCGGCCCCCGCCCCAGTCATGTCAGCTCCGGCGAAGCAGGCAGCCTCCACCTCCTCATGCTTGCCTCCGTCCGAAAAGCTGTCGGGCGTCGCATTGATGATCCCCATCACCTGCGGCTGGTCGAGGGGAATGGTCCGTTCGCCAAGGCTCAAAGGCCGCGCGGCCCGCGTGAGACAGGCCCATCGCTCGGCAGCCGTGCCATCGAGGCGATCTTCGATTCCCTCGACCGGAACCAGTTCCACCGACTGCCGCCGGCCTTCGCCGTCGAGTCCGATCAGTTCGACCATGGAGAACCAGCAAAGCCCGCCCGCCAGCCGGGCGACCTTGCCATCATGACCGAAAGGAGAATCGACGAAGCCCGTCGGGCGCAAGAGCATGTCCATGCCCCCGCTATAGCCACCAAATCCGCCTCATGTTGAGCACTTTGGTAAGTTTTGGGGGTTAATTCCCTTCTCTGAAAGCAACCGAGCGCGCTCGCCGCGCGGAGATGTCCGGAGGAGCTGTAAAAGCATGCTAGCCAAAAGCGTCATGGCGGTTCTACTTGCCAGCATGTGGCCGCAAGCATTGACCACCGGGGCAACCCCCCTCGCTTTTGAAGATCGTGCGCCGCGCGGCGACGATCGATTCGAGCTGCATTTCGGCCAGGACAAGACCCGGCGCAGCGCCGACGTCTTCGTCTATCGCGCCTCCACTCACTCGGTCTTCGGTCCCGTCCTGTTCATTCTGCCGGGCGAAAAACGCAATGCCCTCGACTATCGCGACGCCTGGGTCGACGCCGCCGAGCGCTATGGGCTGATGATCATCGTGCCTCGCTTCGACAGCCGCGACTATCGCGGCTCGGCGGGATATAATCTCGCCAACATGCTGCGCGAGGAACGGCGCCACCGCTACGATACCCCCGACGTCAATGATCCCGAAGATTGGCTGTTCTCCGACATCGAACGGATCTTCGATCATTCCGTCGCGCGCTATGGCCTCGCCCAGCGCCGCTATGACCTTTTCGGTCACAGCGCGGGGGGCCAGATCGTCCATCGCATGGTGATGTTCGCTCCCGAGGCGCGCATCAACCGCGCCGTTGCCGCGAACGCGGGCTGGTACACGGCGCCGGAACTGAACGCGCCCTTCCCTTATGGCCTCGCGCAGACGCCGCAAGGCATCGAGCCGGTCGAAAATGCATTCGACCGCCAATTGGTGATCATGCTGGGTGAACTGGACGACCGGAGCGAGCGCCGCGGCACCCTGCGCCAGACGCGCCATGCCCGCCGCCAGGGCCGAGGCCGAGTCGAGCGCGGGCAGTTCTTCTATGAAAAGGCACGCGAACTGGCCGATTCGGCTGACATGGAGCTCAACTGGTCACTCGAGGTCGTCGACGGCGTGGGCCACAATTACCGCGAAATGAGCCGCGCCGCGGCGCACCAGCTCTATGGCGCGCCCACGGTCAAATATAGCAGCCTATAATCCGCCGAGGTGCCGCTGGCGCCAGATGTCGAGCGGCTTCAATTCGCCCTTCTCCTCGACCTGCCAGAAAGTCCAGCCGTTGCAGCTGGGCGCGCCCTGAACGAGCTTGCCGACTTGGTGGATCGAACCTTGGTGCTCGCCGCATTTCACTGATCCGTCGAGGCCCACCACGGCCTTCCAGCGCCGTTTGGCGTCCATGAGCACGGTTCCGGCCGGGACCAGCCCGCTTTCGACCAGCAGCCCAAAGGCGACGCGGGGCGCGGAACGCTTTTCCGCCATGGTCACCATATTGCTTTCATCGAGCGGCAGGGTCATCTCGATGCGCTCGCGCGCCGCCGCGATATATTCTTCCTCGCGTTCGATGCCGATCCAGCGCCGCCGAAGCCGCTTGGCCACCGCGCCGGTCGTCCCCGTCCCGAAGAAGGGGTCCAGGACGACATCGCCGGGCTTGGTCGAGGCCAGCAGGACCCGGTAAAGCAGACCCTCCGGCTTCTGCGTGGGATGGACTTTCTCACCTTCGTCATTCTTCAGCCGTTCACCGCCCGAGCAGATCGGCAGCGACCAGTCCGAACGCATCTGGAGATCGTCGTTCAGCGCCTTCATCGCGCGATAGTTAAAGGTATATTTGGATTTCTCACTCTTGGAGCACCATAGCATGGTCTCATGCGCATTGGTGAACCGCGTCCCCCGAAAGTTGGGCATCGGATTGGTCTTGCGCCACACGATATCGTTGAGCAGCCAATAGCCCATGTCCTGGAGAAGCGACCCCACGCGATAGATGTTGTGATAGCTGCCGATCACCCAGATCGACCCGTCATCCTTGAGGATGCGCCGCGCCTCGGTCAGCCAGTCGCGCGTGAAATCGTCATATTGGGCAAAGCTTTCGAAGCGGTCCCACTCATCGTCGCAGGCATCGACCTTCGATCCCTCGGGGCGCAACAGGTCGCCGCCCAGCTGAAGATTGTAGGGCGGGTCGGCGAAGATCATGTCCACCGACTTGTCGGGCATCCGCGCCATGGCGGCGATGCAGTCCCCCTCGATGATCGTATCGAGCGGAAGGCTCTTCGCGACTTGCCGTCGACTACGTTTCTGCGCCCGCGCCAGTTGCGGGGCGCAATAGGCCTCGATCGGGGTCAATTCGTTCATGGGTCCGCCCTTTGCTCTACAGGCGAGCGACCCTGAGTCCTCCGGGACTCGCGGTCAAGTTCGCAAGATGATTCAAGGGCTTGCGGATCGACTCGGATATTGTGCCTGACAAGCAGGCGACCACAAGATGTTGAGTCTCCAGCAATGGGCCGGACTCAACCCCTAGTGGTGTGACTCGAAAGACTCGGACCGGCTCAAATCAGAGAATATTGGGCGATCGGAGCGAAGGAACGGCGATGGAAGTCGCACGGACCCTGTTTGCGGATCGCTTCGACATGGGCCTTGGTGCAATAGCCCTTGTGCTGTCCGAAGCCGTAGCCCGGGTGGATGAGATCGGCTTCGCGCATCATCTCGTCGCGCACTTCCTTGGCGACGATCGAGGCCGCCGAAATGCAGGGCTCGATGCCGTCCCCGCCGACGATCGGGCGGGTCGGCCAACGCCATTCCTCCCGAAAGTCGCCGGGGCTACGATTGCCGTCGACTAGCACTTCGTCCACCGCGCCTTCGAGGGCTTTGCACAGTTGCTCCATCGCGCGATGCATCGCCAGCATGGTGGCCTGGAAGATGTTGATCCGGTCGATTTCCTCGACGCTCGCGACGCCAACGCCGTGAAGGCAATGGGCGCGCACGATCTTGACCAGCTCGGCGCGCCGCTGCGGGGTCAGCTTCTTGCTATCGTCGAGGCCCTCGATCGGATCGGGACAGAGGATGACGGCCGCAGCGACGACGGGACCGGCGAGCGGCCCCCTCCCCGCTTCGTCGACCCCGGCGCGGATCAACGCTTCCTCGGGCGGTCGATCCGGAAGGTCGGATAACGGCGATGCTCGCCCGCCTTGTAGAGGAAGATGGTGTTGCCCGCCGGGTCGCGGGTCCGCGCCTCGCGCCACATCCAGGGCTGGTTGCGCGGGCCATGTTCGAAGGGAATGCCCTTGCCCGCCAGGTCGCGGACGCGGCGGTCGAGGTCGTCGAGTTCGAAATAAAGCGCGGTGAAGTCCTCGACCTCGACCTCGGGATCGCATTGCACCGACAGGGTCGCGCCGCCGCCGCATTCGAAACGGGCGTAGCCGTTGTCGGGGCTGTCGACGATCTGCTTGAGGCCGATCTTGCGGTAGAATTCGACCATTTTCTTATAGTCGGATCCTGTGACGGTTACCTGGTTGAGGCGGGGGGCGGTGTCATTTCCTACATCGAGGCGGACTGCGCCATGGCCCATCGGGCCGTGGCCGCGCCCGAGGCCCGGGGCTTCGAGGAGCGCGAGGCGGACGAAGTCGCGGGCCTTGGCGATGGCGTCGTGGATCTTGTCGCCCTGGCCGAGGAAAGTGGCGACCGCGCTGGCGAGCGTGCAGCCGGTGCCGTGGGTGTGCATCGTGTCGATGCGGGTGCCCTGCCAGCTGGTGATATTGTCTTCTTCGTAGAGGACGTCGGCGACGGCTTCGCCCTCTTCCTCATGCCCGCCTTTCATGAGCACGGGCGCGCCGTGGCGGGCGACCAGTTCGAGCGCGGCGGCGACGGTGTCGTTGCGCGCGGTGAGCCGCTTGAGTTCGGGGATGTTGGGAGTAATGAGCGTCGCCACGTCCATCAGCGCGCCCAGGGCATCGACCGTTTCGTCATCCGAGAGCGTCGCGCCCGAGGTGGCGACCATCACCGGGTCGACGATGATCGGGCAATGCAGACGTTTGAGCCGGTCGGCGACGGTGCGCGCGGCGAAGGCGCTGCCGATCATCCCCACCTTGATCGCATCGGCACCGAAATCCTTGAGGCAGGCGTCGATCTGCGCGACCACCATTTCGGTGGGCACGGGATGGATGCCTTCGACCCCCCGGCTGTTCTGCGCGGTCACCGCGGTCACTGCGGTGAGCGCATGGCCGCCGAGCATGGTGATCGTCTTGATGTCGGCCTGGATGCCGGCACCGCCGCCCGAATCCGATCCGGCAATGACAAGGATGCGCGCGATGCTCACGCCGCTGCCACCGCCTCGCAGACCTGGTCGACCATCGCCTCGACGAGCGAGGGATCATCGCCTTCGGCCATCACGCGGATAACGGGTTCGGTCCCCGACTTGCGGATCACCAGCCGACCGCGCTGTTCGAGCTTCGCCTCGGCATCGGCAATCGCGGCCTTCACCTTGTCATCTTCGAGCGGAGCGCCGCCGCCATAGCGGACATTCTTGAGAAGCTGCGGCACCGGAGTGAAGAGCGACAGCATTTCGCTGGCGGGTTTGCCGCCTTCGACCAGCGCGGCGAGGATCTGCAGCCCCGCGACCAGGCCGTCGCCCGTAGTGGCATGGTCCGACAGGATGATATGGCCCGACTGTTCGCCGCCGAGGTTGCAGCCCGAGGCCTTCATTTCCTCGAGCACATAGCGGTCGCCCACCTTGGTGCGCTTCATGCCGATGCCTTCCTCGGCCAAGCGGCGTTCGAGGCCCAGATTGCTCATAACCGTGGCGACGAGCGCCCCGCCCTTGAGCTGGCCCCGTTCCTTCAGCGTCAGGGCGATGCGCGCCATCAGTTGGTCGCCATCGACGATCGTGCCCTTTTCATCGACCACGATCAGCCGGTCGGCATCGCCGTCGAGCGCGAGCCCGATGTCGGCGCCCGATTCCACCACCGTCTTGCGAAGAAGGTCAGGCGAGGTCGAGCCGCAGTCGCGGTTGATGTTGGTGCCATCGGGGCTGGTCCCCAGTTCGATGACGTCGGCGCCCAATTCCCACAGGGCATCGGGAGCGACATGGTAGGCCGCGCCATTGGCGCAATCGATCACCACCTTCAGACCCGCGAGGCTGAGTTCGCCCGGGAAGGTTTCCTTGGCGAAATGGACATAACGGCCGCGCGCATCGTCGATCCGCTTGATCCGGCCCACCTCTTCGGGGGGCGCCAGTTCGGGTTCCTCGTCGATGAGGCGTTCGATTTCGCGCTCGTCGGCGTCGGACAGCTTGTAGCCGTCGGGGCCGAAGAGCTTGATACCATTGTCCTCGAAGGGATTGTGGCTGGCCGAGATCATCACGCCCATGTCGGCGCGCATCGAATGGGTGAGCATCGCCACCGCGGGCGTGGGCATCGGCCCGACCCAGACGACATCGACGCCGACCGAAGCGAAACCCGCCGACAGCGCATTCTCGATCATGTAGCCCGACAGGCGCGTATCCTTGCCGATCAGCACCTTGTGGCGATGATCGCCACGGCGGAAATGACGCCCCGCCGCCTGCCCGACACGCAGCGCCATTTGCGCGGTCATCGCCGAAGCGTTGACGCGGCCCCTGATGCCGTCGGTTCCGAAATATTTGCGTTCCATGAAAAGGCCAATGATCCCCTGATGCTGTCCGAGCCCACTCGGGAAAGCCGATATGGGGCTTAATATCAAGCCATTAACAGCGGGTTTCGCCCTTGGTTGCAAGTCCACCCGGCCGCGCTAGATTGGCGGATTGCGGAACCGGCCCGAAAGGCAAAATCTGATGCTAAACTGGGCCTCTTCGGCCATCGATGCCCTTGGCAACGCGGTCTTTTTCGAAGTCGAAATCCTTGGTGCGCAGGTCGGCCTCATCGTCATCTGGCTGGCGCTGCCGATGCTTTTCTTCACTTTCTACCTGGGGTTCGTGAACCTTCGGGGCTTCACCCACGGCCTTGCTACGGTGCGCGGGCGCCTCGCTCCGTCGGACGGTTCGGGCGAGATGACCCAGTTCCAGGCGCTGTCGACCGCGCTTTCGGGCACCGTCGGGCTCGGCAATATCGCGGGGGTCGCGGTGGCGCTGGCGATGGGCGGGCCGGGCGCCATTTTCTGGATGTTCGTCATCGGCTGGTTCGCGATGACGCTCAAATTTTCCGAAGTCACGCTGGGCATGAAATATCGCGAGGAAATGCCCGACGGAACGGTGCGCGGCGGGCCGATGTACACCTTGAAGAACGGGCTGGCGGCGCGCGGCCATCCGCGCCTCGGCAAATGGGCGGGCGGCATCTATGCCTTCTTCGCCATCTTCGCCGCGCTTCCCATGTTCCAGGTTAACCAGAGCTTTTCGCAGGCCGGCAATGTCTTCGGACTGGGCGACGATACGGGCACCGCGCTTCTTTACGGACTGGTGCTGTCCTTCTTCACCGCGCTCGTCATCTTCGGCGGCGCGCGCTGGCTGGGCCGCGTCACCGCCGCGATCGTGCCGACCATGGGGTCGATCTATCTCCTCGGCATTCTCATCATCCTCATCGTCGGGTTCGACGAGATCCCCGCCGCGCTGGCGGCGATCGTCGGCGATGCCTTCACCGGCGAAGCCGCCGCGGGCGGCGCGATCGGCGCCTTTGTCGTGGGGATGCGCCGAGCGGTCTTTTCCACCGAGGCGGGGACGGGTTCTTCGGTGATGGCGCACGTCCATGCGCGCACCCGCGAGCCGGTATCCGAAGGCATGGTCGCCTTGCTGGAGCCGTTCATCGACACGGTGGTGATCTGCTCTCTCGGCGGGCTGGCGCTGGTGGTGGCGGGCACCTGGGTCGATCCCGCCCTCGACGATATCGGGATCACCAGCCAGGCCTTTGCCAATGTCGCCTGGTGGATGCCCTATCTTCTTGCCGCGGCGGTCATCCTGTTCGCTTATTCGACCATCTGCGCCTGGGGCTTCTACGGAGCGCAGGCCTGGGGCTATCTGTTCGGCGGCAGCCGGGCCGCGCTGATGACCTACAAGCTGTTGTTCATCGCGCTCCTGCCCGCAGGCGCGATCTTCTCGCTCGATATCGTCATCAGCTTCGTCGACAGCGCCTTCTTCCTGATGGCGGTGCCCAATGTCATCGCGCTGTACCTGTTCGCCCCCGAACTGAAGGCGATGCTCGCCGATTACCGGGCGCGCAAGATGGCGCCCGGCAATCGCGAATGAGGCGCGCCGCCTATTTGCGGTAGGAGGGCGGCAATGCCTGGCGAGCGATGTGGCGGTAGCGGTCGCGAAGCCGCGTCTGGCGCGTCTCTAGGCTTTGCTGCACCCCGTCGATCCACACCTGTTCGGCGGCGCTCGACAGTTCGAGCGGATCGTCCGACCAGACCACGACATCGGCGCGTGCGCCGCGCTTGAGGACGCCAATCTCTCCTGCCATGCCGACCATCGCGGCGGGGCGCGAGGTGATCATCGCGAAAGCCTCGTCCCAGCTCACGCCCTCATGGCCCGGGACGCGGTTCAGAGCGACGAGATTGCCTGCATATTGGCGCTGGTTGCGCGCGCCGCGCGAGACCCATTCGGTAATCAGTGACACCGAGACGTCGACCCCCGCCTTGCGCATCCGCCCGATGTTCGACTGGGTCGCGGCCAATTGCTCGAAGCTGTCGGGGCGGTTGAGCAGCGGTTCGGCGATCACCGGAACGCCTGCCGCGGCGATTTCGCGCGCGACCATCCAGCCTTCGGCGACGCCGACCAGCACCATGTCGAGCCGCGGGAATTCGCGGCGCAGCTTGAGCGCGTTGACGATGTCCACCGCGCGATTGACATGGACGAACAGCTTTTCCTCGCCGCGCACGACGGGTGCGAGCGCACGCAGGTCGGCATCGGTCCAAAGGCTGTCGTCGGGGCCGCCGGGCTGGCGCCCGTCGCGCGCCGCGCGCAGGGCCTCGGTAAAGGTGAGATAGGCCGCCGAGCGCGAGCCGCCCGCGAGGCTGGTGCCGCGCTCGCCCAGCTCGACCAGCTGGAAGGCGCGCGGGCGAGTAATCGGGTCATAGTCGGCGGCGGTGTCGATCACCGCGCCGCGTCCGGCGAAGATATGCTCGCCCGCATTGGGCGCGATCACCGCGCGGGTGACGCCGTCGGCGCGGCTCACTGCCACCGGGCTGGCGGCGGGATTGACCGACCAGCCGATGTCGAGCGCCGCCGAATAGGGGCTGTCGTCGGCATCGCTGTCATCGGCGCCGGGCACCCCGCCATCGACCTCCACGAGGCCGATGCGCGAGAAGCTGGCGACGATGCCGGGGGTAATCCACTTGCCGGGAGCGGCGATGATGGTGGCGCCCGCGGGTATCGTGGTGCCGGGGCCGCCGACCGCGACCACGCGGCCGTCGTTGATGACCACCACGCCATTTTCGATCGGCGGGGAGCCGTCACCCACCACCAGCTTGCCGCCGGTAATCGCGACGGGCTGGGCCGAAAGCGGAGCCGCGATCAGCGCGGCGGCGGCAATGAGAAGCTTCTTCATTTCACATCTCCTTCGCCGGGCTGGCCCAGCTCGAAGTCACTGGTCGGTCGGAGCGCGGGATTGGCCGCGTCATAGAGAAGCGCGCCGTCCACCCAGACCTTCGCGGGGCGGGTGTAGACGCTGTAGGGATTGCCGTTCCACAGCACGACATCGGCCATCTTGCCGGGCTCGAGGCTGCCGGTGCGATCGAAGATGCCGAGCGACCTCGCGGGGTTGGCCGACAGCCAGGTCCAGGCCTCGGCATCGCTGATATCGAGCCCCGCTCGGCGGCCTGCGGCAAGTGCCTTGGCGGTTTCCTGGTTGAGGCGCTGGATCCCGTCGGGATCGTCCGAATGGGTGATCGCGCAGCCCCCCGCCGCATGGACGAAGGGAATATTCTCGTTGATCGCGTCGTAGCTTTCCATCTTGAAGCCGTACCAGTCGGCCCACATCGCCGAGCAGGTGCCTGCCTCGGCGAGGAGGTCGGCGATCTTGTAGGCTTCGACCGCGTGCTGGAAGCTGGTGACCTTGTAGCCGAACTCCTTGGCCATCTGGAGCATGATGCTCATCTCGTCGGCGCGGTAGCAATGGTTGTGGACGAGGATCTCTCCGTCGAGCACGCCGCGCAGCGTGTCGAGCGTGAGGTCGCGCTTGGGCATCTTGCCGCCCTTGGCTTCATATTTGTCCCACTCGCGGTCATAGGCCTCGGCCTTGATCCACTGTTCGCGTGTGACCGCGACATTGGCCATGCGCGAAGCGGGGCCGCCCTTGCCGCCATAGACGCGCTTGGGATTTTCGCCGCACGCCATCTTGAGGCCGTAGGGGGCGCTCGGGAACTTCATGTCCATCACGTTGCGGCCCGGCACGTTCTTGAGCGTGACCGAGCGGCCTCCGAAGAGGTTGGCCGAACCCGGCAGCACCTGGAGCGCGGTGACGCCGCCATTGGCGAGCGCCCGGGAAAAGCCCGGGTCCTGCGGCCAAATCGAATGTTCGGTCCAGACATAGGCGGTGTTGGGGTCGGTGGCTTCGTTGCCGTCCGAATGGGCCTGCACCGAGGGCGCGGGATAGTTGCCGAGGTGGCTGTGCACGTCGATAATGCCGGGCGTGACATACATGCCGGTGCCGTCGATCGTGGCGATGCCCTCGGGGAGTGCCATCGCGGCGGCGTGGCCGACGGCTTCGATCTTGCCGTTCGCGATATAGACCGCGCCATTGTCGATGCGGCCGCCCACGCCGTCGAAGATGGTGGCGTTGGTGATCAGCGTGGGGACGCCGGGATAGGGCTGGTAGCGCGAGGGGTACGGGTCCTTGCTGAAACGCTGCGGCGGAGCATTGTCGCCCGCGCTTTCGGTGCCGCCGACCTGGCAGGCCGTGAGCGCGAGTGCGCTGGTGGCGAGTGCCAGATGTTGAAACAAAGACCGCATTACGAAACCTCCTTGGCCTGATGGGAGGCGCACCATGGCGAGGTTTGGGGCAAAGAAAAAGGGGCGACGCGAACGCCGCCCCTCTTCTTTTGAAACCGGCCGTCCGCTTAGCGGGTGCGCGGCGCGGTTTCCTCTTCGGGATGCATGCCCGGCGCGGCCGGTTCGGCGAGTTCGGCGGTACCCGCCAGATCATCGTCGTCCTTGAGCGTGTCGAGATGCATCAGCTTCTTCACGAAGGGCGAGACCAGCATCACCACGACGCCGATGCCGACGGCATACCAGCCGACCGTCGAGTAGACGTCGATGACGACCTGCTTGCCCGCTTCCTCGCCCACGCCTTCGGCGCCGGTGGCGGCGGCGATGAGGCCCGCGGCGAAGTTGCCGGTGGCCGATGCGAAGAACCAGGTGCCCATGATCAGCGAGGCCATGTGCCCGGGCGACAGGCGGTTCATCGCGCTGAGACCCACGGGCGAGAGGCAGAGCTCACCGGTCGTGTGCAGAAGGTAGATGAGGAAGATGAAGATCACCGGGGTGGCGACCCCGAGACCGACGGCCTGCGCGCCCCACACGAGGACGAGGAAGCCGAGGCCGACCTGGATCACGCCAAGGCCAAACTTCATCGGGGTGGAGGGTTCCCAGCCGCGGCGGGCGAGCCAGGTCCAGAGCGCGGCGAACACCGGTGCGAGAAGCACGATGTAGATCGCGTTGATCGACTGGAACATGGCAGCGGGAACGCCGCCCGTGTCGACATGGCGGTCGGTGAACAGGTTGAGCGAGGAGCCCGCCTGTTCGAAGAGCGCCCAGAAGACGATCGACACGAAGATGAGGAACATGGCCGCGAAGATGCGGTCGCGTTCGTCACGCGAGAGGCGTCCGACGGCGATGTAGAGCACATAGGCAACAAGGCCGAGGCCGAAGATCGCCAGCACCCAGCCGACAAGTTCCTGATACTGGATGGCCAGCCAGCAGATGGCGACCATGCCGAGACCGGCGCCGTAGATCGTCCATTCGCGCGGAAGGCCGACAGTGCGTTCCTTCAGCAGTTCGGGATTCTTCGGCTCGCCGCGTCCGAGCAGGAGCGGCTTGCCCCAGACGAACACGATGAGGCCGAGGAGCATCCCGATGCCGGCAGCGCCGAAGCCGTAGGACCAGCCGAAGTCGGGGTGCATGCCGAGATAGCCGCAGAGCAGCGAACCCAGCGCAGCACCGATGTTAATCCCCATGTAGAAGATCGTGTAGGCGGGGTCGCGGCGGATGTCGGTACGCGGATAGAGCTGTCCGACCATCACCGAGATGTTGGCCTTGAGGAAGCCCGAACCGACGATGATCAGCGCCAGCGCCAGCCAGAAGATATTGATGAAGAAGCTCGATTGGCCGCCATCGCCTTCGAAGGCCATGAAGAAGTGGCCGAAGGTCAGCAGGATCGCGCCGAACAGAACGGCCTTTCGCTGACCGAGATAGCGGTCGGCGAGATAGCCGCCCACCACCGGGGCGATATAGACGAGCGCGGTATAGGCGCCGTAGATGATCGAGGCATCGCTATCCGAGAACATCCAGTGCTGGACGAGATAGAAGATGAGCAGGGCGCGCATCCCGTAATAGGAAAAGCGCTCCCACATTTCAGCGAAGAACAGGACGAACAGCCCCTTGGGGTGTCCCAAGATGGTGCCTGCGCTGTCACCATCGGGCAGCCCCGAGGGGGCCACTGCGTTCGTGTTAGCCATAAAAACCTCCCACTGGCGCGGACCGCCGAGGCCCGTACCATTGCGACAAAAAGATGCCGCACCCTAGCGACGAAATGCGTGAAGTGAAGAGTGTTGTTGCAATTTCCTGTGGCGCTTGGGACACGGGCGCGCATGGAATTGAACGATCGATCGAGCCTGCTGGCCCATCTTGAAACGCGCCGTTCGGGGCGTCCGCGCGACATGGTTGCGCCTGGCCCCGATGCGGAACAGCTGGCGCATATTCTCGAACTGGCCGCGCGCACGCCCGACCATGGCAAGCTGGTTCCCTATCGCTTCGTGATCGTCGAGCGTGACCAGCGTCAGGCATTGGCCGACCTCTTTGCCCGCGCCCTGTTCGACGAGGACCCCGACGCGCATGACGCCAAGGTCGCCAAGACGCTCGACAAGGCGCATCATGCACCGGCGCTGATCGTCCTCGTCTCCAGCCCCGTTCGCGCGCACAAGATCCCCGTTTGGGAACAGGAACTGACCTGCGGCGCGGCGGGGATGAACCTTCTCCACGCCGTCCATGCCCACGGTTTCGTCGGCGGATGGATCACGGGTGCGCAGGCCTATCACCCGATGGTCACCCGCGCTTTCTGCGAGGAAGGCGAGCGGATCGCGGGCTTTTTCTTCATCGGCAGCCCGTGCCAGCCACTCGAGGAGCGCGACCGCCCCGACCCGAGCGAGCTGGTCACGCGCTGGGAGCCGCCCCGCGACTAGAGCGGGTTGCCAGATTTTGCGCGGTGCTGTATTAAGTCAGCATGACGCTTAGAAATCAGGACAAGCCCGTTTACGTTCGCATCCGCGAGGTCATCCTCGATGCGATCCTCGTCGGCCATTATGGCGACGGCGATCCCCTGCCCTCGGTCCGCGCCCTCGCCGCCGAGCAGGGCGCCAACCCCCTGACGGTCGCCAAGGCCTACCAGGGGTTCCAGGACGATGGGCTGGTCGTGGTCAAGCGCGGCGTCGGGATGTTCGTCGCCAGCGGGGCGCGCGCCAAGCTCAAGAGCCGCGAGCGCGACCGTTTCATCAAGGACGAATGGCCCGAAATCCGCGCACGGATGAAGCGGCTGGGCATTTCGCCCGCCGAGCTTCTCGACCGCGAGCAGGCCTAGGCGAGCGTTTCGGCGGGAACGCTGTAGAGGATTTCGGCGCCCGCGCTGGCAGCCGCGCCCTTGCCCAGCGCTTCGGGCACCAGCACCGACAGGAAATATTCGGACGCCGCCTTCGTGCGCGGATCGTCGGTCGCGATCGCGACCTTTTCCAACAGCCATGCCGCTACCATCACCGAACACATGTCGAGGAAGGGATAGCTGCCCGCCAGCTTGTGGTCGGGCGCGGCTTCGCGCAGCATGGTCGCGGTCTGTTCGATGACATCGGCGAGCGCCATCAGCCGTTCGTCCTGCGTGTCGGCATGGACATCGGCAATCAGCCCGTCGAAGGCGAGCCCGCCGTCGAGCCCGAGCTTGCGGCCGACGAGGTCAGCGGCCTGGATGCCGTTGGTCCCTTCGTAGATGGGCGCGATGCGCGCATCGCGTAAGTGCTGGGCGGCACCCGTTTCCTCGATATAGCCCATCCCGCCATGGACCTGGATCCCGAGGCTGGCGACCTCGACCCCGACATCGGTGGACCAGGCTTTGGCCATCGGGATGAGCACCTCGGCGCGCAGCGCGGCTTCGGTATCGCCCGTTTCGCCTTTGTCGATGCAACCGAAGGCATAATAGCAGAGCGCCCGCGCGCCCATGGTGAGCGCGCGCATGCGCATCAGCATCCGCCGCACGTCGGGATGTTCGGCGATCGCGGTGGGGCGCCCGCCGCGCATCCCCTGCGTGCGGTCGAGTGCATAGGCGACCGCTTCCTGGGTGGCGCGTTCGGCAAGACCCACGCCCTGCAGCCCGACATTGAGGCGGGCATTGTTCATCATCGTGAACATCGCGCGCATCCCGCCATTTTCGGGCCCGACCATCCAGCCGGTTGCTCCGCCATTTTCGCCATAGCGCATCACGCAGGTCGGCGAGGCATGGATGCCGAGCTTTTCTTCCAGTCCCGTGCAGACCAGGTCGTTACGGCTGCCGTCGGGGAGGATCTTGGGAACGAGGAAAAGCGAGATGCCACGCGTGCCTTCGGGGGCGCCCGGAGTGCGCGCGAGCACGAGATGGATGATATTGTCGGCAAGGTCATGCTCGCCATAGGTGATGTAGATTTTCTGCCCGCTGATCCGCCAGCTGCCGTCGCCGGCGGGTTCGGCCTTGCTGGTGAGCGCGCCGACATCGCTGCCGGCTTGGGGTTCGGTGAGATTCATCGTCGCGGGCCATTCGCCCGAGACGATCTTATCGAGATAGCGCGCCTTCAACTCGTCCGAGCCATGCGCTTCCAGTGCCTCGACCGCGCCGAGGCTGAGCATCGGGCAGAGTGCGAAGCCGATATTGGTCGCGTTGAGATTTTCCATGAGCGCCGCCGAAAGTGCGAGCGGCATCGCCTGGCCGCCGAAATCCGTGGGCGCCGACAGCGTCATCCAGCCTGCATCGACAAAGGCCCGATAGGCTTCGCGATAGCCGGGCGGCATGGTGACCACCCCGTCCTCAAGCTTCGCCCCCACTTCGTCGCCGATCCGGTGAAGCGGGAGGAATTCGCCTTCAGCAAAGCTGGCCGCGCCTTCGAGCACCGCTTCGACCGTTTCCGGATCGGCATGGGCGAAGCGTTCATGCTGCGCCAACCCTTCGATCCCGACGACATGTTCGAGGAGGCGGGCCTGGTCAGCGACCGGAACGGTAAAGGGCATGCTACCTCCTTGCGGGCGATGTCGTTAGCGCCCATAGCGCGGGCGATGGCCAAGTTTCTAAGGACGGAAATCCGAAGTGCAAGTGAGGGGGCGCTGATCGAGGCCGCCACGCTGATCGGCGACGGCCTGCCCGTCGCTGTGCCGACCGAGACCGTCTATGGCCTTGCCGCCGATGCCACCAATGCCGAAGCGGTGGCGCGCATCTATGAAGCCAAGGGGCGTCCGAGCTTCAATCCGCTCATCGTCCATGTTCCTGACCTTGGCGCCGCCGAGAGGATCGGCATCTTCAGCAAGGAGGCGCGCGCGCTCGCCGAAGGGCATTGGCCGGGCCCGCTGACTCTGGTGGTGCCCAAGCGCGAGGATGCTGGCATTGCCGACATCGTGACCGCGGGGCTCGAGACCATTGCCATTCGCATTCCCGCGCATCCGGCGATGCGCATGCTGCTCGAGATGGTGGGGCGGCCGCTTGCCGCGCCCTCGGCCAATGCCAGCGGGTCGATCAGTCCGACCACCGCGGCGCATGTGAAGAAGAGCCTCGAAGGCCGGATCGCGCTGATCCTCGATGGCGGGGCGGCAAAGCGCGGAATCGAATCGACCATCATCGCCGCGACCGATGGAAGGCTGCGCCTGCTCCGGCGGGGGCCGATCGATGTCGCTGACGCGGTCGAGGAGGATCGCGGGACGATCGAGGCGCCGGGCCAGATGGAAAGCCATTATGCGCCTTCCAAGCCGCTTCGCCTCGATGCCCGGGAAGCCGAAGAAGGCGAAATCCTCATCGGCTATGGCGAAGTCGAAGGCGAACTGGCGCTGGGCAAGGACCCGGTGAGCGCGGCGGCGCGCCTGTTCGCCGCTCTGCACGAAGCCGATGCCTCGCCCTATCCGCGCATCGCGGTCGCGCCGGTGCCGGGCGACGGGCTCGCCGCCGCGATCCGTGACCGGCTCAGGAGGGCTGCGGCGCCCCGGACTTGACCCGCTCGGCGAAGCTCTTCCGGAACTTGGCGAGCTTGGGCGCGATCACCGCCATGCAATAGGGATTGTTGCTCCCTTCGCGGGCGTAATAGTCGCGATGTTCCTGCTCGGCCGGATACCATTCGCCGCGCGGTTCGATGGTGGTCACCACCTTGTCGTCATGTTCGGCATTGGCGCGGGCGATCGCCCGGCGCGCGGCATCGACCTGCGCGACGTCTGAAGTGAAGATCGCGCTGCGGTATTGCGGGCCGATGTCATTGCCCTGGCGGTTGAGCTGTGTGGGGTCATGGGTGGCGAAGAAGATGTCGAGAAGATCATCGAGGCTGATCTGTTCGTCGTCGAACACGACCTTGACCGCTTCGGCATGGCCGGTGTCGCCGCCGCAGACCTGGCGGTAGGTCGGATTGACCATGTCGCCGCCGGTATAGCCGCTTTCGACGCTTTCGACGCCGATCACGTCGAGGAAGACCGCTTCGCTGCACCAGAAGCAGCCGTTTGCGAGAATGATCGTCTGTTGGGCCATGGGGCGCCTTTCTTCGTCTGTCGAGGAGCGAAGATAAGGGGCCTTGAGGCAGGGTTAAAGGGCGGCCCTAGCGATTTTGCGAGGCGCGAAGGCTCGCCATTTCGAGGCGCTTGCCCATCCATTCGGCCAATTCCTCGAAGCCCAGCGGGCGGTCGAAGACGATGCCCGCGCGGCGATCGGCATACCAGCGCACTTCGCCCTTGATGGGCTTGAGGCTCTCGACGACGATGACGACTTTCTTGCCAAGGCAATATTCCTCGACCGGCTCGACCTTGATGCCGCCTTGCGAGATGTCCTGCACCGAGACGGTGTAATAGGTGCTGCCGATCTTGAGATTGGCCTTGCAGTCGACCTTGAGGCGCGGCGGGCGGGGGCGGAAGCCGTGGCGCGGTTTCCGGCCTGCGAGCATTTCGCCGAGGTCGAGATTGCGCCCGAACTTGAAGCCCGCGGCGCCTTCGCGCGTCCAGACCACGGTCGAGGGAATCTTCTGGCTGTTGAGTTCGACCGACACTTCCTCGCCAACGGGAATCTGCTGCGAGAGTTCGGCCATGAGACCACCGGCCGAGAGATTGCGCACGCGCACGAGGATTTCGCGGCCCTCGGCGGTTTCCACCTTGGCGACGCGGAGCATCGGCATGACCCGCTCGTCGACGCGCCGCTCGACAGGGCGCGGGACGTCGGTCGACAGGGTGAAGATCGTGGAATCGAAAGCGATATTGTCCTGACCGAACGGCCGGTGCCGCTTTCTCCCCAAGAGCGCACCCAACATGGCGTTCTCCCCACAAAAGACCTAGAATGGAGGTAAATTTGAACTTCGAAGGTTAAAAAGCCGTTTCCATTGCACGAAATGGCGGACAGCCTACAATCGAACGAAGGAATTATTGCGCCGAATTGAAGCTATAGCTGGCGAGTAGGATGGACTTTATGACGCAAACGCAGCCGAGGCTGCTCCTGATCGACGATGAACCTGCGTTGGCGGAATTCCTTGCCGGGGCCGCCACGAGCAGCGGCTTTCAGCCGATCATTGCCGATGACCATGAGCATTTTCGCCGCTGTTACGTCGAGGATAGCCCCGAACTGGTGGCGATCGATCTCGGGATGCCCGGCATGGACGGGATCGAACTGCTGCGTTTCCTTGCCGAACAGAAAGCGTGCCAGCCGATTCTCATCATCTCGGGGTTCGACCGGCGCATCCTCGAAAGCGCCTTCAACCTGGGCGAGGAAATGGGGCTGAAGATGGTGGGGCCGGTGTCCAAGCCTGCCCGGCTCGAGGAGCTGGAGATGCTGCTGGTCCAGCTTCGGGAGCAGCTGGTGCGATGACCGCTCCGCCCGATCTCAAGCTGTTGGACGGGTTTGAACGGGCGCTGATCAACGAGCGGCTGCATTATGCCTACCAACCCAAGATCAGCCTTGCGACGGGCAAGCTGAAGCGGGTCGAGGCGCTGGTGCGCTGGCACGATCCCGAGATGGGCGCGGTGCCGCCGTCTCGCTTCATTCCGCTGGCCGAGGGGCATGGGCTGATCGACCAGCTGACGCGCTACGGGCTCGACCGCTGTTTTACCCAGTGGAAGGAATGGCGCGCCAAGGGGATCGAGTGCGAACTGGCGTTCAACATCTCGGCGATGAACCTCAATGCGCTCGATTTTCCCGATATCGTCGAGGCCAAGTGCGAGGAACATGGGGTTCCCGCCGAATGCCTGGTGCTGGAATTGACCGAAGGCTCGACCCAATCGCTGGTCAATCTGATGGACACGCTGACGCGCTTCCGGATCAAGGGGATCGGGCTGGCGATCGACGATTTCGGGACCGGCTATTCGACCATGAAGCTGGTACGCCAATTGCCTTTTACCGAAGTGAAGATCGACCGTTTCTTCATTTCCGATGCGACCCGTTCGATGGACAGCCGAGTGATCGTCGAGGCGATGATCGGACTGGCGCATGGACTGGGGCTGTCGGCGACCTGCGAGGGCGTGGAGACGCGCGAACAGATCCAGCTTCTTCGCGCGATGGAATGCGATGTCGCGCAGGGTTATGGCGTGAGCAAGCCACTGCTTGCCGAGGACCTACCGGGCTGGATCGAGCAATGGGAAGCCGGCTGGGACGAGATGATCGCACCCTAGAAGAACCTGGCCGCGCGTTCGAGCGCTGCGAGCCCCGCGTCGAGCGTTGCATCGCGCTTGGCAAAGCAGAGCCGGATCATGTGGCGGTCGGGATCGTCGATATAAAAAGGCGACATGGGGATCACCGCGACCCCCGCCTCCTCGACCGCTCGGCGCGCAAATGTCTCATCGTCCGCCGCGATCCCCGAAGCAGCAAGATCGACGGTCATGAAATAGGTGCCCGCGGGCGAGATGGCGCGGTAGCCCGCCTGCTCAAGGCCGCGCAGCATTCGGTCGCGCGAAGAGCGAAACCCGTCCTGCATCGGGGCAATCCAGTCGTCCTGCCCCAGCCCTTTCGCCACCGCGGCCTGGAGATTGGGGGGCGTCGCGAAGGTGGTGAACTGGTGCGCTCGGGCCGCGATCGAGGCAAGGTCGGGATCGGCGACCAGCCAGCCCACCTTCCAGCCGGTGAGCGAGAAGATCTTGCCCGCGGAGCCGCACTTGATCGTGCGCGCGGCCATATCGGGCAGGCTGGCAAAGGGAATGAAATCCTCCTCGCCGAACAGGATATGCTCCCACACCTCGTCGCTGACGACGATGAGGTCATGCGCCTCGGCGACCTCGGCAACCGCCATCAATTCCTCGCGGTCGAACAGCCGTCCGGTCGGGTTGTGCGGATTGTTGAGGATGATGGCGCGACATCGCGGGCCGACCGCCTGTTCGAGCCTGGCACGGTCGATGCGGAAGTCCGGGGCGTCGAGCTTCACCTCGACAGGCGTGCCCCCTGCCCTTCGCACCATCGGTTCATAGGCATCGAAGGCCGGGGTGAAGATAATCACCTCGTCGCCGGGCGAAACGAGCGCCTGCGCGATCACTGCCAGCGCCTCGGTCGCGCCGCTGGTGACCACGACATGATCGGGCGTGAGGTCATGGCCGTAATGGCGGCGATAATGGTCGGCCACGGTCTGGCGCAGTGCCGGAATGCCGCGCGAAGGCGGATATTGGTTCGACCCGCCGGTAACCTCGCGTGCGGCTTCTTCGAGGATGGCGTCGGGCCAGCCGAAATCGGGAAAGCCCTGCCCCAGATTGACTGCGTCATGGCGGGCAGCGGCCTGGCTCATCCGTTCGAAAACGCTGACGTCAATGGCTTCGTAGAGTCTGTTCATCCGGTTCATGGGGACAGCATGGCCTCGATTTCTTCTTCGTCAAAGCCGAGTTCGGCGAGAACCGCGGCACCATCGGCGCCAGGGCGGTGCGGCGGCGCGAGCGGGGCGGGTTCGGGGCCATAGCGCGGAGCGGGCGCGGGCACCGGCCCGAGAGCACCTTCGGCAAAGGAGCCGCGCGCGACATGATGCGGATCGCGCACCGCTTCGTCGAGCGCGAGGACGGGCGTGACGCAGACATCGCTGCCCTCGAAGATGGCGGTCCAATGATCGAGCGGCTTTGCTTCGATCGCGGCGGCAATTGCCGCGCGCTGCACCGGCCATTGATTGCGGTCGAGGAGACTGGCGAAGCGCGGATCATCGACAAGGCCGACAAGCGTGAGGAATTCGCGGTGAAACTGCGGTTCGATCGCTCCCAGCGCGAGAAAGCGGCCGTCGGCGCAGCGATAGCAGCCATAGATGGGCGCGCCCCCGTCGAGCAGATTGGCTTCGCGGGCGTGCGTCCACTGGCCTGCGTTGCGAAGCGCGAACATCAGGCTACCGACCAGCGCGGCGCCGTCGCTCATTGCGCAGTCGATCACGCGACCCTTGTCTGCCCCTGCCGCCATTTCGCGCAGGCAGGCGGCCATCGAGAAAGCCAGCATCATTCCCCCGCCCGCATAATCGGCAACGAGATTGAGCGGTACCGCCGGGCGGTCGGCGGGCCCGATCGCGTCCAACAGGCCCGAGAGCGCGAGATAATTGATGTCATGCCCTGCCTCGTCGCGGCGCGGCCCATATTGTCCCCAGCCGCTGATCCGGCCGATCACCAGTCGTGGATTGAGCGATTGGAGCCTATCGGGGCCGAGACCCAGGGCCTCGAGCTTTCCTGGGCGAAAGGGATCGATCAGGCCATCGGCGCTTTCCACCAGCCGTGTAAAAGCGGTTCGGCAGTGCTCCCACTTGAGATCGAGCGCGATCGAGCGGCGGCCCCGCAGCATCGGATCGCCCGGCACCGAAATCAGCCCTTCGCGCTCGATCCGGATCACCTCGGCGCCATGGTCGGCGAGCATCATCGCCGCGAAGGGGCCGGGTCCCAGCCCCGCCAGTTCGATGATTCGCAGTCCCGAAAGCGGCCCTGTCATGCCGCGCAGCATGGAGGCCGCCGCTGGCCGCCGCAAGCTACCTTTCGGAGCCTTTGCACACGATCGGCACTTGTGCTGGCGCGCCCGCTTGCTAGCCTTGGTCGATGATCCCCGAGCGGCCCCTTTACGATGACGAGCAGCAGGCCTTTCGCGCCAGCGTCCGCCGTTTCATTGCCGAGGAAATCGCTCCCCATACCGCGCGGCACGAAGCCGAGGGGCAAGTCGAGCGCGCGCTGTGGCGGAAGGCAGGCGCGATTGGGATGCTTTGCCCGCAGGTACCCGATGCCTATGGCGGGCTCGGCATGGATTTTCGCGCCAATGCGCTGATCGGCGAGGAACTGGGCTGGGCCGGAGCGCAAGCGGGCTTCACTCTCCAGTCCGACATCGTTGCCGATTATCTCGTCCATTATGGCAGCGAGGAGCAGAAGAAACGCTACCTGCCCGCGATGGTCGAAGGTCGCACCATCAGCGCGATCGCCATGACCGAACCCGGCACCGGAAGCGATCTCCAGGCGATCACCACCCGCGCGGTGCGCGAGGGCAATGGCTGGCGATTGAGCGGGGCCAAGACCTATATCACCAACGGAGCGATGGCCGACCTGGTGATCGTCGCGGCCAAGACAGGCGATGGCGAAGGCGCGCGCAGCCTGTCGCTTTTCCTCGTCGAGGAAGGCGATGCAGGTTTCACGCGGGGCAAGCGGCTCGACAAGATCGGCCTCAAGGGGAATGACACCTCCGAACTCTTCTTCGAGGAAGTCCGGCTTCCCGCCGACCGCCTGCTTGGCGCGGAAAATGGCGGTTTTTCCATGCTGATGGACCAATTACCGCAGGAGCGTCTGTCGATCGCGGTCAATGCGCAGGCCGCCGCGCAGCGCGCCTATGACGAAGCCTTGGCGTTCACCAGCGAGCGGCAGGCCTTTGGCAAGCCCGTGGCGGCTTTCCAGGCGACGCGGTTCCGGCTCGCCGAGATGAAGACCCGCCTGCAGGTGGGTTGGGCGCATCTCGACTGGGCGATCGCGCGCCATGTCGAAGGTGCGCTTAGCCCCGGCGAAGCGAGCGCCGCAAAATTATGGCACAGCGAAATGCTCGGCGAACTCGCCGATGAAGCGCTGCAGCTGCATGGCGGAGCGGGCTATATGAACGAATATCCGATTGCCCGTCTGTGGCGCGACGCGCGGGTCACGCGCATCTATGGCGGCACCTCGGAAATCATGAAGGAAATGGTGGCGCGCGAAGTGGGGGATGGCAGTTGAACCGGCTGAACCGGCGCGCATTGCCACCGCCACCCGCCGCCCGTTATGATCGAGGGCGGCAGGAAAATTGGAGATTGGTGACAAGGTGACGGACCCGAGCCCCATTGCGCCGCATCCCGAGCCGAGCGTTCCGATCGAGAAGATCCACCCCGATGACTGGGTGGTCGCGCTGATTGCCGACAGCCCCGTGGCGTCGGTGGTTTCCGATCCGCGCCTTCCCGACAATCCCATCGTCGCTGCCAACCCGGCCTTTCTCGAGCTCACGGGCTATTCGGAAAAGGAAATTCTCGGGCGCAATTGCCGTTTCCTGGCGGGTCCCAAGACCGAGACCTGGTTGTCGGAGACGATCAGCGAGAGCGTGCGCGAGCATCGGCCCGTGCTGGTGGAGATTCTCAATTACAAGAAGGACGGCACGCCTTTTCGCAATGCGGTGCTGGTCGCGCCCATCTATGACGAGGACAATGCGCTTCGCTATTTCCTCGGCAGCCAGGTCGAGTTGAGCGGCGATGCGCCGGGGCCGCCGTCGCGGCGCTTGAGCGAGGCGCAGCAGATGATCGAGCGGTTGAGCCCGCGGCAGAAGGAAGTGACCACGCTGGTCGCCGCGGGGCTGCGGAACAAGCAGATCGCGCACGAACTGGGGCTGTCGGAAAAGACCGTGAAGATGCATCGCGGGCTGGTGATGGAGAAGCTCGAGTTGAAGTCGAGCGCCGAACTCGTTCGGGTGGCGGTCGAAGCGGGCCTTTAGGCACTACCGACCAAGGTCCATCTGGCGCCGCCTTGTGAGCCCGGTGCATGATGCGAACTGGGCGCTATACCTGCCAATCCCGCTGGCTAGGGTGTGCGACGGTTCATCTCTGCCGCCGACCCGAAACCCGGAACCCGCAGCGCCCACCCTCTCTTCCTGTGGCCGTCGCGAGCGCTCCCCTCGCGGCGGCTTTATCTTGGCAAGTGCACGCCCGCGATCATGCAGCGAAGCGATCCACCCGATTTCTCGATCGTGGGAACGGGCATGGTCAGGATGCGGGCATGGCGCTCGATCCGTTTGCGCTGCTGTGCGTCAAGGGCGGCCGCCGCGCGGGCGGACAGTGCGAGGACGGGGCCGTCGCTGCCGGCCAATTCAAACGCGTTGCCAGCGAATTCGCTGATTTGCTCCTGGCTCAAGGTGATGAGGTCGCGGCCCTGTTCCTGCAGGCGGTTTGCCAGCGCGCGGCGCTGGTCGGCATCGGCGACCATGTCGAGTGCGGCGAGAGCATAGCCCGAGCCGAGCGCCATCATCACATTGGTGTGATAGAGGGGGCTGCCCGAAGCGCCTTGCGCGTCGAACAGCATCGGGCGGTAGGCGAAGTCTTCGCAGAAGCGGTGGAAGAGGACCGGATCGGTGCGGGGCGACACTGCTGCGAAGGCGGTACGGGTCTGGCGGTCGAGAATCATCGATCCCGTGCCCTCGAGGAAGCGGCCTTCCTTTTCGGTCGGGCTGTAATCGACGATTTCGGTGACGCGATAATGGCGCGAGAGAGCATCAAGGATGTCGCGTCGCCGTTCGGGGCGGCGGTTGGCCGCTCGCATCGGGTAGAGCGCGATGCGCCCGTCGCGATGCGTGCTGAACCAATTGTTCGGGAAGACGCTGTCGGGGGTTTCGGTGCCTTCGTCCTCGAACAGGTGGACGGTGACGCCCGCGGCTTCGAGCGCTTCGGCGAGCGAGGTGACTTCGTCGTAGGCGCGGCGCGCGTCGCTGTCCGCGCCGTGCGTCTGGAAGTCGTTATCGAGCGCGGTCTGCGGATTGACGTGGAAATGGTGCGGGCGCACCAGCACCACCGCGATTGGCGGGTGCGATGCGCCCTTGTCATTCATCTTCGGTCAGCCGCCATAGCGGCGAGCGCGGCGGCAAGGGCCTTTGCTCGCCTCGCGTCCTGACCTTCGAGCGACAGAGCGGCAATCTCGGCCTGCACTGCCGACAGCCTTGCCGCATCGCCGCTATCGGCCCCTGCACGGAGGCGCTCGGCCTGTGCAGCGGTCAGCGCGCCCGAGCGTTCGAGCTGGTCGACATAGGCCTTGGCGACCGTGGGATGCGCGGGCCATGTCACGGGGAACTGCTGCTGCGGATTGAAGCTTTCGCCCGTGTCGGCGAGCGCAGCGGCAGCGATTTCATTCTCGCTGAGATGCTCGCTGGGCTTCAAGGCGAAAACATCGAGGCCGCGGGCGATCTCGGTGGCGTAGATGAGGCCGTCATTATAATAGCTCGACCAATAGCCGCCCATCACCAGCCGGTCGGCATGCACCGGGCCGCGGTCGAAATAGGCGATTTCGAAAGGCTTTTCGCTGTCGGTGAAGTCGATGATCGACAGGCCGCCCTGATACCAGCTCTGAACGAAGATATCGCGGCCGGGCACGGGCACCACCGAGCCGTTGTGCGCGACGCAATTTTCCTCGTCCGACTGGGGCGCGGGAAGCTTGAAATAGCTGCGGAACTCGAGCTTGCCGTCAACGATGTCGTAGATGGCATCGGCGCCCCAGTCGCGCGGGTCCGAGGCGCGGCAGCGCGGGCGGCCCCCGCCTCCCCATTCGTCGGTGAACAGTACCTTGGTGCCATCGTTGTTGAAGGTGGCGGAGTGCCAATAGGCAAAGCCCTTGTCGGTGACCGCGTCGATGCGGCGCGGGTTCATCGGGTCGGAAATATCGAGAAGGATACCATTACCCGAGCAGGCGCCGGCAGCAAGCTTCGCCGTCGGAAAGATGGTGATGTCGTGGCACATGTCGGTGCGATAGGTCGACTGGGTGCCTTCGCCATGGTCGCCTCCGCGCCACAGGCCGGCGATCTGGCCGTCCTGTTCGAAAACGCGCGGGCTGGAGACGATGCGCGCGGCGGCGGGATTGGCGAGCGGGATCTCGACCACGTCGATCGAGAAAAGGCTGGTGCGCTGATCGCCGGGAACGTCGCCGACGCAGCCTTCGAGTTCCTTGCCGTCGCGGACCGAGCCGGTACCCGAGACATAGACGAGGAGCCGTTCGTCATTGCTGTCGACCACCGAATGGGTGTGGCTGCCGCGGCAGGTCTGGACCTGGCCGACCTGGCGCGGGCGGCGGATGTCGGAAATGTCGAAGATGCGGATACCGCGGAAGCGATTGGGGCTGATATCCTCCATCACGCCCTGCTGTCCGCAGTCGCGGCGCGCGCGGGTCTGTTCGACCGACATGATGAGGAGGTTGCCAACGACCGAGACATCGCCCTGGCCACCCGGGCAGACGACCGAAGTGACGAGCTGCGGCGCGGCGCCCTTGACCATGCGGTAGATATTGAAGCCGTGATAATTGCCGACGAAAAGATGATCGCCCGAGAAGGCCATGTCGGTCTGCGAGAAGGACAGAAGCGGTGAGCGTTCGTGCCATTCGCTGTCTTCGTCCACGCCTTCGTCGCCGCGATCGGGATCGGCGGCCTTTTCCGCGTCTTCGTCTTTCTTCGGCTTTCGGGCGGGGAGCTGCGCGGGGTTGGCGGGGTCGAAGAAGCCCGCGGGCTTGGGAAGCGCGGCAACCAGTTCGAGATTGGAGATGGCAGTCCCAGCATCGCGGAAGCCTACCGCGAGGGTCGAGCGGGGATCGGGCGACAAGCCCGCGAGCAGGCGGTTCATGCGCGTGATCTCGGCGCTCTGGTCGTTTTCGACATCGCTGATGAATTCAAAGAGGACGGGATCATAGGCCGTGCCCGGCTGTTCGCGCAGCCATTCGACCATCTCGATCGCGCCTTCGTGGTGGGCGATCATCAGATCGAGAAAAAGGCGATCGAAAGCGCCGCCGCGCGCGGCCGCGAGGCGTGCCATATCCTCATCGCTGGCCATGCCTTTCATGTGGTGCATGGCATGAGTGCCGTCGGTCGAGGCGCCATGATCGGTGAGCCATTCGCGCATGAAGGCGATTTCATCGTCCTGGCCCTTGGAAATGCGGCCGGCGATCTCGACGATGTCGGGATTGTTGGTGCGTTCATCGACCAGCGCGGCCATCCGGCTGGCTTGCGCATGGTGCGGTATCATCGACTGGAGAAACTGGATGTCGGCGAGGCTGTGGCGCGTGTCGGCGATGCGGCTGGCTGCATCGGCGCTGATTTCCTTGGAGGCGTCGCCCGGGGCGCCCGGCAGGATTATGGGTGCATTTTGCGCTCGCACCGGTGAGCTTAGCGCGAGTGCTATGACAAGCCCCGATAAGGCATTTGACGTTAACGAATTCGCCTTTGTCATCGCTATAGGTAACCTTCCCAAAAAAACACCCCGTCTGGTCTACATGGCAGAGTAAAAAAGGAAAGGGCGCTGACGCTCGCCTTGTCCTGTCTGCTCTAATAGGCACGATGCAAACCCGCCATCGCTCCAACAAAGCTTTGCCGGCGAAAAATAATCACCCTGTCCTAAAGCTCCCGTGCCCGGCGAGCCAAGCGATCCGTACGAACAATTATTACGGTCTGCCGTATTTTCCACATATTGCACAGAGCGGCGCCAGGCGCAGAATGAATGCTTCTCAAGCAAGGAATGCCTGAATGGAGAAAACCTTTAAGGATTTGGCCCTCGACGCGCTCGAGAAAGCGGATCGAGCACAATCGATGCTCGCCCAAAACGCGTACTTGGAACTAGCATTCTTTTATCGGAGGCAGATGCGTCGGTAAGCAAGTGGACCAGTTCGTTCTGTGTGCCGGCAATTTCGAGTCCAGCCAAGTTCGGGAATGCCAGTTGTACTTTCCGAGGAAAGCCCTTCTTTCAGATAAGCGCCGCAAGTTGGCAGATGACACCGCCTAGTAAAAAGGGCGCCAGATTGACACTGGCGCCCTAGTGCGATTCGACACGCAGTTTGTGTTAGCTAATCGATCTATCAGTCGCTGAAAAGCCGGGCGATCACAACTGAACTACACTTCTCCAATAAACTTGCGGGCGCTCGCACCCTGCACACGGCTAGCGCCCACAACCAGTGGGCAGCGCCTCCTGGCCGGATATCCAGGACTAGTCAGTTAAAAAGATTTGAGGCTCCGCCGTTTCCGGCGAAGCCTCTATGTGAGACCAGTGGGTGTGGTCTTTGCCAAGCCGACCAAAGCTTGGTTCTTCCTTTTCGTACAAACTCTTTAAAAGGCGGTCTCCACCAAGTTCAAATTGGATGAGTATGTCACGGCGTAGTCAGTTCAAAATGGATCAGCAGGTGACCTGACGATAAATTCTGGCGCTCATTGTGGGGACATGAAAACACGTGAACCGCGTACACCTGTAATTATTCCTGCACGGCTACGTGATCGTACTGGCTGGACCGATGCCACAGTATTGAACATGTCGCAGCGGGGACTGATGTTTACGTCCAGCGCCCAAATGCAACGGGGCCAATATGTCGAACTTCGCCGGGGGCCTTACGTCATCGTGGCTAGAGTAGCCTGGACCAATGGCAAGCATTGCGGCGCCAGGTCTCAAGACAGCCTCCCGATTGATGATATCATCCGACTACGCCCACCGCCCAAACGAGATTCGGAACTAGTCGAACGACGCGCTTCGCCCCGCAAAGATTCCGGGAAACCGGACGCGCGTAATATTGGCCGCAACTTTGAAAACATAGCGTTAGCCGTCGCGGGTCTAATCGGAGTCGCTTTTATAGCGCACACGACATTTGTTGCGCTCTCTCAACCCATCCAGAAGGTCGTCGCATCACTGGCCGCACAATAGTAGCACTGCTGCCTCTGGGCACCAGAATGACAATCGTTACGACCGGCCCGCTCCCTACGTTAACTTAATTACTTTTTAACTCGCCATGGCTAACCCACCCCTAGAAATATCCAATCTGGATAGATGAAGAAGTGGGTGATCAATGACCAGAACCATTAAACTCGCGCTACTGGGTGCTTTGGCATGTGGCACGGTGTCAACTCCGGCCACAGCAGCCACGGATGGCACGCTCGGCGCCACCTCGACCGGAAGCGTCAACATCAACGCTTCGATTGCCGGCCGCGTCCGCATCTCGGGTCTTAGCGACGTCACTTTCACTAATGTTGATCCTACGATTGACGCGACAAATGCTCAAAACGTCTGTGTCTGGAGCAACACTGCTACGCGTGGGTACAATATTACCGCTATGGGAAGCGGGGCTGGCGGTGCTTTCACGTTGGCGAGCGGCGCCCTCCCGGTTGTGCCCTACACCGTCGAATGGGCAGGCAACTCCGGCGCGACCAGCGGAAACGCGCTCGCTTCTGGGACGGCCTACACCGGCCTCACAAGTGCAGCAACCAACCCCAATTGTTCATCGGGGCCATCAGCAAGTGCCAGCCTAATCGTTAAGATCGGTGCGTCAGAGCTGCAATCAATGACGTCAGGGACCACCTATTCGGGAACACTCACTCTACTGGTGGCCCCCGAGTAAGGACTGGCACACACTGCAAATTTGGCTAATCTCTCCTCCGGGGTGGGGCTGAGAATGAATGCAAACCGATCGGGTGCTCACTGGATTGCGGTTTTTGTCGCCGCGATTGTAGCGCTTCCCAATCCTGCGACTGCACAGTCGGCACCTAAGGTTCGCATATCGGGCCTCAGCGACATCGATTTCGGACCTATTCCTGACCTGTCGCTTGACGCGACGAGTTCCCAAAGCGTCTGCGTTTACAGCAAGGACTCTGCCTACAATGTCACTGCGATAGGTTCGGGTCTGGCAGGTGCATTCGCTCTAAATGGCACCTCGGCGCCACTGCGCTATGAGGTTGAATGGTCAGATCGGAGCGGCGCCCCTTCGGGATTTTCGTTGCAACCGAACATGCCTCTTGGGGGACAAACCACCGCAGCGACCCATCAGGCTTGTCGAAATGGGCCAGCGGCGAGCGCGACCCTCATCGTGCGTATTCGCTCAAGCGAGTTGGGCAGAGCGCGCATGGGAGCTTACAGCGGATCTCTCACTCTTCTCATTGGACCTGAGTGATGAGGCGATTTCTGTATGCGGTAGCTTGCGTTCTGGCGGCCTCCGCACAGCCGGGCATCGCGCTAGGTGCCGGCATTCAATCTCCTCCGGAAGGTTTCGAGGACCTTGCAGAGCAGCGCTTGCTGATCGTCGACCTGTATTATGGCGGCAAAAATATTGGCCAGGTCGAGGTGATTTTGGAAAACGGCAAAATGAAGTTCAGCCAACCCTCAGAGGTAGCTGACCTCATCCCGCTTATTACCAATCGTGAGAAATTAAAGGATCTCCTTGCACAACCCCTTGCGCAGAACAGCAATCTCGCGTGCGGTAACTTCAATTCTTCCAGATGCGGTAGATTGGAAGAGGATGGGGTGGGAGTGATCGTGCATGAAGACCAGTTCCGCGTGGACTTATTCCTTTCTCCGGAATTCTACCCCGATCAGGCAACCGCAGCGCAAACGTTTGTTAGTCCCAGCCATCGAGCTCCCGGATTGGCCTTCTCCGTAGCTGCGACAGCATCTGGAACGGAAGCCGACAGTGAATACTTTTTCCAGAACGACCTTGTCGGATCCTTGGGGAGTGCAAGGTTTAGATCTCGAGCGTCGATTTCTTCTAGCTATGGAAGCGAACTCGAAATCGCGGAACTGGAGAAGGATTTCGACGGCTGGCGAGCAAAAGGTGGGCTGTTTCATGTGCCTGGAAACGAATTCACAGGACGCCGCCGCTTACTGGGGGTGGGATACGAAACCCAACTGGACTCGCGTGCGGATCGAGAGGAGCTGACCGGATCACCTCTAAGCATATTTCTTTCGCGGCCCGCCCGCGTGGAAATCTTCGTGGAGGGCCGCCTGGCAAGCGCCGCATTCTATGAAAGTGGACCGGTTGATCTGGGGACCCATGACCTGCCCGCTGGATCCTATCCCGTCACAATACGTGTTGTTGATGGTGGGAGCGTCCTGCGTGAAGAGCGCCGGTTTTTTACCAAGGACGACAAGGTGCCTCCGGTAGGAGAAACCGCACATCGCATTTTCGGTGGAATCCTCTACGATTATGGAGGATCGCCAAAATCGCCCTATCTGGAAGGCGCTATCGAGCGCCGTCTCAGTCGTGGTGCCGCCATGGACGCTAGTGCGATAGCGACAAACTCAAAACTGCTCCTGCAGCTTGGAAGCACCCTGCTTTCGGAAATCGGAGATATTCGCGCATCCGCCTTCATCTCGAACGATGCAGATCATGGATTCCGACTCCAAGCATCCTCCCGTGCAAGTCGACACTTTTCATTTCACGGTGACCTACGTCGCGTCTGGAGCAAGGATTCTTCTCCCCTTATTCCTGCAGACTTCAACTTGCGCAACTTCCGCACCTCGCTGCGGCCAGGAAGTTTCCTATCAAATGGAAGCTATAGTCAGGCGTTAGGAATTTTGCGTTTCCGGCGGGGCAAGGTCGGGTTGGGCTTGAATGGTTATTACCGGAAAGAGTCCGGCATTGCCGCGAATTATTCGTTCGGCCCTTCAATCGAATACAACGTAATACAGAGACGGCTGCTCCGGGTAGATCTGGTCGCCGACGCGCAGGAAACTAATTCGTCGTTCTCCTCCTTTGCGGGCGTACGCGTCTTTGCGACATTAGGACCTGCAACTGCCAACTTGAGGACCGGGCGCGCCGTTTATGACCCTGGTCATGCCAGTAGATCGCGTTGGGTAATGGACGGTGATACGACGGTCAGTAAGACTTTTGACTGGGGGCGTGCGTACGGATCCGCTGGACTGGTGCGTGACATTCAGCAGACTGCCTTGAGAGTGGCCGGAGCCGCAGATCACGAACTGGGGTACGCGACCGGAGAAGTCGTTCATGCTCTGCAAGGATCCAGTCTGACGCAGTATGCCATCACTGCCCGTACGGGTGCTGCCTATGCCAACAAGGAAATAACCGTTGTAGGCTCGAGGTTTCGCGAAGCCGCTGTGGCAGTGAGGCTAGAGGGTCAGGGAACCGATGAATTTGATGTAATGGTTGATGATCGCAAGCTCGCGCGCACCAGAACTGGAAAGACTATCACCCTGTTCCTGGAGCCTTACCGCAACTACCGAATTACAATCCGTCCTTCGCGGTCAACCAATGTCGGGTTCGACTTATCGCCCAAAGAAGTGACTCTCTTTCCAGGAAACGTAGCCCCCGTTACTTGGACGATTGCACCCAAGGTGACTTACTTTGGCCGAGCCCTTACATCGAATGGCGAGCCTCTTGTCCGTCACATGCTTCGATCTTCTCAAGGGATCGGTCAGACCGACGACCACGGCTTTTTCCAAATCGACGCCACGCCGGGAGAAACAGTCGTGGCTCAAGGACAAGAGCCCTGCCGAATTGATCTTCCACCTGTCGACTCTGAAACCGAATTCAAAGCTTTCGAGGAAATAATATGCGCGCCCTGAACCCCACGCATCTTTCCTGTTTTGGAGCGATGCTGCTATTAAGCTTGTTAGCCGTGCCCACGCCCGCAATGGGGGAACTGTTAATAGACAAGCTAATTGTAGAACTTCGACAAGGAAAGGTGAACCGTCAAGATCTCACTGTCTGGAACAAATCTCCCGACCGAGTTTACATTTTAGTAGAACCAAGCCTTATTACCAATCCTGGAAAGTCTACCCAGAGGCGGGTGAATTCCGTTGATCCTCGCGAAATTGGCCTTTTGGCTTCGCCACAAAGGATGATTCTAGAGCCTGGCCAACAGCGGTTGCTCCGTATTGCCAGTCTAACAACTGACGCTTCCCTCGAGCGAGTGTATCGGGTGACAGTGCGACCTGTTGTCAATGAGGACGCTGCGGACGGAGGACTCGAATTGTTAGTGGGATACGATCTACTCGTCCTCGCCCGTCCTGCGATCACCGACTTTTCTGTAACGACCCTCCGGCAAGGTCAGCAACTGACCCTAAGGAACGAAGGGAATTCAAGCGTGGAATTACTAAAAATCAGGCAGTGCGACCGGAGCGGTCATTGCTCAGATCAAACAGGTAAGCGACTATATGCAGGAGCTGAGTGGCAGACACAACTTAACAGCCACGGCCCTGCAGAACTCTTCTTCAGCACTGCGGACGGGCCAAAAACAAAAACCGTAAAATGAGCCCCTCTTATTGTGGGACGATCAGAAGATATTGTCGGTTAGCATCGTATTGACGTTTGACGAGATGCACCCGCGATCGTGATCCAGAAAAGGGGGCCGCGCCATTCCCCCGACCCTCGACCTTTTCTACGGATGCACTGGGTTTCACCGAAACGGAAATCCGAACTGAGGCCTGCCTTCCCTCACCTAACCGATCCTGCCCATGTGCGCGATCAATAGCTGTGAACTGCAGGGCTAACGCCGTTGCGATCGAGAAACCAATTGATGCCACATCGTCCATACTGGCGAAGATAGGCCCCCTTCATGACTAAGGATTTGCCCTTCTATCCAATCTGAACAGGCTCAGACTTGCATGCTAGTTGAGCTCCGGGGATCGCGGGACTCTGGCCCTGCACAAGTCAGAATTCATCTTCGCCTCCTGCACGCGAGCTGGGCTCGCGGGCGCTCGCGATTTTCTCAAAGTTGGCAAGATGGCGGCGCCATTCCTGGGCTCTACAAACCAAGCGTCCTATTTGCTACCTTGGCGAAATGCCGTGGAGAGATAGATTTCGGCATTGCCAGCATGAGCGGAGCGAAAATTCAGCGCAATAATTCTCATTGTCCGTTATTTCTGAACGGCTCGGCTCGGGGCAGCGTGAAACATATCTCTGCGCCTTTCCCTGATGGCTCCTCGACCCATATTCGTCCTCCCTGGGCCTCCACGATCGTGCGTGATAGCGCGAGTCCTAGACCCAACCCTTCGGGCTTGGCCGAAGAAAAGGCATCAAACGCCTGATTGCTCATTTCAAAGCCCGGGCCGTCGTCCCGAATGGACACTTCTACCCAGTTCCCCTTCGCGCTAGCTTGGACTTCAACTTTCGGTGGCTCGTCACCACCTGCTTCAAGCGCGTTCTTTATGAGATTGTAGAAAACTTGTTTCACAAGCGCCTTGCGGCCACTGATATGTAGTGCTGCGGTGGTGTCGTCTACATGTATACTGGACGTGTCGTAATTCGGGTCGGCTTCAAGAAGCTCTAAAGCGTCCGACACTGGGTCGTACAACGGGAATGTTTCTGTCGCATCGTCGTTTGGCGAGACCAACTCGCGTGCCGCGCCAATCATCTCCCCGAGGAGAGTGACCTGCTTCCTCGCTTTGCGGAGGTAGGTGACGACCTGTCGATCACCATCCTTTCCATCCTGAAGCCGTCGAATGGCTACCGACAAAAAATTTGCAATGACAGTAAGTGGTTGGTTGACCTCATGAGCGAGAGTGGCAGTTAGCGCGCTCATCGACTGCAACCTGGCTTGTGCAGCCGCCCTCGCTCGCAGAAACTGTAAATTCCTTTCGTCATCAATTGATTGGTCAACGCCATAAATCTTGACGACCTGCCCCTCATCGTCGAGTTGCGGACTGGCGGTAATCCTACGCATCGAAGCCGAACCGTCCGCGGTTCGGCCCTCCAGTTCAAAAGTTTTCGAAGTCTTATTGGCTTTTATCTGGTCCAAAGCCTCACTGAACTTCGAGAAGCTTTCCAGATTTAAGAAATCGGTGAGTTCAAGATGTCCCAGCTCCGCTCGATCTATTCCGTAGATATGTTGGAGGTTATCTGAAAATATGAAGGTCGCATTAGAAACGTTATATTCCCAATCGCCTAACTGCCCCAAAGCCTGGGCATAATTAAGTCTTTCAATTGAGGCTTGGGCAGCCGCGACCTGCCTTGCTCTTCTGCGCAGATACACAAAAAGAAAAGCTAACGCGATCACGCTGCCCACGACCGAAATTGAGATCACTGCAATCGCGATCAGGCGGTCTTGGACAAGAGCGCCGAGGTAGCGATCGCGGCGCATCCCGCTCGTAGCAAAAACGTGATAGTCTTCGATCCGCCGGTGAGAAAATATGTACGGCTCACCCGTGATTGAGTGCGGGCCAATGTAAGTGCCATTTGGATTCGCGTATTGCCTTCGCATGACCAGGGTGCCCGCTAGGTTGTCGCCACCGGTGTAATTGCTCCCAGTGCGACGTATTCGTGTGACACCATCGAGGCCGATCAGAGAAATTAACTCGCTCTCCTCGTAAACGTCATGTTCGCTGAATGCCGTCAACACCGTCGGAGAAAAGAAAGCGAACAGATATCGCTCGCTGTCCGCGCGTGGTTTAATTGCCAGTGCGAGAACCTCTTTTTCAGCGCCTATTGCCAAGGGGCGACTCAACCACCCCTCTCCTCCGAATTTCGCCAAACGTTCGCGAAGCTCATTCTCAAGCGTTGGCTCTAAAAGGAAGTCTCGATCCGTAGCCGCACGAGCTGAGGGAGTGCGCACATAAATACCACGCAGAATGACCGACCTGCCGAGAGCTTCGCGGAGCACATCCGCAAGCTCCTCGCCAGTCATTTCTGGGCTGTGATCTAATTCGTGGCCGACATAATCCAGCGATTGTCGTGCGACTGCGAGCATTCTCAGCGTGAACTGTTCAAAGGTTCTCGCCCGCATCTGGTTCTGAAGCTTGGCCTCGTTAACCATTTGATCGCGCTGTGCCGAGAACCACTGCAGTGTCATCCCAGTCACGAGCGCACAGAAAATCATGAGAAATATTGTCGCAATGAAAACGACCCGTCTGGCACCAGGCATGCTGTATCCGTGCGTAAATTGAAGTGGCAACCCGACCTCTGCCTCTACGCCGTCATTCTTAAGAAAATTCATACCGTAGTACTACTGCAAGGAAATGCCACCATAATACTGTAGTAGTATACCGAGATTTCTATTTGCCCTCGCAGAACGTATCCATAATGATTATTTTTCAGGGGGCGTATCTCATGCAGAATGTTGCTCAACATAACATCGTCGACATTAATCCTGGTCTTTTGGTCAACGTAGACCACGAAGATGTGAGCGTAACTGCAGAAGATTTTGAGCAGGAGTTTAGAAGAAGGAGCATTCGGTCCCAATTCCTGCCCTCCGACCTGTTCGCAGAAGCCGGCTGGGAAATGCTGCTCTTTCTGGCCTTGCGCCACACTCAGCAGCGCCGCACCACCGTTAGCGAAGCCTGTAAGGCAACTTGCGCTCCTTACGCCAGTGCGTGGCGATGGCTGAACCGCTTGATGGAAGATGACCTGGTCGTTGTCAGGCAAGATCCACTGAACCGCCGTCGGAAGTTTGTAGAGCTGACGCCGGAAGCATTCACCCGCATCAGTTTGGCGGTGAGAATGCAGCGGGCCGAGGCTGCATAGCGTTAGGTGATACGCGGGTTCGATGATTCCTCTTCTGCCCGGATGATCACAGCAACCAATTGCGCGAGATTACGGACCCCCAATCGCTCCATCGCTCGCGCCCGGTGCATCTCCGCGGTCCGCACGCTAATATCGAGAAGATGAGCCACTTCCTTATTGGAACGGCCTTCACTCAAGAGCTGTGCAACCTCGAATTCGCGAGGCGTTAGCGCCTCTAGCGCCGCCTTCGCCTCGGCTTGGCGTTGAAATTTATAGCCAGAACAGGAGACTGTCTGAGCCTGTTTTTCGATCGCCTCCACCAACTCAGCTTCTTTATATGGTTTGTGCAGAAAATCCTTCGCGCCTACTCTGAGCGCCGACACAGCGGCATTCACGTCGCCGTGCGCAGTCAATACAATTGTGCGCAGATCGGGACGGCTAGGCGCAAATTGCGCCACCATGTCCAATCCGCTCATGTTGGGTAGGCGCAGGTCCGCCAGGACAACACCGCCTTGCAAATGCGGTTCCAAATCAAGGAAAGCCTCCGCGCAGCGGAATTGATGCACTTGGTAACCATAGAGCTGCAGCAAGCAATCCAAGCTTTCCCTGACCTCCGCGTGGTCATCTACGACATAAACCCGCGTAACTTGAGGATTAGGACCTAAATTATGCCGTTTGATGGCGACCCCATTGTGATTGGGCATTACATCTCTCGCTGTCGCCACAAGGATGCAGCGTGGGTACCGAGCGACGTCATCATTAGACCAATTCGGATGAAAGCGCAAACGACCTAATAATTACAATGGGTTAAACATCCATATTACACTGGGTAATGATTCCGTTACTGCTATAGAGGTGTATCACCTATTCGAAATCGATCACACGAAGCTCATATTGCAATTCACCGGTCCGAACGATGCGCACCCTTTTGCGATGCGCTGGGTGGACTTCCCAGACATGCTGGCCCGACTCAAACGCTTTCTGAATTCGGACAGCTGCGCGCGCCTTTGACCGAACTTCTACAACAGGCACGGGCTCACTCACAGCATCGGACTGCGGGACTGCCGACATCAACCATAGTGCCAGGAAATTCGTCATGCAGGGAGAATGACATTCAATTAAAAATGCGGGGTGAAATGTTGATCCAAATTGGTAGTGATTGGAAATCAGGCTCAGGATCTCCCACCCACTGGCTGCCGACCTTGAATTGTCGCTGGCCTTTCCGGCATTCGAAGCGCGGTGGTCCAGACCGAATTCATTTCGGACGGACTGATTATTTATCGTTAATCGCGCTTTAGGGTTTATCATTTAATTCGGATCCCCTCCATTCAAGCAGGGCCCGAAAAATGACGAAACTGTCCGCCGTCTCGGCACTCACGATCGCCTTTTTGAGCATCGAGCCGGCATTCGCCCAGAATACTACGCTGAATGCTGATTTTCAGTCCGGAGCGATCGCAGAGTATTCCGGAAATAACTCAAACCGAACCTCTAATGCGGTTCTTTTTGATGGGCTCAATTCTGCCTTTGGCTCGACCAATGTTAGTTCAATAAATATCAGCCAATCGACTGATGACGGAAACTGGGGAGGAAGCGGCAACAACACAGCGGTTACAGCGACCATCCATTTTGTCGATGGTTCGTCGATAACATTTCAGGCATCGCTCGAATGGGTTCGAAATGCGGGCGGCGGCGGATATGATTGGATTGGAGTTACCAGCCAAGCCAATCAGGATGATGGGTACAAGGTTTCCGATCCCGCCCTAAAAAAAACTTATGTCCTACAATTTCCGCAAAGCTCACTCGACCTGTCCTCGTTGCTTCCGGATGGAGTCGACGGTAGCCAAAACTCAGGCGCCACTCTTAGCGCACTCAATCAGTATTTTCCTGGACCCGGATCGTCGTCGCTGACTTTCACCTCTTCCAACACCTTCAGCTATGCTGAGAACTCCGGCGATACCAACGCGATTGGCACAGTCCAGACAGCGAATGCTACGGGAGCGGTTCGTTACGCGATAGTCTCAGGCAATTCTCAGGGTTGGTACGAAATCGATCCTGCGTCCGGCGTCCTCTCCCTGACTCCCACAGGAGTCGCTGCAGCCATACCTAATGATTTCGAAACATCGCCGAATAGTCGATCAATTACGGTTGAAGCTGACGATGGATCAGGCGTCGTTGCACAGACTATCACACTAACTGAAACCGACGTCCTCGAGGTCGGTCTGATCACCTTCACGAGCGGCGGCAGCTTCGACTATGCGGAGAACTCTGCCGAGACCGATGTCCTGGCGACGGTTGCGGCGACCGGCGGCGCCGCCCCCCTGACCTACTCGATCATCGCGGGCAATGCCGATGGCTGGTACGCGATCGATCCGGCGACCGGCGAGATCAGGCTGACCGCTGCTGGCGTGGCCGCGGCAGCCAACGACTTCGAGACGGCCCCGAACGCGCATGTACTGACGGTTCAGGCCTCTGAC